>NZ_REFV01000016.1 GCF_003688895.1 Dokdonia sinensis
AGCCCGCCAAGGACATCCATCTCACGGCTGGTAAGATCAAAAACCTCAAGACCATCCCCGTCAAAATCACAAAGAGCATAGTCGTCAGGAGTGTCATTGGGCATTGGGGTGTCTAGAACGATGAGCTGAAATTGCTCCGTACTAAAACAACCCGTTGCTGGGTCTTCAATTCTGGCAAAAAACAACTCTACATCTATTGTATTGTTTATATATCCGTCAAATCGCTCATTAGTATCTTGCTCTGCATCTATAAGGGTTGGATGGTAGGAAACGTTTAATAATGGATTGCCCCCTGTGATTGCAGTATTTTGATCTGTGAGAATGAAAGGTGCAAAGCCATCATTGTCCAGGTCACAAACTTCTAAATCAGGTGGTGTATTTGATAAAGGATTAGGTGTTACTGTGAGTGTAAATGATGCTACCGCAAAACATTGCATTGGGTTTGCACCATATCCAGCATTATCAACACGTGCCCAAATAGTTTCGCCACCCGCAGATGGATATGATGCAGGAGTCATAATTTCGGCAATGTCATTTTCTGCATCTCCCATTGAGGTATGATAACTCACTCGAAACTGCATTCCATTTTGACCATTAAGAATGAGATTAAAGTTATCATTGAGATTAAAATTTGCTATACCGTCATTCCATTGTGCTGGAGTATCTCCAATAGTGCGATCACATAACTCGAGGTCTATAGGCACACCTATGGACGGCGGATTGAAAAAGAGTATATCAATCTCGTCAGTTCCTGTCATCCCCATTGCATCTGTTACTATTACACGAACACGTTCAAGACCATCCATATCGTCAACGACTTGAATAGAAGACATATTTGTTCCAACATTGACGTACATCATACTGGAAAAATTAAACTGCTGCCATTGATACGTAAACGTGGGATCATTGGCAACATTTAGTATGACACGGTCGCCACATACTTGGTCTGAACCATCTGGTGTGGTTATAACGGGTACTGGTTGCGCATACGCTTTCGCGAAAGCGGAAAACAACAATAAAAATATGGATAAAAAGAGTAGGTTTCTTTTCATATCGCAGTAGGTAAATTTTTTAATGGGCGCGCAAATATATACAAATGCGCTTAAAATCAGCCATAAATCCAATGACTAACGCAGGGATAACGGCTTTTAGAAGTAAATATTGAATGGACCGCTGATTTTTTGAGTTTTAATTTTATGTCCTGGCGATTAGACTTAGTACCTTTGTGACAAAATTAAAATAAATGGCAACCTTTTCTATTACCGTAGAGAGCACTACAAATAGTGCGATCAAAAAGTTTCAAGCAAATGAATTCTTGGTTAATCACAACAGCTACGAATTTAAGAATATTGACGAGGCTGGTAATTCACCACTAGCACAACAGCTATTTTACTTACCTTTTGTAAAGACGGTCTATATCGCTCAAAACTTTGTAGCTATAGAAAAGTACAATATCGTGGAGTGGATTGATATTCAAGATGAAGTCGCAAATCAAATTGAAGATTTTCTTAATGACAATGGAGTGATCATCATTGAGGATATTGCCGCCAAGAAAATTCCTGTAACGGTTTATGCGGAAGCAACCCCAAATCCGTCAACACTTAAATTTGTGGCAAACAAGAAGCTTGTTACGGCTCCATTTGAGTTTAAAACTATAGACGACACAAAAGAAGCTCCTCTTGCAAAAGCATTGTTTAGTTTTCCTTTTGTTAAAGAAGTGTTTATGGACGAAAACTATGTTTCTGTCCAGAAGTATGAAATTGCAGATTGGGATGAGGTTGTTACCGAAACAAGAGAATTTATACGCAATTTTATACACGAAGGAAAAGAAATCGTGACAGCTGCACAACTACAAACTCCAAAGGAAGTAGAAGCAAAAGCAGAAATTGCTTTTGAAGGACTGGATGATATCTCAAAAGAAATTGTAAATATCATTGAGGAGTACGTGAAGCCTGCAGTCGCTAGTGATGGTGGGAATATTATGTTTAAAAGCTATGATAAGAAAACGCAAAATGTTGCTGTCGTACTGCAAGGTGCCTGTAGTGGCTGCCCCTCCTCTACATTTACCCTTAAAAACGGTATAGAAAACATGCTTAAACAAATGCTCCCTGGAAAAATTAATATGGTTGAGGCCATAAACGGTTAAGTTATTCATAACCTTTTTTATTACTCTCTGATTATTTGTAACTTACAGTCTAAATTTTTAACTAAAAACAAGATTATGGCAGTATTAAAAGTTATAGAAGTACTAGCAAGTTCTGAGAATAGCTGGGAAGAAGCAGCGGCAAATGCACTCGCACACGCAAGTAAAAGTGTTAAAAACATCAAATCTCTTTATGTAAATGAGCAAAATGCAGTTGTCTCTGATGGAAAAATCAAGGAGTACCGTATGAATTGCAAGATTACATTTGAGGTTAAATAAAAATCTCACAAAACTAAAAATCCAAAAGTCTCACGATATCGTGCGACTTTTTTTTGTTCGTATTTTTGACCTATGAAATTTTGCACCCACCTAATCGCGACCGTTACAGCCTTATTACTCTGGAGCTGTACCAATCAACCAAAAAATGAAGAAATGCACCCATATACTAATGCCTTAATAGATGAGACTAGTCCTTACCTCTTGCAGCACGCGCATAACCCAGTAAATTGGAAACCGTGGAATGAAGAAACGCTGGCAGAAGCTAAAAAGGAAAACAAACTATTACTTATCAGTATAGGCTATTCATCATGTCATTGGTGCCATGTTATGGAGCACGAGAGCTTTGAAGACACCCTAGTAGCAAAATTTATGAATGAAAATTTCATTAACATAAAAGTAGATAGAGAAGAACGTCCGGATGTGGATAACGTATATATGAATGCAGTACAACTCATTACAGGAAGAGGAGGCTGGCCACTTAATGCTATTGCTCTACCCGACGGAAGACCTGTATGGGGCGGAACGTACTTCCCAAAGGATGACTGGGTAAATGCTTTAAGTCAAGTCTCGACAATTTATAATGATGACCCAAACAAGTTAACCGAATACGCCGAGAAGCTCGCTTCTGGCCTAGAAACGCTAGATGTTGTAACTCCTAATCCCAATAAACCAAAGTTTGAACAAGAAACCCTAACGAAAGCGATCGAGAGCTGGGCAAGAACTTGGGATACTCGTCAAGGAGGGTTAAATCGTGCCCCTAAATTTATGATGCCCAGCAACTATCATTTTCTTTTACGTTATGCCCAGCAAACGCAGGACGAGGAGCTTATGGAATATGTGAATACGACACTCGAGCAAATTGCCTTTGGCGGTGTAAACGATCACATAGGAGGAGGCTTTGCTCGATATAGTACAGATATGAAATGGCACGTCCCTCACTTTGAAAAGATGTTATACGACAATGCGCAACTCGTAAGTCTTTATAGTGATGCGTATCTCGCAACAAAAAATGAGCTCTACAAAGAAACTGTATATGAAACGCTCGATTATGTTGCACGAGAAATGACCACAGAAGCAGGAAGTTTTTACAGCGCACTAGACGCAGATAGCCTCACCGAAGAAGGTGAGCTGGAAGAAGGAGCCTATTATGTTTGGACTAAACCCGAGTTACAGGAATTGCTGGGTGAGGATTTTCTCCTATTTTCTGAATATTATAATGTGAATGACTTTGGGAAGTGGGAGAATGAAAATTATGTCCTGATTCGGCAAGATAATGACATCTCATTTGTAGAGGAACACAACATTTCGCTTCAGGAGTTTAAGGAGAAGAAAAAACAATGGCGTGGGGAATTATTGCGCTTTCGCGAAAGCAAAAAAAGCAAACCTCGCCTCGATAATAAAGTTTTGACTGGCTGGAATGGATTGATGATAAAAGGTTATGCAGATGCCTACCGAGTATTCCAAGAGCCGAAATTCTTAAAAGCCGCGCTAAAAAATGCTGATTTTATAAAAAACAATATGTTGCGCAGTGATGGTGGCCTTAACCGAACCTTTGCAGCCGAAAAATCAAAGACTAATGCCTACCTTGAAGATTATGCTGCTGTAATAGATGCATTTATAACCCTATTTGAAATAACTGCTGACACTCAATGGCTTGAAACCGCAAAAAGGCTAACAGACTATACCTTTGAGCACTTTCATAATCCAGAAAATAACATGTTCTATTTTACCTCTAATGAGGATACTGGACTCGTCTCGAGAAATACAGAGTACTATGACAATGTAATTCCGGCTTCAAACTCAATGATGGCAAAAAACATATTTACTTTATCGCACTATTATCTCAATCGTAATTATACAAATACCGCAGCGGCGATGCTCAATAACATCCAATCGGATATTGAGCGTAGTCCAACTAGTTTTAGCAATTGGATGGATCTGATGCTCAACTACACAAATCCTTACTATGAACTTGTGGTTGTTGGTCCTGATGCTATTAAGATTCTAAATGAGCTTAATAAAAACTACCTTCCCAACAAGCTCATCGCAGCAAGCACAAGTGCTAGTAAGCAAGAGATCTTTGAAGGTCGATTTTTAGAAGGAGAAACATTAATATATGTGTGTGTGAACAATGCCTGTAAGCTCCCTGTAAGAACTGTAGGTGAAGCGCTCGCGCTTATTGAGAATTAACAGAATTTTAGCTTTGAAAATTGTGGATTGTCTGTCTATCACGAGAATTTTGCAAAAAATAAAAAATGAAAGAATTGAATAACTATCAAGAACATATAGACAATGCAATTAAGTGGATCTGGGATTTTATTCCCGGATTTATAAGTGCCGTGCTCCTACTTTTTATAGGTTTGTGGATTATTAGAGTTATTAAACGTTTAGTCAATAAATTTTTTACAAAAAAGGACTATGAACCGACTTTAGAGAAGTTTATCGCAGATCTAGTAAACTGGACTCTTAAAATTATACTATTCGTTTTAGTCATTACTCAAGTAGGGGTGCAAACGACCTCCCTAGTTGCTATAATTGGAGCTGCAGGACTTGCTATAGGACTTGCATTACAAGGTTCTCTCGCAAACTTTGCTGGTGGTGTTTTGATTTTGCTTTTAAAACCCTTTAAAGTGGGTGATTTTATAAAAGCCCAAGGCCAGGAAGGGACCGTAAAAGAAATTTCAATATTTCAAACTAAGCTCAATACCTTTGGCAATCAACTTGCCGTGATTCCTAACGGAAAATTATCTAATGAGACTATTGTAAACTTTACTTCTGAAGGTATTCGTAAAGAAGCGCTTACTTGGGGCATTTCGTATGACAGTAATATCAAAGAAGCAAAAGATATCCTTCTTGCCCTTACAAATGAGCAAGAGACGGTCATACAAGAAGAAGGCAAGTTCCCTATGATCGTAGTAACGGAGCTTGCAGATAGCAGTGTAAATCTCTCGTTGCGCTACTGGGCAAAAAATGAAGATTTCTGGAATTTAAGGTGGCTTATACTTGAAGAAGGTAAGAAGAGAATAGAAGCTGCAGGAATCGTGATTCCTTTCCCTCAGCGAGACGTACATATGTATACCGAAAACGTATCCTAATCAGAAACTTAATTAATAAAAAAATCCCGCTCCTCGCGGGATTTTTTGTTTGTGGTAATCTGAAATCTCTGTATCTTTTTGGCTTTAATAGCAATACAACCTCATCAGATGGAAAAATATCAAAAATACCTAGAGAACATTTCAGAGTACGTAACACTATATGGAATGCGTATCGTAGGAGCTATTCTTACTTGGATTATAGGCTCTTGGATCATTAAAAAGGTCTCTAAGTTTATGCGCGCAAAAATGATTGCAAATAAACGTATAGATGATACGATGACTGGGTTTCTTGTGAGCCTCATCACATCTGCTCTTAAGATAATGCTCATCATCGCTATATTAGGTAACCTTGGACTAGACACAACACAGTTTGCAGCTATCCTAGCAGCCGCTGGTCTTGCGATTGGACTTGCCTTACAAGGATCCTTGAGTAACTTTGCAGGAGGAGTTCTTATCCTCTTTTTTAAACCGTTTAAAGTAGGAGATCTAATTGAAGCGCAAGGAGAGATAGGAACCGTAACAAATATTCAAATCTTTAAAACACGTATTACAACTCCGGACAATAAGGAAATCATAATACCCAACGGATCACTATCTAATGGAAACATTGCAAATTATACGCAATTGGGAAGACTACGAGTAGACCTTACCATAGGTGTATCTTATGATGCAGATATCAAACAAACAAAAGAGGTTCTGCTAGGAGCTATGACTTCCCAAGAGAAGGTACTCTCAGATCCTGCGCCCTTTGTCGGAGTGGGCGAGCTTGCAGATAGTTCTGTAAATTTTGAGGTGCGGCCTTGGGCTAAGCCAGAGGATTATTGGGATGTATATTTCCAAACGATTGAGAACTGTAAACTAGCACTAGATGCTGCTGGGATTGAGATTCCTTATCCACATAGTGTTGAGATACACAAAGAAGGGTAAAATCCTAACCTAAGATTTCATTTCTTACTAATGCGGTAGAAGCTTGATTTTTTTGCTTTCGCGAAAGCAAAAGAAAACTATTTCTTCTTTGGTTTACCAGCGATAAAGTCTTTGAGATAGTAAGGCTCAAAATATGCGACGTCTTCAAAGTTTTGATTTTCAAACTTCGCCCAAGCAATGTCACAAAGCTCCTTTGCAGAAGGAAGTTTGCCTGAAATAAATCGAGCATTAGCGTGCTTACAAACGGCAGCAAACTTTTCTACGCCATTACCTATAAAATGAACTACCCCATCATTTAAAAAGCTTGTAAAGCTTTCTTCCGTTAGGACTTGGGCTTGTGTCTTTCTTATTTGCTTGAATGAAGTATCATATACTGCGCTGTATACTTCCATCCTACGTGCGTCTAGCATTGGGATAATAAGATCACCCTTAGATGGAGTTGCTTGCAAGGCGAGCGCATCAAGTGTCGGTATAGAAATTAGAGGAATATCTAAGGCAAAGCACAATCCTTTTGCCGCAGAAACGCCTATACGTAATCCTGTATAGCTCCCAGGACCTTTGCTTATGGCAATGGCGCTCAGGTCATTTTTGGAAATTTTAGCGAAAGCGAGCACCTCTTCGATATAAATATGCAAGCGTTCTGCGTGAGAGTATTTTACGTCATAATCCTCTTTGATGGCGACTTGTTTACCCCCAAAAGACAAAGCCACCGAACAATTTGTGGTGGCTGTCTCTAAACAAAGTATGTACTTCTTATTGTTACTCATCTTCACTATCTCCAGCATCTCCTGGAGCCGATTCTTCTTTTATTTTATCACCGGTTTTAAGTGTTTTGGTAACCAACTTGTATGGTCCTGTAATGATTTCCTCCCCTTCTTCTAAACCAGATAAAATTTCAATATTTTCATCATTTTGTATACCTGTTTTTACAACACGGAGCTTTGCCTCATCTCCATTACGCACAAAAACACATTCAAACTTTTCTTTATCTCCACCAATAGACTCGTTAGATTTTGACCCTCGTGTGCTACTCGTATCTGTTTTTATAGTAATAGCACTTATAGGCGCAGCAATTACATTTTCTTTTCTCGTAGTCACTATATCTACAGTAGCAGTCATACCCGGTCGGAATGGAGAATAAGTTGCCTTCTTCCCCTCTAGAAGATCCTTATATGACTCCTCAAGAATACGAATTTTTACTTTAAAATTTGTTACTTGATCTGCCGTAAGAGTTGCCTCGGCAGAGTTTGCAATCTCGGTAACCTCTCCTTTAAACTGCTTTTTTAAATAAGCATCTACCTCTACAATGGCTTCATCTCCAACTGATATTTTTACAATATCATTTTCGTTTACGTCTACCTCAACCTCCATATTATTTAAGTTTGCAACACGTACAATCTCTGTACCTGCCATTTGTGCTGTTCCCACCACACGCTCCCCTAGCTCCACATTAAGCATTGAGATTGTCCCATCACGTGGGGCAAAAATAGAAGTACGACCTAGATTATCTCTAGCTTGTTTTACCTGAGCTGCTACGCTTTGTACGTTAAAATATGCACTCTCACGATTTGCCTTAGCAATATCATATTCTGCTTGCGCACGCTCAAAATCTGCTTTTGAGATTACTCCTTTTTCGAACAAAGGTTTGTTACGTTCAAAGGTAAGTTTAGACTGATTTAAACTTGCCTCAGCCTGTGCAAGACCCGCTCGACTGTTTTGTAGCGCTGCTTGAGTCTGGCTTACAGCCGCTTGAACTAAATCAGGATTAATTCTTACTAGAAGGTCGCCTTTCTTTACATCCTGTCCTTCGACTATTGGGAGGTCTATAATTTCTCCAGAGACCTCTGAAGAGAGCTTCACCTCAACCTCTGGTTGTATTTTTCCAGTTGCCGCCACCGTTTCTGTAATAGTAGTGCGCTGTACTTTTTCTAATGAAACCTCCTTAGAGTTATCATTTTCTCCTAACAAGCCAGTAAACTTTGCCCCCAAGAGACCTAGAATTAATAGTACTGCGACAATCAGAATTATTTTTAGAGTTTTATTCATTTTGGTTAGAATTTAAGCTCCGTAGCAGGTACACCGTAAAACAACTCGAGTACCTTAATACGGAAAATGTAATCATATTTAGAACGCGCCAGTTCGATCTGAGCGTTATCATATCTTAATTTACTCTGACTAAAGTCAAAGGCATTTGTAAGTCCCACATCGTAACGATCTGTTGCATACTGATAGGCAAGCTCTTGGGACTCTACCGCAATCCTTGCAGCCTCGTAACTCTCTTTTGCAGCCTTAACAGCTGTGTAAGCTTGATACACATTAGCCTCTAGGTCTAATCTGGCCTGTTGTACTGCAACCTCATTGCTTTGTACATTAATCTTGTTACGACGTATCCCGTTACGTACAGAAAAACCGTTTAAAATAGGTATGTTCAGACTGAGTCCATAGTTTATACCATCATTATTATAAATCTGGGTTTCAAATGGTATATCTATAAAATCATTAGTAGTAAATCGCGTATCATATCCAAAAAATGCTGAAAGCGTAGGATACCTAGCCCCTTTACTTATCTGTAAATCTTTCTTGGCTAATTCTAAATTTTGCTCTGCAATTTTTACTTCAAAACGATTTGTTCTTGCACTATCTATGATCGTACCTACTGGCAAGTCCAAAATCTCATCGCCGAACACATCATACACCCCATCTACAACATCAAACGCCTGATAATTATCTACAGCAAGTAATTGCGCGAGACTTATTCTCGATAATTCTACCGCATTTTCTGCTGCCACTATACGTTGTCTCTCTGTTGCAGCAGTAGCTCTAATTTCTAGCAAATCGCCTTTAGGCAATACTCCTCCATCTACCAATTGCTGGGTGCGTTCAATTTGCTCGAGCGTTATTTCATTTTGCGCCTTAATAGTCTTTAAATTTTCCTTGTTTAGGATAATGTCTAAAAATGCGTTAGAAACGAGTAAGGCAATATCATCCTTTGCTCTTGCCAAGTTAAATTCTGAAGCTACCCTGTTAAGATCTGCTCGTTGCAATTGTCGTAAATTCCTTAGACCATCAAAGAGAGTATACCCTAGATTAATTCCGCCAGTAGCATTAAGAGTGGTAACCGTTTGTGGCTGGTTTGTTACTGGGTTAAAACTCAGACCTGTGTTTTCTGATACATTTGCTCTTGCATTTACATTAGGAACAAAATTTCCGATAGCATCAGACTTGTCTATTGTTGCATTTAAAAGCGCAAGTTCAGATTGTTGTATAGTAATATTATTATCTAATGCATATTGTACACATTCCTGAAGTGTCCATTTTTTATCCTGCCCAAAAGTTACTGTGGCAAGCATTGCTGTGATACAAAATAATAGTGCTTTTTTCATAATCCTGATTGATGTCCAATATGACTATTGAATCTGTTTTATGTTACAATAAATGTTAATTATTTTTTTGAGTCCGCTTTCGCGAAAGCGTAAAACCAAAGAAAAACGCCTCCTAAGAAGCGTTTATATTTCCCTTAGCCTCTACCGCCGAAGCCTGTAGGAGCCTTAATTTGATTCCAGACCTTGATCTTATCATCTTTAGTAATACCACTTTTTACCTCGACAAAAATACCGTTACTCACGCCCATCTCAATATCACGACGTTCAAATTGCTGGTCACCTATCTCCACCTCTACAAAAGGTTTTTTGGTTTTTGGGTCATACTGTACTACCGCTTCCTTAACGGCCAGAACATCTTCTGCCTTTTGAAGAATGATACTCGCATTTGCACTTAGTCCTGCACGTATGAATGTGGTAGAATCTGTCTTTTTAAGCGTCCCTTTAATTTCAAACTGGATGGCACCATTTTCGGCAACGCCTTTTGGAGCGATGTAATCTAGTGTTGCGTCAAAGGTTTTATTCTCTATTGCACCCACCGTAATTTCTAGTGGGAGATCCTCTTTAATCTTTCCTACCTCACTCTCATCTACTTTACCTTCAAAAATCATCTTATCTACATCAGCAAGCGTGGCGACGGTCGTACCATCATTAAAGTTATTTGCCTCAATCACTTGATTCCCTGCTTTAACGGGTACGTCCAGAATCATCCCAGTAATGGTAGAACGTATCTGTGTGGTTGCAGCATTTCCTAAACCGCTTGTAGTTCCTGTCTTTATGATATCATAGTTCTGCGCAGCACTAGTATAATTTACCTGTTCTTGCTTCACACGTTGCTCTGCTTGATTGTAAGAATTCTGAATACCATCAAAATCATTTGCCGATATAACTCCTTTTTCAAAAAGGGCTTTCTGGCGATCATAAATACTCTTCTGATTTTCAAAAGCTAACTTTGCGGTTTCAACGGCCGTTCTTGCAGCTGCAATATTATTTTTTGCATTTGTAAGAGAAGATACATTAGGCACTACTTCTATTTGGGCAATGAGGTCACCTGATTTAATATTATCGCCAGCCTCTACATAAATTTCTTTGATGATTCCTGAGATATTTGGCTTGATTAGGACCTCTTCTTTAGGGACTATGCTTCCCGTTGCCACAGTTTTTCTAACAATGGTTTGAATACTCGCTTGCTCCGTATCATAAACTACGGGATCTTGTTTATCCTTGAGCCATAAATATCGTATCCCAAAAAGGAAGGCTACGACTATAAATAATAAGAAAATGATGGTTCCGGTTCTTTTCATTGTATTCTATTTTCTATTGATTGATTTTTCTACTTTATTCTATGCGCAAAGCGTCTATAGGTTTTATTTGTGTGGCCTTTACAGCAGGTATTAATCCAGCAAGTAATCCAGCAACTATAAGTATTCCGAGCGCAACTAGTGCTACGGTAACGTTTACTGAGGGATTTGCAAAGTTCTCCACTGCTCCCGATGGTCCCAGCGCATAGTTCATCACCCAGATCACTCCAGAGGCCACTGCAATACCAAACATACCAGAGATTAATGTGAGTACCATTGATTCTTGTAAAATTTGTGAACGCACGTTCCAAGGACTCGCGCCTAGAGCGCGGCGCACCCCTATTTCTTTAGTTCGCTCCTTTACCACTATGAGCATTATATTAATAATCCCGATAACTCCAGAGAGCAGGATAAGACCTCCTACTATATATCCTACTAGCGTCAGGATATCAAAAAGCCCTGTGATACGCCCAAATGCTTCTGCTCTATCAAAATTACCTACTGCTCGTTCGTCATCTGGGTGGATCGTGCGTTGGGTTTTTAATATTTCAATAATACGCGGTTTGAGCTCTGTAATACTCGTTTCATCAAAAGCTGTCAGCGCAAAAAACCCAACATTATCACCGCGATTGAAAGCTTGTGAAAATGTGGTAAACGGAATAAATATCGTATTTGCCTCTTCTTCCTCATTCCCGTTGCTATTGGCCGCTTGAAAAACACCCACCACCATAAAATTCACTCCATTAATCTCGATATATTCTCCCACGGGCTCCTCTCCGTAATCAAATAAACCTTTTACTACATCCTTCCCAATCACTGCAATCTTACGTTTCTCCTCTATATCAGAATAGCTTAGAAAACGTCCTGCGGTAATATCCATAGGTTCTTGTTCTATAAACTCTGGATAATCTCCAGACACACTAAAAGCACCGGTCTTTTCTTTGCGCGTCACATTATTTGCTCCTTGGTACCCACCTAGCTGATTGCGTGGTGATATGATTTTAAGCTCTGGCACTTGTTCTCTTAACGCGGCCGCGTCGTCTATTTTTAACTGGACTCGTCGTCCTTTAGGCAAACCTTTATACGGCTTAGAGGTACTTTGCCCCCAGATAAACATCGAGTTAGACGCAAAGTTTCCAAAGTCGGCAGAGACTCCTTTTCTTAAACCATTAGTCAGTGCCAGTAGCAATACTAATATCAGAATCCCCCAAAAGACACCAAAAGCCGTCAATAGCGTTCGGAACCTATTAGCATTCAATGCTTCTAATATTTCTGACCAGCGTTCTTTGTTAAACATTCACTTATGTATTAATCAATCTTTGTTGTATTCTCTTTTTTACGCTTTCGCGAAAGCGTACCCACCACTATTCATCCCTTAAAGCCTCAATAGGTCTAATATTTGCCGCGCGCCGTGCTGGAAAATATCCTGCTAGCGCACCTGCGATAACAATAATCATTACAATAGTTATTGATGTTGCAAAATTTACTCGTGGGAATTTTATAAAATCACTATCAATAAGCGGACTTGCAATATTGAGCGCTATGACGCCAAGAAAGAGTCCTGAAAATCCAGCAATGGCAGTTATAAAAATAGCCTCTTGTAAGATCATCCCAATGATAGAACTAGGTAATGCTCCTAATGCTTTACGTATTCCTATCTCTTTAGTCCGTTCTTTTACCACAATGAGCATGATATTACCTACACCCACCACTCCTGCGATAATGGTTCCAATCCCGATAAACCAAAACACAGCTGCAATGGTATCAATAAGGCTATAAATTTTACGGGCCTCCTCTAAAGTGTTGTTTACCCGTACGGCACTCCTATCATCTGGAGCGATACTATATTTTGTTTTTATATCGTCTTCAAAACTTTTTGCGAGCGCCATAGACATTCCCACGGCTTCGTCAAAGTTATCTGACATTTTGATTGTATATGCCATTGACCGTATGCGATCACTACCATTAAATACTTGCTGTGCCGTAGGCAACGGAATAAAAACACGGGTCTCCTCTCGTTCCCCTCCAGGATCAGAATATACACCGACCACCTTAAAGTTTATGCCGAAGACCTGAATCATCTCTCCTACAGCATCTTCATTTTTAAATAAGTCTTGCTTGATTTGGTTCCCTATAATGGCAATCTTACGGGATTCGGCTACGTCGTCCTCATTAATAAAACGCCCAGCAACCATTGAAGCATTTTCAATAAATTGTTGTTCGGGATGCGCGCCTTCTATACGGTAATTCCCGTTTTCTCTTTTGTATGTCACTTGACCACCCCAGATGTTATAAATACCTGTTTTGTATTCTATTTGGTCTTCATACTTCGTATTGATTCCCTCAAAGTCTGAATTATGCATTTGGATGTAGCGGCCTGAGTTCAGTCCTTTATATTCCTTTGTAGTTACACCTGTACGTATAAAAATTCTATTCGTAGCATCTTGCTCAAACTGGCTTTTTACACCATTCTGTATACCATTACTGAAACCAATAAGAATGATAAGAATAAGTACTCCAGAGAATACGGAGACCATTGTTAAGAATGTCTGTAGCTTATTCTTTCCAAGTGTCTCAAATATTTCTTGCCAGCGTTCGATATCAAACATGAGTACTGGCTTTTACTTGATTTACAAGAGTATCATCTATTATGCGCCCGTCCTTGAGATTTACGATACGCTTTGTCATTTCGGCGATGTCCGGTTCGTGGGTTACGACCAGTATTGTTTTTCCCTCGTCGTTTATACCTTGTATCAGCTCCATTACTTCGTAGGAAGTTTTAGTATCTAGTGCTCCTGTAGGCTCATCTGCCAGGAGGACTTTTGGGTCGCTGGCAAGTGCTCTTGCAATGGCAACACGTTGTTTCTGACCACCAGATAGTTCGCTAGGTAAGTGATGTGCCCATTGTGCTAAACCCACTTTCTCAAGATAGTGCATTGCTTTATCCGTGCGTTCTGAGCGTTTTACGCCTTGATAATACAAGGGCATCGAGACATTATCCAGCGCGTTTTTATAATTGATAAGGTTAAAGGATTGGAAAATAAAGCCCAAGAATTTATTTCTGTATTGTGCGGCAATTTTCTCATTCAGATTTTTAATGAGGACCCCATCTAAGTCATATGAACCTTCGTCTGCCTCATCCAGCATCCCGAGGATATTAAGTAACGTCGATTTTCCCGATCCCGAAGAGCCCATTATAGACACAAGTTCACCTTCCTTCACAGAAAAGTCAATTCCCTTAAGTACGTGCAGAGAATTACTCCCCATCTGGTACGATTTATGCAAATTTTGTATCTCAATCATAAACAGCGCTTTATCCAGACAATATTAGTTATGAATAACTCAAATTGTGTGAAATCCTTGTTAAGACTATGTGGAGGGACTTTTGGTTAGCTTTCGGTATAGTCACTATTATAGACTACTTTAGGAATATTCTGTTACAGGCTGAGGTGTTAGGATTTTGTTAAAATAAGGTGGGTGGTGTTTTTTACGCAACTTCGACTCCGCTCAGCACAAGTTTTGTGAAAGCAAATTCATACAACTTTCACAAAGTATTCTTAAATGAAAACCGAGGCTCTTCTTAATACGTAATTCTTGTATTAACGAAGTAAAAGAACCTGAAGCCACTAAATTTCATATCAACAATAACCCGCATTCTTGCCCTAGGAATTGCTGTAATCTATCTATTATCGCCAGTAAAAGAACATATTGTTTCTTTAGCTCACGAGATATCTCACGAACTCTCAGATGGAGCCCTGAGTCATCACCATCATGACAGTGGTTCTAATCACCATCATATTGACAATCAACATACAGGCATCATACAGCACGAGCACCATTTCTTAAAACTGATTGAGGACATTACGCAAGGAATTAAAACTTCAGAACACAATGCCATTGCAAAAAACCAAATTATAATAGACAAGCATATTCCATCTCGGGATGATGCGATATACTTTACCACCTACATTACAGTTCGAAAAGGACAACACTGGAATTATCAAATGATTCCATACACCGCCATTACTGCCGTTCCCACTGCACCTCCACAAGTCTAGAGATTCTTACAAAAATCACCTTATCCATTTTTAAAAAATCGGATACATCTTGTGATGCTCATTTACTATATCTAAAACCTAAATCATTATGAAAATCATACTTGGAGTACTTCTTGTGCTCCTTTTAAGTCCGCTTTATGGACAAAACTTAAGCGGAAATGTGGAAAATCCCAAAGGGCTACCCATAGAAAACGCAAACATTTTTAATAAAACTTCTGGACAGCACAATCATACAAATGCCACAGGTTACTTTAAGCTGGCGAATACAAAAGCTGGGGACTCCATTTATTTTTCTAGCCTGGGATATGAAACACTTCTGTTTCAACCTACGACAGAGGAGATAAATGGATCAGTAACAATTATACTTGTCCCTCAATCTTTGTCCTTAGATCAAGTTGTCCTTGTTTCTGAAATCAATCAATTGAGCAGGATTGTAGATATAGACACTAAGGTCAACCCTGTAAAGTCATCACAAGAAATCCTGCGCAAAGTCCCTGGACTCATCATAGGTCAACACGCTGGTGGCGGGAAGGCCGAGCAAATTTTCCTGCGTGGTTTTGACATAGACCACGGTACAGATCTCTCTCTAAATGTGGACGGAATGCCTGTAAATATGGTGTCGCACGCCCACGGGCAGGGGTACTCAGACCTGCACTTTATAATTCCAGAAACGATTGAGAATATCGAATTTGGCAAAGGTCCTTTTTATGCAGATTACGGAAACTTTGACACTGCCGGGTTTATAAACTTGCAACTGCGCGACGCAGTAGATGATAATTACATAGCACTGGAAGCAGGGCAGTTTGATACCCAGCGACTGGTGGGAATGTTTCCTGTACTTAAAAAGGAATACAGCTCGGCTTATCTGGCATCAGAAATTTATTTTACAGACGGTCCTGTGGAGTCCCCTCAAAACTTCAACAGGATAAATATTTTAGGGAAATATCTATACAACAAACCTGGTGAAGAAAAACTGGATATTACCGCCTCTCACTTTCAGAGTAAGTGGGACGCCTCTGGACAGATACCTCAACGCGCAGTGGATGCGGGGTTGATAACACGTTTTGGAGCGATAGACGATACTGAAGGTGGAGAGACCAGCCGTACCAACCTGACATTAGATTACGATAAAAATTTAGGGGGAAACGATTCCTCTAAAACCAATGCTTTTGTCTCTCATTATGATTTTGAGCTGTACTCTAACTTTACTTTTTTTCTGGAAGACCCCGTAAATGGCGACCAGATTAGACAGAAGGAAGATCGCTACATCATCGGGGCTAGCACGGCTTTTGAGCGTAAGAATATAGACTTGGGAACTTTTGATGTAGAATTTGAAACCGGGGTAGGCTTTAGATATGACGATGTAAATGATGTAGAGCTATCCCGTACCAAAAACAGAAGAGAGACGCTGGAGAATCTTTCCTTTGGCGATGTGGATGAGCTTAACGGTTACGGTTACTTTAATGCCGAGTTTGAAACAGGAGATTGGAAATTTAATCCCGCCTTACGATTGGATTATTTTAAGTTTGACTATGTAAATGATTTGAGCGAGACGTACGACAATCGTAGTGAGGACAAGGTGGCTTTCAGTCCTAAGTTTAATATTCTCTATACCCCTTCTCCTAAAACTCAATTTTTCTTAAAATCTGGAATAGGCTTTCACTCAAATGACACCCGTGTAGTAGTGGCAAACGAAGGTGAGGATATCTTACCAGCCGCTTATGGACTTGATTTAGGAACTATCATTAAACCTGTTGACAGGCTTGTCCTCAATGCTGCCGTATGGAGTTTGTTTTTAGAGCAAGAGTTTGTTTACGTAGGAGATGCTGGAATCGTGGAGCCTAGCGGAAAATCTAGAAGATTGGGTGCAGAGGTAGGCGCGAGATACCAGCTCAACGACTGGCTTTATGCGTACAGTGACGTAAATTACACGTATGCTCGTAGTACTGAAGAACCCGAAGGAGCAGATTTTATCCCGCTCGCGCCAGACCTAACTGCTTCTGGAGGCCTCATTGTAGATGACCTAGGCCCTTTTTCTGGCTCGATGGTGTATCGTTACGTAGATGACCGTCCAGCAAATGAGGACGACTCTATAAATGCTGAAGGTTATTTTATCACAGACCTCAACCTAAACTATACGAGAGGAAGCTGGACGTATGGTATCATAATAGAAAATCTTTTTGATACCGAATGGAACGAAACCCAGTTTGCCACAGAAAGTAGACTCTTCAACGAGCCAGAACCTGTTGAGGAAATCCACTTTACGCCAGGAACACCTTTTTTCATTCGTGGGAAGGTTTCGGTGCGGTTTTAACAACTGTTTATTTATAATTAGAGAAGGACATCCGTTTTTGAAGCAGATGTCCTTTTGTTTATGCTTCCGCGAAAGCGTGTACCCAAAATTAAACAGTTTTTGGTATTGTAAATTCAACCTTCGTCCCACTGTAATCTATTGATAAAATAGTGAGATCGCCATTTACATCTTTTATACGCTTTTTCATATTATTTAAGCCGTTCCCCAAGGCCGGTTGCCCAGTATCAAAGCCTTGACCATTATCTATGATGTTAATTCTAAATTGAGAAGGTTCTTGATGGATGTTTACACTTATTTCTTTATTTGATGCCGCTTTCGCGAAAGCGTATTTCAAACCATTATTTACACTTTCTTGAATCACCCGATATAAATTGATCCCCTCTACCGAGGTAAATGCGTACTGCTTATCAATATCCCCATCTATATTAAATTTAAAAGCTACATCTGACGCAGCTTTGCGGGCACTATCTATAAAATTTGAAATACGGCTTTGTAGGTCTTCAAAGGTGATTTCCTCCTTGTTCATCGCCCAGATGGTATCCCGTAATTCGTTTATGGTAGTTTTTGTGAAATGGGCAATATCGCTAAGCTTATCAGTCACGTTAGAATCTGCATCCTTAAGCCCATATTTTAAGGTATCTAATGACGAAATGATAAATGTAAGCTGGCTTCCTATATTATCGTGCAGATCACGAGAAATACGCAGGCGTTGCTCTTGCAGGCGGTTTTGAGTCTCGATTTTCGCCAGCGCCGTTTGGAGTTCGCTTTCCTTTTTAAGCTGGCGATTCTTGAGACGTTGCTGGTTGTAAACCAGATAGCCTAAAAGTCCGAGTAACACGGCAACAGCGATAGCCCCATAGATAAGGTTGTTTTTCCTACGGATGCTCAGTTCATTTTCGGCGAGCTGGGCGCGTTGCTCTAGGATTTGATTTTCTTTTTTTTCGGTTTGGTATTTTGTTTCCATCTCAGTTACTTCAGAGAGGGTCTGTTTCTGGCTAAAAGCCTGACTTGCAATTATGTAATCCGTAAGATACTTTTCAGCTTTCTGCCAGTCCTCCTGACCATAGGCAGTACGTGTGAGCGCTTCGTAGGTTAGAGCGATCTGGTCTAATTTACCTTCCCTTTTAAATACGGAAAGTGCTTCCGTTAATTCCTTTTCTCCCTTCTTATATTCCTCTAGTCCTAAATGAGCAATGCCCAGAGACAGTTGAGAACTTGCTATATCTAAAGCAGCTTGATTAGACTGTCTAATGGCTAAGCCTTTAAGAATTAAATCCTTCGCTTTTTTAAACTCTTGACGATCATTATAAATTACAGCTAGATTATTTATCGAAGCGGCTACTGATGGCAAATATCCTATACGCTCTGCCATTGCGAGACCTTTTTCTAAATTTTCAATAGCCTTTGTCTCTATTTTTTGTTTTACATAAACATTCCCAGTATTTATATAGGTGTTTGCAAGAAATTGCGAATCCCCAAATTGTTGAAAGAAAATCTCATTATCCTTATAATACTCAAGAGCACTCTCATAATCTTGCATTTCCATTTTTATAGCCCCTACATTCCCACGCAATCGTGCTGCTAATTGCTCTTGTCCTCTGTCCTCGTATATCTTTATAGCATCTATGTAGTATTTTGTAGCACTATCAAATAGTGTTTGTTTGAAGTAAATATTTGCAACCTTGCCATATACAGAGGCTACACCCATAGTATCTTTTAATGCCCTCCTTAATTTCAGAGCCCTCTCATAATAGGACATCGACTCCGTATTGTTACCAGCCACATATTCAGCTATTCCGAGATCGTTGTATGCTTGCGCTATTGCAACAGAATCTTCTATTTTCTTAGCAAACTCTAGAGATTGTAAGCCATAAACACGGGAACTATCTGCAGAAATCATCGAGTAATACCAAGTCGCATCCCCTAGTAGCTTTACCTTTCGTTCGTCCAAAGGATTTTTAGATAACTCGATTTTAATACTATCTACTATCTCTTGAGGAGTTTGAGCCTTTAGAAGGATGCTCGCACAAAAAGAAAGAGCAACGAGTAAAAATGTTTTCATACGTAAATGGTTAGTTGCAAGAAAATTACAAAATAATTTCATGTTGCGGGATAAGGGCTTCGTCCAGATTATATTTGAGTAAATGATATTTACTTAAATGATCGTTACGCTGGGCTATTTGGCGTTTGTGCTGTTGGATTTTGGCAATGCTTCTTTTGACTAATTCTTCGTGTTGCACTTTGATTTTAGTTTTCTTTCGGCTTAAGTTGTAGGATATACACAAGGCTATTGTGGAAAAGGACAAAAGTATAAGTTGAGAAATAGACATTGTGATTCTGAGTTGGTGGTGTAAAGTTCGCTTTCGCGAAAGCGTAATCCTATACGTCACCTGCCCTATTTTATTAAGCAAAAAAGGCCGCGCACAGCACGACCTTTTCTTATTAGAAGTTCATAAATCCCCCAATTTATAAACTACCATACTTCCAAACACTTAATATTAAAAAAACTTATTACGGTTTCATTTTTCTTACAAGACAAATATACAAGAGCACCACTCACATATCCGTGGGGCAAATGCCCTATTCTGAAATTTTCTGTAGTACCGTCTCAATTTCCTCAACAGATTGTTCGGGACGCTTTACGTACAAGGCTATATTCCGCATCATTGTGCTACCTTCTTTAAAAGCAGCTATGATTAAATCAATAATTGTCCTAAATAACACCAGTAAAACACCCGCAGCAAAGCCAGAAGAAAACACAATCATAAAAAAACCTGATAGAATTACTACAAACTGCTGCACAAAAATTCTTACGTATGGTGTAATCATTAAATCTGCTACCGTGTAATCCTTATACTTTCCTTTAGACAAGAAATTGTTCAAAAAATAGCCTAAATTACCTGCGATTATGGATCCCAGCACCCAACCCATACCATTAAATTGAAGCACCTTCTGGTAATTACCTAAAATGTCGAGACTATCTGTTATAACACCATCCCCAGCTACTTCAAACAATGAAAATCCCAGAATACTCTGAATGGCTACAAAAGCTCCATAATGAATTATAAAAAATGGGATCGCAGCGATCCCTCCTTTATCCTTTCTTGTAGATCTTAGGTGGGTAGGGCTATACGACACAACGATGTACATCTTTACAACATTGAGAATTCCTATGACAATCGTCTCAAGAAAGTAACCAAATACCACGGTAATGGGCGCAATCACTCCTATCGCCATCATTGTTAAAAGGAAGGCCGCATTGATATAAATAAACAGGTTCCCTTTATTAGGGTAAAACAAATCTCTAAGCATATCTCCTCGCATTAAAAAGCCGAAGTAACCTAACAAAAAGTTTCTCCGGCTCACGTAAAAACCTCAACATTGTGAGACCTTTTTACTTTTTAAAACTAAAAAACTGATTAATCTGATCTGAAAGAAAGGCATTGCTCGATTCATAAAGCGCATCTGCAAGTCTCTCACCATCTACCTCTACAAATTTTGCATTCTCGCTTATAGAACTTCTCCACTCTGTAACTCTGTATAAATTTCCTATATCGTAGGTTGTGCTTGCTTTACCCTTATCATAGGTGCTCACCTTAGTATTTTCTACCACGCTTCCTATATACAAGGGTTTCTTTAGTATACCCTCTGAAGTTACTCTTTTGAGGCCAGAGCCTTGATAAAACCCGATTCTGGTAGGAATCCTATAGGTGCTTTCTTGCCCTTTCATACGCAAACCCTTTTTTACTGGAGCGGCAACGGTATGCGTTCCTAGCATAAGATTTGTCTTTATCTGCGCATTTGCAGCCCCTATGGATTTAAACCATGAGGATCCAGCTTCGCTATAATTGAGTGCAAGATCTACTTCAATAACAAGAACGTCGTCTAAATCTTTAGAAAGTTGGTTAGGGCCGGACAATGCTTTTCCCACAGCTTTGAAACCGCTTAAAAATCCGTCTTTCTTTGACGCCTTACCCTCTGCCTCTCTCTTGCTTACATAAAAGGTTGCTCCAGAAGGTATGCATTCTATATATCCCGGGTTTGCACTTTCTCTCAATGAGGGTCCCTCCATCACTACGGCATTTTTAAAATAATCTGTTCCTGAAGCGACGTTTCCCGCAAGCACTTCCATTCCGTTATTTTCTAGTTGGCTAACAAAATCTGCATAAAGAGCATCCACCTTAGCCTGAATTGCCTCCGTATTTACGCCTTTTAGTCCAAGGGCCGCCATTGCCTTTGCTTCTCCACGACCTTTTCCTCTAAAGCTACTTTTTGCTTTATAATCTACATCCTCTCTATAAACTTCTACTAGGACATTAAAAGAGGCAATGTATGCCTTGGAGGGCATTTTTTTTGAAGGTTTTTGTTGCGTGTGAGAAAGCTTCGTGTTGAGTTCCCCGAGAGTTTGTGCTTGAGCAGTTATTGTTCCTAAGACCAATAGAATTCCGATTAATAATTTTGTTTTCATAATGATTAGTTTAAGATTTTTACACTTCAAATGTCATATTTTGAACGCCCTAGTTCAATAGGGCAATTGCCGTATTCTGTCTTATATGCATTTAACTTATTGAAAATTCGGTGTTCGCTTTCGCGAAAGCGAAGTAAAAAAAAGCAGTCCCGAAGACTGCTTTTAAACATTATTTTATTGTTAGTCTAAAGGTCAAGATTAAACGACCCATTCGTCACGCTTACTGTAGACTCATCGTCTGGATTTCTCGCAGTAAACTCAAAAGTTCCTTCGATTTTAGAATCTGTTATAGTAACGATGTTTACTTCTCCGGAAGCGTTCTCATCAAAAGGCGCAGACCATATTTGAGTATCCGTAGGATTGCTGGCATTAGCCTCAATATAGGAAGCCACGATTGAGATATTTGCTCCGCCGCCGATGATGTAGGTACCCTCTGCGTCGACTCCCTGTAGTGTTAGTGTGATGTTACGACTGCTGGAAAATTCGTTAGAGGTGATAAGTGTAGTGGTCATTCCGTTTGCGGTCACTTGGCTCACAGAGGTTCCCATTGCATCAGACGTATAGCTAGCACCGTCTACAGAAGCGGTTACCGTTCCGTTAGAAGCGCTTCCCGCATCGCCGCCATCATCGTCAGATTTACAGGATTGAAGTGAAAGTACTGTGGTCGCTATAAAAGCAACCATTAAAAATTTAAGAGTTTTCATAATGAGGTTTTTAGTAATTAGTATGGCACAAAATTGCCGTAATTACCACCTCAAATCAATACGGCAGTTGCCGTATTCTACTTAAAATCAATGTATGGATATTGTTTCTGAAGATTTTCCATACGCTCATTGAGTTTCATCAAAAAAGATTTGTGTTGCTCACTTTCGGTATTAAATGGTCTGTGGGAAAGCCCTGCTTGGATGATTCCCACTTCTTTTAGGGTGTCATAGGTTTTCGTACTTCGGCTACGCTCAGTATAAACTCCAGCATATACCTCCAAAAACTTTTCCCAAATATAGTCCACCGCCTGCTCTGAAGGGTGTAACATATCGCTTGCATAAAAACGATAGTCCCGCAACTCATCCATCATCAGCTCATAAGCTGGAAAATAGCTCGCACTCCCAGATTCACAAACTTCGTGTATCGCCGAAAGTAAGTGCGCTTTACTTCTATTGTTCTCCACAAAACCATCCTTAAGATGTCTTACAGGAGAAACGGTAAATACAATTTGAGCCTTAGGATTCAGCTTTTTTATGAACGCTATCTGTCGCTCGAGACTTGCCGTGATTTCAGAAATAGGAAGTAAGCCTTTAGCAAACTGGTTTTGTGGTATTTTATGACAGTTGGCAACCAGAACACCCGTAGGCGTGTGTTGATATGCCCAAGCTGTTCCCAGCGTAATGAAGATGTGCGAAGCCTCTTTAACAGTATTTCTTAGTTGCGACTTTGCATTATTCAATCTATCCAACAGCACTCCACGAGAGGTTGCATTTAATCTACTGTGCGCCACAAAGGATTTCCAAACACCGTCCAACTCAAAGATAGTCTCCTCCATATCTCTATCTTCACAAGCATCCAGCAATACCCGTTCTATCGCCAGAGGGTGAAATAAAATTCCAAACGGATTTGTCGTTGCCTGAAATTTATAGTATTCTAATTTCTGCCCAATATTCTCAGCAAAGCAGGAGCCTAAGAGTAAGAGCTTATCCTTGTAACCGAATTGGTTTTTTGAAGAGGTTAGCGGGATTTTTGTTTGTAGGTTCATCTGGCAAAGAAAAATTGGTTTCTCACAAAGTCACAAAGACACTAAGGATTAGCGCTTATAATTCTCCATTTATAATTCTTGTAATACCGTTCTTGATTAGTGCGCTATTAAAGTTAATTAGTAATCCCAGTTTTAAATCTGCAAGTTTAAGATACGTAAGTAACTGTTTACAATGAACAGGATTGATTTGTTGAACCGATTTGATTTCAACTATAACCTTATTTTCTACTATCAAGTCCGTACGAAAGCCCAACTCCATCTTTCTTCCTTTCCAAATCACAGGCATAGCCTGCTGGCGCGTAACTTTCAAACCAATATTAGTCAATTCGTGATACAATATTTCCTCATAGACCGACTCAAGTAACCCTGGCCCTAGACCTACGTGAATATGGTAAGAGGCATCAACAATAATGGAAGCCAAGTCATTCTCCCAAAATTCATCATTTTCATTATCATCCATAATTCTTTGTGCCTTTGTGCCTCCGTGAGAAAACTAAAGCAACAGTAAACTTACTCCTTCAAAAACTCCCTAACCGCCTCAAGCGCCTCATCAATCCCTTCAGGTTTTTTACCTCCTGCAGTTGCAAAGAAAGGCTGACCGCCTCCTCCGCCTTGAATGTATTTTCCGAGTTCGCGTACCACGGTTCCAGCGTTTAGGTCTTTGGATTTCACAAGGGCTTTTGAAATATAACAGCTTAAGAGTGCTTTGCCATTTTGTTCTGTCCCGAAGAGGAGGAAGACATCGTCTTTGCCTTCTCCCAGTTTGAATGCTAGGTCTTTTATCGCTCCAGCATCTAGGTCTACTTTTTTTGCTAGGAATTGAATACCATTTATGGTTTCAAATTCTTTTTCTAGGTCACCGCCTAAGTTTTGAGCTTTTTCTTTAATGAGGGCTTCCACCTGCTTTTTGAGCGCGGTGTTTTCTTCCATTAAGCCGGAGATGGCTTTTACTGGATCTTGGTTTCCTTTGAGGGTAGCTTTTACTTGGTTGTAGGCTTCGGTTTCTGAAGTGAAATAATCCTTAGCCGAATCATTAGTTATTGCCTCGATACGACGTATTCCTGATGCCACAGCACCTTCTGAGGTAATTTTAAAGTGCCAGATATCACCCGTTTGCTTTACGTGTGTTCCACCACAAAGTTCCATCGATTTCCCGAAGCGGATGGTTCGTACCACATCTCCATACTTCTCTCCAAAAAGCGCAATCGCTCCTTCGTCAATCGCTTGTTCGTAAGCAATCCCTCGCTGTTCTTCTAGTGGAAGGTTTTCGCGGATTCTCGCGTTTACAAAATCTTCTACCTCACGCAGTTCTTCTGATGTTACCTTTGAGAAATGGGAAAAGTCAAAACGTAGGTTTCGGCTATGTACCATACTTCCTTTTTGCTCTACGTGGGTTCCTAAAACTTTACGCAGGGCTTGGTGCAGTAGGTGTGTTGCACTATGGTTTGCATTGGTTCGGTTGCGTTGTTTTGTGTCTACCACGGCCTTAAATGTTCCGTCTGTGGAGCGTGGAAGATTTTTGGCTAGATGAATAATCAGGTTATTTTCCTTCTTCGTATCGACGATGTAGACGACCTCTCCGTTGGGCGCTTCGAGATATCCTTTATCGCCTACTTGTCCTCCACCTTCTGGATAGAAAGGTGTGAGGTTAAATACGAGTTGGAACAACTCACCGTCCTTTTTACTTTCGGTCTTTCGGTAGCGGGTGATTTTTACGTTTGTTTCTAAGGTATCGTAACCTATGAATTCTTCTTCGGCGTCTTCTTGTAGGATATTCCAATCGCCCGTTTCTACCTTACCAGCAGAGCGGGAACGGTCTTTTTGTTTTTGTAATTCGGCTTCGAAGCCTTTTTCATCCAATTTATATCCCTTTTCAGATAAGATAAGTGCCGTTAAATCTATCGGAAACCCAAAGGTGTCATACAATTCGAATGCTTTTTCTCCAGAAAGACTATCCCCTTTCGCGAAAGCGGAAATCATCCCATCCAGCATCACAAGACCTTGTTCTAACGTCCTTAAGAAAGAAGCTTCCTCCTCACGAATTACGTTTGTGATTAAATTTTTCTGAGCCTCAAGTTCTGGGAAGGCATCGCCCATTTGGCTCACAAGTGTCGCAACGAGCTTGTAAATAAAAGGTTCTTTAGTATCTAGAAATGTGAATCCGTAACGGATGGCACGACGCAATATTCGGCGTATGACGTAGCCTGCCCCTGTGTTGCTGGGCAACTGCCCATCTGCAATAGAAAATGAGACAGCGCGCACGTGGTCTGCAATGACGCGTACGGCAATATCTACCTCCTCGTCGTTACCACATTTTGAGTTTGTGATGGTTTCTATCTCGCGCATCAAAGGCGTAAAAACATCCGTATCATAGTTGGACTGCACTCCCTGAAGCACCATACACAGGCGCTCAAAGCCCATTCCCGTGTCCACGTGTTGCGCAGGAAGTTTTATGAGCGAACCGTCTGCCATACGATTGTACTGCATAAAAACGAGGTTCCAAATCTCAATAACCTGTGGGTGATCTTCATTTACGAGCGTACGCCCGTCTACTGCCTTTTTTTCTTCTTCTGAGCGTATATCTGCGTGTATTTCTGAACAAGGACCGCAAGGACCTTGTGCTCCCATTTCCCAAAAGTTGTCTTTTTTGTTTCCGTTAAGAATACGGTCTTCGGCAATGTGCTGTTTCCAGAAATTATATGCCTCAGTATCTCTATCTAAATCCTCGCCTTTATCGCCTTCAAAAATGGTCACGTACAGGCTGTCTTTTGAAATTCCGTAGACTTCAGTCAGCAATTCCCACGCCCAGGCAATTGCTTCTTCTTTAAAGTAATCGCCAAAACTCCAGTTGCCCAACATCTCAAACATCGTGTGATGATACGTGTCCTTCCCCACTTCCTCTAGATCGTTGTGTTTTCCAGAAACACGCAAGCATTTTTGAGTATCTGTAAGCCGGGTGTTTTTTGGCGTTCCATTTCCTAAGAAATACTCCTTAAACGGCACCATTCCTGCGTTTGTAAACATAAGCGTAGGATCATCCTTGAGCACCATTGGGGCAGATGGGACGATGGTATGCTTTTTAGATTCAAAAAACTCGAGGAACTTTTGGCGTATTTCTTGCGATTTCATATCGGGAAAGGTTCGGATAATAATGGTTATATTTGAACGTTGTGTCAAGGGATAGTGGCGCTCCTGCCTGCCGGCAGGCAGGTTCGCGAAAGCGTAAAAACCCCAAAAACATCCCGCAAAAATACACATTTTAACTTATGTCGAAGGTTAAATATTATTACGATAGCGAGACGCTATCTTACCGAAAAGTAGCCAAAAAGAAAGGGCGTACTCTAGGTGCTATTGTCATATTTCTTACCGCCTCTGCATTAATGGGGCTCATTATTACGATTACCGTTTTTAACTCCGGAGTAGATACTCCAAAAGAGCGCCGTCTAGA
Source organism: Dokdonia sinensis (assembly GCF_003688895.1). GTDB lineage: Bacteria > Bacteroidota > Bacteroidia > Flavobacteriales > Flavobacteriaceae > Dokdonia > Dokdonia sinensis. Next base: position 27,164 of record NZ_REFV01000016.1, read on the forward strand.
ACGCGAGCTCGCCGAAAAAGACTTACAGACGGAAATCCAACAACAACGCCTAGAGCAGATAGAACAGGTGCTGGCAGACATCCAGCAACGGGACAACAATATTTATAGAGTACTCTTTGAAACAAATCCTATCTCGCCAGAAATAAGGGAAGCAGGTTTTGGTGGAGTAAATCGTTACAAAGAGCTGGAGAAAATGAGCAACGGTAAGCTCATTGTAGAAAATGCAAAGAAAATAGACAAAATCTCAAAACAGCTAGTGGTACAATCCAAGTCCCTAGATGAAATCGTACAACTCGCAGAAGAAAAGGAAGAACTTCTTAAAACGATTCCTGCGATTATGCCGGTGCAAAACGAGGATTTAACTCGTGTGGCTTCTGGTTACGGAATGCGGGTGCACCCTATCTTGAAGTATCGCCGTATGCACAACGGGATGGACTTTACTGCTCCTCCAGGAACGCCAATTTATGCAACAGGCGATGGAAAAGTATCGAAAGTGGGCTTAGGTTCTGGTTACGGGAAAATGATCATCATTGAGCACGGTTTTGGCTACAAAACTTATTATGCGCATTTGAGCAAATACAACACCAAAGTAGGGCGCAATGTAAAGCGTGGTGAAATCATAGGCTACGTAGGAAACAGTGGCCTTTCATCAGGACCACACCTGCACTACGAAGTTTGGAAAAACGGAGTGGTGATGAACCCCGTAAACTTTTACCATAATGACCTCACTCCTGAGGAGTACGATATTATGCTGGCTAAGGCATCTATAGAAAATCAATCGCTAGACTAATGCACATCGACCTTCCAGAAAAATTGTATTACAGCATAGGCGAGGTCGCAAAGGCCTTTGACGTCAATGCTTCCTTACTGCGTTTCTGGGAAAAGGAATTTGACGTGCTCCAACCAAAAAAAAATGCCAAGGGTACTCGTAAGTTTACGCCTGCAGATATTAAAAACCTTGAACTTATCTACCATCTCGTAAAAGAGCGTGGCTTCACGCTGGAAGGTGCAAAGATTCACCTCAAAGAAGGTAAGAAAGAGATTTTATCCAACTTCGACATTATCCGAAAGCTGGAAAGTGTAAAAGCGCAGTTGCTGGAGGTTAAAGGGAGTTTGTAAAAATTACATCGCTTTAATATCACAGGTACGGAATTAATTCTGCACCTGTGAGATAAATAACAAGTAAGCGAAAAAGCTTTCCCCCGACCCTGAAGGGTGGCTTTTTCTCAATTAAGCTAATTTCCACTCCCTTTAGGGACGGGGAAAATGGAAATTAGCGACATTAAAATTCCTAACTACCACATTCTAGAAAATGGCCTTCTGAAGAGGGGTTGGGGAGATGTTAACGCACAACTTTAAAACGAACCCCACTCATTAAACTTCTCCCATCTTTTCTTAACTTGCAATAACCTTAAAAGAGATTGTAACAATTACCATCAATTTATAACTAACCCATTATGAAAAAAGGATTAATCATATTACTAGTCATTGTAGGCGTCGCGCTATTAATAGGCGCTTGGTTTGCCCGAGTAAATAATAATCTTGTACCGCTAGACGAAAGCGTGAGTGCGCAATGGGGGAATGTGGAGAGTGCCTACCAGCGCCGAGCAGACCTTATCCCGAATATTGTGAGTACAGCCAAAGCCTACGCAGAGTACGAGCAAGAGACTTTCGTCAAAGTGACCGAAGCACGGTCAAAAGCGACTTCTATACAGATAGATCCTTCTAACATCACTCCGGAGCAATTGGCGCAGTTCCAAAAAGCGCAGTCCGGACTCACCTCTGCCCTATCCCGATTACTGGCGACCTTTGAACGTTATCCAGACCTACAAGCAAACGACAACTTCAGAGAGTTGATAAACGAACTGGAGCGTACAGAAAACAGAATAAATGTAGAGCGCAACCGTTTTAACGAGCAGGCTAAAGCACTAAATTCTGAAATCAGAAAATTCCCTACAAACTTTATTGCGGGCATATTAGGGTTTGAAAAGCGCGCTTATTTTGAAGCCGACGAAGGTTCTGAAGATGCGCCTAACGTGGGTGAAATGTTTGACAGCTAGATGAAATCCACCGTAGAATCTTTCCTAACAGCTTCCGAGGAGGAGCAAATTATAAACGCCATACGCTCGGCAGAGCTTAAGACGTCTGGAGAGATACGCGTACATCTGGAACATCATACGGAATTGCGACCCTTGGAACGAGCACGCGAAGTCTTTCACCTGCTCAAAATGGACAACACCAAAGATGAAAATGGCGTCCTAATCTATGTAGCCGTGGACGACCACTTGCTGGCGATAATAGGCGACTCGGGCATCAACAAAGCTGTTCCCGTTAATTTTTGGCAAGAGACCATAGACCGTATGCTCACTTTTTTTAAGAAAAACCAATTTGCAGATGGCCTCGTGCTAGGCGTAAAAGAAGCAGGCCATAAACTCTCCACCTACTTCCCTTGGGAACACGGCGACAAGAATGAGCTTTCTGATGAAATATCTGTAGGATGATGGGGTTGGAATTACGCTTTCGCGAAAAGCAAAACAGCACCTCTGGAAATCGAAATCGAAATCAAAATCGAAAATGGATTGCGGGAAAGCTTGCGCTTTCTTTGTTTCTTATTGTGAGTTGCTACTCGGTAAGTATTGGACAATACGATATTCCAGAAAAACCTTCCCGAAACTCAGAACAAACAGCCTTTTATGACTACGGAGTAAATCTACTTTCTCCAGCGCAACGCCAAAGTCTCGAGCAAAAACTAATAAAATATGCCGATACTACCTCAACACAAATTGTGGTGGTCGTCATCCCATCTACTAAAGGCGAAGACATCTCAATGCTGGGCGCCAAATGGCTAGCCAAATGGGGCATAGGCGACGCTAAAAAGGACAACGGAATCCTTATTACCGTTGCCAAAGATGACCGCCAAGTAGACATTAACACCAGTTACGGCATAGAATACCTGATCTCAGATCGTGATGCAGAGCGTATCATAAATCGCATCATTGTACCCAACTTTAAAGCGGGACAGTTTTACAGAGGTCTGGACGAGAGCACCACAGCGATGATGCAAATGCTCGCTGGAAACTACAAAGGCACTCGTGAGAACAACAGGTCTGACTTCCCTATTGAACCTATCATAATGTTCATCGTCTTCATAGTCATCATCTTTATCCTAAGCCGAAACAACCATCGTGGCGGTGGCCGTGGTGGTAGGCGTAATGTTGCTGGCTCACTTCTCGATGTTATCATCCTAAGCAATATGGGCCGTGGCAGTTTTGGCGGTGGTTCCAGTTGGGGCGGTGGCGGAGGCTTCGGTGGTGGTGGTTTTGGAGGAGGCTTCGGTGGCGGAATGGGCGGTGGCGGAGGTGCTTCTGGGGGGTGGTAACTTGGACAACCAAAAAACGTTAATTATTCCTAACTAGAGTTCATAACATTCTTTTATGAAGTTTATAAAATTGCTTTTCGCTCTCACTATTCTTACATCCTGTACAGAAACTTATGAAGCTGAAAATAGCTTATGGTCTTGCGTAACCGAAAAAACAGCGGATCTAAGTATTGACATCAACAAAGAAATAGCGCTTCACGAGGAGTTTCTTATTAAGGAAGGATATTTTAAAGATAATAGTGGAGCCTCTTACATTGAGAATATAAAGAGTATGGTGGAAACCGGTGAGTTAAAATATGCTCCCGAAAACTCAAGGTGGAGAAAAATGCTGGTAGAAATTTACAAAGATTTCAATCTACAAGAAAAATGCTATGCAAAAGGTGGTTTCTATCAGACTAAAGCATATAATGTTGTTTTTGAAATGAGCAATATTCTTCAAAAAAGTAAGAATATCAATCAGCAAAAAATGTTGAAACCTTGGATAAAGCATTATGAAGCCAATGACTTTAATCATCCGTTTTATAAGTTTACTTATTTCCTAAGTTTTACTGTTCGAGAACAAGAAGCTAGTATAGATGAAACACAACTATTTCTCCAAAATTTTGATAGGCAAGATATTATTACGCTTAAATTAGATAATCAAGAGAACCTTTTTATTAATGAAGAAAAGACCACTGTTTCTGAATTACCTCGTAAGCTAAAAAAATTTATGATAAATGAAGAAACTTTAGAAAGTATCAAGGAATTAGATAAAGGGATGTTGTCAACTTTTGATTATCTCGTATTAATGGAAAAGGCTATAACCATAGTTGCAAGTAGGAATGCATCTTATGAAAGCTACCTCAATCTGCAAAATGCGATTTCAGAAACATACTCGTACATTTATCAATTAAGCTCAAAAGAAATTTTTCAATTGGATTTTGACAGTCTAAGCATACCACAACAAAAGATAATAAAAGGTATGTTTCCTAAGCACCATTTCAATTCCGAACCAAATCACCTGGATGAATAGAGATGAACAACTTGAACAAAAATCAACTTGATTTCCTCAGAGCGAAATTTTCTAAAGCAGAGAAAAGCGGTTTTACTTCAGAGAGTCAAGTAGAAATTCTAGCACAAGCAAAAAAATCTTCGAAATTTCAAAAAAATGTAATAACTTTGTAGCTACATTTAAAATTATGGAAACAGCAATTATTAAAATAGGAAACTCTAAAGGCTTACGACTAAGTAAAACCATTCTTGAAAAATACAATATCAAGGATAAGGTTGAGATGATACTTGAAAAGGGCCGTATCATTCTTAAACCTATTGATAATCCAAGACAAGATTGGGAAAAAGCCTTTAAAGAAATGGCTGAGAATAAAGATGATCAGTTATTGATGGACGACATTTTTGAAGATGAAACTCTTGAAGAATGGAACTAAAACAATACTCCATCGTTCTTGTAAATCTCGACCCAACCATCGGTAGCGAAATCAAAAAAACTCGACCTTGTGTTATTGTATCTCCTGATGAGATAAACAAATATTTACGGACTATTGTTGTCGCTCCTATGACGACTAACACAAAAGACTATCCTACCCGCATTCCAGTAAAGTATAACAAGAAAAATGGAATGATTGCGATAGACCAAATTCGTACCATCGATAAATCTCGTATCATCAAAAAATTTGAGCATCTTTCTAAGCCTGAAATTCAACAATGTAAGGACATTATTAAGGAGACTTTTGTAGACTAAAAAGTTTTTTTGCTTGAGAATAAAAATTCGCAACCACTTCCTAAATTTTCCCAAAACCCACCCCTTTGGCATCCCAATTGCATTAATTTTGTCCCAAACCATCAGAAATGACAAAGTTTATTACTGCAATTCTCATATTACTTGTTTCATTCACCAGCTGTGCGCAAGTTGCATTTACGGAGCAAAATGTGGCGATAGACGATTCGCTTAATATTGCTGTGATTCACATTCCTAAGGATGCCTCTTTGAGTAAAACGACGGCCATTCCGTTAGAGAATGAAAATTATACACTCACGCTTTCCAAAACCAAAAACCTAACTACAATAGCCCACAAACTAAAAAGCGCCAGCGGAAAAAAATACATAGCTTACCTCACTACCTTTCCCCTCTTTCAAATCGATGCGCCTAATGGTATTGTAAACGAACCCAAACGAATGTCCACTATTCACTACGCAGAGAAAGACACTACTTTTACCGCCTACGCTGGTATCGAATTGCGCGGGAGCAGTTCCATTGTGTTTGCTAAAAAAACGTATGATCTCAACTTCTATACAGACAGCACAGGGACCGAAAATCTGGATGTAAAATTGGCTGGAATGCGCAAGGACGACGACTGGATTCTGGATGGATTATACAATGAGCCTTTGCGTATGCGCTCTTATATCTCGCTCAATCTCTGGAACGACATTTATGAGCCGTATTACCTAGACCGTGAACCTAAAGCCAAAGCCGGAGCAACTGCAAAGTATGCCGAGGTTTTTGTAAACGGTCGTTACAAAGGTGTTTTCCTCCTCTCTGAACAAGTAGACCGTAAACTCACCAAAATTAAAAAAATGGATGAGGGCGACATCATCCGTGGCGAACTCTTCCAAGGAGCCCGTTACCTAGGGGCGAGTTCTTTTGACTCCGTACCTAAGAAAAAGAATTTCCTCGCCAGTTGGGGTGGTTATGACATAAAATATCCCGTGCCTACGAATCAGTTTTGGGACAATGTGCATCCCTTTACAGATTTTGTGGTGAATAGTGATGATGACGCTTTCGCGAAAGCGATCTCCCAAAAATTCTACCTCCCTAATGCAATGGATTATTTCCTATACATAAATGCCGTGCGCGCGCCAGATAACTTAGGGAAAAACTTATACCTGATACGCTACGACGACGGTGAACCTTATTTTTATGCGCCTTGGGACCTCGACGGAAGCTTAGGCACCATCTTTAGCGGAAAGCGAATCGCCACTACAGACGACTGGCTGGACAATGGATTACTGAGAAGACTCCTAGCCACAGACGCCGAAGGTTTCGTAACCAAATTCAAATCGCGCTGGATCGCACTTAGAGCAGATCAATTAAGCACGGAACGTTTATTAGAGAAACAGGCTAAAACCTACAGAAAACTCAAAGACAATCTTATTTTTGAACGCGAAGCTAAAGCTTGGGACAACTTCAAGTATGATGAGGAAGGTCTAGAATATATGCAGGAATGGACAACAAAGCGATTGGAATTTCTAGATGGATATATTGAGAAGCTAAATCCTAAAACTGACTAATAATCTTCAAATAATCCTCTCGACGCTTTACAAAATCTAGATCAGAAATATCAATAATCTTAACATTTAGATTGTGCTGTGACTTGATAAAATCCAGATAACCTTGATTTATTTTTTCAAGATATGCAGGGTCCATATCTTTCTCATAGCTTCGGCCACGCTTTTTGATGTTTGAGAGGAGGCGCTCCGTGTTTTGATAGAGGTACACATACAAATCTGGCTGTGGCATCTCTTTGTACATCATCTCGTGCAAGCGTTTGTAGAGCACATATTCTTCTTCCTGCAAGGTTACTTGAGCAAAAATGAGCGACTTATAGCGGTCATAATCTGCAATCATAAAGTCCTTAAAAAGATCATACTGCCCGATGTCATCCAGAAGTTGCTGGTACCTATCGGCCAGAAATGACATTTCTAGTGGGAAGGCATACCGCTCTGGTTCCTTATAAAACTTGGGCAAAAAAGGATTATCCTTAAAACGTTCTAGAATGAGCTTTGCATTAAACTCTTTGGCAATCATCGTGGCAAGGCTTGTTTTCCCCGCACCTATGTTCCCTTCGATGGTGATGTAATTGTAGTTACCTATTTCAAAACTATCCTTTGGGTTTTTAAGCCATTTGGGTTGTTTGGTCAGGACACTTTCATCTTTACAGTCTAGAAGTAGTTCTGAGTACGCTTTCGCGAAAGCGGAATGAATTTCCTCACCAGCAATATCACTTAGCGGTTGTAACACGAACTTGCGCTGTAACATCAATGGATGCGGAATTGTCAAAGTGTTACCCTCCTTTACAACATCGTCATAAAGCAATATATCTATATCAATACTTCGAGACTGATACCCCTCGGCTGGCTCACGTTTTCTACCGAGAAAATTTTCAATGCGTTGTACCGCGTCCAGAAGTTTGGTCGGACTCAGACCCGTTTCCATTTTTACCACACAATTATGAAAATCTGGTGCCTCAAAACCCCAAGCGGGACTTTGATACACCGGCGAGATCCTAACCACAGCACCCACCTGCTCAAACAGCAACTGAATGGCATTATTGAGATACTCATAGGTATTTCCCTGATTACTCCCTAAAGATAAATACGTGATAGGCAAAGGTCTAGTATGGGTGTTAGAACGTTAACATTTAGCAACAAATTAAGGAAATCAAAATCACAATGACTTAATTTTGACGTTGAAGTTATCAAGAAAATGAGTGAGACAACGACTACCCTGACTCCTAAAGATATAAGAGTAGCTTTCAGGATTTATTTTATTCTGGGCGCCCTTTTTATTTGTGCCCTTGTGGTCTCAAATTTGATTTTCCAGAAGTTCTTTGAGTGGAACCCTTTTGGGATTTACAATTTCCAGATTTCCGTGGGATTACTTCCCTACCCGATTACGTTTCTTATCACAGACCTTGTGAGTGAGATTTATGGGAGAAAAAAGGCAAACCAGATGGTTACGACTGGGATTTTTGCCTCTCTTTTTTCACTTATTATAGTGTATGTGGCAGATGCTGTTCCCGCAATGGAACAAAGCGCATTAGACAATGAGTTGTTTACTAAAGTCTTTGGAGCAACAGCGCTGGCGGTTTTTGCGAGTATGAGCGCTTACCTCCTTGCACAGTATGTGGATATTCACATATACCACTTCTGGAAAAGGATTACTAAGGGAAAACACCTCTGGTTACGTAACAACTTCTCGACCTTTGTGTCGCAATTTATAGACACCTTTAGTGTGACGTTTTTGCTGTGCTCGTTTGGGATTTTAGATTGGTCGCTTTTCCCCAAACTACTGGAAGCAGGCGTTTTATTTAAGATTATTGTGGCTCTTCTAGACACGCCTTTATTATATCTAGGTGTATGGGGTTTTAGGAAGCGTTTTAAACTGGCGCAGGGTGAGGAGATTATGTTGCCTGTTTAGACGTAGCGGATAAGTGCGCTTTCGCGAAAATGGAATATGGAAGATGGAAGTTGGAGGTTGGAAGTTGGGAGTTGGGAGTTGGGAGATAATGAAGAATTAATAATGAGATACCCTCTTAATTGGGTACGACAATGAAGAATATGAAAAAGATATTAAAAATAACAGGAGTGACCGTTTTAGTGCTAGCCATATTGCTCGCACTTGCTCCTATGTTGTTTAAGGGCAAAATAGAAGATTTGGTCAAGAAGACCATAAACAACAATGTAAATGCTCAGGTAGAATGGGCAGACCTTGACTTGAGTCTTTTCAGAAGTTTTCCAGATGCCACGGTTGTTATAAATGACTTTACGGTGATAAACAATGCACCTTTTGCAGGAGATACACTCGCTTCGGGCAAACGCTTGCAAATAGATATGGGCGTGATGCAACTTTTTAAAAACGCATCAGATGACCCTATAAGCGTGGATGCCTTAAAACTCGATGAGGCGCTGGTAAACATCAAAATAGATTCCGTAGGAAATGCAAACTATGATATTGCAAAGGAAACAAATGATTCCGCTTCCGCGAAACCCGTACTGAGCAGGGAAACTGCTTCTAAACCTTTTGTATTTGACTTACAGCAGTATGAGATTACTGACTCAAAAATCAACTATCAAGATGAATCAAACAAAACATACCTCAAACTCACCGAGGTAAATCACGAAGGACAAGGAGATTTCTCGGCAGTTTCAAGTGATTTGGATACGGAGACGACTGCTAAGGTTTCTTTTGACTATGACGGTATCAATTACCTAGACAATCACGACCTTGATCTGACTGCGGTTATTCAGATGGATCTCGAGAATCAGAAGTACACCTTTAAGGAAAACAGCGGGCACATCAATGCCTTGCCCCTAACCTTTGACGGTTTTGTTCAGGTGATTGAAGAAGGTTCGGATATCGATCTATCGTTTCAAACGCCAGATTCAGACTTTAAAAACTTTCTAGCGGTCATCCCAAAGACCTATGCAAAGAATCTGGACGGAGTGGAGACGAGTGGCGATTTTCGCGTAAGCGGAAAAATAAGTGGTAAAGCAACGGAAACTACCATACCACAACTGGATATTGAGATTCTTTCAAACAATGCATCATTTAATTATCCGCAACTACCAAAACGGATGGATAATATTGATATCGATGTAAAAATAAAGAACGAAACAGGCAATGCAGATGATACATACATCGCGATTAATGCGCTCAAATTTAGAATAGACGACGATATTTTTCAAGCGAACGGAACGCTACGTAATCTTACAGCAAATATGCTCGTAAATCTTGCGATAAAGGGAGCACTAGATTTAAAAAGCATAGAGCAAGTATATCCATTGAATCTTGATACCCCACTTCAAGGGCGCCTTGTGGCAGATGTGACGACGGCTTTTGATATGAATTCTGTAGAAAAACAGCAGTATCAAAATATTAAAAGTAATGGTACGGCGAGTCTGTCAAACTTTGAATACAAAACGCCAGAGTTACCAAATCCTATTAAAATTTCCAATGCAAATGTGAAGTTTAATCCTGGGACGATTACACTTAATGAATTTACCGCCACAAGCGGGAAAACAGATATGAATGCCACGGGAAGTATCGAGAATTTGATTCCGTTTATTATGTCTAAGGAAGATTTAAAAGGACGGTTCAATGTAAAATCAAAAGTGTTTAACCTAAACGACTTTGCTGTTGCAGAAACCAAACCAACTACAAAATCAAGTGGCTCTGGCACAATCAATGGGACTAACACTACTGGAGAAAAAAGTGTCAAAATTCCAGATTTTCTAGATGCTTCACTCAGCTTTCAGGCAGATAAGGTCATTTATGACAACCTCGAACTGACCAATGCCAAAGGAACGGTTGCTATTGCCAATGAAGAAGCGCAAATTTCTGGATTGAACTCGGGGATTTTTGGCGGAGACGCAGGACTTTCTGGAAATGTAAAAACACGTGACGGAAAGCCCACATTTGATATGACGCTCGACCTGAGCAGTATTGATATAGATCGTTCTTTTAAAGAACTGGATATGCTCAAAGGGCTTGCTCCTGTAGCCAAAGCACTTCAAGGTGCGTTTAATACAAGGATTAATCTTAAAGGACAGCTCGATGAGAATTTTAGCCCGATTTTGAGTACGATTGCTGGAGATGCCTTTGCACAAATTTTAACCGCACAAGTAAATCCAGAACAAATGCCACTACTCGCACAACTGGACAGTAAGCTAGATTTTATCAACCTGAACGACCTAAATCTGGACAAACTAAAAACTACGCTCACTTTTAATAATGGGCAGGTGCAGGTCAATCCTTTTGACTTTAAAGTAAAAGATATCGTAGTAAATGTAAGCGGTGGGCATAGTTTTGAAAACGTAATGAACTACAATTTAAAATTAGATATTCCCGCAAAATATTTAGGAAGCGACGTGAGCGGATTACTATCTAAGCTTACGGCTGAGGAAAAAGAGAACCTTTCTGTAAATCTCCCTGTTTCCCTAGGCGGTAGTTTTGCATCTCCGCAAGTGAGTCTCAACACCCAAAGTGCAATAAGTAGTCTCACTACAAAAATTGTCGATATACAAAAACAAAGGGCCAAAGATCAAGTAGAAGATAAACTAGACGATATTTTAGGAGGGATTTTAGGTGGCAACAAACCTAAAGACAGCACAGCGACACAAGGCAACGGACAAACCACAGATAAACCAAAAACCGACGAAGTCATTAAAGACGTCGCAACCGATATTCTAGGCGGACTTTTTGGAAAGAAAAAGAAAAAGGAGACAGCTGGGGCTAAAAAGGATAGTGTGAATAATTAACCTATCAGTATTGAATTTTACACTTACAATGGCTTGAAGCGGTCATTATCATCTTCGGTTTCTGTCGTTTCTCTTAAAATATCTGTTTGAACGGTTGATATTAATTTTTCTGTTTGCTCTTGATAATTGGGGCCGTAATGAACAAAAGTATCCTTTACCCTTTCGGAAATTATAAAGTATGGAATCCATATAGCGCAAGCTATAAATGCCCTTCCAATTTCTTTCGCATTCTCTGCCCAATCTGCGGGAGTCATTGCTTCGCTCACAAGAATATTTACCAAGACTGCGTCTATCATTAAGAATAGTAAAGTACTTGCGTAGAAAACAATCATTAACCTAGGTACTATGGTACGTTTCTCAAAGAAAAGAATGATAATAAGAGCTGTGAAAATGATCCTCAGAATATTCACTATAAGTTCAAATATTACCACAAGCAACAATGGTTTACCTTGAATCCCTTCTGTGTTCCAAAGGGTTTTCCAAGTATAGGCATCCACAAAACTAAGCTCGGTGATAAAGCCATATAGAATGACTATTGGGGTAAGTATTAATCCTATAGAAACTAAAATTAACCAGCCACCCAATGGTTTTCCTTTTGCCCTAGAAGAGCGAGCTGGAACATCATAACTTTGATAGATTTTGTAAGCTCCATAAACACCTAACACTAACGTAAGAAGTATTATGACAATACTGATCCAACTTATACCTGGGGTTTCCGCCATTTGACTTAAACCTAAATCGTACGTTATAAAATATGACAAATCATCTCTTATTTTATTATGGTCCGCAATATATTTAGGCACATCATCTGCCTTTACAAATTCTTTAAAATGCTGGTAATCATATGATATTACTAACTTTTTAAGATAATAGCTGATTTCTTGACTATAAGAAAAGTAATCGCTTTTGATCTCTTGATTGTAATCTTCAAATGACCATTTTTCAGGTAAATTTACAGCGATATCATAATTAAGATTTACTGGATATCCTATACTATAAGGGCCAGAACGCTCTGGAGATTTTGGAGGGTTTACAAAGTTCTCTAACGTAAGAGGATAAATTTCTATGTAAATCAATTTGTCGTTATCTGGAGATTTAGACCATATAGAATCAACTATATAAGATTCTCTAACAACTAATTTGTTTCCATCTAATTTATTATCTTCTATTGTAATTTTCCTGTTTTCCTTTATTGTCGGAAATAAAGCACTATAAAATTGTAAATAATCGGTTTGTATGGCCGCAGTACTGCGCTGAGCAAAATCAGATCTTATATTATCTGCATTGGTTCCAGTATATGTTGTTACGATAGTGAGTTCTCCACTCCCGTTAATCTTATTAATATCATAAATTTCCTGAATATCGATACCACTTATAGTCTTATTTGGAATTGAAACTAATTCCTTTTCGCCAGACTTTAGGATTAGACCCTTTTTATAATCTGGAAAATTACGTTTCTTGTTTATAAGTCCCTGATTAGACATAGTGGGGTCCACAAAATACTGAGTGCCCTCAAGCTTATAGCTCACAACACAATGATCAAAAAGGTTTGGATTAGGCAACTTATCATCAATGACCCCTCCATTGTAACTATGCACAAGCATAGGGTGAGCCTCTACTCCATACAAATTAAGCAATTCACTCAACAAGAAAGATTTTCCTTTACAATCACCATAGCGTTGCTCTAGCACTTTTAATGGAGACTCTGGAAGGTGAGAATTCAGACCATTTTCAAATCCGAAATATCTTACTTCATCTTGTACAAAATCGATAAGTGAATTGACCAATTCTTCCTTATTTGAAGAAAGATCATCTTGATGTGAGGAAAACTCAGTAGTCACAAGCTCTTTGAGCTTAACTTTATCTGCCGAGTTTAAGGTATAAAGGGATACATATTGATTTACAATAGATTCCCAAGAGTCATAATTACTTATTTCAACATAAGGAAAGTCATCATACCAAATAGGTGTATTTACATCATAATATTTATAATCCACATTATCCAGATTCCAAGAATATTCGAGATTATTATCCTTTTCAATAATCTCGGCTTTTGGTGCGCCATTGTAGTATTCAAAATTAAAGTCTTCACCCTTGGGCACGATAAATTTACAACGCATCTCACCCACAGGAATCGTGAACTGAAAATAAGCTTGTCCGGCATAACCACCTTCATAAATTGGATTTTCACCTATAATGGAATACGAATAATCCAATATATCGCCCTCACGAATATCTCTTAGATTAATAAGGCTAGTAAGTCTTCCGTCATAAAGTTTGCGCTCGAGATTAGATTCTCTTTGAATGGTTTGAACATTACTAAGGTTAAGCTTGTTTATACGTTCTCCATTCCTTATTACATCAATATTATGTAAAACAAGATTCTCATAGGTAGGATCAAAATCTAAAGTTATGTCAGACATTTGGGTAATCCCCTCAGTATTGAGCACCTTGATAGCGAGATGAATATATGTTGTCTCCTTTGGTATATGATATTGTCTGTCAGACAAGAGATAATAAAATCCGCTTTGATCTTCTTGGTCTTTTACCGTTGTATTATATGGAGGACTCTCGACCCAATCTGGAATTTTACCTATGGTAGGTTTTTGTGAGAAAGCGTTAAGACTAAATAGAAAGACAAAGAAAATGAGTAGGTAGCGCAATGGAATATCAGAGTTAATTCAATAAGCGCCACAAGATAATATGATTATCCCTACTATAAAAATGCATCTCTATAATCACGTAGAAAAATTCAAGTAATTCTGATTAATCATCCACCTCCTTAATCTCGTTAAGCTCGACATTTTTATATTTTGCATAGTCAAAACCACTCTGCCACCAAGCTTGCATCTTTTCTTTGTTGAACACTAGTGAGTTTGTAGTAAGCACCGTCGGTGTGTAGTAAAAATTGATAATCGCATCAGTATTATTGGCTGCGTACTTGCCTATAGCGATATTTTGCTTTTCGATACGGTCCATCATATAACCGTGGAGATTACTCAACAAAGAAAATACATTAGTAGATGGAAGATTATTGTAGTACGTGACTTCTGTTTCCAATACGATCACATCTATTTCCGTCGCACCTCGATCTACGGCTTCCTTTATGGGTACCAAACTACCAAAACCACCGTCTGCATACTCACAGCCGTTCTTTTTGGCAAGACTCATAAATGGAATATAGTTGCACGACATCCAGATCCATTCACAGAAATCTTCGTAGGTTTCTTCATTACTGGATTTATATTCTGTTTTGTGCAAAGAGAGGTTGGAAACCGTTACGATGACTTCCTTGCCACTTGCCTGCAACTTTTCAAAATCTGATTTTGGGAACGTGTCGGTAATTAAGGTTTTAAGCTTTTTACTTTCGCCAAATGTCTTAGAACCCCGCATAAAATTGCGCAACACACTAAAATGGTCTATAGCAATGGTCTCCTGCCCCCATTTATCCATTTTTACATTAAAAGGACAACGGCTAAAAATCGCCTTTTGATTTACCGACGTATAAACGTGTTTTATCTTCTCAATCTCATTAGTAGCTAGATGAGGAACGAGCAAACTCCCAGTAGATGTCCCGATGAGCAAATCGTAATTACGGCCCAGCTCCTCGATAAGGTACTGCGCCACACCACCTCCAAAAGCGCCTTTACTTCCTCCTCCAGATATAACAAGTGCCCGCATTTTTTACTAGTCGTTTGTTTATATGCAACTTAATAAATTTAAATGAAGGGTACGCTTTCGCGAAAAAGAAATTTGGAAGTGGGAAGTGGGAAGTGGGAAGTGGGAAGTGGGAAGTGGGAAGTGGGAAGTGGGAAGTGGGAAGTGGGAATATATTAATTAAAAAAAACAAAAAAATGAGTGGTTGAGTGATTTTATATGAAGTGGTAGCCCAATTTAGAATCGTATGGAACTACCAGAAACGGAGGATAATGTTGGGTGTTGGGTGTTGGGTGTTGGGTGTTGGGTGTTAAAATGATAAACGTACTATTCTTCGCCAAGCTCATTTCTACTTTCTTTTGATGCCTTCCGCGACTTGTAGATAATGTAGAACACGCCTCCTACTAGGATATAAGGAATCACCATCAAGTATTTGATGCCGTTATTAACTCCTTTGGCAGTACTGTTATCTTCCTCAGATTGCAGGACGGCACGGCACATAGCGCATTGGGTTGTCGCTGTGGTCGATGCGTAGCTGTCTGCTTTCGCGCCTGCCTGTCCGGTAGGCAGGAAAGCGGAAAAAAGAAACACAATCAATATTACAGTCCTCAAATTCTTCATTAATGCACGTAATATGGTGATATCATAAGATACACAATTACTCCAGTAATAGCAACATACAACCAAATAGGAAATGTTATACGCGCTAGTTTTTTGTGTTTATCAAAACGTTGTGCAAGCGCTCTCACATAAGTGATGAGTACCATAGGAATAATCCCAATGGACAACAGAATATGGGAAATCAATAGGAAGAAATATACGTATCTGATTGCTCCTTCTCCGCCAAATTTGGTAGAATCTGCAGTCATATGGTATGCCACGTACATCAATAAAAACACCACAGAGAGGAATATCGCAAACTTCATTAATCGCTCGTGCGTGGTGCGATTACCTTTTTTGATGGCGAGCACCGCGAGAATCAATACGATTGCCGTAAGGCCATTTATACTCGCATATATAGGAGGTAAAAATGTGAGTGGCTCTACGTCCAATCCAAAATCTTTTAACTTTATGGTAAATAGAACCGCAACGGCTACTGGAATTATTATGGATAAGGCGATAATCCAGCCCTTGTATTTTTGTTCGGTTTTGGAAAGCGTACTCATATTACTTCAATAACTTTTTTATGTCTTCTATTAAAATATCAATTTCTGGTTGTTCTTCATCCTCTGCTAGCTGCGCGTCCATAGGAACGTGACCTCGATAATACGGTTTTGGATTTCCGTAAGGATCAAGGCGAGAGCGTATAAAGCCGTTTTGATCTATTAGGGCAAATAGGCCTGAGTGATATAAATCTACGTGCTCTACCTCTCCTAAATTAGTGGCGAGGTAAAAGCCTTCATTTGCAAGTTTGCGCATTTCCTCACGGTCTCCTGTCATGAAATGCCAATTGGGATTGGTCACTCCATAATCCTGAGCATACTTTTTCAGCACTTTGGGCTGGTCGTGCTCTGGGTCTATGGAGAAAGAGGCGATGCCAAAATTAGGATTTCCCTCAAACTCTTGGGCAATCGCTTGTAAGTTGTGATTCATTGGGATACAAATGTCCGTACATCTGGTAAAAAAGAATTCTACGAGATACACTTTTCCTTTATAATCTGCATTTGTAATGGTGTCATTGTCTTGATTTACAAACTCAAACGGTGGTACTTTACGGTCTACTCCGTTTTGATTGATGTAAACTAGACCATCTGGAGCTTCATCTTCTTGTTCACCACCCACGGCGTGCATCCTACCACCCCGAGTGACATCATCGTTTACTAATCGCTTAAAGATTTTTGGGATAAATATGATCCCAAAAATGAGGACTATGGCCGCGATTCCTATATATGTATTCTTGCGCATCCTTAATTTTCTTTTGTAGGTCTACGTTGTTCTAATTTTGGACTGGCATTATTATTTTTACGTAACGCCTTACGATATTCGGCCAAGACAACTTTAATATCATCTTTTAGGTAACCTGTCTCTACAGCTTGAGTGAGATCGTAACCGTAAATGTTAGTTTTCTTTTTGTCATCGTCACGACTTCTTACATTGAGTTCTTTATCGACGATAAATACATAAGGCGAATATCCCCGCATAGTCGCTGCAAGTGGAGTTCCCAGACTATCAAAATGCTTGCGCGCTTCTTCTGGAGTTATCTCAACAATATGAAATTTTTTGACATCTGTTACTCGGGCGAGTTCTTCTTTAAGCTCTTCCGCCTGGGCCGTGCTCCCTTCGTTTACAAAGAAAATGGCTTGAAATTCTTCAAAACCCTGATAGTATTTGTAAACGGTTAGGTTAAGATTTGCTGTGAGGCCAACATTTTTCTTTAGTTCGTCGCCTAAATAGCCTACAATGGTAACTCTGTCCTTTAACTGTAGCGACTCATCACCATTGTAAGGTGTATCAATTTCAGCAAAAGTGTAACCGTCAAGATCATCTACTCCTTCCAAAACGACAGGAAGGGAGTCAAAATTATAAACCCCAGAGGCAAAGAAGATATAAGCCACCACGGGAAGTACAAAAAGCGAGATAAGTACAAATTTCTTTTTCATAGGGTAGAGCGCTAAAAAAAGGCGGTTTTTTCAAACCGCCTTTTTCAATATGTTTTTCTTAGAAATCCCAACTTTGGAATCCTGTATTGTAGACGTCAAAAATATAATCTCCTTCGGTCAGTAAAATAAAGACCAGATAACAGATCAGGAATACTGCCGTCCAGACCACTGCTCGACGCAGGCCTTTTACTTCATCACGCATGTGCATAAAGTCCCAAGTGATATAATAAGCCTTAAATATGGTCAACAGGATAAAAATCCAGTTAAGGAGTTTCATACGGATAAATGTTGTCTCCGTAAGAATTTCTGGCTTTATGATACCCAATACAACCTCAATCGCCGTAACGATAGATAGGATGATAAGGATACCCCAGATTTTTGTAATATTAGATTTGAACTTAAGTGTTCCTCTGAATATTGCTAATTTATGTTCGTGTGCCATAGCTTATGCTACTTATGTTATATTATTTTTATCTCAAAATGCTTTCCCTCTCAAAACGTGAATCTCTTGATGAGATTTCAGCCTCTGCAGGAATTAAACTAGGTAGAAGAAGGTAAATACAAATACCCAAACTAAATCTACAAAGTGCCAGTACAATCCTACTTTTTCTACCATCTCATAGTGACCACGGCGCTCGTAAGTACCCAACAATACATTAAAGAAGATGATAATATTTATCACAACTCCTGAAAATACGTGAAAACCGTGAAAGCCTGTGATAAAGAAAAAGAAATCTGCAAATAGTGGCGTACCGTACTCATTATGATACAGATTTGCCCCCTCTACAACGCCCACAGCATCTCTATTAATTTTGGCCAGAGACTCTTCTCTATTTAAAACTATTTTTTCACCTTTCTCGTTAAGCTCTTGAACACGGATCAATAAGTCTGGATTTGCGACAAATCCTGCTTTTACCTCTTCAATATTGTACGTAGTGGGTGTTCCTTCTTCATAATACCACACCCCGTTTTTTTTCAAGTGTTGCTCACGCTCACTTACTCCGGCTATTGCAAACTCACTTAATGCAACGCGCTCTCCATCTACATTCTGGAACTGAAGTATTTTACCTCCCTTAGTCTCTACCGCTCCATAATCCCCCTGAATGAATGTTGCCCATTCCCAAGCCTGTGACCCTACGAATATTGCTCCCCCGATGATCGTGAGAAACATATAGAACGTCACTTTTTTCTTGTTCATGTGATGACCAGCGTCTACAGCAAGTACCATTGTAACTGACGACATAATAAGTATGAATGTCATAAACGCCACATAATACATCGGGGCATTTACACCGTGTAATCCTGGAAAGTGAGTAAACACTTCATCTGCAATAGGCCAAGAGTCTATAAATTTGAATCTAGAAAATCCATAAGCGGCAAGAAATCCTGAGAACGTAAGTGCATCAGAAACGATGAAAAACCACATCATCAATTTTCCATAACTTGCTCTAAGTGGCTGGTTACCACCTCCCCAAGTGTTTTCTCCTGTATCAGTACTTGTCACGGTCGTGCTCATAGTAGCGTAATTGGTTATAATATTGTTTGCAAAAATAAGTATTTTCTAATCGTATTTCAAACCTTGAAGCTCGATTTATAATGGGTCTAATTACGCTTTGGCAAAAGCGTACTAGAAAAAATCACAATAAGTTCCCAGATTCTCCTATTAAGCACAAGCCGTCCACTCGCACCAGTGGCGCGTACAGTACAACAACAAGAATAAAAACACCCAAAGAATATCCAGAAAATGCCAAAAGGTAACACCTAGCGTCAACCCCAGGTGACTTTCGTTAGTGTACTTTCCTTGAAATTGTTTTACCACCATCACAACTAGTGAAACAAATCCTGCAAAAACGTGTACTGCGTGTACCACTCCGATAAGCGTGATAAATGTTCCAGTTATATTACTCACGGGGCCAGTAAAATATAAGCCTTGAGCTGTAAGCTGTCCATAACCTTGGACTTGCGAAATAACAAATGTAATCCCTAGTCCAAGTGTAACAAACATAAGCAGAGTTCCTTGGGATTTATTACCAGCTAGAATTGCTTTTTTTGATAAATGAATAGTGATACTGCTTACAATAATAATTATCGTAGACCAAATAAGCGCCTCTGGAAAATCATAAGTACTATTCCAATCTCTGCGTTCCATACTCACGATGTAGGCACTTGTAAGCCCAGCAAAGGTCATACAAAGACTAATAATACCAAACCAGAGCATCTGCTTTTTAGAGCGTTCCCTCTTAAATCGTTCTGTTCCTTGCGTGTAATCCATCTAGCGTAAAAATTTATCCACTACAAAAACAATTTGTAGCAAGGTAATGTATGTGACGCTGGAGAGCATCAATCGTTTTGCAGTTTTTGCATCCCGATTTTGATAAAGTTTGATAGCCCAGTACAACATAAACAAGCCAAGACCACCAACTATAATTGCTGCAGCTGGAGATAGGAAAAGATTCCCTGTGTATCCAAAAGCAGGAATAATCGATATCAATATCGTCCACACTGTGTATAAAATAACTTGCGTTGCGGTTCCTTTATCTCGTTTTCCCGTAGGCAACATAAAAAAACCTCCTTTTTTATAATCGTCATACAAGAACCATCCTATTGCCCAAAAATGTGGAAACTGCCAGAAAAACTGAATCATAAACAGCGTCCCAGGCTCAATACCAAAGTCGTTTGTTGCGGCTACCCAACCTAACATAAAAGGAATTGCTCCAGGAAAAGCACCCACAAAAACAGAAAGCGGTGTCTTCGTTTTGAGCGGTGTATAGAGCAACACATACATAAATATGGAAATCCCTCCAAACATTGCCGTTTGTGGATTGATGTAAAATAAAGTGAGTAATCCGAGGATTGTAAAAGCAATTGCGATGGCCATTGCCACGGTAGTAGACATACGTCCAGAGGCAACAGGCCTATTCTTCGTGCGATCCATAAGAGCATCGAGATCACGCTCCAATACCTGATTGTATGCGTTAGAAGCACCAACCATAAGGTAACCCCCTACAGAGAGTAGCAGTACAATTCCCCAATCTATAATCTCGGCACCCAGAAAATAACCTGCCACACTAGAAAATACAACGCTTATAGAAAGGCGCATCTTTGTGATTTCCTTGAAATCTTGCCAGGGAGAAACAGCAATGGTATGGGTAGAAACTTCGCTCAAAAGGGCTTGAAAATTAGCAATCTTTAATTTTGTGCAAAGATACTCGCTAGTGTTCTTTTGCACAAGATAATACAAAGCTTAAATGAGTGTTAAAATTACGCTTTCGCGAACCTGCCTGCCGGCAGGCAGGAGCAAAAAAACTATCTTTAAAATATTAAAGTTAAAAAACCTCCCATTATGAAATCACTACTTTCCCTATGTATCTTTACTATTTCCCTTATGGCCACTGCCCAAGGTCGTTTTGATAATGTTCAAATAAAGGTTGAACCCGTAGGGGATGATATTTATATGCTAGTGGGAGCTGGCGGAAACATTGGGATTTCTGTGGGCGAAGACGGTGTTTTTATGATAGACGACCAGTTTGCACCGCTCAGTGATAAGATTATGGCAGCGATAAAAACGGTATCTGATAAGCCCGTAAAATTTCTGGTAAACACCCACTTTCACGGAGATCACTCCGGTGGCAATGCAAATTTTGAGGCCGCTGGCGCAATGATTGTGGCTCACGACAATGTGCGCAAGCGACTCGCCGAAAATGAAAAAACAGCCGATGCTGGCCTGCCTGTCATCACCTTTTCTGAAGACGCAACCTTTTATATGAACGGAAACGATATTTTTATCACTCACGTGCACGAGGCACATACAGATGGTGATGCGCTTATCTATTTTGCCCAAAGCAATGTGCTTCACACAGGAGACACTTTTTTTAACGGAAGATTCCCTTATATAGATCTTGCGCGAGGTGGAAGTATTACCGGCGACATCGCTGCTGCCGCAAAAGGGCTGATGCTTATTAATGATGAGACAAAGATTATTCCAGGTCACGGACCAATGGGAACAAAAGAAGATTACAAGAAGTACAACACGATGCTCAAAACAGTCGCTGGCAATATCTCAGACGCTATACAAGCAGGAAAAACCGAAGATCAAGTCGTTGCAGATGGATCTCTTACAAATGATTTCTTTACAGACGAAGAGACCAAAGACGACTTCATATCTGGGGAAAAATTTCGCCGTACGATCTATCAAAGTCTCATAAAAGAAAAGGAAACGAACATCATAGAGGACTAAAATGAAGCCTGCTGTAAAATCCATACGACCATTTGTAGGATCTAAAGACTTTCAAGAATCTAAACGATTTTATGAACGTATAGGTTTTATCGAAAATTGGGCAGGACACAACATGTCCTTTTTGGGACTAGGAGATTTTGGGTTCTATCTTCAAGATGCTTATGTGAGGGACTGGGTAGACAACACGATGCTTTTTCTAGAAGTAGCAGACCCCGATACCTTTCTTGCTCATCTGGAATCACTCGATCTTTCAGTTCATTTCCCTAAAGTGCGCCTATCTAAAATGGTCATAAACGACTGGGGGCGGGAGTTTTTCCTTCACGATCCTAGTGGGGTGTTGTGGCATATTGGGGGATTTAGTAGAAATTAATGACCCAATCCAAAAAAAACTAATATTTAAATAGATAATTAAATTTTCAATGGCCCTATTGGTTTCCACCAAATTCCATCCATTTTCTTTAAGAGAAAAAAATTCACTCTACCGTGATTCACTCCCATGTGAACGTGGTTGTAAGGAATAATTGCTACGGTTTTATTTTCATTTAGCAAGCAACCATAAATTCTTAAACTTGGGTATTCATCAATATTAGGATTACCATCATACCTATTATAGTCTAGCGCATTATAAAATTGTTCAGAGTGTTTTTTGAGGCTTTGTACATTTTCACCCCACAACGTATCCAATGGCAGTTTTGATGGCAAGGTGAGGTGAAATTTATCAAAATTATTAAGTATATAAAACAAATCGTCTTCATTAAGAAGGTTTTCATAAATGGAAAAACTGTCTTTTATAGGACAATAAAATTTGAGTTCATACGTATCCTTGCTTGTACCGCATATTTTATCGGCAGTTCTATAAAGACTCCTAGCTTTCCTATAACGCCCTACAAATTTTTTAATTCCAGTAACCTTAATCACATTTTCATCAACAAAAGTGTATGATTTTTGATTGTTGAGAAAAACTCTAAGTGCATCCCTTTTATTTTGATCGAATTCTTGTATTGTCGCCTTCTGTGCAACACAGGATGTAGTTATAAACAAAAAAACTAGACATAATATTTTCATAACAAATTTATTGACAAGAATCACCCAATGGCAAAATATCTTCTTGAGGAGAATTACTATCCTCAGCAATGTTAGTACGAAGTATTCTTGTATAACTCTCAGAATCTTCTGGATACAAATCTATAAAAGTACTTGTTTCGTACAGGGCTCCCCAAGCTAAGTCCTCATAATACCGACTAGACTGTTGATTATTGTCCCACTCACGTAGAGCATCCCTCATAGGAGTTATGAACTTTTCAGCCATTTGTTGATGCTGAACGGCTTCTGGATCATCATTATATAAATCCGCCATTACTGCGTCCCAAAGTACAGGAAGCTCTGCAATATTCACTGGCACTTGAGCATCTCCATCATCAACTTTAGAAAGCATATAAGCGTGAAGAATCTCGTGAAGTATAGTCCTCGCAATTGCAATTGTGGTAGCTTGATCAGTATAACTATTTCTCAATACAGTTACATAATTTTTAGGTAGCGCATTACCGTTTACGTCATAATACCAATCAGTTTCGGCTTGATGGAGTGGGTTTGAAGGAACGCCGGTTTGCATAACCAAATTATACCCGGAAGCAGGCGCGCCAAATCTATAAATTATATTCGCAATATCATTTTGTTGTAAATTTTTGAGTTGTGTTAAAATATTATTAGAACACGGATCCAGATTTACAGAGTTGATATTATCCTCTATTTCATTAGCGATTATATATTCCTCTAAATCAACATTCACCCCTACCTCATCATTCTCAATTTCCTCTTCTTCTTCAGGTAAGCATCCACAATTTTCATCAAAACCAAATTCACAATCGTTCTGCTGGTTACAGTCATCTGGTGTCTCACAGCCAGGGTTTCTCATTACCTCGCCTAAATTGCGCGAGGTAGTCATCTCATCACCCTCAAATTTTATATCAATCACAAATTCAATCCCGCAATCAGGATGGGTGCAAGGAGCGGTCTGGTGGTCCACTTGATGCTCGGGATGTGAGCAAGGAACTTCAATCTCGCAGTTCTCTACGGTGGTTATACTTATAATACCGCCAGTACCACCGCCTGTGTCCCCATCAGCTCCTGTATCACTATCACCACCAGTATCTCCAGTTCCTGTATCCCACGTACCGGTGCCGTTATCTGTATTTCCATCACTATCGCTGCCTCCATCTCCACAAGGGTCATTTAGAAAATAGTCTGTTGCCGTACCGTTATCCATACTAACATCACCTACATAAGCTCCTGTGTCTGTATAAAAAACAAGCTCCCCTGTAAATGTCGTCATATTAAGACTTCCTGTCTGGGTTCCTACCCAGTCCCTAGTCATACGATACTCAGCAATATAAGCATAGACTCCTCTAAGGGTCTCCTTTACTACAAGATTAAAATAGGAGATATAGATAGGGTTTCTTTCATTAAAGGTCTCTAGCTTAAACGAATAGTTTTTCCTGTCGTAGCTATTTATAGATTCTAAAATCTCATCCATCTGGGCTTCACCCAGAATCAAATCTGGTTCTATAGACCGTGTATCATTATTATAAGATTGAATTTCAAAACGCATCGTACCACTTGTTCTTTTTTTGAGGTAATCTATAATGTGGGGAATTTTATCGCTCGCTATTTTTTTCGTTTCATTTTTTAGCTCCTGAGAGTCAATGACGGTAACTGCGTCTATTGTGACATCATCTTTTGTACAAGATACGATAGAAATTAAGAATACGAGGATAAGCAATTTTAGTGTGTTAGGCATCGGTTTATTTTTAGATGGCTCAAACATACACATTACCCCCCCCCGATATTTTAGGGGCATTCGCCCCTTAATTTCTCACAAATGCCCCTCTTACCTTAATCCACAATATACTCCAGCGCTTCATAAACGAGGGTGGCGCCATAATCGGTTTTGCTTTCGCGAAAGCGTAACCCTATCGATTGCGCACCCCGGTAGCCTTTGTTTTAATCTAGTATCATTTAGTACGTCTCTATGTTGGGAGTAAAGAATTATGGAAAGTAGTTTTTCCCTCACGACCCTAGTGGGGTGTTGTGGCATATAGGGAAGTTTGATCCTTGAAATCAATGAACCCTATCCAAAAATTAACCAATAATCTATATTTACATAAAGGACTAAATTTTCAATGGCCCTATTGGTTTCCACCAGATGTCATCCATTTTCTTTAAGAGAAAATAACTTGCTCGTCCGTGCCTGATACCCGGCCCTTCTGTTACATAAACTATAATTGCGACGTCCTCGTTTTTAGTAATGTAATAATCTAATACACGAATACTTGGAAACTCATCTATTTTTGGGACTCCATCATATCTTGTATAATCCACTTGTTCATAGTAAATGTCAGAATGTTTTAACAACGGTATGGTTTGCGAAATAATAGATTCAACATTTAATTCTCGAGGTTTTCTACTCGATTCATATTCCGCTCTAAGGTATTCAAAATCCGAAGCATCGAGCAAGCCTTCAAATCGTGAAAAAGAGTCTGCAAGAGGACAGTAAAATTTAAGTCTTTCTAAATCTTGATCTTTCTTGCAAATACTGTCTGCAGTTCTATAAAACTTTATATTGTGTTTATATCTACCTATGAAATTTAAAATTAAATCTGCCCCCATAACATTCTTATCAATATAAGAATACATTTTTTGAGTATTAAAAAAGGTAACAAATGCCTCTGTGTCTTTTTCTTTTATAGAAAGTCTGCTAGCCGAATTTTGAGATTTGCATTGCGCTGTTGAGAGCAACAGACAAATAATAAAGATGTTTTTAATCTTCATATTAACATGGGTTGCTTTTAGGCGTCACGCCGTTTTGAACTGAATTAGTATCTTCAGCCATATTAGTATTTATTATTCGATTCTTTGCGACCAGATCATTCTGAAAAACATAATTAAATGTTGATGTCTCAAATAATGCACCCCAAGCTAGATCTCTATAATATTGATCTGATTCTTGGGAATTATCCCACTCTTTTAGGGCATCTTCAATAGGCTCAATGAATTTTCGGGCAATAATTTCGTGCTGTAATTGATTAGGGTTATCATCGTATGTCTCTGTTAATAAGGCATTCCACAGTAAGGGGAAATTTGTCACTTCATTTGATCCTGTTAGAACTGAATCATCAACCAAACTAATTAAATGAGCGTGTACTAGTTCGTGTAAAATAGATCTTGCTATGGACATCTTCGTAGCCTGACCAGCATAAGCGGGTTGAATATGCGTTACATAATTATAATCCATTGGCTCTCCAATTTCATCCCTTTTCCAATCTGTTTCTCCCGCATTATTTGGATTTATTGGAGGAACACCCGTGAGTATTTGCCAAATGTATGGTAAATCAGGCGCGCCAAATCTATAAATTATGTTAGCAATATCATTTTGTTGTAAATTTTTGAGTTGGGTTAAAATGTTATTTGAACAAGGGTCTAAATTTGTTGAAGTGATATTATCCTCAATCTCCACGGCTATCAAGTATTCATCAATATCAACATTCATACCTACATCTTCATTCTCAATCTCCTCTTCCTCCTCTGGCAGGCACCCACAGTTTGCATCAAAACCAAATTCGCAATCGTTTTGCTGGTTACAATCATCTGGTGTCTCGCAGGCAGGGTTTCTAAGAATATCTTCAATTGTCTTTTGATCATCGGTTTCATCCCCTGGACAAATTACCACAGTTGTTGGAATACAATTGCACTCCCCGTCACCATAAATATACCATTCACAGCTGTCGCCTATTGGACCACCATCGTCTTCGCCACTCGTTCCTGTGTTTCCAGAATCTCCATTTCCAAAATCTCCATTTCCAGAATCACCATTTCCAGAATCTCCAGTTCCAATATCTCCAGAAGTACCTCCATCATCATTAGATCCTCCTCCGTTAGAGCTACCGCCGTCATCACAAGGGTCGTTCAAAAAAGATGTGAACCCTTGACCGTCTGCCATTTCTACAGTACCCACAAACTGTCCAATGTCTGTATAATAAAGTAATTCTCCTGTATACGTAGACCAATCAACCCCACCAGACTGAGTTTGAACCCAATTTGTTGTAAATCTATATTCTGTAATATAAGAATAAGTCCCTCGCAACGTTTCCTTCACTACAAGATTATATCTTGAAATGTAACCCGGGACACCACCATTAATTGTATTCAATTTAAACGTATAATTTTTCCTGTCATAACTGTTTATGGACTCCAGAATCTCCTCCATCTGCGTGTCTCCCAATATTAAATTTGGCTCTACAGACCTCGTGTCACTATTATAGGATTGTATTTCAAAACGCATCGTCCCGTTTGTTCTGTCTTTTAGATAGTCGATTATGTGAGGTATTTTATCACTCGCGATTTTTCTGGTGGTGTTTTTTGTTTCTTGAGGTAAGGTGATATTTGTATCATCAACGATAACATCGTCCTAGGTACAAGATACAATAGAAATAAGAATTAAAAGGATAAGAGATTTGAGGGTGTTTTGCATCGGTTTATTTTTAGATGGCTCAAACATACACATTACCCCCCCCCGATATTTTAGGGGCATTCGCCCCATAATTTCTCATAAATACCCCTCTTACCTTAATCCACAATATACTCCAGCGCCTCATAAACGAGGGTGGCGCCATAGTCGGTTTTGCTTTCGCGAAAGCGTAACCCTATCAACTGCGCGCCACGGTAGCCTTTGTTTTCGTCTAGATGCATCTGTTGCGCATCTTCTTCTGAAATGACGAGGCACAACTTCCCACAAAAGGCATCTCCATAAGCATTTACCACCAAAAAAATCTGACCCATAATTTCTTCTCGAGTTTCAAAATAGTAATCAACTTCTGAGCTTTCCTTGATGAGCCTGTACAGTTCTGCCTGATATACTTTAGTATTGTATTGATTTGCACCCAATACCTCGTTATGCTGAGACTTGTAACAGCTTTCTTCTTTACAGGAACACAGCAACAACACCGCCATCCCCAGAGCAGCGATTTTTAATAACATAGTTTGTGATAAATGTGAGGTAGTTGTGTGCTCTTGTATAACGAATTTTCTTTATGAAATCGTATGAACGGAAATTCAAATAGAACTTGAATTTTAAAGTGCTGGGTGATCTAAGAATAACAAAACTAAGGTGGTTGAGTGATCCGCCTTTCCGGGGGATTGTATCATAACCTCCGAAATCTGACTAAAATTTCTTCGGGAACCTTGCGATATCGATTTCTTCAGGTAACGGGACATCGTTTTCTAAATGCTCAAAAAGATATTGGGCCAGCGTGGGGCCAGCCATTATACCACGAGTTCCTAATCCATTAAGTGTTGCTAGTTGCGGGAATTTAGGATGCTTTCCAAGCAATGCCCGCCTATCACCTGTGGTGGGACGTATACCTGCTTGCTGACTTACAATCTCATAATTGCAAGTGATTAAGGCGTCTAGCTTTTCTACAAGTTCAGCCCGGGCCGGCTCAGAAGGAATATTATCTTTATCTGTCCAGTTAAAGGTAGCTCCGACTTTATAACAATCGTTCCCAAGAGGAACGATAAAGAAAGAAGATTTTACCGCTGCTTGCTGTTGCAGTTCGGCAGCTTTAATAATGATATACTCCCCCTTATTACCTACTAGAGGCAGTTTATTAAAATAAGGATTGTATTTGATCCCATAGCCTTCTGCAAAGATTATGTATTTTGCTTGCACTCCGTCGTACATCACCGTATCCCCATCAATTTGGATATCGTTGTGGCGGAATTCCGCTTTCGCGAAAGCGTGCATCTCAACCAAGTACGTTTCATATAGTCGTTGAAGTTTAACAATATCAACACGACCTGTTTCTAGAACTTCTCCGTAGTCAAAGGGGGCAATAATCTGGGAATTGTCATCTCGAACTATTTGCGGCTTCATAAAACGCTGTAATTCCAAATGGTCTGAAGCCGAAAACCAATTGTTTTGATCTTCAACTGAAGAAAAAACCTTACGCACAGGCATAGGATGCACTAGCTTAGTTTCCAACTTCTGCTCAAGTTTTTTGAAATAAGGAATCGCTAAATCAAACTGCTCTGTAGATTTCCACGGTAGGGTATATCTTTTTAAAATAACAGGATTGTACAAACCTGCAGCCACGCGACTTGCACCAGCTCCTCCTTTATCGTAAACCAGAAAAGTCTTTCCCGCAGCGAGGCATTGCTCACAAAAAGCAATACCAGCGAGACCTAGTCCTACTATGATATAATCCACCTTTTTCACAATGGCAAATATAGGCCTCTGAGGATAAACAATAATCTAAAGACTCTTTTAAACTTGAATGGGTTACATGGAGTTTTGTGGTAATTTTTATAACTGAACCATTCTTAAAATATTAGGGATGCCTTTGAGATGTATCTTGAATTTGTCTCACAGATAGCTTAGAAACTTATATTTAGAAATAAAAAAACCGCTGGACGTAGCCCAGCGGTTTCTAAATATTAATTACTTAGATTTTAGTAATTCCAGAGATCTTGCTCAATATCGCGTATTTGCTCCTTGATACGATTAGACTCCAACAATTGCATCATTGCATTGTTGTTTATATAATCTTTTACCTGACGATCTCCTTGAACGTTATCCTCTTTGTACACAATACCGCTAAAACGCCTACTGTTTAAGAGATGATCAAAGGAAATAGGCATCGAGGTGTTTTTCCTATTAAAAGCTTTTGCCTCGTGCAAGATATCGCGTACTCCTGGGAACCATACCCAGAAAAGCTCAATACCCGGTTGCGTAGGATCATCTAAAAAGTTTACATCAGGAACTACTGGCGCAAATCCTAAAAGACGATACTTTAACTCACCCTGACGCTTATCTATGTACCAATAACCGCGGATATTGTACGCTTGTACATCGTATGCCGTAATTGAACGTCTTTCGATATTATAATCAGAGATTGGTTCTCCCGCATTGTATTGAGAATAACCAGCATCTGTAGTATCTACACGTTCAACAGAAGCGCGTATATCATCTAGCGTGATTTTCTCTGTAAAATAAGAGTCGTTGTAAATTGCATCTATCGTACCGTCTTTAACGTTCTTCATAATAACGTCAAACAATGAGCGGCGATCTGAACCTATGTTCATCGTATCAATAGGATAATACAATGGGAAATTTACGCGCTCATCAAGATCGACAGTTTCCCAAGTGTTTTTTGCCCACAACACATCACGTTTCTCCACATAACCGTAAGGCAATGGATTATCGTTATCGTTTGCTTTTTGCCCATCTGTTGTCTCAAACATCTCTTCTGGACTTTTTGCATTGAGGATATTTCCTTGTGCAAAAGCCTGAGAAGTTATTAAAACAACAACTGCAAGAATTAATACATTTTTCAACTTCATAATTTTGTTTATTAGTTACTCAACTCAATGAATACTGGAGAAACCTTAGGAAGCCTATAATTAGAATTTCCTTGGATGCTCGCTTTGATATCAAAGATTTGAACAGAAGATCCACGCTTAGCTTTCTGCAAAGCACTTTTTGCCTGCGCATTAAGACGTGATCCATTTACTTGAACAGTTCCTGCTCCTGCAACTTTAAACTTAAAGCTACTTACATTTAATGTTAGGTCAAAATCAAAGTCAGGCAACGCAGCACCTACAGGTGACTGTTCTAATGCCTCTCTCGTCATTTTCATATCTCCAGAGTCATCACCTCTTACGGTTCCTACTGGACGAGGAATGTCCTTAATACGGAAGGTTGCCTTGTCAGAAACAGGACCTCCACCGTTAGGTAAGGTCGCATTAACGCTAATCGTCACCTCACGTCCAGTACCTGGATTCATTGTATAGGAAGTGCCAGATTTTTTTGATAAACCTGGTGCGCTAGCATTTACCTTGCTAGGATCAATCCCAGCGAAATCAATAGTCATAGGATTTGCAACACCACGATACACGACATTCATTTTATCTGCAGCAATTGTCGCTGAGTTAGGCTTACCGATGGTCGTATAGCTTTTTTCCACAGGTACAATAACTTCCTCACCATCTTGTAAGAAAACTAGGTTACCTGTAATCTTGTGCTCACCAACGCTACCTGCACCTAATTTAAGGGCTACTCTACCGCCTTTAAATTCATACTGATCTTCACGGATATCTCTACCATCTATTTTAAGCTCTACTCTTTCTGGCTTTGTAGTTTCATCTACACGTCCTAAAGATATAATACCATCAAAGCTATCACTTGAGTAATAAGCCCCCTTAGTAGTAGTCATTACAGTCTCATAATTAGCCTCAGAGATGTTTGTAAGTGCTTTTAGGTCTCCCGCGAGCAACTTAGATAAATATTCATTCTCAACAGAACGGATGTCATTTTGCGTCTGAGTCATTTTTGTCAATGAAGAAACAGATGGAAAACCTACGTAGTGATAGCTTATGTAATCTTGAGTAGTTTTATTTCCTTCTCCTTCACCAGTGGTAATAGGCTCTGTAGAAAAATCTGATTCTAATTGCTCTGCAAGCACTGGATTATTACCATCCATTAATGCAAGCATTCCGGTACGATATTTATCCATCTGAGCTAAGTATTCTTTACCAGCTTCAGTAAGTTGACCACCTTCATAATACAATTCGTCAAGAAAGTTAGACTTATCCATAGTCTCATAATCTGTCGGATCATCTACTTCACCTAAAAGTAAATCTTTTTGTGATTGTAAATAACTGTAGTATTCATTAGATAATTCGTGAGCTTGCTGCGCCTTAGCTGCAGTTGCCTCTGCTTTTTTATTTGCTGAAGCATTTTCTCTCAGACCTGCTAGAGCCAAGTCGTTTTTAGACTCAAAGTTTGCGTTAGAACGCGTTAATTTCTCATTAATCGACCCAAAAGCCGATAGTACTTCTTTTGACATATTTAATGCAAGCATTGCGATAAATACTAAATACATCAAATTAATCATTTTCTGCCTTGCGGATAATTTTCCTCCTGCCATTTTCTAATTTTTAGTTGTTAGTTAGTGTTTTAGCTTCTAACTAAAATTAGTTTTTTGACATTGCAGATAGCATACCTCCATACACACCATTCAAGGAAGAAAGGTTTGTTGCAAGACTTGCCATTTGATCTTTAAGTGCTCCTGCATTCTGAGCAACTTGCTCATTAATCTCTGCTTGACGACTTGTAGACTCCACCTGAACTTTGTACAGACTATTAAGTGATTCCATTTGAGCAGCAGCAAGTGCCATCTCTTCAGAATATTTTTTTGTAGAGCTCATGGCATCTGCAGTAGGTGCAATTCCTTTTGCAGCCCCTTCAAAGTTACGGATGCTGTTTCCTAAGCTAGCCATTAAATCTCCATCGATTTTGGCTTCTTTCAACATATTATCTAATTTTTTAGAAAGTTGCCCTTCTGCATCTTGAGGTGCAGCTTTCTTTCCTGATGCTTGTCCTCCAGCTAATTCTGGGTATACAAGAGACCAATCTAGGTCAGTATCAACAGGCTCAAAAGCAGAAATTGCAAATACTATTGCCTCTGTAACAAGACCGATGATAAGCATTAAATTTCCATAAGGCCAATGCATAATTTTAAATAATGCTCCGATGATTACGATTGCAGCCCCGAGACCGTATACCATATTCATTAATTTCTTTCCAGTTTTTGACTGTGCCATAATAAGTAGTTTTAGTTTAGTTAAGTAATTTAGTTAGTTAAGTTTAATTATAATTTGGGATAATTGTAATTCGGGTATTACTTTGGAGCCTTTTTAAGATTGACTTTTTCGTCAAGCCCCATAAAATCCTGTACAGTTCTGAAACCGATGTAGCTACGTGCAGAATCTTGATATTCATAATCACGTGAACTCACCTGTAGGAAGTAAGCAACATCTTTCCAAGAACCACCACGTATTACTTTACGTCTATTCTGGACGTCATTTACGTTAGGATTAATCGTAGACATATATTCATAAGAGTTAGGATCGTAAGAAGATGCAACCCACTCAGACACATTACCTGCCATATTAAAGAGATTATAATCATTAGGCTCAAAAGACTCAGCCTCTACTGTGTATAGTGCTTGATCTGCCCCATAATCACCTCTTAAAGGCTTAAAGTTTGCAAGGAAACAACCTCTGTCATTTTTTGCATAAGGACCTCCCCAAGGAAAATCTGCACCTTCAAGACCACCACGTGCTGCAAACTCCCACTCTGCTTCACCAGGAAGACGGAAACGGTTTACAAACTGACGGTTTCTTTCTTTTTGATAAGCGTTTTTATAGAGCGTTCTCCACTCACAAAAAGCTTTTGCTTGCATCCAAGAAACTCCTACTACTGGATAATCTCCATAAGCATCGTGCCAGAAGTAATCGTTATGCATAGGCTCATTGTAAGAATATGCAAAATCTTTAATCCATACTGTAGTATCTGGATAAATCTTTACTTTTTCTGTTTTAATGAAATCTTTACGTTTACCATT
Source organism: Dokdonia sinensis (assembly GCF_003688895.1). Classification (GTDB taxonomy): domain Bacteria; phylum Bacteroidota; class Bacteroidia; order Flavobacteriales; family Flavobacteriaceae; genus Dokdonia; species Dokdonia sinensis. The sequence goes on from NZ_REFV01000016.1 coordinate 60,530, forward strand.
TTTCTTACGAGCGGCCTCTTCAATATCAAGATATGTATAGCGGAACTCTAATTTATCTACATCAATGGTACGCTGACCGTTGTATGCTTCTTCCAAAGGAATGTACATTGTATCCATAACTTCAGAGTAGTACTCATCAGGATATTCTGAAGTGTCCCAAATAATATCAATGTCTTTATTGAGCTTACGTCCTTCATAGCCTGTCTCCCCTAATCCGTAATAATTATCGTACATATATTGCTCGTACGGGGTCATATTATCTGGATCTGCATCTGCAAAAGCAAATTCACCTATCCCGTCATTCCCCGGAGTCTCCCCTAGTTCATCAGCAAGAATAGCGAGGCGCGTACGCACAACAGAATCGCGGACCCACTCTACAAATTGTCTGTATTCAGAATTTGTTACTTCAGTCTCGTCCATATAGAACGAACGCACCGTTACAGTTTTGGTAGGAGCGTCCTGCACAGCAGCAAGATCGTCATCGCTCTTACCCATAATAAAAGCACCACCAGAGACAAGCGTCATTCCAAATGGTTTTTCAGGGTGCCAGCTTTTACCTTTGGCACCGACGAGTTCTCCTCGGTCGCCTTTGCCACAGCTGTATAACAAAGCCACTATCGCAATAAATGCAACAAACTTTTTCATAGGGTATAGGTTAAGTATTCTAGATTTAAGGCGGTAAACCTATTTATTTAATTCCAAATAAACAATTAATTTACAATAAACCTCAAATCTATTTTTAAGTTACTAACGGTTAAATTTCATTCTTTTTACGCGCCTTAAACCAGCGCTCTGGAATACTTTGGTTACAAGCATCCAGATATTCTTGGTAGGTGCAAGGTAATAACGTGCGCCTTTTTAATTTATTATTCAATCCCGAAATAAATGGAATTTCTATCCACCAGCGTTCGGTTTTATCACTTTTATAAAACGTAAGTACCTCATTATCAATAGGCACTTGATATGTTAAAAAATTACCTTTTTCAATATCCATATTTTCGCTTGCGCGAAAATTGACTCCTTCGATAAAATACCAGAGGATTTGAGCCACTAACATCGCTGCCGTTTCTTCTTGGGTATCATTCTTATATTCAAAGATACCAAAACAGCTTACCTTATCACTTATACCAGCATATCGAGCGATAGCACAAATCTCTTTCCCATCAAACCCGTTGGGCATTTTACTATATTTATAACTTAGTTCGCTACTTTTTATTGCGCCCATATCGATGGCAACAATATCCGCATCGCGCATTACGGGCTCTACACTACTCAAACTAGCAGTGACGTTTCCTAATCTGTAAGCATCAAAATATAGACGATCCATCAGATCTATTTCTTCCTGAGGATTAAAATATGTTTGATATCCTAGGTTGCTGTAATTGAATAAATTATAAGGTTGGTCTACAATAATTTTTCCTACATAAGAGATATTATCGATAGGTTGAGTGGAATCTCCCATATCAAAACGACTGTCCACATTGACCAAATTCACCATCTGATCCAGATTGTCATAGGCTCGATACAAAGGATAGACAAGGTCTTGACTGCCACCCAAGAAAACAGGAATGATTTGCTGCTTTATGAGTACTTCAGACAATGTCCGAACGGCAAAATAAGTATCTTCCACCGTCTCTCCTTTATCAATATCGCCCAGATCTGCAATAATGGTGTTCCAATTGCCTGGAAAAAGCTCGTAAAAAGCGCGTCGTATTTCGGTAAAGGTTAATTTCTCGCCTAAGTGGTTGCGGTCGTTACGATTTTCGCGTAAGCAAACTAATGCTATTTGTACACCATCTAGATCAGGGAAACCATTGTGGTCGCTATGAACACGTATGGAATTACCGATGCATTGTGGGTGCAATAATTGAATGTGCGCGACAGCAACATCTGCCACAGGCTTTAACACCTCATAAGCCATAAATTACTTCTTTTTTGCAGTAGTTTTTTTCTTTGGAGCAGTCTTTTTCTTAGGCGCCGCTTTCTTTTTTACAGCCTTCTTCTTAGGTGCTTTTTTTGCAATAATATCTTGTACTTCTTCTAGCGTAAGTGCTGCCGCATCTACAGTTTTAGGAAGTTCAATTTTTGTTTTCCCTTTTATGATATTTGAACGTCCCCAGCGCGCTTTCTCCACACGAATACCTTCTTCCTCGAAGTTATGAATGACTTTGTCAATCTCCTTTTGTTTCTTAACCTCGATAAGCTCTACGATATCTTCATCGCTCAAGTTATCGAAATCGTACTTCTTGTTCACATTAATGAACATACCATTCCACTTAATAAAAGGTCCGAAACGTCCAGTTCCTTTCTGGACAGGAAGATCTTCGTACATATATATAGGAGCATCCGCCTTTTGCTTTTCCTTGATATATTCGATAGCTTCCTCAAGATCTACATCCATAGGATCGCGACCCTTGGGCAAGGAAACAAATGTTTCGCCAAATTTCACATAAGGTCCATAGCGGCCATTATTTACAGCAACATCCATATCTTCATACTTACCTAAGTCCTTAGGCAGTTTAAACAGGTCCATTGCTTGCTCATAGGTAATGTTGCTCAGATTTTGATCTGGGCCTAAACTTGCAAACTGTGGCTTCTCATCATCCTCTACACTTCCTATTTGAACCATAGGGCCAAATTTCCCTAATCGCACACTCACAGGCTTCCCAGTTGCGGGATCCGTACCTAGGACACGTTCTCCCACCTCACGATCTGCGTGTTCCTCCACGTGTTTTACTTGCGGGTGGAAATCTTTATAGAAGTCCTTCATCATCTCCGTCCACTCCTGCTTACCCTCTGCTATATCATCAAAATCTTGTTCAACCTTTGCTGTAAAGTTATAATCAAGGATATTCTTAAAGTGCTGTACCAAGAAATCATTTACCACCATTCCTACATCTGTAGGAACAAGTTTTCCTTTATCTGAACCTACCGTTTCTGTAAGTTGCTTTTCTGAAACTTTGTCATTTTCTAAAGTAAGCTGAGCATATTTACGCTCAGTACCATCTACAGAACCTTTCTCTACATATTTTCGATTCTGAATTGTGGTAATCGTAGGCGCGTAAGTAGATGGTCTACCGATGCCTAGCTCTTCCAGTTTCTTAACTAGAGAAGCCTCTGTATATCGATACGGAGGTCTTGTAAATCGTTCGGTTGCGGTAATGTAATTATTAAGGAGTGTTTCCCCCTTGCGTAGAGCAGGAAGTAATCCTGTTTCCTCTTCATCTTCATCATCGTGACCTTCTAGATACACCTTTAAAAAGCCTTCAAATTTCAGTACCTCCCCATTTGCCGTAAGATTATCTGTTCCTGCAGATGATGCAATTTGCACATTTGTTCGTTCTAACTGCGCCTCACTCATTTGAGAAGCAATGGCACGTTTCCAGATAAGCTCATATAATCTTGCCTGATCTCGATCTATATTCACACGATGCTTTGCAAAATCTGTAGGGCGAATCGCCTCGTGAGCCTCTTGTGCTCCTTTAGATTTGCCTTTGTAATTGCGCTCCTTACTATAAGAGTCGCCGTAAGCAGAGATAATTTCTGCCTTTGCAGCTTCTTTTGCATCCTTAGATAGATTCACACTATCGGTTCTCATATAGGTTATGAGTCCGGCTTCGTATAAACGTTGCGCCATCGTCATCGTTTTACTTACAGAGAAGTAGAGTTTTCTACTCGCCTCCTGTTGTAAAGTGGACGTTGTAAATGGTGGCGCTGGGGATTTTTTGGCTGGTTTTTTAGTAAGTGCATCTACTTTAAAGGTAGCGCTTAGATTTTTCTTTAAAAACTCTTGAGCTTGCTCTTTGGTTTGAATGTTCTTAGGTAGCTTGGCGCGAAAGGATTGCCCTTCCTCATTTGTAAATTCTGCATCTACTCTATAAGAAGCCTCTGGTGTAAAATCTAGAATTTCTCTTTCTCGCTCTACGATCAAACGCACAGAAACCGACTGCACACGTCCTGCTGAAAGTCCACCTTTCACCTTTCTCCATAATACCGGCGAAAGCTCATATCCCACTAAACGATCCAGCACACGTCTTGCCTGTTGTGCATTTACAAGGTCATAATCTATATCTCGTGGATTTTCAATCGCTTTTAATATCGCATTCTTCGTAATCTCGTGAAAAACGATACGCTTTGTATTTGCAGGCTTCAGTCCTAATTCCTGCTCAAGGTGCCACGCAATGGCTTCTCCCTCGCGATCTTCATCACTTGCCAGCCAAACCATTTCGGCTTTTTTTGCTAGTGATTTCAGGTTTCTCACAACCTTCTTTTTGTCGTCAGAAACTGTATATTTTGGTTTAAAATCGCCGTCTACATCTACACCCAGCTCCTTAGAAGGAAGGTCTGCAATGTGGCCAAAACTACTCTCCACCTTAAAATCCTTTCCTAGGAATTTTTCGATGGTTTTTGCCTTAGCGGGTGACTCTACGATGACGAGATTCTTAGCCATATATTCTTTTTTTTGGATTACAAAAGTATGTGAATTTTTTAATTAAAAACGGAAGACGCGTGTTATTCGGCTAAAATAGGGGGTTTATGGAGGTCATTTAAAGATGCAGAAGTGCTATCCTTTGCGGTTTAGGATGCATCTATGCATACTATAAATAATTTTCTGGGTGGCTCATATAAATTAAAGATGCTAGTTACGCTTTCGCGAAAGCGTACACCTAATAATTCCCAGTTTCTATAAGCGATGGATCGCCTATACTTGCAATCGCTTCTTCATCTTCGTAAAAACCGATTACTCCTTTATATATAAGGTAGGCAGGTACGAGTGCCAAAGATGCCGTCGCCAAAATGCCAATCCCACAAACAAAAATCCCCAAGCTCGCAATGAGGGCGAGCAACGCAAAAGGCAAAAAAGTCGTTCCCCACTTCTTGGTTCCCAGCGTAAACGCTAGCCCATACAACTGTTTTACGGACAACTCTGGATTAAAGGCAAAGAGCAACACCACAAACTGAACGGGAATAATGACATAAAATAAAGGAACAACAAATAAGATACTCCCTATCCCAATCATCAAGAGATTAATAACGCCAATGAGTGTAAGCTTTAGGAAATATTGTTTCTTAAAGAACATCCCAAAGTTCACCCCTTTCTTACTCCGAATCCCTCGGTCCTTTAAACGCATTATATTATAAAATGCAGAAAGTAAGCCCACTTGAAAAATGGCCACAATCACATAAATGAAAAAATATAAGATTAACCAAAGGATTCCTATTACCGTGTATGTATCGTCAGACGGATCATATACTTGATCTTCCATTATAAAAACAGAACCCATCATTGGAATATACGTCAATATCACAAGACCATACAATACAAGAATCGTCAATACTTGAAGTAACAATCCATTGCCAAAGATGCTTCCATAAAGATTAAAAGACTCACTTAGGGTCTCTCCTATGGAAATATTGTTGTTTTGGCGAATCTTTTCTTTGAGTTCGTGGTAATTCATCAAGAGGATTAAATGGAAAGCGAAAATAAAGATTTACCTGAAATCAGAATACGATTATTCCGCCCTAAAACCGTCTCGAAAATTTAAATACCGTATACTGCGATCGACCTTCGCGTTCCGTTTGATTGGTTTGGAAGCGATATCCAAATTCGTAGGTGTTGCGAGCACCTCGATAAATTAGCCCCGCCTTAAATTGAAATAATAGTGGTGTCTCATCCAGCACAAATGGCGAATCGTCACCAAAAGGATGTCCAGCAATAAGCGCATTGAGCAATACATAGCGCACACCTAATCCACCATATCCATAAAACTCTTGGCCGTCACTCAACCTCCCAAAAGCAGACGAATTGTGTGCTCTAGATCGGTTTCCGAAAAACGCCGTTGCTTCTTGTTGTGCATAAATATCTCGAGTCCCAAGAGCGAGGGTAGATTCCAATGCAAAATGTTTGAACAAATTAGAGTTGAGCACATCATAATCCCTAACATAATTTGCCCCTAAATTTATATGAGCACTATTCCCTATCTCACCTGCCCAGGTGGGAATAAATTCATTAATAAGTTCGTGATAAGCGACTTGAAATTTTCCAGCTAGAGATTGTTCTCCCGCTAATCCTAGTTCGGTCGACACTCTAAAAATAGAATTTTTATTTCCCTGCGATATCTGAAACTTTCCAAATAAGTATCCAGCATACGGTCGTTCTAGTCTATCAAAATCTGTTTCAAAAAGTTCTCGCGGAGTATACGTTTCTTGACCGAGTGTAAATGACAATTGGATAGGCGCAACTTCCGTTTTTTTCAACAGAAAATCACTTTCAATTAATCGATCATAGCTTATAAAGGTTCCTGCGGTGTAGTAACGGTCTATGGCAAAGAGAAAATCGTTATCGTGTTCTACTGAAATTTGATGACGCGATTCTTGCCCATAAGAAAATGAACTTCCTAATATGAATAAAAGCAAAAACTTAAAACTGTCGCGCATAAGAAAGACTGAGATAGGAATGACCATCGGCAAGTGCTGTGCGTTTTGTCGTATGAATAAAGCTTACCTTATAATCATTGCGCTCAAAACGGTGTTTAAAGTCAAAGGCTCCATATAAAAATCCGCTTTCTGGGGTTACTGTAAATGGTGCATCCCCGTTGCGCGATCCTTCCAGCAGGGCGTCATAAAATACTTGCCGATAACCAGCCCGAAGCCCGAAGAAAATTTCTTTTGTTGTGGTTCCTATCTGGTCAAAGGCAATACTGTTCTGCAATGCATTTCGGCGACCGAAGTGGATTGCCACTTCTGGTTGCACATACATATCTCTCGTCCCTAAAACTCCTGTAGGAGACAACACAGCGGTCACACTAAACGGGTTTTCGGACAATCGCCACTCCTTTATATATTGTATCATCAGATTGGTGTGGAATGCATTTGGTATTTGAGCGACCCACTCGGGTGCTTCGGCGCTAGTGACGATTGCGCGGTGGTACCATTGCTGAAAACCCTGAGCTCCAGAAGCCCCTCCTGTTATTCCCACATCTACTTGTACCAAGAATAAATCACTTATTGAAGCACTCGTCCACCTAGCGTATCCCGAAAGATATCCTGCGTACGGTCGGTCAAAATCTGCCGTGTCCCGACTTTTTATTTTTGTGGGCGTGTAGGTCTCCTGCCCTATCCCGAAGCGTAGCTGTTCCTTTCGGTTGGAGGATTTTTGGAACAATCCGCTCTCAAATCTTTTGGTGTACCCTATGAATGATCCTGCCGAGTAATAGCGGTCTGTAAAGGTGAGGAAATCGTTCTCGTGCAGTATTTCCCATTGTTGGGATGGGGAGGATTGCGCTTTCGCGCCCGCCTGTCCGGCTGGCAGGAAAGCGGAAAACATCATAAACACTACTATTACATAAACTTTGTACCGCAAATTCCTGTTTCAAAAAGTACCGAAAATAGCATTTTTAAATCTGAAAATGAACCTTCTGCCACTTTGTCATAAATTTTAATTTTAGGTATCTTTGCACGGTCGTTGACCACTAGTGAACGCACGTTACAACAATGGAAAAAATAATAGACGAAAGAAAGCAAGGAGAAGCCCTGGCCTTAGAGCGTAAAGCCTCTAATACCAAAAAGCTTTTTATAGAAAGTTACGGTTGCCAGATGAATTTTTCTGACAGCGAAGTGGTGGCCTCTATTCTTGCAAATGAAGGATATAACACCACTCAAAATCTGGAAGAGGCAGACCTTGTACTCGTAAACACCTGCTCCATACGCGAGAAGGCTGAGCTTACTGTGCGCAAGCGACTTGAGAAATATCAGGCCGTAAAACGCAAGCAAAATCCCACAATGAAAGTGGGCGTGCTAGGTTGTATGGCAGAACGGTTAAAGAGTAAATTTCTAGAAGAAGAAAAAATCGTAGACCTCGTCGTAGGTCCAGACGCATACAAAGATATTCCGAACCTTCTGAGCGAAGTCGAAGAAGGTCGCAATGCCGTAAACGTGATTCTTTCTAAGGAAGAAACCTACGGAGATATTGCTCCTGTACGGTTACAATCTAATGGTGTAACTGCTTTTATTTCGATTACTCGTGGTTGTGATAATATGTGCACCTTTTGCGTAGTTCCTTTTACTAGAGGGCGCGAGCGCAGTCGTGACCCGCAATCTATCCTTGAGGAAGCACAGGATCTTGCGAGTAAAGGATTTAAAGAAATTACACTTCTCGGTCAGAATGTAGATTCCTATTTATGGTACGGTGGCGGACTCAAAAAAGATTTTGCAAAGGCTAGCGAGATGGAGAAAGCAACATCAGTAAATTTTGCACAGCTTATGGATATGGTTGCAACGGCGCAACCTAAAATGCGCATACGCTTTTCAACTTCAAATCCACAGGATATGACGCTGGATGTAATCGAGACGATGGCAAAGCATAAGAATATTTGCAATTACATACACTTGCCTGTACAAAGTGGGAGCGACCGCATCCTCAAACTGATGAACCGCCAGCACACGGCACAAGAGTATCGCACGCTTATAGATAACATTAAAAACCTGATCCCAGACATCGGGATTAGTCAAGATATGATTACTGGTTTCCCAACTGAAACGGAGGAAGACCACAAAGACACACTCGCTTTAATGGAATATGTACGCTACGATTACGGATTTATGTTCTATTATTCTGAACGTCCAGGAACGATGGCAGAGCGTAAGATGGAAGATGATATTCCGCTGGAGGTAAAGAAGCGTAGGCTTCAGGATGTCATCGATTTACAACGAGATATGTCTCGTGAAAATCTAAAGAGATACGAAGGTCAAACCATCGAGGTACTCGTCGAAAGAGAATCTAAGAAAAATGAAAACGAATGGAGCGGTCGCAACGACCAAAACATCGTTGCCGTTTTTCCAAAAGGCGATTATAAAATGGGCGACTTTGTAAATGTGAAAATTAATGAATGTACCACGGGGACTCTAATTGGAGAAGCTGTGGGGTATGCTGAGTATTGGCAATAGCTCTATGTTAGAGATTAGAGGAATTTAAAAAAAATAGTTTTGCTTTCGCGAAAGCGGAAAAATATTCAGTAACCGCCATTATTATAAACAATAATCCGTTTATGATTTGTGATTTGTGATTTGTGATTTGTGATTTGTGATTTGTGATTTAAAAATATTGGGATTTTTCATTTTATGGAAGGAGTACAAACTGTAAAACAACGTTTTGGTATCATCGGGGATGATGCTAAGCTCAATCGTGCGATTGAAAAGGCAATACAAGTAGCGCCTACAGATATTAGCGTGCTCGTGACAGGAGAATCTGGTGTGGGTAAAGAGAGTATTCCTCGTATTATTCACTCGCTCTCGCATCGCAAGCATAAAAAATATATTGCTGTAAACTGTGGTGCTATCCCAGAGGGAACGATAGACTCTGAACTATTTGGCCACGAGAAGGGTGCTTTTACAGGAGCCACGCAAACCAGAAGTGGTTACTTTGAAGAGGCAGATGGAGGTACTATTTTTCTGGACGAAGTGGGCGAATTACCACTTCCCACTCAGGTACGACTACTACGTGTGCTCGAAAATGGAGAATTTTTAAAAGTAGGTTCTTCAAATACGCAAAAAACAGATGTGCGTATTGTGGCCGCAACAAACGTAAGATTGTTTGAAGCGATACAAGATGGGAAATTTCGAGAGGATTTGTATTACCGACTGAGTACGGTAGATATAGGACTGCCACCTTTAAGAGATCGAAAAGGAGATATTCATTTACTCTTTCGCAAATTTGCTTCGGACTTTGCAATGAAATATAAAATGCCCACGGTAAGACTGGACGACGAGGCGATTCAGTTACTTTTAAATTATCGCTGGAGCGGAAACATAAGACAACTAAGAAACGTCGCCGAACAAATTTCTGTGCTCGAACAAAACAGAGCCATAACTGGACCTAAGCTCAGGAATTATCTTCCAGATACGGGTTCGCGACTTCCCGCTATTATCGACAAAGAGAAAAAAAGCGACTTCTCAAACGAGCGAGAGATATTGTACAAAGTGCTGTTTGATATGAAGTCGGACCTAAACGACCTTAAAAAACTCACGCTAGAATTAATGAAGAGCGGTAATACCGCAGATGTGCGTGAAGAAAACGAGTCGCTCATCAAGAAAATATATGATGATGACAATGAGGACACATACGAAAGTGTGGAAGATGTGATGGATGTATTACAAATTCCAGAAAAATCAACTCCTACCCCACCTACTGCAGTAGAGATAAAGGACGACCCCTACCACTTTGCCGAAGAAATAGAAGAGGAAGAAACCCTCTCCCTACACGATAAAGAACTTGAGCTTATCAAGAAATCTCTGGAGCGTCACAAAGGAAAGCGCAAAGCAGCAGCCGAAGAATTGGGTATAAGCGAGCGCACGCTTTATAGAAAAATCAAGCAATTTGATTTATAGAAAATAGTATATTTCCTAGCATAAATTAAAATGGCAGTCGTTACATCAATATGAAAAACATAAAAATTCTTCTACCTATCATTACCTGTTTCCTTGCTTTTCAGAGCTGTGGTATCTATTCATTTAATGGTATTTCTATTGATCCCGACATAAAGACGTTTCAAGTAAACTTCTTTCAGAATGAAGCTGCCATTGTAGAGCCTGGGCTAGATCGCGATTTTACCTTTGCATTACAGGACTTGATACAAGATCAAACAAATCTCTCCCTCGTTTCTAATGGTGGAGAATTACTATATGAAGGCGAAATTGTAGAGTACTACATTGCGCCACAGGCCTCAACTTCTGACAATACTGCAGCGCAAAACAGACTTACCATTGCGGTAAATGTGCGTTATTTTAACAATAAGAGAGCAGATGGAGAGGACGATTTTACAAAACGTTTTTCCTTCTTTTCAGATGTACCAGCAACTACCCAACTCGTAGGAAGTGCTCTCGATACAGCTGTAGAAGAAATATTTGAACGCATTACACAAGACATCGTTAACGCCTCTCTGGCAAAATGGTAATGAACACGCCTACCTTCACATATCTATTAGAACATCCTGAGCACGTTACAGCGAGCCAGACCGTCGAGTTACGCGAACTGTTGCACGACTTCCCTTATTTTCAAAGCGCGCACGCATTGTACTTAAAGGGCTTAAAAAATCAAGAAAGTTTTGCTTACAATAATGCGCTTAAGGTGACTGCAGCACACACCGCAGACCGTTCTGTACTTTTTGACTACATCACATCACAGGAATTCAACCAGAACAACATAAGCGAGCAGATAAAGTTACAAGAGCAACGTCTGCGTGGTATTGAGATAAAGGAACTGCAGGATGTCACTGCCCAACTCGATATCGAAGAGATGGATAAGGCAAATAAGATTTTGGACCCGTCACTTTTTATTGAAAAAGTCAATTCTGAAATGACCAGTCCCTCGCCTGAGGAAATGTTAGAAGTAGGTAAGCCTTTGTCTTTTGACAAGCAAGAAACTCACTCTTTTAGCGAGTGGTTACAGTTTACCTCTTTTAAACCTATTGAAAGAACTACAACCCATTCAGCTGACGCAAATGAGACGGATACTCCACAAGAGGAAGAAGTTTCAGATTCAAGTTCGAGTTCAAGTTCAAGTTCAAATATGAGTACGCTTTCGCGAAAGCGTAAACGCGACATTATCGATACATTTATTGAAACCAATCCAAAAATTAAAGTTTCTAATGATATAAAAGTGGACAAAAAACCTTTCTTAAAAGAGAACTTTATGTCCCAAGAGTCCTTGATGACAGAGACTTTAGCACGAGTTTACGTTGAACAGAAGAATTATAAAAAAGCAAAACAGGCATATCGCATTTTAAGTTTGAAATATCCCGAAAAAAGTGGTTTCTTTGCAGACCAAATTCGCGCAGTCGAACAATTAGAAGAAAAATAGCATACAGATTATGAGTACTACATTTTATATATTTTTAGCATTAATTGCCATCGTGGCATTTTTACTTGTTGTGGTTATTATGGTACAAAATCCTAAAGGTGGAGGATTGTCTTCTTCTTTTGGCGGTGGTGGGACACAACAATTAGGTGGTGTTCAGAAAACGACAGACTTTTTAGATAAAGCAACTTGGGGACTTGCGACCTTACTTTTAGTATTGATCTTACTTAGTAATATCACAATTTTTGGCAATGCAGCAGTTTCTACAGAATCTAGAGCTGCAGACTCAGACGCACTTCCTGTACAGCAAACAGAATTACCTACAACTCCAGTTCAAGAAGACGGAGGTCTGTAAATTATAATTTTATTTAAACGACAAAGGCGTGAACATCTGTTCACGCCTTTGTCGTTTAGTACATCTTTTCAAATTTGAGAGGTACGCTCTTAGGAAACAAAATATTTACATCCCAAACCATAAATGTGAGATGACAATGAATCCTATTTATTAAGGTTTAAAATACCCGTGTTTTATAGCGTAGATGACTAATCCTGTCCTATTCTTAAGGTTGAGTTTTGCAAAAACGGTATCTCTATATCCTTGTACGGTTTTTGGGCTTAAGAACATCTTCTCTGCAATCTCGTTATACGTCATTTCGGTACAGGCGTGCTCTATAAATTCTATTTCTCGCTCCTTTAATGTTAGAGTCGGGTCAGAGTCGAGACTGTTCATCAGTAGTTTTGCTACTGTATTCGTATGGTAAAACCCTTGGTCTACCACCTCTTTTAGTGCATTTTCCAGTACAGATTTTTCGGTGTCTTTGAGTAGGTATCCCTTTGCCCCCGCGCGTATCATTTTAAGTATGGTGCGCTCCTCTATTTCGACAGAAAGTGCAAGCACCTTGATATCTGGGTAATGATCTTTGAGATACGCTGTGGTCTCAATTCCATCCATAATAGGCATATTTACGTCCATAAGAACGATATCCGGGACTTTGTCCGGAAACTTAAGTTGATCTATAAAGTCCTGCCCGTGCTTGCTTGTATACAATACCTCAAAATCCTCAAATGAGTTTACCAGACCACTTATGGCTTGTGAGAGTAAGGTATGGTCATCTACTACTACGATTGTATTCATATCTTATTGGGTGTATATATGAGTTTCAGCTGTGTACCTTGGTTTACAGCAGAATTATAGTTTATGGTCGCTCCTATGAGTTTTGCCCTTGATTCCATATTTGTGAGACCTATACCGTTTTTTGCTTTCGCGAAAGCGTAATCAAAACCTACTCCATTATCTGCTGCAACGATGGTAAGGGTTCGTGCATCATAACGTACATCTACCAGAAGCTCTGTTGCTTTAGAATGTTTTATCGTGTTTGTAAAAAACTCTTGCAATACACGGAAGATAATTACCTCAATCTTCTTGTCTATCTCCAGTGGTGTTCCAGAGGTTGTAAGTTTAGACTCAAGATACGCCATTCTATTGAAACGTTCAAGTTCCAACTGAAGTGCTTCCTTAAGAGACATCTCATTAAGTGCTTCAGGGTTAATGAGTTTTGACAATGTTCTTATCTCCTTAAGTCCTTTTCCTATCGTAGCCGCAGCCATATCTAAATCCTGCTGGCTACCACCAGAATTCTGTGTCTGGATTTTGGCAAGGGTTAACAATTGACCTATATTATCGTGTAACTCCCAACTTATATTACGCAGGGTAGCCTCTCTTATTTCTATCTGAGTCTCTGCAATCTCCTGCTCGAAACGCTTTTGCGCCTCCAGTTGTTCTTGCACAAGAGTGTTTTTACGTTTCATAAATACAGAAAACAGGATGGCCACCACAATAAGCAGCAATAATAGAATGGCCACAGCCACCAGAACGATGACTAACGTTGCTTTCTCGTCCATACAAAACCAAAAATAAGAATGAGATTCATAACTATAAGTATCGCCCCTTGTATATCGCTTAATGTTTGAGCCGCACTAGACGAGAAATCACCCCAGATAGCAAATACTAATGGGGATAGCGGTATAAAGGAAACAGCAAAGATTGCATAGGCTACAAATACAAAGGCCTCAAGACGCTCACGCAATATAAAATTGATATCACTTTTTAGTAAGTCGATAGCGTAATACATAAGATTAATTACCATAACAGCGGTTGCCACATTAAAGGTATGAGTCATAAAACGAGTGGCAAAAGGTGACGTAAAACTGCGGAATATGATAACAGCCAGCATAAGTATAGATAGCAAAGCAACAATCTTTTTTCGTTTACTATTTTTAATATGGTCGTACGTCATTTTATAAAAAAGCCCATAAAAAAGAATCGCATAACAATTATAAATCCAATGATTATTTGTGTACCCTGCATCTATCCATAGTCTTGCGGCTGTTTCGGCAATAATTGCTATCCATAAAATGAGAAGCACCAAGCGTATGGGTTGCATGCGGTATTTATAGAAGAAAATAAGGGCAAAGATTGCAGCGAGCCATTCTGATATGTATTCTACAGAGCCCATTACACCGAGAGTGCCTTGGTTTTTTTTGTCCAAATAAGACCAAATATAAATAAGACGTTCATCATAATAATAGCTACGCCTTGTACATTGTGAAGTACAGTATAAATTAAATCTCCACCGCTTTCTAAACTTACAATATACTCGAATGTAATAAATATAGGTAGATAAATTACTTGAAAGAGCAGGTGTCCAGAAAATGCGATAAGCGGGAGATTTTGTTTAAGAGATATGACACTGTCTCTTTTTAATATATCAACAAGATAAATAGCCAGAGATAGTATTAGTGTGGTAATATGGACACCACGATGAATTGTTAAAAAACCTGTTACGAAATCGTCATAAAAACAATTAATTAAAAGCGTTACAATGTTGATGATCAAAAGGATGACTATAAGCCGCTTCCTAGATTTTCCAAGAATGTGGTCATAAATGATTTTAAATAAAATCAAGGTGTAAAGGAAAGAGTAGGTGTTAAAAACAACGTGGTTGTTATATGTAATATTATTACTATACCATATACCAATGAGCTCAGCAGTAGGAGCCATTATTAAAAGGATCACCCAAGGCCAAAGTGGTGTCTGACCGTACTTTTTGAAAAAAATGACTCCACAAATCGCAGCAAGAATTTCAATAGAAAGAATAATATTATAGTACATACACTACGTTTTGATCCTAGGATGCTTGTCAAAACGATAATATAAGGCTATCCCACAAAAGATTGTTGCTACTATAAACAATAGTAGCAATATGGTCGCACATACGAGCCAAATGATCAGAACCTCTTCGTTAGGCATACTTTACATTAAACCGTAAAGTTATTATCCTTTTACATTTCTGGTAAGGGGCAAATGACCCCTTTTTTTAATAATATATCTGAGCCATAATCTATTAAGCTTATGAACTAACTACTTCTTAGGATATGAATAGATAAAGCCAAAACAAAGCACAGAATACATCAAGACGATCACACCTGCCATTACCCACATTATATTTGAGAATAGAGGTTCTCGTCCGTAAAATAATAGTTTAGCAGTCTGTATGATAGGAAAACTAGTGAAGATTATAAGAAATGTAGCGGCAATCCATACAATGACATCTCTACCTATTTGATGTATATATTCTCTACTAAAAAGATCTGCAGCATATAGAGCAATAGAGATAATGCCAAAGATATTTGCCACAAATTGAATTTCAGTATGCATTGCAGCAAATCCTTGTATTAATAGACTTATTATGAAACCTGAAGTCAGTAGTATCATAAGGAATGTGATAATTTTCCTCGTGCGAGTGGAATGTGTTTCCTCTCTAAACATCCACATAAATAATAGTCTGCTCGCTATTCCAAAGAGATTCCAACGTACAAATTGCCAAAAGTCAGGAATATCAAACAGATGATTTGCATTTTCCATGGCCAGCATTATCCAGAGGTAAGCGAGCAAGAATTTAAAAGATGTGTTTTTATATTTATAGAAATACCACGTGCCTAATAGAACTGCCAGACCTTCTGCAATAAAAACAATTTGATATAATGTCATATCCCTAATTTGTTATTGCGGATTCCATTTTTTTACCCCAAAAGAAGCCAAAGGTAATAGTCTTATAGGATAATACCACAACAGTTACGTGTAATTTATCTAACGAATTATAAAATGCCAAACTCCCAGCGTTTAAAAAGCGCCTAGAAAAATACAGAATAGGGTACGAGATATGAAAGATTAAAAATCCCGCAGAAATCCAAAGAAAAATGTTGTGACTTGGATTTAATATTTCGTCTATCTTCAATAATTCAATTAAATAATAAAGCAAAGCAACAACTATTAAGCAAGCAGAAAAGGTAAAAGCACCGGTAGTAAATTCCTTAAGAGGATTAATCAGTAACATATTGATTATAAATGATATTAGACAGGCAATGATTAAGTACCTCAGAATTTTTTTTCTTACTCGTGTTCTGAGTTGTGACTTGATAATTAAGAGAATAGAAACAGAAACGATAATATCGTATAGATTGTAAAAGGGATAGAAAAAAGACCTTGAAACAATGAAATTACAAAATATTTCATTTGCAGGAATATACCACAATAGCGGCAAGAGCCACTTAAGCGTTGTGTTTTTGTATTTATAGAAGTAAAACGTTGCTGCAAGAGCTGCAATTATCTCGACACTTATCACAATGTATGTAAGATAATTCATAGCAACGATTAACATTATAGTTTTTATAATTACTTGTAATCTGGGGCGCTAGGTCAATATCTTCAGGCCTTAACTTAGCTTCAGGCAAAAAAATTAATAGAACCACATTATAGAAATACCAAGTGTTTAAATCGAAGCAATTCCACTAGAAAAAGTAAGTTTTCTATGAGGTGTAAGGTTTTATTCTTCCTTATCAGAATAAATAAACCCGAAGGAAAAAATGGAGTACATTAAAATGATTGTTCCATAAAGTAAATATTTCAAACTAATAATTAAATCGTAATTATCGGAATAAAGATAAATAGCAATAAAAATTATGGGTCCAGCAATAAAATATGTGGTAAAGCCCAACATAATATAAGTAAAAAGATTTTTTATAGGATTAGATAGATCATCATTAATAAATAAACTTATACCATAAATACAGGTGCCTATAATCACAGAAAGGGCTCCTATGAATTCGGAAAACTGCCAAGATACACCTATACCTTTTACTACCCATTCAATAGCTACCCCCATTGTAAATACTATCGCTATGAAATGTAATATAGCTTTATGTTTGGATAATCGAACTCTATTAGAAATTAAGAAAAGGACAAATAATACCGTTATGAGTAAATAAAGGTTTACTAATTCGTATTGCAGTAGTCCTCTTTTTATTACGAGAAAATATGATAGTGTTTCATTTAGAACAACATACCAGAGATAAGGTAACATCCACTTTATAACTGTCTTGTTATATTTTTTAAAAAAAATAGTAGCCAAAATTGCAGAAAGCAACTCGGCTACTTGAAATAAAATTTCTAGTATGGTCACAATTTCTATAATTAGTGATAATCGTCAGGATCTCCTGGATGTGGAGGCGGTGGCAGGTGCCCTCTGTTTCCTGCTAAACTCTGAATACCGCCTTGCAATAACAAGTTTGCACCTTTTTGAGTTTGTTGCGTTTTACTGCTGTCAATTATGCTACCTACAGTTACAGCGGAGATATTCCCACTTACATCTGTTTTTATAGCATAGGAAATCCCTCCTTCAATCCCATCGAAGTTTGCAGTTGGATTAAAAAATAAGGTTTCAACTCCTGGGTCAATCCCCTTTGAACCTTTGCTTTTTATTTGTCCAAAATAAAAGCGTAATCCTTCAGGTTTGATTTTTGCTTTGTCGGACTGTTGCTTTACAAACTTCATATATTGATACATTTCATCAAAGTCTACAGTAACAAAGCGGGTAGGAGTGTATTCCTCTTCTAAATCAGGATTCTGCTCGTTTACAACTTCTTCTAGAAAGTCGGCGCGATTATTTCCGTAATTGAGATAGAGATTGTCTGCCTCATGTACAGGGATGATAAATTTAGGAGGATCCACCATTTCCATTCCCTGACCATCATCTGAATGATCATCATCGTGACCATTATCATTAGGTTTCTCGCCACAAGAGACAAGAAAAAGTCCCGCTAGAAACAGCGGTAGTAAAAGTTTTAATTTTTTCATTCTAAATTGATTTTTGGTTAGCAATCCTTAAAGATAGCATTTAGCCTGAAATAACAATCATCACGCCTAAAAAAGGGGCAAATGACCCCCAACGGCGAAACCGAAACCGAAATCGAACTTGACCTTGAACTTGAAATAGAAAATCGCAACTGAACCCTGAGCGGAGTAGAAGGGTGTATCAGGACTACCACAATAGAAACAAAAAAGCCTCAGAAAAAAGCTCCTGAGGCAAAATATTTTTTCGCGAAAGCGTAAAAATTATTATCGTTTACCGTCTACCTAAAACTCGGCATTTCCAGGAAAACGAGGGTAAGGAATTACATCTCTAATATTAGTCATTCCCGTAACAAAAAGTACGAGTCGCTCAAAACCAAGTCCAAAGCCACTGTGCGTACACGTTCCGAACTTACGAGTATCGAGATACCAGCTCAGTTCCTCGTGAGAGATGTCTAGTGCACTCATTTTCTCTTTAAGAATATCGAGACGTTCCTCTCTTTGAGAACCTCCTACCATCTCGCCTATTCCAGGGAAAAGCACATCCATAGCACGTACTGTTTTTCCATCTTCGTTTAGACGCATATAAAATGCCTTGATATTTGCAGGATAATCAAATAGGATTACAGGGCACTCAAAATGCTTTTCGACAAGGAAACGCTCGTGTTCGCTTTGTAAATCTGCACCCCATTCGTTTATAGGGTACTTAAATTTTTTCTTCTTATTAGGTTTACTATTGCGCAAAATATCAATAGCCTCTGTGTAACTCACACGTTTAAAATCATTATCTACGATAAACTTAAGTTTATCGCGCAGTCTCATCGTGGCTCGCTCTGCCTGTGGCTTGCTTTTATCTTCTTGCACTTGTCTATCCTCTAGAAAAGCAAGGTCATCATCACAATGCTCTAGCACATAGTTTATGACATACTTAATAAAATCTTCGGCGAGATCCATGTTGTCATCCAGATCGTTAAAAGCAACCTCTGGCTCTACCATCCAGAACTCGGCTAGGTGTCTTGAGGTATTGCTATTTTCTGCTCTAAAGGTTGGACCAAAGGTATATACCTTCCCTAATCCTAATGCAAAAGTCTCTGCTTCTAGTTGTCCAGAAACAGTAAGATTTGTCTCTTTGCCAAAGAAATCTTTACTGTAATCTATCGCTCCATCTTCGGTTTTTGGAGGGTTGTTCAGGTCAAGAGCCGTTACCTGAAACATTTCTCCAGCGCCCTCTGCATCACTTCCTGTGATTATAGGTGTATGAGCTTGATAAAAACCGTTATTATTAAAATACTGGTGTATCCCAAAAGAGAGCTTATGACGCAGTCGCATAATTGCTCCAAAGGTGTTGGTACGCACTCTTAAGTGTGCCTGCTCCCGTAGTTTTTCTAACGTATGGCGCTTAGGTGATAGAATGGTGAGTTTTACGTCTTCTGGATCTGCATCACCTTCTATGATTATGTTTTTTGCCTTTATCTCCACACGCTGTCCTCCCCCTTGACTTTCCTCAAGAATTCCTGTTATGGACACAGCGGCACCCACAGTAATACGCTTTAGAAGCTCCGAATCTGTATTTTCAAAATCAACAACACATTGAATGTTATTGATGGTAGATCCATCATTAAGCGCCAGAAACTGGTTTGCTCTAAAAGAGCGCACCCATCCTTTTACTGTAAATTCCTGATGTAATTCATTACTGGCAAGTACATCTGCCACGTAGGTATGTTTCATAATTGCGTTTTTTGCACTACCCGATATATCGGAACGCAAAGATAATTTTTGTTTTCTAACTGAAAAGAGATTTTGGGGTTTTGAACTAAAGCAATTACTGGGATGAATATATGTTGTCTTTTTTTTTGCTTTTGCGATGCATCCTGAGCTTGTCTCGAGTAAATCAAACGCGAAAAACTCAAACCAATTATCAAATAAAACGCCTTACGTTATCGCAACCTAAGGCTTTTAAAATACAACCAACCGCTGAAGTAGGGCTTATAAAATCTCTGCGACCTGTTCATTTACCCATTGTAAGAACTGCTCATCTGCTGGAGTAAATGGGTCTATAATATGAGAGTCTATATCTATTTGCCCTATATTAACACCGTCCTTAAATAAGGGAATCACAATCTCGCTCTTTACCGTTATGCTACACGCAATATAATTGTCTTGCGCCTTTACGTCTGGCACTACAAAATTCTCGTTAGAAACAGCTACCTGCCCACATATCCCTTTACCAAATGGTATGACCGTATGATCTGTTGCCTCTCCAGCAAAAGCCTTAAGATGCAAAGTACGCGCCTTGTGGTTTGCAAAGTAAAAACCTACCCAATCATAATAGGTCACATTTTCCTGCAAAAGTGTGCATACTTGTGTTAACCGCTCATAAGGAGTCACATCGGTTTGAGCTAGAATTGTAGTCACCTGGGGTTTTAAAGTGTCTAAAGCCATTTTTCTTGTATTTTAGGGGTTTCATAAGGTAAATAAACAGCCCTTGTTTCAATTATTGCGCAAATATAAGTCGGTACTCCTTTTTATCCTTACGTTTCTAGGGAGTTATTTGGCACTCGTATCTCTATATAATCTATATTTAGTGTATGGCGGTAGCCAGACCTATTATCCAGATTTTATAACACATAGCGTAGCGCAACAGAGCGAGTTGCTCATACAAGGCTTTGGGTACGACGGTCGTGTAGAACCTAGCGCGATAGAACCTGCGATGAACCTTAGCGTGGAGGGCGCTCCTCTAGCCCGTATTATCGAGGGATGTAATGCTGTGAGTATCATCTTACTTTTTATATCCTTTATGCTGGCGTTTTGGGGAGGCGCAAAGCGCACGCTTCTTTTTATTTTTGGCGGCTCCGTACTTATATATGTTATAAATGTCTTTCGTATCGCGATACTCGCTATTGGTATTTATGAATATCCTGAATATGCAGAAATATTGCACGGCACCGTCTTTCCGGCGATTATTTATGGAGCCGTATTCTTGCTATGGCTTGCGTGGGTAAAATCATACACAAAACCTGCTACAGATGCATAAGTGGCTTCGATACGGAATGATCTTCCTCTGTTTAGTGGGATTTGTTTTTGTTCGCTTTCGCGAAAGCGCCCTCTTCTACGATCCGCTTATCATATTTTTTAAGACAGATTACCAAGCCCAACCGCTACCAGAAATGGAAACCTTAAAATACCTCCTCAACATTGCATTGAGATTTATGATACATATGATGTTATCTCTCGCCATACTGTGGCTAGTTTTTCAAGAGGTAGGTATCGTGAGGTTCTCATTGATTTTATATGTGGCAATTTTTACCGTTCTCCTAACTGTGCTCACCATAATGATAAACAATGCTGGAGCCGAAAGTTATCGCTCCCTGTTCTACGTGCGCAGGTTTTTAATACAGCCTATACTCATATTTATACTCATACCCGCTTTTTACTATTACCGTAAGGCAAATCGTCCATAGGGTTGTATTTTTGTAGTCAAATTTAAATAGGATGAAAAAGTATATCATTGCCTTTACTGTACTTGCTACAGTAGCTTGTAAAAATAATAGAGAGCCAGAAATAAAACAGGCGCCAAGTCAAGTACAAAAAGTAGATACCGCTCCCCAAGACCTAAATAAAACCGATAGCAAGGAGCAAGTCTCTTTTGAAAATGAAGCATTTACAAAAGTGTATACAGCATATCTTGACCTTAAGGCTGCACTTGTAAATACGGACGTCTCTACCTCAAAAAATGCCTTAGATGCCTTTTTAAAAACAGTTGAAAACAATGATTCATTCTCAAATATAATGACGGCTACTATGCCTGTAATACAAGAGAGTGAAGTTGCTGAGATACGTAAAGGATTTGAAAATATTACCGCAGCCGTTGAGGCACAGATCGCTCAGGAAACAATTACTTCTGGAACCATTTTTAAGCAGTACTGCCCGATGGCTTTTGACGGAAAAGGAGCTTACTGGCTTTCTGACTCTAAGGAGGTACGTAATCCTTACTTTGGCGATAAGATGCTTAAGTGTGGTGTTGTAGATAAAGAAATCAATTAATTATGGCTACAAAAAGAAAAATAACCTTCGTACAAATCCTTACTGTAGTAATGATCGTGCTGGCTGTAATTTGGGAAAAGAATGTCCAAGAATGGTTTACACTCAATCCCGGTAAGGCAGATATACATCGAGTAGATTTGTTTGTAATTGTGCCCCTTATTGTCACCTTGCTTGCGGTTTCCATATTTCAGCTTACGCGCAAGGGAGACGAGCAGCGCTAATATTTAACACTAGAAAATCCGTTAAATTATAGCCAATAAAAGTATCAACTTGAATTCTCCTGGCGTACATTTATTCTATAATTAAAACATCGGTTTTATGAAACAGACTAAGTCTAATGCAAAGCCAGCTCCAGCGCGCTCACAAGCAAAAGTTGCAGCAAAAAAGGCTCCGCAGGCTCCTTCTAGAAAGAAGTAACTACTGCCTCACGACACCTCACAGGTTTGTCGTACAAATTCGGAAAAACGAAAAACCGTCCTTAAAAAAGACGGTTTTCTTGTTTTATGTGTTTGTGTACTGGAGGCTTTTATTTTGGGGGTGTGAATATTTAATGAGTTATATAAGGTGTTGTACGCAGGCTTTTTGCTGCTTTATATCAAATTCGATATTTGAATTAACATTGAAATTCCGTAAATGACTGATATAATAATTATCGCTTTTTTTATTGTCTTTCCGTGCTTGTTCGTCCAATTAAAATAATCAGATTTTTTGGATTCAGAAACTTTCCAATTTCCATTTGCGTATTTAAAACCAAAGTACATTAAAATAGTAAAAACTGAAATACCAATTAGCGATGTCAATAATGATGGCTCCATTTAATTTTATTTAGTTACTAATTCCGATTTGTTCTTAGATTAATTAAATATAAAACTCTGCCGAAATACATTAAAAATGGTATTCCGCTTCCAAGTGTTATTGCAAAAAGAAAGCTGTCATACTCCCAAGTTCCATAACAAACAAAAAGAAATGAAATCAGCATTAAAGTCAGACCGATATAAATCCAGTTCTTTTTGTTCAAAATATTTTTTGAAAACAATAGTGAAATTGAAATAAGTTTTCCAATTAAAGAAACCAAAGCGATTAAAATCAGACTACTTTCAAACGGATATTCTTTCTGAAAGTCAAATCCACTCTTAATTAGAGTCGGAATACTTATAAATTCGAACATTACCATTATTCCGTAACCGTGTCCAGCAGGAACTCCAATCAGGATTATTGAGTTCAGAATTAAGGTTATTATTATAGCTCTTTTTATCAATTATAGTTCGGTTTTCAGCTTGCGTGCAACGGCAGCCTGCCTATAAACTCAAACTCAATCCCTGAGAATCGCGCATTTAAAATTTTTGAAGACACCTACCCGAGTACTAAAGTTATAAAAATAGGTTTTTAGACAGTATGAAGGTCTCGTATAACCTTCATTTACAGGTTAATAAGCGTTAATTTTTGATTAAGAACTGACGTTAGCAATTCGGAGTGGATTCGGACGTAGTCGAATCCGCCGTAATTGCAGTTATACATTTGTTGCCCGCAGTATTTATTTTCGTTCATAAATCAATACGTATTTTTCTCTGTCAGCAATTGTCATTGAATCAGTTCCGAATATTAAAATTCTTTTCTTAACTGCTTTTTGATAATAAAATCCGTCTTTCCTTTTAGTTACAATTTTAGCTTTCTTTAAAGAAGGCAAATAAGGACTGTCAGGTTCAATTCGTAATTCCAAATTTATTTCGTTCGTTTTTTTGTCCAAAAACCAAGTTCCGTATGAAGTATTCAAAGGGTTAAAACTTTTATAAGTTCCGTCGTCATTGAAAATATAGCTGTCTCGATTTACTTTTTCTATTCCCATATCACGACCGAATCTTGTCAGAGGAATTTTTGTCTGTTTTTCTCCGTTCTCATCTTGCAATTCGATAAATGTCCATTCTCCGATTAAATCAGATTCGGCTACTTCTTGGGAAATTCCAACTTCAAAAATCAGCAAGATTAATATTGTGAATATCGGTTTTCTCATATTGTGGGCAACTCGTTATATAATAACTTTTATCGTCGATATCCCGTTGTAGACTTCCCCATAAATAGGACAGTTACTAATTCGAATTTACTAACTTTAAATTCAAACTGTCATTATGAAAAGCAGCAAATTTAGTGAGAGTCAGATTATCAAAGCTCTCAAAGAAAATGAACA
>NZ_REFV01000017.1 GCF_003688895.1 Dokdonia sinensis
GTTCTCCGGAACAAAATCATCATAACTTGGTGGGAGAAGACTCAACTGGGACTGGTTGTTGGTCTTCCAGACAGGACTGGCTTTCATACCATGAAGATACGAAATACTGAAAAGTATTCAAAAAAAAAGAGACTGCCTTTTAAGACAGCCTCATTTTAATTTGTATCGCTATGTAAATGCGTTTTTAGTACCCAAAGTCTTCCTTAATTTTTGCTGCTTTATCCAGCATCAGATCTTTTGTAATAAAAGCAACCTCTTCTAATAGAAATCCATTCTGGTACGTTTTCATCGCCTTTTTGGGAGACCCTGTGTTTTCCATAGATAAGGCTAGATAATAATTACCTAACATGGTGTCTGGATATTGTTGTCTTGCAAGTTTTCCTAGACGCTCTAGTCCTTCCCAATCTGAGCGTTTTTCGAGTGCAGTTGAGGTGGCGATGAAGTCATTTACTCTAATCTTTTCATCTAGACCAAAAAGTTCCTTAACAACTGCATATTTCTCGATGAGATAATCATAGGGTGAACCTGGAAGATTGAGAATAGTTTCCTTGTATTCTTTTTTACTTATAGGTCTTGATATAGAAAATATATCTTCAAGCGCTTGTGGTATCGCACGACCCACTAAGGAGTAGTGTGTAGCCTCATCAAAATTATCAAAGTATGTTTTCACCATAGGATTGCTCACCGTATTGAGCTGTCCGTTAAGAGCGTTTATGGGCTCTCGTAATACTTTGATATCATCTGTAGCGGTAGCGAGATAATAAAAAACCTTTTGCTCTACAGCACCTAGACGCTGGACGAGTCGCTCTTCCATCATAGGAGAAAGGTCCGGGCTCAAGGATATGTATCCCTGAAAAAGCGATGGATCTTTCATAAGATAAAAGTTTATAAAATTTGCGGTGAGGTCGTGACCTACGGCAATTCTAAAGTTTGCCGTGCGGTAGTTTGCATCGAGATAAGGCATAAGCTCAAGGCCCACAAATTCAAAAAAAGCGGCTCCTGTATCGTCTGGAAGAAAATTTACATCATCATAAAAGGTGTCATCATCGCGCGTGTCTCCTTGAAGTATCCCGACTACAATGGCATCAGGCATTTCTTCCCAATAGCTATAATAATCTACGTTTCCAGCAACGGGTTCAAAAAGATAGTCTCCATCCATCACTATGATAACGGGATAGTTTTTCTCAGTGTTTGCACTGTAATTTCTAGGGAGTTGTACTTTGATTTGACGAGTGGCGCCTAGTTTTTCGGAGGTGAGTTCTCTGTATTCTACTTGCGCTTTCGCGAAAGCGGAAACTAAAAGAAACAATAGTAGGATTGTCTTTTTCATCGTGGGGTTTTAAGAATTAGGATGCGTAAAATACGGAAAGTTATACTTTTCTCTGAGCGAGCACGAAAAACAAGCCGCAAATGCCTCCAACAATAATGTTAAATATGGTTTGCGTGCCCCAAATAATCCAACCAAAGGTAAAAGCATCTTCGTATAAAAATCCAAAAAAAGAAAAGATAGCGCCCATTGCTATAGGATAAATTCCCATTCCCGCATTAGTAGCACTCATAGAAAATGCTCCTACAACAAACGCGGCGAGGATTACTCCTAGAGGAGCTTCTTCTAGCCCGGGGACTGTAAATTTCATCACCCAAAACATAGCAATATACATTGTCCATATAAATAGCGTATGGAAAATAAAAGCTGCATTTTTCTTCATATTCAGAATGCTTTTTACGCCTTCTAAAATACCGAGTCCAAAATCTCGAACTTTTATAATAAATGGATGTGAAGATTTTTTAAGAATACGCAATCCTAAAATTCCAATGGTGAGCAATACTGCCAGTCCTATGATGGACGGAAGCGGGTTTGCAGCCGTCTTAAAATAATCTATAAGTGTCGTAGACTGTAATACAATCGCAGTAGTCATAATGACGAGTAACACCGCAAGATCTGCAATACGTTCAGAAATTATGGAGCCAAAGGCTTTTTCAAAAGGGATTTTTTCAGATTTACTGATAACAACACCCCTTAATATCTCGCCAGATCTCAAAATAAAAGTGTTTGCAAAATAGGCAATCATTACTGCAGAGAAGCTGTTCCAAAGTCTAGGCGAATAGCCCATAGGTTCTAGCATAAACTTCCACCGGTATGCTCGCGATAGATGACTACAGGTGGCAAAAAATAATGAGATGACCACCCACAGGGGATTTACTCCCTTTATAGCTTCCCACATTTCTAAACGCCTGGCAGCACTCATTTCGTTAAGAGAATACCACATCAAAAAAACTCCCACGAGTGGGAGTATAATTTTAAGCGCAAGGCCTATATGTTTTTTGTTTGCCAATGTTTATTTGAGCAAGTTTGTTTCTTCGTTAGGGAAGCAAAGCGTAGGCTTAAATTTCTTTGCTTCTTCCAGTTCCATAAAAGCATAAACGATAAGAATAAGGATATCTCCCTTTGCTACTTTACGAGCAGCAGCACCGTTTAAGGTGATTTCTCCGCTATTACGAGGTCCTGGAATGGCGTATGTTTCCAAACGTTCTCCATTTGTCACATTTACGATCTGCACGCGCTCGCCTTCAATTACATTTGCAGCATCCATTAAGTCCTCATCTATGGTAATACTCCCAATATAATGAAGCTCTGCTCCAGTAACCTTAACGCGATGAATTTTTGATTTTACAACATTTACTAACATGATACAAAGGTAATTAATTTAGTTAAGTGCAATATTATCTATAAGCCTGATTTCTCCAGCAAAGGCAGCGATAAAAGCGCGGTACTTTTGATTTTTACGCTTTCGCGAAAGCGGACTGAGATTTTTAATATTAGCAATTTCAAAGTATTCTAGCTCCAGACCGTCTTGAGAGGCAAATTGCGCTTGGACCCATTTACGAAGTTCATTTGCTGATGTCGAGCTAAATCTTTCTCGTGCCTCCTTCAAAATTTTATGAATAAAAGGAGCGGTTGCGAGTTGCTTTTGGGTAAGTCTTGCATTGCGACTACTCATTGCAAGCCCATCAGGTTGCCTGTAAATAGGGCACCCCAAAATTTGAACAGAAAGTTTTTCCTTTTCTACTAACTTCTCAACAATCTTTAATTGCTGGTAATCTTTTTCGCCAAAAAATGCCTTGTCCGGCTGTACTTGTCTAAAAAGATGATTGAGTACCGTACCCACGCCGTCAAAATGTCCTGGCCGGTGTTCTCCCTCCATAACATCTTCTAAAGAGCCAAAATTGTATGATTTTGACACAACATCACCTTCATAAATTACATTTACAGATGGGACATAAACTAAAACTTGCGATTGGTATGAGCTTAAAAGTTCAAGGTCTGCATCTACAGTGCGAGGGTATTTTTCTAAGTCGGCAGCGTTATTAAATTGTGTGGGATTCACAAAAATACTCACGACAACAACCTCACAACATTCTAAGGCATAGTCTATAAGGGAAAGGTGTCCTTTGTGCAGCGCTCCCATCGTAGGGACAAAACCTACGGTATTATTCTTCTTTTTTGCCTCTAAGACAGCTTTTAAGATTGCTTCTTTACTAGTTATTGCACGCACTTTACCAAAACTTTAACGGGCTGCAAACTTACCATTTTTAAGGCAAAGTGGGCAAAAATTCGTACTTTTGCGTGTTTTTTGAACAGATTAACAACCTAAGAATATTTTTATGAAAGAAAAGAGGATTTTGTACGTGTCGTCTGAAGTTATTCCTTATTTACCAGAGACCGAGATTGCCTCTATGTCGTTTGAAGCTCCTCAAATGGTTAATGCTAAGGGCGGTCAGATACGCATTTTTATGCCGCGCTACGGAAATATAAATGAGCGTAGGCACCAGCTACACGAGGTGATTCGCCTTTCTGGTATGAATCTGGTTATCAACGATTTTGATATGCCTCTGATCATAAAAGTTGCGTCTATCCCTAAAGAGCGCATGCAGGTCTATTTTATAGATAACGAAGAATACTTTAAACGCAAAGCGACGTTTACAGATGAAGAGGGGAAACTCTTTCCAGATAATGATGAACGTGCTATTTTTTTTGCTAAAGGAGTTGTAGAAACAGTTAAAAAATTAAACTGGTCTCCAGATATCATTCACGTACACGGTTGGTTAGCATCTTTACTACCGCTATATCTTAAGCATTATTATGCAAGTGAGCCTTTATTTAGCGAGAGTAAAATAGTAACCTCTATATACAATCAAGGTTATGAAGGATCGTTAAGTAAGGAGATGATTAATAAAATTGCCTTTGACGGAATAGATCCAGCAAGTATATCTGAGCTTGAAGATCCGACGTACGAAAACTTAATGAAAGTTTCTTTGCGTAATTCTGACGCAACGATTGTAGGTTCTGAGCATCTAGAAGAAAATTTAATGAAGTTGGTAAATACTACGAAAATACCAGCGTTACCTTACAAGAAGAAAGAAGAGTTTGCTCAAGCTTATGAGGAGTTCTACACGACCAAGGTTTTAAAGGAAGAATAGAGAATATGAAATTATATAAATTATTGACACGAACGGCAGTTTGTGTCTTTGCTCTTTTGGGAGCGGTTGCTTGTACAAATGATTTTGGTGGTGCTGGTGCAGGTCTTGTAGATCAAGTTAATTTTGATACAGGACTTACCGCAGAAATTGACATTACTTCATACAGCGTCAGGTTTGATGCAGTACAGACAAATAATCTTCCAGTAGGAGCGATAGGGGTGTATAATGACCCTGTTTACGGTACTGCGACAGTATCTGCTCTCTCTCAAGTTACTTTGTCTAGGTTTGATCCTAGCTTTGGCGATAATCCTGAATTAACCGGTGTATATCTTACACTACCATACTTTAGTTCTAGAGAAGAAACAGATGAGGATGGGAACACCACGTATACTTTAGATTCTATATTTAGCAATACGGGACCTATGAAGCTTTCTATTTATCGTTCTAATTATTTCTTGAACGATCTAGACCCAGATGATAACTTTGAATCTGCTGCTGTATATTTTTCTGATGAATTTAGAGATTTTGACGGTATAGAGGGTGACTTGCTTTACGAAGACGAAGCTTTTATTCCTAGCAATCTAGAAATCAGATTAGACTCAATAGGCAATCCTTTAGAGGAGTCATCTGAAATTGAAATAGCAAGTAGACTGGCACCATCTCTTAGAGTAAAACTAGATAATGATTATTTCACACAAAATTTGATTAATCAAGAAAATTCAGAAAACTTATTAAACCAAAATAATTTTAGAGATTATTTTAGAGGTATTTATATAAAAGCAGAGGCGGTAAACGGTAATGGGAGTTACATTCTTTTTAATTATGACGGTGCAAATATTACGGCTTTTTACCAATTTTCAGGCACTGACGATTCGGGAGACGATGAGGTCGAAACTACAGAAAATAGTTCTATTGCCCTAAATTTTGGAGGTGTGCAAGTTCTAGGAATTGATGGAGAATTTAATCCTGCAATCCAGAATGATATCAATAATGCAGACGTGCTAGACGGTGAGGATAATCTTTACTTAAAGGGAGGAAATGGATCAATAGCCGTTATAAATTTATTTCCAGATCGGGACGAGGACGGTATAGAAGATCAATTAGATATCTTAAAGTCTTGTAATGTCATAATAAACGAGGCCAACCTAATATTTTTTGTAGATCAAGACCAATTAGGAGCTGGGACCGGAGTTTTGGAACCAGAAAGGATTTTTATTTATGATTATGACAATAATCGCACGTTGATAGATGGACAGATTGACCTTTCGGCTGGTAACGATGGTGCTGTAAGTTCTAGAACAAACCATTTGGGCAGATTAACTAGAGAAATTGAAGGCGACAGAACAAGTCCAGGAGAAAGCTATAGAATACGTATCACAAGACATCTAAACAATATAGTGGTAAATGACTCTGCAAATGTAAATCTTGCATTAACAGTTTCTCAAAATGTTTTAAATGCCTCAAGTTCGAGAGTGCGCGGTGAGAATGGTGAGATATTAGATAGACGAATTCCATCTACTAATATAATTTCTCAGGAAGGAACGATTCTTCACGGTAACCGAAGTGTAGATGAAGATAAAAGACTAAAGCTGAGAATTAATTATACTCTTACAGAAGAGATTAATCCAGATACTCCTTGCGGGCGTATCTTAGGATTGTAAAAACCCAAATATACCCAGAACTATGTGCGGAATTGTAGGTTACATCGGTCATAGGGAAGCTTACCCTATAGTCTTGCAGGGTTTGCAGCGCTTAGAGTATCGAGGATATGATAGTGCAGGAATTGCCTTGTACGACGGTAAGGATCTTAAAGTCTCAAAAACAAAAGGTAAAGTAGCAGACCTTAAAAAACGTTTAGAAAAAGAAATTTCTACAGAGGGTTCTATAGCTATAGGTCATACAAGATGGGCAACTCACGGAGTTCCTAATGATGTAAATTCTCATCCTCATTATTCTAATTCTGGTAATCTAGTGATCATCCATAACGGAATCATTGAGAATTATGATGCATTGCGTCAGGAGTTGCTTAAGCGTGGTTATGCCTTTACATCAGACACAGATACAGAGGTTCTCGTAAACCTCATAGAAGATGTAAAAACAAAAGAAGGTGTAAAATTAGGAAAGGCAGTACAAATAGCACTTAACCAGACCGTCGGAGCTTATGCTATTGCAGTTTTTGATAAAACAAAGCCAGACGAGATTATTGTCGCACGACTAGGAAGCCCTCTGGCCATAGGAGTGGGAGACGATGAGTTTTTTATAGCATCAGACGCAACACCCTTCATTGAGTATACGAACAATGCAATCTATCTTGAAGATGGGGAAATGGCCATCGTAAGACGCCATAAGGATCTTAAAATTAGAAAGATAAAGGATGACACCCTAGTCGTTCCCTATATCCAGGAATTACAACTTAATCTTGAGCAAATTGAAAAAGGAGGTTACGACCATTTTATGCTCAAAGAAATTTATGAGCAACCCGCTGCGATAACAGACACCTTTAGAGGCCGTATGAGAGTAAATGAAGGCCTTATTAAAATGGCTGGAGTAGATGATAATATTGATAAGTTCTTAAACGCACGTCGCATCATCATTGTTGCCTGTGGAACATCCTGGCACGCTGGTTTGGTAGCCGAATACATTTTTGAGGAATTCTCAAGAATTCCTGTAGAGGTCGAGTACGCGTCAGAGTTTCGATACAGGAATCCCGTTATTTATAAAGATGATGTTGTAATAGCTATTTCTCAAAGTGGAGAAACAGCAGATACTATGGCCGCTATTAAACTTGCAAAAGAGCAAGGAGCTTTTGTTTTTGGGGTTTGTAATGTCGTAGGATCCTCAATCTCTCGAGAAACGCACGCAGGAGCATACACACACGCAGGACCCGAGATAGGTGTGGCGTCAACAAAAGCATTTACAACTCAAATCACCGTATTAACACTTATCGCATTAAAACTCGCAAAAAAGAAGGGAGCAATCACAACTTCTACCTTCTACGCTTATTTACAAGAGTTAGAAAGAATTCCGACAAAAGTGAAGACTGCACTAGAGTCTAATGAGCACGTAAAATTTGTTGCAGAGCAGTATAAAGATGTGTCTAACGCATTGTATTTAGGAAGAGGTTATAACTTTCCAGTTGCACTTGAGGGAGCGTTAAAACTTAAAGAGATCTCATATATCCACGCAGAGGGGTACCCTGCAGCCGAGATGAAACACGGACCTATTGCTCTTATAGATGAGCAAATGCCCGTAATTGTTATTGCCACAAAAAAGGGTCATTATGAGAAAGTGGTAAGTAATATTGAAGAGATTAAAGCACGTAGTGGTAAAATCATAGGTATAGTGACCGCTGGCGACACCGAGGTAAAAAGACTTGCTGACCATATTATAGAGATTCCAGAAACTATGGAGGCCTTAACGCCACTCTTAACAACAATTCCATTACAGTTATTGTCGTATCATATTGCGGTTATGCTGGAGAAGAATGTAGACCAACCGCGTAATCTTGCAAAGTCTGTTACTGTAGAGTAGCGTTTTAAACACGCCTAAGCGAAAAATCGAAAGGGTATTACATCATTGAGTTGTGAAACCTTTTTATTTTAAAAAACTCAGAATTTTAAATTTTTCTGAATCTCCAAAACTGCCGCTTTTTCATCCAGAACACCTCGTATTAGGGCATCGTCGCGAGTATCATAGTTTTGAAACCAGTCTACAATAATTTCTACTGCCCCAGGGTATTTTGTATTAAGATCTATTAGACTTTCTGAGGAAATAGTTCTTAAGTGTTCATCTGCTGGAATTGCTAGGATTTTTGTGTCCATCTCTCCATCATCCAGAAGATCAATCATCGCGATTGGGGTTACCTCAATAACGGTTCCTGTTTTTAGAGTAGGACATAGCACTAAAATGTCTAAGGCATCTCCATCACCACCTTTATTTTTTTCAGACAGGGTACCGGGGATAAAACCATAATTTGCTGGATAAGGCAAGAACTCGATAATGCGAGTTTTACCATTGCGCTGGTCTGGAGTAAATTTTTTGGTTTTGGGATGATATTCAATTTTTGTGTTTGTGCCGGCGGGAATTTCGATGACGGCGTTTAGGTTTCCGCTTTTCGCGAAAGCGGGATACTCATAAACATCTACCGTTTTACAATGAATAAAGAGCGCGCAAAGGGCTATGATGAGTAAGGTTCGAGTTAAATTCTGGCTCATCTAGGTCTCTTTATGATGTTGTATGAGATTTACACCTCTTACATATTTAGAATTTTTAGAGAGGCGAGCGGTAAGTTGTTGCGTGAGTTTTCGCGCCTCTTTGTCATCTTCGACTTTATACTTGAGCTCTAAAACTACGTCCTGTAATGTGGCTTTAGAAGCTTGTTTGTTTTTAAAATCTGGATTATAAAATACCATATTATAATCTATGGTAATTCTAAACTTCTCACAATCTGACAAGAAATACCTGCGCTCGTAGGCGTTGAATAGTGCTGGCGACAGCTGTTTTAGATTAATAAGAAGCTCAGGATTGTTGATTTGGGCTATTTTTTCAAGTATGGCGTTCTCAGTTGAGGCAATAGAATTATACTCAAGATTATGGGAGAATCCATCAAGCTTAAACGAGAGTTTATCTCCTACGGCTCCCATTTTCTTTTTGATTTCTAAAATGGGATTTTCAATTTTAGAAAAAGTATCTCCGTACCATCGTAGTCGGTATTTATGCCGTTTGTCGTCACCTGCAACGTTTTGATGATAAAAGGACATCGATGGGTCGTCATAGTAAATATTGTTTACGGTGCGGCGGTAAAAAATTTCGTGAAAGCAAAAAGAGTTTACCAGTACCTCTGTCTCGATAATATCTTGAGGTAATTTGTGCGTGTAAATGAATTTGCGCTCATACCGGAGATTCTGAAAAATCTCGCTCGTCTCCTTAACGGCTGCTTTTTCCGTACTCCTTTCCATACATTTGGTCTATCACATTGTTAGATACGGTCTCTACGGCCACATCATCTATTTTCAGGGTAGAATTGACTTCTATAAGGTGTTCTACACTTACGTTTTTAAATGAGAGCTCTCTTACATCTATGGAGGCTACGCCATATTCTGATTTTTTCTGGAATGCCGAAAGTCCTAGTCTCGTATCTGTAATATTGAGATTTGTAAGCGTCACATCCGAAAGGTCTTTACTCACAACACCTATCTCACCGCCAGAAACAGTAACATTTTGGCCCGTAATAGTGCTATTTTCTCCTGCGCTTATAGCTTTGTCTGACGGATTTGTGACCGTGATATCGTTTAGTTTAAGGACAGAGCCTGAAACATCTATCCCGTCGTTTCCAGAATTAATAAAGGAACATCGATTAAGACTTCCATTTACAAAATCCCCGTCAAAGGAGTCTGACTGTGTGTTTTCAAAAACAGTATCTGTCATCACAAACTCAGACCTAATGATGTTGAGTGCGTCCTCACACCTATTATTTGTAAAACTACTGTTTGTAATGGTTACATCACTTTCGTGAAAGTTTACTGCGCCAGATACAGACCACAATTCAGATTGAGGATTAGAAAGATTGTCAAACTGTGTGTAGGTTACCTTAGATCTTTTACTGGCATCTGTCACAAAAATCCCTTGTCCCGTACCGTCTGAAGAAAAGAACCGTACCGGATTTTCCTTAGTTCCCGTACAGATAAGTGCAGATTTTGATCTTATGGAAGCATTGTTCTTAAAGTCCAATGAAAATCCAGATGGAATTTTGACCACATATCCAGATGGAATAACGAGATTTTGCTCCAGTTTAAACGAGCCTTTACTAAAGGCAAGAATACTATCTGAAACGTTACTTATAAAGTCAAACAAATCCACATTTGGCGTATGGGATGCCTTATAGGAACTTATTTTTTTATCTAAATGCAAGCTGACGCTATAAGGCCTTATTTCTGAAAATTGAGTCGCTTTCACACCAGTTACATAATGTGGTATTCTAAGTTTTGAAACATCTTTAGGAAATTGAAACGTTCCTTTTTTGTTTTTTTTGGAGACAAAAGCGTTTACAAAATAGTTATTCAGTTTAAACCTTATAATTTGCGAGGTGTCTGCTGCGATTACTTTTATAGATTGTGCCACACTCATTTTACGCCCATCTTTGTGTTCTAAATCTTTAATTTGAACGGGAAATGACGTTAAGTTGTCTATGCGTATGTCCATACTTGAATCATCGTAGCTTACAAGACTAGAGGTAATAAGTATAGCCGGATCTATTGTTTTTTTAATAAAATTACTATTGTAGGCTAAAATCTCATCGTCAAAAAGGTAGTTATACTCCGTATATAATGCTGACTTTAATTTTAAGAGTTCTGTCTTGTGACGAGATAAAAAGCTATTAATATAATCTGTGCTGCTTACGAGTGCAAGCTTTTGCCTTACCTGTTTTTGATAAATGGTGTCATTTTCAGAAAATGGGTAGTGGGTGATTTCGGTTAACTTCCTGCCACTCATCGAGTCAAAGGAGATGGGCTCAAGCTTTCCAGTAATTGGATTGTAATACATTCTTAAATTATGCCAGACCAGCCCGTGAGAGCCGGCAAAAAGATTGTTAATCGCAACAAAGGTGGTTAACTTGTCCATATCAAAAACCTCTGAAATCTGATATTTAGATTGTCTTAAACCCTCCAAAAGTCCTTTTGCGGTTTCAAACTGTTTAGCCAGAGCAGGGTTGCTCAATACTTTGCCTTCATTAAAAACGCGTATGGGAGCCTTCATCACGTCTCTTAATGATTTTGAATATGCAGTTCTGTCTAGTTCTAGTTGTCGTTCTTTCTTAACGTCAGACCAGTATAGAGACTCATCAAAGGCTACAATAACGCCCTCTCTCTTTCTGTTACTTTCTATCAGAATTTTATCAAATGATTCCTCAACTGCCATTAACCCTACATTAATATCCTCATCATTTTCCTGATCTTTAATCTTGAGGTAAACTTCTGCATAGTCATAGCGTAATCCTATAATTTCTTCGTCTTTAATGACTTTGTTAAGCAACCATTCCCATAAATAGTTGCGTACTTTAGGGTGCTGGATAGAGAATTTGCGCATACCCTTAAAGGTTTCTCCATCTTTCATCACAACTCTATAAGACCATTTTTTTTTGTCTAACAAATGGTCTGGCCAGTCTCCTTTGAGCCTAAACTCAATATCTTTTTTGTCACCATTATTGAGAGAGATTTCGCCATTTATTAGATCACCATCTGCAGAGGATAACACACCTACGTCTAGCGCTTGTTTTCGTTTTTTTAGGATTTTTTCAAAATCCTTTGCTTTTGTAGTAATAAAAATTTTATCCTGATTACTGTTAAGCTCTATTTCTGGGATGTCCTTGATAACAATTTTACCCAAATCTAATGATCTATCTACTCCTGGCTTATTGCGTCCAGTTCTTATAAATGCTATGTCACTTATGGGTATCTCCTTACCTAAGTAACTTGCACTCACTAAATCTCTCTGAAAAATATAGTATATGTTATTATCTGTTCTTATGGGCTCTCCAGTTTGAAAGAAATCAAGATTTATAAAACGAGCATTCCCCATGAGCTTTGTAGAGTCTTTTACAAAAAGATGTAAGAAAAAATTATCCGTAATCTCCCGTCCTTT
This sequence comes from Dokdonia sinensis, assembly GCF_003688895.1. GTDB lineage: Bacteria > Bacteroidota > Bacteroidia > Flavobacteriales > Flavobacteriaceae > Dokdonia > Dokdonia sinensis. The sequence goes on from NZ_REFV01000017.1 coordinate 12,124, forward strand.
AGGAGCGTCCTTATAGGCATAGATGACTTTAGATACACCAGATTTATTTACAGCATACACCTTCAGGTCACTATTTTCATAAATTTTTGCGTCTTCCCCTTTTAGAAGTTCTTTGTAGTTAAGGCTAAGTCCATTAATAGTAGTTTTCTTACTCAGTTCATCAAGACTAGAAGAAACGCGATCAGATTTTCTCGCAGCGTTGTTGTACAGTACATAAAAACTCAAAAGAATGACTCCCAAAATAGCCAGTGCTATAGGTAACCAGTTTCTTTTTGAATTAGAGCGGGTAATCTGCATTTTTTTAGTTTTTAAAGCGAATTGTCAATAAACGTAACGTCTACTTTAGAATGAATAGCCACAAGTTTTTCATTTATGCTATTCAGGTTATCAAAGGATTTAACCTTCACGAGATAGTTTATAGCGATATTGTTTTCTCCGTGCTTGATTCTTTTTACATCCAGTTGGCGCGTATTTGCACTTATAGCATCGGTAATATTCTTTATGACTACTGCTCGTTGGTCAGCCTCACACGGCATATCGACTAAGATATTTTGAGTAATGGATGAATCGCCCCCTTTGTGCTGTATAATCACTATAAGCATCAATATTATAAAACCAATGAGTGTGGGAAAAAGTTGGTTAGCTCCCATTCCCAATCCTATCGCGATCGCCATAAAGAAGTATCCCAGCTCTTCTGGTTCCTTAATTGCTGTTCTAAAACGTACAATAGACAAGGCTCCAACTAATCCCAGCGAGAGGGCAAGAGAAGACTTTACAATAGATATGATTATAAATGTAGTAAGACCTACAATCATCAGTACTTTAGAAAGTTGTGCTCTGTTAGAAATAGACTGGCCAAACCTCCTGTAAACTACCGCAAGAAGAAATAATAGCCCCGCGCAGAGTAAAATGTATGCAATGTATTGCGTAGGTGAAAAGGTGTCTTCAAAACTCAAAGACAATTGATCTATAAATTGATCCATAATTAAAAATATAAATGTGATGGTGCGCGAAGTTAAATTTATTTATACAAACCAGCTAAAGACAGCCAGAATTCCTTTTGAACTGGCTACTGTGTCGACTTTAATTTAAGAAGTTATGTTCTTTTTGGCATCAGTGATAACTGTTAGGAGTACGCTTTCGCGAAAGCATAAAATGCCACCATAAAATCTAACACAAAAACTTACATTTTGCATTTTTCTATAAAAAATAAAAAGGTATCTTTGCGCTCTGAAAAAGGAGGTATTTTGCACCTTATATAATGCTAAACATTAAATAGATACTAATGTCACAAGTTACAGGTAAAGTTTCACAAATCATTGGCCCAGTAGTAGACGTTGCATTTGCAAGCGGTTCTGCATTGCCAAAAATTTACGACTCACTAGAAGTTACAAACTCAGACGGAACACTACTCGTTCTTGAAGTACAGTCACACATTGGAGAAAACACAGTACGTACGATCTCAATGGACTCTACAGATGGTTTGAGCCGTGGTGTGGATGTAGTTGCTACAGGAGCACCTATCCAGATGCCAGTAGGTGACGCTGTTTACGGTCGTCTTTTTAATGTAATCGGAGATGCGATTGATGGTATGGAGAACTTGCCTAAAGCAGGTGATGCTGGACTATCAATACACCGTGATGCACCTAAATTTGAAGATTTATCAACCTCTACAGAAGTACTTTTTACAGGAATAAAAGTAATTGACCTTATCGAGCCTTATGCAAAGGGTGGTAAGATTGGATTATTTGGAGGAGCAGGAGTAGGTAAAACTGTACTTATCCAGGAGTTGATTAACAATATTGCAAAAGGTCACGGAGGACTTTCAGTTTTTGCGGGAGTAGGAGAACGTACCCGTGAGGGGAACGACCTTTTGAGAGAGATGCTCGAGTCTGGTATTATTAAATACGGAGACGACTTTATGCACTCTATGGAAGAAGGAGGATGGGATTTGTCTAAGGTAGACAAAGAAGTGATGAAAGATTCTAAAGCAACTTTCGTATTCGGACAAATGAATGAGCCACCAGGAGCACGTGCACGTGTGGCACTTTCTGGACTTACGATTGCCGAGTATTTCCGTGATGGAGCAGGAGAAGGACAAGGGAAAGATGTACTCTTTTTCGTAGATAACATCTTCCGTTTTACACAAGCAGGTTCTGAGGTGTCTGCACTTCTAGGTCGTATGCCATCTGCAGTAGGTTACCAGCCTACACTTGCAACAGAGATGGGAGCGATGCAAGAGCGTATTACTTCTACTAAAAGAGGTTCTATTACATCTGTACAGGCGGTTTACGTACCTGCAGATGACCTTACAGATCCGGCGCCAGCAACAACGTTTGCTCACCTGGATGCAACTACCGTACTTTCTCGTAAGATTGCAGAGCTAGGTATCTACCCAGCGGTAGATCCTCTAGATTCTACTTCACGTATCCTTACGGCAGATATTCTAGGAGATGCTCACTATAACTGCGCACAACGTGTAAAAGAGTTATTGCAACGTTACAAGGAGCTTCAAGATATTATCGCCATCTTAGGTATGGAAGAACTTTCTGAAGAAGATAAAATGGCAGTAGGCCGTGCACGTCGTGTACAACGTTTCTTATCACAGCCATTCCACGTAGCAGAGCAGTTTACAGGTCTTAAAGGAGTTCTTGTAGATATTAAGGATACTATTAAAGGATTTAATATGATTATGGACGGTGAGTTAGACCACCTTCCAGAAGCAGCATTTAACCTTAAAGGAACGATTGAAGAAACAATCGAAGCTGGAGAGAAAATGCTTGCAGAAGCTTAAGAGCGATTTTTATTAAACTAACGAATTATTTCTCTCCCTCTGGGAGAGATGCCCGGAGGGCAGAGAGGGAAATCCCTAAGTAATTGATATAAACATTAGCATTATGCACTTAGAAATTGTAACTCCAGAAGCATCATTAGTAAGTGGCGAAGTAAAAAGCGTTACTGTTCCAGGTGTAGATGGTGAATTTCAAATGTTAGACAATCACGCGGCCGTTGTTTCATTACTGGACGAAGGGAAAGTAAAGTTTGAAGGTAGCCCTACGATTGCTAAAGGTTTTGAAAAAAAATTTACTAAAGAGTCTGATGGAAAATGGTCACTAGCCATTGCCAGCGGTACTGTTGAGATGAACAATAATAAAGTAATTGTACTGGCAGATTAATCGCTCAGTATGATAAACTATAATCCCAAATTCCGAAAGGAGTTTGGGATTTTTAGTTTTAAATAGGTTTCTAATCAAACCATTTGTAATACATCTTTTGAAAATGGAAAAATTGCACTGCTTCTAACGGAAGTAGCGTAATTTTAAAATACAATTTACTTCATTTTGGTTAGGAGTTGTTCATCTCATATTTAGTATCTTAGTGAGCTTATCAATACTCAATCTTATGAAAATCACTGATAAGTCAATTGCCTATGAATCTGCAGGTACAATTGAAGAAACGCGCCTCGAGAAAATACACAATGTTGTTTTTGAAGATAGTATAACCGCTTCTAAGATGGTTGCTCAGGAAATTGCTGCGCTCATACGGGAAAAGGGTAAGCAAGGTAGTAAGTGTGTTCTAGGACTTGCCACAGGATCTTCTCCTATTAGGGTTTACGATGAGCTTATTAGATTGCACAAGGAAGAAGGACTGAGCTTTAGGAATGTAATCACCTTTAATTTGGATGAGTATTATGGGCTTTCTAGAGAAAACCCTGAGAGCTATCACTATTTTATGCAGGAGCAATTGTTCGATCATATTGATGTGCTCCCTGAAAATATTCATATTCCTGACGGTACGGTTGCTCCAGATGATATCGAGGATTATTGTAAATCCTACGAATTAAAAATTAAGAGCGCTGGCGGTCTTGATTTTCAGCTTTTAGGAATAGGGCGTACGGGGCACATTGGTTTTAATGAACCCGGTTCTCATGTCAATTCTAGGACACGACTCGTTACCCTTGACCACATTACCAGAGTAGATGCATCTTCTTCATTTATGGGGATACAGAATGTACCACGCAAAGCAATTACGATGGGAATAGGAACTGTACTTGTCGCAAAACGTATTGTCCTGCTGGGATGGGGAAATCATAAGGCACAGATTTTAAGGGACACCATAGAGGGTGAAATATCTTCGGAGGTTCCAGCTACGTACTTACAGCGTCACGGTAATACCACATTCATTCTGGATACTGAGGCCGCTTCAGAGCTTACCCGTATTAATACACCCTGGCTTGTAGGGACGTGTCATTGGACCGAACTTTTAAAACGGCGAGCGGTAATTTGGCTAAGTAAGCAGCTTAAAAAATCTATTTTAAAACTTACGGACAGGGATTATAATGCTCACGATATGTCCGATTTGCTCCAAATCGAGGGAACGGCCTATGACCTCAATATAAAAGTATTTAATACACTACAAAGGTCCATTACTGGATGGCCAGGAGGAAAACACAATGCAGATGATACCTACAGGCCTGAGCGGTCTCAACCACAGCGCAAAAGAGTCATCATATTTAGCCCACATCCAGATGATGATGTGATTTCTATGGGGGGAACCTTTGACAGGCTTGTAGAACAAGGTCACGAAGTACACGTGGTCTATCAAACGTCTGGGAACATTGCGGTGTCAAATAATGAGGCGCTCAAATTTGCCCGTATCGCCAGACAATATTCATCAGATATCAAAACGATGGATATGATAATTTCTGAGTTAACAGAAGAGATTACGGGAGGAACTAGTTCCTTGCCTGTGCGCAACCTCAAAGGGTTAATCCGTAGGGAAGAGTCATTGCTGGCAACTGCCTTTTTAGGATTACCTGAGAGCAACGTTCATTTTTTAGACTTACCATTTTACGAGACTGGACAAAAAAAGAAAAACAAACTTAGTAGCGTGGACGTACAATTAATGACAGAAATTATTAAAAAAGTAGCGCCTCATCAGATCTATGCTGCAGGAGACCTTGCAGACCCTCACGGAACACATAAAGTTTGTCTTGAAGCGCTCTTTGCTGCATTAGAAGAACTAAAAGATCATAAAAGTCTTAAAGATTGTTGGGTGTGGTTGTATCGTGGAGCTTGGCACGAGTGGGAAATACACGAAATGGATATGGCTGTCCCTATGAGCCCAGATCAGGTAATAAAGAAGCGATTAGCTATATTTTACCATCAGTCGCAAAAAGACGGGGTGATGTTTCAGGGCGATGACCCTAGAGAATTTTGGGTACGCGCCGAAGATAGAAATCGAGCCACGGCCCAACAGTTCAATAAACTCGGATTTGCAGACTATGCGGCGATAGAAACTTTTAAGCGCTATCGTTTTAGATAAGGTTGACGTGAGGGGCGTTTTTAGGTAGTACGCTTTCGCGAAAGCGGAGCAAACTCTAAAATATCACCAGGCTGACAATCCAAAGCTTCACATATAGCTTCAAGTGTAGAAAACCTCACAGCCTTCGCCTTTCCAGATTTTAAGATAGACAGATTTGCCTCCGTAATTCCTACGATTTCTGCGAGCTCTTTGCTTCTCATTTTACGATCTGCCAGTACGACATCTAAGTTTATAATGATGGGCATAGGCTATATGGTTAGGTCGTTTTCTATTTGGATTTCGACGCCTCTTTTTAAAACTTGAGCAATAATAAAGAGTATCCCTGCAAAAAGGATAAAGGCATCTGCGCCTTTTATAAATTCGTTCATTACTGAGAAATTTTCGGCATCAAGAAAAGCTTGACTAAGGCGGAGGGAAACATTGCTTAGGATACCAATGGTGAGCGAGACGTAACTCATTTTTGATACAATTACACTAAGGATAGGAGTAAAGGGGCGTTCAAATTTAATTTTGGCAAAAATCTGAGTGACAAAATATAAGAGCAAGGTTTTGAATATGAAACTCACCACTATTGAGATTGTAATCAGGTAATAGACTACCGGTGTCTTAGTAATGGTGTCAAATAGGTCAAGACCACTATAAAGTTCACTCGCACTTTCAGGATTAATTTGTACCTGAATTAAAAATGAATAGGCTAAAATCCCTGTTTGAACGAGAAGCGATATAAATGTGAGCCAACTTATAGCCTGCATTACCTGCAGGATATTTTGTGTTCTTGTTTTCTTAATTGGATTCATAATCTAATTATTAAACCGTTAATTCATTTTCTTCTTTTAAGGCCTTAGCCTGTAAAAAAGCTTCTCCAAAAAACATAAAATAGAGCCCAACAATCACCAGAAAAACGGCTGTAAGGAACACACTGTCAAAACTTATTTGAAGTTTAGATAAGAGCACCAGTGGTCCAACAAACTGAAGTAGCGCTGTTCCTATTCCTGTATAGACGAGGAATCTCCCGCCGTTCTTAAAACCATTTGAGACAGGTTCTGAAAACCCAACACCTTTGTGCAAGAAGGGAGTGGTCTGTTTTAAATGGTTAATAGCCAGAATGAAAACATAAAAAAGCCCTAAACAGCAAGCGGTATAGAGGATAGTACCCCACGCCCCAAAGTTGACACTATCCAAGCCATCACAGCCGTCTGTTTCAATCGTTTTCCCGCTAAAGAAAAGAGCTATTGCGCCAGCGCAAGCCAAATAGAAAAACAGATTCAATCCATAATAAAAGTACTTTATGATAGTACTTAAGGTAGAGATATTTTTCATTTTATTATTGTTTTACGATAACAAATATATAAAAATTATTGAAAAACAATAATAATATTTTTGAATTATATATCAAATTGACAAGCTTGTACTCTAAACTTATTGACATTAAATGCGACAATGGCTCTCGGATAAATAAGAAATATTGATTAATAAATAGTGAGTCGAGCCTTTTGATTTTTATCTAGAAGTTATGAAATTCCCACAGCCACAATACAAAATTATTTAAGTTTGATTATTCTTTTAATAAGAAAGGGAGTGGTAATAATTAAGTGAGAGACTTCAAGAATATAGTGAGATCATCCGTATTACTAAGTTCTAGTTTCTTACGAATTTTATGACGATAATTATCTACAGTAACGGAGCTAATGTTAAGTTGATTTGCTATATCCTTAGAAGATTTATCCAAACGGACTAAAGTGGCAATTTTAATCTCACGTTTAGTCAAGTCAGGATAATTATGAGTTAAACAGCCTATAAAATCAGATGCAAGATCGTTATCAAGATGGAGGGAGTTGATTTTTTCTTTGTCTATTTCAAGAATTGATTTAAGTGTTTGCAACGCTATTTTCTTTGACTCAGGATTTTGAGTTGAGAGGCCTTGAAGTCGGTCCTTAAAAGTTTCAAGTAATTGGTTTTTCTCTCTAAAAAGTAATGCGACATCGGTCAGCTCTTCATTTTTTGTCGTATTAAGGGTAGCTAAATATTCAGTCTCCTTAAGGAGGGCATTTCTATTTGCAATATAAATATTGCGCCTATGTAAAAAAATAAGAGTAAGTAAAACCAACAATAATATTGAGGCTACGATGATGACAATATTTCTTTGTCTTACCACTTTAAGGTTTTTGCGCTCAATTTCGATTCTTTTATCCTTATATGCAAGTTCTCTTTGATGAGCGTTAAAGGTGAATTTAACGAGATCATTTTTTAATTTATTCTTTGACGAATCATCTGTAGCTACATTAGAAGACTTAGCCAAAAAATTCAAAAGACGAGTTGAGAGGGATTCCGTATCGTCACTTTTATATATTTTCTCTAAACTTTCAAGCTCACTTTGAGTCAAAGTTCTCAGTAAACCCGAATCTTGCCACTTGCTAACAAATTCATCCAAGCGTTGTTCTTTTAAATTAGAATTTTCAGAAGTGTTTTCAAGTATTAAATCTTTATCCACGCTGAATTCTATGGATGGGAACGAATATTTCGAAAGCAAATAGTCTAATTCCTTTCTCGATGCCTGAAACGCCAATTGTTGCTTATTTTCCTTAGATATTAGGCCTTTATAATACGTCGATGTAGTATGTTCGTATTGAAGTTCATATTTTTTTGCGTAGTTGTAAGCGCTGTCAACGTAGGGGGTTGCTTCTTCAAATTTCCCTACTTCTATATAAATTCCTGATAAATTAAGCCAGGCGCCCACAAGATAGTTTTTGGGAAGGTCAGACAAGCCCTTCACAATATTTAGCGCTCTTTCAAAATAGAATATGGATTCTTCGCTATTACCCAGAGAGCTATGTATCGATGCTAGTGAAGTGTAAAGCTCTGCAAGAAGTCCAGGAGACTCTTGTAGGTAAGGACTTTCTTTAATTTCTTCCAATTGCAAAAGTGCCTCTTCTAAATATTCAGAACGTATTAGGGTTCGAGCAATATCCAAGCGGTTTAAAACTTCTAATGTATCAAGAGAGCGAGAATTGACCTCTTTGTAAAAATTTTCTGCCTCTAAAAAAGTCTCTAGACTTTTTATACGCTCATTATTCATTTCATAGGCTCTTCCTAAGGCCTTGTAGACTAGTCCCAATTCTTTAGTAGGTTCTAGAGGAGTCAGAAAATGGCGTGCATTGTTCAAGCTCTGCATCCCTTCCTCTAATATACCTTTCTCAATTAGAATTTTACCAATATGATATTGAGCCACACCCATCTTTGTACTATCTAGCTTTTTTGCTATGGAGGCATCATATAAATTGAAATAATGAAGAGTGCTATCCTTCTCGTTGGGATCAAAACTTAGTGCTTTTTTATAGTCTGGGTGGTCTATTTCTATATAGCGAATAGACTCTGGAGGCGTGTCCTTGTCCATTTGTTTGCAACCTAGTAGAGAGAAGGTTATGATTAAAAAAAATGTAAGAAATATCTTCATTAGAAAGCCTTAAACAAGTTTTGTGAGATAAAAGTAAGATAAACTTCCTATAATCAGTAGCTTTTGTTAGATAACTGTGAGAAGGTATGAAGATATGTATGGCTAGACAATTCTAGATTTGAGCCGTATAAATTATCAAAATATTGTAATGGTTATGAGACAATTATATAAGATTAAAAAAAGAATAACAGGATTACTTGCCTGTGTACAAATGTTGTTTTCAGATAGGATAGATGTTCCGCCCGTTGTTGCGGAAATTATGCCATTAAAAAGAAGATCTCCTAAGAAAACAATAGAATGGTTGCTTAACATAATATATGAGATAATGCATAAAGCAACGCACCCTAATCAAAATTCAAAAACAACTCAAATTTCAGGGATTTTCCTGTTTTGTGCATTATCCTCATCTTTTGCCCAAATAGGAATTAATACAACCTCACCTACACGAGATCTGGATGTTAATGGAGATTTACGTATTAGAAACTTACCGAGTCAAAATGTAAATGAATCTAATTTTCTAACAACAGATGCAAATGGGAACATCGGACAATCTACAGCCTATATTTTATCAGATGTTGATGCTGTAATTGCTTCTACTAATGTAGATAGAACTGTAACTGGTTTAGGTATAAGAGATAACGTGCCCCTGGGATTGTCCATTAGGACAACAATTCCAGCAAATAAAGAAGGACTAGTGATAATACAGTACTCCGTCCCTGTGGGTATTTCATCATTTACAGAGCCTAGAGGATATTATGGGATTCGTTTCTTAAGAAATGGTGTCGAGGCAGTAGAAGGTTCACGTAAATTTTCGATGATGAAAGAGGGTCACGCAAATATGGTTTCAGTTTCTAATGTTTATGTTGAGCATTTTAGTCCTCGGCCCAATGATAGGACGATAACTTTTAACTGCAAAGGCTATATAGAACAGCGCAGTGGTAGCGGTGCCAATAGATCACATACCTACAGATTTAATATGTGGAGTACAGGTACTCCTAATTTTAATTGGGGTAGGGCCACAATTAGTAAACAAGTCTTTATACGTTAGGAATCCATATAAGTCTTTATCCTAAATATGACAAAGATATAAGTTACTAGGTCGCCATAGAAATTACAATTCATAAGATTGCTTTCACCTCTAATTGTGATCCACCTGAAGTCCCGGATTTCATCTTGATATTCGGGATTTCTCTTATAAGAAAATTAAAACAGTAAACAAATATAACTTTGAAGATCGAAGGTGTATTTGTTTAATGTTCGCCTACTGCTTCCCAAGCCAAGCATCCCTAGCCTTCTCTACTTTAGATTTTACATTAGTATTCATCTCAATAAGATACGTTGGGTCTGAGACTAAAGTCATCGTTGCGGTTTTGGTTTCGCCAAAACGTTCGTAAGCAATACTTAGAATCTCTCCCACTTTTGAGGCGGCGATGACCTCGTTAAAATCTTCGGCTTCTTCGATGTTTTTATCGTTTACTTTTAAAATAAGATCTCCTTTTTCCAGTCCTGCGAGATATGCTGGAGTACCTTGGTTTACCGTTCTTGCAATGGAGATACCTTTTGACGATTTCTCCGTGGTCATTCCTGTAAACGGTTTCTTGGAGTCTTGCGTGATGGTAAGTCCTACCTGTTTAAACAGTTGCTCGTAATCTGGCATCTCACTGTTGTATATGTATTTTGAGAAGTACGCTTTCGCGAAAGCGGCACCCGCATATTCCCCCAAAACCCCCTCAAGGTTTTCAATCGTATACGCCACTTCAGTTTTGCCGTATTTTTTCCAAACGCGTTTAAAGAAATCATCCAGATTCAGTTCATTTGCCCTAAGCTCAAGATCAAGGGCGAGGCCCAGCACGCTACCGTAGGAATAGTATGAGATGAAAGTATTCCCGCGATTTACAGGATCTACCGAGGTCGCGGCATCTACAAATGGCGCTTGGTAGCTCATCTCAATTGGGTTAAAGTAAGCGCGTGCTGGCGAATTCCAAACATAATTGAACGTACGGTTAAGACCTTTAACATAATCCTCTGGCGTGATGATGCCCGCTCTGGCCAGGATGAGGTTCGTATAATAGCTGGTAAAACCTTCGGCAAACCAGAGGCTACCGCTCATATTTGCAGCTGTAAAGTCAAAGGGTTCGAGGTCATCCGGACGGATGCGCTCCACGTTCCAAGCGTGGAAAAACTCGTGTGACACCGTGCCTATGTTTCCTTGCATGCCACCATCTGCCAGTGTCTCCCGGTCCGTTAGGATTGTGCTATTGCGGTGCTCCATCCCATCGCCAGAAACGTGGGGCAGGTAACAGGCAAGAAAGGTGTACTCCCCGTAATCAAAGGTGGGCAACTCGCCAAAAACTGCCTTTTCCTGCTCCACAACACCCTGTACATTTTTCCAGTACGTATCAAAATCGTTGGCAGTATCTGGGCTGTGTAGCACAAACCGAATATTCTGTTCATCCACTTTATACTCCCGCAATTTATAATCACTTATCTCCGTGGGACTATCCATAAAATACTGGAGATTTGGCGCATAATAGGTAGTATCGCTCAGTTTTTTGAGCTGCGTGGCCACTTTCCAGTTCAAATCTTCACGTATTTTAAAGGTCACTTCGATAGGTCTTTCCTCGGTATTTTCCATAAACATAAATGTCGCGGGCATATTGAGGTGCGCGTGGGTTTCATCTATTTGAGAGTAAGTACCGTCTGCACGGTCGGCAAATAGGGTATAGGTGACGTTTACCGTCCCATCGTGTCCAGAAATTTCCCAAGAATACGGGTCAGGACGAGAGGTTTTGAGTATTTCGCCCTTAATGTTTGTGGCTTTGAGGTCGTACACATTTTTGGCAAACTCGTGTATCGCATAGCGCCCTGGCGAGGTGCGCGGCATTCTCACGGTCACGGTATTCGTTTTGATACCAGGGAAGGATGCCGTGATGTGCGCCTCGTGGTGCGTTGCATTCTCAAAGGAAATTGTGTAGCTGTTCGTCTGTCCGTAAGTGACAGCAGTTAGTAAAAGAGCAAAAAGTAGCAAACGCATAGTTGTAAAGTTTAGACCCTAAAAGTACATAAGAAACTACAGTTATGGCACCCCGTAAAATGAATTTCAACGCCTATCTTTACCGTATGTTACCGCACAAACTTCAGCATAAACTTCAGCAACGCACGGAGGATAATTCGTTGCGTGAGCTTACGGAGCCTTCTGGTTTGATTGATTTTTCTTCTAATGATTACTTAGGGTTTTCTAGTGATAGCGTTACTTCGACTGCGCTCAGTACGAGTTTCGCGAAAGCGATCTCCAAAAAGACCCAAGACATTTTACATAAAAACGGCTTATCCTCAAATGGAGCGACAGGTAGCCGATTGCTAACCGGGAATCATAAACTCTACGCCCTTGCCGAAAGTGCCATCGCGAGTTTTCACGAGAGTGAAGCTGCGCTAATTTTCAATAGCGGGTATGATGCAAACATTGGTTTTTTTCAATCTGTACCGCAACGCGGAGATTTGATTATTTACGATGAATACATTCACGCCAGCATACGTGACGGCATCCAGATGAGCCTTGCGAGAGGTTACAAATTCAAGCACAACGATGTCGCCCATTTAGATACAACCATTTCCCGCTTACGCGAAATGCATCACTTAAACGACACTGCAACTAATGCCGAAATCTATGTCGTTACCGAATCTGTTTTCTCGATGGATGGCGATACCCCGGACCTTAAGACCATTATCGAAATTTGTAAAAAGCACCGTGTACATCTCATTGTAGACGAAGCGCACGCAGTAGGAGTAATGGGTGAGAGCGGAGAAGGAGTGGTACAATCCTTAGGGTTGCAAGGCGATGTTTTTGCGCGTGTCGTGACTTTTGGAAAAGCACTGGGCGCTCACGGCGCAGCTATTTTAGGAAGTGAAGAGTTGAAAGGTTATTTGGTCAACTTTGCAAGATCACTTATCTATACAACCGCTTTACCTCCACACTCGGTTGCGACGATTATGGCTGGATACGAGCAACTAGTTGCGAGCGCCGAAGGCGCGAAGCAATCTGCTGCGATCCAAAACCAAGTTGAGAGCAAAGCGAAGCAACCCGCTGCGATCAAAAAACTACAAACCCTAATAAACCACTTCAACACCCAACTAAGAACCCAAAATCTAACATCACATTTCATCCCTAGCACCTCGGCAATCCATTGCGCCGTAATTCAAGACGTGGAGAAAGTAAAAGCGCTTTCACAGGAATTGGAAAAACAGGGTTTTAATGTAAAACCCATACTGTCTCCCACTGTGCCAAAAGGACAAGAGCGCCTGCGCATTTGCCTACACGCATTTAATACGGAGGAGGAAATAGAAAGATTACTGTCAATTATTAAGGAACATATTTAAGACTACAAAGTGCTACTCCCCTTGGCGAGGGGAGGTGGCTTCGACGATAGGAGAAGGTGGAGGGGTGTAAGCACATTGTAAAATAAAAAAGAACGAACTATGAAAAACCAAACTTACTTCATCACTGGCATCTCTACAGACGTGGGAAAGACCATTGCCGCCGCTATCATCACCGAAGCCCTAAAAGCCGACTACTGGAAACCAGTACAAGCAGGAGATCTGGACAACAGCGATACGCACAAAGTAAAGCGATTGGTTAAAAATGACATATCGCAATATCACGATAATACGTATGCGCTAAAAACCCCAATGAGCCCCCACGCAGCTGCAGCAATAGACGGCGTAACTATAAAAGCCACCGATTTTAAACGCCCAAAAACCAAAAATAATCTAGTGATTGAAGGTGCGGGAGGATTGCTTGTACCCCTTAACGACACAGAAACTATTATTGATCTTATCCAGCCCACAGATAAAGTAATCGTAGTTTCCAGACATTATTTGGGAAGCATAAACCACACCTTAATGACCATTGAAATTCTTAAAAGCCGTGGTTTTAAAAACATAGGTATCCTTTTTTCTGGAGAAGAACACCCCACAACCGAAAGTATCATCAAGAAGATGACTGAGGTAACGATTATAGGACGTATAGATGAGGAGCCTTATTTTGACCAGAATGTGGTTTGTGAGTATGCGGAGGAGTTGCGTGAGGGGTTAGTTGGGGTTTGAGTATATTTACGGTATATCGATGACAATAATCCGTTGTTATCTTGAGAATTTTGCGGTATATCAACGATAAAAGTTATTATATAGCAAGTTAACATTCATTTTGAACAAACTCACAGATTAGAATAATATGACAGAAAAAATAATTCAATATTTAGACAAAATCGAAAAGGAAAAAGAGATAAAGATTCTTTTAGCTTGTGAAACAGGTTCGAGAGCTTGGGGATTTCCTTCACCCGATAGCGATTTTGATATTAGAATTATCTACGTTCATAAAAAAGATTGGTACTTATCATTGTCCGAAAAAAATGATAGTATCGAACTAATGTTTGAAAACAACGACATTGATATAACGGGTTGGGATTTGCGAAAATCCTTAAGACTTTTACAAAAATCAAATCCGCCTTTATTGGAAAGAATTCAATCGCCAATTCTTTACAAATCAGATAATGATTTTTTAGTTAAAATAAATGAAATAGCAAATTCTCAATATTCGAGAATTGCCACAATTCATCATTACTTAAGTATGGCTAAAAAGTTCACAGAAGAACTAAAAGAAAAGGAAGACTATAAATTAAAAAACTTCTTTTACGCTTTACGTTCTGCAACTGCTTGTAAATGGATTTTAGAGAGAGAAGAAATGCCACCAATTGAATTTCAAAAAATGATTGATGGATTAAATATTGAAAGTAATTTATTAAATCGTATTGGCGAACTAATAGAACTCAAAGCTACAATAAGCGAAAGTTATTTACACAAAGGAGAAAATGAACTTATTAGCTTTATCGAAAATTGTATAAATTCTGCTAACGAACAAAGGAATTCATTGCCTTCTTCAAAAGGAGACGTAAAAGAGTTAAATTCATTTTTCTTAAAAATGCTTTCCTAAAATGACTATTGAATATTTAAAAGAAAATGGTTTAATAATTCTTGAATGTATTAGCGGAAGCAAAGCCTATGGACTTGATACACCAAGTTCTGACACAGATATAAAAGGTGTTTTCTTACTACCAAAAAAAGATTTTTATGGACTTGAATACACACCTCAAGTTAGTAATTCAACAAATGACATTGTCTACTATGAATTAGGGCGTTATATGGAGTTACTTTCTCTAAACAACCCAAATATCCTAGAACTTCTTAACACGCCAGAATCAGCAATTATTTATAAGCATTCGTATTTAGATGCAATCAATTCAAAAATGATTTTATCGAAACTATGCAAAAACACTTTTGGAAAATTTGCTTTATCTCAAATTAAGAAAGCAAAAGGTTTAAAAAAGAAAATTGTAAACCCAGTTGGAAAAGAAAGAAAAAGTGTTTTGTCGTTTTGCTATGTAAATTATGAACAAGGTTCAATTACTCTTTCAAGATTTCTAGAACTTAAAAATTGGAAACAAGAAAACTGTGGACTAATCAACATTGCTCATATGAAAGATGTTTTTGGTTTATTTCATAATGAACAAATCAATTATAACGGAATTATCAAAAACGATTTATCAAACGATATTCGTTTAAGTTCAATACCAAAAGAAGAAAAACAAGAAGCTCTTCTCTACTTCAACAAAGATGGCTTTTCTAAATATTGCAAAGAATATAAAGAATATTGGGATTGGGTAGAAAATCGGAATGAGGTACGTTATGAGAACACTCAAAGTCACGGAAAGAATTATGATGCAAAAAATATGATGCATACTTTCAGACTTTTAGAAATGGCAATTGAAATTGGTAAAAAGAAAGAAATTAATGTTAAGCGATCAAACAGAGAGTTTTTACTTGACATTAAAAGTGGGAAATATGAATACGAAGACCTTTTAGAAATGGCTAAAGAACTGCAAAATGAAATGGATTTAGTCTTTGAAAATTCTGAATTACCAGAAAAACCGAATATTGAATTTATCAATAATCTCACATTTGAATTAAGAGATAAATTTTATCAGTATGAATAAAAAAAACGAAATGGCAACAAGGAATACAACATAGAAAAACCGTCATTTCCTACCCTCAAATTTATCATTCTTAAATTCAGACTTTTTCAACTAAAAACCCACCCCGTGACCACCCTAATAACAGACCAAAAACACATCTGGCACCCACTCACCCAGCATAAAACAAGTAGCGCTCCTGTGGCAATTGCTAGGGCAAAAGGTGCGGTGTTGTATGGAGAAGACGGCAAGGAATATCTGGATGGGATAGCGTCGTGGTACACCTCGCTTTTTGGGCATTGCCATCCGTTTATTACGGAGCGGGTCACGGCGCAAATGCAACAGCTGGATCAGATAATGTTTACGGGCTTTACCCACAAACCCGCCACAGATCTTGCGGAGAGTCTCTTTAAAATCCTACCCAGCAACCAGGCTAAAATGTTTTTTAACGACAACGGCTCCACAGCCGTAGAAGCAGGGATAAAAATGGCGTTGCAGTATCACCATAACAAAGGCAAAAAGCGCAATGTGCTTATCGCTTTTGAGGATGGTTTTCACGGAGATACCTTCGGAGCAATGAGCGCTAGCGGACTTTCGGTGTACAACGGGCCATTTAATGAGTTTCTCATCAAAGTAGAGCGCATCGCGACGCCACAGGAAGATACGATCGACGATATATTAAAAAGACTGGAAGAAATCGTTTTGCATAATGATTGTGCGGCTTTTGTGTTTGAACCGCTGGTGCAAGGTGCGGCGGGAATGAAAATGCACGAGGTAGCTGGATTAAATAAGATTTTGGCTTTTTGCAAGCAACACGATATCATCACTATTGCAGATGAGGTAATGACCGGTTTTGGGAAAACGGGAACGCATTTTGCTTCTTTGCAATTGGACGTTTATCCGGATATTATGTGCCTGAGCAAGGCGCTCACGGCGGGACTGCTTCCTATGAGCCTAACGACCTGCTCCCAGCATATATTTGACAATTTTCTGAGTGATGAAATCGCCAAAGGTTTCTTCCACGCCCATACTTACAGCGGGAATCCGCTGGCCTGTGCGGCCGCCATTGCGAGTATTGAGTTGTTGCAGTCGGAAGAGATGCAGGACAATTTGAGGCGTATTACGGAACGTCATACTACTTTCGCGAAAGCGTTATCAAAAAACTCAAAAGCGCAAAACATCAGAGTAAAAGGAATGATTCTCGCCTTTGAGCTCTCAACCAAAATGGAACGCTACGGAAACCTGCGCTACGAGTTGTACCAGTTTTTTATGGACAGAGACGTATGCCTGCGACCGCTAGGGAATACCATATACGTACTGCCACCCTTAGTCACTACAAATGAACAGTTGGCAAAGATTTATGGAGTGATTGAGGAAGCGCTGGAGGCTTTCTAGTTTAGAAATGGGCTGGGGTGTCTCTGCTTTGGTGTAAAATACGTTCTATAAAGAGCTTAGAAGTTCCTATAGAATAGTATATGGTGTGGGAAACATATACCATACTTCGGACATCTTTATTTATTTCTGGGCGAGAAATTCCTTCGAATGGGAATTCAACTAGTTGGTCTAATAGTTTTAATAAACCGTCCCGATATTTTTCAGCTTGATCTACTCCAAATTCTCCGATGGAAAATATGAATATATCCATTAAATCATCTTGAGCTTGAAGAGATAGTTCGTAAGAGTGCTTCATTGAGCTTTCTTCAGAGCACGGGCTTTAGCCTCTTCAAAAATATCACGCACGCTCCTATCGCTATAACCACTATCAATCCCTTTCTGAATTTCGGCACGAAGAACGGCCAGCTTCTTCTCATAGTCGGATGAGTGCAATCTAAGCGCCTCGCGCACCACTTCACTAGCATTTTTGTAATCGCCGCTGGCAACAAGATTTTTAATGTATTCTTCCTGTTTTTCTGTAAAGCTAATGTTCATCTTTTTCTTTTAAAAATACAATTTATGTCCAATTTTAGCAAATATGGACACAAATAAGACCAATTCATCTCAGAAAGAACAAGAATAAGTATTAGAAATCTTCATCATCCGTAACTTCTAATAGCGGAATAATACGGTCTTCATCAAAAATATAAACCTCCAGCTGTTCATAAACTAGATTCTCTTTTGGTCCAGTTGTAGTGACGTAAATCTCACCATTACCTTTAGGGCCTTTTATGGGAACGACAGCTTTTGCGCTACGGTTTCCGTTTGAGATATTAATATTGTAGCTTCCTATTCCGTTGGTTTCTATGGGTTCTCCTAGGGCATCTATGACTTCTTGTTCCGTTTGAACTTTTGCCAGCACCTCATCGTGATTTGTGTTTTCCTTTACACTGCTTATAATACCTGCTGCACCTATTCCTATCACGGTGATAAATAATATGATAATGGTGAGACAGCCACCTACGGGAACAGCCCATTTCCAGTTGCGTTTCCACCAGCTGGGCTGTTCTACTAATTCGTTATCGTACTCCATAATTTATTCTATATCGTCTAGTAAATCTATGACTTCTCCGGAGTCTTCCACGGTAACTGTAAATACTTTGTAATCCCACTCATCATTTACTTTAAGCGCATTCACGCGTAGTACACCGTTTGCTTTTTTACCACGTAAATCCATTTCTAGATTCATTTGATTCGTGTTCATTTCTGGGTCATAATCATTGTCCTCTATATTAATGGGGCGACCTAGAGCAGCAATTACTTCTGGGTTCTTCTGGACTTTTGTAATCACATTTATAAAAGCAAAAACGCTCGTCTCGTCGCCCAGCTTATCTGCAACTTTATAAACGCCGTAGCCTATAAATGATACTGCGATAATAATTATTGTGAGGCAACCTCCTGTAGGTAATGCCCATTTCCAGTTACGTTGCCACCAGCTACGCTTTTCTATTGTGTTGTCCATTGATCTTAAATTTGACTGATTAGTGTGTGGTGCATCTTTTATGTTACGGGAATTATATAAAAATAGATATTTGGCTGGGTATACTTTCAATTTATTGAGGTCTAAGCCCAGCTTGTCTCGGTGTGAATAGTATTTTTGCATCATAATCAATTTTATGCTCACAACACCAATCGCCATCACAGGACTTTCTTCTATTTCCCCACTGGGGAAGACGAGCGATGCCGTTTGGAAAGCATACCGGAATAATGCATCTGCGATTGTATGGGAAGACGAGCTTGAAGCTTTTATCACACCACTTTCAAAAGCCGAAAAAGAAACAATTAAAAACTTAGCAGCCGAAAATAATCACTATGCAAGATTAGATAACTCTGTGCTTTACGGGATTATAAGTGCTCGTAACGCCATTAAGGAAGCAGGGTGGATGAGTGGTGATTTCGGGATCAATATAGGTTCTTCTCGCGGGGCAACGCAGTTGTTTGAAGGTTTTTATGATGCTTTTCTTGGATCAAGTTCAAGACACGGCAAGAAAAATGGCAACACCCAGACCCTGGCTTCTCCCACAACAACCTTAGGTAACATCTCCTCTTGGGTTGCACATGACCTCCAGAGCGAGGGTCCGGAGATATCACATTCCATTACGTGCAGTACGGCGCTTCACGCCATTTTAAATGGAGCGGCTTGGTTACAATCGGGAATGGCAACAAAGTTCCTCGTAGGAGGAACGGAGGCCGCACTCACACCATTTACCATTGCACAGATGAGGGCGATGAAATTGTCACCCACCGACCATAAAAAATCTGACAGCGATTATGTGTGTCGAGCCCTAGATAAAGGGAAGAAAAGCAACACTATGGTGCTGGGAGAAGGTGCAGGAATGGCGTGTCTGGAACTGGGTGAGAAAGAAAATGCCCGTGCCTATATCTCAGGAATAGGCTACGCGACCGAAGTACTGGAACATTCCGTTTCCCTTTCGGCGACGGGTGATTGTTTTCAAAAGTCTATGAAAATGGCTTTGGGCAACCTCGATGCTTCTGCAATAGATGCCATCGTAATGCACGCCCCAGGCACCATAAAAGGCGATGCGGCCGAATTAGCTGCCATTACCGAAGTATTCGGAGAAAATCCTCCCTTACTCACTACAAACAAGTGGAAAATAGGGCACACCTTTGGCGCCAGTGGCTTGCTCAGTCTTGAGCTTGCGGTACTGATGCTGGAAAATCAGGAATTTATTGGAGTCCCATATTTGGAGACGAAAAGTAGCAAACAAGAACTCAATAGCATCTTAGTAAATGCAGTAGGTTTTGGAGGGAATGCGGTTTCTGTTTTGGTGACTAAGGCATAATCTTCTAGCCTAAAATTTACGGTTTTGAGTGCGCTTTCGCGAAAGCGTAACCCTAAAAATCTCATCGCTTAATAATATTTAACCTCAAAAAACTACCGTCCATCGTCTACTGACAACCGACTATTTCCTATTTTTGGATTATGACAGAGATACGACACGACTGGACCAAAGAAGAGATACTGGCGATTTACAATAGGCCTATGATGAGCTTGTTGTATGATGCTGCAACTGTGCATCGTGAGCACCACGACCCGAACACGGTTCAGGTTTCAACACTCCTTTCTATAAAAACTGGAGGTTGTCCTGAAGATTGTGGATACTGCCCGCAAGCAGCCAGATACCACACCGATATTGAAGGCAATGACCTGATGTCTGTACAACAGGTAAAAGCGCAAGCGTTACGTGCAAAGTCGTCTGGAAGCTCACGAGTGTGTATGGGTGCTGCGTGGCGCAATGTGAAGGACGGACCAGAATTTGACAACGTGCTGGAAATGGTACGTACCATTAATAAACTTGATATGGAGGTGTGCTGTACTTTAGGTATGGTTACAGAAAACCAAGCAGAACGCCTCGCCGAAGCGGGTCTCTACGCATACAATCATAACTTAGATACTTCTGAAGACTATTACAAGGATGTAATTTCGACCCGTGCTTTTGAAGATAGGTTGGATACGATTTCTAATGTCCGTAAAACAAACGTAACTGTTTGTTCTGGAGGAATCATCGGGATGGGAGAAGCGATAGAAGATCGTGCAGGAATGCTTGTTGCCCTTGCTAAGCTTGATCCACAACCAGAATCTACACCCATAAATGCGCTGGTAGCGGTTCCTGGAACGCCTATGGAAGACATTGAGCCTATCTCTATCTGGGAGATGATACGTATGGTAGCGACTACGAGAATCGTTTTGCCACAAACGCAAGTACGTTTAAGTGCAGGAAGAACAGAGATGAGTCGTGAGGGACAGGCGATGTGCTTTTTTGCTGGAGCAAACTCGATTTTTGCGGGGGATAAGTTGCTCACCACGCCTAATCCAGATGTAAATGAGGATATGAAAATGTTTGAACTGCTCGGTCTTACTCCTCAAAAACCATTTGTAAAAAAAGCGCAACCACAATCTGTTGAAGCAGCAGACTCTAAGCATACCTCATTGGGCGAAAAACCAAAATGGTCTCGACCAGGACACACCATAGAGCGTAATGTGGCGGCAAAAGAAGCTGGAAAAGTGCTCAAATAGCACAATGAAGAAATAAGATTATGTTAAAGGTCATTCTTCTTGAATGGCCTTTTTTATTTTTACGCGACACGGTTAGTTTGAATTTATGCAATTACAAGATATCCCAAGAGTCCATACGATTACTAAAAAAGAATTTCTGCGCGATTATGTGAAACCTCAAAAACCTGTGGTTATCGAGCATCTTATAGACGACTGGAAAGCCTACAATACTTGGAAGTTGTCTTACATTAAGGAAATTGCAGGAGATAAAGAAGTACCATTATATGACGACCGACCTGTAAAACACGATGAAGGTTTCAATCAGGCGCACGCAACAATGAAAATGAGCGAATACATCGACTTGCTTAAAAAAGGACCGACCAATTTTCGAATATTCTTGTATAATTTGATGAAAGAGGTGCCCTCGCTCAAGAATGATTTCAAATTCCCAAAGATAGGATTACGCTTGCTTAAGCAAATCCCGATGCTCTTTTTTGGAGGAACAGGAAGTAAGGTGTTTATGCACCACGATATAGACTGGGCAAATATTCTCCACTTTCATTTTGAGGGGAGAAAGCAATGTATTTTATTTCCGCCCAGTGAGACACCGCACTTGTATAAAGTTCCTTATTCTCTCATCACTAGGGAAGATATAGATTTTGACAACCCTGATTATGACAAGTTTCCTGCGCTAAAAAAGGCCAAAGGTCACATCTGTCACCTCAATCACGGCGAGACGCTGTATATGCCAGAGGGCTACTGGCATTTTATGAAATATGAAACGCCTGGCTTTAGTATGAGCCTGCGAGCGCTACCCAGTAGTTTTAAGCACTTGCGATATGCGCTCTACAATGTATTCTATATGCGTCACTATGATAACTTCATGCGCAGGAGAAAAGGACAGTCGTGGATAGATGAGAAGAATGAGAGAGCTATGAGGCAGACTAATAGAAATAATGGGATAGTTTAGTTGCATATTTTGCTTTCGCGAAAGCGAACTTTAAAATTTCCCACAAAAAAACCCCGTACTCAGCTCGAATACGGGGTTTGATTTTTTAAGCCTTTATCTCATTACCATCTTTATCTGTAAATCGATATTCCAAATAGGTGTATGCATCTCTAGGCATCACTTTTACCCATTTCTTATGGTCCATAAACCATTTAGATCGTATGGATGGAAAGCCTTTTGTAATATAGGCGGCTATAAAAGGGTGTGCGTGTAGCGTTACCTTCTTAGTGCCATTCTTGAAAATCTTTTCAAGCTTATCCTGCATCTTGTCTACTAAAATGATAGGAGCCTCCACTTCGCCGTTCTGGCCATTGTTAGGGTTTTCCTCTTTTGTTTTAATATCCATCTCAGGACGTACGCGTTGTCTAGTGATCTGGATGAGTCCAAATTTACTAGGTGGTAGTATCTTATGTTTTGCGCGATCATCTTTCATTTCCTCTTTAAGGTGATTAAAGAGTTTACGCCTGTTTTCAGATTTATTCATATCGATAAAATCGACTACGATAATCCCTCCCATATCCCGGAGGCGTAACTGGCGTGCCATTTCTGTGGCCGAAAGCATATTTACTTCAAGGGCAGTGTCTTCCTGACTCTTTGCCTTGTTTGATCTGTTCCCGCTATTTACATCTACTACGTGTAATGCTTCTGTATGCTCTATAACGAGATAAGCTCCTTTACTCATAGAAACGGTTTTTCCGAATGAGGTCTTTATCTGTCTTTCTACGCCATATTTTTCGAATATGGGCATAGGGCTTTTATAGAGTTTTACGATATTCTCCTTCCCAGGAGCAATCTCGCTTACGTATTCTTTTAATTGGTGGTAGAGTGTTTCATCATCTACGGTAATTCCTGTAAATGAATCATTAAAAATGTCTCTTAAGATAGAAGAGGCGCGATTCATTTCTCCTAGTACGCGACTAGGTAGATGTGCTCCAGGAATTTTTGCACACATAGTGTTCCATTTTTCCACTAAGTTTTGCAGGTCTTTGTCTAGTTCTGCAACTAAAACATCTTGTGCTACGGTTCTTACAATGACACCAAATCCTTTAGGACGGATGCTCATTACAAGTCGTTTAAGACGTGCTTTTTCTTCTTTGCTCTCTATTTTTTGTGAGATAGAGATACGGTCAGAAAAAGGCACGAGAACAATATATCGTCCAGCGATCGAAAGCTCACTGCTTATACGAGGACCTTTAGTCGATATAGGTTCTTTTACGATTTGAACCAGTAGGTTTTGATTGGATTTTAGAACATCAGCAATTTTGCCATTTTTATCTATATCCTTCTCAAACTTGAAGTTATTTAACGAATAGTCTTTTACTTTACCTGTGCTTACTTTTTTTAGAAAGCTTACGAGCGTAGGAAGTTTAGGTCCCAAGTCATGATAGTGCAAGAAAGCATCTTTTTCATAACCTACATTTACAAATGCGGCGTTTAGGCCAGAGACAGATTTACGTATTTTAGCGAGATATACATCTCCTACGTTAAATTTGTTCTCTCCATCTTCTTTGTGTAACTCGACGAGTTTTCCGTCTTTTAGTAAGGCAAAATCAACTACTGTAGAACTAGATCTTATTACTAATTCTTTATTCACAATGTAGTATTTTGTATTCATCACGCGGTTGGTGTGCATGACAAATGAATTAAACAATTCTTATACCACAAATTGCGCACAAACTACTGTGCGTGTGTTATAAGGCCGGTGCAATAGTTTAAAGCTCAAGGTGGGAGCGATATTGTTATTGCGATGTCAAAGAACAAATCTTTACCCCGTCGATTCTTCTAGGGGGCTATAGATATTAAAAGAAAAAGTAGCCTAAGACTACTTTTTCTTTTTGTGACGGTTCGCTCTACGTCTTTTCTTACGCTTGTGCGTCGCTACCTTGTGTCTTTTACGTTTCTTACCACTTGGCATAAATGTTCTTGTTTAAAATGTTACTTATTTTGTTACAGCAACGTTTGTTTTTACACCTTCTACAAATATTTTAGCAGGCTTAAACGCTGGGATGTTGTGTGCTGGGATCTTGATAGTTGTATTTTTAGAAATATTTCTACCAGTTTTCTCAGCTCTTGTTTTGATAATAAAAGATCCGAAACCTCTTAAGTATACATTGTCTCCTCCTTCAAGTGAAGTTTTAACTTCTGACATAAACGACTCTACAGTTGCCTGTACGTCATTTTTTTCAATTCCAAGTTTTTCAGAGATCTTTGCTACGATATCAGCTTTAGTCATTATTTCAATTTATTTAGGGGTTAAAAATTCAAGGTTGCAAATATAACGATTAAATGTTCAAACATTCAAGCATAACGTTTTAAAAAATAAGTAGATAAAACATAATTTTGTGCGATGCCCAAAAACAATCCAGTATTTGCTAACCAACTCATTGAGTGGTATTTAGACAATAAGCGTGCCATGCCTTGGCGAGAAACTAAGAATCCTTACTTTATTTGGCTCTCAGAAATTATTCTTCAACAAACGAGAGTTGCGCAGGGCTTGCCTTACTATCTTGCGTTTACAGAAGCTTATCCTACTGTCCAGCAACTCGCTGCAGCCCCACAGGAGGATATTCTTAAATTATGGCAGGGATTAGGGTACTACTCCAGAGCGCGGAACCTGCACGCGGCCGCTCAAATGGTAGTCACAGACTACAATAGTATCTTTCCCAATAACTATAGAGAGCTTCTTAAACTAAAAGGTGTTGGTGATTATACGGCTAGCGCTATTGCAAGTATATGTTTTGACGAACCAGCAGCGGTGGTAGATGGTAATGTTTATCGGGTCTTATCACGTATCTTCGGAATTGATACCCCTATTAATAGTTCACAAGGAATTAAGGAGTTTAAAAAACTAGCTTCTGGTCTTATGGATAGAGACCGTCCAGCAGACTTTAATCAGGCGATAATGGAATTTGGCGCGATACAATGCACGCCTAAAAATCCATACTGCCTGCATTGCGTGTTTAATGATCGATGTGTTGCGCTTCAAAAGAGTAGAATACATGAATTACCTGTAAAAATTAATAAGACTAAGGTTAAGAAGCGTTATTTGAATTACATTTTTATTAAGACAGCAAGCGGAGATACGGTTTTGCAACAGCGCACGGGCAAAGGGATATGGCAAGGTTTATATGAGTTTCCTTTTATTGAGGCAAAAGGGCCATTGGGGGAAGATCGCTTTCGCGAAAGCGTAAAGAGTCAAAACCTCCTCCCAAATGTTATTGAAATGGATATTACGAGGTATAATGATACTCCCATTGTCCATAAACTCTCTCATCAACATTTATACACCACATTTTGGATTGTTGATGTTGCTGAAATTGATAGAGAAACCATCCCAGTTCATTCGATAAGGAACTATCCTGTACCTGTTTTGATTGCTAATTTCATAGAAAAGAACATCGACTAAAAAGGGTAATTTTTAGTACATTTGATATATGGCAGGAACAGTAAATAAAGTGATTCTTATAGGTCACACAGGAGACGACGTAAAGATGCACTACTTCGAAGGTGGCAATAGCATAGGGCGCTTCCCGCTCGCGACAAATGAAGAGTATACAAATCGAACGACAGGTGAGCGCGTGAGCAATACGGAATGGCACAATATTGTAGTACGTAATAAGGCTGCCGAAATATGCGAGAAATATTTAAAAAAGGGGGATAAAGTATATATAGAAGGCCGACTTAAGACTAGAAAGTGGCAAGATGACAAAGGCCTAGATCGTTACAGCACAGAAATCCAATGTATGGATTTTACATTCTTGTCTCCAAAAGGAGAAGGTATGGGGCAAGGGAACGCGCAGCAAGGAGCTTCTGCACAGCCACAGGCGCAACCTTACAATACAAATCAACCTGCCCAACCCTCTCAAGGCGTAAATGAAAGTGATGTAGATGATTTACCGTTTTAACCCTACACGTTAATTTAAAATCAAATCATTGGACCCAGATCCTGAACCCTTATTTATAACACTCATCGCATTAGATTCGGCTATTGCGGTATCTATTATTTTCCTAATCGTATTGTTGGGTTGCTCCGCACTAATAAGTGGCGCCGAAGTTGCTTTTTTCTCCCTGACCGAAAGCGATTTTGAACCTGAAGATGATAAGCCTATTTCTCGCCAGCTTCAAATCGTACAGAAATTATTGGAAAAGCCTAAGAAGCTTTTGGCAACCATTCTCGTTGCAAATAATGCTATTAATATTGCGATTGTATTGTTATTTGCCAGTCTAGGTGAGACATTTTTTGGCGGGCTTTCTGAGAATGCACGGTTTTTCGTAGAGGTAGTCGTGATTACATTTTTGATTTTAATGTTTGGCGAGATTTTACCTAAGATCTATGCTAACCGAAATCAGAAGCTTTTTGCAAGTTTTATGGCTTATCCGTTGCGTTTTCTTGATGTCATATTGACTCCTATAAGTGGACCTATGCGTGCTGTCACACTTTTTATTCACAGTAGGCTGGCTGACCAAAAGAGCAATTTCAATATAGACCAGCTTTCTCAAGCATTAGAACTTACAAGCGAAGAAGATACGACTACAGAGGAACAAAAAATTCTTCAAGGTATTGTTTCTTTTGGGAATACTGATACAAAACAAGCGATGCGACCACGTATGGACGTTTTTGCATTAAATGAGGATGACGATTATAAGTCTATAATTCCTCAGATAACAAAACACGGCTTTTCTAGGGTTCCTGTATATAAAGAGAGCATAGATACAATCACAGGTATACTATATGTTAAGGATTTACTTCCTCATCTTAATAAAAATGAATTGGATTGGAATGCCTTGGTAAGAGAACCTTTCTTCGTGCCAGAAAACAAAAAACTAGATAACTTACTAGCCGAATTTAAAGAAAAGAAAAACCACCTTGCTATTGTTGTAGATGAGTATGGTGGTACGAGCGGTCTCATATCATTAGAGGATATTATTGAGGAGATTGTGGGAGATATCTCAGACGAGTTTGATGATGAAGATGTGATTTACTCAAAACTTGATGAGTTTAATTACGTTTTTGACGGTAAGACGTCTCTCAAGGATTTTTACCGTATTACAAAACTGGAAGATGAAACAAGTTTTGAAAACAAAAAAGGAGAAGCAGAGACTATTGCCGGTTTTGTGCTAGAGGTCTCTGGAGGATTCCCGCGTAAAAATGAGATAATAAAATTTCAAAATTATGCGTTTACCGTAGAGGCCATAGACCGCAAACGTATAAAACAGATAAAATTTACCATCACACCTTGAGAAATTTACACTTCATCATAGTCGCTATTGCGCTTATAGTTTGTTCCTGTGGTGGAGATGTTATACCAAAGCCTCAAGGATTTTTAAGTCTTGAATATCCCGCGCCCATTTATGAAAAAATAGCTTCAGCCTGTGATTACTCCTTTGAAAAGAACAACTTAGGGACTGTTAGGTTTAAAGATGACTGTTCTGCGGTCATAGACTATCCTAAACTGGATGCTTCTCTTTTTATTACCTACCGTAAGGTGACTGGGAATATAGAGACACTCTTGCGAGATGCGCAGAAATTAACTTATGAGCACGTAAGAAAAGCAGATAACATTGCCGAAGAAAAATACATTAATGACCAGCAAAATGCTTACGGAATGTTTTACGATGTGCTAGGAAATGCCGCTTCGCAGTCGCAATTTTATGTGACGGATAGTACAAATCACTTTTTAACAGGCTCTATTTACTTTAACGTTAAGCCCAATTACGATAGTATTTATCCTGCGGCCGTATATCTTAAAAATGATATACGAAGGTTAATGGAGACTGTGGAGTGGGAAGAATAGTTTTATCACGCTTTCGCGAAAGCATTATAACAGCAACACCCACACTAGCAAAACAATTTATTTCTAAGCTAGTTTAGGATAGGCCAAAAGTTCTCCTATTAATTTAAGTCATCACCTTCGGCTAGTGAATTGATTGCGAATTTTTTCTACTTTCTACTCTCGTTTTTCCACTCTATTACCCGCCCACATTCTCAGGATTGTACCCGAGATAAGGCACTTGGTACTCCTTAAAAGTAATCCCATAGTCCTCCAGCTCCTTAAGGATAGGTTCATACACTTCTTTAGATATAGGTAGCTGCACACCGGAAGTTGTAATCTGTCCGTTTAAAATGCGCAAAGTCGCCATTGCTACTGGAAGTCCAACGGTTCTCGCCATTGCGGTTTCCACTTGGTCATTCCCTATGTTTACCATCGTAGCATCTATTTGTTTCTTCTCTCCATTGAGTTCGTAGCCAAATTTATGATACATCACAATCATATCTTTATCCTCTGGGGCGAGCGTCCATTTATCTTCAAGGATACGTTGTAAAGCTTTTGCTGGTGTAGCTCTTTTAATACCTATTGTCTTGTCTGGATTAAAAATATCGAGCTCTACCAGTTTGTCCCAGAGCAAATCATCTTGATCTATCTTGAGGTAATGGCGCAATTTGAGTTCTACAGAATCGGTAGGAGAGTAGGGTAGGAATAAGTTTAAGAAATCGCGGTAGCTCATATTTTCAGTATCCTGAAGCTTATAGCTGTCATCTGTCATTCCCATCATTACAAAAATGTGCCAAGCTTTAGAGAAGCCTACGCGACGTATTGTACCACGATATAATGTAGGAATATCTTCTAGTCCATAGACAGATCGATATTTTAATGAATTACGGTTTGCATACCCTTCAAAACGTCCGTGACCTTCTATTTGTAAAAACTCAGTCCGTCTAAAAAGACGTTGATATGGAATGTACTTGTAGGTGCCTTCTTGAATAAATTCTGCAGCGCCTCCTTGACCCGCTAGCACTACATTACGAGGGTTCCAGGTAAATTTATAATTCCATAGGTTAGTATCACTCTCTGGGGCGACCAGACCTCCTGTAAAGGACTCGAACAAGAGCATCTTTCCTCCATTGTCACGTATTCGATCTATGACCTGCATCGCACTCATATGATCGATTCCAGGGTCTAGACCTATCTCATTCATAAAAATAAGGCCCTTTTCTTTTACTGCGGCATCGAGTTCTTTCATTTCCTTAGAAATATAAGAAGCAGTCACCATAGATTTCCCAAAGGTCACACAATCCCTTGCCACCTCTATATGAAAACGAGCGGGAAGCATAGATATCACAATTGTAGCATCTTGTATGGCTTCCTGACGTTGTTCTTTATCAAAAACATCAAGAGAAATTACGCTTCCATTTTTATGATTTCCTACAAGTTTCTGCGCATTTTCTTTGGCGAGGTCACCTACGGTAATCTCTAGTTGCTCACTTTCAGATTTATTGAGGAGGTATTTTATGAGTTGGCTAGCAGATTTTCCTGCACCTATGATAAGGACTTTACGCATTCGGGTAGGTATTTTGTAGATTTGTTGTGAGACGAAAGTACAATTTTGGGAACCTAATTTAAAAGAATTTCGATGAATAAAAAATTGCAAATTGCTGGAGCTATTTTTGGATTAACCGCGGTTATCATTGGAGCCTTTGGCGCTCACGGTCTTGAGAAAGTACTGGACGCTTCAGACATAGCTACTTTTGAAACTGGAGTGAAGTATCAAATGTATCACGCCCTATTGTTGTTGCTTGTATCTCTTTTCGCTTTAAGCGAAAAAACAAAAAAGACCGTTCTCATCCTCCTTGTAACAGGAGTCATATTCTTTTCGGGCTCTATTTATGGGCTGGCGACTAATGAACTTACGGGCTTTGACTTTACGACAATCGCCCTTATTACCCCGCTGGGCGGGGCGCTCTTAATTATAAGTTGGATAGTTCTTCTAGTTCAGTTCATTAAAGGGAGCAATAATGGCTAAATTTTAAGGTTTAGTTAGCAGGTATTTTTTACTTTTGCACTTTAAAAACAACACAACAAAACATCTTTTTATGGCTTCTTACACCCAAGTTACGAAAACGATTTCGTTAAAACCCTACGGGATTGATAATGCAACAGTTCATTATCAATTGTCCCCGCAAGAGTTGCACGAGATTACTGTAAATAATGAAATGGGAAAAACAGCTTCTAGTGGCGCTCTTGCTGTAAATACTGGAAAATTTACAGGGCGCTCACCGCTGGATAGGTTTATTGTAAGAGATCAAAAAACAGAAGATAAAGTATGGTGGGGAAATATAAATATCCCTTTTGAGCCGGACGCTTTCGCAAAATTAAAAACCAAGGTAACAGACTATCTCTCAAACAAGGAAATATACGTGAGAGACAGTTATGCCTGTGCGGACGATAAATACAGACTGAACATTCGTGTAATAAACGAATATCCGTGGTCTAATATGTTTGCCTACAATATGTTCCTACGTCCTACCGAAGAAGAACTAGAAAACTTCTCTCCAGAGTGGACCATCCTGAATGCCCCAGGTTTTATGGCAGACCCAGAAGTGGACGGAACGCGCCAGAGTAACTTTGCCATCCTTTCGTTTACCGAAAAAACTATCATTATAGGTGGGACGGGTTACACAGGCGAAATAAAAAAGGGAATCTTTTCTGCGCTTAATTTCATCCTTCCCGTTGAAAAGGAAACAATGCCTATGCATTGTAGTGCAAACGTGGGCGAAAATGGAGAAACAGCTATTTTCTTTGGGCTTTCTGGGACAGGGAAAACAACACTCTCTGCAGATCCAGATCGTAAGCTAATAGGAGATGATGAGCACGGCTGGACAAAGGAAAATACCATCTTTAACTTCGAAGGAGGTTGCTATGCAAAGGTCATCAACCTCTCAGAGGAAAATGAACCAGACATTTACAAGGCTATAAAACCAGGAGCAATTCTTGAGAATGTAGTTCTCGATGAGAAAGGAGACGTAAATTTTGCAGATACATCAATTACTCAAAACACCAGAGTTAGTTACCCGATAGATCACATTAATAATATAAAGGAGCCATCTGTAGGTAAAAACCCTAAGAATATTTTCTTTCTAACGGCAGATGCTTTTGGTGTTTTACCTCCTATATCTAAACTTTCACCGGGACAGGCGGCATATCACTTCATAAGTGGCTATACTGCTAAGGTTGCGGGTACAGAGGCTGGAGTTACAGAGCCGCAACCATCGTTTTCGGCGTGTTTTGGAGCACCGTTTATGCCATTGCACCCTACAAAGTATGCAGAGATGCTCAGTAAGAAAATGCAAGAAGCGGGCGTAAACGTATGGCTTATTAATACAGGATGGACAGGTGGTCCTTATGGTGTCGGATCACGTATGAAGTTAAAATACACAAGAGCGATGATAAGCGCTGCGATGAACGGCGAGCTTCCTCAAGAAATCTCTCACGAGAACTACCACATACATTCGGTATTTGGAGTGGCGCAACCTAGAACGTGTCCTGGAGTACCTACAGATGTGCTTTCTCCTAGAGCGACTTGGAATAACGATAAGGGTTATTATGAAACTGCTCATAAACTGGCCAAATCATTCAAAGAAAACTTCAAGAAGTTTGAGGAGTACGCTAGTAAAGAGATTATGGACGGTCAACCACCATTGGGATAAAAATTGAGATTCATATTATAACAAAGCGACACCTAATAAATGGGTGTCGCTTTTATTTTAGGTGTTTTGTAAAAATCGTTTTAGCGTATCGTAAAAGTGTACTTATCCCCATTCCAATTCTCCAAAGAGTAATTTAGGTATGAAAATTGCGTTAGAGATAAACCAATGTTTAACTCAAAATTTAAAAAATGAAAAAACTACTTACAATATGCTCAATCTTACTACTATTTTTAACTGCCTGTGAAGGACCAGCCGGACCCCCAGGTTTTGACGGGTTAGATGGGCAGGACGGGCAAGATGCACCGCTCCCTTCTGTATTTGAAGAAAGTGCGACGTTTAACTACGATGCTCCAAATAATGTTTGGATTTCTCAAGTGTTCAGCTTTAATGGTACTATAGATGGGGATGTGTTTTTAACATATCTGGAAATTTCTCCTGGGATATTTACGCTAATGCCGGTTAGTATTTTTGATGAATTTGGAGAGTATCAATATGTTTTTGACCACGATATTAATACCGTACAATTACAAATTATAGGAGATAGCGACCTGTCTACATTGGACGATGAAAGCACAACAAATGTGCCTATACGTATCGCTATTATTCCAGCAGATTTGGTTCGTGGCGCTTCATTTGAAAATTATGAAGATTTTGACACCCTGTTGTTTAACCTAGATTTGGATGAAGGCGATATTCAGTTTTTGAATTAACAAACTGGTTTCTGTTCGGGCGCAGTCTTGAACCTTATGACCTATGTTTGTAAAAAGAATTAACGTATAAAAAGCAAGGAGCTGAGAAATCAACTTCTTGCTTTTTTACTTCTATTTCCTAAGTAAACCCCCGTGATTATAATCAGTGCAGCAAGGAATTGTAGGAATGTAAAGATTTCTCCATCCAGTAAGCCCCATGTAACAGACACGATAGGCATAAGATAGGTGACAGAGGAAGCAAATACTGGATCACTTATCTGGACGAGTTTATTGAACATCACCTTTGCCGCAGCCGTCCCAAAAATTGAGAGAATCAGTATATACCCAATCGAGGTTTGTAAAGTCGAATCTGTACCAAGTGGCAATTCAAAAAAATCTGTTGAAAAAAGAATGCCGAGTGCGGGAATGATAAGAAAAAGAAAATTCCCTAGTGCGATAGCCATCGCGCTTACATCTTGAAGATGGCGCTTTATAATATTTACATTTATAGCGTAAAGACAGGCCGCCGCAATAACCAGTAAGGCGTAATAGTAGTTTTGATCAGGGTTGACTCTTGCACCTATGAGAATTAGAGCTACGGCTCCAGCAAGCCCAAGAAGCACGCCAAGAAACTGTTGTTTAATAAACCGTGCTCCAAAAAATAGAATACCAAATATAAAAGCCAAAAGAGGAACACTAGAGTTGAGAATTGCGGCAATGGCACTATCTATTTCGGTTTCTGCATAAGCAAATAAGAATACGGGGATTCCAGTTCCCAAAATACCAGAAATGAGCACCCATTTCCACTCTTGTTTCTTGATTGTTTTAAGACTTTTCCAGCCAGCGATACCCAGAACAGCTGCAGAGAAAAGAATTCGTAAAGCACCTAGTTGCAAGGGAGTTAGTCCTACGAGCCCTTTCTTAATCAAAATAAATGAACTTCCCCAAATAACCGAAAGAACAATGAGGTAAATCCACTTAAGACTACTGTTTTGCATAGCAACATTTAGAAAGCGCAAAGTTGCAGATTAATAACGTAAAATAATCGCAAATTTTAAAAATTCAGAAGTTTAGGTTGTTCTTAAAATTTAGGTGCTGTATGCCTTTTTAATAAATAATAGTACGCTTTCGCGAAAGCGTAACCCAAAAACGTAGCACCTAAAATTCAAACTTTACTTGCACGTCAATGGGTTTTTCCTTTTTAGATTTTTCTTTTTTCTTATCCTCCGTATTGAGATTTGAAAGGGAAATCCCTAGGAGCCGAACACTATTCTCCATCTTCTCTTGATACAATAAGTCTTTTGCCGTTTCTAAAATCACATCCTTCGACCGAACATAATAATCTAGCGTTTTAGACCTGGTTTTAAGTGTAAAATCTGAATATTTGATTTTTAGCGTAATGGTCTTTCCAGCCACTTCGCTTTTTGCAAGTCGGCGAGCGACTTCTTCGGCGATGTGGTCTAGCTTCTCCAGCATAAAAATCTCAGAAGTGATATTTTCTCTAAAGGTCCTTTCGGCGGCGAGGGATTTCCTGATTCGGTTGGGTTTTACCTGACTGTGCTGGATGCCACGTACGATATCATAATAATAAACCCCGCTTTTTCCAAAGTTCTCACCAAGCCACTCCTTAGTTTTGCTTTTTAAATCCATTCCGGTAAAAATGCCTTTGAGGTACATTTTCTCTGCAGTCTTTTTACCTATCCCGTAAAATTTACGGATATCTAACTGTTCCAGAAATTCAATCACCTCTTCTGGAGGTATGGTTTTCTGACCGTTCGGTTTATTGATGTCGCTAGCAACTTTGGCGATAAATTTATTAATGCTTATTCCCGCGCTGGCATTGAGACCTGTTTCTTCTTTAATGCGTTGGCGTACCCAAGACGCTATAACCGTAGCACTAGGCATACCGACTTTATTTTCGGTAACGTCCAGATAAGCTTCATCTAATGATAAGGGCTCGACTAAATCAGTAAATTCATAGAAGACAGCGCGTATCTGGTCTGAGACTTGGCGGTAACGCTCAAAGTTGGTTCGCACAAAAATGAGGTCAGGGCAAAGTTTTCGCGCAAGCGCACCCGCCATCGCACTACGTACTCCGTATTTACGCGCCTCATAACTCGCTGCGCTCACTACCCCACGCTCTCCACCACCACCCACAGCAATAGGTTTCCCACGTAAGTCGGGATTGTCCAGTTGCTCTACAGACGCGTAAAACGCGTCCATATCTACGTGGATAATCTTGCGTATGTGAAGGGTTTCTTGCACGGTTACAAGGTACGAAGCGCGGTAAAATAATTTGTATATTTGGGTATGGCAGATGAATCCGAAAATAGAAAAAAACAACTCAAGGATGTGGCTCTGGCTATTGAAGAGCAAATAGCCATTGATACAGATAACCGACTGAAGGAGGAATCAACCATCTTTGAACCAAGAATCTCTGATGCCGAATGGCATAAAATCAAAATTGGTCTCGCTCAAGCAAATGAAGGATTAGGAATTTCTAGAGAAGAAGCTCGCAAAGTTTATGAGCGATTTTTATAAGGTTATTTGGCTCCCACAAGCGTTAGAAGATTATCACGACACGCTTAGCGATCTGGAACTGTATTGGACTTCAGAAATTGTTATGAGATTAGCACTAGAAGTCGAAAAAACACTTGATTTACTAGAGCAAAACCCTCATATTTTTCAAGTAGCAGACGAGGCTGAAGACATACGACGTGCCGTCGTCCTAAAGCTTAACAAAATATACTATCGCATAAACTCAGACCGAACGATAGATATTTTATCATTCTTCCCAAGTAGAAATGACCCAAATGACCTCACCCTCAAATAAGAAAACCGCAATCATCCTAGGCGCCACCGGACTCACTGGCGGACTTCTCACGGAGTTACTGTTAAAAGATTCCGCTTTCGCGAAAGTAAAAATCCTCACCCGTCGTCCTACACATTTTAAACACGAAAAGGTGGAAGAAATCATCTGTAATCTGCTGGACGTTTCTACGTTTGAAGAGCATTTTACGGGTGACGTTGTCTTTTGTTGCATTGGGACGACCAAAGCAAAAACACCAGACAAAGAAAAGTACCACGCCATAGATTATGGCATTCCCATCAATACTGCGCAACTTGCCAAAGCAAACGGTATCAAAATCTATATGGTCGTTTCCTCTATGGGAACTTCGGCCAAGAGTCCGTTTTTCTATGTGCGAACCAAAGGAGAAATGGAACGTGATCTTTTAAAGGTTGGAATTACAAATACTTTTATCATAAAACCCGCCTTTATCAACGGTCGCCCAGATGATGACCGAAAAGGAGAAAAATGGCTTAAAAGAATGATGGCTGTGATGGACTTTTTTATGGTAGGCCCGCTCAAAAAATGGAAATCTACCCAAGCCGAGGATATCGCCAGAGCAATGGCACAACTCGCTAAAAGTCCCGAAGACCACCCCAACATCGAAAACCAAGAAATCAAGTCCCTTAGCCTTGCCTACCGAGTTTGAACATATCACCATCCCGTCTAAAAATCTCGATGTGTCCATATCATTTTACACGGCGCTTGGGATGCAACTCATCGAACACGAGCCACGGCATCACGCACATTTTGAAAACCTCGAACACCAGGTGATTTTTACGGCATACTACAATGAAAAGCGACCTGATTATGAGGTTAAAGTGTATTTTGAGACAAGCGATATTGAAAAAATAGAATTACGCTTTCGCGAAAGCGCTAACGAAATAAGCGTCATAAAAGATTGGGGAGGAAAAGAACTTAAACTCACAGACCCAGACGGAAATCACGTAATTTTATACCAGAAACTTTCGGCAGACATTGTTCCGCCGTGGCACGCACAAACAAATGAATCTTAACCAAATAACCGTCCCATCCCTTGACCTAGAAAAGTCGGTTGCTTTTTACAAAACTTTGGGCTTAAAACTCATTGTAGATGCCCTACCGCGCTACGCTCGCTTCGAATGTCCCGATGGCGATGCGACGTTTTCGGTTCATTTGGTTGATAAATTATCTGAAGGTGACGGCATAAGTATCTATTTTGAAACGGAAACGCTGGATGAAGATGTGTTACGCTTTCGCGAAAGCGGACTCACCTTTGACCTACTCCCTAAGGACCAATCGTGGCTTTGGCGAGAAGCAAGGCTCAATGACCCCGACGGAAACCAGATAATTCTTTATTTTGCAGGAGACAATCGTAAGAATCCGCCGTGGCGTATTAATTAAATCTAAAGAATCTGGTAAAGGACTGTTCATATGCATGAGATAGAACGTAAATTTTTGGTTAATTCAGATGCTTTTAAACTGGGAGCCCACACCAGCACGCGCATCAGACAAGGTTACCTCAGTACCGACCCAGCACGCACTGTAAGAGTGCGCACCAGAGGAAAAAAAGCCTATCTCACTATAAAAGGAAAATCAAACGTGAGCGGAACTACAAGAGTTGAGGTGGAGG
Organism: Dokdonia sinensis; assembly: GCF_003688895.1. Classification (GTDB taxonomy): domain Bacteria; phylum Bacteroidota; class Bacteroidia; order Flavobacteriales; family Flavobacteriaceae; genus Dokdonia; species Dokdonia sinensis. The sequence goes on from NZ_REFV01000017.1 coordinate 49,025, forward strand.
AGGAAATCGCTTTCGCGAAAGCGGAAACCCTACTCACATTATGTTTACCAGGCATCATAGACAAAACCCGCTACGAAGTAAAAGCTGGCAAACACGTTTGGGAAATAGACGAATTTTACGGTGCAAACCAAGGCCTCACCATCGCCGAAATCGAGTTAGCAACCGAAGAGGAGGACTTCATAAAACCTTCTTGGCTAGGTGCCGAAGTCACAGGAGAGAATAAGTATTACAATTCGCAATTGAGTTTAAAACCCTTTTCTTTGTGGTAAGCTGTGCTTTCGAGAACTACCGTATGAAGATTAACTGAACAAAGATTATATAAATAATATGATGAAGACACTTTACATACTTCTTATTACATTCTTAGCAGTAAGCTGTCAATACAACACCGAACCAGCAAATGTTTGGGTTGAAGAGGAAACTACAATCTCTAAAGCCCAACAAATCGCTCAACTCAAAGCCGATGGTTTTGAAATCTGGGATTATGTAGATGAAGCAACGAGTGACACCATTATTATGCAACAATATTTTATGGTATTCTTAAAGAGTGGCCCTAACCGTGACCAACCCAATGCGCAAGCAGATAGTCTTCAGAATCTACATATGGAGCATTTAGGAAGAATGTATGAAAAAGGCTACGCAGATATTTCGGGGCCCTTTGGCGACGACGGCGACCTTCGCGGAATAACCATTTACAATGTGCCAACTCTAAAAATGGCAGATAGCCTAGCAAACCTAGACCCAATGGTAAAAGCAGGAAGACTTGCCATAGAAATCAAACCGTGGTGGGCAGGGAAAGGATATCCCTTGCGTTAGTCACCTTTGATGAGTCTCGTATCAAAAAATACAGGCTCAGTCTCTATGATTTCTATCTGATGGTAATCTGTATGGGAAACATCAAAAACCAAAACCGCATCTTTACTATTTATGGCAGACGGTACGCTGATGCCGTGAAACCCTTCTTTAAAATAAGTGAGCATAAGATGCTGTAACATCTTGTAGTGTAAAGGCAGTTGCCATTGCTTAGGTAAATCGGTAGTATTTATAGTCTTGATTTTAAAATGGTCAGGTATCTCAATAGTGAGTAATCGCTGTGGAGCCCTGAGCAAATCTACATCCGTATGTACCAGTTTTTCAAGTAATGCCAGCGATGAATTTTCGGCGGTATAGAGGACTGCGGTTCCTTTGGGATTCCACCTTCCACCCCATTTTCGCGCGCCCTCACCGCTTAAATCTGATGCATAACGAGGAGGGACAACTCTATACACTTTCATATTACGCAGGAATGCCGTGTTCTATACGTCCAAGAAGGGTTTTTACAGTCTGGATGCCATAATTTGTATCAAGAAGCGATAGTGGTGTTTTATCACCCAAGGCATATCGGGGACGCTCTAACCATTTTCTGAAAGCACTCCTGTCGCCAAAAACTTCCCAACCTTGCTCATAGAGAAGTGACAGCTCGAGCACCTTTTCTGTCTGACTGGTGGTGAGGCGTTTTTTTTCCTTATGTATGCGGTCTATCGTACGGTCTGATATATGTAATATATCGGCGAGTTGTTTTTTTGAAAGATTAAAAGCACTCTCTGCAATCTTAAATTTTTTATATGGTAATCCCTCTCTAGAAACGTGTACAAGTTTTAAGATAGAGGAGTCATCTAGCTGATACCCCTCATAAAGCATTGCCGGTTCTAACACAGCTGACTGCTCCGGCGTGACATCACTTCCTGAAACCAACTGGGGAATGAGACCTTTTTCTTCGGATATTTCTGTATCGTATCGCATAACTCTCTGTCTTTACACAAAGATATGAATTTTGTCTTAAATATAACGACAATTTTACATCATCCTCTAGAGATTTTAATATTTTCCTTCATTTCGTTACCCTCTGCATCCACCACAGTGAGAAGATAGGTGCCTATGTTAGGTGCAACGGCCAGTTCGTGAAAGTCTTCTGTGCTTCCTATAAAAGTCCCGTCAAGATACCAGAATAATTTAGTCTCTGGATTGCGGTGGGCGATTTTGAAGATGACTTCGTTTACAGATGCATCAAAATTTTTAGGCAAAATAACTCCTTCATTATTTTTGGGATAGATAAAAGCCATAGGCATCTCTCCCGTCACACTACAATCGGGATGCCACGGCGGGAGTTCTTTGTAATCGGGATGTTTCTGGGCGTAGTAATATTCCATTGAAGGAGGCAGACTGAAACGAACTGTAGAAATCATTTTGTCCAAGTCATAGCAATCTGAATTTACACGGTAGTTGCCAGAAGTTGTGACATATACCTGTTCGTGGAACTGACAGCTATGCGTGTTTTCGCCAGAGATGGGTGCCCATTGCTCGAGGGTGTCGGGACATAAGAGACTCGCTTTTTGTCCGCTTTTTGTACAAGTTTTTAGGGTGATAAGGTCATCATACGGTCGTTCAAACCATTTTCCATCCGTGGGCAAAATGCGCAACACATCAAAAAACAAGGGCGCAGAAGCCTGTATCCCCGTTATCCCCGGTCTCCCTTCACCATCTGCATTACCCACCCAAACACCAATAGCATACTGTGGAGTAACACCCAGAGCCCACGCATCTTTAAATCCAAAACTCGTCCCCGTTTTCCAAGCTACAGGTTGAGCATCTTCATAAAATTGCCAATTCTCCTCTCCACTAGGTCTATTAACTGTTCGCAGGGTTTCCAGCGTACTATAAATCGCCCCTGCCGAAAACACTTCGGGTTCCTTGATTAATTCTGAATTCTGAATTCTGGATTCCGAATTAAAAACAGAATACCCCTCAAAAGCATCTGCTACGTACTCGCTTGACGATTGATTAAATCCATTTAAGGTATGCGCCAGTCCTGCGTAGGTTTTAGTAAGCTCCCAAAGACTACTTTCTGCACCACCTAGTACCATTGCGAGCCCGTAATGACCTGCAGGTTTATCTATACCTCCTAGTTGTATATCCTTTAAATTCCTATAATATTTATCCAGTCCGTACTGCCTGAGCATACGCACCGCAGGTACATTGAGAGATCTAGCAAGCGCTTTTCCTGCGGGAACGGCACCATTATATTCATTATCAAAATTCTGCGGTTGATAATCATTAATGCTCGTAGGAATATCTGCCACCAGCGTATTGGGTAACAAAAGTCCTTCGTCCAGCATTCCTGCATACAGAAAAGGCTTCAACGTGCTTCCTGTACTGCGCGATTTTGTGATGATATCCACATCTTTTTGATGGGCGACATCTGTGGGCGCGTTGCCTACATACCCCAAAACTTCTTTGATTTTCACATCCATCACAACTATGGCGAGATTGTAAATCTCGTTTTGTTTGAGTTGTCCGTAATGCTCTTTTGCCAGCCGGTTCAAATCTCTTTGTACACGAGTTTTAATTGTTGTTTTGACTCGTTTTCCTTCAGAATTAGCACGGATGCGCTCTACAAGATGCGGAGCTATTTGCGGTAGTGGATACGGTTTGCCTGGTAATTCTTCGAGCAATGCAAGCTCATAAGTTATTTCGTCTATTTCACCTGTTTCCCAAAGTTTTTTAAGAAGATCATTACGCTTTCGCGAAAGCGTAACCTCATTTTTTCCCGGTCGCACCATACTCGGATTGTTAGGTAATACCGCCAGCGATGCCATCTGTCCCCAACTGAGACGTTCTGCAGGGAGCCCAAAATAGCGCCAAGAAGCCGTTTCCAGCCCTACCACATTCCCGCCAAAGGGCGCGTAGGTTGCATACATATTTAGAATTTCGGCTTTGGAGTATCCTGCCTCGAGACGAGTAGCTTTGATGATCTCTATGAGCTTTTCGGTGTAGGAGCGCTCTTTTCCCTTTCGCGAAAGCCTGATGACCTGTTGTGTAATCGTGCTCCCACCACGGCGTTTATCAGTGGTGATGTTACCATACATTGCCTTTCCCATCGCCACAGGATTAAAGCCAAAATGCTGGTAGAAATACTCGTCTTCAAAAAGTAAAATACACTTCTCAAACTTCTCAGGAACACTGTCCAATGCAGGAAATCGCCATTGCCCATCCCGGGCTATATGAGCGCCCAGCAGGTCACCTTCTGCACTCTCAACTACCGTTGCGTGCGGATCTTTAAAAACTTGAGAGGGCAAACAAAAAAACCAGTACAAAAGAAATCCGCACAAAACCGTCAGTTTGATTTTGTGAGATTTTAAGGTTTTTATGATGTGTTGTTTTTTCAAGTTTTTTTGTTTTTGAGCTTGGGGCTTTTCTACCCCTTCCGTCAATTTCTCTGCTATCGCGCCGAAATCGCCACCTTTGTGACTTCCTCTCATTTATATAATCTGTCGTTCGTACCTCACTCTCAGATTACAACATTCGTCGGAGGCAAGTCTGGGGAAGGAGCCATTAATAATTCATTTAAGCTTTGTTACATATTACGAGATTTTTAATCTCAGGAATAATGGCTCCCCACTCTGACCTGTCTCCGACGAGAGAGGCACGAACGAGAGGAAGACACGGGGTGGCAAAGCTTCGCTTTGGCGGGGCGGGTTTACTTCTCAATCTCAACCCACTTCCCTTTATTCCTTGCATAATAATTATTGTCATACATCGCCTCGACCTGCGTTCCGGGTAAATAATATTTTCCCAGATAGCTGGCATTGAGTCGTACCGTAAAGACTTGTGTACTGGCTTTTTTCATATCAAAATAAAAGTTTACACGGTCGTCTCGTATGTCGGTATATCTTGCACTTCCTTCGGTGCCACCGTCTGCTTCGGTGAAGCGGGTGTTTACGATTTCCCAACCGCTGGGGAAGATTTGGGTGAGGGCGACGTTATCTACAAAGTCCTTGCTGTTGTTGCTTACCGTTATTCTGGCTTCAAACTCTTCTCCTTGACGCAATTTATTCACCGAAATTGCATTTCCAGCACCATCCACAAATGCTGTGGTCACGGTCAGGTTTTTACGTTCGGCGAGTTCTTGACCTAGAGGGAGTTTCCCGCTTTGTACAAGGCGAACGAAGACAAGATTTTCCTTTGCATTATTGAGCGTGATGGAATTACTGCCTTCTTGTGTTTCTAAATCTCTCAGCGCAATGGTCTGTGGTGTATTTATAGTAACTTCCTTACCGTTTTTTACATAGCTCAACTGCATTGCTTTGCCTCCGTTTTCAACCACCATCTTAGCCATTGCGAGCAATGCAAAACTGGTTTCTTGAGTGCTGTACCATCCTGAAGATGATAAGTCTTTGGCTATGGAAATGGCCAAATCCTTCTGCTTCGGGTCATTGAGCACGACCATCGTTTCCAGTGCCATCGCTCGATTTCTAAACACTGAACCATAGGTGTGGTAGTCATAATTATTCGGTCTAAAGTCTATGTTTGCCGTGCTTGAAAGTTCGCGCGCTACTTTCTCTTGACCGGCTAGTGCATAAGCTCCCGCAAGACGCCATTTGCTTTCATTACTCAGATCACTGTTTTCGCGTAAGCGGTTCATAGAAGCAAGGTCAGGTTGCCCAGCGAGCGCGAGTGTATAAAGTCTATATGCCTGGATGAGCGTTGAGTTATAACGATACTGTCCCGCCCGCCATTCTCGTGCCTGCTTTTTCTGGAAACGTAGCCAATTACTCATAAATGTAAGCGGTAGCGCATAGCCCTTTTTCTGGGCTTCTATCATAAAATGTCCGGCATATGTCGTCCCCCAAACATCTGCTCGCGACTCGCCCTGCCAGTAGCCCAGCCCGCCGTCTGCATTCTGGAACCTGCCCAGACGGGTGATACCATTTTTGATGTTTTCTTGTGCCTCGCGCTTTTGCTCATAGGTCAAATCAAAAATATCATCCATAAACAATTGCGGGAACACGCCAGAGGTCGTTTGCTCCACACACCCGTGAGGATAGCGGATGAGATATTGCAAACGCTTTGAAAAATCCATAGGCGGTAGGGTGCTGAATTCCAGCGCACTTCCATTAGTTCCTGTTACGCCAAAGGTGCTGTAATCCACCTTCAGACTACCATTTGCCTTGAGCTCGTAATCGGTTACTTTTTGGGTGATAGGGTTCGGGTTTTCTACGTCTATTTCGACCTCGTAGGTGGCACGTTCTCCGTGACCTTCGGCGATGATTTGCAGGGTTTGGATGCCCGTGGCACCTTGCATATCAAACTCAAAAGGAACAATTTTTTCTCCCACTTTCGTGAAATTGACCGTCTTCACGTTGCCGTCACTGGCTTTAAAAGCTTCGGAGGTTTTTACGGTGATTTTGGCTTGTTTGATGTTGTCTTCCATCGCAAAAATGGTGACAGGCAAGGTCACGTGTTCCCCTGGAGACAATTTTCGCGGAAGCGAACCTAATACCATTAACGGTTTGCGCACAGGAGTTGCTTTTTCGGCCGTTCCGTAGGCGCTTTTTGTATGGTCTCCCGCAACGACCATTGTCTTTACGGAGCCTACATAGTTGGGCATCTGGAGGGTGTGTGTTTGGGTTTCATTTTCGCTTAAAGCGAAAGGACCTAAAAACGTAACCACAGGCTTGAAACGCTCTGCTTTCCGATTTTTAGCGCCCGCGCCCGCGTCGCCTCCACCTATGGCATAAATGTTCTCGACACTACCAGAGTAGGCACCGATGACATAATCGTAGAGGTCAAAAGACTTGACGCCTAGGGCTTCCCGACTGTAAAAATGCTTGTGAATGGATGGCGTTTTAAAACGCGTGAGGTCCAGCAATCCTTCATCAACCACGGCGATGGTGTAGGTCATTGACTTGGCATTTTTTTCGCTCACCTTTACGGTGTATGATTCTTCAGGTTTCAGTACGTCAGGCATCACAATCTGCGGATTGAGCACCGTATTTGTGTCCTCTACCAGAATCGGTATGACGCCATACAATCTTATGGGTAAGTCATTTTTAGACTGCTCGTGTGGTTGTAGGAGGGAAATATTTACATATACATTAGGTGCCATTTTGCTGTCAATAGGAATGGTGACCGCGGTCTCTCCCTGTTGAGCATCTACCCAATAACTATTCAATACTTTTGTGCCGGTCTCGATACTCACCAGCGCCCGCCCCGCGGAACTTGACGGAAATTTGACCACCGCCTTATCGCCCACATTGTACTTCTCTTTATCTGCTGAGAAAACGAGCATTTTTGCACTTTCAGGGTCGCTCTGGAGTCCGCTCCAGTTGCGGTAGAAGTAAGCGATACGTCCGGTGGCGTGTCCACTTTCTGGGTCAATCACTCGAATGAGATATCGTCCACTTTCATTCTCTGGGATATTTACATTAAAGTTGGCTTTTCCATTAGTACCAGTGGTTACTGTAAAGTCGCTTACGGGCGTGTGCACGGTTCCCGTCTCGTAGCTGGAATAATTATCGCGGGAGCGGTTCCACCACCAGCGCCAGGACATTTTATATATTTTTACTTGAAGTTTTCTGTTGCCTTTTGCGTTTCCTCTGGCATCTGTGGTTACAAGGTCAAACTCGGTATTCTCATCAGTATAGTAACTTCCATAAGCACGACTTTTTGGGGAGCGCAGTCCTACAAAATGGTCAAAGGGCGCAACATCCTTACTCACCACATCTAGCGAAAAGTCTCCACCACCCTCATAAGCTTTAGTCACAAAGGTAGCCCTGAGCATTCCCGGAGCGCGCTTGCTCAAATCTAGTTTTTTGTTAATGATGGTAACGCCTTCATTATTCAGTTTTCCGTCAAGGATGTTGATTTCTACTTCATTAAAACTTCGGATAGGGTCATAAAAGTGATACCCCGAGAAGTTTGCAAACCCGCTTGACGAACTGCGTATGGTGGCATCTGTCTTAATCTTGAGATTGCGCGCAGGTGCGCCGTGAAGCCAGTTTACCGTTGCAGTACCTGTAAGATTACTGCTCGCATCGAGAATTTCATCTTCAAAGTCTAGGTTGACTTTGAGTCTATTGGGTTTTATGGTTTCTACTTTTAGGGATTTGTAGAAGGTGGCTCCTCCTACGGAAACTGTGGCGTTGTAGTTTCCAGTGGGGGAGGTTTGGGTTGTGGGGATTGGGAAGTGGTAGAAGTTGTTAATCCCTCCCCCAGCCCCTCCCGAGGGGAGGGGAGAACCACTCTTGCGTGTAATGGCATTTTTGGTTTGGGAGTTGCTTTGTCCAAGAGGTTGCTTCGCGTTGCTCGCAACTTGGCTTGTTTGCACTTTTCTGTACATCAATTTTCCTCGCGCGTCTGTGACTTCTAGTTTTACGGGGTGGTCTTTGGGGAGGGGGTTTTCTTTATCGTTTAGGACGAAGGTGTAGTAAATCGTGTCGCCAGGCCGGTGTACCCCACGTTCTGTGTAGGAGAAACCTTTTAGGCCTTTCTCTAGTTGATTACCTGAAATGTCGAATTTACTCATCGAGAGGCTATTTCCGTCCTCAAGTTTTAGATAAGCGTAGTTCTTATTTTTAACGGCTACGGCAAAAACAGGGAAGCCTTTTGGAGCAACTTTCGCAATTCCTGTCGCATCTGTAGTGATGGTTTCTATGGGTTGCTTTTGGTAATTGTAGAGTGTGATTTTTGTGTTTGCTTCGGGAGTAGTCGTTACGATATCTGCCACGGCAAAAACATAGCTGTTATCTTTTCCCTTCTTCACAATTACCCCTAGGTCTGAGCCCAGTAGGTTACTATTTATGAATTTATTTTCTTGATAATAGGCTGGATGGCAGGGGTTTTCTTCTTGCTTCCAATTGTATACTTGACGACGCCAATTATATATACGGTTATCCCAATATTGTTCCTCGCGTTGGTCCTCATCTGCGCTTTCGGCTTCTGTGTAGGAAGTGTTGTAATAATCCTCCTCATAATAGTCGTCGTAGTAATCTTCATCTACGTTTCCAGAAGTGTCCTCCGTACATTCATAAATGGCATATGCTGGCTTAAAACTTATCTCGATACGGTACAAAGCACCTGGGTCTGCCTTAAAAATACTGGAAAGGTCTATGCCGTGGGCTTTCCATCGACCGGTGTCAAGGTCGTTTTTACCCGCAATACTTATCGTCTTTTTAGCAATGCGACGGCCCACGCGCTTAAGATTGTAGGTGGACTGGTCGTTGAGTTGGCCGTTCTGAAGATATTCCAGCACATTGTTTTCATAAATCTTTATGATGCGCACATCTACGTGACTCAGGTTAATCGCCTCAAAATAGTAAGGCGTACTTGCGCTGTTAGGTAAAATCACTCCGTTTGTAATTGCCTTTACTGCTGGTTTTAATTGCTCAAAGGAAATCGTCTCTGCAAACTGATTTTTGAGTTTATAACTGTCGTTACTCTGAATACCTTGAAAAACTTCGACGAGGGAGTTGCCTACGATTCTATTTTCTGGATAGACATTTAGGACGTTTCCATTTACTTCAAAACGAAGGTTCCCCCCACGTTGTACGGTCACGAGTCCGGCAAAATTTTGCTTTTCCTTGAGCGGATCAGAAAAATTGATGGCGAGAGAGGCATTTGCTCCGCGGGTTTGGTCTATGCCCACAATAGAAAAGTTATTGCGACCAGGGATTTTTAAAGTGTTCTCTCCCTGAGTATCATCCGCACCTATAGCATCACCATTCCATTCAATCTTAATAGCTGTATCATCTTCGGCGCGCGGGATACTGTCTATTCGGAAGGGATGGAATCTTGAACGTGAAGTTGAATTTGAACTTGAAATCGAATTTGAAACTGAAGCTGTTTGGGCATTGGGCCATTTTATGGTAAGTGGTTTTCCATTTAGCGTTGCGTTTATGAGTTTTTTCGCTTTCGCGAAAGCGATATCATCACTCGCCTCAATCTGTCCTTCTACATAATTGTATTCCTTGCTGTAGGACTGCAATGCTTGAAGGTTCACCTTAAAATCGGGCGTTATGGTCTTAAAGGTAAACTGAAATTTTTCCATCCCTTTTTCCACATCATCGTATAGCTTATCAAGAAACACAGTGACCTCGTATTCCGTGTCTGCCTCCATAGGCTCAGAAGGCAAAAACTCCAGCAATCGCTGATTTCTCACCGTGAGTTTCCCGTCCAGACTGGGTTTTATCTTTATGATGTCGCTGGGAATTTCTTGGTCCAGTTCAAACTGTGTGAGAGCTTTTGCCAACTCAATTTTAATAGGGCTGGAAACCGATTTTCTCCCCGAAGTGGTGTAAGAAATGTAGTCTTTGAATTTAAATAGATTGTCCGTGGGTTGCGGATCTTTTTTACAAGAAACTAGAATTAGGAATGCAATGAGAACGGCGAGCAGATGGTTTGTACGCATAATGATGATGGTTTTGTTCCAAAATTATCCATAGAGCCCACGATAAAACAGGCTGAAAACAGTGAATTTTGGGTGTCAGGAATTTAGCTAAAATATAGCTCATTCTCAACGAATTAATAAAAAATGGGTCGAAATAGAATTTCGGGAGGTGTGATTGTGTTAATGTAACGGGAGTGTTAAAATGTATCGTATGGTGATTTTAACATTTAGGAGATTTTTAACGTATTTTAGTCCTTATGAAACAATTTACTCTTGTCAAAAAGCTAGGATTTATCCTCGGTCCGCTTTTGTGTGTTTTCATCTTGTTATTGCCTTTTGACCTTGTCACAGAAAAAATTGATACGGTTATCGCTGTAGCGCTGTGGATGATTGTGTGGTGGATCACGGAAGCGGTTTCTATTTCGGTGACGGCGCTTATTCCGCTGGCGATTTTTCCACTTTTAGGCATTGGAGATATTAAAAGTGTGGCGAGTAATTATGCAAATCCGATAGTGTATCTCTTTTTTGGCGGATTCGTAATCGCCCTAGCACTTGAGAAAGTACAATTGCACAGGCGCATCGCGCTTTCCATTCTCAAAATCACGGGCACCAAAGCAAACGGAATCATCTTAGGCTTTATGATTGCCACAGGACTGATGAGTATGTGGATTTCAAATACGGCAAGCACCGTGGTGATGCTTCCCATTGCCGTTTCGGTCATACAGTTGCTTATAGACGATGCAGATGGATTTACAAAAAACGACCGAAATTTTGCCTTGAGTATTATGCTGGGTATCGCTTTTGGTGCAAACATAGGTGGCGTAGCAACCCTCATAGGCACACCTCCCAACTCGGTAATGCTGGCCTTTCTTAACGAAACCTATAATGTGGATATAGGCTTTTTTCAGTGGATGAAAATGGGTGTGCCGTTTGCTATTGTGTTGATGGCGATAACCTATTTTATCATCACCCGCGTTTTCTTTCCAAACCGTTTGGGAATCATAGGAAAATCTGAAGGCATCATTCAGGGCGAGCTGGATAAACTAGGAGCCATTTCTAAAAGTGAAAAGATTGTTTTGACCATTTTCCTGATGACCGCCGTTGCTTGGATGTTGCGCTCGCAACTCAATCTATTACTGCCAGACATCGCACTTACAGATACGACCATTAGTGTGATTTCGGCTCTTTTAATGTTTACGGTTCCTACGGATTTTAAGAAGGGTGATTTTCCGCTCAATTGGGAAGATACTTCGCGATTGCCTTGGGGGATTTTAGTGCTTTTTGGTGGTGGGCTGGCGCTCGCCTCGGGACTTGCAGATTCTGGGTTTATCGATATGATCGGGAATTATATTTCGTCACAAGAAAACTGGAGTATCTGGGTCGTGACCGCAGTGCTTATTTTCTTAATGTTATTTATGACCGAACTGATGAGCAACGTGGCATTGGTCACGATTTTAGTCCCGCTCGTAGTGGGTATTGCCATAGGAATGGATGTCCCGATGCTCCAGATGGTCGTTCCCGTCACGCTAGCTTCGAGTTGCGCCTTTATGCTCCCTATGGCGACGCCTCCTAATGCCATCGTATTCGCTAGCGGTCACGTGCGCGTTGACCAAATGGCAAGAATAGGCGTGGTGCTAAACTTCATTGCTGTGGGATTACTTTTTGCGCTGGCGTATTGGGTAGTGCCTGTGTTGTTTTAATCGCGGGATGGTAACCGAGTATTTAATTTTACGAAGGAATATTTTTTTTGCTTTCCCGAAAGCAAAAATCTACAACTCCGTTGCCCGAATCCCAGTGACCCGAATCCCTAAATCTGTCAACGTTTTCGTCTTTTTCTCATTCCCCGTAATCATCACTATGGATTTTACGTTGAGGTGTTTTAAAATTTTTGCTCCTGCCGAAAAATCACGATTGTCTTTATGGAAGCCTACCTTTTCATAAGCTTCGGCTTGAGTAACTCCTTCTTTTTTGAGGGGCAAGGTGTTGAGTAGGGCGTAATGTCCGTTTCCTTTTCCTTCTTGCTCGAGCCAAATTACAATCCCGCGACCCTCGCGCTGGATGAGCTGTTGGGAAATTTCCATTTGCTCCCGACAATCACATTCTACGCTGTTAAAGTGATGTGCAAAAATGCAAGAGCTGTGCACACGGCACAGTACCTCCTCACCATCGCTCACGTCACCCATAACAAGCGCGTGTGACTCTTTAATTCCGTCGTAAAAGAGGATTTCTCTATAGGTTCCGTATTTGGTTTTTATGGTGCCTTCGGCGAGTTGTACAATCATTTTTTCTTGAGATTTATAAAGAGTTCGTTCCCCGCTCTCGGTGCTACCGAATTATAGGCAGTTTCCATTGTTTTGATATTAAAATAAGGGGAAAACCTTGCGCGATACTCTTCTATACTTCCGCCAAAGGGTGGTCCTTTCTCCGTAAGCGGGAAATTAAATAGAAGCCCAGCGAGCGTTCCATCGTCTTCAAATAATTCGTGCATTTTCTTTACATAATCATCGCGTAAACTCGGGTCGAGGGCACAAAAGAAGGTCTGCTCTAGGATGAGGTCAAAAGTATCCTCTAGTTCGAAAAAGTTGCATTGGATGAGTTGTCTTTTTGGTATTTCCGGCACTCGCTCCTTTAAATTTTCCAGAGCGAGCTCAGATAAGTCCACCACATACACGTTGTGAAAACCCTGCCCCCAAAGGTATTGCGCCTCGTAGCTGTAACCGCCTCCCGGGATAAGAATTTTGAGGTCTTTGTCTGTGAGTTGGTCGATATAGGCTTTGAGCGGTGGTGAGACCTCCTTTAAGTCCCAGCCCGTGCTTCCTTGTGCATAGCGGTCGTTCCAGTAAGTCGCATCCATCGATTCTTTCATTGCATTGTTTTTGTGCGCTTTAAAAATAAGCTAATTTTGACGGTTATATGCAACAGCCCAAACCCACGAAAACTTTTACAATCGAAGAAGCAAAGCGCTCCATAGAGCGGTATTGTGCTTATCAAGAACGCTGTCATCAGGAAGTGGGGCAGAAGTTGCGGGAAATGCGTATGATTCCCGTGGCGATAGATGAAATCATTGCGCATCTAATTGAACATAATTTCTTAAATGAAACCCGATTTGCACAAGCCTTTGCCCGCGGAAAGTTCAGACATAAGCAATGGGGAAGAGTGCGCATCACGCGCGAACTCAAAGCCAGAAAAATAAGTACTTACAATATTAAACTTGCGCTTAAGGAACTGGAAGATGATGCATATTTTGAGACATTTGATACGCTTTCGCGAAAGCGTTATGAACAACTCTCCACAGAAACCGATAAATACAAAAAGCGTAAGAAAATTGCTGACTATCTTCTGTACCGCGGTTGGGAATCGCACCTTGTTTATGATAGGGTAAAGGAGCTGGTGCCGTAGATACGAGTAATAACATAATATTCACACTACAATTAGCATTAAAAGTTATTTTTGTACATCTAAAACCAACATTATGAAATCAATTTTTACAGCAATATTATTTGTCGCAAGCTCGGTGGTATTTGGACAGGCTTACACGGGCAAGGACGATATTAAGTTTCAGGTAGGAGCTAACTTCCAAGAGAACGGAACGGGAATCGTCTCCACCTTTGACTATGGAGTGGGTGAAAATATCTCTATAGGAGTAAAGGGAATGTACCTGTTAGGGGTTGAGGAATTTAGCGATGTCGCCATCGCCGGAACCGAAACCACCTTTGCTGATGCTGAATTTGGCGACCGTTTTGACTTGCGTGTTCGTTTTAATGCAAATTTGGGTAATGTGATAAATATAGATGAGAACTTTGACCTTTACCCTGGACTAGATTTGGGACTTAAGAATTTTGGCGGGCATCTAGGAGCGCGATATTTCTTTTCTCCAGGATTTGGAATCTTTACAGAGCTTAATGTGCCTTTTGCACAATACACTCAAGACGAAGATTTTGACCTACGTGACCGCCCACGGAAGGAACTGAACAATCAATTTAATTTTTCTATTGGAGCTAGTTTCAATTTGTAAACGAGGAACATATTTTAATGGAATCCCATCCTTAGTGATGGGATTTTTTTTGTTTATGCTTTCGCGAAAGCGTAATTATATTGTTATTTTTAGCCTTCCCTAAAATAAGTTTTTTACAACCCCGTACTTTATAATTACCTTTGGCGTATGTATACATTAGCAGAGGAAAATTATCTTAAGGCTATCTTCCATTTACAACAAGAGGTAAAAGGTGAGGTGCCTACAAATGCTATAGCAGAAACGCTCAAGACAAAGGCATCCTCTGCTACAGATATGGTGCAGAAACTTGCAGACAAGAAATTGCTTCAGTACCGCAAATACAAAGGCACGCGTCTCTCTAAAGAAGGAGAGAAAGTAGCTGTAAAAGTCATTAGGAAGCATCGTCTTTGGGAGGTGTTTCTGGTGGAGAAACTCAACTTTCATTGGGATGAGGTGCACGATATTGCAGAGCAACTCGAGCATATTCAGAGCGACGAACTTGTAAACAGGCTGGATGCCTTTCTAGACCATCCCGATTATGATCCGCACGGCGACCCGATTCCTGATAAAAACGGAAACATAAAAAGCGCTGAGAAAAAGTTACTTTCCGAACTAAAAAAAGGAAACGAAGGTGTACTTGTGGGTGTGCGTGAGACTAGTGCAGATTTTCTACAGTTTCTGGACAAACGCAAGATATCCATAGGTACTAAAATCAAGGTACTGGGCAAAGAATTTTTTGACGGCTCTATGGTCATACAAGTACAGCGAGAGCAGTTCTTTATCTCAAAAAAAATTGCCGAAAATCTATACATTCAAATATAACAACCACTTTAAAAAACAGTTACTCTTGAAAAAAACAATCACGCTTTTAAGTTTACTTATAATCCCTTATGCAACGATTATCGCACAAGAATCCACAGTCCCTGCAATGGTCACAGACCGTCCGGATGCAACGGAGTCGCCATCTGTCGTGCCTGCAGGAAGTCTTCAAGTCGAGACGGGTGCTTTTACAACTACGTTTGAAAATAATAATGTCGAAGAACGCGTCTGGGGATACAATACCACCTTATTGCGCTACGGGATTCTGGATAATCTGGAGTTGCGTGTAGGCTGGAACTTTGAAGAAACCCAAGTTTCTATAAATGACAATCAGCTGGATGATGTCCTAAGCGGATTTTCACCTTTACTCTTCGGAGCCAAAATCGCTATCGCACAAGAAAAAGACTGGAAACCGCAAATAGCATTGTTAGGGCACCTGTATCTGCCTTTTACCGCTGGTGAAGATTACAAGCCAGAAAGTACGCAGGCAGATTTTCGATTTGCCTTCAGCCACACGCTTAGTGAGCGCTCTGGGATTGCCTACAACATCGGTGGACAATGGACGGGCGATGACCCCCGCATTGCTTACATCTATACCCTTTCTTACGGCTATGCCATAACCTCAAAATTAGGCGCCTATGCAGAGGTTTACGGCGACTTACCAGAAGACAACAGCGCAAACCATCTTTGGGACGTGGGTCTTACCTATGCCATAGCACCGCTCGTTCAGTTAGATGCTACGGTAGGTCGAAGCTTTACAGAAGGGCAGGATTTATTTTTAAGTGCGGGAGTTAGTTTTAGAATTGATAAATAATGAAAATGATAAAATACATTGCGGTAATTCTTTTTGCGCTAAGCGCACTAAGTTGTAAAACTGAAAAACAAGAAAATGGTAAACTAAATGTAGTGACCACCACCACGATGCTTACTGATTTGGTAAAGAATATAGGTGGCGAGCACATCAATTTACAAGGATTGATGGGCGCTGGCGTAGATCCGCATCTTTATAAAGCAAGTGCAGGCGACGTGACCAAACTCTCTACTGCAGATATCATTTTTTACAACGGTCTCCATCTAGAGGGTAAACTCGTTGAGGTTTTTGAAAAGATGAATGCAGACGTTGTCACTCAGGTTCCACTTGGGGAATCACTCGATAAGAATACACTCATCGGTTCGGATTATTTTGCTTCAAATTATGATCCGCACGTCTGGTTTAATATCCAGTATTTTAAGCAGTTTGCTGGAGAGGTATTGAGTACGCTTTCGCGAAAGGATCCAAAGCACGCAGAAAATTACAAGGCTAATGCCGAAGCTTACTTAAAAAAACTAGACACCCTAGAAGCCGAAATCAAAGCGACCATTGAAACCCTGCCAAAGGAAAAGCGCATCCTCGTCACGGCTCACGATGCTTTCAACTATTTCGGAAAAAGCTACGGATTTGAAGTAGTAGGCTTGCAAGGCTTGTCAACAGCTACTGAAGCGGGAGTACAAGATGTACAGCGCCTCTCACAATTTATTATAGACAAGAAAGTGAAATCCATATTCGTCGAAAGTTCCGTTCCTCGCCGAACGATAGAGGCCCTTCAGGCCGCTGTGCAATCTAAAGGAAATGAAGTGACCATAGGCGGTTCATTATATAGTGATGCCCTAGGAAATTCAGGAACCGAAGAGGGAACTTATATCGGGATGTTTAGATACAATGTAAGTACCATTGTGGAAGCGTTGAAATAAAAGTTTTTAACTGGGCTCATAATATTTTTAGGTTTCTCTCCCGTGTGTAGGAGGTGTGGTTTTAACCAAGCTAAAAGCGGGATGGGTCAAGGGCAATGCCGAAGGCGAGCCCGTAACCCGTAACAGTAATAAAAGCTAGATAGATTTAAACTGCCTAGAATAATAAACAGATTACCATAAAAAGTAAGCTCTGGTAAAAAACGAGATTTCTGCCTTCGCGGAAATTAAATGAATGATAATGAGCAAAGAAAAAATAGCAATCCGTGTAGATGACCTAACTGTCGCTTACAACTACAAGCCCGTGCTTTGGGATATAGACCTTGAAGTGCCAGAAGGTGTTTTAATGGCCATTGTAGGACCAAATGGCGCAGGAAAATCTACGCTTATAAAATCTATCTTGGGCATTATAGATCCCATTGCGGGAAGTGTAGCCATCTACGGAAAACCTTATGAAAAGCAACGTAAACTTGTAGCTTACGTTCCTCAAAAGGGAAGCGTAGATTGGGATTTTCCTACAACTGCCTTAGATGTCGTTATGATGGGTACCTACGGAATGTTAGGTTGGATAAAAAGACCAGGAACTAAAGAGAAGAAAGCGTCCCTAGAGGCTTTAGAAAAAGTAGGAATGCTTCCGTTTAAGAATAGACAAATAAGCCAACTTAGTGGAGGGCAACAGCAACGTGTTTTTCTCGCTAGGGCCTTAGTTCAAGACGCTTCTATTTATTTTATGGATGAACCTTTTCAGGGTGTGGATGCCACTACCGAAATTGCAATCATTAATATTTTGAAAGAATTGCGTAAGGCTGGTAAAACAGTAGTCGTAGTGCATCACGATTTACAAACCGTACCAGAATATTTTGACTGGGTGACGTTCTTAAACGTAAAGAAAATTGCTACGGGACCAGTCAGGGATATCTTTAATGATGATAACCTGACAAAGACTTACGGAATCAACTATAAAGTAGCGGTAAATAAATAATGGAACTTTCTGACTATTTCTCGCAAGTGTTCTCTGACTATACGCTCAGAACGATTACTCTTGGAACGGCTATTTTAGGAGCTATCTGTGGGATGTTGGGAAGTTTTGCTGTTTTGCGAAAGCAAAGCCTACTCGGCGACGCTATTTCACATGCAGCCCTTCCAGGAATTGCTATTGCTTTTCTCATTACAGGAACAAAGGACACTAATGTCCTACTGTTAGGAGCTCTCGTGAGCGGACTCATAGGTACATTTTGGATACGCGGGATGATCACAAAAACACATTTAAAAAGTGACACAGCATTAGGGCTTGTATTATCATTGTTTTTTGGTTTTGGGATGTTACTACTGACGTATATTCAGAAACAACCAAATGCAAACCAGGCAGGGCTGGATAAGTATCTTTTTGGTCAGGCGGCAACGCTCGTAGAGAGTGATGTCTGGTTAATGGCAATTGTAACATCCGTTTGCTTAGTCGTATTGCTATTATTCTGGAAAGAATTTAAAATCTTACTCTTTGATGCAGACTATACGAAAACGCTTGGGTTCAATACTCGGTTTATTGATGTGCTAATTACCTTTTTTATCGTCCTTGCAATTGTACTAGGATTACAGACTGTGGGAGTGGTACTGATGAGTGCCATGTTGCTAGCGCCAGCCGCCGCCGCGAGGCAATGGACAAATAAGCTTAGCGTTATGATCGTGCTTGCAGCAATCTTTGGTGCGTTTTCTGGGGTGTTTGGGACAGCGATTAGTGCCAGTCAGAATAACCTTTCTACAGGGCCAGTTATTGTTCTTGTAGCGGGAGTATTTGTTCTTTTTTCATTTGTCTTTTCACCTGGCCGTGGAATTCTATTTAAACAATTGCGAGTCTATCAAAATAGGCGTGATTTAAAGTTGCAAAAAACCTTGCAGTTTATGTTTGACATCGCCCGGACTCACGAAGATATTTCACATCCCCACGCCATACGAATTCTCAATAATTTCCAAGGGTATACTAAAGCGACATTGCAAGAACTTATCGAGAAAGATTGGGTGAGCGTTTCAGGACAAAACTGGTCGATGACCGAAAAGGGATATGATGCAGCCCAAAATTTATACAACAAGAATTAATGGACGCACAGCTAGAAATACAGTTAATTGCCACCGTAGTTGCCATAGCCTGCGCTATTCCTGGAGTTTTCCTCGTGCTACGAAAAATGGCGTTGATAAGCGATGCCATTAGTCATTCCATATTGCCGGGTATTGTGATAGGATTTTTTATTACTGAGGATTTAAATTCTCCGCTTCTCATATTATTGGCAGCGGTCACAGGAGTAATCACGGTAGTTTTGGTAGAAGCTATTCAAAAAACGGGATTAGTAAAAGAGGATACGGCAATAGGATTAGTTTTTCCCGCATTGTTCAGCATAGGAGTGATTCTTATTGCAAAAAATGCAAACGATGTCCATCTCGATGTAGATGCTGTATTGCTGGGCGAACTTGCATTTGCTCCTTTTGATAGACTTATTATTTCAGGTATAGATGTTGGGCCTAAGTCACTTTGGGTTATGGGTGGAATTTTGTTAGCAACAGTTGGGATGCTTTTTGCTTTTTTTAAGGAATTAAAAGTGAGCACCTTTGACGCGGGACTTTCGGCGGCGTTGGGGTTTTCGCCTGTGGTGTTGCATTACGGACTGATGACGGTTTCCTCGGTGACGGTAGTGGGTGCTTTTGAGGCGGTAGGAGCGGTTCTCGTTGTGGCACTTATGATTGCACCAGCGGCAACTGCATATTTGCTAACCTCAGACCTCAAGAAAATGTTGGTTTTATCTGTAATATTTGGAGTCACATCGGCTATAGCTGGGTATTGGATGGCTCATTTTCTGGATGCTAGTATATCTGGGTCGATGACAACGGTACTGGGACTCGTATTTCTTACAGTATACCTTTTTGCTCCCAGTAAAGGGCTTATTGCAGTAATGTACAGGCAGAAACAACAGCGAACAGAAGTGTCTTTACTCACGTTTTTACTGCATCTCAATAATCACGATGAGGAAAGTGAGCGTCGCGTTCAGCATTTAAATGAACATATTAATTGGCAAAAGGTACGTTCCAAAACCGTCTTGGATCTTGCTCAAAAAAACAACCTAATTGCTATCGAAAATGATTTAGTGACCCTAACCTCAAAGGGTAAGGAGTTTACAGACCTCGCGCTAGAATACATTATTACAAACAAGGACGAAAAAATTGAACATATGAAGGATGATTTCTTCTTATTTCGAGGTTAATGAGCACCTGCATTGCAACGTGGCATTTTAATTGAAGTCTTTAAAGAAAATCAACATATGAAAGTTATATATACTCTTGCATTTATACTTTGTTTTTCCGCTTTCGCGAAAGCGCAACAAACCCCTCAAAAAATTGAGAAAGTAATACCTCCCACGATCGCTGTAAAAGTAATGTATGGTGATGCTGTCAACATAGATGGTGTAGTTATTACCTTTCTCGAGGTGCTGGAAGACTCAAGATGTCCTAAAGGAACTACTTGTATATGGGCTGGGCAGGCAAAAGTAAAGGTGCTTGTAAAAGAAAAAGGACAAAAAGCCTATACGAGGATTGTAACAAAAAGCCCAGGAGCGCAAGGACCAATTTCCATTTGTGAACGTGCTGGATATACGATTAGCATTGCGTCTGTATTACCAGTCCCAGAAGGACCCAAGGGAGCACCAGATAAAGAAAGCTATTATCTTAACCTAGTTAAACAACTAAAAGAGGAGGTTAAAGATGCGGTAAAGGAAAGGGGAAGTTATTGAGTTCTTAAGTATTTATGATATGTTGTCATTTCGACGATAGGAGAAATCGCATAATCCAGCTCAGGAATATAACTCAGGATAGTTGCTCACTCAAACCCGCTCACCGTGATGTGATTTCTCGGCGCTGCGCTTTGTCGAAATGACAGTTCATTGACCCTCAGGAATAATCAGTCGTCGCAGACGCTGGCGACTTACTCCCAGGAAGTGAAGCGACCGTCCTCCCGACTATTCCCGTCCTCCAGACTCACCACTCAGAACTAGTGACACCCACAATTTCTATCACCACAACCTCCGCTCGCTTTTTTCTTTAGGAATGGGGGCATCCACACAAACTTTGAAAAGAGATATCCCACAGCAAGTGCGAAGATGATGAAGACAATAATATTTTGCGCGATTTCCATATCCTGTTGGTCGTTGTAAACTCGTTTCTATTTCAAAATTTGATATGCAATTAATGCTACCACATACGCAAATCCGCTCATAACTCCTAGTTGAAGCATAGGCCATTTCCAGCTATTGGTCTCACGTTTTACAATGGCGAGCGTACTCATGCATTGCATTGCAAAAGCATAGAACAATAAGAGCGAAATCCCACTCGCAAAGTTAAACTGTGGCGTTCCCAGCACAGGGTTTACCTCGCCTGCCATTCGGTTTTTTATGGTTTCTTCTTCTGCGTCACCTACGGAATAGATGGTTGCAAGCGTGCCTACAAATACTTCTCGGGCCGCAAAGGAGGTGATGAGCGCAATCCCTATCTTCCAATCATAGCCTAATGGCCGTACTGCGGGCTCAATAAATTTACCCATATAACCTATAAAACTGTGTTCGAGTTTGTAGGATGCCACGCGTTCTTCTAGAGTCATCGGGATATTTGCTACATCGGCTCCGCCTGGTATAGTTTTCGCGAAAGCGGAATCATTTGCAATCCTCGCTTGCTCCACATTATATTGTTCTGTAACAATAGCCTCTGCATTACTAAATTTCTCATTGGGTCCAAAAGATGCAAGTACCCAAAGCACTATGCTAATCGCCAAAATAATTTTCCCAGCATCTACCACAAAAGAGCGAGTCTTTTCGATCACATTAATTGCGACGTTCTTAAAAAGTGGAAGTTTATAATTGGGCATTTCGATCACAAAAAAGCTCTTGCTCTTGATCTTTAAAATCTTATTAAGAATCCACGCCGAGCCTATTGCCGTTCCAAAACCGATGAGGTATAACAGCATTAATGTAAGTCCTTGCAAGTTAAAAAACAGGAACTTCTCGTCCGGAATAACGAGCGAAATAATGATGAGATAAACCGGCAATCGAGCAGAGCAAGTCGTAAATGGAGTCACGAGAATAGTAATTAATCGTTCTTTCCAGCTCTCTATGTTACGGGTCGCCATAATTGCGGGAATGGCGCAAGCAGTACCAGAAACAAGCGGAACAACACTTTTGCCACTCAGCCCAAAACGGCGCATCACACGATCCATAAGAAAAACCACACGACTCATATAACCACTTTCTTCTAAAACGGATATAAAGAGAAATAAAAAGGCAATCTGTGGGATAAAAATTACGATACCGCCTAGACCTGCGATGATACCTTCGGCGAGAAGGTTTGTGAGGGCACCTTCAGGTAAGGTGTTTTTGACCCATTGGCTCAAACTTGCAAAGGATTCATCTATAAAATCCATTGGGTAGCTGGACCAGTCATAAATGACTTGGAAAATGAGCATTAGGATGGCAAAAAATATTACATAGCCCCAGACCTTGTGCGTGAGTACGCGGTCTAAGCGAGTGCGTAAATCTTTAGCATTTGCAACATCTATGGTTTGTGTGTCACGTAAGACTTCATTTATGAATTTGTAGCGTATGATGGTTTCCTTTTGCTGGAGGCGTTTTAGGTTACTTTCAGATTCGGTTTTAAAGGTGGCTAGCGTGTCCATCTGTTTACGTTCCACTTTTCCGAAATTTACATCTTGTGTAATCACAAGCCAGAGCTTGTACAAATCCTGATTAGGAAACGCCTTGCGCAGTCTGTCAAAATATTCTGGAGCAATCACAGAGGCATTTACGCAAGGTGCCGTAGGAAGGTGCTTGTACTCGGTAATTAATTTTTTAAGGGTGTCAATTCCTTGATTTTTACGACTACTGATGAGTGCTATGCGAGTTTCTAGACGTTGCTCCATCGCCTCAATATCCAGCGAGATAGCCTTGCGCTTCATACGGTCTGCCATATTAATAGCGAGAATCGTAGGAATGCCTAGGTCTTTTATTTGGGTAAATAGGAGCAAGTTGCGCTTTAGGTTTTCAACGTCTGAAACGACAACCGCTACATCTGGAAAATCTTTGTCATTTTTATTAAGCAATAACTCGATGACAACATTTTCATCTAGGGAAGATGCATTAAGGCTATAGGTTCCTGGAAGGTCGAGGATGTGTGCTTTAACGCCACGTTCCAGTTTACAGATTCCTTCTTTCTTTTCAACCGTAATACCCGGATAGTTCCCTACTTGCTGGTTCAACCCTGTAAGCTGATTAAAAACCGAGGTTTTACCCGTATTTGGGTTTCCTATAAGCGCTACATTGAGTTGTTTTGCCATTTATGTAGGAGTTTCTACGATGATGTGAAGTGCAGTTTCTTTGCGTATGGCAAGATGGCTTCCATTTACATTTATATACATAGGGTCTGCAAATGGCGCTAGTTGTAGTAAATGCACTTCATTACCAGGAAGACAACCCATCTCGAGTAATTTAAGCGGGACCTCGTCTGTAGCTACATCTAGAATGATGGCTTTTTCTCCTTTCTTTAAATGTGCTACAGTCTTTTTCAATATTATTTAGATTGATTTTAGATAAGACAAAAGTAAGGGTTTTGTAGGAAAGCAAAAAGAGGTTTTTACGCTTTCGCGAAAGCGCAAACATATAATTGAAATTCAATCAAAGATTTTCTCATACCAAGCCTTTTCTGGCTCATATTCGGCTTTAAGAATATCGATTTCTTCGAGGAGTCTTTCTATTTCTTTGTCGTCTGTCCCGTCGTAGTACCCTCTTATGTATCCCTTTTTATCGATGAGCATAAAATTTTCTGTATGAACCATATCGAGATCATCTTCAGTCCCAGGGATATCCTGTACGGCGAGGTAGTGTTTTCGCGCAAGCGTAAAAATTTGCTCTTGAGTTCCAGTCACGAGGTTCCATTTACTATCATCTACTCCTTTTTCTAACGCATACTTCTTGAGGACTTCTGGGGTGTCTTGCATTGGTATAACGGAGTGGGATAATAATTTTACAATGGTATCGTTTTTTAGTTCTCTTTGAATATCGACCATATTGCTGGTCATAATGGGGCAAATGGTCTGGCAAGTGGTAAAGAAAAAATCTGCTACGTAAATTTTGTCCTTATAGTATTCTTGAGTAACGGTGTCTTTATTCTGATTTATTAGGGCAAAATCTCCAATACGCTGTTTTTGCTTACTGAATTGTAAGGTGCTGTCTACTAGTTTCTTATCTATATTGCGAGCTTCAAAATAAGTAAGTCTAGGCTCAACTTTGAGTTGGCTATATATTAAGGTCATAATAATGACAGATAGGACAGCCATTGTTATAATGAGGACTTTATAGCGACTTAAGATTTCTCGCATCGAGCAATTTTTTTTGCAAAATTACGACCCAAAGGGCAGATGCTCAAGGTGTGATGTAGAAATGTTTTATTGAGTATGCTCTGGCGATAGGCTAAAGACGTATTTCTGAAAACCGTAATAACTTTAATAACCCGTCTCAAAAGGTTACTTTTGTGCGTTTTAAAATTTGACTTAAATAATGGATGTACTTATACAGACCGCACAACTCATACTAGCGCTTTCTATTCTAGTGATTTTACACGAGTTTGGTCATTTTATACCTGCACGACTCTTCAAAATAAAGGTTGAAAAATTCTTTTTGTTTTTTGACGTTAAGTTTGCGCTCTTCAAAAAGAAAATAGGCGATACGGTTTACGGAGTGGGCTGGTTACCACTAGGCGGTTATGTAAAAATCGCCGGGATGATAGACGAGAGTATGGACAAGGAACAGATGGCAAAACCGCCTGAGCCTTGGGAGTTTCGCTCTAAGCCAGCGTGGCAACGTCTTATTGTGATGATAGGTGGAGTGACGGTAAACGTACTTCTTGCTTGGTTTTTATACAGCGCGATGCTTGTCTATTATGGGGATACTTATATTCCTGCAAATAATCTCGAGAACGGTATCGCAGTTTCTAAAGGTGGTGAAGCAATGGGCTTCCAGAACGGAGACCAGCTACTCGCGGTAGACGGGAAAGAAGTGTCTAAGTTTGACAAATACCTTCCTATGGAAGTGCTTCTAGCCGATACTGCAACGGTGGAGCGTAATGGGGAAGAGGTAACTTTTACTGTTCAAGATTCAGGAAAGAAAATCGTCCTTGAAGATCAAGAGCCATTTATTATGGCGCAAGTGGGAACAGTCTTGGATAGGGTAGAACCCAATAGTCTCGCTGAGAAAGGCGGACTGCAAGCTGGAGATAAGATCCTTACGGTTAATGGAGAAGAAATGGGGAATTGGCTTGAAGTACTCGAGCAAATAGGAGATTCTAAGGGAAGTGAAATGGTTGTGGTTTATGAGCGCAACGGTGATACAAATACCCAGTCCTTTACCGTTCCTGAAGATAAACCACTAGGAGTGTATGGTCAGGAAATTAGAGTGACAGATGAATATGGTGTTCTCGAATCTATCCCCGCAGGATGGAATCAAACCGTGGGAGTGCTTAAAGGACAAATACGACAGTTCAAACTTATTTTTAACAAAGAAGTGCAGGGTTACAAGCAAGTAAAAGGTCCTATCGGGATTGTATCTATGATGGATCCTACGTGGAACTGGTTTAAGTTTTGGGGATTTGTAGCGATGTTTTCAGTTTGGCTGGCATTTGTAAATATTTTACCTATTCCAGCTTTAGATGGTGGTCACGTGATGTTTTTGTTATACGAAATGATTTCCGGAAGAAAGCCAAGCGAGAAAACCTTAGAACGCGGTCAGATTGTAGGTTTTGTCATAGTGATGGGACTTATGGTCGTTATTTTTGGGAATGACATTTGGAATTTGATAAAAGGAAATTTTTAAACGCACGCTTTCGCGAAAGCGTAAACCAAATAGTTTCAACTTGGCGATAAATAATAAAATGTAATTGCATAGTTAGATAATATAGATTTTTATTATAAGACTCAGAAAACCCGCTCAATTCGATATAGAATTAAGCGGGTTTCTTGTTTATTCTATACCTAAGTTTGTAACGTATGTAAAAAGTGCGGTAAAAGGGCTTAAATTTGGTATTGTAAAAATTATGGATATGAAAATTTTAGAAAGCATAAAAAACAGAAGAAGTCATTTTCCTGCAGAGTTTATAGATAAGCATATCGAAAAGGAAAAATTAAGACTACTTCTCGAAGCTTCTCAATACGCCCCTTCGCATAAAAAGACCTATCCCTGGCGCTTTAAGGTTGTGCAAGGAGCATCCCAAAAAGACTTAGGAGAATTTCTTGCAAAAACATATGAAAGCATCACTCCAGCCGAAAAATTCTCTGATTTTAAGCGTAATAAGTTGCTGAATAATCCTCAAAAAGCGGGTGCTATTATAGCAATCTGTATGCAACGCGACCCAAAGGAGCGTATTCCCGAGTGGGAAGAAATTGCCTCCACAGCAATGGCGGTTCAAAATATGTGGTTGTGTCTAAGTGACTTAGGTCTTGGGGGTTATTGGAGCTCACCTAGTTTAATAGCTCACGCGGGCACTTTTTTAAAATTACCAGAGGGGCAAAAGTGCTTAGGTTTTTTCTATGTTGGTTATATTGATGATACAGAGACAACTGTGCGCAAGCAATCATCTTTAGAGCACAATGTTGAGTGGATATAATGGTTCAGATCCTTCATATATAACCAATGTAGAGACTTCAGAATGTTGCATCTTGGGAAAACCGAGATTTAAATAATAGCGTATATAAGTTGTACGAAACTATGTTATGAACAGAAATTGTTGATAAATTGAGCATTTTGTCGATTAAACTGATCCATTCAACGATTTTAATTATTATATGTCTGTAAGTACTTTAACTTAGCGTTCACATTTGTAATTTTGTCATTAAGACATTGAAGTAAAGTATTTTAAAAGTTTAAGATTCCCCAACTAGGACCCTACCTATATGAAACATATTACTCTCCCTCAGAGGTTTACATTTTTGATGTTTACCTTTTTCGTCATACTATCTTCAAATACATTAGCTCAGACGACAGCTATCAACGGTGCTGTTGTCGTTGCAGAGCCCACAACGCCTTTATCTTATAGTGCACCAGATGCGCCAGGTAGCGGAACGAACGAGACCTACGAATTCGGTCAGGGTGTAAACTTGAGACTCGTGAGCATTACTGCTGACGCAGGTGACGGTAATGGAACACAAAATTTTGTGCTTGACAATAATTTTACTCAGACCGATTATGTCCTAAACAGGGTTGATAATAATGCTGTAGCCGTGACGGGAGCCGTTGTTGCAGACCGTTGTAGTGTGTTTATGGCAGAAGTAGGTGGGGACGATTATCAATATCAAGCAGATTTTCCAGGTTCGGGTGCTGGTGACTGTGATATGTTTGATTTATTGAGAGAACCTATAATTAATCGTGGAGCAAATGATGTTTTTAAGAATGATACAGAAACCACTAACAACATTGAGCGTATTGATGTATTGTATGATCCTTTTGATATACCCAACCTAGCAAGTCTGACACGCATCGGTTTCTTAGCAACCGAAAAAAATGGGAATAGTCCTTATCAAGTTGCAGCGGTTACAGCTGTTGATGGTGCTGGAGTTCCTACAGCTTATGGAAATCTTATTACGATAAATAACTTTGGAAACATCCCTGACTTAGATCTTGGTACAGCAGGAAATCAAACAAATGTTTCGTGGGCATTCCTTGCAGATCAACAAGCCAATGCAAACACACAATATGATGGAACACCAGTTAGAACCGGAGGTAATGCTTCTGAAGCTGTGGGTGTTTCATTTATATCATTACAAGCCTTAGGTTTAAATAATGGAGACACCGTTTTCGGAATTTCCTTTTTTGACACTAATGTTACCGCGGCCGATGATCTAACTGACCCATCGAGTTTTCCGTTAAACGCCACTAGTAGTACAGCCGATATACACGGAGCACTTGGTGCTATTGTGACATCTCTTGCGATTGTAGATGGTCACGTTTATGAAGATACTAATGGTAACGGAACGCAAGATGCTGGTGAGCCAGACCTCGCAAACGTAGATGTTTTCGTAACTGATGCTAATGGAAATACGGAAACCGTACAAACAGATGTCAATGGTGATTATTCTGCCTTTGTTGTAGCTGGTGCTACCATAATTAATATAGATAATACTGATCCAGATCTTACTTTTGGATTTCAAACAGAGGGCGATGACCCTACCACGGTAACAGCGGTGGAAGGAGCTGTTACTAATGCTGGAAATGACGGTTATGCACCAGATGCAGATGGTGACGGAGTGGTTGATGCAAATGATATTTGCCCAGGATCTAATGATGGCGCAGATGCCGATAACGACGGTGTACCTAATGGTTGTGATGACGATGATGATAACGATGGAATTCCAGATACTGTAGAATGTAATGATCTTCCAGAAGAAGCTGTTGCGATAAATTTAAGCTCAGCTAACGTAACTTTTGATGGAAGTTCAACAGCTCCTGGGAACGTTGGAGATTTCGCAACATATTCTAATGCGGCTGTATATCAAAATCAAGCTGTAGATTTAAGATTAACTGTTGCCGAAAATTCTTCTCCCGGAGATTTAACTGTTGACGTAGCTGGATTACAATTTAGTGCAGATGACTACTTTCCTATAATTTTAGGAGGAGCTAATACGAATGGCTTCGTTCGTTTTGCGATTGACTTTTTTATTGCAGGTACCTCTACACCAGTAAATGTTCCAGTAAAGTTAACGTTTATAGATATAGATAATACTGATGTTAATGAAGGGATTGAGTTTCTAAGATCCAGTGTAGCTTCCTACATAGTATCGCAAACACCTGTTTCTAATATCCGTTTTACAGAATCGACAACTCCATTTGCGTTTGCAGATAATGGTGACTATGTAAGATTTGATAATAACACCGCAGCTTCGGGTACGGCAGCTCAAGAAAATTGGGTTACTGTAGATTTGCTGGAAGCAACTAATATTAGTTTCGTAGCAAAGAAAAGGGCTGGTAATACCGGATATTCTTTCGGGAATGCACAGTTTAGTGATCCTGCAGACCCAGTAGCTGTGAACGGTGTTCCTTGTGACTTTGATGGGGACGGTCTTTCTAATTATTTAGATAATGACAGTGATAACGATGGTTGTCCAGATGCCTTAGAGGGTGATGGAAGCATCACTTTTGGACAAATTGACGGTGATGGTGAGATTACCGGTGGTGTAAATAACACTAATGGTATTCCAAATAATGCGGGAGCCGGGCAAGGATTAGGAGCTTCTCAAGATGCTACCAATAATGATGCATGTTTAGTTCTTCAGGATGACGAAGATGACACACTCGTAGATACTCCAGTCGATATTGATATTCTTGCAAATGACACACTTGTAGGTGTTTATGGAACTGATCACGAAACGACTGCGGTTACAGATCCGGCTAATGGAACGGTAACCATAGACGCAGATGGTTCGGTTATCTACACCCCAGATGCCGGATATATAGGAACCGATACGTTTGATTATACAGTTACTATTACGGGACCTGATGGAGATACGAGTACAGAAACAGCCACGGTTGTAGTAACTATTGCAGATGCTATCAATGCTGTGGATGATTCTGAGACTACGGATGAGGATACACCTGTTGATATTGATCTATTTGCAAATGATGACCTTGGATTTGAACCAACAACGATAACAAATATTACCGACCCAGCAAATGGAACGGTGACAATAGGTGTAAACGGTGTAGTCACTTATACTCCAGATCCTAATTTTAATGGGACGGACACTTTCGTTTATACAATTACAGATGATAATGGAAATACTTCCTCTGCTACGGTAACTGTAGTTGTTGTTCCAGACGATATCGACACAGATGGAGATGGTGTTGAAGATGAGGTTGATATAGACGACGACAATGACGGTATTTTAGATACCGTAGAGTCTGGAGGAATAGATCCTAGCGCAGATGCAGATAGTGACGGTGTTCCTAATTATCAAGATGCAGACTTCTGTACCCTTAATGCAGATGGAGTTTGTGCAAATTTAGATCCAGACAATGACGGCGTCCCTAATCATTTAGATTTAGATTCAGATGGAGACGGAATTCCAGACAATAACGAAGCACAATCTACATTAGGCTATACGGTAGCCTTAGATTCAAATGGTGATGGTATTCCTGATGTTACTGCATCTGGACTGCCAGTAACTTATGTAAATGCTCAGGGAGAAGAACTAGGCCTTTTTCCCGTAAATACAGACATCACAGATCAACCAGATTATTTAGATCTAGATTCAGATAATCAAGGTGCAAGTGACACTATAGAAGCAGGGCTTACACTTGCAGGTACAGATACGGATGGCGATGGTCTTGATGATGCCATCGATACAACAGATACTCCAGAAGGAGACGGAACGCCTGACTATGGGGATCCTAACGGAGAGCTTGGTGGTGCAGATTTTATAACGTCTAACCTTCCAGATACAGATGGTCCTGGAGGTAATGGTGATCTTAATGACGGAGGTAATGTCGATTTTAGAGATAGAACTACAAATGCAGATGCAGACGGGGACGGAGTAAATAATAATGAAGATCGTGATGATGATAACGACGGTATTGATGACGTAACCGAAGGTTACGGTTTCTTTACCGGAGGAGGCACTCCTGCAACAGGATGTACTGGAATTTCCTATTCATTTATAAATAGAACATATCAAGCGGGTTCAGGAACTGGAGCAGGAACAATTGGAGGTGGAGCTGTAGGTGAGGGTACCATAGGTTCTATCTGGCGTTTTGATAATGTAGGTGTAGATTCAAATGGAAGTCCGATAGATGCAATAGTAACACTAACTTCTATCAGTCCGGGCGCTAGAGTCTTTAATATAGATGAGACTACAGCACAGACAGAGGCATTCCAACCTCGTATTCGTTATAATGCAAACACGACTGGAGATAGAACGGCAGTATTCAACTTTAGACTGGTTCAAGATGGAACTAATACAGACGCAGATGTTGAACGTATAGGAGGTTTTATACAAGACATCGATAGTGGTTCTAACGGTGGTCCAGAAACAAGCTCTATACGAGAATTCTATAGAGTAAATAATATTTCTGGATACAGTATTGGAAATCCGACAAGTGTAATTGCTTCTCAGTTGCCTGGTGGCTTAGTGCAATTCATCGCAGATGGAAGTGGAAGCGCACCTGATGAGCCTATTGATTTAAGAAACCCGTGGAGAGTATTTTTCCAAAAGACAGAAACAAACACCTTCAACTTTACGATAGGAGCAAATAAAAGAACAAACGTTCAAGTAGACCGTTTTTACTCTTTACGTTTTGATGAGTGTAGAATTGATTTATATGATGACCCGTCGCACGTATTTATAGATGCTCCAGACACTGATGGTGATGGAACACCAGATTATTTGGATAATGATTCAGATGGGGATGGATGTTTTGACACTATAGAAGCTGGTTTTGTTGACGCTTTCGCGAAAGCTGACGAAGATGGATTCCTAGGAGATGCTATGCCAGGAACTCCAGGATTTACGGTAGATCCAAACGGGTTGGTGACTTCTGGTACAGGATACACGGAACCTACAGATACTAATGGTGACGGCGTTTATGATTTTCTTGATGACACTGAAAATAGCGCTTGTTTTACATTAATTGATGATGCTGAAACTACAGACGAGGATACTCCTATTAATATAGATGTTCTTGATAATGATAATGTGCCAGGAACATATAATGGAACTCCAGGTCACGTGGTTTCAGAGGTTACCGATCCTGCCAATGGAACAGTAACGATTGAAGCTGATGGTACAGTTACCTATACTCCTGATCCGAATTACACAGGAACAGATACATTTGATTACACAGTAGTTATTACAAATGCAAATGGCACAACAGATACTGAGACTGCCACAGTTATAGTGACCATAATTCCAGGTCCTGATGCTGAGGATGACACTGCGACTACGGATGAAGACACTCCTGTAGACATTTCCGTATTAGACAATGACGATTTAGGTACAGAGCCAACAACGATCACGGATGTAACTGATCCAGCGAATGGAACAGTAACCATCAACGGTGACGGCACGGTGACCTATACTCCAGATGCAGATTTTAGTGGTACCGATACTTTCGAGTACACGATCACGGATGACAACGGTAATACGAGCACGGCCACGGTAGATGTAACGATCACTGCTACACCTGATGCTGAGGATGACATTGCGACTACGGATGAAGACACTCCAGTGGACATTTCCGTATTGGACAATGACGATCTTGGTACAGAGCCGACTACGATCACGGATGTAACTGACCCAGCGAATGGAACAGTAACCATCAACGGTGACGGCACGGTGACCTATACTCCAGATCCAGACTTCAGTGGTACCGATACCTTTGAGTACACGATCACGGATGACAACGGTAATACGAGCACGGCCACGGTAGATGTAACGATCACTGCTACACCTGATGCTGAGGATGATACGGCGACTACGGATGAAGACACTCCTGTAGACATTTCCGTATTAGACAATGACGATCTGGGTACGGAGCCAACAACGATCACGGATGTCACTGATCCAGCGAATGGAACAGTAACCATCAACGGTGACGGCACGGTGACCTACACTCCAGACCCAGACTTCAGCGGTACCGATACCTTTGAATACACCATCACGGATGACAACGGGAATACGAGCAC
>NZ_REFV01000018.1 GCF_003688895.1 Dokdonia sinensis
GGCGTTCCAAAAGCTCAACGCAGGGCAGCAAACCTCCAAAATAATTAATACCTTACACAAATAATACAAACACCAAAACAAGTGAAAGCCAGCAGAACGCCCTGCACGCTTTATACATTGGACGTTGCCCACAATTAAAGAAAAACAATCTCAAATAAAATGAAAAAATTAATTACCCTTATAGTTTTAATACAACTATCATACAATGGATTTTCACAAACTTGTGATTGTAAAGCAACACTGGAATGGGCTAAGAAAGTGTTTGAGGAAAATGATGCTGGTTTTTCTACAATTATGAATATGCAGGGAAAACCTCAAGCTTATAAAATTCATAATGCTTTATTTAGACAGAAAGTAGAAACTATTTTTGACATTACAAAGTGTGCCTCAACTATTGATGAATGGATGAAATTTTTTCGATCGGGTCATTTACGTTTTGCAGTTTTGCCTTCCATAGTAAATGACACTAATATCGAGAATCAGCCTAATGAAGATAGTAAATCAGAAAAAAAATGGGAAAAAATTGACTTCAATCTAGAGGAATTCAATTCGTATCTTTTAAAAAAGAATACATCTGATTTTGAAGGAGTATGGGTGAGTGGTCCTTACGAAATTGGAATAAGGAAGATTGGTGAGGAATACATAGGCTTTATTATAGATCCAGGCACTAGCAATTGGCAAAAGGGACAAGTGAAATTGAGAATAAAAAAAGATAGATCTGCTATCTATTTTATGGGTGACTATTCTGAAGAAAGAATGGAGAACACTCAGCTATGGGAAGCTGATTATTTAAGAATAGGATTTATCACATTACAACGTAAGTCTTCGTTGTTATCACCAAACTCTTTGGTAGCAGAATATTTTAAAGCAATAGAGGCGACTGAACCCTATTTTAAAAAACTAGATGAAAGTACAGTTTATATTAGAATCCCTAGTTTCAATCCTTCTGAGAAAGTCAAAATTGATAGTCTACTGAAAATACATCATTTGGATATTCTGAATGCACAAAATTTTCTAATCGACATAAGAAACAACAGCGGCGGTGGAGACTCAAGCTATGAAGAGCTAATACCTTATTTATATACCAATCCGATTAGAAAAATAGGTATTGAATATTTAGCTACAGAGTACAATAAAAAGATGTGGTTAGATTTTGCAAACAACAAAGGTTTTATAAAGGAGCTATATGGAGGAAAAGATTGGCCTGTTGAAATGCAAAAAGAATGTCAAGGTATATACGAGAAACTTGCTCCCTATGATGGGGAATTTGTTTCATTGGACGACTCTCCAGTTAAAGAGAATGTAATTGATAACGTTTATCCATTTCCAAAGAAAATAGGAATACTAATAAATGGGAATGTAGCGAGTACATCAGAACAATTTGTTCTTGCAGCTAGACAAAGTATGAAGGTGAAACTATTTGGAACAACAACTTATGGGGCGCTAGATATGTCAAATTTGAATTATGTTAAATCACCGTGCGGACAATTTTATATTAATTTCGCTTCTTCTAGAAGTAAGCGCTTACCTGAAAATAAAATTGATGATATCGGACTTCAACCTGATTACTATTTTGATAAAACCATTAAACCTTACAAGTGGATTGATAAGACAATAGAAATACTGAATTACAAGTAGCCAGTTGCCAACAAAGAACTGAGTTAAAAAACAAGTCTTTTACGCTAATCTTGATCTATAATTTTCACCTTAGTGTTTTAAAAGCTTCCACTTATAAAAATCTTAAGGATAAATAAAAAGTATATAGATTTATGAGATCACTTATCCTTATCGTAATACTTTTATCATCTATAACAATAATTGGACAAAACTTTCATACGGAATTTGAGTATGAGCCTACGGGTATAACGATTAAAAATAGTTATCCAAAGGGTGGACAAAAACACAAAGCGTTTAACGGCAAAGAATTCATTTACGTGACATTTTGGACTTGTATATCTAACGACACTGCGTCTACGATGGAACTAGAAATAGATTTTCCTGCTGATTCATTTACATTACCTTCATCGCCTGGTACAAATTTCAATGTATCAATCCCCAATGACGAAATGAAACTCGAAAAGGAGTCATTACCAAATTACGGTTTAGATATTACTGCATTTTTAGAAGAAAAAATAAATAAAAAATCCAACCTCAGAGCCACAATTGTACCTTTCAGCTCACATCTTTTTTATACGGTCGTAATCTCAGACAGAGGAGTAAATGGTCCGCTTAGGGCAGGATACGAATTAAAAGATGGAAAAATAATCTATAAAATAAATGACTTCGACTTACAATGCGGACGAATTATAAGTAAATAGTAATACCGTTTTGAGCAAATGAATACCTATAAACTTTCGTGCAACAATAACTTGAATAAATATAAGTCTTCTCAAACCTTCTGTTTGGTTTAAAAATAATAATACTTTATCGGTGTATTCCCGTAAATTCACACTATGAAACTCAACCTCCTATCCTGCGACGCCCAAAGACCAGACAAAAGAGCCATCGCAAGATGTGTCTCAGAAATTGCTATAAATGTGAGTGATTCCCTAGCCAACGAAATCACAGAAATACTCCTAGAAGGAGACGCTGTAGCCATTGAGATAGCAGACAACAATACTGCCAGCACGCTCAGGGCCTTGCGCAAGCTAGGTATAGATTACGAGATTGTAGAGTAAACTCGATTTTCTGCATACGTAAAATCATTCTTCATATCTTTGATAATATCAAATGATACTATCACAATGAAACCTCCTTATCAAATAACGCCAAAAATCTTAAATCTCATTAGTAGTATTTCTGAGAAAATTGGTGTTGTAAATGCTACATTTTTAGATAAACCCTCCCCACAGCTCAGAAAACAGAATAGAATAAAAACCATTCATTCCTCACTTCAAATTGAGGGAAATACGCTTACACTTGACCAAATAACTGCACTTCTAGAAAACAAGAGAGTCATAGGCCCCAAAAAAGATGTAACTGAGGTCGTAAATGCTATTTTCATTTATGAGCATTTAGAAAATTACAGCCCAAAAAACGAAAAATCATTTTTAGAGGCTCATCAAGACCTTATGGCTGGTCTTATAACAGATATTGGGAAATATAGGAATCAATCTGTAGGAATTGTAAAAGGCTCCAAAGTTGCACACGTTGCTCCGCCCGCTTCTAATGTTCCGTACTTAATGAAAGACCTTTTTAATTACTTATCCCATTCTGATGATATTGCTTTAATAAAAAGCTGTGTATTTCATTATGAAATGGAATTTATTCATCCCTTTCTCGACGGGAATGGGAGGATGGGGAGATTATGGCAAACTCTTTTATTGATGGAGAAATACCCCATCTTTGAATTTATTCCTTTTGAAACGTTAATCAGTAAAAATCAAGATGACTATTATAAAGCGCTAGCAGCTTCAGATAAATCTGGACAGTCCACCGTGTTCATTGAATTTATGCTTGATATCATTGATAGTTCGTTCAATGATTTGCTTAATTATAACAATCGCACGCTTACGCAAAAGGATAGATTGGATTATTTCATTTCATTGAATAAACGGGAATTCACGCGTAAGGATTATATGGATATCTTCAAAGATATTTCTTCTGCAACAGCTAGTCGCGACTTAAAAAAAGGAATTGAATTACGTCTCTTTGAGAAAAAGGGAACACTCAATAATACAAAATACTACCTTCCTACCTCCTAGGCAAATCACTATCCTCATCCTTTAACGGCAACTGCGAGCTCCCCATTAAAAACGCATCCACGTGGTGCGCGGCCTGACGGCCTTCAGAAATTGCCCAAACGATTAAAGATTGCCCACGACGCATATCGCCAGCCGTATACACACCTTTCACATTGGTTGCATATTGTGTCGCCTTGATATTACCACGCAAATCGGTATTTAGACCTAGTTGATCAATTAGCGTTTTTTCTGGACCTGTAAAACCTAAGGCAAGCAACACTAAATCACAATCCCACTTTTTCTCTGTTCCTGGAACTTCTTTAAGCGTTTTTCTTCCACTTGGCTCAGTGATCCACTCCACTTCTGAGGTAATGAGTCCTGTCAAATTTCCCTGCGCATCCCCCACAAATTCCTTGGTGGATATGCTAAACACTCGCTCCACGCCTTCCTTGTGCGATGAACTTGTACGCATACGCATCGGGTAGTACGGCCAGGGCTGTTCCTCTGGGCGTTCAATAGTTGGACGATTTAATATCTCAAAGTTTGTTACCGATGTCGCTCCCTGCCTATTTGAAGTTCCTATACAGTCTGAACCTGTATCGCCACCACCTATAACGACTACATTTTTATCAGTCGCGAGTACTTCTTCTTCCCATTCTTGAATTCCGTCCTGGCGCTCGTTATTCTGTTTTAGGAAATCCATTGCTTGATACACGCCTTTAAGATGTGCACCTTTTATAGGGATGTTTCTTCTCATAGTTGCGCCACCGCAAAGCACGATGGCGTCAAAATCATTTTTAAGCGTTTCTACACTTACATTTTGTCCTACGTGAGCATTGGTTTTAAAAGTAATACCCTCGGCCTCGAGTACTTCTAGTCTGCGGTCGATGACCTTCTTTTCCATTTTAAAATCTGGAATCCCGTAGCGCAATAAACCGCCTACCTTACTGTCGCGTTCAAAAACTGTTACCAGATGTCCTGCACGATTGAGCTGTTGTGCCGTGGCAAGGCCCGCTGGCCCCGAACCTATAACAGCTACTGTTTTTCCTGTACGCTCCGCTGTCGGTTTCGCTACAATCCAACCTTCATCAAAAGCGCGCTCCACAATATTCTTTTCAATATTCTCAATACTCACAGGGTCTTCGTTTATACCAAGCACACAGGCTTCCTCACAAGGCGCAGGACACAAACGGCCCGTAAATTCTGGAAAATTGTTGGTCGCGTGCAACATTCTAGACGCCTCTTTCCAGCGACCCTTGTACACCGCATCATTAAAATCAGGAATCAAATTCCCCAACGGACACCCCGAATGACAAAACGGAATCCCACAATCCATACAGCGCCCACCCTGCTTTTTAAGCTCAGGCTCCGTAAGTGGCACCGTAAATTCCTTATAATTCTTTACCCGCTCTTCTGGAGCGATATATGATTCGTCCTTACGTTCGTACTCTAAAAATCCAGTTACTTTTCCCATATTTATTTCCCGTGAAGACGGGAATCTCTTATTAAAAATTCTACAATTTTGTATGTTCTAAAATTGACCAAATAAATTCCACACATTACTTCTTTTATCAATCTCCAGCTTCTAAACCCGGTAGTTTCGATACAATTTTAAATTTCGCTACCGCTTCATTCAAAATCACTCAACCACCTAAAGCGTCTAACTTGCATCTTCCCACTTCCAACCTCCAACTCCAATACTTCCTAATTCCCTCTTACAACTCCCTCCTAAACTTCTAAACACATAAACCCCTAAACATCGAAAATTTATCTTCACCTCATACCTACAAGGTTTTAAAAACCTCGCAGGAGAACTCTGCTCAACTTCCTACTTCCTACTACCTACTCCCTCCTTCAAACTCCCTACTCTACCTAAACTCCTAAACACATAAACCCCTAAACTCAAAAACCTACTCCCCAACTTCACTCTCCTCAGCCTCTAACCTCAACAATGCCTGACGGTATTCCTCAGGATACACTTTCGTGAAATTTTTCACCTCATCTTCCCATTTTTCTAAAAGGCGTTGTGCCAAAGGTGAGTGCGTTGCATTGTAGTGCTTTTCGATTAAGTCGCGCAGTTCTTGATGGTCTTGCTCTGTTTCTACTTTTAGGAAATTGAGACCTTCTGCGTTTGCTTTTCGCGAAAGCGTACTTTCCTTATCATACACATAAGCAATCCCACCACTCATTCCTGCGCCGAAGTTTCTACCAACATCGCCCAAAATCACGGCGATACCGCCCGTCATATACTCACACCCGTGATCACCGATACCCTCTACAACAGCCCGCGCACCCGAGTTGCGGACACAAAAACGTTCTCCAGCCTTACCATTAATATACGCCTCACCCGAAGTCGCTCCGTAAAATGCCACATTCCCAATAATCACATTATCCTCTGGAATGATGGTTGCTTCGGTGGGGATTCTTACTATAATTCGGGCGCCAGAAAGTCCTTTCCCGATGTAGTCATTCGTATTTCCAGTCACCGAAAGGGTCAATCCTTTGGTAGCAAAAGCCCCAAAACTCTGCCCGGCAGAACCAGTAAAGTTCACCTTGAGCGTATTCTCTGGTAAGCCTTGCGCACCATAAATTTTTGAAATCTCATTACTCAGTATGGCTCCTACGGCTCTGTCTTCATTGGTTATTTTCATATCCAGCACCGTCTTTTCCTTGCGGAATAAAGCGGGATGCGCTTTTGAGATAATTTTAAAGTCCAATGCCTTCTCTAGATCGTGGTCCTGATTTTCTACGTGACGTAAAGGCTGGTCTTTTCCAGCAGGAACTTGGTGTAGAATTGGGGATAAATCCAATCCTAATGCTTTAAACTGTTTGATGGCGGTATTGCGTTCTAATTTATTTACTTGTCCTACCATTTCATCCATCGTCTTAAACCCGAGTTGTGCCATAATCTCGCGCAATTCCTGAGCGACGAAATACATAAAATTCACCACGTGCTCCGGCTTTCCTTTAAACTTCTTGCGCAAGTCTGGATTCTGCGTAGCAATTCCCACGGGACAGGTATTGAGATGGCAAACGCGCATCATTATACATCCCGAAGCGACCAAAGGTGCCGTGGCAAAACCAAACTCCTCTGCGCCCAGCAGGCAAGCAATGGCAACATCGCGCCCTGTTTTGAGTTGGCCGTCACATTCCAGTCGTACTCTGCCTCTCAGATTATTCATTACAAGGGTTTGCTGTGCTTCAGCGAGACCTAGTTCCCAGGGAAGGCCCGTATGTTTCACCGAAGTTAGTGGCGTTGCACCCGTTCCTCCATCGTGACCAGAGATTAGGATTACATCTGCTTTTGCTTTGGCCACACCTGCGGCCACAGTTCCCACGCCGACTTCGGAAACCAATTTTACATTTATACGAGCTTCCCTGTTTGCAGATTTTAAGTCGTAAATCAATTGCGACAAATCCTCTATGGAGTAAATATCGTGATGCGGTGGCGGGGAAATCAATCCTACGTAGGGCGTTGAATTTCGAGTTTTGGCAATTTCTGGATCTACTTTGGGTCCTGGAAGCTGGCCTCCTTCACCTGGTTTTGCACCTTGTGCCATTTTGATTTGAATCTCCGTAGCGTTGGTAAGATAGTTAGAGGTCACTCCAAAACGTCCAGATGCCACCTGCTTTATGGAGCTGTTGCGCCAGTCACCATTTACATCTTTATAAAAACGCGTCTGATCCTCACCTCCTTCTCCAGAGTTACTCTTCCCATCGATGCGGTTCATCGCAACGGCAAGTGTTTCGTGGGCTTCTTTACTTATGGAACCATAAGACATCGCCCCAGTTTTAAACCGTTTTACAATATCCGTCCACGGCTCAACCTCATCAATGTCTATGGGGTCGTGGTTTGTAAACTCAAACATACCACGTAGGGTCATCAGTTGTTTGGCTTGATTGTTTACCCTTTCGGCGTAATCTTTATAGACTACGGGTTTGTTGCTTCTAACTGCTTCTTGAAGTTTAGCAATCGTCATTGGGTTAAACAAATGCGCTTCCCCATCTCTTCTCCAGCGGTATTCTCCGCCCATTTCTAAATCTAGGTTTGCTGGAATGTCTGCTTTCGCGTAAGCGGAAGAATGACGTTTTGAAATTTCCTTTTCAATCGCGTGCAACCCAATTCCTTGAATCCTAGTCACTGTACGTGGAAAGTACTTTTCTACCGTCTGGGTGTTGATCCCGATGCACTCAAAGAGTTGCGAACTGCGGTACGAGTTCAAGGTCGAGATGCCTATTTTGTTCATCACCTTGAGCACTCCTTTACCCACCGCCTTGTTAAAATTCTGAATGGCCTCCTCTACCGTGGCGTCAGACATCGCTAGGTCTTCTGGGTGATGTTCGATGATTTCATTTACCATATAGGGATTTATCGCACTCGCTCCATACCCGAATAGGAGTGCAAAATGATGCACCTCACGAGGCTCAGCAGACTCAATAATGAGGCTCAATTGTGACCTTTTGTTGTGATTTGCCAGGCCGTTATTTACATAAGAACAGGCGAGCAATGCTGGGATGGGCGCCAGTGTCGCGCTCGTATTACGATCTGAAAGAATGATAATATTTGCTCCCTCATCCAGCGCAACACTTACATTGTGCAACAGCGATTCCAGCGATTCTTCCAGCCCGTTGTGTCCTTTTTCAATAGCATACAGCATCGAGACGGACTCGACCTTAAAGTTTTCATTATTGTAACTTTTAATCTTGTCCAAATCCTGTTTTGAAATGACTGGGTTTTGAATCTTCAACTTTTTACAATGTTCTGGACTGATGTCAAAAATGTTATAGTCGGCTCCCAGCGTTAAGGAAATATCAGTTATCAGTTCCTCCCGAATCCCGTCTAGTGGCGGATTTGTTACCTGCGCAAATAACTGCTTGAAGTAGTTGTAAATCAGTTGTGGTTTTTGCGAAAGCACAGCTATAGGCGCATCATTTCCCATAGACCCTATAGGTTCTTTAGCATTTACCGCCATCGGTAGGATAATGGTATTGATGTCTTCCTGCGTGTAGCCAAAAGTCAGCATTCGGTTTTTGAGCGGTGCTTCGTCCAGAAACAAGGGACACTCATTATAAGGTATATCTCTAAGGTGAACCAAAT
This sequence comes from Dokdonia sinensis, assembly GCF_003688895.1. GTDB lineage: Bacteria > Bacteroidota > Bacteroidia > Flavobacteriales > Flavobacteriaceae > Dokdonia > Dokdonia sinensis. The sequence goes on from NZ_REFV01000018.1 coordinate 8,782, forward strand.
TCTTATCGAGCCACTCTTGATAAGGGTGGCGCGAGGCAATTTCTTCTTTGATTTCTTCGTCGTTTACAATGCGCCCCTGCACCATATCCACCAAAAACATTTTTCCGGGTTCTAATCTCCCGTGAAATTCTAGGTTTTCTGGAGCAATCTCGACCACACCTGTTTCTGAAGACATAATCACATAACCATCCTTAGTCACCGAGTAGCGCGAGGGTCTTAATCCATTTCGGTCTAGGACTGCTCCTATGTAATCTCCGTCTGTAAACGGTATGGAAGCCGGACCGTCCCAAGGTTCCATCAGGCAAGAATTGAATTCGTAAAAGGCGCGTTTTGCAGGCGACATATCGTCGTTTTTCTCCCACGCTTCGGGCACGAGCATCATCATTACTTCGGGAAGTGAGCGCCCTGTCATAAGCAGCAACTCCACCACCATATCCATAGAAGCACTGTCTGATTTCCCTGGAAGCACGACGGGTAACACGGCTTTGATTTCGTCGCCAAAATATGGGCTCTGCATCAATTCTTCCCGCGCGTACATTCTCGTCACGTTCCCGCGCAACGTATTAATTTCCCCATTGTGACACATATATCTAAACGGCTGGGCAAGGTCCCAGGTTGGGAATGTATTGGTCGAGAATCGTTGGTGCACCAATGCTAGTCGCGTCACCACACTCGGGTCCATCAACTCCTTATAATATATCTTGATATCCTCTGGGATGAGGAGTCCTTTATATATGATGGTTTTGGTCGAGAAACTGGGCAAATAGAAAAAGGTGCGTTCGGAGAGTTTTGAATTGTATATGGTATGCTCGGTTTTCTTACGAGCGGTAAATCTTTTTAAGTCAAATGCAAACTGGTAGGAGGTTTCTTTGTTCGCTTTCGCGAAAGCGGACTCATCCCCATCACGGTCATAAGAAACAAACACCTGCTTAATAAATGGCTCAGAAACAGAAGCGATCTCTCCCAAAATCGACGCCTCTACAGGCACATCGCGCCAGCCCAAAACGGTAAGCCCTTGCTCCCGAAGATTATCCTCAAAAAGTTGCACACACCACGCACGCTGGTTCTCCTTACGCGGAAAAAACACATTACTCACCGCATATTGCCCAGCCTCTGGAAGTTCAAAATCACATTCCTTTACAAAGAAATCGTGGGGAATATCAATAAGAATTCCCGCGCCGTCACCTGTCTTCCCATCTGCACTTACGGCGCCTCTATGTTCTAGTTTTTCAAGAATCTCGAGGGCCTTATGTATAATGTCATTAGACTTTTCTCCTTTAAGGCTACATATAAATCCTGCACCGCAAGCATCGTGTTCAAATTCTGGAAGATATAATCCTTGTTTTTTTAGCATTTTGTGTGGCATTTTTTGAGCGTTTTGAGCCCGTGTCATCACATCAATATAAAGACCAATTTCTGGCTCACAAAATGTTGCCCTTCTTATTACGAACATCGAAATATTACCCTATTGATATTTCCATATCATCAGTAAGACCCCATTCAAATTACATTATTCTCTTTGCAAAATTTTTATCTAAAAACACGAAATCGTTATCGTAAAATCAACGATTCGCATATTTCACAATAAATACTTTAATGAAATATTCAATTAGCTGTCAAAACCTCAATTTTTCAATTATGATATTGTAATAAATATTAGTATAAAATTATACACCCCTATTTTTTAAGGGGGTAAAATCAAATAATCCATAAAAATTTAGATTACACCCCTATTTTATAAGATGCCTATTAACATTTTATTTAGATTTGACATCATCAATCATCAAAAATCGAACAGTTATGAATCAAAAATTACTTATTATCTGTATCCTAGTAACAACATCCCTTTTTGGACAAGAGGTTGAAACTTCAAAAGAGAAGCAATTTACCTTTAGCGGAAGCGTAGACACTTACTTTAGACAAAATCTGGACGGTCCTAATGGTGAGGATGCTATAGCGCCCAACACCTCCTTTGCAAACCTGAACGGATTTGCGCTGGGGATGGCAAATGTGATAGGTAGCTTTGAAAGCAAGAACGGAAAAGTGGGCGCCGTGGCAGATCTTGTCTTTGGCCCAAGAGGAGAGGAAGCCGTTTTCTTATCAAGCCCTTCCTCTAATATTGTAAATCAGCTCTACGTGTATTGGAATGTTTCTGAAAAGGTGAAGTTTACTTTTGGGAACTTCAACACTTTTTTAGGGTATGAGGTGATTTCTCCAGTAGACAACTTTAATTACTCTACGTCTTATATGTTTAGTTATGGACCATTTTCCCATACAGGCATCAAGGCAGACTTCTCACTAGCAGATGACTGGAGCGCAATGGTCGCCATTCTCAACAATACCGATGCTACGGAATTCAACTTTGATAACGATTATACCCTGGGAGCACAGCTAGGCTACAAAGACACCTTTCTAAACTTCCTATACGGAAAACAAAGTGGCAATACCGAAGCGACCTTCCAAGTAGACCTTACCACAGGGCACAATCTTTCGGATGATTTTTATTTAGGTGTAAATGCCACGTATGCTGACACTGATGGATCGGCCTTTTATGGGGTTGCGCTATATCCGCAATACGGAATATCAGACAGCTTTACTCTAGGCGCAAGAGCAGAATATTTCGCGGAAGCGGAACAAGGAGCAGGCGCCATAGGTGGCTATGATGAAGATGGAGACGCCTCAGTCATTGCACTCACGCTCACAGGAAGTTACTCCATAGGAGACCTCACCATAAAACCAGAACTGAGACTGGACAGCACCAGCGAACCCACTTTTCTGGACACAGACTTAGAACCTTCTGACTCGCTTACATCATTCCTGATTGCGGGTATCTATAAATTTTAACCATTAAATACAATGAAAAAAGTAGAAGCAATTATTCGGAAATCAAAATTCTCTGCCGTAAAAAACGCCTTGCACGATGTAGGGGTGAATTTCTTTTCCTACTGGGATGTGACAGGACTGGGGAATGAGAAAAAAGGCTCCGTGTATCGGGGCGTATCGTACAGCACGAGTGACATCCAGCGCAGGTATCTCTCTATCGTAGTAAATGATGATTTTGAAGAAATCACAGTCCAAACGATTATCCAAGCCGCCAAAACTGGCGAAGTAGGCGACGGAAAAATTTTTGTGTCCGACATCAAAGATTGTTACCGCATTCGTACAGGCGAAAAAGGAGGGCAGACACTTAAATAACTCATCAAATCAACGACACGAATACTATGGAAATTTTAACAACTAATAATGTGTGGATGATGATCTGCACGGCACTTGTTTTCTTTATGCACCTGGGATTTTCTTTGCTAGAAATCGGACTAACGCGTCAAAAGAACACGCTTAATATTTTATTCAAGAATATTTTTATCATCACGGTAGGATTACTTCTCTATGCCTTAATAGGCTTTAATCTGATGTATCCGGGCGACTTTAATGGTTTCTTAGGATTTGCCGGATTTGGACTGGACGCACCCCTCACCGCAGAAGGAGCTCTCGACCTCACCTATAATGAAGGTTACACGTACTATACAGACTTCCTTTTTCAAGGGATGTTTGCAGCGACCGCTGCCACCATCGTTTCTGGTGCCGTAGCAGAGCGCATTAAAATAGGTCCTTTTATGATTTTTACTATCATCTATGTAGGTCTGGTCTACCCTATCGCCGGCTCGTGGTTTTGGGGTGGCGGATTCCTAAAAACTATGGATACGCCATTCTATGATTTTGCTGGGTCTACACTCGTGCATTCTGTAGGAGGTTGGGCCGCTGTGGTTGCCGTCTGGTTACTAGGCGCACGTATTGGAAAATTCAAAAATGGAAAGCCACAGCCTATTCCAGGGCACAATATCCCACTGGCGACGGCTGGAGTTTTGATACTTTGGCTGGGATGGTTTGGGTTCAACGGTGGCTCTGTACTTTCGGCAGATCCTTCGCTTACTTCACTTACACTAGTCACAACATGCCTTGCGGCTGCCGCAGGGGGTGTGGTTGCAGCGCTTGCAAGTACAATCATGTATAAAAATCTTGACCTCACAATGTTTCTGAACGGTATTCTGGGAGGTCTCGTAGCCATTACGGCTGGCGCCGACCAAATGAGTGCTATGGACGCTATATTTGTGGGAAGCATAGGCGGTCTCCTCATTGTTCTTGCGGTTGCCTTTGTTGATAAGATCAAACTGGATGATCCCGTGGGAGCAATTGCCGTACACCTTATCTGTGGGATATGGGGAACGCTGGCGGTAGGAATGTTTGGTGCCCTTAAAGGCGTAGACCAGTTTTTGAGTCAGCTTATCGGGATTGCTTCTTATGCAGCTATTTGTATCGTTACCAGCTTTTTGATTTTCTTTGTTCTCAAGAAAACAATGGGCATAAGAGTTTCAGAAACTGAGGAACTCGAAGGCCTAGACGCTCACGAGCACGGGATGAGTGCCTATCCCGACTTTAGACTGAATGAACATTAATGCAATAGTGGTTAATACTTTAAGGAGCGCTCTAGTCTTTTGACTAGGGCGTTTTTTTTATTTTTACGCTCCTGCCTGCCGGCGAGGCAGGTTCGCGAAAGCACATTTCTCAATATTTCAAAAAGTTGATTTTAGTAAGTCGTACGATTAATGATTACTTTTAATAGCTAACTAAGAGACCACCGGAATATGAACGCCACTATATTTAAAATAGGAATCTGTACCCAAAAAAGCAACCTACTGCATTTCCTTCTAACGACATTTCTGTGCCTCATCATAACTTCCTGCGATCAAACGAAATCTACCCAAGACCAGAGCAAACTAACAACAGAAAGTGCTAAGCCGGACAAAGGAATTCAGAAACTGTACAACGTAGACCTCACCGTCCCTCCTCCGATAAGCGAATTTGTACGGCGCATTTTTGAGGATAGCAATGGGAATTTATGGCTAGGTACAAACGGCGATGGTGTCTTGCGGTATGATGGGAAATCACTTTCTCGCTTTTCTTTAGAAGAGGGATTTGACGGTCTTGCTATACGCGCCATTGTTCAGGATGATGATAAAAATATATGGTTTGGAACTGAACGAGGATTAGTGAAGTATGACGGGCAAAAATTCACTAGCTATAATCAGGACGATGGTCTGGCCGGAGAAAACATTTGGAGTCTTAAACTTGACAAAAATGGTGAGCTATGGATTGGGACAATAGGTGGAGTAAGTCGTTATGACGGCACAACATTTACAAATGTCCCGCTACCTGATACAGAAATCGATACTCAGCGCGGTGTTTCAAGTTCAGAAAATGTGAGTAGTATTTTTCAGGATAGTGAAGGGATACTTTGGTTTGGAAAAAGTGGTGGTGCTTTTATGTACGACCTAGGAAAAAAGCAAATTACAAAGCATTTTTCCGAAAAAGACGGACTCGCAAATAATGGGGTAAATGATATTCTAGAAGACCGAAATGGCAATATGTGGTTTGCCACACATCACAGGGGCGTGAGCCGTTATGACGGAGAAAGTTTTACAAATTATACTAAAGATGGTATCATAAAAGGGGACGAGGTATGGAGCCTTTTTGAAGATTCCAAAGGAAATATCTGGTTCCCTGCCGAAAATGTAGGTGTTTACAAATATGATGGCAACACATTTACATTGTATAACGAAGAAAATGGACCGGGGACTAATGCGGTTCAGACCATTTATGAAACTAGAGATGGGCGTATCTGGTTCGGAGGTTACAAAGGCTTGTATCGATTAGAAGGTGATCGAATCATTGAGATTTTTGAGACTGGGCCTTGGGATTAATTATAAAATTAGTTCTCGACTGCGCTCGAACGGACATCACGAGCTAATTACAAATCAGCGATCCACCTGAATCACTTCAAGATTATCAATTTTACCTTGATCTACCGTAAATCGTAACATCGTGCGCACTTTATGAAAGCCGTGTTTGCCGATTGCTCCGGGATTCATATGCAGGAGTCCTAGTTTTTTATCCTGCACCACTTTAAGAATGTGGCTGTGACCACATATAAAAAGTTTGGGTGGATTTGCTCGTATTTCATCTCGTATCGCTGGAGAATATCGTCCTGGGTAACCGCCTATATGGGTAATCCAAACGTCTACCCCTTCACACAAAAACCTGTTGTTGAGCGGGAATTCTTGTCGTGCTTCCGTATCATCTATGTTTCCGTAAACGGCGCGTAGGGGTTTTAGTTTTTTTAGTTCATCGGTTACTTTTAAATCGCCTATATCGCCAGCGTGCCATACCTCATCTGCCCAATCAGCGTGTGTCAGCATATGCTCATCTATGTAACTGTGGGTATCACTAAGCAGGAGTATCTTTTTCAAAAGTGTGGGTTTATGCTTTCGCGAAAGCGTAAAAACCTCCGCAACAATTATCTTTACCCAAAAATACGACAGTTTGCGTTATTTCATTGAGCTTTCTTACTTCGGAAAATCCTACCACGGCTGGCAACGACAACCCAATGCTGTTACCGTGCAACAAACCATCGAGGAAGCCTTGTCCACAATTTTAAGGCACGATTTGAAAATTATGGGTGCAGGTCGCACAGATACGGGGGTGCACGCCACACAAATGTATGCCCACGTAGATTTTGACTTTGAGAATGCTCCCTCTTCTGAAGATGACTTAAATAAACTCACTCACAAACTCAACAGATTTCTTCCTCCAGATATTGCCATACGATCCATTTTTAAAGTAAGCAATGAGGCTCATACACGCTTTGACGCTACGGCACGTTCTTACGTATATCGTGTTGCGCTGGACAAGAATCCATTTACTACGGATGCCGCGTTTTATTGCAAATCTCCACTTGACATTGACAAGATGAACAGTGCCGCTCAGATTCTAATGAACTACTGTGATTTCGAATGTTTCTCAAAGTCAAAAACAGACGTGAACACGTATCTTTGTAACATTACGGAAGCAAGATGGGAGGAGGTAGAAAATGAACTTGAATTTCATATCACGGCAGACCGTTTCTTACGTAATATGGTGCGTGCCATCGTAGGAACCCTTATCGAGATAGGCCAGGGAAAACAACCGGTGGAATGGATACACGAGGTCATTGCAAGTAAAACAAGAGGAACAGCCGGAACATCAGTGCCCGCGCAAGGATTATATCTAACTAAAATTGAGTACCTAAAAACGATTTTTTAACCGCAGCTATGGCAGATACTAAAGGAAAAGCATTTGACACAAAACTGTTTAAACGGCTATTGCAGTTTGCAAGTCCGTACAGAAAACAGCTTGTGACCGCTGCCTTGGGAGCAATTATCCTCTCCTTGTGCGCCGCGTTGCGTCCTCGTTTTATGAAGCTTGCCATAGATGATGGGATCACCGCTAAGTCTGAGGATGACCTTATTTACTACATCGCATTAATAGGGGTTGTTTTATTAGGGCAAGTTATTTTTCAGCTCATTTTTATTTATACCTCAAATTGGGTCGGGCAACAGGTAATCAAGGATATACGGGTCAAGCTTTTTGATCATATGCTCAAGTTTAAGATGCAGTATTACGATAAAAGTGCCGTGGGAAGATTGGTCACTCGAGCGGTGGGAGATATAGAAACCATCTCAAGTATTTTTAGTCAAGGACTCTTTATGATTATCTCAGACCTACTAATGATGGGTGTGGTGCTGGGCTTTATGTTTTACGAGAGTTGGAGAACAACCTTAATCGTGCTTGCGGTTTTTCCTATTATTTTATACGCCACCCGAGTCTTCCAAAAAGCGATGAAAGTAGCCTTTGAAGAAGTACGCACACAGGTTGCAAACCTCAACACCTTTGTACAAGAACGGGTCACAGGAATGAAAATCGTACAGATTTTTACGCGCGAAGCGATTGAGCATAAAAAATTTAAGGCCATCAACAAAAAACATATGGACGCGTGGAACAAGACGGTATGGTACAACTCCATCTTCTTCCCCATTGCAGAGATGTGCACATCTGTAACTATAGGCCTAATCGCTTGGTTCATCGGCTCGCGAATTGCTCAGGGTGACCCTGGATATAGCATCGGTATTCTGGTGGCCTTCATTTCTTATATCCAGATGCTTTTTACGCCACTGCGTCAGATTGCAGATAAATTTAATACCCTCCAGATGGGAATGGTGGCTGCAAATCGTGTATTTGGAATTCTCGATACCGAGTCACAAATACAAAATACTGGAACCCTAAGACTGGATAAAACCGAGGGGCGTATTTCGTTTGACAATGTTCGTTTTAGTTATGTGGAAGGCGAGGAAGTTTTAAAAGGGATTTCACTGGATGTAAAAGCTGGACAAACAGTTGCGATCGTGGGTTCTACTGGTGCTGGAAAATCTACAATCATTAATTTGTTAAGTCGGTTTTATGAGATCGATAGTGGGTTAATTTCCATAGATGATGTATCTATTAAGGAGATTCAGCTGGAAGTGTTGCGCAAGGAGATTGCTGTTGTGCTCCAAGATGTTTTCCTATTTGCAGATTCCATCTTGAACAACATTACCTTAAATGACACCTCCATTACTGAGGAAGATGTGATTGCAGCTGCAAAAGCTATCGGCGTTCATAAGTTCATCTCAAGTTTGCCTGATGGATACCACTACAATGTGAAAGAACGGGGCGCGATGCTCTCTAGCGGACAGCGACAGCTCATTGCTTTCTTGCGTGCCTATGTGAGCAATCCTGCGATTTTAGTTCTGGACGAAGCCACCTCTTCGGTAGATTCGCATAGTGAACAACTCATACAAAAAGCTACAGACAAGATTACACAAGGGCGAACTTCTATCGTTATTGCTCACCGTCTTGCCACCATAAAAAAAGCAGATCTCATTATCGTTATGGAAAAAGGCAAGATCGTGGAACAAGGGACTCACAAGGAACTCCTTGCTCAAGAAAGCGGATACTACAAGAACTTGTACGAGGTTCAGTTTATGGCAGAAGTGGTTTGATTTTAGGCTTTAGGCTTTAGGCTTTAGGCTTTAGGCAAAAAAAATGCTGAAGGGTGAATAAAAAATCAAAACGTAATTTTCTCTTTTCCGCTTTCGCGAAAGCGTACTCATCTTAAACATATCACAAGAGCAAACTATCTATTTCCGAAGACTGTAGACATTTCGTAAATTCGTGAGAAAAGAAAGCGCCTTGAAATTTCAATTAAAATCTGAATTTAAACCTACTGGGGATCAGCCTGAAGCAATCAATGCTTTGGTCAAAGGTCTTAATGAAAATGATCCGTACCAAACACTTTTAGGTGTTACAGGTAGTGGTAAAACATTTACAGTTGCAAACGTTATTGAGCGCACACAAAAACCTACGCTTGTTCTTGCTCATAACAAAACGCTCGCAGCACAATTATACAGTGAGTTTAAAGCATTCTTCCCTGACAATGCGGTAGAGTATTTTGTTTCCTACTACGACTATTACCAGCCAGAAGCGTTTATCCCTTCTTCTGGAACTTATATTGAGAAAGACCTTTCCATAAATGAGGAAATCGAGAAGATGCGTCTAAGCACCACCTCTTCCTTACTATCTGGAAGACGCGATGTGATTGTTGTAGCATCTGTTTCCTGTCTTTACGGTATCGGGAATCCAGCCGAATTTCAAAAAAATGTCATTGAGATAAAAAAAGACCAAGTCATCGCGCGTACAATGCTTCTTAAAAAGCTTGTACAAAGTTTATATTCCAGAACCGAAGGAGAATTTAACCGCGGGAATTTTAGGATTAAAGGAGATATCGTCGAGATTTTTCCTGGGTATGATGACATTGCTTATCGTGTGCATTTTTTTGGCGATGAGATAGAAGTCATAGAGGCCTTTGACCCTAAGGACAGCAATGTCCTAGAGAAATACGAGCGTCTGCGCATTTACCCGGCAAATATGTTTGTGACTTCGCCAGATGTGCTACAAGGAGCGATAAATAATATAGGCGAGGATCTTGTGAAGCAAGTTGATTACTTTAAAGACATAGGCAAACATCTAGAAGCAAAGCGCCTGGAGGAACGCACCAATTTTGACTTAGAGATGATACGCGAACTGGGATATTGTTCTGGTATTGAGAATTACTCGCGTTATCTCGATGGCAGAGAACCGGGAACACGTCCTTTTTGCCTACTCGATTATTTTCCAAATGACTATTTAATGGTTGTGGATGAAAGTCACGTGACCGTATCTCAAGTAAGCGCTATGTACGGTGGCGACCGCAGTCGTAAAGAAAACCTTGTAGACTACGGCTTCAGGCTCCCCGCAGCAATGGATAATCGCCCGCTTAAGTTTGAAGAGTGGGAAGCATTACAAAATCAAGTCATTTATGTTTCTGCTACCCCAGCAGATTATGAATTGCAAAAGTCAGAAGGGATTTATGTAGAGCAAATCATACGCCCGACTGGACTGTTAGACCCTGTAGTCGAGGTGCGCCCATCTCTGAATCAAATAGACGACCTTATAGAGGAGATTAATATTGTAGTTGCTCGTGATGAGCGCATCCTTGTGACCACGCTTACTAAAAGAATGGCAGAGGAACTTACCAAATACTTGATGCGCATCGACATTAGAACGCGCTACATTCACTCTGACGTAGATACACTAGAGCGTGTGGAGATTATGCAAGACTTAAGAAAAGGCTTGTATGATGTTCTTGTAGGAGTAAACCTATTGCGTGAAGGTCTTGACTTGCCAGAGGTATCTCTAGTTGCTATTCTGGATGCAGATAAAGAAGGTTTCTTAAGAAGCAACCGCTCCCTTACGCAAACCATAGGGCGTGCTGCTCGAAATATCAATGGTAAAGCAATTCTCTATGCAGATAAGATTACACGGAGTATGCAGGAAGCAATGGACGCTTCAGATTACAGAAGAAACAAACAGATCGCCCATAACACGGAGCACGGTCTCAGTCCCGTAGCCATCAAAAAATCCTTAGACAGCGCTTTAGTACGCAAGCAAACTTACAAACTGGAAGCAGACAACCTCATAAACCTCGCCGCCGAAGATCCAGAAGAGTACCTAACTAAGCCAGAAATAGAAAAGAAAATAAGAGCTACTCGTAAGGCAATGGAAACTGCCGCAAAGGAATTGGACTTTATGCAGGCCGCTAAGCTTAGGGATAAGATTAAAATGTATCAGGAACAGGTTAAAGAGTTGGCATAAAAAAAGCTCCCGATTTTTCGGGAGCTTTATCAACGAACTTAAAACCAATCTTATCCTAATTTATGATATCTCTATCAAGCGCTTAGGCTGCGTTTTTGCTTCTTCTCTTTTTGGGAGCTCAACGTGCAATACCCCATCTACATATTCTGCCTTGATTTCGGCCGTGTTGATCGTATCTGGGAGATTGAAATTCCTCTTAAATGTTGAGAACGAAAACTCTCTTCGGGTATACTTCCCCTCTTCTTTTTGATCATTTTCAGTTTTTTGTTCTGCAGAAATGGAAAGCATATCGTTATCTAACTCAATATTAAAATCCTCTTTCTTCATTCCTGGCGCTGCAACTTGTACGGAGAAGGAATCTTCTCTTTCGATTACGTTAACCGCTGGAGTATTCATCGCAAAACTATTAGACGTTCCTCCGAACCAATCTGCTTTTAGAAAATCGTCTAAAAGGTTAGGTAATTGTGCTGTTTGATTTCTTTTTACTAGTGTCATATCAATAATTTTTAAAGTTATTTTTTATTTTGATATGTCTTAGGCAAAGTTAATTCCAAATGCGATTTAATGTCATTGTGTCTTGTTTTAATGTTAAATATATGCCATTTTGACACCTTGAGGCGCGTTATTTATTTGTGTTTTTGATTTTACTTGCGGTAATTGTGTTAGATTAACATATAGGTTAGTCCTTAGATGCCTATACATCTTGAGGGCTACCTACGGAATATTATTCCATTTGCAAACTGAATATAATTAACTTGCTTTCGCCCATAGGCACTGCTCAGAACAACTTCCATCGCTCTCAGACGGATGTTTCTAAAAAAAATTTATCATTTTAACTCATTGAGCTCATCATTAATCAGCTTAACACATTCCAAAATTTCCTTCTCTAACCCCTTATAATTATTAATCATATAAACTCTTAGATCTTCATTCATTACTATTGCATTTTTGAATTCTACGTCGTTCTTAAGCTCTTCAAAATTAATAGGTTTTGCTAACTGATCACCTGCTATTGCACCTTCCTTTTTCCTGACCTCAACTCTACTTAAAACGGTAGGTATCACTATTTGATACTGCAATGCGTGGTCATCTTGAATTTCAAAATCAATAACATTTTGATAATAAAATGAATATAGCTTAGTTATGGATTTTCTTAAATTGTCATTTGTAATTATTTCTAATCCTTTTGCCTTGAGTGTTTCATAGGCACTATAGTTAACTACAGATCTCGTCGTATAAAGCAAACTACCGTAATAGACATCGAGAGAATCGGAGTATGTAGCCTGCTTGTCAAGACTATTTATAACTATTCGACTTGCATTAAGTCTTGTTTCATTAAAACCTATATTAAATCTAACGTCTTCCAAATCTGTTTTGAGATTATTAGCTATTTCCTTTAGGTACTTAATTTGCACCTTCTTCGTTTGTTTGTCAGTGTTCCAATTGTTTAACTGCAATGCAATAAAAATCCCAATGACCACAAGTATAATCTCTCCGACAGCATAGAGTAGGTATTTTGAGAGCCTATTTTCTCTAAGTAGTTTTTTACGAATTTTTCTGAAGAATTTTATCATAGGTTATTTATCATTTTTATAGAATTCTAAATTTTCAATAAGCCTATCAATGGAGGGAATTGTTTTCTCAAATTTTGATGTAAGGCGAACAACACCACTTTTAAATAGCTCTAATAAAACGATAAAGTCCTCATCCCTATTTGATACAATTTTCTGGATACTTGATGTGCCTTCATTTAAATTCAACAGATGATTTGGTGCTAAAAAGTTTAATTTTCCATTTAACGCATATTCGCTTTGTTTTACAAATGCTGACTTGATTGACCCAAACTGCATTCTATACATATTATCAATCTGTCTATTTAAACTATCTGGTAATTCTTTCCATAATTCAGAACCAGCAATAGTCGCATAAACAGGTGAATTTTCATTAAAGAACCACTCATCTTCAGCCAAATATTTAAGTAAGAATTTTAAGTTTAGTGTGTCAATTTTGTTGTTTCTGTTCCAATAATTAATTGATATATCAGAATTTCGAATTATTGATTTTCCAATAGCTAAATCTGATTTAAATTCCGCTTTTTTTGCCTTTAAATCTGTTATTAAAACATCAATTAATTGATTTTCCCTTATATTTTCTTTTCTATTTTCATTCCAGTTATTAAGCTGTAATGCAATTAGGATTCCGATGACCACAAGTATAATCTCTCCGATAGCGTAGAGTAGGTATTTTGAGAGCCTATTTTCTCTAAGTAGTTTTCGTCTGATTTTTCTGAAGAATTTTATCATCTCTAGGGTTCTAATCGATTAATTTCTTTATCCAAAAGTCCTATGAGATTTTCGACCTGAGGTATCATGTTCGTATTGTAGTGGAACTTTGAGAAAATGTCTAACCTATTTCTGTACGACTTTAAAAAATATCTAAATTCTTGATCCTGCTTTAGCCTCTCAAAGTCTAAAGGAATTAGTCTGGGTTCAAAACCTTGCTTGTCAAAATTAAATACGTAGGATTCTTCAAAATGCTCAGGAAACACCTCAACAAGACCACGCTCAGCTTCATCTAGGGTTATGGCTTTTTCAGTTTCAATAAAAAAATCATAACCTGAGTCATACACTCCTACAATGGCATCTCTTAACTGTATGTTTGACAATAAATCAATCCCTTTTGCCTTCAAAGTTTCAAATGCAGTTGTTGAATAGACAAATTTTACAGGAAACATAGCAATACCAATTTGGTCCGGAATAGAGTCGTGGTATGCATCATCTTTCTCAATACTCATAATCACTTTATCCGCAAATCCAATGCTCTTCCGGATGCTATTTGCATTATATCTTAAATCTTCCAGATCTGTTTCAAGTCCTGTTTTTAGGCTTTTAAGTATGCTCAGTTCTTCTTTTGATCGAATGCGACTTTCATTCCAATTGTTAATCTGCAAGGCAATAAGAATCCCAATCACTACGAGAACGATCTCCCCTATGGCATAAAGAAGATACTTACTGAATTTATTTTCAGACAGCAGTTGTTGCCGGATTCGGCGGAAGAATTTGATCATAAGGACGATGGTTGAATCGCCAGAGGAGGGAATTGCGAACTTAAATATATAAAAATAAGTAGGTTATTTGTGCATTTTGTTACAAGGAATGTATAAACTTCTTAGTCATTATCTCATCTAACAAAATGAAAATTCTTAGGCACGTCATCCTAAAGAACACACCTACCCTTTACAAAATCAAAAAAAACAAATTTCTAATTATAAAATCTCTTAAAGATAGAAGTAAGCTTTTCTGTAGGAATCATCTTGTTCTCATAGTGCCACATTTCGCGTAGAATTTGCTCCACCGCCTCAGGGCGAATCCCCATTTTTAGTCCAAAATTTCTGATAGCATCTATTTCGATAACGTGAGTTTCATCATCTACGTTCATTAATAATATGAGTCTGTAAAAATGTGAAATACGGTCTACTTCGGTCTTAAGCGGGGTTGTTTTTTCTGGGTTTTCAACAAGAGCGTCCACCGTGTTTTTATCAAAGCCAAAACTTTCGGCTACGGTGACTATAAAGTGATACTCTCGGTCGTCTATCTTATGATCTGCTTGAGCCAGAGCAATCAACTCTGACAGCATACAACGTTTTTCTTTGCTCATTAATGTCTGATGTGGTTTGAGCGAAAATAGGTTTTATTACGCTTTCGCGAAAGCGTAATAAAAACAAAAAACCTCACAACAACGCACAAAAAAAAGCGCAACTGGCGCTACGCTGTATGAAGATTGTTATCGGTCGCTTTTTAAACAGAGTCGCGGTTGGAATTTCATTGCACATCAGGACATTCCACAAAAATCGTTTTGGAACTGTAAATTCCTAATGTAAGCAAAAATCGAAGTAAACGAGAAGCTTATAAAAGATCCCGCTGAAAAAGCGGGATTAGTTCAACTAGCTTATTTGAATGCGCTGTTACACAGCTTTTCAAAAAAGCGTTTCACTAAAAAAAGCGCAACTGGTGCTACGCTATATAAAGATTGTTATCGGTCGCTTTTTAAATCCTACTAAAAAAATTAAACCTTTACGATTCAACCCTGAATGCTATTGCTTAGGTTGCTCCAAGTGTGAAAACTACAAACACACTTAGAATTCAATACTTCATATACTCACACCAGTACGCTTATCTCAATAAGTTGATTGTTATTTACGAATATAGATAATTCTCTACGTAAATACTAGACTAGTACATCAATTTTAAGAAATCACATCTGCGAGCGTCCTGTTGTCTAGGACATCTAAAGTCCTATCTCGCACCTCTAACATTAAGGTATGAAGGCTACAGACATCCTCATCAGGACAATCGTCACAGCGCTCATAAAAGTTTAAACTAACACATGGTAGTAATGCTATGGGACCTTCTAGTACTCGTATCACCCCAGACATTTTGATACTCTCTGGCTCTCTTATCAGGTAATAACCGCCACCTTTTCCTTTTTTGCTTCCTAAAAAACCTGCCTTGCGCAGTTGCAATAGGATACTCTCCAAAAATTTCTTTGAAATATTTTCTGCATCTGCAACTTGCTGGATGAGGACCGGACCTTCTCCTTTATGTTTTGCAATGTAGGCTAGGGCTTTGAGACCGTATTTTGTTTTTCGCGAAAGCATAACCCAAACATACTGTTATTTTTTGGGAAGAAAAACTTCGGCCATCATACATCGTGCGCTTCCGCCACCACAGGTCTCTATGGTTTCTAGATTGCTACTCACAATCTCACAGTGTTTTTCTATTCTGTCTATTTGGCTCTTATTTAAGCTCTTGTGTGCCGCAGCGCTCATCACAAGAAGACGTGTATTATTACTTCCTAACACCTGCAACATATTACCAGCAAATTGGTGCATTTGCGCCTCGCTTATTTCTATGATTTCTTTGCCCGTCGCCTTAAGGTGCTTAGCCACATTCTTGCGCTCTTTTAAATCATCAATGCTCTCCAGACAGATCACGCAGAAATTCTCTGCCAGACACATCATCACATTTGTATGATATATGGGCATACGCTTACCCTCTACTGTTTGATTTGCCGTAAAGATTACTGGAGTATATTCAAAATCTTCACAAAATTCTATAAACAATTCTTCATCTGCTCTGGGAGACAAAGCACAATACGCGCGCTCGTTCACACGATCCATAAGGACGCTACCTGTTCCTTCTAGAAAAAAGCCCTCATTTTCTGCACTTGTGTAGTCTATGATATTTTCTATATAAAAACCCTCACTTTCTAGACGCATAAAAATCTCCTCGCGACGTTCTTTTCTTCTATTCTCTGCAAACATTGGGTATATAGCAACATTTCCACTCTCGTGAAAGCTAACCCAATTATTAGGAAACACAGAGTCTGGCGTATCTCCTTTCTCATCATCATTCTCTACAATGACATTAACACCTTTTTCTCTCAATTTTTCGACAAAACTATCAAACTCCTTTTGAGCCCTTTCATTAATGGCCGCATTCCTGAGGTTAATGTCTTCTTGAAAATAATTGTTTACCGCCGTTTGCTCGTTCATACGGAACTGCACAGGGCGAATCATAAGGATATTATTTGTGATTTGTCTGTCTGCCATTGCACTAAGTTTAGGGCGACAAAATTACAACTTACTTACTACATCTCGTAGGATAATAGTGGCGTGCTCACGAGTATTTTCTATAAAAAGTTTACTGGTCTGGAGACCAGCATTTATCACTCCGGCAACGTAGACCTTAGACAGCGGTGTTTCAAGTGTTTCCGGGTTGTGAATTGGGATCTTATCATCATCATCACTTATGGGAAGCCCCAGCTTTTCAAACAAGGCGTAATCGGGTTTATACCCAATCATTGCCAGGACAAAATCATTTTCCAGCGTCACCTCTCCGTCTGGTGTTTGAAGTAGCACCGTATTTGCAGTGATTTGAGACACTGTAGTATTGAAATATGCCTTTATGGAACCTTCCTTGATTCTGTTCTCGATGTTAGGTTTTATCCAATACTTTGTTTTGGAATATATCTCGGAATCTCGTATGGCCATTGTGACCTCGGCACCTTTATAAAAAGTTTCCAGCGCCACATCGCAGGCAGAGTTTGCTGCTCCTACGACCAGTATTTTTTGACCCACGTATGGATGTGGGCTGTCATAAAAGTGTTTGACCTTAGGCAAGTCCTCACCAGGCACGCCCAGCATCCTGGGAGTATCGTAAAAACCGGTGCAGATGATGACCGCTTTCGCGAAAGCGGCACCCTTATCAGTCACCACATCATAACCTCCATCACGAGGCTTCATTGCCTCCACCCTCGTATACAACTTGACATTTAAATCCCAAGCTTCCTGCACCCGGCGAAAGTACTCCAAGGACTCGTTGCGCGTAGGCTTATCTGTATGGGATATGAAAGGCACATCTCCTATTTCCAAAAGATTAGACGTGGAGAAAAAGGTCATCTGTTCTGGAAAATTATATAGTGAATTAACCAAAACTCCTTTCTCCACAATAAGATAATTGAGATTTTCCTTTTCGGCAGCGATACCGCAAGCAAGACCGATGGGGCCTGCTCCGATAATAATTAAATCAAATTGCTTTCCGTCCATATTTATCGATTACGCCAAAAGAATGGAGTGAATAAAATAAGCACCGTAAACAATTCTAAACGACCGATGAGCATCAAGAAACCGCACCACCATTTAGCTCCCGAAGGAAGCCCTCCAAAATTATCAACTGGACTCAAGCTTCCAAAAGCGGGTCCCACATTTCCTAAAGAAGATGCCGCGCCTCCCAGCGCCGTTTGAAAATCAAGCCCAAAAGCAGCAAGCACTGATGCGCCGATGATCCAAGAGAGCATATAAAGTATAAAGAAAGCAAGGATATTAAATATAATCCCTCGATCTACAGATTTTGAATTGTAACGTACAGGTAATATTGCTCGAGGATGTAATGTCTTTTTAAATTCTACTATTGCATTGCGTATCGTTAATAAGTGACGTACCACCTTAATTCCTCCCGAAGTTGATCCCGCAGATCCTCCCAAAAACATCAAGCCAAAAAATATTACCGTAAGAAAAGGCGTCCACGCCGTAAAATCTGCCGTTACAAATCCTGTAGTCGTTATAACTGCGAGCACTTGAAAAAGAGCATGTCTTATAGCACTTTCCCCAGCTCCTAGAACCATAGGATGCTCTATGGACGAAGCACTAACGTCTGCCTTAAAATAAATTACCAGCGCTGTTAAAATGGAGAATCCTATGACAAAACTCATATACAAACGAAACTCTTCATCTTTTAAAATCTTCTGAATGCGCCCCTTAAAAGCGAAGTAACTCAGCACAAAATTCATCCCGGCGAGTGCCATAAAGAAAATAATAATATACTGAATGGCAGGATTGTCGTTCCAGTATGCAACACTTGCATTTTTTGTTGAGAATCCACCTGTCGAAAGTGTACTCAAAGCGTGATTTGCTGCGTCAAACAATGACATTCCAGCAATTTTAAGTGCGATAGTCTCTGCAACCGTAAAGCCAAAGTAGATTAACCAAAGTCGCTTTGCGGTATCTGTAATCCTGGGGTGTAACTTATCTGCGCTTGGCCCAGGAGCTTCTGCGGTAAACAATTGCATACCTCCTATCCCAAGCAAGGGAAGTATTGCTATAGCAAGTACAATAATTCCCATTCCTCCTATCCAGTGCGTTGTGCTTCGCCAGAATAAGATTCCGTTGGGAAGCGCTTCGATATCGCTTAAAATAGAGGCGCCTGTGGTGGTGTAGCCACTTATAGTTTCAAAGAAAGCATTTGTAATGGATGGAATTGTTCCTGTAATGAGATACGGTAGCATCCCACTTAAGGACATAAAAAGCCAGCCAAAAGTAACAACGATGTACCCTTCCCGTTTGTTAATTTCCTTGCGGTGCCCGCGAGTTGCAAACATTAAAATCACCCCTGCAAAAATTGTAAGCAACCCAGCAGACGAGATATGCAAAGCAAATCCATCCTTAGAAAGAAAACTTACGAGCGCCGAAATGATCATAAACCCACCGTTGCACAACAACAGCAGTCCCATGAGATGAAAAATGATTTTGTAATTTAACTTTGGCATCGCGCTAGACAAACATTTTTTCTACCTTTTTAATAGAACGTGGAAGGCTACATACTACCACCCGATCTCCAGCGACGATTTTAAAATCACCCAGAGCAATGATACCTTCACCTGCTCGAACGACCCCAGCAATAGTAGCAGAACGAGGAAAATCTATATCCCTTAATCTTTTACCTTCTACTTCTGAAGTTGGTTTTACAATAAACTCCAATAGCTCGGCATTCATATTATTGAGTTTTGTCATTGCAACAACCTCACCTCTACGTATGTATCTAAAGATATTGTTTGCGGCCAGTAGTTTTTTATTAATAAGGGTATCAATACCGATACTGTGAGAAAGCTGGAAATAATCCATATTCTCTACAAGCGCGATAGTTTTCTTTACACTTTTGGATTTTGCGACGAGACACGACATAATATTAGTCTCACTATCCCCCGTGACTGCTATAAAAGCATCCATATCGTGTATATTCTCCTCTTCCAGCAACTCTACGTTACGACCATCTCCATTGAGAACGAGTGCTTTAGGCAAAATATCTGCAAGGTCTGTGGCTTTGTCTCTGTTCTTTTCGATAAGTTTTACGTTAAACTTACTTGAGCAGAGATCGCGAGCCGTTTTATAGCCTATCTTACTTCCGCCCAGAATCATAACATTCTTAATGTCCTGTTTTGCTTTTCCTGTAAGCTTGTACAACTCTTCTACCCCTCCCTTTATAGTCATAAAGTAGACCTGATCTCCTTCTTTAAAAATTGTATCTCCACGCGGTATAAGAGTATACTGTGTACCAAATCGCTGTATCGCAATAGGCATAAAATGGAGCTCTGGAAATATATTTGCAGCTTCCTTTACACTCTTTCCCACAAAAGATGCTGTACGAGATAAGGTCGTACCTACCATCGTAAGTGCGCCGTCCTCAAACTCAAAACTATCTGAAAAGGCACTCTGGTTAAGCAATAACTCAATCTCTGCTGCAGCCAGACTTTCTGGTGATATCAACTCATCAATTCCGAATTTCTGAAAACCTGCAAGTTCCTTATGCTCAATAAATTCTGTGTTTGAAATACGAGCAATTGTCCTTCCTGCTCCCAGTTGTTTTGCCAGTACGCACACGGTAATATTTGTCGTTTCACTAGCGGTTACTGCAATGACAAGGTCCACATTTTCTACTCGTGAATCCTGTAAAATCGCAATAGACGTAGCGTCGCCTTTTATAGTTCTAATATCAAGATGCGTATCTGCATAAGCCAGACTCTCCTTGTCTGTATCGATAAGCGTGATATCTTGAGACTCGTATGATAGCAGTTTAGCTAGGTGGAAACCCACTTCTCCAGCGCCTGCAATAATAATCTTCATATAGTATATCCTGAAAAGTGATGCAAAGATATGGGTTTGGTCAAAAAGGAGAATGGATGTTATGATTTTGTTGAGATTACGCTTTCGCGAAAGCGGACTTTGAATTTAGGAGGAAGAGAAGGAGTTGGAAACTTTAGGAGGTTGCCCCGCTAGTCAT
The DNA here is from genome assembly GCF_003688895.1 of Dokdonia sinensis. GTDB lineage: Bacteria > Bacteroidota > Bacteroidia > Flavobacteriales > Flavobacteriaceae > Dokdonia > Dokdonia sinensis. The sequence continues at coordinate 29,502 of NZ_REFV01000018.1, forward strand.
CGGGAGTAAATAGTGATTTTGAATGAAATGGAATAGAAATTAATATTTTACGTCACGATCGTTTTAGGAGTTTAGTGTTTAGTGTTTAGTGTTTAGTGTTCAGTGTTCAGTGTTTAGGATATTCAAATTTTTCCAACTCATAATCCTAAGGAGTCGCCGGAAGACGCTCCCGAAAACAAATACAAGCGACAGCGACGTACTCAACACTTTAAACTAATCTCTAGATAAGTCTTAAGTCAATGAAGCAAATCTACACGAGTCCTAAATCATTTTCAAGTTCAAGTTCAAGTTCAAGTTTAATTTCCTATTCAAATTCGATTTCGTTTTCGATTTCGATTTCTCAGAGATTTGGGAAGCCGTATATTTGCACAAAAATTGCGCAATGTCTAAAAAGGTAACGCCTTACAACTCCTCAGACCAGTCTAAAAAACAACAAGTTGAACAGATGTTTGATACCATTTCTGGTGAATACGACGGACTTAATCGAGTCATTTCTTTTGGGATTGACGTAAAGTGGCGCAAAAAAGTAGTTGCTCATGTCGCTTCAAAAAAACCAGAAAGTATTCTCGACATTGCAACAGGTACAGGAGACCTCATCATTAATATGGCGAGTACAGGAGCAACAAGGCTCGTAGGACTAGATATTTCTGAAGGTATGCTCTCCGTAGGTCGAAAAAAAATAAAGGCAAAAGAACTGGACAGTCGTATCGAGATGATACAGGCAGATAGTGAGGCGATGCCGTTTGAGGATAATAGTTTTGATGCGATTACTGTGGCCTTCGGCGTACGTAACTTTGAAAACCTAGAAAAAGGCCTCGCCGAAATCTTGAGAGTATTAAAACCTGGCGGCATCTTTGTCATTCTAGAAACCTCAGTTCCTACAAAGACTCCATTTAAACAAGGGTATAATCTCTACAGTAAATATATCTTACCAGGAATAGGCCGAGCATTCTCAAAAGATAAGGTGGCTTACAAATATCTGAGCGAGAGTGCGAGTGTTTTCCCTTTTGGCGAAGTGCTCAACAATATTTTGCGTAAAATTGGGTTTAAGGACGTGGATGATAAACCACAAACCTTTGGCGTTGCAACCATTTATACCGCTTCAAAATAACTGTATGAGATTACTTTTTGCTGCTGTTTTTACCCTCTTTTTTGCGTTCCCAACATTTGCCCAACGTGGCGGATGGCTTACGAGACCGCGTGTGGAAAAACTTCAGAACTTTGACAAACCTACGCTTTCTTGGGGATACTATTTCGGGATGAATAGCTTTGATTTCAACTTTGATTATCAAGAAGACAGACCAGACATTCAGGTAGAAAAGGAAATAGGTTTTACGGTAGGAATGGTAGGAGACTTAAGAGTTTCAGACCATATTAATATAAGGCTAGAACCTGGATTAGTATATGCTCAGCGCAATTTAATGTATCCAGACGACCCACAATTTGATACTGACGAAGACCAAATACGAGAGGTAGGTTCCACCTATATTTATGTGCCCTTACTACTGAGATTTTCTACAAAAAGACTCAATAATGTGAAGCCATTTGTAACTTTTGGGATTGCAACAGCTTATAATCTTTCTAGTAACGAGAAGAATCCAGATGATAATGGCGATGGGCAGTTTAGAATGAAAACACGACCTTTCTTTTATGATATAGGATTTGGGATTGATATGTATTTAGATCGATTTAAATTTACTCCAAGCATACGTGGCGTCTTTGCCGTATCTGACGAACTAGTGCCAGATAATGACCCTAACAGTCCCTGGACAAGCAATATTACAAAAATGTCAACGCGAGGGATTTTCTTGAACTTTACGTTTCAGTAAACAAGTGACGAGCGCCTAAACTCACTCAAACAAATCGCCGTAGCTGTGGCAACATTTAAACTTTCGGTGGCTTGCTGTGGTCCAAATCTTGGGATTCCTAAACGGTTTGTGACTAAGCTCTCAATTTCTGCCGAAATTCCATTTGCCTCGTTCCCCATCACGAGGATTGCCTCCTTGGGCAAGACGCTTTTATAGATGTCCTCCCCATCCATAAACGTTCCGTATACAGGGCGTTTCTCACTTGCTAGATATGCGTTCAAATCTTCATAGGATATTTGCACTCTTGTAAGAGAACCCATTGTGGCCTGAACTACTTTTGGGTTGTAACAGTCTACCGTTTGTTTTGAGCACACAAGCTCCGTAATCCCAAACCAGTCGCACAGTCTTATGATGGTACCCAGATTTCCAGGATCACGCACATCGTCTAACACTAAAGTGAGCCCTTCTCGCTTTTTGCTTTCAGCCGCGGGGATTTTAAAAATGGCGAGTGCGGTTTGAGAAGTGCTTAAAAAGGTTACTTTCTTAAGTTCTTGAGCTGTTACTGTTTCAAAAGTGATGTTTTGGGCTGATAACGCTTTCGCGAAAGCGGCCTCCTCCTCCACCCACAATCCATCCAGCTTAAAAGTGGAATCCAGAAGTTCCTGAATGACCTTCACACCTTCGGCAACAAAGGCTTGTTCCTTAATGCGGTACTTTTTTTGACCGAGGCTCGTTATTCGTTTGGATTGACTTTTGCTTAACACTATATAAGACGTATTTTTGACTCTAAATAAAGGCCTCGCTTGAAGCACGCTCTTGCAAAAATATCATTAATTCTTCTACTACCACTTCTAATCTCAGGATGCGATGCTACACGCCGCCTTGCCGAAGATGAGCACTTACTCGAAGAAAATATTATCATTAAAAATGGCGAGGAGCTTAAAGATGGACGTATCAAGAATCTACTTTACCAGCAGCCCAATGCCAAGATAGCAGGCATACCATTACGCCTCTTTATTTATAATGCGGCACGCCCTGATATAGATTCTATTATGGCCGAGCAACGTGCTCGTAATGATGGAAGGAGGACGTTTTGGAACAGTCTGCTTTCGCGAAAACAAGTAGAAGCCGTACGCCAGTTTAAAATAAACTTTAATAAAGGTCTCAAAAAAACAGGCGAAGCCCCGGCTATTGTAACTAAGAATATTACTGAAAAATCTGTTAAACGACTTACTACCTATTATGCAAACACAGGATACTTTAATACTAAAATTGATTACCAGATAAAAAAAGACAGTAATCAGCGAGCTGTAGTAGTGTATAAGGTGGAAACTGGAAGACCTTATAATATTGGAAAAATTACCCCAATCATAGCTTCTCCAGCGGCAGACTCGATTTATGCTGCACACCGCGATGAGAGTTTTATTAAAAAAGGGAAACAATATGCCACGCTAGATGTAAATGCAGAGCGCGCTCGTCTGACCACGCTTTTTAGAAACAATGGCCTGTTTCATTACGAGCCAGACCGATTTAGCGTCACAGCAGACAGTGTGAAAACAGATTACAAAGTAGATTTAGATCTTGTTATTGAAAATAGAAAAATTACGGAGGAAGACAGTATAATAGACTTACCTTATAAAGTACATAGGTTGTCTCGTGTAAATATCCTTACAGATTATAGTTATGACAATAGGAACAAAACATTCCAGGATACTATAATCGCGAGAGGTTTTAATTTTCTGGCTTATGATAAAATAAATTATCGCACAAAAGCCCTTACAGATATTATCCCTCTAGAACCTGGCGATATTTATAGAGACAGAGATAGAACGGCTACGCTGAGCAGGTTGAGTAGCCTGCGAACCTTTAAATATCCTAGCATACAATATATCGCAGATCCTGCAGACAGTACAGGCACAGATCTTATAGCTACCATACGCCTTACACCGCTCGAAAAATATAAGTTCAGGGCTGACTTTGACGTTTCTACATCTAATATTCAGGATATAGGTCTTGCTGGTTTTGGGTCGCTACTCATTCGGAATTTATTTCGCGGGGCAGAGACCCTCGAGATTTCTGGTAGAGGAAGCATAGGAGCTTCGGATGATGCAGCAAATGAGGGTAACGGGTTTTTTAACATCACAGAAATAGGCGCCGACTTAAAACTTACCTTCCCCCGCATATTTTTTCCTATAAACACAAACAAACTTATCCCTGCAGACTGGCAACCTACAACAAATCTGAATGTAGGTTTAAGCACACAACAGAATATAGGTCTAGATAAGCAAAATGTGGCTGGAGCGTTGAGCTATAATTGGTATCCTCGTAAGACACGTAGTTTCCGTTTTGACCTATTAGACATCCAGTACGTGCGCAACTTGAATGTTGGAAATTATTTTAACATCTACACAAACTCCTTTAACGATCTAAATACTATTGCAGTAAATAATTTTGATGCAGCCGATCCTAGTTTTTTTAACCTAAGTGATACGAGCGGAAATCCTAGACTTAATATAGGAGATGGTGGAGCAAATAGATTTATAAATGCAGTACAAAATGGAGAGGTCTCGAGCGTCACGGCAGAAGAAAGAAATGACGTAAACGCCATTGAAGAGCGTCGGGAGCGCCTTACTGAAGATAACCTTATTCTGGCCACAAACTTCTCATATATTTATAATAATAGGCAAAACCTTTTTGACAATACGTTTACACGTTTACGATTACGTTTAGAACTTGCAGGAAACGCGCTTTCTCTAGCATCATCTCTTGCTGGGGTAGAAGCTAATGAAAGTGGTGGCGAGGAGATATTTGGCGTTGTGTACTCACAATACGCAAAAACCGAGATAGACTACAGTCGTCATTGGAGTCTAGGTGGAGAAAAGATTTTAGCCTTACGTGCATTTACTGGAATTGCTGTCCCATATGGAAACTCAAGAAACATACCTTTTACGCGCAGTTTTTTTGGCGGTGGTTCTAATGATAACAGAGCTTGGCAGGCCTACCAGTTGGGACCTGGAAGAAGTGGAGGTCCAAATGAGTTTAATGAGGCAAATATGAAACTTGCACTCAACCTCGAGCAGCGTTTTAAACTGCTCGGCCCGATAAAAGGAGCGCTTTTTATTGACGCTGGAAATATCTGGAATGTGTTTGATAATGTGGAGGATGAAGGGGCTAAATTTAACGGAATTAACAGTCTTGTAGACACGGCGATAGGGACTGGATTTGGATTGAGATATGATTTTGATTTCTTTGTTTTCCGTTTTGATATTGGATTTAAAACATACAACCCAGCATTACCAGAAGGTGATAGATGGTTTAAGCAATATAACTTCTCAAATGCTGTCTATAATATTGGGATCAATTATCCTTTCTAAGATGTCGTTTTAGAAGAACGCTTTCGCGAAAGCGTACAAAAAACAATCTAAGTGTCACGGTGATGACCAGCTGTTATTTACAAGTAATTTAAATTTCTTAAATTACATTTGCCAAATTGCTTTGATATTGAAAATTGATAGTTTTTTTAAAGTAATACTCTTTTTGCTCATTATTGGAGCCCCTCAGTATTTTTGGGGTCAATCTTTAGAAACTCCCTCTGATGAGAATGCACGTCTAGATAGCTTAAGTAACAATCTTAATAAAGCCTTTTATAGTGGAGATTATGTCTTCGTAATAGATAAATCTAATGAAGCTTTAGAACTCGCATTAAGACTCAAAAGAACTCGAGACGAAAATAAGATAAGAAGCCTTGTAGGTAATACGTTTTTAAAGCTTGAAGACACCCTACAGGCGCGAGCTATATTTAATGATATGCTTGTCACAGCAAAAGAGCAAAGTGATGAGAGCATCATTATATCTGTTCAGATTGATTTAGGTAATACCTATGTGATTAATGAGCCTCAAAAAGCAGTTGCTTATTTTGAAGATGTGGTCAAGCTTGCGACTAAAACTGGAGATGTTTCCAGAATTTTTATCGCTCATTACAATATGGCCGAACTTTATGCTAACGAAAAACAACCTGAAAAACTAAAATTCCATCTAGACAAAGCTTTTCAATTTGCACAGGAAATAAATGAACCTATTTATACCTCGAGTTGCTATCTACTTGCCGGAAGGTATTATTTACTCACAAATAATGCTGATACAGCTATTGAAAATTTCAAAAAATCAATGGCGCAAGCAGAAAAAATAAACTTTAAAGAACTCATCTTAGATAATTACAAATACCATCTAGTTGCCTTAGAGCAGCAAGAAGCGTACAAGGAAATATACGAGCTTCGAAAAAAATATGAGCCACTAAGAGAAGAGAAATACAAAGCAGATAAGATATCCGAACTTCAAGTTGCTACTTCAAAATTTAAGACAAAACAATTTCAACAATCTGTTAAGGCTGCAGACTTGGAGCGAGAACTTGCAGAACAAAAGGCATCTAAAAGTAAATCCCTTACGTATTATGCAGCCGCGATAATTGTACTACTACTTGCCATTCTCGTCACTTTATTTTTATCTTCAAAAAAGCGTAAAAAACTGCTTATAGACCTTAAAGATAAAAATCATAAATATCTCATTGCAAAAGAAAAGTCAGAACAACTCACAAGAGCAAAAAGCAACTTTTTCTCTACTGTATCTCACGAGTTGAGAACACCACTCTACGGTATCATTGGGCTTTCTAATAGTTTAATAGAAGAAAATAAAGTTCCTAAACTAGAAGAAGATATACGCTCTCTTAAATTTTCTGCAGATTATCTTCTTGCACTAGTAAATGACGTGCTACAACTCAACAAATTGGATGATGACAAAGGAAAGGAGTTAGATAAAAAGCCATTTGACATACGCGCATTAATGGCAAACATAACTAAGTCTTTTGAGTTTATGCGCTCCCAAAACAATAATATAATTAATATTAAGATCGCGCCTCAAATACCACAGTACGTAAGCGGTGACGTGGTTAAGTTATCGCAAATCTTAATGAACCTCATAGGCAACGCGTGCAAGTTTACAGAAAATGGAAAAATAAATATATCTATAAGCACTTCAGAATCTAAAGACGGCAATATCCGATTACATTTTACCATTGAAGACACTGGCATTGGTATTCCTGAGGATAAGCAACGGCAGATTTTTGATGAATTTACGCAGGTTAATGCAAACACCCCTTATGAAGGAACAGGACTGGGACTGGCGATAGTAAAAAAATTACTCGATCTACACGAATCAAAGCTTTATATAACTAGCGCATTAGGAAAGGGAACATCACTTTCCTTCTCCGTGACCTATGATAAAGCATCACAGGAAAAACTTGTAAATAAAACCACACCACCACTTACCATTTTAAAAGATAAATTAGTGCTTATTGTAGATGACAATAGAATTAACCAGATTGTTACTCAAAAAATTACTGAAAAACTTGAAATGAGATCCATAGTTGCAAACAATGGTGCTATAGCTGTTGAACTTACGAGTAAAAATGATTTTGATATCATTCTTATGGATCTTAATATGCCAGTTATGGATGGTTTTGAGGCAACACGATACATACGAAAGCGCGGGAATACCGTTCCCATCATCGCCCTTACTGCGGTAGAAATGGAAGAAGCTAAAGAGCAAATTTATAATTGCGGTATGAACGACATAGTCGTAAAACCTTATGACCAAGACACCTTTCAGAATACTATTGCGCGAAACTTAACATAGAGAGAACGCCAAAAGAGTTTCACAAAAGACACAATTGTAAATTCCCCTTTTTTCGTATCTTAAACCACACAAAATTTAATTATTATGCGTGGCGGAAGAGGTTTAAAAATAAGATTGTTAATAGGGGTCTGTATCGTTGCATTCGGTTATTTCAAGTATTGCAGCAGTAAAGAGGTAAATCCATACACGGGACGCACCCAAGCCATAAATATGACTCCCGAGCAAGAGATTGCAATTGGGCTACAGCACGCACCTGCAATGGCAGAGCAACACGGTGGGCTACATCCAGATAGAGAGCTCCAAGCCTCAATAGACAGGATCGGGAACAGACTCGTACAAGCCAGTATTGCATCAGAAACACCATATCAATACGATTTTCACTTATTAAGAGACGACCAGACGGTAAATGCTTTTGCCTTACCTGGAGGTCAGATTTTTATAACCTACGCACTATTGAGTCAGCTTGAAAATGAGGACCAAGTGGCGGGCGTTCTGGGTCACGAGATAGGTCATGTTTTAGGAAAACATAGTGCAGAGCGTGTTGCAAGCAGTGACTTATGGCAAACCATCTCTATGGGTGCCGAAGTAGGTGGAGGTCTGGGACAACAGGCTGGAGCCATAGGTCAGAACGTCCTTTTAGGAAACGGTCGCGATGACGAGCTAGAAAGCGATGACCTAGGCGTTAAATTTATGATGCGCGCAGGATATGACCCTAATGAAATGATGGGCGTAATGAGAATCCTGAAAGCAGCCTCTGGTGGCAGTCGTGTACCAGAATTTCAAAGTACGCACCCAGATCCCGAAAATAGAATAGAACACATTAAAGAAAGTATTGAAAAATATAGAAATGAAGGGTACTAATCTATTACATCGTTTTCGTTAAAAGCATTTTAAAACCTCGCCTTCGCGGGGTTTGTTTTTTATCTTTACCTGAAATCCAAAAGAAAAATTTTGCACAAAAAAACCATCCTTATGATACTTGACGGCTGGGGTATGGCCCCAGACAAAAAGGTATCTGCCGTAGACAAAGCTCACACTCCATTTATAGATAGCTTGTACAATAAATATGCCCACAGCACCTTACTTACACACGGCGGTAATGTAGGGCTTCCTGATGGACAGATGGGCAATAGCGAAGTAGGACATATGAATCTGGGCGCTGGTCGCATTGTCTACCAAGACCTTGCAAAAATCAATCTTGCTATAAAAGATAATACCCTTAAAGACGAGCAAGCACTCAAGGATGCATTTACTTATGCAAGAGAAAATAATAAGTCCGTTCACTTATTGGGACTCGTTTCTGACGGGGGTGTGCACTCCCACATAGACCATCTTAAAGGTCTGATCACAGCTTCGGAAGCAGCGGGCGTGCAACGCACGTTTATACACGCATTTACAGACGGTCGTGATGTAGACCCAAAGTCAGGCAAAGAGTTTATAGAGGATGTAAACGCTTTCGCGAAAGCGCACAAAGCACAACTCGCCTCCGTCATAGGCAGATACTATGCAATGGATAGAGATAAGCGCTGGGAGCGCGTAAAACTCGCATATGATCTTATTGTAAAAGGCGCAGGAACACCTTCAAAAAATATAGGACAATCACTTCAAGACAGCTACGATAAGGGCATTACAGATGAGTTCATAGAACCTATTTTCCTTACCGAAGATGACCAATCCATCTCAACAGTAAAGGAAGGCGATGTCGTTATCTTTTTTAACTTCAGGACAGATCGGGGTCGCGAGCTTACAGAAATGCTTTCGCAAAAGGATTTCAAAGACCAAGAAACCACAAAACTTGATTTATACTACGTCACAATGACTAACTACGACGAGACATTTAAAAACGTGCACGTCGTTTACGATAAAGATAATCTTACAGACACTCTAGGAGAAACCCTCGCTAAAGCTGGTAAAAAACAAATACGCATCGCCGAAACTGAGAAATATCCTCACGTAACCTTCTTCTTTAATGGGGGTCAAGAAACACCGTTTGAGGGAGAAAGCAGGTTACTTTGTCCTTCACCTAAGGTTGCGACATATGACTTACAGCCCGAAATGAGCGCGTTTGAAATAAGAAACAAAATCATTCCCGAAATCAAAAAAGGTGAAGTTGATTTTGTATGTCTCAACTTTGCAAATCCAGATATGGTGGGTCACACTGGAGTTATGGAAGCCGCCATAAAGGCCTGTGAAACTGTAGATCAATGCACAAAAGACATCGTAAACGTTGCTCAAGAAAATGACTATACCGTCATCATTATTGCAGACCACGGTAATGCCGAGACAATGATTAATCCAGATGGTAGTCCTAATACGGCACATACGACTAATCCTGTTCCCATCATTTTAGTAGATAAGGATATTAAAAACATTAAAAATGGAATCTTAGCAGATGTCGCCCCAACTATTCTACACTTATTAGGCGTCCCGCAACCAAGTGCTATGGACAGAAAATCATTAGTATAATTAATTTACGCTTAAAAAAACATTATGAGAACCACATCAATATTAATATTTATCATTGCGCTTAGCACATTTTCACTAAGCTGTAAGGAAAAAGTAGCAGACCAAGAAAGTACAATAACCGAGACGAAAACTGAAACTACCGATGAAGAAGCAACCGGACTAGATGAAAATGGAGACCCTATTCTCACCGGAAAAACTGAACCCAGCGCTATAAAGCAAGAACCCTATACAAGATGGTTTACTCCGACTTATTCTGACTACAAAGTAGATACAGAGAGTCTCGATCCAGTAATGGACGAATTGAAAAACGCAAAAATTACAGTTTTTATGGGTACGTGGTGTGAGGACAGCCAGCGAGAAGTTCCATCGTTATTTAAAATACTCGATAAGTTAGACTATGATTATAGCAATCTGACGTTAATCACAATGACGGAGGACAAAGAAACTCCTGAAGGATTTGAGGAAGGCAAAAACATCACAAATGTTCCGACCATTATCATTAACCAAAACGGAAAAGAGACCAATCGTATCGTGGAGTACCCTCTAGAAAGTTTGGAAAAAGATTTAGTAAAGATTTTAAGCGGGGCAGATTATAGTCACGCCTATGCTGAGGACGAAGAATAATATTTTATATGCTTTCGCGAAAGTGTAATTCTAATAACATACTACATCCGAATCGTACTGATTCGGATGTTTATTTTATAGGATTTGCATCTTTAACCTGAAATACGACAACCTACCGAAATATGTATCTTTGCCGAAAATTAAATCCTTTTGGAAACGAAGATCATAGCGGTAGATTTTGACGGAACCATTGTAGAAAATGCTTACCCAAGTATAGGTAAGCCTTTAATTTTTGCCTTTGACACGCTTAAAAAACTACAATCCGAAGGACATCAGCTTATATTATGGACATATAGAACGGGAAAACCTTTGGAGGATGCCGTTGCCTTTTGTGCAGCTAATGGACTTCATTTTTACGCCGTAAATAAAAGTTATCCGGAAGAGGTGTATACAGAAAACATAAGCCGAAAAATAAATGCAGATGTTTTTATAGACGACCGTGATGTAACGGGTATGAAGGGTTGGGGCGAGATATACCATATTTTAAGCAACAAAAAAACAGCGCAACCTGCACTCAAAAAGAAGGGAAGTTCGGTGCGTAGAAAGAAAGATAAAAAGGGGTTTTTCTCAAGAATAGAAGAACTTTTTAAAGAAGAAAACGATTAGTATGATTATTGCCAAAACAAGAGAAGAGATAGAGTTAATGCGCGAGAGCGCTCTTGTGGTTTCCAGAACCTTAGGAATGATAGCTAGCGAGGTAAAACCTGGCGTGACCACCCTACAGCTGGACAAACTCGCCGAAGATTATATACGTAGTCAGGATGCAGTTCCCGGTTTTCTGGGTCTTTATGATTTCCCAAACACACTTTGTATGAGTCCTAATGAGCAAGTGGTACACGGTATTCCTAATGACAAACCGCTTGTAGAAGGCGATATTATTTCCATAGACTGTGGCGCTGTTAAGAACGGATTTTATGGAGATCACGCTTACACATTTGCTGTGGGTGAAGTATCGCAAGAGGTGCAAAAACTTCTAGATGTGACAAAACAATCGCTTTATGTAGGTATCGAGCAGTTCAGAGTTGGGAAGCGTGTGGGTGACGTAGGCTATGCCATCCAGAAGTTTACTGAAGATCACGGTTATGGAGTCGTACGCGAGCTGGTAGGACACGGATTGGGTCGCACAATGCACGAAGACCCAGAAATGCCCAACTACGGAAAACGCGGGCGTGGCAAAAAATTTATCGAAGGTATGGTAGTCGCCATTGAGCCTATGACGAATATGGGAACGAAATCGATCAAACAACACAGCGACGGCTGGACCATTACTACACGAGATAAGAAACCGAGTGCACACTTTGAGCACGACGTCGCGATTGTAGACGGAAAGCCAGAATTGCTTTCTACTTTCGCATATATCTATAAGGCTTTAGGAATAGAAAGCGACGAGGAAGTTCCCTTTCGCAGCCAGGCTTTAGCACTCTAATTGTGAAAAGAATATTCAAGTTTTTTCTCAATGCGATACCGCGCCCACTTCTCATACGGTTGAGTTACGTGGCACGCCCCTTACTTGCGTTTTTCTTAAAAGGTAATCGTTATGAAGATCCCATAGACGGAAGAACATTTCGTAAATTCTTGCCTTACGGTTATGGTACGCCGCGAGAGAATGTGCTCTCCCCTTCTACCCTTTCGCTAGAAAGGCACCGCCTTTTGTGGCTATGGTTGCAACGTGAGACGGATTTTTTTTCAAAACCTGCTAGCCTGTTACATTTTGCTCCAGAGCAAGCTTTTTTTAAACGCTTTCGCAAAATGGGCCACCTCAACTACACCACCACAGACCTCAACTCCCCACTTGCAGATGTAAAGGCAGATATATGTGACCTTCCATTTGAAAGTGATAGCTACGATATCATTTTTTGTAATCACGTTTTAGAACATATCCCAGACGATACAAAAGCGATGCAAGAGCTATATCGCGTCCTCAAATCTGGCGGAATGGCAATTCTCCAAATTCCACAAGACCTCTCCAGAACCGAAACCTTTGAAGATGACGCTATAATAGATCGTGAGGAGCGCGCTAAAATTTTTGGACAGTACGACCACGTTCGTGTGTATGGAAGAGATTATTTTGATAAACTGAGAGCGGTTGGTTTTAAAGTAGATGAGGTAGATTATACCACTTCTATTTCGCCAGACGAAGTAAATCGTTATCGACTTGCTCAAGGTGAGGTTTTACCAGTGTGCTATAAGTGATTTTCCGAGATTTAAATTTTAATGATTTTACCACCGAGCTTTTATATAGCTATTCCTCCTGAAATACTTTATAAAAAAATGATTCTCTATCGTTATCGAGTTTTTAAAGAAAAAATCTAACATTTAATTTAAAGCAATTTATAAGCGTTGATATAAAGTTATCTTTCAAGTTCGGCATCGAATTATATTAGAATATCTTTGAGAAAAACATATAAAAATGACTTATCCAGATAACTTTAAAGATTTAGTTAAACTTGAAACATATATAGGTACAGGGAACCCTAACAGCCAAATCCTTATAGTTGGGAAGGAAGTGGCGACTGACATAGAAGATGGAAAACATAAAGAACTAGAGGTTAAAAATTTGGAATCATTCAATAAAAACAATATTGACTGGCTACAAAATATCAATAACAACGTAAGCCAAATCGATATTCCTGTTTGGAGGATGGAAAACGATGATAATAATCCCTTATATGCATTCAAGGGAGCGTCCATAACTAAAGAAGGACATACTTGGAGAAAATATCAAAAACTCAACGATTACATTTTTGATAAAATAAGCAATGAGGTGATAAATTTTCAAGAAAATATTTTTATTACTGAAATGAGCACTTTGCCGGCTAAGACAACAGGAAAAGCTCAAAAGAGAGCAGAATTTAAGCAGAAACTCCAAGAACGAAAGGAAACTTTTTTTAAGTCTAGTTTTATTCAAGATTTTTCAATCGTAGTATTAGCTTGTAGCAATTACATTTCAGGAAGTGAAATTACAGATATTTTTAACGTAGATTTTATTGAAGAAAAAGGCCGCGGGACTCAAAAATATTGGATACATTGGAATAAAGACAAAACTAAAATTGTACTTCACACTAGACAATTGAGTGCAAATGTTTCAAATGATCTTTTGAAAGGAATCGCTAGAGAAGTACAGCATTTTTTAAAGAATTAAATCGCTTCATAAACATTTAAATTTGTCTACAAAGACTAAGATTGAGAACACTTGGAGTCTAGTCAGAATGAGCAGATTTTCTTTCGTTTTGGAAGTAGTTAATCTACAATCAACTTCTCAAATCCTGCAGTAGCGTACGTTCCTTTAGTATTCCCTTCTCCAGCAAAAACAAGATATGCTTCGATTCCATCAAGGGCTGCTAATAATGATTTAGAACGCTCTAAGCCCATTGCCATAAAAGCGGTTGCATAAGCATCTGCCGTGGCACAGTCCTTTGCGATTACGGTAGCGCTTAGTACATCACTCTTTTCGGCGGAGCCTGTTAGTGGGTTTATGGTGTGAACGTATTCTTTTCCTGTGAGCTCATCTACTCTATTTTTTCGGTAGTTTCCTGAGCTGGCCATCGAGACATCTGAGAGTCCTACTAAAATAGAGGATGATCTGTCCGTAAGTTTTGAGTCAATGCTCTCTACTCCTACTGACCACGGTTTTCCCGAAGTTTGGTTCTTCCCTCGAGCTCGTATTTCGCCCCCGAGTTCAATAAGATAGTCGGCTTTGTTTTTAGCTTCTAAATAGATTGCGATGCGGTCTATACCATAGCCTTTGGCAACTGCATTAAAGTCAAAATAAATTTCTGGATATTGCTTACTTATGGTGCCGTCAGCTTTTAATTCGACTTTATCAAATCCTACATATTGCATCATAGAATCTAATCTTGTGCTATCAATTTCGGCAAGGGGTTTTGTATCTCCAAAGCCGTAAGCATTGCGCAGGGTTCCTACGGTTGGGTCAAAATAGTGGGAAGTGGTCTGGTACAGCTTTCGCGAAAGCGTAAAAACGTCCCTAAACATTTCATCCACCACAATAGTGCTATCGCCACGATTTATTTTTGAGATATCGCTGTCTTCTATATAGGTGCTCATAGACTGGTTTACAACTGTGACTACAGAGTCTATACTTTTCTGGATGATTGGAGCATCGTCCACATTTCCATAATATTTTACGGCGTAGGTTGTCCCAAAGGCTTCCCCGCGAATGGTGATCTCATCGGATGTTTTCTCTTTATTACAACTAAAAAGCGTTAGTACGAGAAGGTATAGAAAATAGCGCATTACAATATTTCTTGAAGGCCGTTATAAATCATTCTGTATGGCTGATCTTTCTCTACGGGGTTCTGATAATTATCACCGTGACCAAGCCCCACGCCAGCGTAAAATGTGCGTGCTTCAAACTTTATAGCGTTGTCGCGCATTTTAATCATAAAGGCCTCATCATAAACATTTGCATCGTCTGGAAACGACCGTGCTCGAACGATAACAAAATGTAACTTTTTGTCTTTGAGCGCCACAAATTGCGGGTCTTTTTTGAGTTTTGAGTTAACAGCGAGAAATTCAAAACCATCTGCTGTTAATTCTTCCCCTACGATATTCATCGCAAGGTTATGTAATTCCTGTTCTGTGAGAAAAACTGCCATAGCGCAAAGATACGAAGGGCAATAGATGTTTCATAGTGTAGTCACGTTTCTAAACAATCATAAACCCGTAGTTTTTTCGTAAGTTGCAAACTTTATTTTCGACATTTTCAATATGTGTACGGTTACTTATATCCCCTTATCCAATGCTAACTTTATCCTCACTTCTAATCGCGATGAAGCATCGGGACGCACAACGCTTGCTCCCAGCTTTTACGATATAGATGGCGTTAAGATGCTGTTTCCTAAAGACGCCGTAGCTGGTGGATCCTGGATTGGACTGTCTGAAAAAAGTAGACTGATATGCTTACTCAACGGCGGTTTTGAAAATCACGTGCGTGTTGAGCATTATAGGATGAGTAGAGGAATTGTTGTAAAAGAGTTGCTCAAGGCAGACGATCTTGCTATCGAGATTAGAAACTTTGATTATAGTGGTATTGAACCTTTTACGATCATAGCTGTAGATTGGCAAGACAAGTTAGTTGCAACAGAACTGGTTTGGGATGGCCACAAAGCCCATATTACGGTACTCGATGATACTCCAAGAATATGGTCTTCTTCTACGCTATATGACGCCAATATGAAAGAAAAACGACGTAACTGGTTTTCTGTTTTTAGTGCAACTACAGATTGGTCTTCAAAGGCACTTTTAAATTTTCACACCACCGCTGGTGAAGGTGACGCGCACATAGACTTGAGAATGAACCGAGGCTTACTAAAAACAGTAAGTATCACACAAGTTGAGAAGACTGATGAAAAATGTACAATGACGTATCACGATTTTCAAAAAGATGAAGTACACGCAACCACTTTTGATATGATTCCCGTTTGAATCATACAGGTAAAATAATTGTCCTTGCTTTTCCAGACACCTTTGTAAAGATGTCTGATGAGTTGATGTGTAAGATTTTGCCGCTCGTGGGATTGGGCACGCGGACACATATAAAAGCTGGTCACGCTGCTCTTGTATTAATAGAAAATGAGACCGGAAACGCACAATATTTTGATTTTGGTAGATATATCACACCTCCAGGTAAGGGCAGGGTAAGAGGAGCGATTACAGACGTAGAGCTGGAGATTCCGTTTAAGGCTAAAATTAAAAATAAAAAGCTCGAAAATCTTGATGATTTTTTGATTTGGCTTGATGCACATCCAGAAAAAACACACGGCTCAGGAAGACTGGTGGCTTCACTTTGTGAATCCATAAATTATGAAAAAGCCATAAAATACATCCTCGATTTACAGTCGCAAGGCAGCATTCCGTATCGTGCCTTTGGTAAAGAAGGCAGTAATTGCTCACGGCTGGTTACAGAGACCATTCTTGCATCTACAGATGAAAAAGCTATAATAAAACGTCTTAAGTGGAACAAAAAGTTTACTCCAAGCACCGTAGGCAATGTGGAGAAGAGTGCAAGTGATGTTGTATTTGAGGTTTTAAATGGAAAAGTTAGCATCTTTAATTCTACCGCTTTACGCGAAAATTTAACCAACTACTTTGACAAAAAAGTAAATATGCCTAGGCATAATGACTCCCATCTTAAAAGCCTACCTAAGGAAGCACAATTACTTACCGGTATAGGAAGTAGTGCTTATTTCTACTTAGAACCACTCTCGGAAACTTCTGCCGCAATAAGAAGGTATACTGAAGAGGGGCTGTTAGATTTTGAGGGTATAACTACTATTCCCAAAGGATTTGAACTTAGTAAAACATACACCTTTGTTTACGACTCAAATTGCGCATTTTGCACTATTGAACAAGGTGGAAAAAATTTTTGTTTTAAACTTGAACGGAAAGAGGATAAAAAGTCTAGTTCATCGCAAATGTCGCACTCAGCTTAAATGTTGGGATTTTTACTCTAAATTTTCTTGTGGTTGTAAAGTTTACCATCTGATAAAAACCCTCCATCGCTCCAAAGGGAGAAGTAAGCAAGCAACCAGAACTGTAGGTATGTTTCTCACCAGGTCTGAGTACAGGCTTCTTCCCTATCACTCCTTCACCATCTACTGTTTCAGGAACATTTAGAGCATCATATATTTTCCAATGGCGCGCCATTAATTGTACGGCATCTTTAGACTGATTGTCTATAGTTACTTTGTAACCAAAGGCGAAGTGCATTTTATAATTTTTATAAAATGTCCCCTCAAAAGTTGTTTCTACCGAAATCTTTATACCTCTTGTGACCTGTTGAACCATTATCTAAAAAAATACTGCGGTTACTGCAAAGAATATCAACGCAAAAAGGGTTGTGCCTATTAAAAAAACCCAGTTTAAAAATACAAATTTTATAATTGTTATGAATCTCCCCTGCTTATAAAAATTGCGCAAGGCTTTGTAAAAATAAAACGGTCCCACTAATAAAAGTAGTATCGCAGCGACAACGTTTTTCTCAAAAAACAAGTAATCTGGAATCAAAGCAATTAATAATACGACAAAAACCCAACTAAAAATATGGAAGATAAGCACCAGATGCTCCATATAATTAAATCGCTTTTTAGAGTAGATCAGCCAGAAAAACAATGCAAAAATGGGAGAAAAGAAAAAGATAAAAAACGGGGTTTTAGAAGCGAGATAATAGAGAAAACGAGCGGGATTATCTTCTATACGTTTTAAATCATTATTTTTTTGATACAACCACACATTAGTTTTTGTTTTCTCATACTTAAGACTGTCGAGAGCTTTTGATGCACTTCTAATCTCTGTACTCTTATAAAAGTCTGTAAATAAGTCTATTTTCTGTATATTCCTATTTAACCAGCTCAGGTCTTTCAGACTGTCTTCAGAAATATAATCATAGACTTTCTCATTTTTAAGTCGCGTGGAGTCTAGCTTTGCCTCCTTTATTCTTGCCATAGATTGCTCTATAGATTTGTTTATTTTTTCTTCAATTTCATCAGGATCGTTGTAATTTTTTATCTCGCCCAAGTCTGTGGTAAGGTCGTTTACAAACTCATCTGCATCGATCTCATTACCATTATCATCCCTAACCTCCAAAGCAGAACCATCTAAATTCATAGTCTGATCACTATCAAAAAGACCCAACAATCCTAAAAGAATAAAGTAAAGTATAGAAGCACTCAAGAAAAACCGAAAAGGGTTTGCATAATGTAATCGCTTACCCTCCACATAGTTTTTTGTGATAGTTCCTGGTTTAAAAAGTAAATCTTTAAGTGTGTGTCTGAAACGGGAATCGTATGTAAAAACACTTAGTACAAATTCCTTAAAGAAATCTGACAATGTAAGTCGTTTTGTAGTATTAATTTGTCCACAGTATGAACAAAACCGGTCGGTCAGATCTAACGGATGTCCACAGTTGAGACACTCTACCCCGCGATATTGCATCGCGAGTCTACTATTAGACTTTACCGGGGTTTCCTTCATCCGATAAATATAGAATTATTCTGCTTAATTTGTGATGTCTGTGGAGTTTGTCTGCCCGTAACCTATCAATTCATCAAAACGTCCTCCGGGCCTGCGATAGTACACCAGAATTTGATACTCATTTTCTGTTTGCCAAAAATTACCGCCAGGTTGGATCTGAGGGTCTATCTCTCCATTTTTGTCTACAATAACATACTTGTAATTGTAAAAACCTTGCTTCAATAAATACGGGAGCTCATAAATCTGTTGTTTCTCATTCCACTCCATGGTTGTTGTTTTCTCAATCTCATAATTATTGAAGTTTCCATAAACATGCATTTCCTGATCATCTTCTAGTTTGGGATGCTGGAGTGAAAAATGGATCCACACGTACTCTGCCTCGCTCTCAGGATTTATCCCTTGAAGCGTTGTTACCAGAAAATTACCGTTTATATCTGGGTTGTATGTGTATATTTGATCGCGTCGTGTTGGGTTTGTAAAAAGAAAGTTATGGTATAAATCGCGTACCTCAATGTATTGAATTGCAGCTGTGGCGGCTCTAAAATCCCTGTTTTCGAACCCAAAAAATTCATTCCCTGCCCAAAAAGCAGTTTCCTCATCATAACGATACTCTAATTTTGTACCAATAGTATATTGAGGCTCTATATCTGTAATAGCAGTTTTTAGGTTATTATTTTGTAGCAACACGACTTTTACGTTACGCCTTGGATTTATAAGTTGGTCATCACCTCCATCCACAAAAAAGCGTAATGTTTGTTTCTCATCTACAAACTCCAGATCTCTCGGTCGTTTAACTTGCGCTCCTACGGCAAGTGCTGGCGTATATATCATAAATTTTCTAGAGAAAATAAGCTCGTGGTTATCATTATATATACTGAGCATATAATTCCCTGTTTTTGTAAGCCTCTTTACATTCCTGTTAGGGATTTTTAACCTATAATGAGTATATAACTGAAGGACAGCTACGGAGTTTTCATAATCAAGAATTCTCACATCATCCATCCCATCCATAAATTCTGAACGCATTAAGTTACTCTCTGTCCAGTCTGCATTATGGTGGGTAATCTTATAAAAGTAATTTGCCTCGTCACCTATAATATCGTCAAAGCTTAACTCTAGACCCGATCCTAACCTAATGATAGGAAGTTGTGCTTGGGCGTTGAGAAGGCTTCCGCTTTCGCGAAACTGGACCGTACGAATAAATGGCGGAGCAGGCATTTCTTCGGCCGCTTGTGCAAGTAAATTTCCGGTTGAAAGTAAAATAAGTGAAAGAAAAAAGTATATGCTTTTCATAAAAATTGCTTGATACATCAAATATAAACAAATTCCTTGCCGAGATATTTTGTTGAGATGGAAGTTCCTTTAATCAGGTTTTAAAAGTAATGATGAGTTATATGCTTTCGCGAAAGCAAACAAACCCCAATATCGCATTCAAACATTCTTTATTTTAAGTCAATCTAAATACAAACTATTTGATTAACAATACATTCTGAAAAAAGGGAGTTAAATTTCCCTAACTTTAAATAAATCAAAAAGAAAAAGATATGGCTATTACCCTCGCACATAATTGTAGCAATTGCAACCAACTAAAAGATGGGAACTTCTGTAAAAAACACCAAGTACATGTAAGTGCAAAATATACTTGTGATAGTTTTGATATGAGAGCTTCACTTAAAGATGACAGAAACTGCGTGACCTGTTCTCGCTATGAAGAAAGCGACTGCGCAAACCCTACAAAAGCCGCTCCTGGAATGTTATGCGCATCCTGGGCGCCACAAGGAGAAGCGTAAGGAAATCGAACTAGAACTAAAACTCGAACTCGAACTCGAACTCGAACTCGAACTCGAACTCGAACTCGAAAATAATAATGCTTTTTGGATCATCATTCCGGAAAGCATTTTTTAACCTTTTTCCAGAAAACTATAACCTCACTTGTAACGTTGTGTAAAACGTAAGCGGTTCACTTGGGATGATTCCTGGGCCGGGATAACCTGTTGCACGTCTGGTAAAGTACACCTCATCTAACGCGTTATTTATTCCAGCTTCAAGTTTGAACCGTCTCCAAGTATATGCTGCCGAAATATCAAGAATTCCGTAAGAAGGAATCGTCCCCTCGATACCTCGCTGATTATCATTTACATCCTGTGGCGCATTAGTAGCATCCGTAAATTGTTCAGTTAGATGGGTGTATTGAATGCTACCTGTAACATTCTTGTACCCGAAGTTCACTCCCGTTTTAAAATTAACCTCTGGAATGAACTCCACTTTATTTCCTTCCACTCCTACGGCGTCAGAACTTACGTATTCAGAATCTGTAAGGGCAAGATTTACAAAAATGTTGAGTTTAGTATTTTCGCTTTCGCGGAAAAAAGTATTGCGCACATTCCAATCTCCAAAAAATTCCAGACCATAAATAAAAGCATCACCTATATTCCCACGACGACGCTTTATACTGTTATCAGTATCTACAAAAAGTACTTCGCCTAGTCGTTCATTGTAGCGCACGGCAAAAAAACTTGCATCATAAGAAACTATATCATCAACACGCCCTCGCACTCCTACATCTGTAGTGAAGCCTTCTTCATCTGTAATATTTTCATCTACTACAAAAGAAGGATTAACCACTCGGATATCATTAAATGTTACAGAACGATAGTTCTGACTAAAATTCCCATATAACTCTACTGAAGAACTCAAATCATAAGTCAGTCCCGCACCTAATAATAGAAAGTTTCGTTCAAAATCTCTATTGTCAGGCACCTCTTCATTTACTAAAGGATTTCCAGCAAGATCTAGCACAATGTTTTTAAAGAACCCTTCACTAGCAGTCTTGATATATTCAAAACGAAAGCCTGGAGTTACCGTAAACCTATCTGTAATATTGAAAATATTTTCTCCAAAAATAGCAAGATTCCTGTTAGGGAATTCAAAAGCTGCTTGGCGTTCGTAATTCGGAAACTGATCAGTTGCAAAAGAAAAATCTGCGTCACCTGCAATGGTTCCAGGTCCCTGCTTCTGACTGTTTGCCGCATCATAATATTTACTCCCTATCAAAAAGACAGCATCTGTACCTTCTATTTGATACCTACTAAGCAACCTTGCCTCTGCTCCCCAATTAGAAAAATCATCTATTAGTAACTCTCGTGGCTCTTCTAAATCATCGGGCTGAGAAACTCGATTTGTCCTGAAACCTACAGCACTTCTCCTTGCATCCAGTCCAAAAAGGTTGAGGCTAAAATCTGTTTTATCACTAAAGGAGTGATCCAGTCGCAAAGAATATACCTTCCAATCTACATCAAACCAGTTGCGGTTGCGATTACTAAAATCTGGACTCTCCAGAAACTGAGTATCCGTGAGCCCTCCAGCTTGTTTGGCAAGATAATTAAAAAGCGTCAGCTCTCCCGTGAGCTTCGTTTTTTCAGAAAGTTGGTACCCTAGATGTACAAAGTAATTCCTACTATTAAATTGCGAATTAGGTCTCCAGCCATCTCCCTCCTTATAATTAAAAAAGGTGTAATAGCTCAATTTTCCCACCGTACCACTCAGACTGTTAAACGAAGTAAGCAATCCATAGGACCCAGCTGTCTGCCTAGATACGAGTTCGATTTTTTCAGTAGGATTTGGTTTTTTGAACTTGAAGTTTATGAGGCCGCCGAACTGCGTTCCGTACTGCAATGAAGCAGCCCCACGTACGACTTGTATTTCACTTAATGCCTCAGCAGGTGGGGTGTAGTAACTCTCTGGATATCCCAGCACATCTGCACTAATATCATAATTGTTCTGTCTAATATTAAAGTTGGCCGAGCGGTTCGGGTCTAAACCTCGCCCACCTATATTAAGTTGTAATCCTGCATCTCCGTTTTCATAAATATTCAATCCTACTACTTGGCTATAAATTTGTCTCGGTGCGTTCGCCGCAAGGTTTGCGGTGAGTTGATCCAGAATGACAACCTCACTCTTTTTCCCTGCATAAATAGCTGTACCTTCTACTTTTTTGAGCGAGCGCAGGGCAAAAATTTTCTCTCTCCTGTTGGTCAGCACTACTTCAGAAAGTGACTCCCCTAGCGGACTCAAACTATAATTCTTTACAATGTCCTGAGTTATTTCAAGTCGTTCCTCCACTAACTCAAATGCAAATCCAAAAACAACAATGGAATACGTATCAGTAGCGATATTGTCAATATTAAATTTACCCGACCTATCAGTAGTGGCAGACTTGCTGGCTTCCCGCACATACACCTCAACATCAGGAATGGGGTTTCCACTCTCGTCTGTCACGACACCCGAGAACGAATACTGCGCCATTACCGAAAAGGTAGCAAGAAGGAAAAATAATATACTACAAGCCTTTAATTTCATCTGTAAATGGTTTTATCCAATTTTTATGGGCAAAGGATTCTTCAACTTTGGCGAGGTTCACTTCTGGATCGATATAGGTCTCACTCAGCCTCCCGTTAAGCGCTACGAAGGATTCTACGTAAACTCCGACATCTTGATGTCCTTGCGATTCAAAATGGTCGCGAAGATAATGTGCATATTCCAGAATAAAGTCTGGCTGGAAGCTCATTTGCTTTTCTTGAAGTGGCGTAAGAAAATCTGTATTATCCACGTAAAAACGTCTCCCTGTTACGCCGTCTACAATCTTAAATTGTGCATATCCGGATTTCTCCATAAGCATCACCCGCCAAGAAAAGCGATACCCCTCTTCGGTCCAGAACAACTCGCCTGGATATGCAAGGTAACGCCAAGGCAAGAGGATTTGTACTATAAAGAAAATAGCAACGACGGTAAGCGAAACTCTAGCAACTTTCGGATGCTTCGGTTTATAGTATAGGTTAGATTCTAGGAGTTGCTTTGGGTATTTTACCGCTCCACGAGACAAGCTCGGGATAAATTTCGCGAAAGCGTAAACAATCTTCTTATGAAACCCTGCATCAAAGAAAATGAGCGCACTCACAATCATCACATACGGGAACATCCCAATGGGAAAAAGCACACGGGTGAGTAAGTGAAATATGATGACCATCACAAAGGCAAAAATCCGGGTGCGCTTCCAAAGCAATAAAAACGGAATGAAAAGATCGTAACTAGCCCCAAACCAACTAAAAACATAAGACACCCACTCTTCTCCCAGTACATTCCCGATAAGCGGAATGTCAAACTTAGACGGCAACCAGATTTTAAGGGGCATCGCATTTAGGAGCCAGTCGCTATTAAGTTTTGCCAGTCCCGCATAAATGTAAACTATGGCGATTAATAGCTTAATGCTGTCTATCGTCCACCGAGGGATGTATTGAATGGGTTCTATATTACGCTTTCGCGAAAGCGTAAACGCATCTACAGAAAAATATTTTCCTGCAGGAAGAAAAATCATTAAGAAACTAAGTATGGATATGAAATAGTAATGATTGAGGTACATCGTTTTATCCATTAACTCGATGTAGGTAAAACTCAAAAAGAAGGTTATGATAGCCCATCGATACTTCCAGCCCAATGTGATCATTAAGGAGCTAACAGCACAAATACAAAACAACAGATACGTGTAATCTCCAAAAGGTCGAACCCATTCAAAACCATAGAAGGTAAAGTGAAACTTAGGCGCGATGTAAAATTTCTCAATCCACCCATAACTCCAAAACCGAACGATACTCACAAACATCAAGATCCCAAAAAACACACGAAAGACCGCTAGTGGAGCGGCCTCTGTGTGGCTATTCAAATATTGGGTAATCTTGTCTTTCATTTAGAGTTTTTTGGACTCTGTTTTTTTTAATTTCAGCTTTGACTTTGTTAATCGCCATCCGCATCTGCGAAGTCTATACTGATGCTCATTGCACTTACCATATCTACTTTGAGTAATGGTACTACTCGCTGCACTTGGTTGTAAGCTTCTAGAAAATCACTTGGTGGATTTACGGCTAGTTCTTCTTCAAAACTTCTCAGATTTGAAACCGCCGTTCTGGCCGTGTTAAACTGGTTGTTTATAATGTCATTAAGAGCAACTCCATCTGATACCGTATTTAGTTCTTCTAGATAGCTGTTCAAACTTTCGCCAGTGCTGTTTGTATTATATGCCTTCCCATTAAAGAAGTCCTGCGTTGCGTTAAGCCCTTCTAAAAAGAATTGTTTAGAAAGATTACCCGCATATAAGGCTTCTATATTTTCTGACTCAACAGTACCAGAGAAGACACCACCTGGTATCCCCATTTTTCCCGCACGTAAAAATTTCTCGTAATAGAAGATGTAATCATTAACCAAGCGGTCTGTAGACGCGGTAGCAGAAGCACCATCATTGTTTACAAAAATGTCTCTATAATCCCCTTGCCATTGTTCAAGCACATCCGTGCTAAGTAACCGGATGTCCCCTACGACGGCACTTAAATAATTCTGGTGTCTAAGGGCGTCCGCCTCAGATCCCTCATATTTAGAAATAATAGCTTCATCTGTTGGGGCTATTCCGTAAAGTAGATAATCTATAGCAGGAAAACCTTTTGCCACACGATTGGATGATAGAGATAGGTTGTAGTTCTCATTTTGAATATTATCCTGAATTAATGTCGTGTTTGTAGGATAAATATTTACGTTAAGACGCAGGTTTACAGTTTCTGCAGGGCCGATTTCAAACATAGATACGCGCTGCCAAGTCGAGTATGCTGTAAGCCACTCTGATCGTACTAATTCTAAATTTGCTGTGGTTGCATCTGCACTAAAAGCCGCTACAGCTGTTTCAAGAGCTGCAATTTTTGTGTCAAAATCGACATAACTAGGAATAATTATATTATCTGCCCAGTTTGATAGCATTGCGCTGCGATCAAAAGTTCCTACGGGAGGATTTACCCCTCCTTCATCGTCTGTCATTATTCCTGTATCATCACTTTCAGAACAAGCAAACATGATTAGTGTTACTACTAATAAACCAAAAACCTTTTTCATAATCTCAAACATTTTTTATTACCGAAGGAAACCTAAAGTCCCACTTTTAAACAAATTATTATGCCTAACTCCCTGCTTGTGCTACTGTGAAGTCAAAGCGGTCTGCAATCGTATTTGAAATCAAGTCAAGCGTACCTGAATCTACATCCCATAAACCATTACCTTGATTTAAGAGTGTTATAAAACCTTGCACTTCTTGCCCCGATAGATACGGTGCATCTGTGTCAGGATTACGTGTAAACTGCAAGCTGTATATAAATCCAAATCCTTCAGATAAATCGTGAAAGGCTGCCCCCATATCTCCAGCTTCAATAGCAATCTTACCTTGTTGTAAATAATATACTGCCCTCACACCTATTACTTCAGATAATTTCTCTCTTAAAATGGCTGCTTGCGCATCACGCACTTCATAATTCTTAGCAACAATTGCTGCGCGGCCCAGTTTAAAAGCGTCAAAAATTACTTGCGAAATCCCAGCGAAGTCTTCATCACCTTCTACCCTACCCACATACTTATTAAGGAAATCATCGTCATTACCTATTGTTACATTTGCGTTTGCAGCATCTGGAGCATTACCATATAAGTACCCGAAGGCCTCATCCCATTTATGCTCCATGTCTGTGTAGACAGTCCCATCTACCACAACGTTGTTGTCATTATCTTGACGGTTTGTACCAGCGTCTAAAACAGCTGTTCCTAAATAATTATTTAGAGTTTGGTCCAACATAAGCCCACCGATGAGTGACTTTCCGAAAATTTGATTGTATTCAAAGCCTTTTCCATTTACATAACGAGTGCTTGTCCCGTCTGCAATTTGGCCTGCAACACCGCTTTCTGCCTGTGTCATTTGGGCTGGGAATACTTCATTTATTTGAGCTGCAAGTTGTGCATCAAAAAACGCTCTAATTTGAGCAGAACCTGCAGCATCTCCAGAAAAGTAATCCTGAGACGCAGCAACTTTACTCTTTACACTTTTATCTGAAGCATTTAAATCTTCGTTTTCAAAAGGGCTATTTTCATTTGCAAACATAGCTGACAAGCTCTGGACAGTTGCGTTGTCAAAATCGCTCATTGCGCTCACAAGTTCTTGAGCCATTAAAATGCGTGTCGTTTGTCCTGAAAAGCTTACGGTACTTTCTCCGTCGCGTTCAAAAGAGTACGTAGCTGGAGCCGTTACTACATTTTCCTCCGATATTGTTATTGTATTATCGTCATCATTCTCACAAGAAGTGAATGCGATTGTTGTAATTGCTAAGGCTGTATATAAGAGTTTCTTCATTTTATTTAGACTTAATATAAATAGTAATTGATTTTGGGAGCAAAAATAATACAGACTTTTAATTCTCCCAAGTTTATTTAGATTAAATTTAAATAAGGATATGTTAAATTTGATTTAAGCAATTTATTCTGAAGCCATTTGAAGCTGTAGCTGTGCTCTCACTCCTTTTGCCCAATTCTCCAGAACCTCTTTTTCCTCTGAAGTCATATTGCCGTGAAGCCAGGTATATGCATCTAGGGGCATCTCACCCTCTTCAACCTCCTCGATAAGTTCGTCAAGCTTGTGGTCTTTCTTCTTAAGAGAATAGCTGTCCCAAGCCGCCACGTTAAAATGTTTTTTACCGTCTTCTACGTGCTCGTCTACCCAAAAAGAAATAGGAGCAACCTCGGCATACCAAGGATATTCGGTAACACCACTATGGCAATCGTAGCAATTTGTCTTTAAAATCGCTTTTACTTCAGCCGTTGCATTTGTTTCAGCTTCAAAAGCGGTAATTGTTGCATAATCTCCCGTATTTTTTTCTGGACGGAAAAACTGGATGACACCAAGAGCTATCAAGCCAATGATGAGAAAATAACGTAAGAATTTCACGATGTCTAGTGTTTTAAATGAGGTGCAAAAATAAAAACCATCGGTATAAAAAACAATCTTATTTTTAATTATTCTAAATAAAAGTATTTGTCTTCTTCAAAGGTTTAAGATTGTGTTCGTGGGTGCTTCCGCTTTCGCGAAAGCGGAATAAAAAACCTCTTTCGACAAGAAAGATTCTAAAAATTGATATGAGAGAAAATCTCAAAACTTTTGAAAGCAGAAGCCTATTGTTGAAAAGCTAGACAAAACCACACTTATTTACCATAAAATAACGGTAAACCTATGTTTTTAAGACTACATATTGCATTTTGTTGAAGAAATCTCAAAACACCTTATTTAGAATTAATATAAATAATATGATAGCGAATTGTCTGTTATGAAAATACGTCTTGAAATTCGTAAATTTGCGCACCCAAAAATTTGGGATTTTAGATAACATAAATCTACTGACATATGTCAAAAGACATCAAAATCAAAAAAGGTCTTGATATCCGATTAGTAGGCGAAGCAGAAAAGACTATTTCTGAGGGGCCTAAGTCGCGTACCATTACAATAAGACCTTCAGATTTTCATCTCGTTACTCCTAAATTGGTTCTTAAAGAAGGTGCCAAACTTGCCAAAGGTGACGTGATATTTTACTCAAAATCAAGAGAAGAAATTAAATTTGTATCTCCTGTTGCTGGAACAATCACCGAAATAAAACGCGGTGCTCGTCGAGTAATTACAGACATCATTATCGAAGCCGATCACAATGGCGAAGAAGTTGATTTTGGGATATTGCCTGCAAATGCAAATGCCGAAGCGGTAAAAGAAAAATTACTTTCTTGCGGATTATGGTGGTTTATAAAACAACGTCCTTATGATGTTGTGGCAAATCCGGAAGTTGAACCTAAAGCGATTTTCATCTCTGGACTAAACACTGCTCCACTTTCTCCAGATCTAGACTTTGTTCTTGCTGGAAAAGAAAAAGAATTGCAAGCAGCTATAGATGGCCTCAATATGTTAACAGCTGGGGGAATTCATATTTCTGTTGGCTCAAACGCATCGCCTTTTGCTAGCTTAAACAATGTGACTACATATCATATGAATGGACCGCACCCAGCTGGGAATGTGGGAACACTCATTAATAAAATAAATCCTATAAATAAGGGGGAAACAGCTTGGACTATAGGAGCTCAGGACCTTGTGATTGTAGGGGAGCTTTTCCTTACTGGAAAATTTAATCCTGCTCGTATCATTTCGGTTTCTGGCAGTTCGGTTAAAAAACCTAAATATTACAGAACGATTATAGGCTCGGAGGTTTCGACGTTTGCTTATGATGCTGGAATAGAAGGTGATAATAATCGTTTTATCTCTGGAAATGTGCTTACTGGAAAGCAAATAAAGCCGGACGGAGCTTTAGGTTTTTATGCTACAGAATTTGTTGCAATACCTGAAGGTGATGATTACGAATTCTTCGGATGGAATAAGCCTGTATTTGATAAAATTTCTCCGTCACGAGCGCTTACATTCTCTTGGTTAAACCCAAAGAAGAAGTACGACCTCGATACAAATACAAATGGAGAGCACCGCGCATTTGTAGTGACTGGTAATTACGAGGAGGTTTTCCCTCTGGACATCTACCCGATGCAAATCCTTAAAGCGTGTATGGTAGAGGATTTAGATGAAATGGAAGCTCTTGGAATGTATGAAGTGGCTCCAGAAGATTTTGCTCTTACGGAGTTTATGTGTGTATCTAAACAACCACACCAAGAAATTATCCGTAAAGGACTTGACGTTATGTATAAAGAAATAGGATAAGTTATGGGATTAAAACAAAACTTGCATAAGCTTAAATTGAAGTATGAGGGCAAGAAAATGGCCCCTGCATTTAATGCATTACATACTTTCTTGTATAGCCCCAATGAAACCACACATAGTGGTGCTCACATACGTGCTGTAGATGATCTTAAGCGTACGATGAATACAGTAATCATAGCATTATTGCCTTGTTTACTTTTTGGGATTTTTAATGCTGGATACCAGCACTACTACGCCATTGCTGAAGCGGCTGGAACTGCAGCTCAATATAGAGCAGACGGTTTCTTTAGTACTAACTTCTGGAACTGGGACAACTTTGCTATCGGAGCTTGGACAGTACTTCCTTTAGTAATTGTTTCTTACGGTGTCGGACTTCTTGTGGAATTTATTTTTGCAGTTATTAAAGGACACGAAGTAGAGGAAGGATACCTAGTAACAGGTATGCTAGTACC
Source organism: Dokdonia sinensis (assembly GCF_003688895.1). GTDB lineage: Bacteria > Bacteroidota > Bacteroidia > Flavobacteriales > Flavobacteriaceae > Dokdonia > Dokdonia sinensis. Next base: position 59,138 of record NZ_REFV01000018.1, read on the forward strand.
GCTTATCGTTCCTATTGACATTCCATTATGGATGCTTGCTGTTGCAGTAGTGTTCGGAGTTGTAATTGGGAAAGAAGTATTTGGAGGAACAGGAATGAATATCCTGAATCCTGCACTTACCATACGTGCTTTCTTATTCTTTGCCTACCCTACGTGGATGTCTGGAGATAAAGTTTGGGTACACGAAGCTGTAGAAAGAGCAGGAGGACCTGATGCGATCTCTGGAGAAACCATACTTGGTAGCTATGCTCAAAATGCAACTACTATACCTTATGATTACTCTGATATGTTCCTCGGATTCATACCAGGATCTGTAGGAGAAACCTCAAAAATCCTCATTATCGTAGGTGCTCTTTTCTTGATATTTACAAAAATCGGAAGCTGGAGAATTATTTTCTCTACCCTTGTAGGTGCGCTTGTTATGGGACTTATCTTTAACGGCGTTGTGGATGCTGGATGGATAGACGATACGAGTAAATTTCACGGTCTGATGAGTGTTCCTTTCTGGCAACACCTTATTATAGGAAGTATCTTGTTTGGAGCCGTTTATATGGCCACCGATCCAGTAACGGCCTCACAAACTAATAAAGGGAAATGGATTTATGGGTTTTTGATAGGTTTCATATCTATAATGATACGTGTATTTAACCCTGCATATCCAGAAGGAGTTTTCCTCGCGATATTATTAATGAATGTGTTTGCTCCTACTATTGATCACTACGTGGTTCAAGGAAATGTGAAGAAAAGATTGAAACGTTTAAAAGTTAAAACAGCATAAGTTATGGCTAAAACAGACGGAAACGTATATACAGTAATATTTGCAACGATAATGGTTATCGCTGTAGGTGGAATTCTTTCTGCGCTTGCTGTAGGTTTAAAGCCTGCAATTAGCGAGAATGAGCGCTTTGAAAAGCAACAGAATATCCTGTATGCTATGGGCGTAAACGAGAATGTAGAGGGAGATAACGCTGTAAATTTTATCCCAACAGATAAAGTTGAAGCAGAATTCAAAAATTACATTAAAGAAAGCTATATCATCCAAAACGGAAAACTTGATAATGTTGCCGATTCTATCGCTTTTAAAATCGATATGAAGAAGCAGAGCAAGCTTTCTAAATCAGAACGTAAACTTCCTCTTTTTATAGGAGAGCGTGATGGCGGAAAGTATTATGTTATCCCTATGTATGGGAAAGGACTTTGGGATGCTATCTGGGGTTATGTTGCTTTAGATAAAGATCTTGTGGTTCAAGGAGTTTACTTTGATCACAAAGGAGAAACTCCTGGTCTGGGTGCTAATATTAAAGAGCGTTACTTTATGGACGACTTTACTGGCGAGCAGATAATGTCAAAAACTCAATATGCTGGAATAAGCGTGGCAAAAGGGAACAACGACCCAAAAAACGACGACAAAACAGATAATGAGGTAGATGCCCTCGCAGGAGCTACAATTACAGGAGATGGTGTATCTGCAATGATAAAGAGCACTCTTAAGTTGTACATCCCTCATATTAAAGAACTAAATAAGAAATCATAATGGCGATACTATCTAAAAAAGATCAGCGATTAATTCTAGATCCGCTAGCAGACGACAACCCGATTACGATTCAAGTACTCGGTATCTGTTCTGCACTTGCAATTACTGCGCAACTTAAAGCCTCTATAGTAATGGCAATCGCCGTATTATTTGTAATGGGCGTGGGTAATGTAGTGATTTCACTTATGCGTAATATCATCCCATCTAAAATCCGAATCATTGTACAACTTATCGTTGTTGCGACGCTCGTAATTATAGTGGATCAAGTACTTAAGGCTTATGCATATAGCTTGAGTAAGGAACTTTCAGTTTTCGTAGGACTTATCATTACAAACTGTATCATTATGGGACGTTTTGAGGCATTTGCCCTTGCAAACGGTCCTGCAAGATCATTCCTGGATGGTATAGGAAACGCATTAGGCTATGGAGTTATCCTTATTATCATAGGTTTCTTTAGAGAGCTTTTAGGTTCGGGTACGTTACTTGGGTTCAAAGTTTTAGGAGATCCTATTGAGAAAACAGGATTATATAGCATTGGTTACGAGAACAACGGATTTATGTTGTTATCACCTATGGCGCTCATCGTGGTTGGCTTAATTATTTGGGTACAACGTAGTCGTAATAAAGCCTTAATCGAAGAGAATTAGTGTCTAGTGTCTAGTGTCTAGTGTCTAGTGTCTAGTGTCTAGTGTCTAGTGTCTAGTGTCTAGTGTCTAGTGAAAATAATATTTATGCTTTCGCGAAAGTGTAAAATTTTAAAAATAAATGAAGAAGGTTCAAGATTTACTCGCTTACTCAAAATCCTTTGATAATGCGATGGAAATCTTTGAATTAACAAAAAAGTTTCCGAGAGAAGAAATTTACTCACTCACAGACCAAATAAGAAGGTCGTCGAGAAGTGTAACAGCAAACATCTCAGAAGCTTATAGAAAAAGACGTTATCCCAAACACTTTGTAAGCAAACTTACTGACAGTGATGGAGAAAATGGAGAAACACAAACTTGGCTAGAATACGCCTTAGCTTGTGGCTATATAGAAAAAGAAAATTTTAAAGAATTAAATAACAATTGTGATGAAATAGGAAAGTTGTTAAATTATATGATTTTGAATCCAGAAAAATTTGGATCCAAGTAGTACTTTACACTTTACACTTTACACTTTACACTTTTTAATGTTATGTTAGAACACATCGAACTATTTTTTAAATCCATCTTTATAGACAATATGGTATTTGCCACCTTCTTAGGAATGTGTTCTTACCTCGCAGTTTCTAAAAAGGTAACAACAGCCGTAGGTCTGGGGGCTGCAGTAATATTTGTACTTGCAGTGACCGTGCCACTTAACTGGTACCTGGATCAGTACATTCTTCGTGATGGAGCATTAGCTTGGTTAGGACCAGAGTATGCAGATTATGACTTGAGTTTCCTATCATTCATCCTCTTCATTGCAACCATTGCAACGATGGTGCAGCTTGTAGAGATTGTGGTAGAGAAATTCTCTCCTTCGCTTTATAATTCGCTAGGTATCTTTTTACCGCTTATCGCTGTGAACTGCGCAATTTTAGGAGGATCATTATTTATGCAATCTAGAGATATACAATCTGCTGGACTCGCCCTCAATTATGGAATTTCTTCTGGAATCGGTTGGTTCCTTGCAATTCTTGCGATTGCAGCGATACGTGAGAAAATACGTTACTCTAATGTTCCTGCCCCACTTCGCGGTTTAGGAATCACATTCATCATCACAGGATTAATGGCGATTGGGTTTATGAGTTTTGGAGGAATGCTTACTGGAGGTGATGAAGATGAAGGAGTAGCTTCTCCTACAACAGAATCTGCAGTTATAAAGGAGGATGCAAAAGAAGAGAAGACACTTGAAGTTGCTTCAATTACTAACGAAAAAGAAAACTAGTATATGATTTTAGCCGCAACAATGACTGGAGTTGTCCTTGCCACAATTATAGCATTTTTAGTGCTTGTATTATTCTTGGTAGGTATACTCTTGTTTACAAAACAAAAACTTTCTCCATCGGGTCCTGTAAAGATCACGATAAACGGAGAGAAAGAGGTAGAAGTTGAATCTGGAGGAACGCTCCTTTCTACTTTAGGAAATAATAAAATCTTCTTACCATCTGCCTGTGGTGGTGGTGGAACGTGTATTCAATGCGAATGTCACGTGCTTGAAGGTGGAGGAGAAGCTCTTCCTACGGAGACACCACACTTTAGCCGAAAAGAACTTGCTCATGGAGCACGTCTTGCTTGTCAGGTTAAGGTTAAGCAGAATATGAACATTACCATTCCAGAAGAAGTTTTTGGGATTAAGAAGTGGGACGCAACGGTTGTTCGTAATTATAACGTAGCATCTTTTATTAAAGAATTTGTAGTTGAAATTCCTGAAGATATGGGATATAAAGCTGGAGGATATATCCAGATTGAAATCCCGCCTTGTGAGATCAAATATGAAGATATAGATATTACAGCGCACCCAGAAGAGCACGATACTCCAGACAAGTTTCAAGCAGAGTGGGATAAGTTTGGTCTATGGCCACTCACGATGAAAAATAATGAAACCGTTGAGCGTGCATACTCTATGGCTTCCTTCCCAGCCGAAGGTCGCGAGATTATGCTCAACGTACGTATTGCTACGCCACCTTGGGACCGTTCTAAAAACCAATGGATGGATGTTAATCCTGGGGTTGCTTCCTCATACATTTTTGCTCAGAAACCTGGTGATAAAGTAGTCATTTCAGGACCTTATGGAGAATTCTTCATAAACGAGTCTGAGTCTGAAATGCTTTATGTAGGTGGTGGAGCTGGAATGGCACCTATGCGTTCTCACTTGTATCACCTTTTCAAAACCCTTAAAACTGGACGTACAGTTACTTACTGGTACGGTGGACGTTCTAAGCGTGAGTTATTTTACATAGATCACTTTAAGGAACTAGAAAGAGACTTCCCTAACTTTAAATTCTATATGGCACTTTCTGAGCCTATGGAAGAAGACAACTGGAAAGTAAAAGAAGACACAGATGCCGAAGGTGATGGTTTTGTAGGTTTTATACACCAAGTGGTAATAGACCAATACTTAAGCAAGCACGAAGCTCCAGAAGATATTGAACTTTATTTCTGCGGTCCTCCACTTATGAACAATGCAGTTCAAAAAATGGGAGAAGACTTCGGAATTCCTGATGAGCACATACGCTTTGATGACTTTGGAGGATAATATACTCCCCTCGTAAACGAGGATCTCATATACAGAAAACCCGATGCAGTTATGTATCGGGTTTTCTATTTGTCACGAATAATTACATTTTTCTTTAATTAAGACTTCAACAACCCATAGTTCATAAGATGCACAAACTTATTATCGACAACCTCATCATATTATTTAACCGAGACCTGAACAAACTAAAGGAGGAAATTCTGCTTTACACGGAAGATTCAAATCTTTGGAAAATCCACAAATCCATAAATAACTCTGGTGGCAATCTATGCCTCCACCTTATAGGAAATTTAAAAACGTACGTCGGAAATGGGCTCTCTGGTAATGAATACACTCGTAACAGAATATTTGAATTCTCTGGAAGAGATGTAAAAAGAACAGAACTCTATAGGGAAATAGATGATACAATGACTATTGTAGAGCAAGGATTAAAGCGTTTGGACAAACAATTGTTAGAGGGAGAATTCCCCATTAAGATCTGGAAAGAAAAAAAAGGGACGTTATTTACGCTCTTACATTTACATGCTCATCTTAATTATCATTTAGGTCAAATTAATTACCATAGAAGAATGCTAGAGTAAATTCTCATTATTTCCTTTTATGTAATTTATATTGCCCTCATCAACTGTAAATTTTACGCTTTCGCGAAAGCGTATCAAATAACATTATCTTCTTTTGTGAGTTATTACAGTAATGAAAAAACTCATAATTCCACTCGTCATTATTGCTACAATCGCGGTTCTCTTTTTCAACACAACAGAAAAAGGAAAAAATGTCAAAGGTGTCGTCGCAACATACCTCACTCCTACTTCCCTCATTAATGATAATGGAATGACGGTTAAAGACAGAATCAAATTACCCGAAGGTTTTAAAAGGGACTACACAGTACAAAATACTTTTTCTCACTACATCCACAACTATAAACTCAAGCCTGGTGACGCCCAAGTTATCAATTATGATGGCGAACCTTACATCTATCAGGCAGGCCACATAGGCGTTCTGGACCTACCCGTTCCCTCTAACGGATTGCAACAATGCGCCGATGCCCTAATAAGATTGCGCGCCGAATACTTATGGGACAACAACAGAAAAGATGAAATAGGATTCAAATTTACCAGCGGTCATTATTGTTCTTGGGAGAAATATGCAGCGGGATTTCGACCAAAAGTAAATGGTAATAAAGTCACATTTTCTAAAACCGCAAAAGCAAATGCTTCTAAGGCCAACTTTTACAACTACCTCAATTTAATATTTACTTATGCAGGCACCTATTCCCTTGCTCAAGAGCTTCGTGAGATTAAAGCACTAAATGAAATTAAAATAGGTGATCTTCTCATTTATCCAGGTTTTCCTGGCCACGTAATTATGATTGCCGACATCGCAAGAGACGAAAATGGAAAACCGCATTTTGTTTTTTTACAAGGGAACACTCCAGCTCAAAGCGTGCATTTAATAAAAAATCCCAATAATCGCGACTTAAGTCCGTGGTATGATTTGGAGGGACTTTCGGCTTTGCAGATTCCTACATATACATTTTCAGAGTTTAAGATTGTTCGATTCCTCTAATACAACTTGTTTAAACACTGCCTTATTACCTCCTATTTTTACTTCACATAAAATGAAGATGATGCCTGTTTACGCTTTCGCGAAAGCGTTATCAATTTTGTACCTTTGCTACTCTTAAAAATTAAAACAAAACCACTATGGGAAAAGGATTTTTTCAAGTACCAATCGCTGTAAACGAAGAAGTAAAATCGTATGCGCCAGGCTCTCCTGAGCGCAAAGAAGTTGCTGCAGCTTATAAAGAATTATTTAACGCGCACACAGAAGTACCGATGTATATCAATGGGAAAGAAGTGCGCACTAAGGATACGCGTACCATCCACCCTCCACACGACCATAAAAAAGTTGTAGGAGAATATCATCTTGCAGAAAAAACGCATATTGACCAGGCTATCGCTGGTGCATTGGATGCTCGTACAGAATGGGCAGAGCTTCCCTGGGAGCAACGTGCAGGGATTTTCTTAAAAGCTGCAGAGCTTATCGCTGGTCCTTACCGCGCAAAGATTAACGCAGCAACGATGATCAATCAATCTAAAACGATTTATCAAGCTGAAATTGATGCCGCTTGCGAGCTCATAGACTTTTTACGTTTCAACGTTCAGTTTATGACAGATATCTATAACGAACAACCAGAATCTACATCTGGCGCTTGGAATAGACTGGAATACCGTCCTCTGGAAGGATTCATTTATGCAATTACTCCATTTAATTTTACTGCCATTGCAGCAAACCTACCTGCTGCCTGTGCTCTTATGGGCAATGTAGTCGTGTGGAAACCTTCGGACAGTCAGATGCTTTCGGCTAAGATAATCCTTGATATTTTCCGTGAAGCTGGAGTACCAGACGGGGTAATTCAAGTGGTACACGGAGACCCCGTAATGATTACAGACACGGTACTTGCAAGTCCTGATTTCTCTGGATTGCATTTTACGGGTTCTACGCACGTTTTTAAGGACATCTGGAAAAAAATAGGTGAAAATATACACAACTATAAAACCTACCCACGTATCGTAGGAGAAACTGGTGGTAAGGATTTTATCGTGGCACACCCTAGTGCTCCAGCGCAACAAGTAGCTACAGCGATCTCACGTGGTGCTTTTGAGTTTCAAGGTCAGAAATGTAGTGCAGCTAGTCGTGGGTACATTCCCGCTTCTATATGGGAGGATGTAAAGAAACTTGTTATTAAAGACGTGAAGTCCTTTAAAATGGGATCACCAGAGGATATGAGTAACTTCATTACTGCGGTGATACACGAAGGTTCTTTTGACAAACTGGCAAAATATATAGATCAAGCAAAAGATGATGCAAATGCAGAGATCATTGTAGGTGGAGGTCACGACAAGAAAAAAGGATACTTCATCGAACCAACGGTCATTGTAACAACTGACCCTAACTATACAACGATGCATACAGAGCTTTTTGGCCCCGTAATGACCATTTACGTATACGAGGATAAAGATTGGATCGAGATGCTTAAACTGGTAGACAAAACGAGTGAATATGCACTCACCGGTGCTATACTCTCTACAGATCGTTATGCAGTACAAGAAGCAACGAAAGCATTGCAAAACGCGGCTGGAAACTTTTACATAAACGACAAGCCTACGGGAGCTGTAGTAGGGCAACAACCCTTTGGTGGTGCGCGTGCTTCGGGTACAAATGACAAGGCTGGATCAATGCTTAACTTATTACGCTGGGTAAGCCCTCGTATGATTAAGGAGACCTTTGTAACTCCTACTGATTATCGTTATCCGTTTTTGGGGTAATGAAACTCCCGCTTTCGCGAAAGCTCAATTCATAGAAAACAAAGCCTGCTCTTAATATTAAGAGCAGGCTTTATCTTTCTTTATAATTCTATTTCTTCAAAAGCTAAGAGACAACCGAAAAAATCTATAATATAAAAATGCGATTACTGACACTTCCACTTTTAGTCAATCGATGCCAAACAAAAATCCCAATGCTTTCACATTGGGATTCTTCATTATTTATTTTCTCTTCACGCTAAAGACGTGATCTTAGAAAAGCGTAATGAAAGATTACTCTTTCACCTTTTCTTTCATCTGCTCAAACTTGCCTAACTTCTTAGGTTTTGGCCAGCTGTTATTGTCTGTATCAACATCAGCAGTTTCTAGGTCTGGATCTAGTGTGATTTTCACAAGTTCCTTATCTGTTGCAAGGGCTTTGCTTACTTCTGCATCGTTCTTACGCCATACTTGTGCAGGATAGGTAACTTTCTCCTTGCTACCGTCTGCATACTCATACTCAACTATGATAGGCATTGGGATTCCTCCTGGCTTTTCAAAAACAATTTGGTATAAGTGCTTAGGTGCTTCCATTTTCGCACGCTCTTCTGGAGTAAAGTTATCCATTAAGTACTCGTTGAGCGTAGGAGCATTTTCCAGTGTAGATTTATCCTTCATCGCTGGATCAAAATCCTCACTATCTTCTGTAACTACATAAACTGCGTCAATCGTACTTGGATCAGTCACGCCATAACGGGCTAAAAGCTCTTTACCTTCTTTAGTCGCTTTATCTGTAACATAGTAAGATTTTACCTCTTTGATTCCTATATCGACATTTTCTGTACTATAGAACCATCCTCTCCAGTACCAATCCAGATCTACTGCAGACGCATCTTCCATCGTACGGAAGAAATCCTCTGGTGTAGGGTGCTTAAACATCCAGCGTTGTGCATAAGTTTTAAACGCGTGGTCAAAAAGATCGTGACCCATAACTGTCTCACGTAAGATGTTAAGCGCTGTTGCCGGCTTACCATAAGCGTTGTTTCCTAGCTGGAAAGCATTCTCAGGGTTAGACATGATAGGCGCAATGAAGTCTTGGTTCCCCTTCATATAGTTTACAATGGCAGATGGTGCTCCGCGACGTGATGGGTATTTATCATTTGGTGCGATTGCCTCTGGATATTTTTCTCCAAATTCCTGCTCCGTAAGATATTGCATAAAGGTATCAAGTCCTTCATCCATCCATCCCCACTGGCGCTCGTCGCTATTTACAATCATCGGGAAGTAGTTGTGTCCTACTTCATGTATAATTACTGAGATCATACCGTATTTTACACGATCACTGTATGTGCCATCCTCGTTAGGACGACCATAATTCCAGCATATCATAGGATATTCCATTCCTTGTCCCTTTGCGTGAACAGATATAGCTTTAGGATAAGGATAATCAAATGTAAATTTAGAATAAGTCTCTAATGATTGTACAACTGCCTTTGTAGAGTACTCTTCCCACAATGGGTTTCCTTCTGGTGGGTAGATAGAAATTGCCATCACATCACGCTCTGGAAATTTTACTGCTTGTGCATCCATAAGGAAACGACGTGAAGAAGCAAAACCAAAATCACGTACATTCTCTGCCTTAAGTTTCCAAGTTTTAGTTTTAGTAGAACGTCCTTGTGCTAGTTTCTCTGTCTCTGCTTGTGTACGAATGATTACTGGTTTATCATACGACTTTGTCGCTTGTTCCCATCGCTTCCATTCTTCTTTTGAGTACACATCCTTACGATTAGTAAGTACTCCTGTCCCGTCTAGTAAGTGGTCTGCAGGTGTTGTGATATTTACCTCATAATCTCCAAAAGGAAGTGCAAACTCACCATTCCCCCAGAATTGATAATTCTGCCATCCTTCTACATCGTTGTAAACTGCCATTCTTGGGAAGAACTGTGCAATCACATACCCTCTGTTTCCGTCTGCAAAAGTCTCATATCCAGAGCGTGCACGATCTACAGTGTGTTCAGGAATTAAATAACTCCAACGGATGGAGAACGTAAACTCATCGCCAGCCTTTAAAGGCTTAGCCATATCGATACGCATCATCGTCCAGTTTATGGTATACTTTAATGGTTTTCCATTTGCCGTAACGGCTGAGATTTTAAAACCTCCGTCAAAAGGCTCACCCATAAATTGACTCACAAAACCGCCTGTCTGGTTTACTGGAGAAATGCCGCTACCGTTTTTTTCTTTTGCAGGAGAGTTTGCCTCACGTACATTTTGATCTAATTGCACCCATAAGTACTCAAGGTCATCTGGCGAATTATTTTTGTAAGTAATCGTTTCATAACCGCTCAATGTCTGGTTCTCGTCATTAAGAGTGATATCCATTTTATAGTCGGCTTCATTCTGGTAGTACGCATTTCCAGGAGCTCCAGAAGCCGTTCTGTACTGGTTAGGCGTTGCCATCTCATTGTACAACTGGCGGAACTTATTTGTGTTTACGTGTCCTCCCTGACGTTCTTCTTTTTGAGTTTCTTCACTTTCTTGAGCTACTACAGTAAGACTGAAAAGCGCAAGCATTGCAAAGCAAGCTATTTTAAAACGATTCATATATAATTATTAAGGTGTTTAAAGTGCCTAAAAATAGGCATTCACAGATGGCTTTGGGAAATTATTCTGAAAAATTTAACACGGCTTTAGCATTTCCTTTAATGAGCAGGAAGCTCTTCTTTTTACCATTGATTTCGGTATGCATCATATTCTTTTGGTCTGGAAAAAGATCCATCAATAATTCATTATTTATGGAGACATCATGAATAGTTGCTACATTCTCGATCTCAATGTAAACTACAACATAGTCATCTTCATATTCTTTACCTATAAAAGACTGCTCCTGCTCAAAGCCGTTTATGGAAACCTCCAGCTTTGCTCTCATATATTTTTGTAGATAACGATCAAGTTTTTCTTGGTCTGCAGTAGCATCTACAACGATACTTTTATCATAGCGTTCTTGCAGGACAGCTTCTAAATCGTCATAAAATAGTCGTGTGATTATTTGGAGAGATTCCGCTTCGGGGTTATGCGTAACATCGGTTACGCTCAGGTAATATTTATGGGCGCCAAAAGAAAGAAACAATGGCGCTAAAAAAAGTATAATCTTAAATTTACTCATTAAATGTGGTTTGTTACGCTTTCGCGAAAGCGTATAAATACAAATTACCCTAGCCCAAAATGTATGCCGTTATTCCTGTGATTTGAGTTCTCTATACAAAGGTGCCTTTTCCATCATAAATTCTAGTAGGCCAAAGGTATCATCTACATCTACAAATTCCTTTGCCTTGGGGTCTTCGAAAACGTAGTATACAAAATCCTCGATGTTCTCCGGAGCTATCTTGAGCTCTCGCATATATAATGAGTCTGAAAATCGCTGCCTGTTATCTACCATCTGCTTTTCAAAACGGCTGACTTCGATATGTTTCTTGAGCATCTTGAGCCGGCCCGTAATAGAATTTATCAACCCATCCAGCGGAATCCCACCACCACTAGAAACGGCAGTATGATAGCGACGTTCCTCCACGGTGCGCTTAGGCGCTGTATTTTTAGGAAGTCCCAAATCCTCTGGATATAAATTAGGTTTGCCTTTAGTACTTTGAGCATCACGGTTTAGGTTACCAGAAAGGTCTATATTGCTCACCTCTACTTCCTCTAGTTCATTAACTTTTGGAATGAGGTAAATCGTAATTCTCTTTCGGTCAAAAATGGTCTGATTTACCACAAACTGCCGTGGCTCATATTGCACTGCACTTATGTTTATGGTATCTCCCAGCCTAGCATCTATCGTAAATTCTCCATTGAGACTTGTTGCGGTTCCCTTACGCATAGAAAGGTTCACAACATTAAGTTGAGAGCGGTCTATTGTATCGTTAAGTACTTTCCCCTCGAGTTCAATCACTTCATCAGACTGTGCATAAGTAAAACTCCCGTATAGAATTATAAATAAAAGAATAATCTGTTTCAAATGATGTTGTTGTTTTATTGCTTTTCTGTAGCCCTCAAATCTAAATACTTTTTTGCTTTAACCATAAAGAAGGCAAATAACTTAATCTTATCTACCTTATCTGTAGACGGAAGTTCCTCGTCATCAATAGCATAATAAACAAAATCTTCTATCAGAGCTTGAGGTATATTACATTCTTCTATATAAAATTCATCTGGAAATTGATCGCGATATTGCCATACTTTAGTTTGGTAGTTTGACACGGCAATATGTTTTTTTAGACGTTTTGTTTTTCCGGTAATACCATTTATAACCGCCGCTAGAGGTATATCAAAACGGGCATTATACCTTCCCACTTGGTCTGCCCCTCTGGTGGAGCCTGTGTAAAGCCGTCGCTCCTCTCTAGTACGTTCTGGAGCGGTATTTTCTTGGAGCCCTAAATCACCAGGGAGCAGGTGAGCATTCTCTTTGATTTGGGTTGCATCACTTAATAGATTACCAGATAAATTTGTATTGCTTATATCCACATTCTGCAAAACTGTAATCTTAGGAATAAGATAAAAGTAAACGGTCTGATCACTATATATTTTCTCTGAAACCACAAACTGCCTCGGCTCATATTGCACGGCACTTATGTTTATAGTATCACGTAATCTCACAGGAATAATAAAGGACCCATTTGAGTCTGTTATAGCTCCTTTTTTAAATGTAATGTTTACTAAGTTAAGGGATGCTTTATCTATGGTATCGTTGAGTACTTTACCCCTCAAATTAACAATATCTTGAGCAGAAAGATTTGAAACTATTAAAAAAAAGAAGAAGACGAAAAACCGCAAACCTTAATTCCTATTCTTCTTATATGACTCGCTCTTTTCTAATAAAAACTCTAATAGTTCTAATTCCCTTCCACGATCAAAATAGCTAGCGTCAAGTCCTTCTTGCTCTGCATAAAATACAAATGGACTTATTTCTTCTATTTCTAAACCCATATTTTCTTGAAAAAAGGCATCGTTATACAATTTTCTCAAGACAACGTCAACGTTAGGTTCAATGGCATTTTTGTCGATTTTATAATGGTCACTTTTCTGAAATATCGCTCTAAAAATGTTTACAAAGTTCAACCCATTTTGAAAGTTAAGCCCTTCGATGGCTTCATTGCGTACTGAGGTCTGAGCATCTGCAACAATCTCGTAATCGTTTTCTATTTCGGCAATGGTAGTAGCCTTTATGGGATTAAAACTTTGTGTTTTTACTTTTCCAACATCTACAGATATATTACCAGAGAGATCATAAGGCCTTACGGTTACATTATCTAGCACCGTAAGATTTTCTACAAGTTCTAACCGCATTCCTTTGTTCTGTATAATTCCTTCATCTACAATTACAACCACGTCATTATATTGTAGTGCACTAAATACAACCCTATCATTTAGTCCTACAGATAGTGTAAAAAAACCATTCTCATCTGTAATCGTCCCCGCGTTAGAGCTTTTATCAAAAACCGTAATCCCTTCTCGACTATCTCCATCAGGCACAAGAATTTGACCTCTAATTTTTATACGTTCCTGTGCAATGGCTCCAGTAACAACAAATAGCAGTAAGAATAGTATTTTTTTCATATTTTTAGTTTTTTTACAATAGCTAATTAACGCAAGGTAATTTTATTAAAATTAAAATGCAGCCTAAATTTTTGTTAATAGGCTTTCTTAAATTTACACATAAATTGTGGAAGTATGCTTGTGATGAGTACGCTTTCGCGAAAGCGTAAACCTCCGTGTCAAAAAACCTTATCATCGCCAGCACGTCCACCATTTACGGTAGTGGCTACTTAGAATATCTCTTGCCCACTCTGGCCAAACACTTTGCCGAATGCTCAGAAATCATCTTTATCCCCTATGCTAGACCTGGCGGAATCTCTCACGATGCCTATACAGATGTAGCCTTAAAGGCATTTGAAAAAATAGGGAAGCGCATTGTGGGATTGCACACTTTTAAGGATCCCGTGAGCGCTATTCTAGATGCAGCCGGTATTTTTACGGGAGGCGGGAACACATTTGTCCTCGTAAATATGCTCTATAAAACCGAAGTAATGCCAGCGTTGCGCACCATCCTGCACCAAGGAACGCCATATCTGGGCACAAGCGCAGGAAGTAACATCTGTGGTCTCACGATGCAAACGACTAATGATATGCCCATAGCTTATCCGCCTAGTTTTAAGACGTTGGGGATGGCACCTTTTAATATCAATCCACATTATATCGACCCGATAAAAGGCGACACTCATATGGGAGAAACCCGGGAAACTCGTATTAAAGAATTTCACGCGCATAATGATATCCCAGTGGTAGGATTGCGAGAAGGTAGCTGGATTCAGGTTGCCAATAAGAAAATGGTACTCCATGGCGAACACACCGCCCGAATTTTTACCAAAGGAAAAGATCCTTTTGAAATAGAAACCGGGAGCTTACTATCGTTCTAAACTCGCTTTCGCGAAAACGTATTCCGAATAAATTTCGAGGGCAAAAAAAAAACCCTCACATCGTGAAGGTCTTAAAGAGCGGGAGACCAGGTTCGAACTGGCGACATTCAGCTTGGAAGGCTGACGCTCTACCAACTGAGCTACTCCCGCAGTAAAGCGATGCAAAAATAGACTTTTTTCAAAATAATTGAAATTAAATTTAAAAATTTTCAAAAATATTTCATCCAGCACTTTGTCGATGATAAGAACACTTACGGCGATAAAAAATACTTTGATACCTACATCTTAATAAGGATTTCAGTCATTCAAAAAAATGACTTAATTTAGAAACCTAACTGTGAGAATATTACGTAGGTATATTTAATTAAATTTGACATTTTTGCAGAAATTTCTGTCAATTTATCATTCAAGACCAACATCATATGAAGAAAATTTTACTTCTCCTATTCGTTTTATCATTTGGTTATTCAGCTTTTGCACAAGTAAAAGTTGGCGATAACCCTAACACTATTGATAGTAGTTCTTTATTGGAATTAGAGAGCGCTGATAGAGTACTCGTGATTACCCGTGTGACTACCGTTCAGATGAACGCTATCACTCCGTTAGCTGGAGCACTCGTATACAATACCGACGAGCAATGTCTTTTCCAATACAACGGGGCTACTTGGTCAAGCCTTTGCGTGATGATAAATGAGACGGTATCCCCTCTGATTAATAATAATGATGGAACGTACACCTATACCGATGAAACTGGTGCTACACAACTTATAGATACCCGTGCGGAAAGTAATCCTTACGATGGAACTTCTTCAGGGCTTATAGCGACAAATGTACAGGATGCCATAGATGAAATAAATGCTAGCGCAGGAAACATAGGTCTAACAGATAATGGAGATGGCACATATACATTTACAGATGGCGATGGCAATACCACGACAATAGAAGATACTTCCATTTCTACACTCATAGATAACGGAGATGGAACATACACCTATACTGATGAAAATGGAAGCGTTCAAACAATTGACACAAATGCATCTACAAACCCATACGACAACACCATTTCTGGATTAAATGCAACAAATGTTCAAGATGCAATAGATGAAATTAATGGTGCTGCTGGGATGGTAATGATTGTAGATAACGGCGACGGCACGTATCTATTTACTGACAGTATGGGTGCGACCACGCTAATCTCGGACACTTCAATATCTACATTGATTGACAATACAGATGGAACGTATACTTATACGGATGAAACTGGTGTGACTACAACTATTGACACAAACGCCCTTACAAACCCCTATAACAATGCGGTCTCTGGATTGATTGCTACAAACGTGCAAGATGCTATTGACGAAATAAATGCCGCTGCTGGTACAGTAGGACTTATAGACAACGGGGATGGAACTTACATCTTTACAGATGCAAACGGAACAACAACATTAATTTCCGACACTACAATTTCTACGTTAGTAGATAACGGAAATTTCTCATATACTTATACTGATGAAACTGGGGCGACAACAACTTTTAGCATCAATGGTGTTACTGTTGCCGATAATAATGATGGTCGCATAATCGCGCTTGTTACAGAACCAGATGGTGATGTTATCAATATAGAGGAAACAATAACCTCATTAGTCAATAATAATGATGGCACCTACACTTATACTAATGAAGATGGCGCTACAACCATTATAAGCGACACTTCCCTTTCTACACTCGTAGACAACGGTGACGGGACTTATACCTACACCGACGAGACGGGTGCGACCACTACAATTGACACCAATGCGCTTTCAAATCCGTACGACAACACCGTATCGATGCTTACGGCAACAAACGTGCAGGATGCCATCGATGAGATCAATGCCTCAGCAGGGACAGTGAGCCTCGTACCGGGAGCAAACGATGGGGAGTTCATATTTACAGATGCAAGCGGAGCGACCACACTCATCTCAGATACGTCCATATCTACAATCGTAGACAACGGTGACGGGACTTATACCT
>NZ_REFV01000019.1 GCF_003688895.1 Dokdonia sinensis
AGTGAACTTTCCACGATGCAATCGCAAAGACTTGAGCTTGGTAATCCTTCACACAAGCTAACTACCATAAAACTACAATAGGCATCACTCCAATTGCTAAAAACGATTAAATATCAACGGCTCCGTATATGAAAAGTAGCGCTGAAAATAAGCAGTTACTTTTCGGATGAAACACAAGCCGGATTTTTAAATTTTACTATTTATCTTTTTTATTGGAAATCGTCAAATTTAAAAATTTGGCGACTTTTCAAAAATACCCAAACCGTAGTGTTAGCAATGATTTGCGCTATTTTTTATATACATTGTTGCCAGTAGTACTTTCCACACAATCTTAAACGTCCAGCGACAATTTTAAACTTCCGCCTAATCCTTCTCGTATAATTCGCATCAGAGTAGAAAGTCGGATATCACTTGCATTATTTTCAATCCGAGAAATATAGTTTTTAGTCGTACCAACTTTTTCGGCTAGCTGTTGTTGCGTTAAATGTTGTTTTTTTCTTGCCTCTTGGATTAGCACACCGATTTTAAAGGTTTCAAATTCCTCTTGAAATTCTTTACGAGATTCTGTACCAACTTTTCCGTATTGTTCGTCTAAATGGTCGTCAAACGATGTAATTCTTTTATCTGTTTTCATAATATTCCTTTTTTAACCGTTCCGCTTTTTTAATTTCTTTTTTGGGTGTTTTTTGCGTTTTCTTTTGAATTCCGCTCAATAGGATAATTAAATTCCCTTTGTCGAAAAAGCAGAAGATTCGGAATATTCCATTTCCTGCTGAAATTCGCACTTCCCAAAGTCCGTCAGTATTCGTAAGATTTTTAAAAAACTTTTCTGGAACAATTCGGTTATTTCTCAACAAAATAAGTGTCCAGTCAATTTTCTTACGAACAACGAGCGACTGTTTTAAATAGAAATCCTTAAAGTGGTTTTCGTAAAATCCTATTTCTCTTTTAAATTCGCTCAATTAGTTAGTCATTAAATTCAGAGCAAAGTTACCTAAAAAGGCAACATTCTCCAAATCTAATCAAAAATTTTAATGCGAAGAAGGATTTCAGAGTATTACTGGCAACGTGAGTATAAAACTAAGTTACCATTTTTATTCCATTCACATCTCAAAAAAGGCGCGTTATCAAATGGTTTTGTAAATTAGATCGGAATCAATACATGGGTGCGTTATCGAAAGTTTTGTGGCTCACCAAATAATAAATGTGATTTTTGACTGCAATTTGCCATCTAGTATTTTCGCGCAAGGGCACAAAAAAAGCCTCAACAAATTGTCAGGGCTTAAATAAATTATAATAATTATTAGTTCTAACTCACATTACGCACAGGACGGTTTAAGATAAGATCGAGATAGAGGTTAATCTTACGCTTTAATTCCTGTCGTGGGCTTATAAAATCCAAGAAACCGTGTTCTTGTACAAACTCTGCAGTTTGGAATCCGTCTGGAAGTTCTTTTCCAGTCGTATCACGCACCACACGCGGTCCTGCAAATCCTATGAGCGCGCCAGGCTCAGAAATATTGATGTCTCCCAGCATTGCAAAAGAAGCCGTAGTTCCTCCCGTCGTTGGGTCTGTACATAACGAAATATAAGGAATGTTAGCATCTGCCAGTTGCGCAAGTTTTGCACTTGTTTTGGCTAGTTGCATTAGCGATAGGGCTGCTTCCATCATACGGGCACCTCCAGACTTTGAGATAATCATAAAGGGAATTTTGTTTTTAAGCGAGTAGTCTGCAGCGCGGGCAATTTTTTCTCCCACAACGCTTCCCATAGATCCGCCTATAAAGCGAAAATCCATACAGGCAATCACAATATCCTCACCTCCAGATTTACCTACTGCGGTACGCACGGCATCTTTAAGTCCCGTTTTATCCTGCGCATCTTTAAGACGGTCGCTGTACTTCTTTTTATCCTCAAATTTAAGTGGATCTTTTGAAGTCAAGTTAGGGTCTAGCTCTTTGAATTTATTATCGTCAAAAAGGATTTCAAAATACTCATGACTCCCGATACGCACGTGATATCCATCTTCTGGACTCACATAGAAGTTCTGTTCCAGTTCCTCTGTATCTATTACTTTCCCAGTAGGGGATTTGTACCAGAGTCCCTTGGGCGTGTCTTTTTTATTTTCAGTCGGGGTGTTTATTCCCTTTTCTTTTCTTTTAAACCAAGCCATAATGTACTATTAGGTTGTGCGGGTTTGTCCGCTTTCGCGAAAGCTTACTTGTCCAGAATTCATTTCGGGAGCAAAAAACCACAATTAAGGCTGTAAAAATACTACAACGTATTCACATTATTCAAATCCTCAAATGCTTTTTCTAAACGAGCACGCATCGTCTCCTCACTTTTACGTACCCAAACACGTGGATCATAGTACTTTTTGTTAGGCACATCTGCTCCGTCAGGGTTTCCTATTTGAGATTTTAGGTAGTCTGCTTTGGCTCCAAAATAATCGCGTATTCCTTCCGTATAAGCATATTGCAAATCGGTATCGATATTCATTTTGATCACCCCGTAGCTTATTCCCTCGCGTATTTCCTCCACCGTAGAACCGCTTCCTCCGTGAAAAACGAAGTCAATAGTATTATGAGGTACGCCGTACTTTTCTGAAATGTACTCCTGTGAATTCTTAAGGATTTTTGGCGTAAGTTTTACATTTCCTGGCTTGTACACACCGTGCACATTCCCAAAGGCAGCTGCAATCGTAAACTGATCGCTTACCTTCTTAAGCTCTTCATAAGCGTATGCTACTTCTTCTGGTTGCGTGTAGAGTTTAGAATCGTCCACATCTGTATTGTCTACACCATCTTCTTCTCCTCCGGTAATACCAAGTTCGATTTCTAAGGTCATATCCATCTTGCTCATACGCTCAAGGTAGGTCTTACAAATCTCAATGTTTTCTTCTATAGGCTCCTCACTCAAATCAATCATATGGGAGCTAAAAAGTGATTTACCATACGTTTTATGGTGCTTCTCACTAGCGTCTAGTAATCCGTCTATCCAAGGCAATAATTTTTTTGCACAGTGGTCTGTATGCAGGATTACGGTTGCTCCGTAAGCTTCGGCAAGTTCGTGTACGTGTTTTGCACCAGCTACAGCGCCGGCAATTGCGGCCTTTTGACCATCGTTAGAAAGTCCTTTACCCGCATTAAACTGAGCACCTCCATTACTAAACTGGATAATCACAGGAGCATTGAGCGCAGCCGCAGTTTCTAAAACTACATTGATACTGCTGGACCCGATAACATTTACTGCAGGAAGGGCAAAGCCTTTTTCCTTTGCATAGTTAAAAACGTCTTGTACTTCGCGACCTGTCGCTACTCCTGGTTTAAGTGTATGGCTCATAATGTTTATTTTCTGTTTTTAGAGTCGTAAAAATACGAAAAATAAGCCTTTTTAAAGGAGATACAAGCAGGTGATGACGATAACGTTTGCGCTCTTTGACTTCGCTTAGGGAGTAAACTTGAGCAGGGTCTTCTTGTTCTATACTACCAGATAGTTTTGACAGCATTAGACTTATTGATAGAATAAATTTTTGGTCATTTCGACGACAGGAGAAATCGCATAATGAAACTCAGGAAAGTAGCTCAGGGAAACTTGCTCACTCAAACCTGCTCACTGTGATAGGATTTCTCGGCGCTGCGCTTTGTCAAAATGACAAAGTTCTAGTCATTTCGACGACAGGAGAAATCGCATAATAAAGCTCAGGAAAACTTGCTTACTATTGCAAACATCTCTCCTCACGTCTTCCTCTCGCTCGTTCCTCACTCTTCGGAGACAAATGCAAAGAGAGGCACTGTTGCGGAATCAATTAAGAGTATAATTGATTTGAAAGCTCCCTTCCTTTTTCACATCCGACGTGCGACCTAAGATGCAAGAGGAATTTGTAAGGGCTAAGACTGGATATTGCGTACTGCTCCAGAAATGATAAATTTTCAACTTCAACTTCAACTTCGATTTCGATTTCGATTTCATTTCCTGATAACCCTTTTCCCCTCAATAGTAGTTGGAGCACCCTCAGCAAGAATGACAGAGGTCGGTTGTTGCTCATTAAGAAAAGCAAACTCACTACCGTACACGTGACCAAAATCTACATCGATATTATAGTCTTGAACGGCATATTGTTCCCATTTGGGGTGGGTAACTTCGTACTCGTTTGTTTTTGTCTCGTTTACTCTAGCGTATCCCCAATAATGTTCACATATAAACTCGGCTTCACTATTTTTTGGGATAGGTTGGATGTTTTTGCCTGCTTGCACAGAAAATTCTTGCCAGTCGCCAGTTTTCTCCCAGCGATATGTAACGCTTCTGTGGTCTGAAGTCTCACGCCACTTATGGCTCATTTTTGCGCAAGTGTAGTTTTCTCCGTAGAGCGTATTTGCCACCCAGACAATGGCATTTTTAGGTACGGTTTCATTTATAAAGACGACGCCCCGTTTCCAGATACCATTATGTTTATGGCGTACGTAAAAACGTAAGTTTACTTCTTCAAAGTTTACGTGATAGGGTATCTTAATTCCAAGCACTCGCGTGTTGAGAAACATAAAGCCTACAAGGCTCACGTAGCACTTGCCTTGCCAGAGATCGAGTTCTGTTCCATACGGCAGATATTCTCTCAGAATTTCTGGATCTACAGCATAGTTTGCTAGCGCCAGTTTTCTCCATGCCGCAGTAAGGAAACTCATATTTTTTTGTGGAATTTAGATTTTTACTCTCCAGCCGTGATGATCTGCAGCACGGTTATATTGGATGTCGTTAAGTGCTTTTTTAAAACGTTGTGCATAGCTGTCGCTCACATCAGACGGTAATTTGTGATCTACACCATCGTGAGCAAAACTTTCTACGGGAACTACCACAGCGGCTGTTCCCGCGCCAAACATTTCTAGAAGTTTCCCCTTTTGAGCTGCTTCCTTAATTTCGGCTACAGAGACAGGGCGTACTTCTACAGTAACACCAGCTTCTTGCGCTAGTTTTATGATACTCTTGCGTGTGATTCCGTCCAGAATTCTATCATTCGTAGGGGCAGTTAGGAGTGTATCGCCTACGCGAAAGAACATATTCATCGTTCCCGCCTCTTCCAGATATTCGTGCGTGTTTGCATCTGTCCATACGATCTGGTCGTAGCCATCTGCCTTAGCAAGGTTAGTAGGATAAAACTGCGCGGCATAGTTTCCAGCTGCTTTTGCAAAACCTACACCACCATCTGCCGCACGGCTAAATTTTTGAGCAAAAACAACCTTTACTTTCCCAGAATAGTACGCCTGTGCGGGAGCACAAATAATCATAAAACGATATGCATTAGAAGGTGAAGCCGAAACGCCATTTTGTGTAGCAATCACAAAGGGACGGATATAAAGCGAGTTTCCATCGCCAGACTTTATCCAGTCGTTATCCATCGTAAGCAACTTGCGCATCCCATCCATAAAATACTCCTTAGGAAATTCAGGGATTGCAAGTCGGGCAGACGATTTATTGATACGCGCCCAGTTATCTTCTGGGCGAAAAAGAAACGCATTCCCATCGTCGTCCTTAAACGCTTTCATACCTTCAAAAACAGCTTGCCCGTAGTGAAACACCTTTGCACTCGGCTCAATTTGCATCGGGCCGTAAGGCACGATTTCTGGCTCCTTCCACTTTCCGTCCACAAAGTCACATTGAAACATATGGTCCGTAAAAGTGCTTCCAAACACGAGATTATTAAAATCTACATCATTTATCTTGCTTGTCGGTCGTTGCGTAATCTTCATTTTCAGGCTGTTTTGAGCCGCAAATTTAAGAATTAAAGCCCCTTAAACGTCGGTTAAATTCATAATTTTGCGCTAATCAAGATTTAAAACTTTAGTTATGAGAACTTTATTTGCAATAGCCCTCGCGGGAACGCTTCTTTTAGGATGTAAAGAGGAGGGTAATAAGGAGTCCGCTTTCGCGAAACCTGTGCTGAGCGGAGCCGAAGTAGCGGAAACCCCATCCACCACCGTGCAAGAAGATTACACAAGTTATGGCGACAAGATATCTGCCCAGAACGCACTGTCAAACACCGCAATAGCCGAAAAATATAAAACACTGAAAGCTGGCGATACCGCAATGGTAAAGTTTGAAGCACCCATAAATAGTGTATGTGCAAGTAAAGGATGCTGGATGCGTCTGGACATAGGACAAGAGGAAGAGGTTTTTGTCAAATTTAAGGACTACGCATTCTTTGTGCCTTTAGACGCAACGGGAGAAGCCGTAGTAGAGGGTAAGGCATACCTAGAAGAAGTCGCTGTAGACGAGCTCAAACATATGGCCGAAGATGCAGGAAAGACAGAAGCCGAAATTGCCGCAATCACCACACCACAGCGCGAACTCCGATTTATGGCAAACGGGGTACTCATCAAGTCCAAATAGGTCTTGAAGCGCACGATTATAACCACCGGCGACGGTTCTAAAACCATCCACATTCCCGAGTGGAATGAGCAATATCATAGCAAGCACGGCGCCATACAAGAAGCGCGTCACGTGTTTCTGGAAACAGGCTTGCAGCATTTTCTAAATGAAAACCCAGAACGGAAATCTGTTTCAATATTGGAAATGGGTTTTGGAACGGGGCTTAATGCGCTGTTGACCTATTTTAAGACCAAAGATTTAGGGATTTCTATAAATTACACAGGAGTCGAGGCGTTCCCAGTTTCTCCCGAAGAAGCAATGGCAATGGAGTATGCGAGTCAACTGGACCGTCCTATTGCTCCAGAAATATATAGAAAAATGCACGAGATTCCATTTGGAAATCGAGAGTCTGTTTCTGATACGTTCCAATTAGAGAAACGCCAGCAAAAGTTTGAGGATATTGAGGATATGGGAGTTTTTGATTTAGTGTACTTCGATGCCTTTGGCCCACGGGTGCAACCTGATCTCTGGACAGAATTTATTTTCAAGAAAATGTTTACGGCTTTAAAGTCTGATGGTGTACTCACTACCTATTGTGCCCAAGGTGCAGCAAGACGAGCAATGCAAGCCGTAGGTTTTGAAGTGGAGCGATTACCCGGGCCTCCGGGAAAGCGGGAGATGCTACGGGCGACTAAGGTTTAGTTTTTTTGTTTTGGTAAATTCGATACAATACGCTGAGTCCTTCAACTCCGTTCTTGATCATCGGACCACTCAATCACCTTTGATTTTTATTATTTATCATCACTATCCGAACCCTGAGCGTAGCCGAAGGGTGCTTTCGTTTAAATCTCCACTCCGCGTAAGAAATCTTCGCGCCTTTGCGCCTCCGTGAGAAACATTTCTGTCCGAGTAAGAAACCTCCGTGCCTTTGTGTCTCCGTGAGAACCTCCACGTTCGAGTAGGCCTCCTCCGTGTCTTAGTGTCTCCGTGAGAGATAAATTTCCACCCCATAAACAACCAAAGCCCCAACCAAATAAGCCAAAACATCCCACCAATCAAAAGTACTCCCTAAAATAATCGTAGCAATCTTATTTTCCTCCAGCCCCATCATTTCAAGAAATGGAAAAGCCTGTAAAGTTTCTATTGCGATAGCAATTCCTAAAGAAATAAGAAGTAATTTTTTCTTCCATTTAAAATTTGGTTTAGAAAATAGGGACACGACAAACATCCCAAAACAATACACCAGAATCACCGCCAGAAAATCACCAAAAATGGGTCGAATAAATGTGTCGGTAAAAAACAGGGCAATACAGATTTCCGTAATCAGGATGATAGTGAAAGCAATAAAATAGCGGAGACTATTTTTCATTGAAAAATTATTTAGTATAATTTATAAAATTTCAAGCACGAGATAAGCGCAAGCATACGCCAGCGGAATATTGAGCAACATGATGCCCATAGTCAGAAATACTTCCTTGATTTTACACTTTTTACGCACGGCGTTTATGATAACCAGAAGCAACACAATAAGGTGCACGGCAACGGTAGGATAGAGATGGAAAAATCCAATTACCAGCGAATAGTCATTCGGATACACGGCATAAATTAAGGTCTGTAAAAGACCGAATACGGCGCTAAAAAAGGCAAGTTTTAGCGCAAAACGGTTAATAGGATGTTCCAACGATTTCATAGGTTTTGTTTTGAGAGTTTAATATTCCTTGTAATGTTTTGGATTGCCAAGTTTCTTCATCTAGCTTGAACTTCCAGCTATGGTATTCTCTTTCTATGCGGTCTCTATCTAAAGATTTTGATGGGTACGCTTTCGCGAAAGCGTATAACAAATCTCCATTATCGGGTCCAAGAGAAATGAGATATGGAATGTCTGGGTTTTTAACTGTTCCGAGATTAAAATGTGTGATGCTCCTTGTCCAACTGAAACTTGCCAAAAGGATAAGCACCACAAACGCCACCCGTGCATTTGTCTTAAACATAAATAGCAGGTTATGTTTTCGGGCAATTTTGAGGTAGGTCGTGACCATTCCCACAACGCAAAATAGAAGATACACAAACACACCGATGCGCTTATAGGTAAGACCAAAACCTGTGCTGTACAGGAAGTTTTTATATGTGGTGAGTAAGACAATCAGAATATTGAGCCCTAGCCAAACGTAAGTGAGTGTCCTTAGCGTAGCACTCTTTTTATAGAAATTGAGATTTCCTCGGAAGAGGATTAAAATAATCGTGATCGCAATGATAATAGAGGTCACCAGCGCATTCACACCCTCGTGCACCGTAGCCGAAAGAACCACAGCATCCTCCAGCGGATTCTGAGCCAGATACATCACATCTGCCAGGATGAAGAGAAGGATTAAGCCGTTGAGCGCTCCTAGAAGTATAGTTCCTAGTAGGGCTTCTTTTTGAAGTCTGGATTTTTGGCTTTCGGCCAGGAGTTCTTCTTTGAGGTGAAGCGATGCGTTGCGGTCTATGGTGGTGATAATATCAAGTTCGGCGGGAGCGGTGAGGTTGCGTAGGAGGACATAACCCATTACAGCGAGGATAAACCAAGGGAAATTAAAAAATGACAAGTCTATCGCATCGAGCCATTTACCGAAAATGGGATTTGCTATTCCGTAGAGACTTGCAAATAGAACGCAAATAATGACGACGACAACTGTGGTGAGGAGAATGAAACCAATGTCTTTTTTCTGTTTGGGCGGTGCGATGTTTTTGTCGCGATGTATGTGTGCGTGTAGTACGCCTATGGTACTCTGATACATTCCATTAAACCATTGCACGTATACCGAGTTTCCTCGTCCAGAAATACTTCCCGCAAAGACCAAAAAGGCGATAAAATAATTGAATTGCGCCAGTCCACTATTTACCGTAAAGACAAAAATACCGCTTAGCACATAGAGACTTGCGCTAAAAATAAAGTCTCGCCTAGAGCGAATAGAAGGTTTGGAAACGACAACGAGAGCAACGGCAATAATTGCAAAAAGTAACATATTGAGGCCAAAGTCTTGGTCATAAAACAACGTACTGAATAGTAGCGCTAAAGGCAGATGGATGAGATTCTTTTTCATTGTAAAGTGATTTTAAATGTGTGTTGTAATTGTGCGAGTGGTTGCTCAAGCAGTTTTAAAAAATTTAGATTGTAGAACATATGTGCGGAGCGACCTTTACTAAAAGCTTCTCGAAAATGGGGAATCTCATCCATAAAAAGTATGCTACCGATTGCGATGACGATAAATAAGTATAAAGAGCGTTTCCCGTTGCCCAGCAGGTAAAATTGCATTGCAATTTCTTCGGGTACGGAGATTCCTGTATTTGTGAGAACGTGATAGATGTCGTGATTTTCCAGTTGAGGTTCTGGTGTAAAGTGATTACGTAGCAAGAAGCAACCCAGGTGATACCCCAGAGAGTTTTCAGGGTAGGTAAGCAGTTGCTTTGCAGAAATTCCCCACGGCGCCTCGCTCTTAAAGAGGAATCGATAGGGGAGTTTGCTCCATTCATAAAGTCGTTCCAGAATCAAATATCGTATTATTTTCATAGTTGTAAAGTACTTTGTATTTCAAAGCAAATAAGAAAAAAAATATAGTTTATGTGTTGCCTAATAATTTTTCTAGGGCTTCAATATGTTTCTTAAATGCATTTTTTCCTTTACGTGTAGCGCTGTAACTGGTATTTGGCTTCCGACCGATGAAGGATTTTTGTACGGCTATGTATTCTTCTTTTTCAAGGGCTTTTGCGTGACTCGCCAGATTTCCATCTGTGGCATCCAAGAGTTCTTTGAGCTCCTTAAAATCGGCGCTTTCATTTACCATCAAGACACTCATAATCCCCAGGCGCACCCGGTGGTCAAAGGCTTTATTGATATTGTTAATGATGGACATTTTTTTAGTCGGTAGTTTTATTTATAAATCTAGCAAAGCTAAGGTGGTTGAGTGATTTTTTATTGAGCGATAGCGCAATGAAAAATTGTATCGAAACCTCCGCTTTCGCGAAAGCGTACTTATACCTTATCATATTTCCTATACATAATAGTCCCATAAATAATATGAAACACCCCAAAACCTAGCGCCCAAAAGTACAATCCATATCCTATAAATTGCGTGGCAATGAGTCCAATAATTACATTTGCTATTCCTAGATATTTAATATCTCCAAGGGTGAATTTGCTTGCATTTACGAGTGCTAATCCGTAAAAAATAAGCGTGGCGGGAGCAATAAGCCCAATCAATCCATATTGAATAAGAACTATGCAGAAAGCGCCACCTGTAAATAGTGGAATAGCAAAGTTGTAGATGAGTCTACGAGAAGAGGTATCCCAGATTTTTTCGTCGTGCTTTTTGGCTTTTTTGATAGTAAAAATAATGCCTGTAACTAAAGCTAATATTAGCGTAACCAAACCAATTAGCAATAATTTAGTTGCAAGTCCATCGTGGTCGGCTAAAAAGAGCTGATACAATTCCCTTATGTATAATTCTTGTGTTGAATTGCTTTCAGAAGGTAATCCGGGTATTGTTTGAAATGCTATGACGCGATATGCAACTACAAATGCTATAAGCGCATACACTCCGGCGAGAATACCTGACAATCCACTCAAGGACATAAAACGGGAAGACTTGTGCATCATATTTTTGATACTGGCGATGTCTTCGAGATATTTTGATGACTCCATAATAAAGTACTTTGAAATTCAAAGTTAATACAATTTTAGTTTTCCGCAACAGAGAATGCAAAAGTTTTTGATTTTTTTATGTTACCTCGATGCTGTGCGGTACCGCTTTAGCGAGAGCGGTGTTAAAAATTTATTATGCGTGAATAGTATTTTCGGTTACATTTGTGAAAACGGTTTATATGAAATTTCCCAGTCCAAGTAAATTTAACCTATATACGATGGCTAAGCTTCCCGCAGCGTGGCTCACAGGTGTGCGTGTTAAACGTGTGAATGAAAAATCGTGTACGGTTTCTGTAAAGCATAGATGGATTAGTCAGAATCCTTTTAAAAGTATGTTCTGGGCGGTACAGGGAATGGCAGCAGAGCTGGCAACAGGAGCTTTAGTAATAGGCTATATCCAAAACAGCAATAAAAAGATCTCAATGCTCGTGGCAAACAATAATGCTACGTTTACGAAAAAAGCTACCGGTAGAATTAACTTCGTTTGTAACGACGGTGATAAAATTAAAGAAGCAATAGCTCAAACCATCGCAACAGGAGATGGTCAAACGTGCTGGATGAAAGCTGTGGGGACAAATAAAGACGGTGTTCAGGTCTCTGAGTTTAATTTTGAATGGACGGTCAAAGTCAAATAATTCATAATTGTCAGCACAAAATTTTGAATTCCTTTAACTTCGTAGTCCTAATTTTTACCTCGCTATGAATTATATCCTTTTTGACGGAACGGTACGCAATCAGCTTTTACCATTTACCTATACGCGCCCTGTGGCAGATATTCGTGTGGGTATACTTACCATAAGAGAGAAGTGGGAGCATCATCTGGAAACAACAACGTCTACCGTTACTGAGGATTATCTGAGTGATAAATGGTCTATCGTTGAGTTTGAGGAGAATGTGATGATTAACGCATCGTATCTTCCTACGCGTAATCTTGTGACTATCATTAAAGGAATGACAGCTGGGCAGGCTATTTTTGATGGAGAAGAAGCTATTGCTTTCTATGTGAAGGAGGACGAAGAAGTAGATTTTAATACCTACGAAATCATCGAATATACCTTTGATGATATTTTTAGAATAGAACATACTTGGGATATTTTCTCTAAAAACGGTCGTGCTATCGAGGAAGATTTTGCACTACTTACGCAGGAGCGAACTTCCGAACCAATTCCCGAGACGACCGTAGCTTTTTATCCAGAGCGTATTTTTATAGAAGAAGGAGCAAAGCTTCCACTTTGTTCACTTAATGCTGAGGCAGGTTCTATCTACATAGGTAAAGATGCTGAAATTATGGAAGGTGCAATGATACGTGGTCCTTTTGCCTTGTGTGAGCACGCAACAGTAAAAATGAGTGCAAAAATTTACGGTCCCACCACCATAGGTCCCCATTGCAAAGCGGGTGGTGAAATAAACAACTCCGTCCTGATGGCATATTCTAGCAAAGGACATGATGGTTTCTTAGGAAACAGTGTTCTAGGAGAGTGGTGTAACATAGGCGCAGATAGTAACAACTCTAACCTCAAAAACAATTATGCCTCAGTAAAATTGTGGGATTATGAATCTGGAAGATTTAAAGATACCGGCCTACAGTTTTGCGGTTTGATGATGGGCGATCATAGCAAGTGTGGCATCAACACGATGTTTAACACGGGAACGGTTATAGGCGTAGCCACAAACATTTTCGGTAGCGGATTCCCACGCAATTTTGTTCCTTCATTTTCTTGGGGAGGTGCGAGCGGTTTTGTACCGCATCAAACTAAAAAAGCCTTTGAAACCGCACGCATCGCTATGGCGCGTCGAGATATTGAATTGACAGAGCAAGATGAAGCTATTTTAAATCACGTTTTTGAGGAGACCAAGCAGTATCGGAAAGGGTAATTTCCTTTTAAGGTTTCTCCAAAATATTTCTAATAACCCAGCCCCAGTCAACCACAGTAGCCAGTAAAAAGAGTATTGTAATAGACACCACGAGAGCAATGGTCGTCGTAATTACTTCGCGTCGCTTACGTTTTTTAATCGCTTTGCGCACTTGGCTAAAATCTGTGATAAGCGATTTGTCTTCTTCAGGTTTTTCAGTGCTGGTAACAGAGCGATGCTTATTTGCACGATAGCGCCTCTCGACTTTACGTCGTGTTCTTTTTAGTTCTAATTGTCTAGTAAGGGTGGATGCATAGCTCATAATCTTTCGGCATTGGTTCTAATTATGAGTAGGAGAAATAAGTGAAATGTTACAGATTTATTCAATCCGCACTTTTTAAAAGACACGTCGACACCTTTTGTATTCTTGCTGTAAAATGATTTTTACGCTAAAACTCTAAACTCTAAACTCTGAACTCTGAATTTCGACTAACGACTTTTCTTAACCCTCTTCAAAACCAAAAAATTCTGAGCATTCGGTGTAAATCCAGAAATATTCTTTCGCGTAAAGCGCACAACTTCGTCGTAATAAAGTGGAACAATGGGAGCCTTGCTCATTGCTAGGGAATCCATTTTTGCATAAAGCTTTTTACGTTCCTCCACATCATTTATGGATAGGCTTGCTTTGTACATTTGGTCGAATTCAGCATCGCTAAAATGCGTATAATTCGGCCCATTGGGCGTAAAGTTTTTACTGTAAAATAGGCTTAAATAGTTTTCGGCGTCGGGATAATCTGCAATCCAACTGGCGCGGAAGGCATCTAACTCGCCACTACTTTTCATTTGACGCAGGGTAGAGGGTGGCATCACTTCAATTTTGATATCCAGCCCCGCTTTTTGGAGCTCCCGCTGTATGTACTCACAGATGTCCAGATACTGACTGTTAGTTCCTATAGTTAATTGTGGTTCGGTATCTCCTGTTTCTTGAATGTATTGTTGTATTAGCTTTCGCGAAAGCGTAACATCGTACCCATACCCCTCAATTTTTTCATATCCCGGTAATCCTTTAGGTATAAACCCATGCACCGCTGGCTCGCCGATTCCATTGCGCAGATAGGTTATCATCTTTTGACGGTCAAAACCGTAGTTTACAGCTTTTCGCAGGAGTTCAGATTGCACTTCGGGCGTGTCACTGCCCAAGAAAAAACCGATGTACTCCGTGTTGAGGTGCGGGCTCTTCACCATATTTACATCGTCTTGGTACTTTTCTCGTAAGCTACCAGAAGAGGTGAGAAGTTCGTCCTTATACGACGGATCAAGGCTATTCAAAAAATCAATATTTCCCTGTGCAAATTGTAGAAATTCGCTCTGTTTATCGGGTAAAAAAGTGATCGCCACCGCCTCAAGATAGGGTAGAGCATTGCCTTCTTCATCTTTCTCATAATACAGTTCATTCTTGCGAAAAACCAATTTCACCCCTTCTTCCCAGCGCTTAAATTTAAATGGGCCCGTCCCTATGGGATGTGAGCGGAATTCGCTTCCGTAATGCTCCACAATCTCCCGTGGAACAACCGAACAATAGCGCATACTGAGCAAGCCGAGATAGGCAGGAAAAGGTTTTGTGAGCTGTATTGTAAAGGTGCTGTCATTTGTCGCTTGGTAAGATTCCACATTCCCCAAGACCCAGCCACCGGGCGAAGCCACGCGGTCGTCTGTTAATCGGTCAAAAGAATAGACGAAATCCTCAGCAACCACCTTGCGTGTGCTGTCTGGCGTTTTAAATTGTTCGTGTTTGTGGTAAAAAACATCATCTCGAAGCGTAAAAGTATATGTCATCGCATCGTCAGAGATTTCCCAAGACTTTGCAATATCAGGAACTACGTTGAGGTCGTTATCCAACTGTACCAGTCCATTAAAAAGCTGATTTACGGGCCAGATAATCGAAGGATTACGAGCAAAAGCAGGATCAAGCGTTGAGATCTGGTATTGCTCATTGTAGCGAAAAACCTCGTGGTCGCGGGAGGAGGTGTTAGAGTTTGAGCAGGAGGTGAGGAGGGAAAGAGTGAATATGAGCCAGATAAAAGTAAAGTATCTTCTGGATGCTGGATGCTGGATGCTGGATGATTTCAAAATGCTAAAACTTGTTTCTATAGGCGATTAACATATTCATAAGCTTGTAACAAAAGTCGTACTTAATTTTGAAATGGGCTGGATCTATGTAGCCTCGATTTTTAGCTTTGTATAAACAAGTGACCACTTCTGCTAATGAACGAATAGAATAGCCTAAAAATTTGCGTTGTTCTGGATCGGATTGTAAAATACTGCCTTCCGATATGTTAAGAGCTATAGAATCTACTGCTCGTCTTATTTGAGAGGTGAGATTAAATATTTCTTTCTTTGGAAAATCATTTGTTAGTAAATTAATGTCCTCTCCTAAAGTCATCGCATCTTGCCAGATTCTCAATTTTTCAAATTTGAAACTCATACTGTGCTTTTGTTCGAAGTTACATTTTTATTTAAAGCATCCATCATCCCGCACCCAACATCCTGCATCCCACTACTTCATTCGTTTAAAAGAAAATCGTAATTTTACCGGCAGTAAAATTTCGAAATGAAAGACTCCAAAAACGTCGCCTTTTATACACTAGGTTGTAAGCTCAATTTCTCTGAGACTTCGACCATTGCGCGCAATTTTACGGACGAAGGTTTTAACCGTGTGGACTTCTCTGAACCGGCCGATATTTACGTCATAAACACCTGTAGTGTCACCGAAAATGCAGACAAGCGTTTTAAAACCATAGTCAAGCAATCGCAAAAAGGAAATCCAGATGCGATTGTTATCGCCGTAGGTTGCTACGCACAGTTAAAGCCAGAAGAGTTAGCCAGTGTGGATGGTGTTGATTTGGTACTCGGAGCGACCGAAAAATTCAATGTTACCAGTTACATCAATGACCTTCTTGCAAATCCAGAACGTGGTACAAAAGACGGAGAAATACATTCCTGCGAGATTAACGAAGCCGACTTTTATGTAGGTTCCTACTCCATAGGTGACCGCACACGTGCTTTCTTAAAAGTTCAGGATGGTTGTGATTATAAATGTACCTATTGCACGATTCCGCTAGCGCGAGGGATTTCTCGTAGCGATACGATGGACAATGTGATAAAAAATGCAAGCGAAATCGCTTCACAAGACATTAAGGAAATTGTGCTCACCGGAGTAAACATAGGCGATTACGGTAAGGGCGAATTTGGCAATAAACGCCACGAACATACTTTTCTGGATTTAGTGACAGAACTTGATAAAGTAAAAGGTATTGAGCGTTTACGTATTTCGTCTATCGAGCCTAATCTTTTAAAAAACGAAACTATTGATCTGGTTGCTCAGTCTCGCGCTTTTGTACCACATTTTCATATTCCGTTGCAGAGTGGGAGTAACGAGTTGCTCGGTAAAATGAAGCGACGTTATAACAAAGAATTGTATGTGGACCGCGTAGAGAAAATACGCGAAGTAATGCCCCACGCCTGCATCGGGGTTGACGTCATCGTAGGTTTTCCCGGGGAAACTGACGAGCTTTTTCTCGAGACCTATAACTTTTTGAACGAGTTAGATATTTCCTATCTACACGTTTTTACATATTCCGAACGTGACAATACGGAGGCCGTAACTATGGATGGCGTTGTACCTAATAAAGTACGCGGTAAACGTAGTAAAATGTTGCGTGGCCTTTCGGCGAAAAAGCGTCGTGCGTTTTATGAAGCACAACTAGGAAGCACCAGAACGGTCCTTTTTGAAAGTGAAAATAAAGAAGGCTACATACACGGTTTCACCGAAAACTACGTAAAAGTAAAAGCCCCGTGGAACCCAGAACTTGTAAACCAACTCCACGAAGTAGAGCTCACAAAGATAGATGAGGACGGGATGGTGCGGTTTGAGTTTGTGGGAGTGCCTGCTTAGATTTTCTTGCAAAGAGGCGAAGGCTCATAGTTTTACTTGGAATCTACAGAGCCTAAGTATTTTGTTTATCACGCTTTCGCGAAAGTGTAAACACTAGGACTGGTCATTTCGACCCTTCGACAAGCTCAGGACAGGCTTTAGGAGAAATCCCATAATCTAGCTCAGGAATTTAGCTCAGGCAAACTTGCTTACTCAAACGCATTCATTGTGATGAGATTTCTCGGCGCTACGCTTTGTCGAAATGACGATTCGTTTCATCTTCATCTTCAACTTTGATTTCCTTCGATAGCTATCCGGATCAATTTGAGCTTCAAGCAAAGCGCCTTCGTGTCATCTTGTCACATTGTGCAACGTGGTACTTTTTTCGCTTTAAGCGAAGAAGAAATTTTATAACACAAAACACATATACAATGTCAACAGGAAAAATTAATGTATCGGTAGAGAATATCTTTCCGCTTATTAAGAAGTTCTTATATAGTGACCACGAGATTTTTCTCCGTGAGCTTATCAGTAATGCCACAGATGCGACGCTTAAGTTAAAGCATCTTACTTCTATAGGAGAGGCAAAAGTAGAATACGGGAATCCTCGTATTGAAGTAAAAATTGATAAAGAGGGAAAGAAACTCCACATTACAGACCAAGGAATTGGGATGACGAAGAAAGAGGTGGAGAAATACATCAATCAGCTTGCGTTTTCTGGAGCTGAGGAATTTTTAAATAAGTATGAAGAAGGAGCAAAGGACACGGGAATCATAGGACATTTTGGTCTTGGTTTCTACTCTGCTTTTATGGTGGCGAGCAAGGTTGAGATTATTACAAAGTCTTACAAAGACGAACCAGCAGCACACTGGACTTGTGATGGAAGTCCAGATTTTACGCTTGAAGAAGCAGACAAAACAGATCGAGGAACAGAAATTATCCTCCACATTGCAGATGACAGTACTGAGTTTCTAGAAGACAACCGCATTTCTGAATTGCTTGCTAAGTACAATAAGTTTATGCCAGTGCCCATTAAGTTTGGTACGAAGACAGAAACGCTTCCTAAGCCTGAGGATGCAAAAGAAGATGAGCCAGCACCTACAAAGGAAGTAGATAATATCATAAACAACCCGAATCCAGCTTGGACAAAGCAACCTACGGACCTTGAGGAGAAGGATTACAACGAGTTTTACCGTGAGCTTTATCCAGCACAATTTGAGGAACCGTTGTTCAATATCCATTTGAATGTGGATTATCCTTTTAACTTAACGGGGATTTTATATTTCCCAAAACTTGGCCAAGATATGAATATCCAAAAGGATAGAATCCAATTGTATCAAAACCAAGTTTTTGTAACCGATAATGTAGAAGGAATCGTACCAGATTTCTTAACAATGTTACGTGGTGTTATAGACTCTCCAGATATCCCATTAAATGTGTCGCGTAGTTACTTGCAAGCAGATGGTGCGGTGAAGAAAATTTCTGGCTACATCACACGTAAAGTAGCAGATAAGCTGAAAGCGCTTTTTAATAGCGATAGAGCAGATTTTGAAGCAAAGTGGAATGATATCAAACTCGTTATCGAGTACGGAATGTTATCTGACGATAAGTTCTTTGAGAAGGCAGACAAGTTTGCATTGTTCCCTACAGTAGATGACACTTACTTTACTTGGGAAGAGCTTGAAGCGAAAATTAAAGATGCTCAGACTGATAAGGATGGTAAAATGGTGGTGCTTTATGCGAGTGATAAAGATGCACAGCACGCATACATCCAGAGTGCAAAGGATAAAGGATATGAAGTCTTACTTCTAGATTCTCCTATCGTACCACACTTGATACAAAAACTAGAGACGAGCAAAGAAAATGTAAGTTTTGTTCGTGTGGATGGAGATCATATCGACAATCTTATCAAAAAAGAAGAAGAGCAAATCTCAAAACTGTCTGACGAAGAAAAGGAAACACTCAAAACCACAATTACTGACGCTATTGCTGCACAATCGTACACGGTACAAGTGGAAGCGATGGACAGCAATGCAGCGCCATTCATCATCACGCAACCAGAATTTATGCGTCGTATGAAAGAGATGCAACAGACAGGTGGTGGCGGTATGAGTATGTTTGGTAATATGCCAGAGATGTACAACCTAGTTGTAAATGCAAATAGTGAACTTGCTTCTGAAATTTTGAATACGAAAACAGATAAGAAGAAGCAACGTTTAATTAAACAGTCGTTTGACCTTGCAAAGCTCTCCCAAAACCTATTGAAAGGAGAGGAGCTTACAAGCTTTATAAAGCGTTCGTATGAGATGATTAAATAATCAGCTCTATTTAATAGACGAAGCCGCTTTTCAGAAGAAACTGAGAAGCGGCTTTTTTTGTTTTATAGTGATATTAGGATGCTTTCGCCTTCAAAACTTATATCTATAATATTACCTCCGCAGGGTTCAACCAAAATGGTTGAGTTAGGTAATCCAAAGTCACAAGGCGCTGGAGCAGGTTGAAGGGTAGCGAGAGGTATCATATCTGCACCATTCATAATGGTAGCTTGAACAATCTCAAATCCTGGAGGGATGCTAAGGGGTTCACAGCCCATTACACCCACTCCTATTTCCATCACCCCAGCAGTATCACCACAGGGGGCGCCCGTGCTCTTAATTTTGAGTTGAACGTGAAACTGACATTCTGTTGTAAAATTACACACACTCTGTCCCATTGCATTGCTCGCAAAACCTAACATACATAGAACCATCATTGTTTTTAAAGTTTTCATAATAAATATGTTTTAAAGATTATATGCTTATATCAATCTCAATACTATATTGTTACCTATAAAAGGTTTTTTATGCTATTACTGAAACAAGTTCAGAACAAGTCGCAAAAGCATAAACCAGAGAATTCAAAATCTTGTAACCTAATTATCATTTCTTCCGTCTGATAAATAATATTCACAATCAAAAATCAATCAATTATGAAAAAATTATTTTTAATTATCGTCCTGTGCACATTAGGAATAGGGGCGTTTGCTCAGGAGCCAGACACAGCTTTGTACAAAGAAATCGTAACTGTGCAATCTGAAAACCAGGTGAAACTAAGCTTAGAACAGTTAGCGTCTTATGTAGGTGATTATGAGTTAAAAGAAGGTTTTTCAATTAAATTTTATATCAAAGGAGGAGATTTTATGAGTCAGGCGACCGGACAGGATGCTCACTTTATGATCGCACAGGGCAACCATAAATTTATCCCGGCAGACTTTCCTTCGGTAGCAACTTTTGTTGCAAATGAGGAGGGCGTTTTTGATAAACTTATAATTACTCAATCCGGGAGAGATTTTGAATTCAATCGAGTCGATTAATACTTTGAGGTTATAGCGCGGAAATTAGTTATGATAGTATTTTAGGAAGTTGAGTCCATTTTTGCGAAAGCGTAACAATTCCCTTCTGTTTGCGACCTATGAATAGTTACCTTTAGGAATCAAAACAGCACTATGGCAAGAACAGAATCGAATATGCTCGCGCTGGGCACAAAAGCACCAGAGTTTCAACTTATAGACACAGTTACAAATCAGCTAACGAGCTACACGGATATTCGTGGGGAACGCGGGACGGTGGTAATGTTCATCTGCAATCACTGTCCTTTTGTGATTCACGTGATAGATGAAATTGTGCGCATTGCAAATGATTATCGTGTGCTTGGTTTTGGCTTTGTGGCCATAAGCAGTAATGACGCCCTCAACTACCCTCAGGATGGTCCGGATATGATGTGGCAATTTGCTAGAAAAGAGAGTTTTACTTTCCCGTATTTATATGACGAAACACAGGAAGTGGCAAAGAAGTACGATGCGGCTTGCACTCCTGATTTTTATGTTTTTGGGCCTAACAATAAACTAGTTTACCGTGGTCAGATGGATGATAGTCGTCCAGGTAACGGTATCCCTACAAACGGTCGAGACCTTCGGGAAGCGCTGGACAGTATCTTTA
The DNA here is from genome assembly GCF_003688895.1 of Dokdonia sinensis. Classification (GTDB taxonomy): domain Bacteria; phylum Bacteroidota; class Bacteroidia; order Flavobacteriales; family Flavobacteriaceae; genus Dokdonia; species Dokdonia sinensis. The sequence goes on from NZ_REFV01000019.1 coordinate 20,810, forward strand.
ATAGCCGCTCGCAACAAAAAAACCAAAAGCCTAGTATAGGTTGTAATATTAAATGGAAGTGAGGCATATGGAGATTTGAATTTTTTCCGCTTTCGCGAAAGCGGTATATCCCTCTGCTTAACTTTTTTTATATCATTACTTAACAACAAATATTTGATATCAATACGCCGTAAGATTAAGTCTTGCGGTTTTTTTATAGGATGTCTTTTAAGACTCTACATATTTCTGTTACATTTACGTTAGACTAAGCAACCTTTTGGAAATACTAGAAAGCATTCGGATTTTTGATGTGATAGATGTCATACTTGTGGCAACGTTACTTTACTATGTTTATAAACTGGTAAAGGGTACCGTAGCGATTAATATATTTATAGGTATTGTAGTGATCTATCTTATTTGGCAACTTACAGAGTGGTTACAGATGGAGATGCTCAGTATAATATTGGGTCAGTTTATAGGCGTAGGTATGTTTGCGCTCATAGTAGTATTTCAACAAGAGATTCGTAAATTTTTACTACTTATAGGAAGTACTAACCTTGCAAGTAGAACAGGTTTTTTAAAAAATTTCCAATTTCTAAAAAAAGAAGGAGGCATAGACCTTGATATTAATGCAATTATTCAAGCCTGCGAAAATATGGGCGAGACTAGAACAGGAGCACTTATTGTAATACGCCGTACCACAAGTCTTGATTTTGTCAAGTCTACAGGTGACGCTATGAAGATAGAAGTAAATCGCCCTATAATAGAAAGTGTATTTTATAAAAATAGTACACTACACGATGGAGCAATGATTATAGAAGATAATTTTATAACCGCAACGCGTGTGATATTACCGGTAACAAACGAGCGTAAAATACCCTTAAGATTTGGGTTGAGACACAGGGCTGCAGTAGGGATTACGGAGAAAACGGATGCTGTTGCTATAGTGGTAAGTGAGGAAACTGGAACCATAAGTTATGTAAAAGACGGGGATTTTGAGCTTTTTCAAACCCCAGATGATTTAAGAACAATCTTACTAGATGACTTGACATAGTATGGCAACAGATACTTCAGACACGACTCCAGAAAGAATTCCTGATAAACCCAAACGCAAGCCTAAGAAACGACGCCAGCTACTCGTGGTTACTGATAACTGCAAAAATTGTGGAACTTCTTTGTCCTTAGATCAACGATTTTGTTCGAACTGTGGAGCAAAACGTATGTATAATAGACTTAATGCTCGTAATCTGTTAGAAGATTTTACGGAGCGATTTCTCAATATCGAGAACGTTTTTTTGAAGACCTTTTTTGCTCTTTTTACAAAACCTGAAGATGTTATAGATGGTTATGTTCAAGGCGTTAGGAAACGTTACATGTCTGCTTTTAGTTATTTTGCTGTTGCGCTTACACTGGGGAGTATTTATATTTTTCTGTTTAGAAATTGGTTTCTTACAGAGACCGATTACTTAAATTTTTTTGACGGAGTAAATCAGGGTGCGGGCAATGAAGTGTTTGGGGAGTCCCAGAAATATGTAGATTATTTTCTAGATTACAACTCTTTTTTTTCTTTTATATTAATCCCGTTCTATGCCATTATTTCCAAACTTGTTTTTTGGAACTATAAGAAGTATAATTTTATTGAGCACGTCGTCATTTACCTCTATGCATATTCTCAAACACAGATAATAACTAACGTACTTTTGATTCTATTCATCTGGACAGGAATAGGATCTCTGATTGTGAGTTCCATTACGTCCATTATTCCTTTTTTCTACACAGCCTATGTTTTGTACAAGGTCTTTGATTTGAACATGACAAGTTTAATTCTCAAAGTACTTTTATTTCTTGCAATATTGATGCCTGTAAGTTGTATTTTCTTTGGACTCGTTGGTGCCGGGGTATATTATTCTGGGACTTTGGATTCTTTTATTGAAGATGTAAAGCAACAGAGTGAAATACATAAGGCTGCAAAGGAAGCTGCAAAAGTTGCTAGGGATAGTATTGTAATCGATAGCGTGAGTCAAACATTAAAAAATATAAAGGACACTCTGCAAATGTTGCGTCTCTTTTGAGGTAGAAATTTTATATTGAATCTTTAATATTGAGGATATGGGTAAACTTTCAAAAGCCGAAAGGAAAGCTTTAAAAAAAGAATCAAGATTGCTTGAGATCACAGAAACCTGTATCAACTGCGAAGAGAAGCTCGCACTAGACCAAAGGTTTTGTAATTATTGTGGAGGCAAACGCATTTATAACAGACTTACTTGGCGTAACCTTTTTGAAGACTTTGTAGATCGTTTTCTCAATCTTGAGAATTCCTTTCTTCGCACATTTGTAGCGATGTTCAGGCAGCCAGAAGATGTGATAGGTGGTTATATGAACGGGATGCGCAAGAAATACCTGCCCGCCTTCAGCTATTTTGCTATTGCAGTTACCATTGCAGGTTTTTCTGCATTTATTCTTCAGAATTACTATATAGACGATTTTATACAGGCGCAGATAGACGCACAGGTCACTATGTTTCAAGATGAGCCGACACAGCAGCTGCAACAGGAATTTTTGCAGGGCTGGCTTAAGGAGTATATGGCCTTTGTTCTTAATTATCAATCGCTTATCTATTTTTGTTCCATACCTCTTCTGGCTTTAATTTCTAGAATAGTCTTTTGGAACTATCGCAAATACAATTTTGTAGAGCACCTTGTAATTTACTTATATAGTTACTCACATATTGTAATGATTATTCTAGTTGTTGGGATGTTACTTTTATGGAATCAGACATTGTACCAAATGTTTAGTATGATTTCATTTGTGATAATGATTATATATACAGCTTACGTTCTCAAGAGGTTGTTTAATCTTTCATCAGGTAGCCTCGTGCTCAAAACGGCTTTCTTTGCTCTGGTGAGCGGAGCTGTAGTGCTGCTTTTGTCTTTTGTATTTCTCGGAGTTGTGGTTTCAAAGGCTCTTTCAGACGACCCAAGTGATAGTCAATTTATTATTATGATGAGAAAATCCATCGAGATGGGCAAGGAAAAAGCGCGTGCTCAAAAAGCAAAAGACTCTTTAGTCCTAGATTCGTTAGAAAGAAACAAATTGCATACGTCGGCAAGTGATATTTCTAATTAAGAGGGTGATACGTACGCTTTCGCGAAAGCGTACGTATCACCCTCACAAATTCATCTTAAACCTTCCTGAAATCTGCGTCTAAAACCTTTAATTTAGCCTGTCTGAAGAATCGCGCCTATGACACTAAATATTCTAACTAGCTATTCCCGCAATGAAATTTTATTTTATGTGCGAAGAGCCCTGTGGATACTTATTGCATGGACGGTAATTTCTAACGTGCTTTTCTTGTATGAATTTTTTACTCTAAAAAGTAATAATGCTCTAGATTCTTCCTTTGACTTTAAGACCGCTTTTGAGGCAAATCTTATAGTGGGGATATGTGCTGGTCTTATAGGTGGGATATTCACAGTAAATGTTATGGAAATCTGGTTGCGCAAATATCCTTTCTGGCGTGCTCTTTTGTATATTGTCTTTTTGTACGTTGCTGGTGCTTTTATCGTAAGTACTCTTGGAGCATTCTACTTTAATGCAGATACTTTGGGTAAAACTTGGGAGCACCCCGACACGATCGCTGCTGTAGGAGAGTTTTATTCGAGTTTTCTGTTTATAAAGAATTTTATTGTTTGGTTGTTTATTGTACTGCTTACCCTGATTATACTTATGATTAACGATAAATATGGTCCAGGAGTGTTCCCCGATTATCTTATGGGACGCTATTTTTTACCTAAGACGGAGACGCGTATCTTTATGTTTGCAGATATTAGAGACGCAACAGGAATTGCAGAAAATTTAGGTGAGAAGCGCTATTTTAATTTTCTCAAGGATTTTTTTAGTGACATAGCACCCGCTGTAATGCAAACAAAAGGTGAGGTCTATCAGTATGTAGGAGACGAGGTGGTTCTCACATGGAAAATGAGAAATGGCACCCATAATAGTAATACATTACGCTGTTATTACAGAATGAGAAAAATCGTGTCACAGAAGAGCGATAAGTATCTTAAAAAATATAATGCTGTTCCTCACTTTAAAGTAGGAATTCATTGCGGGAAAGTAATGGTGGGAGAATTGGGCAGGATAAAACGAGATATTGCTTTTTCTGGGGATGTGCTAAATACTACAGCCCGTATACAAGCCGCGTGTAATGACAAATCTGTAGATATTCTAGCTTCAAAACACTTTGCAGATAAGCTCTACAGACTTCCTAGGGGAATACGTCCTGTGCCTATGGGTGAAGAGTTTCTTAAGGGGAAAACGGAACAAGTTGCACTCGTTACCTTTGAGCGTGGTTTCTTGACGGGAGCGGGTTAAAACGTTTTATAAATAATTGAAGGCAGCATAGTCTGGCTTCAGAGAATTTTGGGTAATTTGCAGAATGCTTAAGATTATTTATGACATACGCCATTTTTTTGAGAAACACGGGTTTTACGTTTCTTCTAGACTTGCAGACCGCCTGGGGATGCGAGCAAAAAACGTCAGATTGTTTTTTATTTATGTTTCTTTTGCCACGCTTGGGGTTGGATTTGCCCTATACTTGACATTTGCATTTTGGCTTAAATTAAAAGACTTTGTTTACACAAAAAGGACTTCGGTTTTTGATTTATGAGTTTTCTCAGGTTATTTAGAGATAAGATTTTTACAGCAATATTTTTGTTAGTATCTACCCTCGCTATTGGAGTGTTGGGGTATAAATATGTAGCAGGATATGATTGGGTAGATGCTGCCTATATGACGGTAATAACTATTACCACAGTAGGGTATGGAGAAGTAAATCCGCTCACGCCAGAGGCAAAAATTTTTACAATAGTTCTTATCTTGTGTAGTGTTATTATTGTAGGATTTGCAATCTCGGTAATTACAGAATACATAATAAGTAGAAATTCATACAGCGACTTAAAAGACAAAAAAGTGCAAAATAAAATAGATGGTTTAAGAGATCATATTATTGTCTGTGGTTATGGACGCAACGGACAGCAGGCAGTACAAAAGTTACTCGCTTACAGGAAACAGTTTGTTATTATTGAAATGGATGAGGATCTTATAGAACGCTATGATGACAATGATGATATCCTTTTTGTGCACGGTAATGCAAATGAAGATGAGATTTTAGAAATCGCGGGAATAGAAAGAGCATCTACCTTAATTTGTGCCTTACCAGAAGACGCAGATAACCTATTTGTGGTGTTGAGCGCAAGACAACTTAATAAGAGTCTAAAAATAATAAGTCGTGCTACAGCAGAAACTTCACAGAAGAAATTAAAACTCGCTGGGGCAGATAATGTTATTATGCCTGATAAAATAGGTGGTGATCATATGGCTTCACTTGTAGTTGTACCAGATTTAATTGAGTTTCTGGATAACCTCTCGGTAGTAGGAGAGGAGGATAGTATTAATGTAGAGGAAATTAGTTTTGATCAAGTATGTCAGGACGGGAAAGAGCGCTCTATAAAAGATATAGATCTTAGATACAAAACAGGTTGTACCATAATAGGTTATCGCGCACCATCCGGAAAGTATGTTGTAAATCCAAGCGCAGATCAACTATTAGCACGAGATTCTAAGCTCATTGTTATAGGAAGACCGGAGCAAATTAAAAGCTTACATGATACCTTTGGGATTTAGCACTTACCGAAGTTTTAAGACCCTTTTACTTGAATAAAGGGCTTTTTTTTTGCATATTGTGGCTTCTAATAAAACTAACTTAACATATACTTAATGATGAAGAAATACCTTCTATTGCTCATAGGTTTATTCAGTACACTAAATATTTTTGCGCAAGACGCTCAGGAAATGGGCATTGATCAAAAAATTGATCAAGCATTTCAACCCATATCAGATTTCTTTTTTAATATGATTTTCTTCGTAGTTCCTGGAACTGGAGGAGCCCCTTTTGTTTTAATTTTATTAGTAGCAAGTGCAGCTTTTTTTACAATATACTTTGGGTTTCCAAACTTTCGTTATTTCTGGAGAGCAATACAAACCGTACGTGGGAAGTATGAGGATATTGAGAAGCACGGCGCTGCAGAGCTTTACGGTGAAGATGGAATTGCACAAGGTAAGGACCTCACAAATGTAGATCTTGATGAGCATATTGAAGGTCTTGAAACCGATGATAATCTAGCGGTAGACGGCGATATAGTCGATACCATAAGAGATGAAAGTTCGGAAGGAGAAGTGACGCACTTCCAGGCACTTGCCACAGCAGTTTCTGGTACGGTGGGTAACGGTAATATCGCGGGAGTAGCGCTGGCTATTGCACTAGGAGGTCCGGGAGCAACATTCTGGATGATTGTTTGTGGTTTACTAGGAATGTCTACAAAATTTGTAGAATGTACCCTAGGGGTTCAGTATCGTGATGTAGGAGAAGATGGAACTATTTACGGAGGTCCTATGTACTATCTTACTAAGGGGCTAAAGTCAAAGGGCTTTGCAACTCTAGGTAAAGTGGCGGCAGTAATTTTTGCAATTTTCTGTATAGGAGGTTCTTTTGGAGGAGGTAATGCTGCTCAGTCTAATCAGGCGACTATTGTATTAAAAGAAATGTTTAACTGGGAAAGTACAGCTGCAGGAGCTATTGTAGGAGTCGTGCTTGCAATTGTAGTAGGTGTCATAATTATTGGAGGAATAAAACGTATAGCGCAGGTAACTGAGAAGGTAGTCCCTTTTATGGCTGTGATGTACGTTGTAGCCTGTTTATATATTATTTTAAGTAACTTCTCATTAATAGATGATGCAGTTGGTTTAATCGTTCAAGAAGCATTTAACCCTACTGCAATTGGAGTAGGTGGGTTTATAGGAGTATTACTGGTAGGATTTAAAAGAGCAGCGTTCTCAAACGAAGCTGGAGCAGGTTCTGCCTCTATTGCTCACTCTGCTGTTAAGACAAAATATTCTGCTAGTGAAGGTCTAGTTGCATTACTCGAGCCATTTATTGATACGGTTTTGATCTGTTCTATGACGGCACTTGTGATTATTATATTCAACTTCGGAGGCTTCTTTGAATATGGAGGTGATGGTCTAGGAGGAGTAATGATAGACGGTGAGTCTTTTGAAGGAGCAGGAATCACAGCAAAAGCATTTGCTGAGTATATTCCTTACTCTGACGTATTCTTAACCATTGCGGTTGTTCTCTTTGCGGTATCTACAATGATATCCTGGTCTTACTACGGTCTTCAGTCTTGGAAATTCCTTTTCGGAAGAGGTAAGGTAGCAGATTTAGTTTATAAAATCTTATTCCTACTATTTGTAGTCATTGGGGCATCGGCTAGTATGAATTCTATTTGGGCATTCTCAGACGCTATGATATTTGCGATGGTATTTCCGAATATGATAGGATTATTCTTCTTGTTCCCAGTTGTTAAGAAACAACTTAAGCGCTATCTAGATGCTATCAAGCTTAAAAAAGAGGCTATAGTAGATTAAAATAAAAGAACAATGCATAAATTCAAGTCCCACTTCGTCTATGATACACAGAAACGGAGTGGGATTTTGATTTTGCTAACGATCATTCTCATTGCATTAGGATTTGCTTTCTGGTATGAACCCAGTTATGATATTGCGTTAAGCCCAGAAGAGGCGCAAGAGATTCAGGTCTTTCAACAACGCATAGATTCTTTAAAGGGCGTTGAGATTGAGAATAGGAAACCTAAAGTTTACCCTTTCAACCCAAACTTTATAACAGACTATAAAGGGTACACACTAGGAATGTCTACACTAGAAATTGATAGGTTGCACCGCTTTCGCGAAAGCGATAAATGGATAAACTCCATCGCAGATTTTAAAAGAGTAACGCAGGTTTCTGATAGTCTTCTCAATAAGATCTCACCTTACTTTAAATTCCCAGATTGGGTAACAAACCCTAAAACCACAACCTCATACAGCAGTAAGCGCACTTGGAAAACGACCGAAGAAAAAGGAGATATCAATACCGTAACGCTCGCACAACTTGAGGCTATAGAAGGCGTAGATGCGCAAAGTGCTCATAAAATTTTGAAATACAGAAATAAGATAGGAGGTTTTATTATCTACAAGCAGGTATACGATGTTTACGATGTACCGTATGATACTAAACGAGCGATACTAGATGAGTATACCGTACAGCAAGTGCCAGTAGTAAGCAAGCTTAATGTAAATACTGCATCTGCATCAGACCTATCTACGGTCCCCATGCTTTCCTTTGAACTCGCAATGGAAATTGTTAATTATAGAACACTTCGCGAGGGAATTACTTCCATTGAAGAATTAGCAAAAATCGACGGTATGACCTCATATAAATTTGAGAGAATAAAGTTATATTTGAATATTGATTAAAAATTGCTATCAGAGGTGCTGTTTTTCTACAGTATTCTCAATCAACATCATTACAAATGACAGATTTATATTATACAGAGGAGCACCATCTTTTTCGCGAAAGCTTAAGAGATTTCCTCCAGAAAGAAGTAGTGCCTCATATTGATAAATGGGAAAAAACAGGTCACATAGAGCGTTTTATTTGGGAGAAAGTAGGTGAGATGGGATTCTTCGGAATTAATTATCCTGAGGAATATGGCGGTATGAACCTCGACCTTTTCTATACTGTAATTTTTCTAGAAGAGTTGCAGCGTATCAATTCAGGAGGATTTGCAGCCGCTATGTGGGCGCACGCTTATCTTGCGATGACCCACCTTAATGCTGAGGGTGATGACCGCATCAAGCAAAAATACCTAGCACCTAGTATTGAAGGAAAGATGATAGGATGCTTGTGTATTACAGAACCTTTTGGTGGGAGTGATGTGGCAGGAATGCGCACAACTGCTGTAAAAGAAGGTGATCACTACGTACTTAATGGCTCTAAAACATTTATCACAAACGGAGTGTATTCAGATTACTTAATTGTTGCGGCTAAGACAAGTCCAGAGCTGGGCGGAAAGGGGATGAGCATTTTTGTGATGGATCGCGATACGTCGGGAATTTCTGCAACGAAACTGGATAAACTGGGATGGCGAGCATCAGATACGGGAGAAATTGCTTTTGATAATGTAAAAGTGCCTGTCGAGAACCTAATGGGCGAGGAGAACAAAGGGTTTGCTTATATAATGCAGCACTTTGCGCTGGAGCGTCTCATTATGGGAATAAATGCACATGCAAGAGCAGAGTATGCCATAGAATATGCCCTAGACTATATGAAAGACCGTACGGCTTTTGGTAAGACCATTAATACATTTCAAGCGCTCAGACACTTAATGGCAGAGCGCACCTCCGAGGTTGAGATGGCAAAAGCATTTAATTATGCCACGGCTTATAGACTAAATAGAGGCGAGTATGTAGTAAAGGAGGCTACAATGTCTAAGCTTATCTCTACTAAAATTGCAGATCAGGTCATAAACGATTGTTTGCAGATGCTAGGAGGTTATGGTTATATGGAAGAGTACCCCCTTGCGCGTATGATGCGTGACAGTAGGTTAGGTCCTATAGGTGGCGGAACCTCGGAAATTTTGAGGGAAATTATTGCAAAAATGGTCATAGACGGAAAGACCTATGATCCAGCAACAAAAAAGTAGCCACAAAGTTTTTTAATATTTTTTAGATTAGGGTTGCTCATTTATTTATTACACGTATATTTGCAGCCTGAAAACAGAATAAGAATCAAAAGAAAGGAGGTACATCTATGTTAATCATACCAGTAAAAGACGGAGAAAATATCGATAGAGCGCTTAAACGTTTCAAGCGTAAATTTGATCGAACAGGTACAATGCGTGCATTAAGAGATCGTAAGCAATTTACGAAACCTTCTGTAGTAAGAAGACGTGAAATTCAAAAGGCCTCTTATATACAGGGACTTAGAGATAGCGAAAATATCTAGAGATATCTAAATCCGTTACCTAATGGGTAGACTGGATTTAACAGGAAGACTAATCCTCTTTCATAATACATACCGTTGCATTATAAAGTTTATCTTTGTGATGCAACGGTTTTTTTTTGCGCTATGTGCAACAATCCCGACGTGTATCGGAATTTCTTGTTGAGAGCATATTGTTTGTAAACATATTTAAGCCTTCCTCTTAATGTCATTACTCTCATTTCTAGATTATCTCAAACTTGAGAAAAACTATAGCGATCACACGGTACTCGCTTATGAGAAGGATATCGAGGCTTTTTTCGCTTTCGCGAAAGCGGAATATGAACAAGAATCACTTATTGATATTAATTACGGGCAAATACGCAGCTGGATTGTGAGTTTGGTGGATAATGGAATATCCAATAGAACCGTAAATAGAAAAATTTCGTCTTTAAAATCTTATTACAAATTTCTGCTGAAATTAGAGGCAATAGAAGTTTCACCTCTAGCTAAGCATCGAGCGCTAAAAATCCCAAAGAAAGTACAAGTGCCATTTTCTCAAAATGAAGTGGAAAACGTGATTAACGAACTTAGGAAGGCCACAGACTTTGAATCCTTGAGAGATCTTGCGCTAGTTGAACTTCTATATGCTACAGGAATGCGTAGGGCAGAACTTATCAATCTTACAATGGATCAAGTAGATATGAAACAAAATTTGATTCGGGTTGTGGGAAAACGTAATAAAGAAAGGATGCTTCCTTTATTGCCCAGTCTTAAAAAGACAATTGAGGCTTATTTATCTGTTAGAGAGGATGTTGTTATTGATTCTTCCCAGTCAAATGTGTTACTTACTAGCAAAGGAGTTAAAATGTATGATACTCTTGTCTATCGCATAGTAAATCGTTATTTTAGTAGAACGTCTAACAAATTAAAAAGGAGTCCTCATATTTTGAGGCATTCATTTGCGACACATCTTCTTAATGAAGGAGCAGATTTAAATATCGTAAAGGAATTATTAGGGCACGCGAGTCTTGCTTCTACGCAGGTATATACTCATAATAGTATAGCTGCGCTCCGAAGTGTATATGAAGATGCGCATCCTCGTAACAAAAAATAATTTGCGGCGTAGACCTTAAAGGCGCAAATGCGCTATGTTCTAACTTTAAAGACAAATAGCTTATGAAAGTGACCGTTGAAGCACCAAAGTTTGATGCAGATGTTAAACTCACACAATTTATCAACGCAAGGGTGGGTAAACTAGAGAATTTTTACGATCGGATTACACATGCAGATGTGTTTTTAAAGCTCGAGCCTAATGTAAGACCAGCAAATAAAATAGTTGAGGTTTTAGTGAGCGTTCCTGGTGACGAATTTATCGTTAAGAAAATGGCCAAATCTTTTGAAGAGGCTACTGATAACTGCGTACAGTCTATGGAGCGAATTTTATTAAAGCACAAAGAGAAGATCAGGGTGCGTGCTTGATCAAAAAAAAATAAAAAAGTTTTTGGTAAATATAAAAAATGTATACATTTGCAGTCCGTTAGAAATAGCGGACTTTTTTATGCTTCATTTGCGAGGCGTAGTAAAGTATAAAAGCCGATGTAGCTCAGCTGGCTAGAGCAGCTGATTTGTAATCAGCAGGTCGTGGGTTCGAGTCCCTCCATCGGCTCTTTTTTAACTTGTTTTTTCAAGTTAAAAAGTTCTTTAAAATAATGATCATATTATCAATTATAATTGCGTATTTTTGCCCACCGAAAATTGATAGTACAACGGGGAGATACTCAAGCGGCCAACGAGGACTGACTGTAACTCAGTTGTTTTTAACTTCGCAGGTTCGAATCCTGCTCTCCCCACATCTTTTTACGATTAAAATGTAATCGTATCAAAAACATTTTCAAAGCGTTTTAAAACAATTGTTTTGAAAGTGTGTTTTGAAAACTTGAAATTTTGTAACCTTTAGTTTTAAACCTTTTTTTGGGGTTTTTGATTATAAATGCGGGAGTAGCTCAGTTGGTAGAGCGTCAGCCTTCCAAGCTGAATGTCGCCAGTTCGAACCTGGTCTCCCGCTCTAAAGTCATTTTCCGCGTGATCGGAAATCTTATTCTTTATAAAGTAAACTTGTAGGGAATAATAATGAGTAATGCCTTTGGCAAAGTTTGCTTTCGCGAAAGCGTAATCACACAAGCCGACGTAGCTCAGGGGTAGAGCGTTTCCTTGGTAAGGAAGAGGCCACGGGTTCAATTCCCGTCGTTGGCTCAAAAAATAATAACAATGAGTGCTGGTCGCACTCACTTTCCGTGCTTGCACAAAAAGGGATTAGATCAAAATAAGTACACTAATAATAACTAAGATTAAATAATTACATTATGGCAAAGGAAACATACGATCGTTCGAAACCCCATTTAAATGTTGGTACTATCGGACACGTAGATCACGGTAAAACAACTTTAACTGCTGCTATTACGAAAGTATTGGCAGATGCAGGTTATTCAGAAGCTTCTGCTTTTGATCAAATTGATAATGCCCCTGAGGAAAAAGAAAGAGGTATTACAATTAACTCTTCACACGTTGAGTATGCTACTGCAAATCGTCACTATGCACACGTAGATTGTCCAGGTCACGCCGATTACGTAAAGAATATGGTTACTGGTGCTGCGCAAATGGACGGTGCTATTCTTGTGGTTGCTGCTACTGATGGTCCTATGCCACAAACACGTGAGCACATCCTTCTTGGTCGTCAGGTAGGTATTCCTCGTATCGTTGTTTTTATGAACAAGGTTGATATGGTGGATGATGAGGAATTACTTGAGCTAGTAGAAATGGAAATTAGAGATCTTCTTTCTTTCTATGAGTACGATGGTGATAATGGACCTGTAATTGCTGGTTCTGCTCTTGGTGCACTTAATGGTGAGCAAAAGTGGGTTGATACAGTATTAGAGCTTATGGCTGCTGTAGATACTTGGATTGAAGAGCCATTGCGTGAGACTGAAAAGCCTTTCTTAATGCCTATTGAAGATGTATTCTCAATTACAGGTCGTGGAACTGTTGCTACGGGTCGTATCGAAACTGGTATTGCAAATACAGGAGATCCTGTTGAGATCATCGGTATGGGTGCAGAAAAACTTACATCTACAATTACTGGTATTGAAATGTTCCGTCAGATCCTTGATAGAGGTGAGGCTGGAGATAACGCAGGTATCCTTTTGAGAGGTATTGAAAAGTCAATGATCTCTAGAGGTATGGTAATTGTAAAGCCAGGATCTGTAACTCCTCACGCTAAGTTTAAGGCAGAGGTTTATATCCTTAAAAAAGAAGAAGGTGGACGTCACACTCCATTCCATAATAACTACCGTCCTCAGTTTTACGTACGTACAACTGACGTAACGGGTAACATTATACTTCCTGATGGGGTTGAGATGGTGATGCCTGGAGATAACTTAACAATTACTGTTGAGCTTATCCAACCAATCGCACTTAACTTAGGTCTTCGTTTTGCCGTTCGTGAAGGTGGTAGAACTGTAGGAGCTGGTCAGGTTACTGAGATACTAGATTAATTCTAGAGAATAAATAAAAGGAAAGGTGTCTCGTAAATACGGGACGCCTTGACTTTTGTAATGAGGGAATGTGGTTGTGCTTTTGCGAAAGTGAAGTAGTTAGCTGTTTTTCTCTTTAAAATTTTGGTAGTAAACTAGATTTACTTTTTATAGGTAATCTTAGGTTTGGATATTAAAATTTTAAAATATACGGGATTAGCTCAGTTGGTAGAGCACTGGTCTCCAAAACCAGGTGTCGTGAGTTCGAGTCTCCCATCCCGTGCAATAAATGAAGTATACGCTTCTGTTGAAACAATGAATAGAATGGTTTAAATGATTAGTGAATCATTTTTATACTATTCTTTAAGATATCAATACTATGGCTGGATTAGTAAATTACGTTCAAGAATCCTATAATGAACTTAAAAACCACGTAACGTGGACACCTCTTGCAGAAGCTCAACGCCTTATGGTTGTGGTTGCTGTATTTTCTGTAGTGTTCGCACTTGCTATCTGGGGTGTAGATACCGTTTTTAGTAAGTTGATTGCATTGTATTTTGAAAAAATTGTAGGAGCATAATATGGCTAAGACAACAAACAAAAAGCAATGGTACGTAGTGCGCGCCGTTAGTGGACAAGAAAATAAAATCAAGGCATATATCGAGCAGGAAATCGGTCGTCTTAATCTTGAAGACTACATTGAAGACGTGTTAGTGCCTACTGAAAAAGTAATACAGATTCGTAACGGAAAAAAAGTAAATAAAGAGCGTGTTTATTTTCCAGGTTATATAATGGTAAAAGCGTATTTGGGCGGAGAAGTTCCTCACATCATAAAATCAATAAATGGTGTTATTGGATTTCTTGGAGAGGTAAAAGGAGGTGATCCTGTACCACTAAGGAAATCTGAAGTGAATAGAATGTTAGGAAAAGTTGATGAATTGTCGGTTCAAACAGACAGTATTGCAATCCCATTCACATCAGGTGAGACTGTAAAAGTTATTGATGGTCCTTTCAACGGTTTCAATGGAACTGTGGAGAAGGTTAATGAGGAAAAGCGCAAACTAGAGGTAATGGTTAAGATTTTCGGAAGAAAAACACCTCTCGAGTTGAGTTATATGCAGGTTGAAAAAGTATAAGAAATTAATTGTTACATTAATATATTTTGGATTTTGTTCAATTGCTTCCACATGATGAACAGGTCGAATTAAATTTTTAAAAATGGCAAAAGAAGTAAGTAAGGTTGTTAAGTTACAAGTTCGAGGGGGCGCTGCAAACCCTTCTCCACCAGTAGGACCTGCTTTAGGTGCAGCCGGCGTTAATATTATGGAGTTCTGTAAGCAGTTTAATGCTAGAACACAAGATAAAGCTGGTAAAGTGCTTCCTGTTGCGATTACTGTTTACATGGATAAGTCTTTTGATTTTATTATCAAAACACCTCCAGCAGCAGTTCAATTATTGGAAGCAGCCAAAGTTAAAAGCGGTTCTGGTGAACCTAACCGTAAGAAAGTAGCAAAAGTAACTTGGGATCAAGTACGCGCTATTGCAGAGGACAAAATGCCTGACTTGAATGCGTTCGAAATTGGTAGTGCTATGAAAATGGTAGCCGGTACAGCACGTTCAATGGGTATCACGGTAAAAGGTGGTGAAGCTCCTAACTAAACATCCAAAAAGAAAATCAAAATGGCAAAATTAACAAAAAAGCAAAAGGAAAATCAGAGTAAAATTGAGGTCGGACAGACTTACAATTTGTCTGATGCTTCTGCTTTAATAAAAGAAGTAAGCAACGTAAACTTTGATCCTTCTGTAGATATTGCTGTACGTCTTAATGTAGATCCGCGTAAAGCGAATCAAATGGTTCGTGGGGTAGTTACACTACCGCATGGAACAGGTAAAGATGTAAAAGTACTTGCCCTGGTAACTCCAGACAAGGAAGCAGAAGCAACAGAAGCTGGAGCAGATTTCGTAGGTCTGGATGAGTATCTAGAAAAAATCAAAGGTGGTTGGACAGACGTAGACGTTATTATTACAATGCCTAGCGTTATGGGTAAACTAGGGCCATTAGGTCGTGTCTTAGGACCACGTGGATTAATGCCTAACCCAAAGACAGGTACAGTTACAATGGATATTGCAAAAGCAGTTTCTGATGTAAAAGCTGGTAAGATTGATTTTAAAGTTGATAAAACTGGAATCATTCATGCTTCAGTAGGAAAAGCTTCCTTTGATGCTGAGAAAATAGCTGGTAATGCAAGAGAATTAATAACCACGTTAGTAAAGCTTAAGCCTCAAGCTGCTAAGGGAGTGTACATCAAGAGTATTTTTATGTCTAGTACAATGAGCCCTTCAGTAGAGGTTGACACTAAACGCTTTGCAACTGACGACTAGTCCAATATTATAGATTATGACAAGAGAAGAAAAATCAGTAGTAATTAAGGATTTAACCGCACAGTTAGCAGACAATACTAACATTTACCTTGCGGATATTTCAGGATTAAATGCTGGCGCAACATCAAATTTACGTCGCGCCTGTTTTAAAGCTGGTATCAAGTTAGCGGTGGTTAAAAATACATTGCTTGAAAAAGCAATGGATGCATCAGACAAAGATTTTGCAGAACTTCCTTCAGTATTAAAAGGGAATACGGCCATTATGATGTCTGAAACAGGAAATGCACCTGCAAAGGTTATCAAAGAATTCCGTAAGAAATCTGATAAGCCTTTATTAAAAGGAGCATTTATTGAAGAAGCGGTTTACCTAGGTGATGATCAACTAGATGCCCTTGTAGATATCAAGTCTAGAGAAGAACTTATTGGGGACATCGTTGGATTGCTTCAATCGCCTGCTAAGAACGTTATTAGCGCTCTTAAGTCTAGCGGAGGGAAACTTGCTGGTATTATCAAAACACTTTCTGAGAAGGAAGGATAAACGTGTACGCACTCAATTACAATTATATTTTATTAAAGATTTTAAAAACGATAGAAAATGGCAGATTTAAAAGATTTCGCAGAACAATTAGTTAACCTTACTGTTAAAGAAGTAAACGAGTTAGCAAATATTTTAAAAGACGAGTATGGTATCGAACCTGCTGCTGCAGCTGTTGCTGTTGCTGCTGGTGGAGCTGCTGGTGGAGACGCTGCAGAGGAGCAGTCAGAATTTGACGTTATCCTTACAGCTGCTGGTGCTTCTAAACTTGCTGTAGTTAAACTTGTAAAAGAACTTACAGGTGCTGGTCTTAAAGACGCAAAAGAGCTTGTAGATAATGCTCCTTCTCCAATTAAGGAAGGTGTTTCTAAAGATGAGGCTGAAGCACTTAAAGCTCAATTAGAAGAAGCTGGTGCAGAGGTTGAGCTTAAGTAAGCTCAGCATATAAAGCAGATAAAGGTTTAGGTTAATTGTGCTTGTTAAGAGTGCAATTTGACCTAAACCATTTGTCGTATATAACGGTCACAGTTTTTTGTGGCAGACTTTTTTTGGTTTCTCGTCTATAAATAAGAATCAAAAGTATCGACCTGCAACTGGTGCAGGTTACGTTTCTAATCAAATTTCGTTCGTTGATGATGCAAGATGCAAAACAAGCTGAAAGAATTAGTTTCTCATCGGTAAAGAACAGACCAGAATATCCAGATTTTCTAGATATTCAAGTAAAATCATTTCAAGATTTCTTCCAGCTGGAAACTAAGCCAGAAGAAAGAGGAGATGAAGGTCTTTACAATACCTTTCTTGAGAACTTCCCTATTACTGATACCCGTAATAACTTCGTATTAGAGTTTTTAGATTATTTCGTAGATCCCCCTAGATATTCCATTCAGGAATGTATCGAGCGTGGTCTTACATATAGTGTTCCGCTTAAGGCACGTCTAAAACTTTATTGTACAGACGAGGAACACGAAGATTTTGAAACCATCGTACAGGACGTTTATTTAGGAACTATTCCTTATATGACACCGAGTGGTACATTCGTTATTAATGGTGCTGAGCGTGTCGTAGTTTCCCAACTTCACCGTTCTCCAGGAGTGTTCTTTGGACAGTCCTTCCACGCAAATGGAACAAAATTATATTCTGCCCGTGTAATCCCTTTTAAAGGATCTTGGATAGAATTTGCTACAGACATTAATAGTGTGATGTATGCATATATTGATCGTAAGAAAAAGTTGCCAGTAACGACACTTTTCCGTGCGATTGGTTTTGAGCGTGATAAAGATATCCTAGAGATTTTTGACCTTGCCGAAGAAGCAAAAGTTTCAAAATCAGGATTAAAAAAATATTTAGGTCGTAAGCTTGCTGCTCGTGTTTTAAATACTTGGCACGAAGATTTTGTAGATGAAGATACAGGAGAGGTCGTATCTATAGAGCGTAACGAGATAGTTCTTGACCGTGATACTGTTCTTGAAAAAGAGCACATTGAAGAAATTCTTGAGGCGGGTGCAAAAACGATTTTACTTCATAAAGAAGATAATCAGCAGGCAGACTACGCAATTATTCATAATACATTACAGAAAGACCCAACAAACTCTGAAAAAGAAGCTGTTGAGCATATCTATAGACAATTACGTAATGCAGAGCCGCCAGATGAGGAAACTGCACGTGGTATAATAGACAAGTTATTCTTCTCAGACCAACGTTATAACCTAGGTGAAGTAGGTCGTTATAGAATGAATAAAAAATTAGGTCTTGATATCGCAATGGATAAGCAGGTGCTTACCAAAGAGGATATTATTACCATCATCAAGTATCTTATTGAGTTAATTAATTCAAAAGCAGAGATTGATGATATTGATCACCTATCTAACCGTCGTGTTCGTACGGTAGGAGAGCAACTTTCATCGCAATTTGGTGTTGGCCTTGCACGTATGGCAAGAACAATCCGTGAGCGTATGAACGTACGTGATAACGAGGTATTTACTCCTATTGATTTGATTAATGCAAAGACGTTGTCTTCTGTGATTAATTCATTCTTCGGGACGAACCAGTTATCACAATTTATGGATCAGACGAACCCACTTGCGGAGATAACGCACAAGCGTCGTCTTTCTGCTCTTGGGCCTGGAGGTCTTTCTCGTGAGCGTGCAGGATTTGAAGTACGTGATGTACACTACACGCACTATGGAAGGCTTTGTCCTATTGAAACTCCTGAAGGACCGAACATCGGTCTGATTTCTTCACTTTCTGTTTATGCTAAGGTGAATGGAATGGGATTCATCGAGACTCCATACCGTAAAGTTGAAAATGGTAAGATTGATTTAAAATCTGAACCACAATATTTAAGTGCAGAGGAGGAAGAAGGCAAGTTAATCGCTCAAGCGAATAACCCAATGAAAGATGACGGAACAATTACTGAAGAAAAAGTAATTGCTCGTATGGAAGGTGATTTTCCAGTAGTAGATCCAGATACGGTTCACTACGCAGATGTTTCGCCTAATCAGATAGCATCTATCTCTGCATCACTCATTCCTTTCTTGGAGCACGATGATGCAAACCGTGCACTAATGGGATCAAATATGATGCGTCAGGCAGTACCACTTATTATGGCAGATGCGCCTATTGTTGGTACGGGTCTGGAACGTCAGGTAGCTACAGATTCTAGAGTTCTTATTAATGCAGAAGGTGCAGGTACTGTAGAGTATGTGGATGCAAATATGATTACGATTAAATATGATCGTACAGATGATGAGCGACTTGTTAGTTTTGATGAGGACTCAAAAACTTACAACCTTATAAAATTTCGTAAAACGAATCAAGGTACAAATATCAATCTCAAGCCCATTGTGGCTGTAGGAGATAGGGTAGAAAAAGGACAAGTATTATGTCAGGGGTACGCTACCGAAAAAGGAGAGCTGGCACTAGGACGTAATATGAAGGTAGCCTTTATGCCTTGGAAAGGATATAACTTTGAGGATGCAATCGTAATTTCTGAAAAAGTTGTACGCGATGATATTTTTACTTCTATTCACATCGATGAGTATTCTTTAGATGTACGTGATACAAAATTAGGTAACGAAGAGTTGACTAATGATATTCCTAATGTTTCTGAGGAAGCTACACGCGATCTTGATGAGCACGGGATGATTCGTATCGGGGCAGAGGTAAAACCAGGGGATATCCTTATTGGTAAGATTACTCCTAAGGGAGAATCAGATCCTACACCTGAAGAAAAACTTCTTCGGGCGATTTTTGGAGATAAAGCAGGTGATGTAAAAGATGCATCTCTAAAAGCTTCTCCATCTTTACGTGGTGTTGTAATTAACAAGAAGTTATTTGCAAGAGCAATAAAGGATAAGCGTAAGAGAGCAAAAGATAAAGAGGACATCGCGATACTAGAAGATCAGTATGATGTGAAGTTTGACGAATTACAAGCAATAGTAGTTGAGAAACTATTTAAACTTGTTAATGGAAAAACAGCACAAGGTGTGATGAATGACTTAGGTGAGGAAGTTCTTCCTAAAGGAAAGAAATTTACGCTTAAGATGCTAAATTCTGTAGAAGATTACACGCACCTTACGCAAGGAACGTGGACTACAGATGATAAGACAAATGCTCTTATAGCGGATTTACTGCATAACTATAAGATTAAAGAAAACGACCTGCAAGGTAACTTGCGTCGTGAGAAGTTTACCATCTCTGTAGGAGATGAACTTCCAGCTGGAATTATCAAGCTTGCTAAAGTTTACATTGCTAAAAAGCGTAAACTTAAGGTAGGAGATAAGATGGCGGGACGTCACGGTAACAAAGGTATCGTTGCTCGTATCGTACGTGAAGAAGATATGCCATTCCTTGAGGATGGAACACCGGTGGATATTGTATTAAATCCACTTGGGGTACCTTCTCGTATGAACATCGGTCAGATATATGAGACCGTGTTAGGTTGGGCTGGTCAGAAACTAGGACGCACATATGCGACACCTATTTTTGATGGAGCAACACTAGACGAGATTAATAAACTTACCGACGAAGCTGGAATTCCACGTTTTGGGCATACATACCTTTATGATGGTGGAACAGGAGATCGTTTTGATCAACCAGCAACTGTAGGTGTGATTTATATGTTGAAACTAGGACATATGGTAGACGATAAGATGCACGCGCGTTCTATCGGTCCATACTCACTTATTACGCAGCAACCTCTTGGAGGTAAGGCGCAATTTGGAGGGCAACGTTTTGGTGAGATGGAGGTTTGGGCACTTGAGGCTTACGGAGCTTCGGCGACATTACGTGAGATCTTGACTGTAAAGTCCGATGACGTAATAGGTCGTGCTAAGACATACGAAAGTATTGTTAAGGGAGAACCTATGCCAGAGCCAGGATTACCAGAATCGTTCAACGTATTGATGCACGAGCTCAAGGGACTGGGACTAGACATTCGTCTGGAGGAGTAGTTTGAATAACGCAAGGTGAAAGTGGGTTCTTAGGAGTCCGCTTTCGCGAAAGCGTAACCTTCAAACAAACAATTTATTTAATTCGAAAGAATACAGCATTATGGCAAGAATGAATGATAAGCAGCAGCAAGCACCGAAATTTAACAAGATTTCAATAGGTCTAGCCTCTCCAGAGTCTATCCTAGGGGCATCTCGTGGTGAAGTGCTCAAGCCAGAAACTATAAACTACCGTACGCACAAACCAGAGCGTGACGGACTTTTTTGTGAGCGTATCTTCGGTCCTGTAAAGGATTATGAGTGTGCTTGTGGAAAATATAAAAGAATACGCTACAAAGGGATCGTTTGTGACCGTTGTGGTGTAGAAGTAACAGAGAAGAAAGTGCGTCGTGACCGTGTAGGACACATCTCACTAGTGGTGCCAGTAGCACACATCTGGTACTTTAGAAGTTTACCTAATAAAATAGGATATCTTCTAGGTCTTCCATCTAAGAAATTAGATATGATCATTTATTATGAGCGTTACGTGGTGATTCAGCCAGGTATTGCAAAGAATGAAGAAGGAGAAGATCTACAGAAAATGGATTTCCTTACAGAGGAAGAGTATCTAAATATTTTAGAGACTATTCCTCAGGAAAATCTATATTTAGATGACGAAGATCCGAACAAATTCATCGCCAAAATGGGTGCTGAATGTTTGATCGAACTCTTAAAGCGCATCGATCTAGATGAGCTTTCTTACGAGTTACGTCATAAAGCAAATAATGAAACGTCTAAGCAACGTAAGACAGAAGCATTAAAGCGTCTACAAGTTGTTGAGGCATTACGTGATGCAAATAAGAACCGGGAGAATAATCCAGAATGGATGATTATGAAGGTTGTGCCAGTAATTCCACCAGAATTACGTCCCTTGGTGCCACTAGATGGAGGTCGTTTTGCAACATCAGATTTAAATGATCTATATCGTCGTGTAATCATACGTAATAACCGTTTAAAGCGATTGATGGAAATCAAGGCGCCAGAGGTAATCTTACGTAATGAGAAGCGTATGCTACAGGAATCTGTAGATTCACTTTTTGACAACACGCGTAAATCATCTGCAGTAAAAACAGATTCTAACAGACCATTAAAGTCACTTTCAGATAGCTTAAAAGGTAAGCAAGGACGTTTCCGTCAGAACTTACTAGGTAAGCGTGTAGATTATTCTGCACGTTCTGTAATTGTCGTAGGACCAGAACTTCGTTTGTTCGAATGTGGTATACCTAAGGATATGGCTGCAGAGCTTTACAAGCCATTCGTGATCCGTAAGTTGATCGAGAGAGGAATTGTAAAGACAGTTAAATCTGCAAAGAAAATAATAGATAAGAAAGAGCCTGTAGTTTGGGATATCTTAGAGAATGTTCTTAAGGGACATCCTATTCTCCTTAACCGTGCTCCTACGCTTCACCGTCTTGGAATTCAAGCATTCCAGCCTAAGCTTATTGAAGGAAAAGCAATCCAGTTACACCCATTAGTTTGTACGGCTTTCAACGCCGATTTTGATGGGGATCAAATGGCAGTTCACCTTCCATTAGGACCTGAAGCAATTCTCGAGTGTCAATTATTGATGCTTGCATCTCACAATATCTTGAACCCTGCAAATGGGGCACCGGTAACGGTACCATCTCAGGATATGGTATTGGGTCTTTACTATATGACAAAGGCCAGAAAGTCGACTAAAGAGTTTCACGTAAAAGGAGAAGGGATCACTTTCTACTCTGCAGACGAGGTGACTATTGCTTATAACGAAAAAAGAGTAGACATTAACGCTATCGTAAAAGTGCGCGCCATGGACTACAATGAAGACGGAAATCTTGTTCCTCAAATCATTGAGACTACAGTAGGTCGTGTTTTATTTAACGAAGCTGTACCGGAAGAGGCAGGTTTTATTAATGAAGTATTAACTAAGAAATCACTTCGTGATATCATTGGTAATATTCTTAAAGTTACTAGTGTCCCTAGAACTGCAGATTTCCTTGATCGAATCAAAACGATGGGTTATGGATATGCATTCCGTGGAGGATTATCTTTCTCACTTGGAGATATCATTATTCCAGAGGAGAAGCACGCAATGATAGACGAGGCAAACGAGCAGGTAGATGTAATTTCAGGATCTTATAATATGGGTCTGATTACAAATACAGAGCGTTACAACCAGGTTATTGATGTTTGGACATCTACAAATGCTACGCTTACGGAACTTTCTATGAAGCGTATCCGTGAGGATCAGCAAGGATTTAACTCGGTGTATATGATGCTTGACTCAGGAGCACGTGGATCTAAAGAACAGATACGTCAGCTTACTGGTATGCGTGGTCTTATGGCAAAACCTAAGAAATCTAATGATGGAGGCGGTGCTATTATTGAAAATCCGATTCTCTCTAACTTTAAAGAAGGACTTTCAATACTTGAATACTTTATTTCTACACACGGTGCACGTAAAGGACTTGCAGATACCGCTCTTAAAACGGCAGATGCAGGATACTTAACACGTCGTCTGGTAGATGTTTCTCAAGATGTGATCATTAATAGTGAAGATTGTGGTACGTTGAGAGGTGTAGAGGTAAGCGCACTTAAGAAAAATGAAGAGGTAATAGAAACACTAGAAGCGCGTATCGTAGGACGTACATCTCTTAATGATGTGATCAATCCGCTTACAAGCGAGGTAATCGTTGCGGCTGGTGAAGAAATAACTGATGTCATAGGAGGAATAATTGGAGCAGCACCTATTGAATCTGTAGAAGTGCGTTCTGCACTTTCTTGTGAAGCTACTAAAGGTATCTGTGTAAAATGTTACGGGCGTAATCTTGCAACAGGTAAAACAGTACAGATGGGTGAAGCAGTAGGAGTTGTGGCGGCACAATCTATTGGAGAACCAGGAACTCAGCTTACACTTCGTACCTTCCACGTAGGTGGTGTGGCAGGAGGTGTTTCTGAGGCGAGTAGTGTAACGGCTAAGTTTGATGGGAAACTAGAAATAGAAGACTTAAAGACTGTAAGTGGAGAGGATAGTGAGGGCAATAAAGCAGAGATTGTTATCTCTCGTACATCTGAAGCTAAACTTGTAGATCCAAAAACAGGAATTACTTTGAGTACAAACTCAATTCCTTACGGTTCACAGTTATTCAAAAGCTCTGGAGAAAAGGTAAAACAAGGAGAAGTAATCTGTAAGTGGGATCCATTTAATGGGGTTGTAATTTCAGAATTCTCTGGAAAAATCAAGTTCGAAAGTATTGACCAAGGTGTTACTTACCGTGTTGAGACAGATGAGCAAACAGGATTCCAGGAGAAAGTTATTTCAGAGTCTAGAGATAAGAAAAAGATACCAACATTGATTATAGAGGATAGCAAAGGAAACGCGCTACGTTCGTACAACTTACCAGTAGGAGCTCACTTAATGATTGATGATGGAGAAAAAGTAAAAGAGGGTAAGATCCTTGTAAAAATTCCTCGTAAGTCTGCAAAGGCTGGAGATATTACAGGAGGTCTTCCACGTGTAACAGAGCTTTTTGAAGCGCGTAATCCATCAAATCCAGCAGTAGTATCTGAGATTGACGGAGTGGTGTCATTCGGAAAAATAAAACGTGGTAACCGCGAGATTATCGTTGAGTCCAAACTAGGAGAGGTTAAGAAATACTTAGTAAAGTTATCTAATCAGATCCTTGTTCAAGAAAACGATTATGTACGTGCTGGTATGCCACTTTCTGATGGTTCTGTAACACCTAATGATATCTTGAATATCAAAGGGCCGTCTGCGGTACAGCAGTATCTAGTAAACGAAGTGCAAGAAGTATATCGTCTACAAGGGGTTAAGATTAATGATAAGCACTTTGAGGTTGTTGTGCGCCAGATGATGCGTAAAGTACGTATTGTAGATCCAGGAGACACGATATTCTTAGAGAATCAATTGGTCCATAAGTCTGACTTTATCGAGGAGAATGATGCCATTTTCGGAATGAAAGTGGTAGAAGATCCAGGCGATTCAGAGACGTTAAAAGCGGGTCAGATTATATCACCACGTGAGATGAGAGATGAAAACTCCTTATTACGTCGCGAGGATAAGAATCTTGTTACTGCAAGAGACGTGACTGCTGCAACGGCAACTCCAATTCTGCAAGGTATTACACGAGCGTCGTTACAGACCAAGTCATTCATCTCTGCGGCATCTTTCCAAGAGACAACTAAGGTATTAAACGAAGCTGCTGTAAGTGGTAAAGTTGATACTTTAGAAGGTCTTAAAGAGAATGTAATCGTAGGACACAAAATTCCTGCTGGTACTGGAATGCGTCGTTACGACAATATTATCGTAGGAAGCAAAGAGGATCTCGAGAATATGATGGCCGAAAAGCAAGAGGTTAATTATAATTAAGAGGCTGTTTTTACTTAAGTGAAAATAGCAAGAGATAATATCCCGTTCTGAATATTTCAGGACGGGATTTTTTATTGTTGTTTTTAAATGAGATGAGTTAAGATTACGCTTTCGCGAAAGCGTATGAATCTGTATCTTCATAGCATTATATAATACTTTGTCAAGGCAGGTGACCCATAAAGTAAATAGGAATTGTGATAGACGGGAGGTCTCTAGAGTTATTGGAATTCACCTTGATAAGCAATTGAATATCATTGCAAACGGAAGAAATTTAAAATTAAATAACAAAAGCGTTAGACGGGATGAGATTTCCGCCTTCGCGGAAATTAAATTAAGATGGCAGACGAAAAAAATCCTCAGAATAACAAAAAAGGACAAATCAATATAGAATTGGATGAGGCCGTAGCACAGGGAACATACTCTAATCTTGCAATTATCAACCATTCGGTATCAGAATTTGTAGTGGACTTTGTAAATATAATGCCAGGTACTCCTAAGAGTAAGGTTAAGTCTAGAATCATCCTAACACCGCAGCACGCTAAACGACTTGCAAAGGCTTTACAGGAAAATGTCAAGCGTTTTGAAAAGGCGCACGGAGAGATTAAAGATTATGAAAAACAACCTATTCCATTAAATTTTGGCCCGACAGGTCAAGCCTAAGCTTTTGGGTGTTTTTAGTCAAAGAATGAAGTCTTACTTACTATAAACTTATTTTTAATTTAATAACGGATACATCGCTTAATGATTTTAAAACGGCTCAAGACAGAAACAGACAAACTTCATCGCGAGGTCGAAGAAGGAAATCTTGCAAAATATATAATGGATGGCTCTATCACGCAGCCTGTATATGAAAGATTGTTGCGTCAGAATTTTGAAGTGTATAAAGCTGTTGAGGACTGTATAAATAATAGATACGATGTACTTCCAGAAGAGCTTAAACCCTTTGCTGGTTATACAAAAACAAATGCCCTTGCAGCAGATATTAGGGGTTTTTCTAATCTTCCTCTTCCGCAGCCTGATAGACTCATTACACCTCGTAAGGTTTTGTCTTTAGTGGGTAAAATGTATGTTATCGAAGGATCGATGGTGGGTGTTACAATGATTGCAAAAAAGATACAGTCTTGTGGCGCGTTGAGTCATATAGAAAAACACCACTTCTATAACGCTGATTCAGAAAACAGCATGTTACGCTGGAAAAAATTTAAAGATGCCGTTGCGTCACTCAAGTTATCGGACGATGATATGGATACAGCTGTTCAAAGTGCTAAGGATACGTTTATGTTGTTTAAGAAAGCTTTCGCGAAAGCGTAAAACAAATCATAAAAAGCTTTCTTTCAATTTCTTGAATTATCTTTTTTTGTAAGTGCAACCTATTTTTTAGCCTGTCGCTCAAATTCGCTTACATAATGCATTTTTACTGAAGGATATTTTTGCTGCGTCATTTGTAAGGTAAAAGGAGAATCTGCCAAGAAAACAAGTTGACCTCTTTTATCTTTTGCCATATAGCGTTGCTTTACTCGTAAGAACTCTTTAAATTCTTCACTCTTAGGATTTTCTGGGTCTACCCAGCAAGCTTTATGAACGCTTAAAGGCTCATAGGTACATTTTGCACCATATTCGTGTTCTAGACGATATTGTATAACTTCGTACTGAAGTGCTCCTACAGTTCCTATTACTTGGCGACCATTGAGCTCAAGTGTAAATAGCTGAGCGACTCCCTCGTCCATTAATTGATCTATTCCCTTAGATAGTTGCTTAGACTTCATAGGGTCAGCATTATTAATATAACGGAAATGCTCCGGAGAGAACGCTGGTATCCCTTTATAATGAATTTCCTCACCAGAAGTAAGCGTATCACCTATTTTAAAGTTTCCAGTATCGTGTAGGCCTACGATATCTCCAGGATATGATATATCTACAATTTCCTTACGCTCTGCAAAAAAGGCATTGGGGCTCGAGAATTTTAGTTTCTTTTTATTGCGTACGTGTAAATAGGGGGTATTACGTTCAAAAACACCAGAAACAATCTTTATAAAAGCAAGACGGTCCCTGTGTTTGGGATCCATATTTGCGTGAATCTTAAATACAAATCCAGAAAAATTTTTTTCTTCAGGCCTCACGAGACGTTCCTCGCTTTGCTTGGGTCGCGGTGCGGGAGCGATAGATATGAAGCAATCTAGTAATTCTCGCACTCCAAAATTATTAAGCGCCGATCCGAAGAAAACTGGTTGCTGTTTTCCTTGTAAATATAGTTCTCTATCAAAAGGGGGATAAACGCCACTAACGAGTTCTATTTCCTCACGCAAATTATCGGCCGAGGTGGTTCCAACTAGTTCGTCTAGCTTTTTATCAGATAAATCTTTTATCTCAACCGTTTCTTCAATGTTTTTACGGCTGTCTCCACTAAAAAGATTCACATTGTGTTCCCACATATTATAAATTCCCTTAAAGTCGTATCCCATACCGATAGGAAAACTCAAGGGAGCAACTTTGAGATGTAATTTTTGTTCAATTTCATCTAGAAGGTCAAAAGCGTCTTTACCTTCTCGGTCCATTTTGTTTACAAAAACTATAATTGGAATATTGCGCATACGACAAACCTCTACAAGTTTCTCCGTTTGCTCCTCGACACCTTTTGCCACGTCTATAACCACGATAACACTATCTACGGCAGTGAGTGTTCTGAAAGTATCTTCTGCAAAGTCTTTGTGACCAGGAGTGTCTAGGATGTTGATCTTAACGCCTTCATACTCAAATGCGAGAACGGAGGTTGCAACAGAAATCCCACGCTGGCGCTCAATTTCCATAAAGTCACTCGTCGCGCCTTTCTTGATTTTGTTTGATTTTACCGCCCCTGCTTCTTGAATTGCTCCTCCAAAAAGAAGTAATTTTTCTGTCAAGGTTGTTTTGCCAGCATCTGGGTGGGATACAATCCCAAAGGTTCTACGTCTTGCGATTTCTTTAGCTACACTCATAGTTTTTTCTTGCAGGGTGCAAATATAAGCAGAAGAAAATGGTCGGGCTATCAGGGGTGGACTGATTTAGGTTTAATAGTGGCAATTGTAACGTTTAGAGATACGCTTTCGCGAAAGCAGACAGCAATTATAATGCAGATTTTCTAAAAGTTTTTGTAAGAAAAACTAGTTATTGTGTATTTGGGCGACTAAATGAGTTGTTATGTCTAAAAACCAGTAAGTTACAGTTGGGCTTTAGAAAACAATATTATATTTGTGACACCCAGCTTAGTATTCCAAATCATATTTAATCGCGCAAGCGGATAACTTAAGACGTATATTATGGGGGTAATTACATCAACTTCACAAAGGGTTCGACATTTTTTTGCAACGTGTCACGTACCATTAGCTAACTAAATTCTATTTTTTTAAGAAACATCCTTTAGGGTTTACACTAATTATTGTGTATTACTCTAGTCGGCTTGGCTTCTTATTATATCTAAATCATTTTTTGATATGAAAATTAATACACAAATAATTTTTACCATACTATTTGCCTTGACCGCTATTATTGTTCAAGCACAGGATTGTCAATCCTCTTTAAGTGTTGAAAAAAATAGATCCTTTAAGTCTGTTTCTAATTATGGTACAGTTTACAACTTATTGCTTAGAAATGATAGTAATCAGAAAAGTACGTTTCAAATCACAGCAAAACAACTTACAACAACCTGTGGTAATAAAAAGCAAGTATCCTTAAAGCCAAATGCAAAGGTTGACATTACTTTTTTAGATAATAGACTTATCAGCATAAAAGATAATAGGATTACTGTTCCTGGAAATACAACTATAAATCTTAAGGCAAAAATTAAAGCTCCCAAAGGTACTCCAGTTAATACTTGGGGCTGTGTGGAGGTTCAGGTAGCAAATGTTAATTGTAAGTCTATCTCAAGTAGTACAATTCTAAGTGCTTGGATTCTAGATCCCTCAGCTTCAGAATAATTTACTGTTATTTCAAAATTAAACTTTTTTTAGATGAAAAGATTATTACAATATAAAGGTATGGTTAAGGTGAAGAGTGTTTGTTTATTTATCATCGCTTCATTTTTCTTCACAATATCTGCTCAGGGACAATCAAATGATCCTAATGTCACCATTGAGAAAATAGCCGTGCCTAATCCCGACACCTGTAATCAATTTGATGTAACGATTAGCATAACGGGAAATCCACCGCCACAACCTGTTGAAGCGGTTCTGGTAATTGATAGGTCTGGTAGTATGGGTAATAATGGCGGACCACCAGATTCTAATGGAAATTTACCTATTGATTATGCGCAAGATGCTGCTCTAAATTTTGTAGAAGAGCTTTTTTTAGCTTCAAATAATCCTACAGGACTGAATAAAGTAGGATTAGTGACTTATGCTGATACGGCGACTCAAGACACGGGACTATTAGAAGATACTCCAGCAAATAGAATATTGCTTACAAATGCAATAAACAATATTATAACCACAGGATTCACAAACGTCCACGATGCAATCCTCGAAGCTGACGATTTATTGAGTACGCAAGGTACGTTTGACTGTGGCACTTCTAGATCTATAGTGCTTTTAACAGACGGGGTTGCTAACAGGAGAAATAATACAGATGGTACCTTAGACGGTTGTCAAGAAACTGTGGATTTAAATCAGCCTAATACTGCTGGAAATGATACAGATTGTATCACCTTTGCAATAGATGCGGGTGTTGCTGCTCAAACCACAGTTGTAGGAACAGAACTTTATGAACAGTCCATCTACTCTATAGGTCTTTTATCATTTTATGAGAATGATGCGGTAAGACTTAATAATGCGACGGTAACTTTGGAGGGGATACAAAATACTGGTGGTGCCACCGTAACCTTTGAGGCAGCAGATTTAACAGGAATATATTCTGATATTCTAGGGCAATTAGTTTTTGCCGCACGAGCCTTGCCAGGTCAGTCGCTAGTATCAAATCAGGTATCTGCTGGTTTCGACCTCGTTCCAGGTAGTATTGTTTCTAGTGAGACTCCAGATGCAAGCGATGTCACTATAAACGGTGATGTACTAGAGTGGTTCGTTGAGCAAGTTGGTAATGAGACTATAACACTACAATATTCTATCGTTGCCGAGAATGATGCTATATGCGGTGTTTCTGATTCTGGAAGTTCGGTAATTAATTATATAAATGCCAGTTGCCAGCAGTCATCTGCATTTTTTCCAAGCCCACAGTTCTGTGTACCTTGTCCAGAACTTAATGCGGCTATTGAAAGAGACGAATGTAATGATGCTATCGTTTATGACGGAACTTTTAGTTTTCGGGACGATGACGCTAATATGCCTTTGTGCGGTACTTTAGAAGATAACTTTCTTTGGACTTTTTTCCTTAATGGAAATGTAATAGGAACTTCGACCCAACTGGATGGTACTTTTAATTACACAGGAGCAGCTCCCTTTGAAGGAACATTGTCTGCGACGTTGTCCTATGATGGTACTTTTGGAGGTGGTTGTGCACTCAGTACAGATGACGCAACTACAACTACGATAATTCCGCAAGAGGTGGCGGTAATTGCTACCCCTACAGATGTTTCTTGTTTTGGGGGTAGTGACGGCTCTATTTCTTTAAGTGTTTCGGGTGGTACTCCGCCATATACATACCAATGGAGTAATGGTGCAACTACACAGAACCTTAGCGGATTAACAGCTGGGGTATATGAGGTTGTAGTGACTGATAGTGCACAATGTTCCGTACCTGTAAGCCCAGCTCAGACTACGGTAGGCCAGCCAGAGCCTATTGCTGTAAACATAACTAGAGTAAATGCTACAAGTGCGCAAGGTTGTAATGATGGAGAAGCTACTGCTATAGCGACCGGTGGAACGGCGCCTTATAGTTATCAATGGAGTGCGAGTACAGGAAATCAAACAGGGTCTACTGCCACCGCTCTTCCCGCTGGAACACATTCAGTTACAATTACTGATCAAAATGGATGTACGCTTACGCAAAGTGTTGTAGTAGACTGTACAAATACCTGTGACGCTGTTGTGGCGATTATAGGTGACGTTACAAACGTTTCTTGCGCTGGAGAAAATACTGGAGCGGCAACTGTGGGAGCCAGTTCTAATGCAAATCTAGGGGCGACTTTTACTTTTACTTGGAGTAATGGTCAGATAGACTCTGGAGTAACAACAAGTACGATTTCTAATCTTTTACAAGGAGTTTATACGGTAAGTGTTACCATAGACGGGACAGTATGTGATCCTGTTGAGCAAAGTGTTTCTATATCTGAACCAGACAGTCCTGTAAGTGTTACGGCTTCTGCCACAGATGAAACTGGACCTGGACTTTCTAACGGTACCGCAACGGCAAACCCGTCAGGAGGAACACCTCCTTATACTTACTTATGGAATACAGGTGCCACCACACAATCTATTTCTGGTTTAGCTCCGGGAACTTATAATGTTACAGTAACAGATGACAATGGTTGCACAGTACAAGTGCCAGTAACGGTTAATCCAGGGAGCTGTCTTAATCTTAGCATCTCAACAAATGCAACACCTGTAAGTTGTAATGGGTTTTCTAATGGAAGTGCTTCCTCAGTTACTACCGGAGGAACAGGACCATTTACTTATTCTTGGAGTAATGGTGCTACTACACAGAACCTTTCTAATCTGCCAGCAGGAACTTATATTGTAACTGTCACCGATTCATTTTCGGCCTGTACCGCTCAAAGTTCTGTTACCGTCAATGAGCCAAGTGTCTTAAGTTCCGGAATTGCAGTTGCTAATGTGCTTTGTCGTAATGATAATACCGGTTCATTAAACCTAACTGTTAATGGAGGCACAACACCTTATACATTTGCTTGGAGTACCGGAGCCACTTCAGAGGATCTTGTAGGTCTAGCTGCAGGTGGTTATACTGTGACTATTACAGACGCAAATGGTTGTACAACTTCAGCTTCTGCCACTATTACCCAACCAGCTACTGTTGTGGGAGGTAATGTAGCAGCGACAGATGAGAATGGAGTCACCGCAAACGATGGAAGTGCTACAGCGCAAGGAGTAGGCGGGACACCTCCTTATACATATTCTTGGAGCAACGGAGAATCTACACAGACAATTACGGATCTTGATAGTGGAGATTATACCGTGACAATAACTGATGGTAACGGTTGTACTTATATAGAGACGGTAACGGTAGGCTCGGCTAACCAAACGCCCACGGCAAACGACGACGAAGAAACTACCCTAGAAGACACACCAGTAAATATAGATGTTACAGATAACGATGATTTCGGTGCTGACGGACCTTCTATAGGAACAATTACGATCATCACGCAACCTTTAAATGGTACTGCAACGGTAAATGATAATAATACGCCCAACGATCCTTCAGATGACACCATAGACTATACGCCTGGGCCTAATTACAATGGCACAGATACATTAGAATATCAAATTGAAGATAGTAATGGGGATACCGCTTTCGCGAAAGCGGACATCACAATAACACCTGTTCAAGATGCCTTTGACGATGCGGCAACAACAGATGAAGATGAGCCGGTTCAAATTGATATCCTTGATAATGATTTATTTTCAGGCAATTATCCAGACGATTTTGAGGTCTCGGCAGTTAGAACACCTGCAAATGGAACAGTAACAATTTTGCCAAATGGTGAGGTAGTCTATACGCCAAACCCTAACTATAACGGAACAGACACTTTTGATTACACGGTTACGGTAAATCATCCTGACGGGACAACTTCTACCGAAATAGCAACTGTGGTGGTTACTATAATCCCTAAAGCAGATGTTACAAATGACTCTGAAACTACTTTAGAAGACGTTCCAGTATTAGTTGATATTCTTCCCAATGATGACTTCTCTGGAGTTTATGGGCTTGATTATGAAACAACTTCAGTAACCAATCCTGCAAATGGAACGGTAACAATCAATGGCGATGGAAGTGTGACATATACTCCAGACCTCGACTATAGTGGAACAGATACCTTTGACTATACTGTAACCGTTTTAAATGCTGATGGTACAACTGAAACAGAGACTGCTACGGTAGTTGTCACCATCCGTCCAGTAGATGCTAATGATGATAGCGCTACGACCGATGAGGACGTGGCTGTTGATATTGATGTATTTGACAACGATGTGTTGGGCGATCCTACGATTGACACAG
>NZ_REFV01000002.1 GCF_003688895.1 Dokdonia sinensis
TCTGTGTCTCACCAGCTGTACCCGCAAACGTAAGTGTTTCAGATACAATCGCCGTGTAGTCCATATCTGCAGTTGTCGCAGTACCATCGGCTGTATTCACATCTACCG
The DNA here is from genome assembly GCF_003688895.1 of Dokdonia sinensis. Taxonomy (GTDB): domain Bacteria; phylum Bacteroidota; class Bacteroidia; order Flavobacteriales; family Flavobacteriaceae; genus Dokdonia; species Dokdonia sinensis. The sequence continues at coordinate 109 of NZ_REFV01000002.1, forward strand.
TGAACCCGCCGTCAACAGCGTTGTCGAGCGTAGCAGTAAAAGTTAGATCACCGTCGTCCTCGTTACCAGATACATTCTCGATCGTAACCATTGCCATATCATTATCAGTAATAGTATACGTTATCGCTGCAGAGGCAGCCGTTCCTGGCCCTGCTCCATCAGCATCTGTTACTGCAATAGTAAAATCTTCATCGGCCTCTACAACCATATCATTCGTTACAGAAACTGTGAAGCTTTGTGTGTTTGTTCCATTTCCTATATCTACACTTGCAGTTACTACATAGTCGTCTCCGGCGGTAGTGGATACATCTGTAAAAGTTAATGGTACCGTTACAGCAGCTCCTGTGTTATTTTGTCCATTTGTTATATTTACAGATGCTGTAGGCTGGACGCTTTCATCATTTGTAGTCATTCCGTCTGCAACTATTTCAAATTCATAGTTTTCCGTAGTAAAAGTTCCTGGTACTTGTATGGCAGCACCTCCTGTATTTGCTCCCGTGCTACCACAATCTGTCTGCACCCAAATTTGATATTCAATACCTGGTCGTAAACCATCTACAGTCAAAGAAGTTACCGTTTCTGGGTTTGTTGGGTTAACCCCATTCGTAGCCGCTCCAGCTTCTGGTGCTGGCATATCTGCAATTACATCAGCCTCTGTAATTGTCGTTGAGGCAGGATATATTTTTACAATAAAGCGATCACCCATCTCGATATTAGGAGTAGGTAATGTCCAGCTTACATCAAAAGAACTTGCCTCTTGACCTGTTGTAGGAGTTGCCATAGGAGAATCTACTGGAGGACAAGGAGGCATCGTAAACGATGCAAAACTAAAAAACTCGCCATTTACAAAATCTCTTCCCGTAGCAGAGTATGTCCCTGCGCTTAAAGTCATTAAGACCGGGGTTGCCGTTGCAAGGTCTGCTCCTTGTAATAAGTATAAGTTTCCATCAGATCCTGCTGGGAAAGCAGGTAAGTCTGCAGCGTCTACAGAAACAGTAGTGTTGTTTGCATCGACAGCTAGTTCTGTGGTTCTCCATCCTCTATTGAGTCTTTGGTAATTTAAAGGTGCTCCTGCTCCTAAGGCACCATACGTGAGTGTCCCAGCATCTGCCGCCCAGAAAAGGTATGAACCATCTGTAAGTGCATCAGACATTGTTACAATACCGCCTGGCGGTGTTGATGTCTGTTGGTCAAGCTCTGCACCAGTATCTAAAGCAATACCCGCAACACTATTTATGTAGGGTGCTGTAGGAGTAAATACTGTAGCTCCCGTACCATTGAGATAATCTCCATCTTTCAGGATTCCATATTTTATAGATAAATAAGATTCTATTTGTGCTCTTTCGGCTACCGTGTTTTGTGAATATATGATAACCTCAGCAATACGACCGTCAAAAAAATCAACCGCTCCGGTAGTTTCTCTTGCTCCTAAGCGATGTACATTCATGGGGCTCGCTGCGGCTGTAAGAGGCCAATTAGTATTTCCTCCTGCAGCTGTCCCATTAAAAAAGTATTCGACATTTACGTTAGCCGTGTTTACAGTACTTTGCTGAAAAGTAGTAGAGACTAAAGTAGGCGAATTTACTGGCAGACCAGGATTACTATTTGCTGTGGTCCCTGTACCATCTTGATCCAAATAAATACTCCCTCCTGTCTGCAAGAGGTATTGAATAGAACCAAAACCCCCATTCTGACCTCCTATAATACTTCTAAAGGTAGTAGTATTATCTGGCTCTAAAACTACATAGATAGCGTGATCTTGAGCCACTCCATCAAATCCTAAATTAGAATCAAGGTTGTAATATTGTGAACTACCACTAAACTCCACAGCATTATTGCCGTTAATGGCATTTGCCACCGTAATAGGTGTGCCAACTGTAGTTAAGGTAACATTTCCAGATTGATCTGTCCAGGCAGCTCCACCCTGACCTGCGTCTAGCCACATTTCAAGACCTGTCCCGACGCCCCCAGGGGATTGTCCCTGCATTGCCTGAACTCCGAAAATGGAAATCAGGACAATGAGCATTTTCATTAAAGTAATTTTTCTCATAATCAATTCATTAAGTTAAATAAGTAAGTAAATGTCATTATGCTCAAAACCTAAATATGTAATATCACACTACGTACGTAATGCGCTACAACTAATTATAATTTTGAACATCTAAAATTAGAATGTTTTTAGGGGTAAGATTACATTCCTCTTAGGACTTGTGAAGTTAAAAAATATTTAGGTTGTTTTTTTATGCAGCTGCATAGCAGAACCTTATCTCCTAAAAATAAGCAAACGGTAATCAAAGAGTCAATGACTTAAAAAAGTATTCTTCTAAAAAGTGAATAAAGTCAATGTAGAGCAGCAACGAGCTTATATTTAACACCTTACATTTTTTCTAAATATCAACAATTTTGTAAGACGCTGACCTTCAAAACACCGACGAAATGCTTATTTTTTTAACATTTTTTTAACACAAACGACACAATATTACTCGCCCCTATAATTCGTAGAGCTATCGGTGAAACGCTGTTTTTGTCGATAAAAAGCGTTTTCTTGACAACATAAAAATGGCATAGGTTTTCTTTAAATGGTTTATTGCATGGTAGTTAAACTTCCAAATAAAAATGCGTCTAGCTTTTTCGAAAAAGCGCACAAAAATCCCGCAACACTTGCGCATTGCGGGATTTAATTATTATTTAATTCTAATTATTCCTTAATCGCGGCTATCCCTGGCAATGTCTTTCCTTCCAGCATTTCCAGCATCGCGCCACCGCCAGTAGAGACATAACTTACTTTATGCTCAAAGCCAAACTGCTTTACCGCAGCCACGCTATCGCCTCCTCCTACCAGAGAAAAGGCACCATTTTTAGTCGCGGCGGCAATACTGTTGCCTAGTGCAATAGTTCCTTTTGAAAAAGTTTCCATTTCAAACACACCTAGGGGGCCGTTCCAGAGGATCGTTTTTGCACGTTGCACAACGGTGTCAAAATTTTCGCGTGATTTTGGTCCTGCGTCCAGTCCTTGCCAGCCATCTTCTATTGCTGTAATATCCATCACCTTTGTATTTGCATCGTTTGCAAAATCGTCTGCTGCAACTACATCTACTGGGATATGAATTTTTACTCCTTTTTCTTCGGCTTTTTTAAGAATTTCTAAGGCAAGTTCTTGTTTATCGTCTTCGCATATAGAATCTCCTACTTTTCCGCCCTGCGCTTTTATAAACGTAAAGGACATCCCGCCGCCTATGATCATCTCATCCACTTTATCCAGAATATTTTCTATCACCGTAATCTTAGAAGACACCTTTGAGCCTCCTAAAATGGCAAGTACAGGTTTCTCACTATTGTTGAGGACACGATCTAAACTTTCGATTTCCTTAGCCAGTAATGCCCCAAAGCATTTACTTTCGGCATTAAAATATTGTGCTACTACCGTGGTAGAGGCGTGTGCACGGTGTGCTGTCCCGAAGGCATCGTTTACATAAATGTCGCCTAGTTGTGATAACGCTTTCGCGAAAGCGGAATCCCCCGCAGTCTCCTCTTTATGAAATCTTAGGTTTTCCAGCAACAAGATTTTTCCCATTTCAAGATCTGCAGCTGCCTGTTCTACCCGCTCGCCCACACAATTATCTACAAAATTAACCTCTACCCCAATAATCTCAGAAATCGCCGAACATATCTGAACTAGTGAAAACTCATCCTCTTGCGCTTTAGGCCTACCCAAGTGGGACATCAATATTGCTGCACCCCCATCTTCTAGGATTTTTATGATCGTCGGTTTTGCCGCAACGATACGTGTAGTATCTGTAATCTTCCCGTTTTCGTCCAGAGGAACATTAAAATCTACACGGATTAAAGCCTTCTTATTCTCAAAATTGATATCGTGGATTGTTTTCATAACTGCTGTGTTTACTCGCAAATATAAAAGAAGTGGTTCATTAAAAACGTTGCCGTTCTGTTATATTTGCCCTAATGCTTTTCTCAAACGTTATAGGACAGGATTTTCTTAAAAATCATCTTACCACTAGTGTAGATGCGGGCCGTGTTGCGCACGCTCAACTTTTTGTAGGCGCTGCTGGGTCTGGGGTTTTACCTATGGCGATTGCTTATGCACAATATATTCTGTGTGGCAACGCTCAAGGCGAAAACAATACCGGAAACGGTAGCTGTAACTTAAAATTTGACCAGCTAGCGCACCCGGATTTGCACTTTGTATATCCCGTAGCAACTACTACTTCAATAAAAAGTCATCCGGTTTCTAAGCATTTTGCGCAAGAGTGGCGAGAATTTGTGCTCCAAAATCCCTACGGAGACCTTTTTGAGTGGCACCAGCATATAGGTATTGAGAAAAAACAAGGACAAATAGGTGTAGACGAGGCGGCAGATATTAATAAGGCACTCTCCCTTAAGGCCTATGAAGGTGGCTACAAAGTGATGATTCTCTGGATGGTGGAAAAAATGAATACCGCTGCGTCTAACAAGTTGCTTAAACTTATAGAAGAGCCTCCTGCAAAAACTCTTTTTATCCTCATTGCCGAAAATGAGGACAATATCATAGACACCATAAAATCGAGATGTCAAGTCCTCCATTTCCCAAAACTAAGCAGCGCACAAATCGCACAAAAATTAATTGCGGCTGAAAATGTTGATCCAGCTACCGCACATAAAATTGCACACCAAGCACAAGGAGATTTTAATAAGGCGCAGCATATTTTACATCGTGATGGCGACGATATTCAGTTTGAAGAATGGTTTGTGACTTGGGTGCGAGCAGCCTTCCGAGCTAAGGGAAGAAAAGAAAGTGTTCTGGACCTCCTAAAATGGAGCGAACTGATTGCAAAAACAGGACGTGAAACACAGAAGAATTTTCTAGAATATTGTGTTCAATTTTTCCGCCAAGCGATGCTCTTAAATTACAAGATAGACGACCTCGTTTTTTTAGAACCCAAAACACAATTTGATCTCTCAAAATTTGCTCCATTCGTTCACGGAAATAATATCCTGGACATCGTAAAAGAGCTTCAGGATGCATCTTATCACATCGAAAGAAACGGTAATGCAAAAATTATTTTAGCCGATCTCTCCATTAAACTTACAAGACTTCTTCACAAGAAATCTATTTGAAATTCAATTGATTAGAAGTTTTTTTAGTTTTGGCTAAAAAAAACATTACCCAAGACTTACGTTTTTCTTACCCGCTATCCGGTACTTTTATACCTCCATAAAACTCAAAATTTTATAGTCCATTGTTTATCATACACTTTGAAAAAATCTGGACTTTTAAACAAGCCTTGGGCTTCTATTTATTTGCCAAATTCACATCGCTGTTTTAAAAATTTTTAATACTTCAAATTGGCAAAAAGAAATTCATTTTTATATCTATTATCTACCAAATATTAGACTCTGATTAAATAGATATTAACTTAAAATCACGAATAAAAAAAGCGTGGCTTATACCACGCTTTTTACTCTGAGATTTACCTAGGTTACTCCTTATCTTCTGTGTCTTTTTCCTCCTTTTTTATAGGAGCGGCACCGTTCATTTCGGCTAGGATTTTACTTGTAAGATTCATTTCTTCTTTTCCATAAAGAACGCTTCCGGCATCGTTAGAACCATAGATATATGTGTAGCCATTTTCTTTTCCGTAGCTCTTAACTTTCTCTTTTACCTTTGTAATGAGGCTGTCTATTACGCGCTGGCTTTCCATCTGGAGCTGTCCCATTTTCATTTGTCGCTCTTGTTGTAATTGCTGGCTCTCAGCGCTTAACTGATTGTAAAGCTCCTCTTGCTTTGCCCTAGACATTGATGCGGCATTTGTCTGAAATTGTTTGCCTTTTATTTCAAAAGCATCCATTTTAAGCTGTAAATCTGCGAGAATTTGATCATTTTGAGCTGTGAAGCGTTCTTTTGCGTCCTTTAGAACGTTGTACTCCATAAGTAACTCCTCAGTATCTACAAATCCTGTCTTTTCTGTCTGACAAGAAAAGGATACAATGGCCACTAGACCTAATAAAAATATTTTTTTCATTTGTTTGTTTTTATATGAATTGTATAACAAGGCGCAAAAATACTTCGATTGTTCCGTGTATCCGAAGAAAATAGAATAATTAATCACTATAAGTAAAAACTATTCCTAAAAAAGCACCACATAACTACTAGCTATTACAATTTGCCTCGTAGGAGCTGCACAGGTGGTGGTTCTAAAAAGTGAAGGGTACTTTTACGACTGGGTGCTAATTATGCGCTTAAAACGGCTCTTTTTATGATTCCTCGTGTTTTATCGCATAAATAAGAGAAGAATACGCTCCAGATTTATTTGCTAAACGATTAGAGCGCCAGCCACGTCTAAAAGCGCTCAAAAAATTCATCTTTCCATTCTTGTACTTTTCTGATAGTAGTGCAACATAGAAAGCGTCAAATTTCATAGGGTGTTCTCTTACAACCTCTAGGTGATGTTCTTTGAAAAGAGACGCTATTGCTTTGTTTGAAAAATGATACAAGTGTCGAGGTACATCATAAGCTGCCCAATACTCTCCGTAATGGTTTGCATCGTGTGATTCAAAATTTGGAACTGCGACAAAACAATATCCTGAATTAGTCAGGTGCTTTTTTATCCATTCTATCTGTTTTTCTAAGTCATAGACGTGCTCCAAAACATGCCACAATGTGATACAGTCGTATTTTGTATTTGCAGTTGGAAGATCTGGTTGAGTAATCACACCTTTTTTTTCGGCTAATGCTCGAGCGTTTTTGTCTGGTTCGATGCCTAGCACTTCCCACTTATCTTTAGACATGTAAAAAGCAAAATCTCCAGTACCTGCTCCTATATCAATAAGAGAATTCTTATTTTTTAGATAAGAGTTTATGAGCTTACGCTTTTGCGAAAGCGTATATCGTTTCACGATTTGATACATCCATTCTGTAAGATTTCGCTTGTTATCGGTATGTGATATATAATCTTCGCTAGCGTAATAAGACGGCAACTTTTCTTTAGAAGGCTTAGGTTCTGTTACAAACATATTCTTGCTTTCATCATATCGAAGCAAGAATCTTTCTCCTGAAACGGAATGGTCTTTTACTTTAAAATCTTTACGCATAAGCATTGTTCCACGTGAAACGTAAAAAATTATCTCCCCATATAAACTAGCATAACGCTAATATCAGAAGGAGAAACACCGCTCACCCTTGATGCTTGAGAAATGGTTGCGGGTTTAATTTTTGAGAGTTTTTCCCTTGCTTCATATGAAAGTGATTTTAACTTGGAATAGTCAAAATTCTCAGGAATTTTTATATTTTCTAACCGTTGAAGTTTGTCAGCATTTGCTTTTTCCTTTGCTATATATCCAGCGTATTTTACACGTATTTCTGCTTGCTCAAGCACATCTTTATCTAGCTTGTGCTCATCGATGTACGCTGCTACTTTGTCAAACTTCTTTATGTCTTCCAAATTGATTTGCGGTCTAGAAAACACTTTTATCATTTTGTCAGACTGTCGCATAGGTGAGGATCCTCGTTCTTCTAAAAGGTCATTTACCTCTTCTGGAAGGATGCTGGTGTCTTCAAAATACTTTACTAATTTATCTGCCTCTTCATATTTTATCTCCATACGCTTGAGGCGCTCATCAGATGCCAGACCTATGCTGTTAGAGCGAGGTGTTAACCTTTCGTCTGCATTATCCTGACGAAGCAGTGTTCTATACTCGGCTCGAGAGGTGAACATTCTGTAAGGTTCTTCCGTTCCTTTTGTAATCAAATCGTCTATCAATACCCCTATGTAAGCTTCATCACGCTGAAGCATAAATGGATCTTTCTCGTGCACTTTTAAGTGTGCATTTATTCCAGCCATAAGACCCTGAGAAGCGGCTTCCTCGTATCCTGTAGTACCATTAATCTGACCAGCGAAGTAGAGCCCACTTACTAACTTAGTTTCTAATGTATGTCGTAATTGCGTGGGTGGAAAATAATCGTATTCTATAGCGTATCCAGGTCTAAAAAACTTTACATTCTCAAAACCTGCTACTGAGCTCAATGCTTTAAATTGTACATCCTCTGGTAGTGATGTAGAGAAACCATTTATGTAATACTCTACTGTATCCCATCCTTCGGGCTCAACAAAAAGCTGATGCCTATCCTTATCTGCAAAGCGATTAATTTTATCTTCTATAGACGGACAGTATCGTGGGCCCGTGCTTTGAATTCTTCCATTAAACATAGGAGAACGATCAAATCCCTCACGCAACAAATCGTGAACCTCAGGGGAGGTATAACTCATATGACAATCCCTCTGTTGAGTGAGCGGTTTTGTACTATCACTATAACTAAATTTCTCAGGCACCTCATCTCCAGGCTGAACAACCATCTTGCTAAAGTCTAAAGATCTTCCGTCTACCCTTGGTGGAGTTCCAGTTTTCATTCTGCCGGAATCAAAACCAAAATCGAGTAGTTGCTCTGTGATACCAGTTGCAGCTCTCTCACCTGCCCTACCTCCGCCAAACTGTTTCTCACCTATATGGATTAAACCATTAAGAAAAGTACCATTAGTTAACACAACAGATCTCGCTCTAACTTCAATTCCTAATGAAGTTCTGACACCAACAACCTCATCACCTTCAACGATAAGGCTACTCACCATCTCTTGATAAAAATCCAGGTTTTTTGTGCCCTCCAATTTTAACCTCCACGTTTCCGCAAAACGCATTCTATCACTCTGCACTCTAGGCGACCACATTGCAGGACCCTTAGACTTGTTAAGCATTTTAAACTGAATCGCTGTCTCGTCAGAAACAATACCACTGTATCCACCGAGCGCATCTATCTCACGCACTATTTGTCCCTTAGCAATACCCCCCATTGCAGGATTACAGGACATTTGTGCTATAGTCTGAAGATTCATCGTTATAAGAAGTGTTTTACTTCCCAGGTTGGCAGCCGCCGCTGCAGCTTCACAACCAGCGTGGCCAGCACCAACCACAATTACATCATAAGTATCTCTAAAAAGGCTCATTGTTTCACGTGGAACATTATGCTTTCGCGAAAGCGTTAGTAATTTACAAAGATAAGGTCTTAGCGCATATTTCCTTAACTTAGCGATTCTTATTAAAAACTACACCTTATGAAAAAGATAATGCTACTCCTAGTGGTGTGCTGTTTAGGCATATCACTTGTTAAGGCTCAAGACGGACCCAGCTTTGTCACAAGCCCAATGTCATTTAAAAAATCGCTACCACTCAAGCTGTTGTCAGAAAATACGGACAAGTCTGCAATTTCAAAAAAGCCACAAACTGTTCCAAATAATTTTAAGACAACGGAACCCGTAAACCCTAATGCGCTTCCATTAGGTCTAGATCCAGCTCTACAGACCGAGGGAGGAAGAATCAACACCAGAGAACCTATTCAAAACTTTGCTGGTGTTGGATCAAACGGAGGGATTTTTCCGCCAGATCCTTCGGGAGCAGTAGGACCTAATCATTATGTACAAATGGTAAACCGTCAGTATCTTATTACAGATAAGGAAGGGAACACTCTTGTACCACCCACATCCCTCAACGCTCTTTTTACAATAGGAAATGGAGATCCCATAGTCTTGTATGATCGCTTTGCTGATAGGTGGCTCCTAAGCGAGTTTCGGGTAGACCGCGATGCGCAAAATAGACCTATCATAAACACTATCAAAATTGCGATATCTGAAACTCCTGACCCTACGGGATCTTACTTTATATATGAGTACCAGTTTGATAGTTTTCCAGATTATTTCAAAATCGGGATATGGCATGACGGTTACTACTTTACAGCTAACAAGAGACAAGGAGATGCAGTATTTGTGATCAACAGAGATATGCTGCTCATAGGCGACCCTAGCGCACAGCTTATTGGATTTGATGTTCCTTCTATTGGCACATCTAATCAAAGTATTTTTGCACCTGGGCCGATAAATGCTATGGGACCAGAATTACCACCAGCATCTGCACCAGGAATGATTACATACTTTCAGGATGATAATTTTGCCGGCATCGAAGAAGATCATCTCAAAATTTGGGAAATCGATGTCGATTGGAATCAAACAGGAAACTCCACTATCTCAGCTCCTATAGAATTACCGACGGAACCTTTTGATACTTTCTTTGCGGCATTTGGCGAAGGAGACATAGAACAACCAAACACATCTAGTAGAATAGATGCTGTATGGGGAGCTTTAATGTATCAAGTTCAATATAGACAATTCAGCGACCACAACTCCATTGTTCTTAATCACACCGTAGACGTAGACGACACTCTTTTAGGAGGCATACGTTGGTACGAATTAAGACAAAATGAGGTAGGATCGCCTTGGAGTATTTTCCAACAGGGTACTTTTTCTCCAGATGACCAAAGTAGATTTATGGGTAGCATTGCTATAGATGGAGATGGTGCTATAGGACTAGCTTATTCTGTTTCTGGTTCCTCTGTATTTCCGTCTTTAAGGTATACTGGCCGCTTTGAAGGGGATCCTTTAGGACAAATGACCGTTGCAGAACAAACCATTATAGATGGTACTAGATCACAAAATGGAGCCACTAGATTTGGAGATTACTCGCAACTTACCATAGACCCTACAGACGACTTAACATTTTGGTTTACAGGAGAATACTTTGCTGGAGGGCTATGGAGAACGCGCGTTGCTTCATTTAAGATAAATGAAGAATTTACAAATGATGTAGGCGTCGCTGAACTCATTACCCCTCAAAACGGGAACCTTAGCGCAACTGAAACGATCTCTGTTACTTTAAGAAATTACGGAACTTCTGACCAAACTGGAATTCCAGTATCATATAGTATAAATGGAGGCACTCCCATTACTGAGGTATTTACAGGAACCATTTCTGGTGGGGACGATGCAACCTTTACTTTTACTGCACCAGCAGATTTTTCTGGAGCGGGAGCAGACTTTGATTTAGAATTGAGCACAGGCTTAGTGACAGATGAGGCTCCCTTTAACGATGCAATAACACCAGTAGTTCGCAACTTATTCTCTGATGATGTTGGCGTATTGCGCATCGTGGGGCCCAGAAATGATGATGATCTGAACCAAGAGAATATACAGGTCATTCTTACTAATAATGGAAGCGACCCACAAACAGCATTTAATATAAGTTACCGTATTAATGGAGGATCTGTTACTACGCAATCCTTTCCAGGAACACTTAACTCCGAAGAGACAGCTCCCTTTACATTTTCTGTCGCAGGAGATTTTTCTAACGAAGGCCCTTATGATTTAGAGGTGTTTACAGCACTTGCATCTGACCAAGACTCAAGCAATGATTCTCAAACAAAACGCATTATACACCAAGATTGTATTCCTACTTCGACAGGAACTAATGATAATAATGGGTGTGCAGCAGATGGCCTAAAAAACTTTGAACTCGGTACCATTAAGAATATTTCTGGTTGTAATAATGATGGCCCTGGAGTAGGCTATGCAGACTTCACATTTATAAGTACGGATCTCGATCGTTCTATAAGTACTTATGATGTAACGGCTCGCTCTGGATTTGCACCAGAAGCCCTCTCTTTATGGATAGATTTTAACGACAACGGCGTCTTTGAGGTTTCAGAACAGTTGTTATCTGATGAAACTATAACACAGGCAAATGTCGACCAAGTATTCGCACTAACCATCCCGACCGATGCAGCAATAGGGGTACATACACTTCGTGTTAAAGCCATTGACCCAGACGGAACGGGTACTGATATAAATGATCCTTGTGGTAACGTGCAATGGGGAGAAACAGAAGATTATACTGTAAATATCGTAGACCAAACTTTAGGTCTAGGTGATTTTGCAATTACGGCAGATCAATTTAGAGTCATTCCTTTGGGCAATAAGACTTATGAGGTAGTTTTAGATCTTGCCTTTGAGCTTAATGAGGAACTTACCTTAGACATTCATAATATTGCAGGGCAACGTATCGCTAGCCAAAAAATTGAATATAAAAATGGTGCTTACGCTACTCAGTTAAATTTAAACACCGCTACTGGTGTGTATCTTGCAATTGTAGGAAACACACAAATTAATACTTCGAAAAAATTTGTAGTTAGATAATTATTTTAAACTCCACGTAGATTATATCAAAAATGGCTTCGCACTGATAGCGAAGCCATTTTTTATTTACCATACTTTAAAACGATTTAGAAAGCTTTATTCAAATAATAGTCTTCCTTGTCACGCATCTCCTTAGCTTGATCTTCCGTTTTATCTTTGTAACCACAATAATGTAAAATTCCGTGCACGAGTACGCGAAAAAATTCTTCTTTAAAAGCCGCCTTAAAGGTTTTTGCGTTTTCTTCGACTCTTTGTGTGCTCACGTAAATATCCCCGCTTAAAACGGCTCCTTGCGAGTAATCAAAGCTTATGATGTCCGTATAGGTGTCGTGATTAAGAAAGTCCATATTTATTTTGTGTAAGTACTCATCGTCACAGAAAATATAGTTGATTTCGCCCAACTCTTTTTCTTCTGCGGCGATCACTTTTTCTAACCACGCTTTCGCGAAAGCGGACTCCTCAAACTCAAAATTATTCTCACTATGAAACTCAATCATTATCTTTCTTAAAATAGTCCTGTACCCTTTTTTTGTATTCGTCCTTAAGCGGAAGGGTTTTTCTGTTCAAAATCTCAGTCGTATTGAAATACTTCTTTGCTTTTTCCTGAGCCGAATTTACAGGATTTGCATACTGCTTCAGGTTCGTGTTTGACTCTCTTTTCTCCTCCTCGCCTTGCTGAAATGCAGCCTCCTTTAACTTTAAAAGTTCGTGCTGTAATTGCGTCATACGCTCCATCGTCTCGTTGCTGAATCCTTTATCTAGCAACTGTTGCTCAACCTCTTCCATATCTCGAGCTAGCTTTTGAGCATCCTCGCCCAGTCCCTGACGTTGTATCTCATCCTCTAACTGCTTGCGAAGCTTTTGCTGTTCTTTGTAAATTTCATAAAGGAGACCTTGCTCATACTCATCTCCTTCCTGTCCTTCTCCTTCTCCACGGCCATCCTTACCTGGTTGATTCCCTTTTCCATCCTTTCCTCGACCGTCTCCCTCTCCTTGTCCTTCTCCCTCTCCCTGACCTTCGCCTTCACCTTGTCCCTCTCCTTCGCCCTCGCCAGGCTTTTCTCCTTGTCCAGGTTTTTTACCTTCTCCTGGCTTCTCTCCTTCCCCCTCTCCAGGTTTTTCTCCTTCTCCAGGCTTCTCACCGGGCTTCTTGCCTTGTTGCATTTTTTTATTAAGTTCTTCCTGGCTTTGAATTATGTCTGGCAACTGCATTCCTTGACCTTCTCCCTCTCCTTCACCCTGTCCAGACATCATCTGGTTTTGCATACTATTTAACATTTGACTTAAAAGGTCTGCGAGCGTGTTTGCTCCTGAAACTACATATTGCTGACTGCTGACTCCTTGTATGACTTGGTTTTCAGCAAGTCGTTCTAGGGATTTGTCTAGGTTGTAGTCTATTTCGGTAAGCGACTCGTTTATAACCTCTGAGAGTTTCACTTGGCGCAACGATAACGCGTAAAGACTATCATCCACGTGTTTGAAATTCTGTTTTAAAACATTTTGACGGCGAAGTTTCTTTGCAAAATTTGGATTCTTATCATCCATCACCTTAAAGTCTCCCATTAATGCTTCCTCTTCAAACGAAAAGACTAATAAGTTGTCCAAAATCTTGCGTAGCATTTCTGCATCCTCCTTCATAGATTCTCCTCCAGAAGATTGCATTCCAGATTGCATTTTCTGACCCATTTGCTTCATCTTCTCGGCCGCTTTTTTCTGACTCTTCTTTGCGGCACTTTTATCTTGCGGCTTACCGGATTCCTTTTCTTTTTGTTCCTGCTTTTCTAGTTCCTCTGTTGCTTCTTTCTGTTCCTTATTAATTTCGTCCTGTTTCTTCTCGTCAGAAGGAAGTTCCATTGGCTTTTTTAGGTCCTGATTCTCCTCCTCTAAGGATTTCATATCCTCTTCCAGCTTTTTAAACTCCTCGTTAAGTTTTTCTTGTTCCTCCTTTGTATTCTCCTTGCCGTCTTTCTCACTTAACTTTTCTTGCTTTTCGGCGAGTTTCTGGAGATCTCTGGCAATCTTTTCGGCTTTTTTCTGTACGTAATATCGTTTTGTGAGCTCAAGCATTTGCTCAAGGTTGCGCTTGTTATTCTTGTTTTGCTTTGCTAGTTTCTCTAACTTTTCTGAGAGTTCCTCTTTGCTTATTTTCTCACGGAGTTCTTCCAGTTCTTTAAGCAATTTCTCATCCTCCTTAGCCTTCTTCTCCATACGCTCAAGACGTTCCTTGAGAAGCTCCTTTTCCTCATCAGTTTTAGGCTCATTCTTCTGGAATTCGTCCAAATTCTCTTTGAGCTGTTTTGAGAAATCCTTCATCATCTCCTCTTGTTGTTCTTGACGTTTTAGGAAATTCTCAAGCTTTTTCTGGTCGTTAAAGTTGAGCTCCTTCTTCTCTTTCTGGAGGCGGGAAAGCTCCTCAAGCTCCTTTTCCCTATCCTTCATTTTTTGAAGAGACTTGTCTAGCTCATTTATGGATTTTTCTTGCTGTTCTAACTGCTGACGCTCGAGTTCGGTTTCGGTTAAACTCACGAAGCTAAATACCGTACTCTTTGTGCTCTTATAATTATGAATTGCATCGTTGTCAAAAACCTCAAAGTAATACTCGTAATTTACACCTTCTTCCAACTTTAAGGTGTCAGGAAAGGCGTAGGTAAACTGGTCTACATTCCCCCCGCTTATTGGGATGCGCTTATTAATACGCTCTTTAGATTCTGACGGATAATACACGAGTTGTAATTTAGAAAGCCCGTAGTCGTCACTTATTTTTCCATAGAAATAGTTTTGTTGTCTTGTGACAGAATCTACTTTGACATCAAGATCCATTTGAGGATACTCGTCCTTGATTACCTGCAAGTTATAGGCAAGGTTTTCGTAGTTTTTTAAGTTTTCATTGCTAGTGCTTACCTCATAGGTCGTTGTGTTGTAGATTCTTTTTGACAAACTGAAACTTGGAGTGTCTCCGCTTTCGCGCAAAGCGAAATCGAACACCGTATCCTTGAGCACTAAATCTACCGCTGTCGTTTGTCTCGTGTCCATTACCCAAGTCACGTTTGTTCCTTCTGGAATTACTGCATTACCTGTGTTCTTTACCACTTCAGTCGCCTTACGGGTGTGGTTGGGGTAATTCAACTCCATATTGAAATTGACCAGCACTGGGACTTCAAGAACGTCAATGGTATAGGGTTTTGAAACCACTTTATTTGCCTGCAAAAAGAATGAAATATCCTGATTGGGCTGTTCGAAAACAAAACTGTATTCCCCTACTGCTTCCTGCTGTAAAAAGTATACTTCGTCATTAAAATGGATAGTCGCATCCTCTGGAACGACGTCTCCTACGGTTCTTATTTTAACTTTAAAATCTTTATTCTCGATAGCCTGCAGGGACTCATTTACAACGAAAAAACTAAACGGTGCAGGCGGTTCATAAGCCTCATTATAATTCACTACGCGTTCATAACTAGAAGAAAACACCTTGTCTTTTCCAGCATAATTTGCAACAAGGAAAACCACCACGGGAATGGCGGCATACTTTAAATACTTTTTGTTCTTTTTAAAATCAATAGCCAGGCTAAAAGGAATGGGTTCGAGTGCAGCACTTTTTTGTTCTATACTCGCCAGCATTAATTCTGAGTCGTGAGAGGTGCTCCTCAATTGTAAGGTGTTGACAAGTTTGTCGCTCACTTCTGGAAAGTGATTGCCTATCATTGTGGCGGCATCTTTGTAGTCGATACCTTTAGAAAGTTTGAAAAGTCGTGTTAATGGTAACACAACAAACTTGGCCAAAAGTCCTATTTCCACAGCAATAAATGCCCAAAACAAGACCGTTCTTCCCGCTGGACTGAGCCAGAAAAAATACTCAATGAGCAGGGTAACTAGGAAGTACATCACACCAAAAGCAAAGAACAAGATAATTCCCCGCAGCAGTTCATTTGTATAGTATTTTCTAATGAAGCCCTCGAGCTTCTTTTCTATGATTTCAAATCTATTCATCTTCCTTCTCTATTTCCTTTTATAGCAACCTCTAAAATACTGTTTTATTATGTTTTATAAATGTTATACTTTACGGTTTTACTTTACCCTATGAAAGATATCAAATACCTTACCGCTTATGCCGTGCCTCTATGTGCGCTTATTGCACTACAAATCAATGGGTTTTGGGCGTGGCTCACTCCTATTTATGCCTTTGTTGCCGTCCCTATTCTAGAAAGTATTTTTCCTGTAAATGACCACAATATCGCCGAAGAGGAAAAGGAGGAAAAGAAGACGCTACATTGGACAGACTTCCTGTTATACCTTAACATTCCTATCGTTTTTGGTATTGTCTTCCTGACTCTGACCACACTTACTTCGGGAACTTTTACGACCTCAGAAATCGTGGGTCTCATCTTCTCTTGTGGTATTGTCATAGGGTCAAATGGTATTAATGTTGCTCACGAGCTAGGACATCGCAAGACCAAGGTTGAACAATTAATGGGAAAACTACTGCTTCTTCCCGCTTTATATATGCACTTTTTTGTGGAGCATAACTTTGGCCATCACCTAAAAGCAGCGACCCCAGAAGATCCAGCGACAGCCAAATACAACCAATCGCTCTACGCATTTTGGATATCCTCTATTTACAGACAATATACAAGTGCGTGGAGTATACAAATGGGTTTGCTCAAACGTGAAAACCGAAGCTTTCTCTCTTATAAAAATGATATGCTGTGGTACCATCTCATACAGGCAGGCTATTTACTAACAGCATTTTTAATCTTTGGAGGATTTGGCCTGGCGATTGTGTTCTTTGCTGCAGTTTCTGGATTTCTATTGCTTGAAACCATAAATTATATTGAACATTATGGCTTACGCCGAAAGAAGACTGCGAGTGGACGTTACGAGCGTGTACGCGAGGTACATTCGTGGAACAGCAACCACGTTTTTGGCAGGATAATGCTTTATGAACTTACACGACACAGCGATCACCACTATCGCGCAAATAAGAAATACCAACTGCTGGATTATCACGATGTGAGTCCGCAACTGCCATATGGCTATCCTACAAGTATGGTGATTTCACTATTTCCGCCGTTGTGGTTTAAGATTATGAATAAAAGGGTGCCTAAGGACCAAGTGCCGGAGTAAAGCTTTTCTCTCACGGAGACACTAAGGCACAAAGTAATATTGCGCTCGTTATCCTCTCGCAAAGGCGCTATGGCGCAAGGAGTTTTCGAGCAGCGCTTAACTTATCGCTATTGGTTGCTTTTCTTGCTTTCCCGACTTGTTCTCAACTTGTTTCAGAAAAGCGGAACTACCTTTATAAAAACTTTAAACCCTAATCTTTTAACCGTTCCCGCCCTTCCCAGTATCTTTGTGCAAAACTCAACGATATGTCTCAAAATGTTCGGGTGCGGTTTGCACCTTCTCCTACGGGTCCATTGCACATAGGTGGTGTGCGTACAGCGCTATTTAATTACCTGTATGCAAAGAAGCACGGAGGAACTTTTGTCCTTAGAATAGAAGATACAGACCAGAAACGCTACGTCCCTGGCGCCGAAGATTACATCGCCGAAAGTCTGGAATGGTGCGGGATTCCCTACGATGAAGGGCCAGGAAAAGATGGTGGTTTTGGACCATATAGACAGAGTGAGCGCAAGGAGAAGTATTACGCTTTCGCGAAAGCGTTACTAGATTCAGGTCACGCCTACTACGCTTTTGACACAGCCGAAAAACTTGACTTTCACCGAAAAGACCACGAGGCAAAAGGGAAAACCTTTATTTACAACTGGCATAACCGTCTAAAGTTAGACAACTCACTAGTACTCTCTGCCGAAGAGACACAGAAACGACTTGATGCGGGAGACGATTATGTCGTTAGATTTAAGATGCCTCAGGATGAAAAACTACACCTTAAAGATGAGATACGTGGCGATATTTATATAGACACAAACATTCTAGACGATAAGGTCCTTTTCAAATCTGACGGAATGCCTACCTATCATTTGGCAAATATTGTAGACGACCATTTAATGAAAATCACACACGTCATACGTGGTGAGGAGTGGTTGCCTTCACTGGCCTTACACGAATTGCTGTACCGCGCTTTTAACTGGGAAGCTCCTAAGTTTGCTCACCTCCCACTTATCTTAAAACCCGTAGGGAAAGGAAAGTTGAGCAAGCGTGACGGAGATAAAATGGGGTTTCCTGTTTTCCCATTACAATGGAATGACCCAAAGACAAATGAAGTTTCCGCAGGCTACCGAGAAGATGGATATTTTGCCGAAGCAGTGGTTAATATGCTTGCCTTTTTAGGTTGGAATCCAGGAACGGAACAAGAGATTTTCTCACTAGAGGAGCTTACTGAAGCCTTTGAGCTTTCAAGAGTGAACAAAGGCGGAGCCAAATTTGACCCAGAAAAGACAAAGTGGTTCCAGCAACAGTATATGCAACATACGGATGATGCCATTATTGCCGATGATTTTATCGCCTTGCTTACAGAAAAAGATGTAGATACTACTACAGAGCTTGCCACAACAGTCGTAAAAATGATTAAAGAACGTGCTGTATTTGTAGAAGACCTGTGGACCCTCGGGAGCTTTTTCTTTGTGGCTCCAGTTACCTTTGATGAAAAAGCTTCAAAAAAGGCTTGGAAAGAAGATACGGCGCGTATTATGGAAGAGGTTACTATTATCCTGAAAAACGTTTCTAATTTTACTACGATTAACATCCAGACTGCAGTTAAGGAGTGGATTGTAGCTCAAGAGCTCAGTTTTGGTAAAGTGATGCAACCGTTTAGATTAAGTCTTGTAGGAGCTATGCAAGGGCCTGATGTTTTTGAAATTGCTACGACTATTGGTAAAGAAGAAACCTTGAAGCGCTTGGAGTATGCTATCGCTACGTTAGGATAAAGTGTGGTGTCCATTTTGGCGCAGTCAAGAAATATCTAAATAACAATGGCGAGAATTAAGTTCTCGCCATTGTTATTTTACAGTAATTACGTTCTTTTAGAAATAGAATACAACTCCAGCAGCAATAACTGAAGGATTCCCGCTAAACTCCTCTGCAGAGCTATCTACATCAAGTAAGTTTTGTTCATTGAGATTATTCAACATGTTTGTAAAACCATATTGATATTGCACTTTAAAGCGGAAACGCTCAAAACCACCTGTGAGTGCAACTATCGCAAACCCGTTTATTCTAGAGATTTCCTCCAGATCCGTTGCTTTTAAACTGGCGTAGCCTTTTACAATATTATCTGCTTGACCATTTTGCTTAAGCTTCATCTTACTGTTTACGAGTAATGCCGGCCCAGCATCTATGGCTAAATACTGACCTATGATGTTATAGCTAAGTAATATATTAAGTTGTGCTCCTATGATTTCATAGGGCATATCTTCAAACGTTCTAGTTCCTAGTGCTCTTCCTTGAACGTTTGTCTTCAGGCTTACGAGGTCAATCCCATAAACCATTCCAAAGTTATTATATAAACGTCCCCTCGTTGTAAGACCTGCCTGAAATCCTCCGTCGCCTTCAGATTCAAAACTTGTGGTATTTAAATCTAAGGTCGCATACTTTGCTTGTATTCCCACACGATTGTAATTCCCAGAACCCATATAAGATTGTCCTGAGACCACTGTGGTGAGTAAGAAAGTAAAGGTAACCGTTAAGAAAAATTTCATTGTGTTGTTTTAGATTTGGGAATCTTGTCCTTAGGCGCTTCGAATATATACTAACATTTGTTCCCTAAAAGATTTTTTAGCCCAACTGTTACTTTTTATCGATAAGAGATACTTATAAACTGTATATTGATGCTCAAGAGGCTTTAAAAAGTCATATTCTAACCTTAAAAACTTATTTATGTCACAAGTTATTATACCTGTAGTTATATTTCTGGGGATTATCATCCTGCTCTCGGGAATATTTATGGTTAAACAGCAAACCGCCGCTATTGTGGAACGTTTCGGAAAATTTATAGGTGTCCGTAATTCAGGACTCCAATTTAAAATTCCTGTTTTTGATAAAATTGCTGGGCGAATCAATCTTAAAATCCAGCAACTGGATGTTGTTGTGGAAACTAAGACCAAGGATGATGTATTCGTCCGATTAAAAATTTCTGTTCAATTTCAAGTAGTGAAGGACAAAGTTTACGATGCTTTTTATAAGCTAGAAAATCCGCACGATCAAATTACTTCTTATGTATTTGATGTAGTGCGAGCAGAGGTTCCTAAAATGAAACTGGATGATGTTTTTGAGCGTAAAGATGATATTGCCATCGCTGTGAAGAGAGAACTTAACGAGGCAATGTCTAGCTATGGTTTTGACATCATTAAAACGCTGGTTACAGATATTGATCCAGATATGCAGGTAAAGGCAGCTATGAACAGAATTAACGCTGCAGAGCGTGAGAAAGTGGCTGCAGAGTTTGAAGCCGAAGCAGACCGTATCAAGATTGTAGCTAAAGCTCGTGCAGAAGCAGAGTCTAAACGTCTCCAGGGACAAGGTATTGCAGACCAGCGTCGCGAGATTGCGCGTGGACTAGAGGAGTCTGTAGATGTATTAAATAACGTTGGGATCAACTCTCAAGAAGCATCTGCGCTTATTGTAGTGACTCAACATTATGATACGCTTCAATCCATTGGGGAAGAAACTAATTCTAACCTTATCCTATTGCCTAATTCACCTCAAGCAGGAAGTAATATGCTTAACGAGATGATTGCTTCTTTTGTGGCATCTAACCAAATAGGAGAAGAGATGAGAAAGGCAAATGAGAAAAAGGGCATTACAAATAAGAGAAAAGATGGGTCTGAAGAATAAATCCTAACTTTTCTACAAGAAAAAACCTCGAAGCTCAACTGCTTCGAGGTTTTTAATTTTCATAGCAATATGAATTATCCTTTATGTTGCTCGCCGGTATCTACGTCCTTAACACGCTTGTAACCAAAAATAGCACTAACAAGTTTTGCTACAACCGCTTTTTGCAAGATTGACCCAATCATACTAGCAATAGTACTCACGGGCGAAAAGCCCATACTTAGTCCGCTCTTTGCGCCATTAATATTCAATCGTAACTCTTCCTCCCCTATTTGCTTTTTAAGTTTGAGGATTTTTAAATCTTGGTCTATTTGGTCAAAATTAGTGTACACTCTCATGAATCGTAGATTTTGGTTGCGTTACTGCTGTTGTAACAGTCGTTTCGGACATCTTTTCATTAAAGGCCATTTTACTATATTTCATAAGGAGCATCTTCTCTATTGGCTTTTTCGCGAAAGCGAAAATCAAAAGAAAAACCACGACGTAAAAAGCACCAACTATAAAATATCCTGCACTAGCATTCTCCATAGACTCGCCTATAATAATGGCTACACCTACGGAAATGAATAAAAGGGCTATTAGGGCAAACGTAGCGCGTATCGCCACATTTGCAAATCCTATGAGCCCTTTCATTGAATTTCTAAATATACTCAACTTGTAATATTCTGCAGAAGTTTTTATGTACTGCTCAGTATTACTTGTGAGTTCTTTAATGTTGTCCGTTAGTTTTTCAAAAGCCATAAATGGTTGGTTTGGTTTAGGCTTAAGATAATGTTTTTTCTGCCCTTGCTTTGATTTCGTTTACCGTCGCGTCTTTTTGGAGTTTAGCATTTTGCTTACGTAAATCTGCAAGCTTACTTTCAAGACTTCCTATAATATCATCTGCCTTGTAACTTGCTGTTGAGATTGTATCATTTAAACGCTCTTCAAAAGTTAGCTTAGCTTTCTGAGCATTATCTGCTAGCGACGCTCTTGTTTCCTTAAGTTGCTTTGCCAGTTTATCTTGTTGCTTCTTTGCTTTTTTAGATAAATCTTTTCTTGTTTTAGTTCCTTTGTCAGGAGCATAAAGAATTCCGGCTACTGCGCCTATTGCTCCCCCTAAGACTAGTGCTAATAATGTATTGCTTGACTTGCTCATAATAGTTGTTTTGTTTTATTGATTTGTGATGCTGTAAAAATAGCCCAACATCACACTGATTGCAGTTAATAACCGGTTAATATCCTTAAGTCGAACTGCCAAAGTTTGTTAACAAAAACCCCGCTTCCATTGAGAAGCGGGGTATTGTGCTAAAATATGTTAAAATGAAAGCGTTCGTTTCTTAAAATTTACGTGCCGCTTCCTGCAATAATTCATTACTATCTTCTCTAGCTTTTTGAACAAATTCTTCAGCGCCTTCTATAGATGAGATTTCTTTTGAGTTCGCTTTCGCGAAAGCGTACAAACTCTCCATCCCCGCCAGTCGAGTCCCGATTTTCTTTGCCGAAGTATTAAAGAATCCTTTCACCTCTTCTTCAGTCAACTTTACCGCATGATTATGAATGTCTGAAAGGGTGTTGATGCGCTTCTCATCAGGAAGATTTGCAAGTTTTTTCCCTAGTTTATTTATCACGCTCAACGGCGAGGCTTGTTGCTGTTGTTGCGGTTTTTGTTGTGGTTTATTCTGCTGTGGCTTCGGTTTAATCTTTGCCCAAGAATCACGCAGCCCAACCGTGCGATTAAAAACCAATTTAGTTGGAGTACTGTCCTTATCCACATTAAAATACCCCTTGCGCTGAAACTGAAATACATCTCCCACACCTGCAGTTTTTAAGGATGGTTCAAGATATCCTGTTATTTTCTGGAGCGAATTAGGATTCACAAACTCCATAAAATCTTTGTCCTTGTGCCCGTCTGGATTCTCATCGCTAAACAAGCGGTCGTACAATCGCACCTCAGCCGGAATGGCGTGCGGGATAGATACCCAGTGCAACGTTCCCTTCACATTGCTCTTAGAAGCCTCCGTCCCACTACCCGACTTGCTGTCTGGGTCATAAGTACAATGGATTTCTGTAATGTTTCCGTTTTCATCTTTTATGGCTTCGCCACCCTCAATGATATAAGCGTTCTTTAAGCGTACTTCCTTTCCTGTCGTGAGTCGGAAGTATTTGCTTCCTGCGTTTTCTTTAAAGTCCTCGCGCTCTATGTATAATTCTCGTGAGAATGGTACTTGGCGTTCGCCTGCACTTTCATCTTCGGGATTATTTTCGGCATCGAGCCACTCTTCTTTTCCTTCAGGATAATTTGTAATGACCAGTTTGACCGGATCCAACACAGCCATTACACGCGGTGCAATCTTGTTTAAATCTTCCCGTATGTGAAATTCTAAAAGCGCAACATCAATCACATTCTCACGTTTTGCCACACCCACCGCATCTATAAAATTACGGATGGAAGCAGGCGTATATCCTCTCCTGCGCAGTCCAGAAATCGTAGGCATACGCGGGTCATCCCAACCAGAAACCACACCTTTCTCTACGAGCGTAAGCAACTTGCGCTTGCTCATTATGGTGTAATTCAAGTTTAAACGGGCAAATTCTCGTTGCTTAGGGCGCAAATCTTCACCTGAGTACACTTGGTCCAAAAACCAGTCGTAAAGCTCCCTGTGGGGCTTAAATTCGAGCGAACATAAACTATGCGATATCTGCTCTATGTAATCACTCTCACCGTGGGTCCAGTCATACATCGGGTAGATGCACCAGTTATCCCCCGTACGGTGGTGCGACTTGTGAAGCACACGGTACATAAGCGGGTCGCGCATTAACATATTTACGTGTTGCATATCAATTTTGGCACGTAATACGTGTTCGCCAGCTTCAAATTCGCCAGCCTTCATACGCTCAAATAAATCCAGATTCTCTTCCACACTGCGGTCACGGTATGGTCCTGCAACGCCAGGCTCTGTAGGCGTTCCCTTTTGCTCCGCCATCGCCTCGCTAGATTGAGAATCTACGTAGGCTTTTCCATTTTTGATAAGCTGTATTGTCCAGTCATACAATTGCTGGAAATAATCGCTTGAAAAACACACCTTATCCCACTCGTATCCTAACCAAGAAACATCTTCCTTGATAGCATCTACGTATTCCTGTTCCTCTTTGGCGGGGTTTGTATCGTCAAAACGCAGGTTCACCGGCGCCCCATACTTCTCCCCTAGCCCAAAACTGATGCATATCGCCTTACAATGCCCGATGTGCAAATACCCGTTAGGCTCTGGCGGAAACCGAAAACGCAAGTCCTCCCGCGAGTAGTCCTGTGCTAAATCCTGCTCTACAATCTGCTCAAGAAAATTGAGCGGTTTATGTTCTTCTGTCATTGTATCTGGTTGAGGTGTAAAATTACACAATTTGAGTTTTGGATGTGTGGGGTATTTGCCTGTTGTTTTATTACGCTTTCGCAAAAGTGGATTGCGCGGGAGGACATAAGACTAGGACTTCGTCCTGACGTGGGGCGTAGGACTAATGCCCAAACCTTTTTTAGCCGTACGTCTTACGTCAATCGAGCGAAGCGAGATACGTCCTATGTCGAAAAGAGCCGGAATTGATTTAACTTTGCGCATTAATCAATAATATATCCGCCCCTGCCGGCAGGCAGGCAGGTTCGCGGGAATGACAAAAAAAGGCTTTTGATGGGAAAAATACGAGTTACAAATATTAGAGTGTACGCCTACCACGGTTGCCTTACGGAAGAAACCAAAATAGGCTCGGACTACCGTGTAGATGTGGAGATTGAGGCAGATTTAACTAAAAGTGCCACCACAGACCAGCTGGGCGATACGGTGGACTATGTATTGCTCAACCGCATTGTCAAAGAAGAAATGGCAAAACCCTCACATTTACTAGAAACTGTTTGTGAGCGCATTCTTGTGCGCTTTCTAGAGGAAGATGCGCTGATAAACCTAGCTACTGTCGCGGTTTCTAAGCTCAATCCGCCCATAGGTGGAGATGTGGAGATGGTGACGGTGGAGCGGTCTAAGGGTAGACTTTAGACGGTAGTTTTTCAATTTGAGACCTATTCAAAGAGGTGAAGTAAGAAATTTTCTAAAATCTCACACCTAATATCTAATATCTATATATCTTTGCACCCACAAACTGGTATCGTGGCCGAGTGGCTAGGCAGTGGTCTGCAACACCATCTACAGCGGTTCGAATCCGCTCGATACCTCAGAGAAAAGGCTCCTTATTGGGAGCCTTTTTTGTTTTGTTTTAAACTATTTTTTGCTTTTTAAAAGATCCAACAACTTCTTAGGATCCTGACGATTATCCCAAAATGCAGTAATGATAATTTCACTATCATTCCATTTATAAAACATGCTAAAGTGACCCAATGAAGCTACCCGTGTATGCTTAAAATCTGCAACTTTGTAGATGAGCGGGGTTTCGGAAATTTGTTTTGTGCGCTCAGCAACAATTTTTATTAGCTTTTTAGAATAGGAGTTCGATTTATTTCGCTTCGTCCAATAGTCGAGGATGTTGAGATATTGAGTATCGGCAGTCTTTGTCCACTTTACAACTCGTCGAGCCATTTTAGATTTCTTTTATCCATTTCATCTTGAGAAATCAATCTTCCGTTCTCAATATCCGCTTCACTCATTTCAAGCATTTGCCTCTGCTCAGGAGTAATAGTTACAATATCATCATTTGTAGCGCTTGACGCTACAAGATTATCGAGTGCCATAAGAAAATCTTTGTTTCTTATGGTCAGAATTTTATCAATAAGACTGCTTCTTATTTTCTCTACAGTTGCCATTTTCTAATGTAATTAGATATACAATTTCGGAAATATAATTGAACGGGCATAGAATATTAATCTTAAAATAGCTAGGCAGTAGTCTGCAACACCATCTACAGCGGTTCGAATCCGCTCGATACCTCAGAGAGAAGGCTCCTTATTGGGAGCCTTTTTTAATTTATAAAAACTACAGCGGTTACCCCAAAATCTCGGGACGCTTAATATCTAAAAAAAAAGAGAGCTCAAGTTGGCTCTCTTTATATTTTTTATTCTGTGCACGCTTTATATTATTTGACTTGGTAATTTTTATTACTTCTGCGCGAGTTTATAATTATTGACTAAAACCGAAGCCGAAATCTGAAGTATTTGTTCTAACTCTCGTATCATATCAACGGTCAATCTTTTTTTTCGATTAAGGATTTCCGATACTCTACTTTTCCCTCCTATTATTCCGACCAAATCTTTTTGGCGCATATTTAATTCTTCCATTCGAATTTTTATAGCTTCAATTGGATCTGGTGCTTCAATGGGATAATGTTCATTTTCATAATTTTCAATGAGCAATGATAGTATTTCAGCTTCATCGCCGTCTTTAGTATCGACTGGGGCATCAAAAATTACTTCTAAACGCTCAAGTGCGCTTCGATAATCTTTTTCGGATTTAATAGGTTTTAATTCCATAATAGTTTTTAAATCGTATCAGCATCAATTTTGTCATATTCGGCGTGCGTACCTATAAAACGTATAAATGCCCATTGTTTCTCATAATTGAATTTCACAATAAGTCGGTATGAGTTTCCTTTTATATTAAAAACTACGCGACCATTTTTTAAAATACTCGCGTTAATATATGTTTGTTTTACATCATTGGGTGAAAACCATTTAGCACTTTTTGCCGTGTCATACCAAGTCTTTAAATACTGCTCAGCATCGCCGTGTTTTACCCAATAATCTCGAAGCGTACTTTTGGCAATTATTCTTTTCATTCACCCAATTATAGAACAAATATACAACAAGTTCTCAAATAGTGAACATAACTATTATTCTAAATTATAGCTAGGCAGTGGTCTGCAACACCATCTACAGCGGTTCGAATCCGCTCGATACCTCAGAGAAAAGGAACTTCTTCACTGGGGTTCCTTTTTTTATAGAGAATTATAGCGATTTCTCCTAGATTTGGTACGCTCGATTCTCCAAAGAGGAGACTACCCTCTATCCGCCTCCTTTGTTTATCGCTTTTCAATTACTGTTACATCCTATTTATTTATCAGTTAAATTTTTGCAAAATACCAAGGAACAGGTTCATAATCTTTGTCTTTGTCGTTCATATACTCAACAAGATCTTTCCAATTTTTGTCATTCCTAATTAATCCATACTCGTTAAGTTCAATATCTCAATTACTCTTCAAATCCTTAAATAAATCGTGGCAATGAAAAGAATGAAAATCCCCACCTATCTCTATACCAATCATATCGAATCCGAGCAGATTCCCTTCATCATTATCTAACTCCTGTTTTCGTAAATTATATCTCAAACCTATTTCTCCCATTTCTTTACTTTGCGGTTCAAAATGTTCAATAAAATCATTTTTCTCTACTGTTGGTAAATAAACGCCTAAAATCTTTATATCATTAAGGTGCTGAAAAAATCTATCTCTATATTCCTGGGCTGAATTAATGCAATTAAACAAATTGGGGTATCCAATTTTATTTACCCTGTCCATTTGGTTAGTCCAAGTATGAATTGATTCAATTATTTTATAACTTATACCTAAGCTATTGATTGCTTCTTCTTTCTCATTTTTATGTATGGTCCAAGGTCTTGAAAACGTATCTAATAGACTAACATTTATGCAACTACTGCAAGTCAAAACGTGCTTGTCTTTAAAAGTCCCGAATCTAACTGGTCGAGTCTTCATTAAATAGTATCCTGCTTTATAATAATCCATAATTAAACGAAAATATATTACAACTTTTCAAATTCCTTGTTTTTAGTTGGATAAGCACAAGAAGAAATTCACATTTATCACTTCTACAAAGATTTTCATTGTAGGAGCTATAATTTACATAAGCATATTCAATTATTTTTACAATAAGCCATAATCTTAAGTTTACAATTTAATATTAAGTTTTGCTTAAAACATACTGTATGATAAGCTTTATAGTCGATAAACTTAATGTATACGATTTAAGCATAAACCCTTTCGCGATACGCTAAAGACGTATTTATAAAAAGCGAACCCACCATCACTACTCCCCTTCAGGAATCTCCTTCATCGTGGGTTGTTCTTCCATATATTTCTCAAAACCGCTTTGTATGTCCAGACGGTCTTTTGGAATAAAGCCTTTTACGACGAGTACCAGTCCACAAACAATAAGTAATAAGCCAAGTACCTTTTTTGTTTTAAAGATGCGACGTGGGGTGAGGAAGCGTTTGAGTTGTTTGGCGAGGACGATTTTACAGAGGTCTGTAATGATAAAAGCACCGATGAGTCCTGTAAAGAATATCATTATCCGGTTAGGATCCCCATCTACTGATGGTCCTACGATAATGATGATTCCCAACCAAAAGATAAGTACGCCTATATTGATAAAATTGAGCAGAAATCCTTTTACAAAGAGCTGTAAATATCCTTTCTTTTTGATTTTAGTCCGATTAGGGTCTAAGGCCGCTAGTGTCGGCCTTTTTAAATAAATGGTAAGTCCATATACAATGAGAATCGCCCCTCCAAACACAAACAGCCCTGGCTGATTACTAAGATTTTCTAAAAGCTGATAACTACTGAGATACGCAATCCCGATGAAGCAAATATCCGCTAGGATGACTCCAGTGTCTAGGGCTACTGCTGCTCTAAAACCTTTGGTCGCGGCCGTTTCGATAAGTACAAAAAAAACAGGACCTATCATAAACGCCATTACAAAGCCAGAAGTAAGCGCAAACGGAAGGTCTTGAAACATAAAAAGGGAATGGTTTTACACAAAGTTAACCATTCCCTTAAGACTTGTCAATTTAGACGTATCAATGTAGTGTGTTCTCGACTCCGCTCGAACGACACTCGACTCTTACATAATCCGAATACGACCGCCAAAGGTGCGACGACGTTTTACATTTTCTGGTTTCCCGTACACATCTACATCGCCACCGGCTCTTATGGTGACATCTGCCAGTTTGGACGCATAAACTTCTACTTCTCCTCCTGCTTGTACAAATACTTCTGAGTTCTCGGTTTCAAGGTCTCTTCCTTCATAGATTCCTCCAGTGTTAACGGTAACATCTTGGGATTGTGCGAGTCCGCTGGCTTCTATGATGCCTCCGGTTACGGCGCGCATTTTAGCGTTTTTTACTTTTAAGCCAACTTTAGCCCTAGCGCCTTCTTGCATCTTGATCTCGATGTTGTCCTGCTCTATAAGCTCGTTGGATGATATTACCGCTCCTTCGTTCCCATCAATGGTTTTTAAGTTGTTGTAATGCACGTGAACAAAAGTCTCGTCTCCATCAAAAATGAGGTCAATTTCCATTTTGATTTTAAGTACGCCATCTTTGTTTACCACCACCAGCTGGTCTGCATCTGCTCCTGTGATGACGACTTTATTTTCGTCAGACTTTACGAGGTTTACGACAATACGGTCGTATACTTTTACCTCTGTAAAATCGCCAACGTCTTTGTTGATTGAGCTTTGTGCGTAAGCCATTGCGGTTATAACAAGTGCAATGAGGGTATGTGTGAATTTCATAGTTATTTTCTTTTGTTTGGGGTAAAGACAAAGAAGGTTTTGGATTGTTACAGTTGTAAGGGATTTTCCACTAGCCAATTTTTGAAGTATTCAACGCATATAGCATCAATGTTTGATCTGTTTGCGCTAGGCTAATAAAACTGTATTTCTTCTTCTTTTAATGAAATATATGCGTGATACAGAAGATAAAATGGCATCAATTCCTCATCATAATCAGTTTTTAAACAAGCCTTGTTAAAACTAAATAAGCCAGTTTCTAATTCTATCATATTGTCTAGCAATTGTTGAATCCTTAACCGAATAAAGCATTGAATTGCTAAAGATTCATCATCTAATTCAACCTTGAATTCAGATAATACTTTACGAACTAATTCACTTAAAGCATCTTCATTAAATGTTTTTTCAACACCCGCCAGTCTACCTAAATTCTCAGAATCAAAACCAGCTATCAACATTTCAGTAGCCCAATCTGAGTACACTTTGTGCTCTGCAATTTCAAAATATCTTAGAGCGATGACTTTATATGTTGTAGATACTAATTTCATCTTTAATGCCTCGCCCCTTTCCAAGTACCACCATAGGTATACCCAGCCTTGGGCTGACTTTCCTCACAACAGGATTTACATACAAAAACCCAAGGTTTGCCACTTCCTAACCGAACGCGGTATGCAACTGTGATTCCTCTATTGCAAGAATGGCAAATCTTAGTTTTCATAAAATACTATCCCACCGTATTCTGAATGAGCTTTGTAAAATGTGGATAGTATATTCTTCCCCACATCGGGTTGCTTTTAAATTTAAAGACTTCGTTTGTTGTGGTATCTACAACCACAGGAACTGTAAATCCTGCCCATTTTTTACCAGATTTTAATCCGTGGCAGTAGGCTTTGGCCTCTGGTGTGATGTTGCTTGACGTGATAATCGAAATGACTCCTATCCCCGATTGCAGACCTCTGGGCCAACCTTTATAGTGCGTTTTTGTGTATTCAAAAGCATTCTTGAGATGGTATTCTATTTCTTGTACACCAACCTCTTTGTCTCCAAAATCTGAAACCACAATAAACGTATTGAGTTGTGTCGCCATCCACGACCAGCGGAATTCTTTCTCGTAAGCGATTACTGCTGGGTAATCTATAAACTGCTCTTCTGAGTGTAAAATTCCTGCAGACTGAAAATACTGTTTTGCTTTTTCAAGATACATAGTTCGTGGTTTTAAGGTTTGTGTTTACGCTTTCGCGAAAGCGTACTTCTATTTAATCTCTTTCTTCCTCAATTCAAATAGATCCTTACGACGATCTCTGAGGTTCTTTACGGCGCCAAACTGATTCAAGTTACGCAATAAGTCTATATCGCAGTCGGCAATGAGGATCATCTCGGTGTTAGGGGTGGCTTCTGCCTTGATTCCGTTTGCGGGGAAGGAGAAATCGCAGGGTGTAAACACCATAGACTGTGCGTACTGGATGTCCATATTGTGCACTTTTGGCAGGTTTCCTACGCTTCCGGCAATAGCAACATAGCACTCATTTTCAATCGCTCTTGCTTGGGCACAGTTACGTACTCTGGAATAACCGTTTTGCGTATCTGTTAAGAAGGGAACAAATAGGATGTCCATTCCTTCGTCAGCTAGGAGACGGCTCAGTTCTGGGAACTCAGAATCATAGCATATCAGGATGCCAATCTTCCCACAATCGGTGTCAAAAGATTTGAGCTCGTGACCGCCTTGCATTCCCCAGACTTTGGCTTCATCTGGAGTAACGTGAAGTTTTTCATAACGCTCTGTAGAGCCATCACGTCTGCACAAATAGCCTACATTATACAGCAAATCATCCTTAATTTCTGGCATACTCCCTGTGATGATATTGATGTTATAAGAAATCGCTAGCTGTGAAAAACGTTGCACAATTTCTTCGGTATGTTTTGCAAGCTCACGTATCGCTTGAGAAACGGGAAGATGGTTATTTTCTGCCATAAGTGGCGCGTTGAAAAACTCTGGGAACAAGGCAAAATCTGAGCGATAACCAGAAACAGCATCTACAAAATATTCTGCTTGTTGCATCAGTTCTTCCAGGTCTTTGTACAAACGCATTTGCCACTGAATAAGTCCTAGGCGTACGACTTTCTTTTTAGTCGTTGCAACTTTTGACTTCTTCTCGTAGTAAATGTTATTCCACTCGAGGAGTACTGCAAATTCGCCCGAATCTCCATCGCCTGGAAGGTATCCTTTTAGGATTTTGGCAGGATGAAAATCGTTTGAAATCTGAAAATTTAAGACTGGGTCGTGTATTTCCTTGCGACGAACTTTGTCTATGTATTCCTTTGGTGTAAGGGAATCTGCGTGTTTGTGATAGTTAGGAATGCGCCCTCCGAAGAGGATTCCCTTTAAATTTTGCTGTTCTGCAAGTTCTTTACGGTAATCATATAATCTACGTCCTAAACGGAGACCACGATATTCTGTTTTTATAAATACATCGATACCATACAGAATGTCTCCATCTGGTTTGTGGGTATTGAACGTGTAATTCCCTGTGACGTCTTGATACGTATGAACATTGTCAAAAGTCGCTTCATTCAGTTTTATACTGAGGGCACAACCCGCCAACTTACCATCTATTTTTATTACTACCTGACCTTCTGGAAACTTCTTTATAAGTGCAGTGATTTGTTGCTCGTTCCAGTACATATCTGGCATATTAGAATATGCCTGTATCATTGCACTTTTAAGTTCCTCGTAGTCTGCGAGTGTGAGGTATTTTAATTCTATGTTTTCTATGGATGATATCATCTTATGGTTGTTAAATTTAGCCTTAATAAAAAACGCAAAATTAAGGTGGGTTTCTCTTAATATTTTGGTAAAAAATAGGGTGTAAAAAAAGAGCCACTTCGGGCTCTTTTAAAATGTGTTAGTTCAATTTTTTACTTCTTATTCGATTTTAATTCCACCTCATCCTTCGTCCCAATCAATGTAAAATCAAGATGCTTCTTTACTAAATCTGCTTCTTTTACCTTAACATAAACCTCATCACCTAGGGTAATGGTTCTTCCAGATTTTTGACCTACGATGGAGTA
Source organism: Dokdonia sinensis (assembly GCF_003688895.1). Classification (GTDB taxonomy): domain Bacteria; phylum Bacteroidota; class Bacteroidia; order Flavobacteriales; family Flavobacteriaceae; genus Dokdonia; species Dokdonia sinensis. Next base: position 32,533 of record NZ_REFV01000002.1, read on the forward strand.
GCTATCTTGATCAAATTCGTAATGGTCACCTTTAATATCGCGCAGTCGTACCATTCCTTCACATTTGTTTGAAATTATTTCTACATAGATTCCCCACTCGGTTACTCCAGAAATTACTCCGAGGAATTCCTCGTCTTTATGGTCCTGCATAAACTTGACTTGCATATATTTTATGCTGTCACGTTCTGCTTTTGTGGCAAACATTTCCATATTTGAAGTATGCTTACAACGTTCTTCATACTTATCATCACTAGCACTTTTACCACCATCTAGATAATGTTGTAAGAGTCTGTGTACCATTACATCTGGATAACGACGTATAGGTGAAGTGAAATGCGAATAGTAATCAAAAGCAAGTCCGTAATGCCCTATGTTATCTGTAGAATACACCGCTTTACTCATTGTACGGATGGCAAGTGTGTCTACTAGATTTTGCTCTTTACGACCGTTTACGTCTGACAATAATTTATTGAGTGATGCTGTTGTACTTTTTCTATCCTTGAGATTAAGTTTATACCCAAATTTCCCGATAACCTTCTCCAGAGCAGCAAGTTTTTCATCATCCGGTTCATCGTGAATTCGGTATACAAACGTCTTTTTGACATCTTGTTTTCCTATAAATTCAGATACTTTTCGGTTTGCAAGAAGCATAAACTCCTCGATGAGCTTGTTTGCATCTTTTGAGGTTTTAAAGAAAACGCCTGTTGGGTTTGCTTCATCATCTAGTTCGAATTTTACTTCGACTTTATCAAAAGAGATAGCACCATCTCGCATACGCTGGTTGCGCATTATTTTGGCTAGTCTATCGAGTTCTAAGGTGGCTTCTTTCAACGCTTCAGAAACTTGATATTCCTTTCCTGTTAAAGATACTTCGGCTGGGATGGTGGTAGATTTACTTTCGATAATGGCCTGCGCTTCTTCGTAGGCAAATCGAGCATCGCTATACGTCACGGTACGTCCGAACCATTGATTGGTAATTTTCGCGGAAGCGGGATTCATTTCAAACACTGCAGAGAACGTATATTTCTCCTCGTGTGGTCGCAATGAACAGGCTCCATTACTCAAAATCTCTGGTAACATAGGCACGACGCGGTCTACAAGGTATACTGACGTTGCGCGTTCATAAGCTTCATCGTCCAGAATGGTTCCTGGAGTGAGGTAGTGACTCACATCTGCAATGTGGATTCCTATCTCGTAATTGCCATTTTCTAACTTTTGGAAACTCAACGCATCGTCAAAATCCTTTGCATCCTTCGGGTCGATTGTAAAGGTCAATATATCGCGCATATCGCGACGCTTTGCAATCTCTTCTGGTTTTATAGAAGTGTCAATCTTGTTTGCAAACTCCTCCACCTCTGGCGGAAATTCATAGGGTAAGCCATACTGAGCTAGTATTGAGTGAATTTCTGTATTATGTTCTCCTGGTTTTCCCAGTACGTTTGTCACTCGGCCAAAGGGACTGTCTGCCTTCTCGGGCCAGTCTTCTAGGGTTACGACAACTTTATCTCCATCTTGTGCATCGCCTATTTTCTTGAGCGGAACAAAAACATCTGTATACATCTTGTTCTCGTCTGAGGTATGTACAAAAGCAAATTTGTCGTGTATTTTGATCACACCCACAAATTCTTCAGTCTTGCGTTTTAGGATTTTGGTTATTTCTCCCTCGTGCTTTTTGCTACGACGCTGGCGGTAAATGTATACCTCTACTTCATCGCCGTTAAAGGCTTTGTTAAGGTGATGCGGTGGTACGTAAATGTCTTCCTCCAGATCGTCTACCATTACGTATCCTCCACCTTTACTAGAAATATCTACGATTCCCGTGTGGTAATTCTTGTTTGGCGCTATCTGGAACTTGCCACGTTCTGTCTCGACGATTTGCTCTTTTGCTTTAAGCTGTTGCAACATTTTTACAATATCGTTGCGACTGGAGGCGTCGTCTACTCCTATTTTTGACGCTATTTGCTTGTGGTTAAAGGTTTTATTCTTGTCATCCCTTAAGATCCGGATGATTCTTTCTGAGAGGTTTGAAATTTTAGAATTTCCTCTCCTTCTTTTCTTATTACTCATTCATTCATTTTTCTATCGCCCTAAAGTAAGGCTATTCTCGCAATGGCGATGGCCTTTTAATTCATCAGGAACTTTTACAAAGGTAGTGCAAGAGTGCGTCTGTTTAATTATTTAACTCAAAAACAACGGTTTAATCACAATTTCTTTAACAATAATAGTGTTAAATCTTAAAAAAATCTTAAATTTAATGTAACGTTTATACTTTTACTACGTCTTTAAGTCTTTAGGACTATGCGTACTACACCGAGATTGAACATATCGACCCTTATTTTTATCCTTATTTTCCTAGTTGGAATCATAGGAATAGCGTTGTATATCAATAAATCCTTTGACTCAACTTCTACCCCACAAACGCACAAATCTCAACAGGAAGAGATTTCTAGTTTGAGTTAAGATTTTCCTTTCCCCTAGATATTTTCTGAGCCAGAAAACACTAGTTTGCTCAAACACAATCAGATTTTTTACGCTTTTCCTGAAACAAGCTCAGAACAAGTCGCGAAAGCAAAATACTAATCTCACACCTTTTAAAATTATCTTCAGATTCCTCTTTTCAATTTATGTTATCAACACATATTATATATTCCATTTTTTTCTTTTATAAATTTTAAAAAACAATGATGGTTATTATAGCGTGTGAATAGCGGTATAACTTTATAGGGAGAAAGTTGGTAATGTGACTTACTGATACTTATTCACGGGATATGAGCATTGCTATTTTAAGTAAGTGTCCGTAAAATAAACGATTTATGATATGCTGTTAACAATTGTTCATAACGACAGTTGACTATAAATTGCTCATAAATGAGTGGGCAATGTTATTAAAAATCACTCCAATTTTGGCTCATAAAAATGTAAGCAATTTGCGACAGATTAATTTGTGTATGTCCTTCCCTACGCTGTATTGTTATTTTATTTGGACTGTGCAAATAAAGTTATGAGAACTCGTGAGAAGTTATCCCCTGTCGCTATTCACAGCTTGACAGGAGATATGAACAATGTGTGTTGTGATGGTACTAATTACGCTTTCGCGAAAGTTTACTCTGAACTTGTTTCACGTGCAATCCTACACATACCCCGTAATTCCCTAACTTTACACCTCTAAAACAACCCTTATGAAAATCGCCATAGGAAACGACCACGCAGGAACGTCATACAAACAAAAAATTGTAGCCTATCTGGAAGCCGAAGGTCACAATGTTACAAATTACGGTACCGATGATGATGGGAGTGTGGATTATCCAGATTTTGGACATCCTGTTGCCACCCAAGTTGAAAATGGAACGGCAGATTTTGGCATCGTCATCTGTGGGAGCGGAAACGGCATCGCAATGAGCGTAAACAAACACCAGGGCGTACGCGGTGCTCTGTGCTGGATAAAAGAAATCGCAGTACTCGCCAGAGAGCACAACAATGCAAACGTCATCGCTATCCCAGCAAGATACACCTCAGAAAATCAAGCCGTAGATATGGTAAAGGCATTTTTAAATACAGAATTCGAAGGTGGACGTCATCAGAGACGGGTGGATAAGATAGCTTGTTCTTAAGATATCTTCTTAATAAGATAAATAGAAAGAATAGGTTGATATCTTTCTATTCTTGATGGTTATAATGGCCTAAGCGAATTTTACGTAAAAAATGATTTGAACGTAGGGTTAAGCAAACTAGCGCTAGCCTCACATTTTTTATGAATTATTAAAATTTTAGATTTTAGATAATTTGATTTTACTAGAAGACACCTTTAGTTTGCGCCGTAGTGAGGGAAATTTTTAGTAAAATTTGGTTAAGCCTAGCCTTTTTTGGTTCGTTTTTTTGGCAATGAAAAAAATGAACAATTGTATGAAAAGTTACAATTTATGGATGTTAGATAAATTATTACTAAAACTAGTTTATTAAACCAAAAAATGAAAACCAACCTAAATTTTAAAATAAAGCCCTTTAACGCATTACTCACCAGCGAACTCTACGCATTACTCCAGCTACGCGCCGAAGTTTTTGTGGTAGAACAAGATTGCGTCTATCAAGATGTGGATGGAAAGGACCAAAAAGCCATACACGTACTCGGTTTTAAAGAAAGCGAACTTGTGGCGTATACGCGCATTTTTAATGCAGGTGATTATTTTGATAAAGCCAGCATCGGTAGGGTAGTGGTTAAGGAAAGTGAGCGCAAGCATAAATATGGATATGACGTGATGCAAGCTTCTATAGATTATATTGAGGAGACATTAGAGGAAAAATCTATCGAAATTTCTGCGCAAACATATCTAGATATATTTTATAGAAATTTAGGTTTTAAACCCGTAGGCGAGGGGTATCTTGAGGATGGGATTCCTCATATAAGGATGATTAGAGAAAAGAAATGATAGGTCTGAAAGTAATTTATATTGCAAATATTTTAGTCGCTGGATGGATTAGTATTACTTGTTTATTTAATCCTACTAAGGGTGTAGCTACGGTATTTGAAAATGCAATTGCTTATTCAGAAGGAATAAGACTTATTGGAGCTTTATGGTTTGCCATTTTTGTCCTATCCATAATAGGATTGTTCTTTCCTCAAAAAATGAGTTTAGTATTACTTTTTCAACTAATATATAAGGGTTCTTGGCTTGTAGTGGTGGCTGTACCAGCAATTCAAAAGGGTTTAGAATACCCTCGTGGTATGGCGACTTTCTTTTTGGTTTGGGTTATCGTACTTCCGTTTGTAATCCCTTGGAAATATTTGTTTAGCAACTAGTCCTTATACTCCACCCGTTTATCAAACGGCAACCCCAGTTGATACTTCAAATCATCACTCCGCTTATTATCAACAAGGTCCAGACCGTAAACGATTTTATCAGGATCGTCATATAAAAAGGTACCAAACATTCTATCCCATATTGATAGCATATTTCCGTAATTAGTATCTGTCCACGGCATCTCGTGATGATGGTGAAATTTATGCATCGTTGGAGTAACGATAATCCAGCTCAGGGCACGGTCAATTTTATCCGGAATTCTAATGTTTGCATGCGTCCAGTAGGTAAAAGCTACGGTGAGTATACGGTAAAAGAAATAGTAGGAGAGAGGCATTCCCATAATCACCACGGCGCCTAGGGCAAAAAGTTCGCGTATCACAAAATCCAGCGGGTGATGCCTAGTCCCAGAAGTAGCGTCCAGATGCGTGTCACTATGATGAATAAGGTGCAGGCGCCACATCCATTTCACCTTATGCAGTAAATAATGAACACCATATTGCGCGATGAGATCCAGTACGAGAATTGACAATAATATTTCAACCCAAACAGGCCCTTCTAAAAGATGCAAAAGTCCAAACTGCGAAGTTTCTAGCCAAATAAAAACTCCTGCCGTTGCTAGCCCAAAGACTACATTAATAATCATCACAAAGGCTAGAAAGGCAAAATTTGTTTTGGCGTGTTTCCATTTGTTGTATTCCACTTGAGCGACTTGTTCTGAACTCGTTTCACGGAAAGCATAGTACCCTTCTAAAATCCAGAAAAACGTAAGCACCCCAAAAATCCAGAGCGCCTTTTGCCACACCGGCATAAACTCAAAAAAATCTAGAAACGATTGCATAGCTTTAAAGATAGTGAAGTTTTATAATTAGTGGTTAAACATCTAGTTTAGTAATTTTTAGTATAACTTTTAAACTGAGAATAAAACTATGAGGCTTCAAATGGCCTAAGCGAATTTTACGTAAAAAATGATGTGAACGTAGGGTTAAGCAAACTAGCGCCAGCCTCACAGATTTTATGAACAATCCAAATTTATGATATTAGAGAAATAAATTTGATAGGAAGATACCTTTAGTTTGCGCCGTAGTGAGGGAAATTTTTAATAAAATTTGGTTAAGCCTAGACTTTTTTGGTTCGTTTTTACTTACTTCCGACGAGGAGGCACGACGAGAGGAAAGTATATGAAAAAAATGAACAAGTTTAATCAAACGAGAAATCTTCAAAAAGAATTATAAGATAGACTTGAAAGAATTTTTTAAATGAACTACACCACCTTCAACACAGAACGCCTACACCTCCGTCCAGCAACCCTCAATGACGCTTCGTTCATCTTAGAACTCCTTAATATGCCTAAATGGATACAATATATAGGAGACCGGAACGTACACAGCATAACAGATGCAGAAAATTACATTAAAGAGCGTATGATGCCACAACTTGAGCGATTGGGTTACGGAAATTACACCGTCGTACGCAAGGAGGATGGAGCACTTATGGGGTGTTGTGGTTTATATAATCGTGAAGGTCTTGAGGGTGTGGATATTGGATTTTCGTTCCTGCCACAGTATGAGAAAAAAGGATACGCTTATGAGGCCTCGAGGTGTTTGCTGGATGGCGCTTTCGCGAAATTTGATTTGGATAGAGTAGGAGCCATCACCTTAGAAGAAAACACCAGCTCACGTCGCTTGCTCGAAAAACTTGAGCTAAAATTTGTAAAAATGATTACTCTCGAAACCGATGATACAGAATTGATGTATTATGAAATCACGAGATAGATTTTTTACGCAGATAGACAATAGCAAAAGCACTTTTCAAGCTGTTGAAAACTAAAAAAATCCCTTTCAGCGTCTTAAACTTTCAGCCTAAAAATAGGGCTTCCGAAAGGGTAAAAAAGTTTAACATTTTCGCGAAAGCGCATAAAACCTACTTGCGACGTAATGTAAAATTAATGTTAATTAAATTGTTGAGAACCTCTAACAGAAATTCCAAAAATCCCTCTTAATAAATATGATCTTTACTCTTGCATAAGAATAAAACATAATTGGGGCACTATGGAAATTACTCACATCGTAAAGCGAAATTTCAAGACAAAATCTTTTCACCTAGACAAAATCACTGAAGCAATTCTTAAAGCAATGACCGCCGTAAACCGCGGATCTCACGAGGATGCTCAAAACATTGCTATAGAAGTATATAAAGTACTTCTGCAACGCAAGGAGAGAGATGCAGACTATATTCCTACCATCGAAGAGGTGCAGGATATTGTTGAGACGAAGCTTATGGAGGGTAATTTCCCAGAAACCGCAAAAGCTTACATCCTTTACCGTAACAAGAGAGCGCAGGAGCGCAAGACAGATATTTTTGAAAAGCGTATCAGTCTTAAACCTTATGAGTATCCTCAGTTGTATGAATACGTTCCTGCAATTCGTCACTCGTATTGGATCCATACAGAATTTAACTTTACTAGCGATATACAAGATTTTAAATCTAGACTTACGACGACTGAGCGTAGTGCGATAAAAAACACGATGCTTGCCATTTCTCAAATTGAGGTTGCGGTTAAGTCTTTCTGGGGAGATTTGTACCACCGTATGCCTAAGCCAGAAATAGGAGCGGTAGGATCAACCTTTGCAGAGAGTGAAGTGCGTCACGCAGATGCATATTCGCACCTTCTTGAGGTTTTAGGTCTTAATTCAGAATTTAAGGCGCTCAAGAAAAAGCCTGTGATTATGAAACGTGTGCAGTATCTAGAGACAGCCCTGCGCAACTCAAAAAGTGATGATAATAAAGAATATGCTGAGGCGGTATTACTGTTCTCTCTATTCATAGAGCACGTGTCTCTATTTTCTCAGTTCTTAATTATCATGGCATTTAACAAGCATAAGAATATGCTTAAAGGAATTTCAAACGTGGTAGAGGCTACTTCTAAGGAAGAGCAAATACACGGAGATTTTGGGATAGACCTTATTAAAATACTACAAACCGAACATCCAGAATGGTTCACACCAGAGTATCACGAGAACATTAAGCAATTATGTAAAGACGCTTTTGAGGCAGAGGGAGATCTTGTAGACTGGATTTTTGAAGAGGGAGAACTAGATTTCTTACCGAAAGCAGTTGTAAACGAATTTTTAAAGAATCGCTTCAACAAGTCTCTTGAGAGTATCGGTATCGAGAAAGTTTTCGAAGTAGACGAAGCACTTGTAAACGAGACAGAGTGGTTTGATGATGAGATTATAGGAACTAAGCACGGCGACTTCTTTGTAAAGCGCTCTGTAAATTATAGCAAAAGAACACAAAGTATAACCAGCGACGACCTTTTTTAGACCATGCAAAAAGAAAAAACCACATTACAAGACCAGCAAAAAACAACTCCTAACCAGGATTTAGTAACCGCAAGAAAAGAGGCGTTATCACAAGCAAATGAGTCAGGCTCAAACAGCTTTGAGTGGCTCAATGAGAACAGTCGCAAGTTTTTAGAAGCAGGATACCTTACCGAAGGTGTTTCTCCAGAGCAGCGCATACGTGAGGTGGCAGAGCGTGCTGAAGAAATTCTGAAAATTCCTGGATATGCAGATAAGTTTTACCACTATATGTCTGAGGGTTACTACTCGCTGGCATCTCCAGTATGGTCTAACTTTGGGAAAAAGCGTGGGTTGCCTATCAGTTGTTTTGGTTCACACATAAGTGATGACATAGGAAATATTCTTTTCACCCAGTCTGAGGTGGGGATGATGTCTAAGTTAGGGGGAGGAACTTCTGGTTACTTTGGTAAAATACGCCACAGGGGAGCGCCTATCCGTAATAATGGAGAAGCTTCTGGTGCAGTACACGTAATGCGCCTTTTTGAATCTATGGTAGATGTCGTGAGTCAAGGATCTGTACGTCGTGGTCGTTTCTCACCATATTTACCTATAGATCACCCGGATATTATGGAATTCTTAGAAATAGGAAGCGAAGGAAACCCTATCCAAGAGCTCACACACGGAGTTACCGTGACAAATGCGTGGATGGATGAAATGATTGCTGGCGATGTGCAAAAAAGAACCGTTTGGGCAAAAGTACTCCAGTCTCGTGGTGAGATGGGATACCCGTATGTATTCTTTACGGACAATGCAAACAATGGCGCTGCAGATGTATATCAAGACAAAAATCACCCTATATACGCAAGTAACCTCTGTACAGAGATTATGCTTCCGTCTAATGATGATTGGTCATTTGTTTGTGTACTTTCTAGTATAAATGTACTTCACTATGATAAGTGGAAGGATACAGATGCCGTGGAGACGATGATCTTCTTTTTAGACGCGGTAATTACTGAGTTTTTGGAAAAACTAGAATCATATAAAGAATCAGAAAGTAGAGAAGACCGCCAGACGTTCCTCTTTATGGAGCGTGCTTATAACTTTGCTAAAGAAAATAGAGCCTTAGGATTAGGTGCTTTGGGATGGCATTCTCTTTTACAATCTAAAAAACTTGCTTTCAACAGTCAGCAGTCTTATGACTTGAATAGTGAAATCTTTAGAGAGATTAAAGAACGCTCTTATAAAGCTTCTGAGGAGCTTGCAGGAATGTTTGGAGAACCAGAAGTGCTCAAGGGTTACGGAAGAAGAAATACAACGCTTAACGCAGTTGCTCCTACAACGTCATCTGCATTTATTTTGGGTCAGGTTTCGCAAGGAATTGAACCTATCTGGTCTAACATTTACGTAAAGGATATTGCAAAAATCAAGACCACAATAAAGAATCCATATCTTGTAGAGTTGTTGCAAGAAAAAGGAATGGATACACCAGATGTGTGGCGCGATATACGTGACCGCGATGGTTCAGTACAGCACGTAGACTTCTTAACAGAAGAAGAAAAAGCAGTGTTTAAAACGTACTCAGAGATTGATCAGATGGATATTATCTATCAAGCTGCAAACCGTCAAAACCACATTGACCAAGGGCAGTCTGTAAATATCATTGTCCATCCAGATATGCCTACAAAAGAGGTGAACAAGCTTCACGTTACCGCCTGGAAACTGGGATTAAAATCACTGTACTATCAACACAGTATGAACGCCGCTCAGAAGTTCAAGCAAAAGAAAGATTGCGCGAGCTGTGAGGCATAAAAAGTTTTTTTAAGTGTTAAGGTAACCCCGTTAGATTTTTATGATTTAATGGGGTTCTTTTTTAAGCTATATTGGATGGTTTGACAATTCAAGTTGACCCCCAAACAATCGCAAACAGATTCACCTATTAAGATAGAATTGCTTAGGCAAAGTGTTTCATAAAGAAAAAAACACGCCCTTTTCCATACCTTTGCAGCAAAAATAAAACTTATGGAACCTCGCGTACCAAGCGATTCAAAAACGATACTTACTGACCTTGTGCTACCTAGTGAGACAAACCCATTGGGAAACCTTTTTGGAGGAGAATTACTAGCTCGTATGGATCGAGCGGCTAGTATTGCTGCAAGACGGCATTCTAGACGCATAGTCGTAACTGCTTCTGTAAATCACGTAGCCTTTAATAGGATGATTGCTTTAGGAAGTGTAGTCACTGTAGAGGCTAAGATTTCTAGAGCTTTTAAAACATCTATGGAGGTAGTTATAGACGTTTGGATAGAGGACCGTGAAAGCGGCTTAAAATCACAAGCAAATGAAGCAATATATACTTTTGTTGCGGTAGATGAGCAAGGACTACCTGTACCAGTACCTCAAGTAGTTCCAGAAACAGATTTGGAAAAAGAACGATTTGAAGGAGCACTAAGAAGAAAGCAACTGAGTCTCGTGATTGCAGGAAAAATGAAGCCAGCAGATGCTACAGAGCTCAAAGCTCTATTTACAGAATAAAAAATGCCGACAGAAATGTCGGCATTTTAATGTTAAGTGTATAAAGGTTTTACCATTTTTCGATCTCATTCTTGAGATCTTCTTTGGCTTTTCCTGTTTTCTCTTGAAGACGACCTAGCATTTCGTCAAATTTTCCGTCTGCAAATTTGGTGTCATCATCAGTTACTTTTCCATATTTCTGTTTGAAATCTCCTTTAATCTGATTCCATTTTCCTTCTAGCTCTGTGCTGTTCATAATATCTGTTTTTTAGTTATATCTAAAGATACCATAAAGAACTATTGAAATGGTTTAAAGAAATATTAAAGAATCTGAGTTTGATGTTATAATTTTCACAATAAAGAATTTAGAGTTTCACTCACTTCATAAAACAAAAAAAATCCGTTAAGAAACCTCAACGAATTTTTAAAGCTTCAATCCATCTCACAGCTGTGAGTGATTGTGGAGAATACCGGATTCGAACCGGTGGCCTCTTGACTGCCAGTCAAACGCTCTAGCCAACTGAGCTAATCCCCCATTTAAAGTAATTTCGCTTTCGCGAAAGCGAAAAAACCTATTCTTGAACTCTCAATATTAAAAGCGGTTTTGAAGTAAAGAATTCCTTTTTCAAAACTACATTTTTTTCCCAAAGCTTTTTGAAAAAACCACGTTTTCTTCGCACCACACAAACCATATCAGGATTGATGTTCTGAAAATGCTCAAGAACACCCTGATAGGTGGTTGCATTAGAGGTCGTTGTATAAGAACTACTCATCGCTTTTAGATCTTCACTTAAACCTTGCATCTCTTCAGTACTCTCTGGAGTATCTACGTGAAGGAGATGTACCTCTGTACCAAAATGTTTTTGGATTTTGCGCAAAGGCTCCAGCTGTTTTTTCTTATCAAAATTTCCGTTCTTAAAAGCCATTAGGATTTGAGAGGGCTCGGAAAACGCCTCGTTGTCAGGGACTATAAGCACGGGAATATTAGTTCCTTTTACAAGTTTTCCTGTTGTATTTCCCAAGTAAACTTCCTCTCGTATAGAATTACTGCGTGGCGACAACACCATCAGGTCCACAGGAACGTGCTTATTAAAACGCTCTACACCATCTACAACACCGCCTTTTATGGGGTGTGCGACTACAGAAACGCCTTTGTGGTCTACTTTGCTTACCACCTCGTCTAATCGGTTTTCTGAGTCTTCCTTTAGGATAGTGTTGAGTTTTGTGGCACTACCCGCTTTTGAGAATTCTTGGAAAACAGAAATGACATACACATTTGCATCTACTAGCTGTGCGAGATCTATAGCATATTGTAGTGTGTTTACAGCACCTTTTGAAGAACCTATAGGAACGAGAATATTTTTCATCTGGAAAAGATTATGTTACTTTCGACAGCAAAAATACTTTATATCTGTGATTGTACCCGCACAAATGTCTGAAATCCCTGAAATTCTATCTCTTACAAGAGCGTGCGCAAGAGAAATGATAGCCCGCAACATTTATCAATGGAACGAGCATTACCCCACCCAAGAGGCCTTTGAAAATGATATCGCACGCAAAGAACTCTATGTGCTTAAAGAACAAGAAAGTATCATAGGAACACTCGTAATCTCAACATTTAAGGATGCCGAGTATGATGATATCCAGTGGCTCACTCCAGATGGAAAAAACCTCTACATTCACAGGCTAGCGGTACATCCCCAGCATCAGGGACAGGGAAACGCACATATATTAATGGAGTATGTTTACGCTTTCGCGAAAGCAAAAAAAGCAACCTCCATACGTCTGGACACTTTCTCCCAGAACAAACGCAACCAAAAATTTTATGAAGGGTTAGGCTTCCAAAAGCTGGGAAACATCTATTTTCCTAAGCAGAGTGAGCATCCATTTTATTGTTATGAGCACGTCTTGAGTTAGTTTGCGGGTATGATGTAGATCTTGATTCCTAGCGCAATCTGACGTATGACATAAGACTAAGGAAATAATGAAAAGCTTTGATTTTTGCATTGAGCTTAGTCCTACGTCCTATGTCAACCTAGCGCAGCGCAGGTCGTTCCTACGTCCCTTAAAACCCTACCTTTGCACCTTCTAAAAAACCACAACCTTTGTCTAAAATAGATATTTCCTTTAAACGTATCCAGCAACTGGCGATACCAGCAATAATTGCAGGAATAGCAGAGCCTATCTTGTCGAGTACAGATGCCGCGGTGGTCGGGAATATGGAAAACTTTAGTACAGAATCTTTGGCAGCAGTAGGGATTGTGGGATCGTTTCTTTCGATGCTTATTTGGATTTTAGGACAGACACGTAGTGCGATTTCGGCAATCGTATCTCAGAATCTAGGTGCGGGAAAAATAGAAGACATTAAAGTCCTCCCAGCACAGGCAATTTACTTTAATATTCTCTTGAGTCTTATTGTGTTGGGCGGAACTTACTTTGTTGTTGAGGAAATCTTTATTTTGCTCAATGCCTCAGGAATGGTCTTAGATCTGAGCATAGACTACTACAACATTCGAGTTTGGGGATTTCCACTCACCTTGTTCACATTTGCCGTATTTGGGATATTTAGAGGGTTACAAAATACGTTTTGGCCTATGATCGTTGCCATCATAGGGGCTGGTCTAAACATCGGACTGGACTTCCTGCTCGTCTATGGAGTGGAAGGGTTTGTACCAGCAATGGCCGTAAAAGGTGCTGCCTGGGCGAGTTTAATTTCTCAGGGCGTTATGGCTTTGCTAGCGATGATACTCCTGCTTGTGAAAACTGATATTTCACTACATTTACGCTTTCCGTTGCATCCAGAGATAAAACGATTAGTTTCTATGAGCGCAAACCTTTTTGTGCGCTCCTTTGCACTTAATGTTGCGCTAGTTCTCGCTGTAAGAGAAGCTACTGACATAGGAAACGCAACGGTTGCCGCACACACCATTGCGGCTAACATTTGGTTATTTACCGCATTCTTTCTGGACGGCTATGGTGCCGCCGGAAACCTATTAAGCGGTCGCCTCTTAGGCGCAAGGGATTATACAACGCTCTGGGAACTCACAAAAAAAGTGGTGGGTTACAACTTTATTGTGGCACTAGGATTAATGATAATCTGTGGGCTGTTATATTATCCCCTGGGGAGAATTTTTAGCAACGAGCAAGAAGTTTTGCACGTGTTTTACAGCGTTTTCTTTGTAGTCATCTTGATGCAACCTATAAACGCACTTGCTTTTACACTGGATGCTATTTTTAAGGGATTAGGAGAAATGGGATGGCTTAGAAATACGTTGCTCATTGCAACTTTTATAGGTTTTGTCCCCACCTTATACTTAGGAGATTATTTTAGTTGGGGAATTATAGGGATTTGGATTGCCTTTGTGGTCTGGATGCTTTTTAGAGCACTGGCGCTTATATACTTCTATCGTAAGAAGTATTATAGGCTGGCGATGAATTGCTCAGATAGTTGAAGGAATGGTTTTTATTTCTTTTTACAAATAGTTCCCTCTTGTATAATATCCTTATTGTCCTTTACGGTCATCCTAGCAACATAAAGCATACAGTTTCCATTTATACTTTTATTTTCAACAACGATGCCACCAGCATTATTAATGATTTGCTGGGTTTCGTTTAATTTCATTCGAGTCGTATCAAAAGTCAGATTATATGAACATTCGTCTATCCAAGAGATATTTTCGTAGATAGCATTACCATTATTGGCTTTGTTTTTCCACTCTGTTTGACTTCCTAACTCGCGATAAACAATGTATTGCTCAACATTAGGTTCAAGGCTCGGAATGTAAAACTCTCCTGTTTTAAAATCTTTGCAAGTCAGATCCGGCACACATGAAAAGCACCAAATAAGCATTAGAGAGGATAAAAGATACTTGATTTTAAAACTCATAAAATTGAAACAAATTACTCCTCCATCTTTTCAACAACCTTTTCCTCCCCTAAACTAAGCTCCTGTAATTGCTTATCTTCTAGGATTTTTCCCAGGTAAACAATTTTACACTTTTCAAAGGACTTTAGTTCAAGTTCCTGTACAAAAGAGCTTATAATATCGATGGTACCATCTTTTTCCTTTACAAACAGAGGCACCATATCCTCGTCTTTGGCGATAACCTCAGAGATCTTACGATAATCGTCTGCCGAGTTGATCTCTATTTCATTAATTGAAGGATAATTACGAGTAACTTCTGTCATACTGATAAAATCATCTGTGGCAGAGAATAATCCTTCTTTAGGAACCTGTGCTGCATTATCCATTTCTCGTTTTGAAATCAAGCGATATGCTCCGTTTTCTCCAAACTGTTGTCTAAATCGGTTGATGGAGTATTTGTTGATTTCGCTATTTCCAGTAAGAGACATTAAATAGCCTATATCGTTGAGTTCTATATCTGCCGTGAGATCGTCGGAGTAAATATTGGCTTCCATAGAGGTAAGACCAGCTTCTTTTGCAGTACTCACATTATTTGTGTTACTATCCAGCAGTACCACGTGACGTCCATTTTTTTGTAAATACTTTGCGATAAGACGAGGCATTTCTGATGCGCCTATGATTAGGATGCCTTCAGATTTAGTGAGGAATACGCCTACCATTTTGGCAAAAATCCGCGCCGTGGTTGCATTGAGTAATACGGTGCCTAATACAATCATAAAAACAAGAGGCGTAATATATTCTGCGCCAGGTTCTCCTTTTAGAAGAAGCTTAGACCCAAAAAGCGAGGCAATACCTGCCGCCACGATACCACGAGGCCCGACCCAACTTATAAAAAGCTTTGCGTTGAGCTGTAAGTCAGACCCGTATGTACTTAAGAACACACCGATGGGTCTAATGACAAATACTACCACTAGAAAGAGAACGGCCGTTTCCCAGCGGTACAACAGTTCAAGATCTTCTAGATTCATATTTGCAGACAGCAGTATAAATAATACTGAAATAAGTAACACAGAAAGAGATTCTTTAAAGTAGAGAAGCTCTTTGATGTTAGGAAGGTTTGTGTTACCGAGCACCATTCCCATTACCACAACAGCAAGAAGTCCTGACTCGTGTGCAAACTGGTCTGACATCACAAAAACGCCTAGCACAGCGGCTAGAGTAAATACGTTGAGCAGGTAGTGAGGAACAAGTTTTTTCTTAACAATAAAAGCGAGCGCGTGGGCAAAAGTAAACCCAAAAGTACTCCCGAAAAGTACAATCTTCCCAAACTCAATAAGCGCAGTCTTCGTAAAGGCCGCACCTTCTCCTACGCTTATAAATTCGTATACTAATACGGCAACGAGCGCCCCTATGGGATCAATTAAAATCCCCTCCCATTTTAATACCGTAGAAATATCTTTTTTTAACGGCACATTCCTGAGAATAGGCGAGATTACCGTGGGCCCCGTAACAATTATAAGTCCAGAAAATAACAAAGAAATCTGAAGGCTTAATCCAAAAATCCAATACGCGGCTAGACCTGCTCCCACAAAGGTTACAAGACTCCCTATAGAGATAAGCTTTGTGATTACGGGACCTACATTTCTTATTTCATCACGTTTGAGCGTAAGTCCACCCTCAAAAAGAATGATGGAAATCGCTAGTGACACAAACCAATACAAACTTTCACCAGGAAAAAGACCTTCCTCGCCATTCCAGATAGGCTGTATCCACTTCGTACCATCCTCAGAAATTAACGTTGAAATAGGCCCTACAAAAAGTCCGATGAGCAAGAGGGGCAAAATAGCAGGGAGCTTGAGTCTCCAGGCGGCCCATTGTGCAATAATTCCCAAGATGATAATTCCGGCGAGTTCTAACATTGGTCTTTAGTTTGGTTGCGATATTAGTCTTTTTCTGCTATTTCGGTAATTCGTGAAGTTACAAATCTTTGTTAAAAAGGAAGCGCACTGCCCTGCTAAAAAGCGCATTTTCGTTATTTTGCAGGGATTTTTACGGGAGAAAACAAAGCCTTTTTTTTGGATGTTTTTTACGCTTTCGCGAAAGCGTATTAAAAAAGAATAAAACCACACGCTCAAAAACGCTCCCTTTAAGTCCATAAAGCCTATGACGATTTACCCGATAGAAGCAGGAAATTTTAAGCTTGATGGCGGCGCGATGTTTGGCGTGGTGCCTAAATCTTTATGGACCAGAACGAATCCCGCAGACGCTCATAATATGATCGATATCGCCGCAAGGTGTATGCTCATAGAGGACGGTGACAGGTTGATTCTAATTGATACGGGGATGGGAAACAAACAATCTGAAAAGTTTTTTGGATATTATCATCTGTGGGGAAATCATTCCATAGACGCTTCTTTAAAAAAGTACGGTTTCCATCGCGATCAGATTACAGATGTGTTTATGACGCACCTCCATTTTGATCATTGTGGTGGTTCAGTGCAATGGAATAAGGACCACACGGGATATGAACCAGCATTTAAAAATGCAACGTTCTGGACAAATGAAAATCACTGGAAATGGGCCACACAGCCTAACCGTCGCGAGAAAGCATCTTTCTTAAAAGAAAATCTGTTGCCTATGGAAGAAAGTGGGCAGCTTAAATTCATATCAAGAGAGGGGGGTCAGTTTCAAAAAAGATCGGAGTTGGATTTCGGCATCTTTTTTGCCGATGGGCATACCGAAAAGCAAATGATTCCGCATATCACATACCAAGATAAAACTATCGTTTTTATGGCAGATTTACTGCCTACAGCGGGACACTTACCATTACCATTTGTGATGGGGTATGATACGAGACCTCTGCTCACACTAGATGAAAAAGAGATTTTCCTAAATACAGCGGCAGATCAAGGCTACTATCTCTGGCTTGAACACGACGCACACAATGAAATCATTACCGTACAACAAACAGAAAAAGGTGTACGTCTTAAAGATACTTTTACTATAAACGAAATATTTTAAACTTAACTTATGAAATTACATACAGCAAAATCATTGATGATACTCGCGGCAGCCACAGCGCTGTTTACCGCTTGTGACTCTGCAGCTCCTCTGGTAACAGTTCCTGTGGAAAATGTGGACACAAATCCGCTTAAGATAGGATCACTCTCCGAAGCCGAAGAAAAAGCCTGGAGTTATAAAGATCTCGTGTCAGATACCATTCCAGGAATGAGTGTAGAGAAGACCTACGCAGAGTTACTTCCAGGAAAATCTGGATCAAAAGTAATTGTTGCGGTAATTGACAGTGGGGTTGATATTAACCACCCAGATCTCAAAAATAAAATCTGGACAAACCCAAAAGAGATTGCGGGCAACGGGAAAGATGATGATAACAATGGATATGTAGATGACATCCACGGTTGGAACTTCTTAGGAGATATCGAGGAAGAGCACCTAGAATTTAGACGTATCATCCGTCGCTACGATGCGCAGTTTAAAGGAAAGACAATTGCAGATGTTCCTGCAAATCAAAAAGAAATCTTCCAAACGTATAAAAAAGCACTTGCAGAGCACGAAGAAAAAGTGACGGAGGTGCAACAAACAAAGCAGCGTTATGATCAGATTATGGCGCAACTTAACAGGTCACACCCTGCCGTTGTTAAAGAACTAGGAAAAGAAGATTATAGCGCAGAGGAGCTTAAGGGAATCAAAAACCCAGATGCTGAGATGCAAAACCACATAGGCTTTCTATCTCAAATGCTCAACTACGAGGAGACCATTCCTAAATTTATTGATGTTTTACAAAAGGAGATAGATAAATTCAGCGATCAGCTAAGCAATAACTTTTTCTTAGATAAGGATTACAGAACGGTATTAGGTGACGATCCTTACAATTGGAACACTCGCGGTTACGGAAACAACAATGTCATAGGCCCAGACCCTGAAGGCGCCCGTCACGGGACGCACGTGGCTGGTATCATTGGAGCACAACGTGATAACGGTATCGGGATGAATGGTGTTGCAAATGATAACATTCGTTTGATGGTACTGCGTGCTGTGCCAGACGGAGATGAGTATGATAAGGATATTGCACTCGCCATACGATATGCAGTGGATAATGGAGCAAAAGTGATCAACACTTCGTTCGGAAAATACTATGCTCAAAACCCGGAGTGGGTTTATGAAGCGATTGAGTATGCTGCAAAAAATGATGTACTCATCGTAAACGCAGCAGGTAATGAAGGGCTTTCACTAGACGATCCTACAAACAGAGTTTATCCTAACGATCAGCTTGATAACGTAACCGAAATGGCAGACACGTTCCTCACGGTAGGTGCAATAGGGCCTAAATACGGAAGTGATGTCGTTGCCTCTTTTTCAAACTACGGGAAGTCTAATGTAGACGTTTTTGCACCAGGAGTAAAAATTTGGGCAACGACACCTAATAATACCTATTCTTTCTTACAAGGAACGTCTATGGCGTCACCTAACACGGCTGGTGTGGCAGCAATGTTGCGCAGTTATTACCCTAACATCAAGGCAAATAGAATCAAAGAAATCATTATGAAGAGTGGTTTAACAACGGGAACTTCGGTTGTTGTAGGGGGTGATCCTGCAAATAGCGCAAAGTTCAGCGCGTTGTCTAAATCGGGAACGATGGTAAATATGTATAACGCCTTTAAACTGGCATCTTTACAGAAATAAAAAATGAATAATCTAATTAAAGTAGTTGCGGTGGTGGTTTTTTTCGCTTTCGCGAAAGCGGACTCATACGCACAAAACAATACCGCATACTGGCAACAACACGTCGATTACAAGATGGAAATCGACATGGATGTGAATAATTACCAGTACGACGGAATTCAGAAATTGGTATACACAAACAACTCACCGGACACGCTGGACAAGGTATTTTATCACCTTTACTTCAACGCTTTTCAGCCTGGAAGTGAGATGGACGTGCGTTCTAGAAACATTGCAGATCCTGACGGAAGAGTAAAGGATCGCATAAGCAAGCTCAAGCCAGATGAAATCGGTTTTATGAGAGTAAACAGTTTAAAGCAAGACGGCAAACCGTTGCAATATGAAGTTGCCGGAACCGTACTTGAAGTTAAACTTGCGACACCTATTGCGCCTGGACAGAGCGTTACTTTTGATATGGATTTCAAAGGACAGGTTCCTGTGCAGATCCGTCGCAGTGGCCGTAACAATGCCGAAGGCGTAGCGCTCTCAATGACACAGTGGTATCCTAAAATGGCCGAGTATGATTTTGAAGGCTGGCACGCACATCCTTATATCGCTCGCGAGTTTCACAGCGTTTGGGGAGATTTTGACGTAAAAATCACCATTGACGGGGATTATACTATAGGTGGGACAGGATACTTGCAGAATAACAATGAAATAGGTCACGGCTATCAAAATGAAGGGGTAAAACCTGGAAAAATGAAAAAAGGAAAGCTCACTTGGCACTTTCTTGCGCCTAATGTGCACGATTTTACGTGGGCTGCAGACCCAGATTACATACACGATAGACTTACTGCAGACAATGGTGTTGAATTGCATTTCCTCTACAAGCGTAATCCAGAAATTGCCGAAAATTGGAAAAAACTTCAGCCCAAAACGGCGGAGCTTTTAACGTACTTTAATGAGCACGTAGGAGAATATCCGTACAAGCAATACTCCGTGATACAGGGCGGAGACGGCGGTATGGAGTATGCGATGTGTACTCTGATAACAGGCGAGCGTAATTTTGACAGCCTCTTTGGAGTAACTGCTCACGAGATGGCGCATACTTGGTTTCAGTTTTTGCTAGCCTCTAACGAGGCAAAGCACGAGTGGATGGACGAAGGATTTACTTCATACATATCCTCTATGGCCGAAGATGAGATAATGAATAAAAATGCAAATAATCCGGTTGCAGGTTCTTATAACGGATATTATAGATTAGTCGCCAGCGGTTTTGAACAACCACAAACCACTCACGCAGACCGTTACGAGCGCAACTTTGCCTATGGCGTAGCCGCATATAGCAAAGGATCAATTTTCTTGAGCCAACTAGGATACATTATCGGGAAGGAGAATCTGGACAAGACTTTGAAAAAATATTTTGATGATTTTGCTTTCAAACATCCTACGCCAAACGACATCAAACGTACAGCTGAGAAAGTTTCAGGAATGCAATTAGATTGGTACTTACAAGATTGGACGCAAACTACAAATACCATAGACTACGCCATAAAAGGAGTAGAGGAGAAAGACGGAAAAACCGAAATTACCTTAGAGCGTATTGGACTTATGCCTATGCCTATAGATTTATACGTAAAAATGGGCAACAAGGACGAGTCGTATTACATCCCATTAAGAATGATGCGCGCCGAAAAGGAAAACCCTACGCCAAACGTACCGAGAACACAACTGGAAGATTGGCCGTGGACAAATCCTACGTACACTTTTACAATAGACGCTCCTTTGAGCAAAATTGATGCCCTGATGATTGATCCTACAGGATTAATGGCAGATATTAATCGCGAGAATAATATGTGGAAGAAGTAATTTTAGGATAACGCTTTCGCGAAATTTTAAGAAACCTCAGTACATAAGTGCTGAGGTTTTTATTTGAATTCAATTAACCACCAATTTCCAGCAATTCATCCCACTGCGTAGTAAACCTCGGACTGCGCTCCTCTTTAATGAGCTCCCATTGCTTTTTACTAACTTTTGTGCCACTTCGGCCGGAGCTTATGGTGGCTTTTCCGTAGCGGTTATTTATGGAATCTACGGTTTTGACCAGCGCATCACTTTTAGAAGTACAAGGCATAAAGAGATTACCTTGAATCTCATCTTCGGGGACGATGCCAAGCAGATTTACACCTACTTTCTTATAGCGATATCCTTCCTTGTATATCTTTTTTAAGGCGCTTTTCCCTTCTTTGATTAAAGTAAACGTATTGTTTGTGGGAATGGGAAGGTTTATGGTGACCTTATCTGCGTACTGGCTGTCGTAAGCGCTGTGATAGTTGGTCGTAAGAAATATTTGCAAGCAAGAAGTGGCGCAACGTTGCGCACGCAGGACTTCGGTGACCTCGGCGATGTAGTAGGCGCAGGCTTCTTCTATGGTGCTGAGGTCGGATAGTTTCTTACCAAAGGACTTTGCCGTCCCTATCCCCTTTTTCTTTCGCGGAAGCGTTTCAAAAGCAATACAAGATTTTCCATTGAGTTCGCGCCATAATCGTTCTCCCACCACAGTCATTTCCTTGCGTACCCACGTAACCGGAAGCTTGCTAAACTGATAAGCATTATAAACCCCTATGGATTGAAGGCGCTGTTGGTGTTTTTTACCTAGTCCCCAAATATCTTTCACTTCTGCCCATTGCAACGCCTCGATGCGGTCTTCTTCGGTTTGCAGGACACATACGTGATTGTATCTAGGGATTTTTTTGGACATTCTGTTAGCCAATTTTGCCAGCACTTTGGACGGCGCAATACCCACACCTACAGGAATTCCCGTGAGGCGATATACGCGCTCTTTAATTTGCTTTCCATAGTCTTCCAAGTCCAGATGTGTGAACCCTTCCAGATTAAGAAAAGATTCATCAATACTATAGACTTCTACATCTGGCGAAAATTCCCGCAGGACATTCATCACACGTTTAGACAAATCTCCATACAGCGTGTAATTGGAAGAAAAGGTTGTCACATCATTGGCCTTAAGAATATGTTTAATCTTAAAAAGTGGTTCTTTATAATTGATGTGGGTTAGGGCTTTGGCCTCGGCATTTTTGGCAATGATACAGCCGTCATTGTTGCTCAAAACAGCAATAGGCCTCCCTTTGAGGTCAGGCCGGAAGACCTGCTCACAAGAAGCATAAAAGCTATTACAATCTACCATTGCTATCATTGCGGTTTGTGTATGATATAGTTAATGACACCCCATAGTTCAAACTCAATGTCAATGAGCTCGCTGTATCGCTTCACTTGAAATTCCTTTTCAATAATAGCCAGCACGAGCGCATTTGCCGTAGGGGTTATAGAACGGTCTACGATGAGTACATCGTTTTTGTGAATATTGAAATCTTTCCAAGCTTCCCCTTTGACTCTAATAAAGAACGTAGCATCTGCACAATTGCTCAGCGCGCGGTTAAGGTCTATGGTGGGCTCCAGATAATGCGTGGCAGGACTGGGAAAACCCGTTTGCATAGAGATGTTCCCGCCATAATTTGCTTTGGCGCGTTTAATCTTAACGATTTCGAGTTCTTCCATAGTTCAAAATTATAGGAAATATTCCGAATAATTGCGTTTTTTCCAACATTTGATGCGCTGTTTTCACTCATAAGAACAATTCTCGTCCTTAAGATTTAAAACTATCTTTGCCCTTAATGCGCAACACCTACCCAAAACGAGAAAAATTAAAATCAAAAAAACGTATCGAGCGACTTTTTGAAGAGGGAAGGTCTGTAAAATCGTATCCGCTCAGGATGGTGTATTTGCCCGAGGAGCTTTCGCCAGAAACTCAGGATTTGAGATTACAGGCGCAAGTGGGCGTTTCCATATCTAAGCGCAATTTTAAACTCGCTGTGCACCGAAACCGTATAAAACGCTTGATGCGAGAGGCATATCGTTTAAATAAAGGAGTGATAGACACAAAAGGCACGACATTTGTTATGCTTATTATCTATACGGGCCGTGAGGAACTTACACAACACGAAGTTTCTAAGGCGATGGTAAAACTCTTAAAACGATTTAACGATGCGATTACTCCTTCTTAGTTGCCTGCTATTCCTAGCACTTTCGTGCGAAAACACAAACGAGTCCAGATTATATTCCGAAGATTATGAGACAGCCGAAGCATCTGCTTCCGACCTCAATTCTCCACCACCTCCTGTTAATGAAGTGGTGCGACCCCAGCAAGAAAACCTTAAAATCATCAAGACGGGAAACCTCCGTTTTGAAACCCAAGATTTACAAAAGACATACGCAAGAATTATGCAGGCCATCCAAGTCTCAAACGGCTATGTACAGAATGACCAAAGCGGAAAAAACTACAATCAAGTCTACCAGAACATCACCGTAAGAGTCCCAACCGAAAACTTTCAGCGTACGATAGATGCGATTGCGCAAGGGGTAGATTATTTTGACGAAAAGACCATAAAACAACAAGATGTTACTGAAGAGTTTGTGGATGTCACGGCGAGGCTCAAGGCTAAGAATGCGCTTGAAGATCGGTATTTGGCTCTTTTGGCGAAAGCCAAAAACGTAAAAGAAATGCTCGAGATAGAGCGCGAACTCGCACAAATACGCGAGGAAATAGAAAGCGCACAGGGTAGATTAAAATATTTGCAGAATAAGGTCTCGATGAGCACGATAAACATTGCGTTTTACAAGAACAGCGTGGAGACCAAGACCAGCCAGTCCTACGGTTCAAAAATCGTAAACGCGCTCAAAAGTGGATGGAACGGTATTTCTACCTTTTTCCTTGGTTTGCTACACGTGTGGCCTTTCCTTATCTTAGTGGCCTTAGGCGTTTTCTTTACGAGACGCTGGATGAAGAAAAAGAAGAAGAAATGAGTAAGTTAAAAGAAAAACTATCGAGAATTGTCCAAGAGGCAGATGACTCTTTACTCGAAGGGCTGGACAACTTTGTGAACCATCTCAGAGAAGAACAGGAACCTTATAATTTGTCAGATGCACAAAAGCGCGAACTTGACCAGCGTATGGAGCGCTACGAGGCAGGAGAAGGAATGTCGCATTCTTGGGAAGATGTAAAGAAAAGCATTAGTAAAGATGCCTAAATATGAACTTGTTGTTCGAGATGAAGCAAAGCTAGAAATTAAAGACCACGTGGATTGGTTAAACGGCAGAAAATTTGGTCTGGGGGATGCTTTTTTAGAAGAACTAGATGAGTATTTGCACTATATAAAGGCGTATCCTCTACACTATCAAAAGAGGTATAAGTCTTACAGACAAGCAGTACTAAAAAAATTCCCGTACGTTATAATATATATAGTTAAGGCTAGCGATGTTATCGTTTTTTCTGTGTTCGCAACAAGGATGAATCCAGACGAGAAACCTAGATGAAAGAATAAGTTTATAAAGTAAATGAGATATCCGCCTTCGCAGATATTTAATAAAGAATCAAATGAAAAAGAAAATTATCATCCCCATTCTCGCCATTGCAACGTTCTTCGGAACGGTGAGTTTCCAGAACGATTTTTTTGAAATTGCAAAGCAAATCGAAATTTTCACAGAGCTGTTCAAGGAGCTCAATATGAATTACGTGGACGAAACAAATCCGGCCGAATTGATGGACAACGCCATCGAGGGAATGCTGGAAGGACTAGACCCGTACACAAAATACTGGACCGAACAGGAAGTAGAGGATGCAAAAATCAACCGAAGCGGGAATTACTCCGGTATAGGCGCTACCGTACGCAACAAAGACGGCATCCTCACCATAGTCGAGCCCAGAAAAGGATATCCAGCAGATAAAGCCGGACTCAAAGCTGGCGACAAAATCGTAAAAATAGGCGACGTCACGGTCGAAGGTTACGAGGGCGACGCAGGAGATCTGCTCAAAGGAAGCTCTGGAAGCTCCGTAGATGTAGCTTATGAGCGACAAGGTAAAGTGGCAACAACCACTATAAAGAGAGCAGGTGTCGAGGTAGATGCCGTACCGTTTTACCAATTGATCGGGGATGATGTGGGCTATATCGTACTTACAAAATTTAATAGCAAAGCTTCAGCGCAAGTGAAGGAAGCGCTCGTGAGTCTCAAAACCGACGGAGCGACAAAAATCATCCTAGACCTGAGAGGCAACGGTGGCGGACTTTTAAGAGAAGCCATAAGCATCTGTAACCTGTTTTTACCGAAGGGCGAGGTAATTACCACCACAAAATCTGTGGTCAAAAAATACAATAAAACTTATGTGACAAAGAATGAGCCTGTAGATACAGAAATTCCGCTGGTGGTGCTGGTTAATGGACGTAGCGCTTCGGCGAGTGAGATTGTTTCTGGAGGATTGCAGGATTATGACCGTGCCGTGATTGTGGGCGCGCGTAGTTTTGGAAAAGGCCTTGTACAACGTCCTAAACCATTGACCTACGGGACTTCGCTAAAGGTGACGATTTCCAGATATTATACGCCTAGCGGGCGATGCATTCAGGCACTAGACTACTGGAACCGTGATGAAAAAGGTAATGCCGTGCGTACAAACACAGAGGACTACAACGAGTTCAAAACCAAGAACGGTCGAAAAGTTTTTGACGGTGGTGGAGTGTTTCCAGACATCGAGGTCGAGAGCGCTCAGATGAGCTCTATTACCACCGCGCTGGCTAAGGATAATGCGATTTTTGAATACGCGACCAAATTTTACTACGAGAACCAGTTTAGTGATTTGAGCGAATTTAAATTTACGGACAGCGACTATTCGGACTTCAAGAAATTCCTGAAGAACACTGGTTTTGAGTTTGAGACAGATACGGAGACCGCTTTCGCGAAAGCGCTTACTCAAGCTGAAAAAGATGATTTCAAAGACGAAGTTAACAGCCTAGTCACTCAAATCCAAGCCAAAATAGACAGCGCCAAAGACGCCGAACTTGACGCAAAACGTGCCGAAATACAAGGCCTGCTAGAAGACGAACTGGTAAAACGCTATTTCTATCGCGACGGACTCTACCAATACCAAATCGCAAACAACAAAGAAATCGCCGAAGCGCTGGACGTACTCAGAAACGCTAGTCGTTATGAGAAAATTTTAAAATAACCCGTTATCAAAAAACACGTTCTAATTATTGCCTGCGTACTAATTTCCATTCAAATGTTTGGACAAGTAGACCGCATACACGAGACTTTTTTTGATACGGATAAACACGATATTGTTAAGGTCGAAACGGCAAAATTGAATCGGTTTATTTCTAGTTTGCCATTAGAAAAAATAGACGATATCTCTATTTACGGCTACTGCGACGATCGTGGGACCGACGCTTATAACGAGGCTTTATCTCAAAGACGGGCAGATGCGATAAAAGAGATTTTTGTAGCTCAAGGTGTCCCAGATTCCGTCATCACAAATGCAGATGGAAAGGGAGAACTGCTCCTCACAAGATTGGATGATGCCACAAACGAGATACAGCGTAAGCTTAACCGCAAGGTAGAAATCATCGTAGGCATAAAACAGCCCCGAGTTGTAAGCGCCGAGGCCGAAGAGTCAGAAAAAGAACTCGCCGAAACAGAAAAAAAATACAAAACCCTGACGGACACCATTGAAAAAGGTGACCGCATCCTACTCAATAATATTCTTTTTAAGACAAACTACAGCTACATTTTAGGGAAGTCTCACCGTGACTTGCGTAAGCTGGCAGACTTTCTCAAAGAAAATGACAACATCATCTTTAAAATTCAGGGACACGTCTGTTGTACGCCTAAAGGTCGCGACGCGGTAGATTTAAAGACTGGAAAGCGTAATCTCTCTGAGGCTAGAGCGAAGTTTGTATATGATTATCTCGCCCGCAATGGTGTGGCAAAAAAACGGATGCGCCACGAAGGCTTTGGGAGCAGATACCCTTTGGGAGGAGAAGCAAAACAGGACAGACGTGTGGAGATTCTCGTGACCTACATCAAGAAAAAGCGTCCTAAAAAGTAGACGGTAATGATGAGAATAGCGCTTTATTTAGCGGTAGCTTTAGTTTCCGCACAGCTTTCTGCTCAAAAACAGATGATGCAGTCTTACGCCGATTCAGAAATCACTGGAGTCTACATAAACAGCAACGAGATTTTTGAAATACGACTCACGGCAAAGCCCGTTTCAGACATTACGGTAACGACTTTAATTGAGGGCGAGACCTTTGAGAGTTCGCTACTGCAAACCGTTGTTGACGATGGTATCCTCAAAATAACAACTGGTCGCACGCCTGATTTTATCCCTTTTAACGATAAGCTTTCGGCGCACAAGGTGCTTTCTATTGTTTTGGAAATCACGTTGCCAGAAGGTCTGGATGTTGATGTTTATTCTACCCTTGCCGGGGTGGATGGAACGGGTAGGTTCGGGCAAGTACAAATGAACTTGGGTCGTGGTGGGTGTAGGCTGGAGGAATTCCGCTTTCGCGAAAGCGGAAAAATCAATACCCTTACAGGCTCCATAACCATAGCTACTAAAACGACAACTGTTACCGCACAATCTCGCAATGGTACGGTCGTTATTCCTAAAAGCTTTCCTACTGGAGAGGGTCTGATGCTACAAAGCGTGGACGGCGATATCACTGTGAGGAAATCAGAGTGAAAACCGTATTTTTGCGCCTTTACAAATCGCTATGTCATTTAAAAAAGCAACCATCATCGTTTTCTTGATTCTCTTAGTAGATCAAATCTCTAAGGTGTATATCAAAACTAACTTCTTATTAGGAGAGTCCATTCAGGCTTTTGGACTTGACTGGTTCGAGATTCGTTTTGTAGAAAATGAGGGTGCGGCCTGGGGCACAAGGCTTCCAGGAGAATATGGAAAACTGATTTTGTCATTGTTCAGACTTGCTATATCACCTATTATTGGATATTGGTTATACAAGAGCGCAAAGGAAAACGCACCTAAGTTACTTATCGTTGCGATTGCACTCATTTTTGCAGGAGCGGTAGGAAATATTATTGATTCTTTATTATACGGGGTTCTTTTTGATGAAAGCACACCGAGCCAAGTAGCGACATTTTTACCAGAAAATGGAGGATATGCTTCTCCACTTTATGGAAACGTGGTAGATATGCTGTATTTCCCTATATGGGAAGGTATACTTCCATCTTGGATTCCAGTCTGGGGAGGAAAGTCATTTACTTTCTTTAACGCTATTTTTAATATAGCAGATATGGCGATAAGTACAGGAGTGGGTATTCTGCTTGTTTTTAACAAAAAAGTGTTTCCTAAAACAAAGCCAGCAGAACAGGAAGTTGAGGCTTAAGAGGCTTCTGAAGTCATAAAGACGTTTGCAAGTTCTTCTGGTCTCACGGGTTTAATAAGGAAATCCTTTACGAGACTTATTGCTTTGGAACGCTCTATGTCTACAGGGTTTATAGACGAGCTTACGATATATAATGTTGTTTCTTTAAGGGCTGGAAAGTCATACTTTCCTAATTCAGTCAGGAACTGCCATCCATCCATAACAGGCATATTGAGATCAAGTAAAATCACTTGGGGTAAGCCCCGCTCTTCTAAATGCTGTAACGTTCTCACAAAGTAATCTAACGCCTCTTTACCATTTTTAAAAATAAGTAAGTTTTTAGACAGTTTTTTAATATCTATCAACCTAGTTATAAGGCTTATGTACATATCATCATCGTCTATTATACAAGCGAGTTCAATGGGATATTTCATTCTTTTAGGGGATTAATTATCGTTATAAACGAATTGTAAACTTTGTACCACGCCCTAGGGTGCTTTCTACAGAAATCTTGCCACCAAGAGCTTCCACTTGATTTCGAGTTAGAAACAACCCCATTCCTACAGCATCGTCATTATTATTAAAGGTCTGATATAATTGAAACATTTTATCACCGTGGCTTTTTAAGTCTATTCCTATTCCGTTATCTTGAACGACAAGATATTGTTTTTCATTTTCTTCAAAAGTAAAGACACGAATTTCTGGGCGTACTCCTGCTTTTCTGTATTTAATCGAATTTGTTAGTAAGTTTAACAGGATACTTTCTAGATATGCTGGCACATACTGCACTTTTTCGACCTCTGAGAAATCAGTATAAATCTCTGCATCAGACTGCACAATGAGTTGCTTTATGCTCGTTCTTACAGTATTAAAAATATCTTCGATATGCACAAACTCACGATCTGTATCACCAGCCATCTGTATGGTAATAACCTCGTTAAGGTGCTTAAGGGTTGTGTCTAAATTTTGTGCAATCTGAGTAAAGTTCCCAAAAAGTTCTTGTTGCTCCTGGGACAGATTCTTAGCCTCAAATAATTGAGTTGTGAGTTGCATATTACTTACGTGTGATCGTAAGTTGTGGGACACAATATGTGAAAAGGTGTACAAGCGTTCGTTATGTTTTTCTATTAGGTCTAAAGAGGCCTGTAATTGCAACTTGATTTTTTCCTCTTCGTCAATACTTTGAAAAACACCTCTGATCCCTATAATCTCTCCTTCTTCATTTTCCATAGGTTTTCCGTGTGCTCTGGCCCAAAAGACGGACCCATCATACGTAACCATTTTAATCTTTGTATCAAACGGTATTCCTTGAGCACAACCAAAGAAAAGTGCGGTTGCTTTATCTGTATGCTCCTCAGCATAGAATTTATACCCATTTTTTAAAGTGGGAATGAAATCTTCGGGGACTTTAAGTATACGTTTTGCCTGGTCATCAAAAAAACTCCTTTTATTCAGGAAATCGACCATCCACCCTCCGGCCTCCGTAAGATTAGAGATTTCTTCATAATAGAAGTTGTCCATTGCAAATAGCTCCCGACTCTCCAATTTTTTTTGATCCTTTGATATAGAAGGTTTGCGTCTTATCAATGTATTTACTTTCAATGGAACTTAATTGAGGCAGTCAAGGTATAAAAAAATAAGAAACAATTAACAGAATTTAAAGGAATTTGATGGGCTTACACAGTATTTCATCGAGACATCTAAGCTGTTTGTCGTTATTTCTTTTTCTTCTGGCTCAAAATAGGATAGGCCTATTGTAAGTAGTTCCTTGTTAGATTCGGCAAGGAGCTTGTCGTAAAAACCTTTGCCGTAGCCTACTCTGTTTCCCTTACTGTCATAAGCAAGAAGTGGTAGGAAAACAACTTGCGCTTTCGCGAAAGCGATTTCAATCCCATCTACAGGTTCTGGAATTCCGTATTCGTTTACTTGAAGCTTGGTGTTATCCAGCAATAGGAAGTGTTGCATTGTGCCCTTTTCAAAATCAGACTTCGAGATGAGAACGTTCTTGTCTTTTCCCGAAAGGATGTTAAGAATGTAGGTCGTGTCTACCTCTAGCAGGCGTTCTATAGGTAAGAAAATATGGTAATAGTCGTATTCCCAAATATCAAGACCAAGCAATTGATTTGCAATAGCAAGACTGCGGTTATCGCGTTCCTCTGCAGAGAGGGAAGCGCGCAAGGCCTTATATTTCTTCCTCAGACTCGCCTTGTTCACTTGTTGATTTTTCTACAGAGACATTAAAAATGGCGTCGCCTTGATACACTAGTGATGCCTCATTAACATTAATCACATAACCTTCGGATTTTGCCTTTACTACGTGTCTAAATTTCCCATAAGGATCTGTAATCGTTGCGATGTGTTGTCCTATCTCTAGATGTTGCCCGCAATGCACTTTAGTATGCAGGAGACCGCTATAGTTTGCGCGTATCCATTGGGTGCTTTCTATATATTTAGACGGCCTATCTGCTTCTGGAACTTCAATGGCAGGGTCTAGCATTCCTAAATGTGCAAAAACCCGCATTGCTCCTTGTACGCCTGCTTTTGCAATTTCTTTGTCACTTACTTTAGATTTCCCGCCTTCAAACAGTAATACTGGAATCTTAAGCCTAGAACAGGTAGCACGATAGGATTTAGGGATAATCTTAGACGTGAGGGTGAATGGAGCATTAAAAACCCGAGCATACTCTGCGGATACTACATCAAGGGGATCTATACGGACCTGCGCCACATTAAAACGAGCAGCACCTCCCGTATGAAAATCCAGACACAGATCTGCAACGGGTAAAATTTTCTTTACAAATTGATATGCAAATCTACTGGCTAGAGAGCCTCTTGGATTTCCCGGAAAGACTCTGTTGAGGTCTCTGCCATCTGGAAAAGCTCGTTTCATATCCAGAAAGCCAAAAATGTTAACCACCGGTATACAAATGATGGTTCCTTTTTTGGGTTTATTAATTTTTCTGGCAATAATCTGGCGCACGATTTCTACACCATTGATTTCATCACCGTGTATTCCAGATGTAATTAAAATGACTGGCCCAGGCTTTTTTGCACGTTCAATAATGATAGGAATCTCAACCGAGGATGTCGTGTAGAGCTTTGCAAGATTAAAATTAATCGTCGCTCTCTTTCCTGGCAACACCTTTTCTCCAAGAAGGGTCAGAACGTTATTTTCGTCTATGAATTTCAAGGGCT
Organism: Dokdonia sinensis; assembly: GCF_003688895.1. Lineage (GTDB taxonomy): Bacteria > Bacteroidota > Bacteroidia > Flavobacteriales > Flavobacteriaceae > Dokdonia > Dokdonia sinensis. Next base: position 64,124 of record NZ_REFV01000002.1, read on the forward strand.
ATTGTATTAAATATGACGCTCTATGTAGCGTATAATTGTTTTAGCGATATCTTTTCCTGTTGCTTTCTCAATGCCTTCTAACCCAGGAGAAGAGTTGACTTCCAGAATAAGTGGTCCGCGCTCACTTTGTAGCATATCTACCCCTGCAACACCTAATCCCATAGCTTTTGCCGCTTTGATGGCCGCATTTTCTTCCTCATCAGAAAGCTGAATAATCTCTGCACTACCACCACGATGCAAGTTAGAGCGAAACTCCCCCTCTTTACCCTGACGTTTCATAGCGCCTACGATCTGCCCATCTACAACAAAGGCACGAATGTCTGCTCCTTTTGCTTCCTTTATATATTCTTGAATAATGACACGTGCTTCAAGACCATTAAAAGCTTCGATGACAGACTCTGCTGCATTTTTGGTTTCGGCGAGGACAACCCCTAACCCTTGTGTTCCTTCTAGCAATTTTATAATGAGCGGAGCTCCTCCTACGTGATCTATTACTTCGGATACGTCACGAGAGTAATTTGTAAAAATCGTTTTAGGAAGCCCCAACCTTGATTTTGATAAAATCTGGAGGCTACGCAACTTGTCACGACTTACCACAAGTGCTTGCGATGTCGTTGTCGTAAAGGTATTCATCATTTCAAACTGTCGCACCACTGCCGTTCCATAAAACGTTATAGAAGCCCCAATACGAGGGATGATGGCGTCTGTTGTTTCAAGATGACGCCCTTTATAATATACAACCGGATTTTTTTTCTCAATAATGAGGTCGCATTTCAGTGGGTCTATGACCTCTACGCTGTGGCCTCTTTTGAGTCCAGCCTCGACCAGCCTTTTCGTAGAATATAAATGACCATTACGAGATAGGATTTTTAAGTTCATTGTTTTTTAGGTTGTAAGACACGTCTATAAGTTCTGTGTCTACGATGAATTTTTTAGTTAAAAGTTTACGGCCCAAAAGTACGGGAAAGCGCATATCTTCCCGCGAGCTTAGGGTTAAAGAAATACTATATTGTTTATTAAAGAGTATAATCTTGGTTTGTACCTCATAACGGTATTGGATCTCCCCGTTACTGCTCTTTACAGCGGCAATATCATAAAACTCAAACTTGAGCTCTCTCCCATCATACAGCGGGTGCGATGGATCTAGAAAAGTACAGATAAGCATGTCATTTTCCTCTCTTATGTTTGTACAATGAATGGAGGACGTGTAGGCTCCGGTATCCACTTTTACATCGATATCCTTAAAGCCCAACTCTGGAAAATCTGCCTTGTCTATTCTACCAATTGTCTTTTTCATATTAGGACGAGCAAGATACGCATATTACTATCTCATAAAGATATTTTAAGAGGAATTTATACGCTTTCGCGAAAGCGTACTACCCCACAAATACTATCTTTGAGTATGGCTAGTGCATCTGTAGAACTTCATCTTAAAACGCTTCCCACAAGCCCTGGAATTTATCAATATTATGATAAAGAAGGGCGACTGTTATATGTGGGCAAGGCTAAGAACCTTAAAAAACGTGTTCTTTCTTATTTTAGTAAGTCCCACGATAATGGCCGCATCCGAACGATGGTCAAAAAAATAGCCGAAATAAAACACATCGTCGTTGAGACCGAAACGGATGCATTACTGCTGGAAAACAGTCTCATAAAAGAATACCAGCCACGCTACAACGTAATGCTCAAGGATGATAAAACCTATCCTTGGATTTGTATAAAAAATGAACGTTTCCCGAGGGTTTTCCCTACACGCAGATTGATAAAAGACGGTAGTGAGTATTACGGTCCGTACACCAGTATGAAGACGGTAAAAACGTTACTAGACCTCATTAAAAGTCTGTACAAACTGCGCACCTGTAATTATGATTTATCTCAAGAAAAAGTGGATGCTGGTAAATATAAAGTGTGCCTGGAATATCATCTAGGCAATTGCGAGGGGCCGTGTGAGGGCAAACAATCAGAAAAAGAGTATCATGAGCACATAGAACATATTAGGCAGATTGTAAAAGGAGATTTCAAAACGTCTTTGTATAAATTTCGCGACCAGATGCAAAAGCACGCCGAGGCTATGGAGTTTGAAGACGCACAGCGCATAAAGGAAAAGCTCGATATTTTAGAAAACTATCAATCTAAAAGTACGGTCGTAAACCCAAAAATCTCAAACGTAGATGTATTTTCCATCATAAGTGATGAGGGTTATGGATACGTGAATTTCCTACAACTTGCCCACGGAGCGATTATACGTTCACACACACTTGAACTCAAGAAAAAACTGGACGAGACCGATAAGGAATTATTGGAGTTGGGCATTATTGAGATTAGACAGCGTTTTTCTTCTCAGTCCAAGGAAATCTATGTTCCATTTGATATCGAAATAGGAACCGAGGTAAAGGTGACGGTTCCTAAACTAGGAGACAAAAAGCGTATTCTCGAACTCTCAGAGCGCAATGCGAAGTACTATCGTATGGAGCGCTTTAAAAAGACAAAAATTGTTGATCCAGACCGTCATACAAATAGAATTATGGCGCAAATGAAGGTAGACTTACGACTTTCAGAAGAGCCCCGACACATAGAGTGTTTTGACAACTCAAATATTCAAGGAACAAATCCCGTGGCCGCCTGTGTGGTTTTTAAGGACGGGAAAGCCAGCAAGAAAGACTACCGGAAATTCAATATTAAAACTGTTGAAGGTCCGGATGATTTTGCCAGTATGGAGGAAGTCGTTTTTAGAAGGTATAGAAGGTTGCTTAACGAAGACGAACCCTTACCACAGCTCATCATAGTAGATGGGGGAAAAGGACAGCTATCTAGTGGGGTAAAAGCACTGGAAGATTTAGGATTGAGAGGCAAGATTGCCATTGTGGGCATTGCAAAGCGTCTGGAGGAAATTTATTATCCAGGAGATAGTATTCCCTTGTATCTGGACAAAAAGAGTGAAACACTCAAAATAATCCAGCAATTACGGAATGAAGCACACCGTTTTGGTATTACCTTCCACCGGAATAAGCGATCTGCAGCGGCCTTAGGAACTGAACTAGAAACCATTCCCGGAATAGGTGAAAAAACGGTTATCGACTTGCTCAAGCATTACCGCTCAGTTTCTAAAGTAAAAGAAGCCAGCAAAAAAAGTTTAACAGAAGTTGTGGGCAATGCAAAAGCAACCATTTTGTATAATCACTATCATAAGAAGTAAGTGCGTCATCTCTTTTTCATACTATCCATTTTTACCTTAGGCATTCTACAGGCTCAGGAGCCTGTACAAAAAGATGTAAAAGTAGGTTTGGTTTTAAGCGGTGGCGGCGCTAAGGGGCTTGCGCATATAGGCGCACTTAAAGTGATAGAGGAAGCGGGAATTCGCATAGACTATATTGCGGGGACCAGTATGGGAGCTATCGTTGGGGGATTATATGCCTCTGGATATAACGCAACTGCGATAGACTCTATTTTTAAAGCGGTAGACTTTGACCGTTTAATACAGGATGATTTACCCCGTAGTGCAAAGACCTTTTATGAGAAAGATGATGCCGAAAGGTATGCCGTGACATTGCCCTTTGATAATTTTAAGCTGTCCTTTCCTAGAGCGCTTTCTAAGGGTCAAAACACCTATAATTTGCTGAGTCAAGTTTTGGGTCACGTAGACACAATTCAGGATTTTGAGCAATTGCCTATACCTTTTTTCTGTGTTGCGACAGATGTCGAAAATGGACAACAGGTTATTCTAGATAGTGGTTATTTACCAGAGGCACTTTCGGCCAGTGGTGCTTTACCTTCGTTGTTTAGCCCAGTATTACTAAATGATCGTGTCCTTATAGACGGAGGGGTGATAAATAATTATCCGGTAGATGAGCTTAAAACAAAAGGAATAGATTATGTGATAGGCATAGATGTTCAGGATAGGTTAAGAGATAGAGAATCCCTACAAACAGCACCAGAGATACTCATGCAAATTAATAACTATCGTACGATCCAGGCGATGGAGGAAAAAAAGAAACGTACCGATGTATATATACGACCAGACATCGATGATTTTTCGGTTGTTTCTTTTGACGAAGGGGCAAAGATTGTGGAGAAGGGAAGGGTAAAGGCGTTTGAGAATTATGAGGCTCTACGGGAAATAGGGATGATGCAGAGACCGCTTTCGCGAAAGCGTACTCCTCCACCTAAACCTAAGGATAGCATTACATTAGATGCCGTAAACATTACCGGAAATGAGAACTATACCAGAGCATATATTTTGGGGAAACTTAAACTGAATCCTCCTCAAAAAGTAAGCTACAGCGACTTTAATAGTGGCCTAAACAATCTGGCTGCTACAGAAAACTTTGAGCGCATTAATCACAGGTTAACACCTACTCCAGATGGGCAAGTATTGCAGTTAAATTTAAGAGAATCTTCGAGTACTCAGAGCATCAGGCTGGGCGTGCATTATGATGATTTGTACAGAAGTGCTGCACTAGTAAATTTTACAAAGAAGCGTTTGCTGTTTAAAAATGACATTGCAACACTCGATTTTATAATAGGGGATAATGTGCGATACAATTTTAATTATTATATAGATAAGGGTTATTACTGGAGTGTGGGTGTACGGTCCACGTATAACACTTTTGATAAAGGAGTAGATGCGCGATTTGTGGAGAATGTGAGTGCTCTGGATTTTGGCGGTGTAAATCGTGTAAATTTGGAATACCAAGATGTCACAAATCAACTGTTTTTGCAGACACTTTTTCTAAAAGAATTTTCTCTAGACTTAGGCGCTCAACATAAATTTCTGGATGTCGAGACAGAAACTATTGTAAATGATGCAACCCCTGACGAGAGTTTTATTTTTGAAAAAAGTCATCTTGGGGGAGTTTATGCTCAGCTGCGCTATGACTCGCTGGATGACCTTTATTTTCCTTCTTCTGGAGTATATTTTGATGGAGATTTTGACCTTTATCTCTTTTCGTCAGACTTTAATAACAATTTTACAGAGTTTTCTATTGCTAAAGCACGTTTTAAGTATGCAAAGAGCGTCACTTCTAATTTTACACTCATCACAGAGCTAGCAGGAGGATTTAAAATAGGAGGAGCAGAGACACGATCGCTAGACTTCTTTTTGGGAGGTTATGGAAATCAGCGCATAAATAATCTGGTTCCGTTTCTGGGGTACGATTTTATAAGTTTCGGGGGTGACGGTTTTGTAAAAGCTGGCCTCACGGCAGATTTTGAAATTTTTAATAAGAACCATATCAATCTTTCTGCAAATTTTGCAAATGCAGGCGATGATCTTTTCTCATCTGAAGATTGGTTGCCACCTCCGGCGTTTACGGGCTATGCAATAGGCTATGGTCTGGAGTCGTTTTTAGGACCGCTAGAAGTAAAATATAGCTATAGTCCTGAGATTAAGTCTGGAGAATGGTTTGTGAGTCTCGGGTATAGATTTTAGAATCTTTAAACAGTATTTCATATTTATCATTTAATTAACAGAATGATTAAAAATATTGCTTCGATTTGTGTGTTTTGATTATATATCAATAATTCAAAAAAACGAACATTATGAAAATCATCATCAAAACACTCGCTATTGTTTGCTTAGTAATCGTAGGCTGCAAAGAAAACAACTCTCAAGAAGCTAGCACCAAAAAACCTAGTAATCCAGATAAAGCATTATATGCGGCAAACGGAAGCACACTCGAAAAGCCAGAGTCAAAGGTTTTTTACATAAATGCACCGAGTGGGTTATCGCTAAGAGAAGGAATTACATTACGCTCCACAAAAAAACTTACACTTCCATACGGAGCTCAAGTAACCCAATTAAGCGCTCCAGCACACACTACTATGACAATAGACGGAATCACAGGGGATATGGTTGAGGTAGATTATCAAGGAGCGACGGGATTTGTCTTTAACGGATACCTTACGGCACTAGCACCGCCATTAAAAAATGAATCTCTTAAAGCATATGCGCAACGGGTTTCTACAGTAGAATATCCTATTACAGTAGCCCAGAAGCAGAATGAAAAAGGAGCTGCCTACGGGATGACCACAACAGTTTCTGTTCCTGCCAAAAGCTGGAATGAAGCGTATACTATCGCTCAGCATCTCTTTGAATTGCCAAAAAGCTTAAAACTAGATTTAAACAAGACCGCAATTCCGTCAAAATTAGAAAACACAGACAAGCGTCGTAAGACAGTTATAGACGAAGTTACTATCTCCCGCGGCAACGATAATAATATAGAAAGAGTTACTTACACGTATGCACTAAAGGATTACAAACGGTCTGTAAGCGTTAAGAAAAACAATGGAGGATTCACTCTTGAAGAAGTGGAATCTTCAAACTAGTAACTTTAATTAATAAAAAAGGGGTTAAACTCGACATCGAGTTTAACCCCTTTTAATTCTATATGAGTTGCTTAAGCCTCTGAAACCCTTAAGGTATTTACCATACCTTTTTCTACAATGGGCATAGCGGCGAGGTTAATGAGCATATCTCCTTTCTGAACAAAACCTTTTTCAAGGGCAATTTTATTTACATCTTCAACTGTTTCATCAGTACTGACAAATTTATCGTAAAACACGGCTTTCACACCCCATAACAGGTTGAGTTGGGTTAGAATGCGACGGTTGCTCGTAAATACTAGAATATGCGATTTGGGCCTCCAAGCAGAAATTTGGAAAGCGGTATATCCACTATTCGTAAGTGTTGAGATTGCCTTAGCATTTATTTCATTTGCCATATGTGCTGCGTGGTAACAGATAGACTTTGTAATAAATCTCTTCGTACGTATATGTGGAGGGTCTTGAGGTACTTTAATAAGCTCGGAGTCTTCTACATTTCTACAAATAGAGGCCATTTTTTCAATTACTTGCACAGGATACTGACCTACGGATGTTTCTCCAGAAAGCATTACTGCATCTGCACCATCCATAACAGAGTTTGCAACGTCATTTACCTCTGCTCTAGTTGGGGTAAGTGAGGAAATCATCGTTTCCATCATTTGTGTTGCAATGATTACTGGTATACGTGCTTTCTTTGCTCTAAGCACTAATTTCTTTTGTATAAGGGGCACTTCATGTGCAGGGATTTCTACACCTAGATCTCCACGAGCTACCATTAATCCGTCGCAATAGGCGACGATCTTATCGATGTTTGCAACGCCCTCTGGTTTTTCAATTTTTGCTATTATAGGAATTTTATGATCTGAATGTTCATTTATGATTGCTTGCAGTTCTTGTAAGTCTTCTGCGTGACGAACAAAGGACAGCGCAATCCAGTCTACTTTGAGACTTATTGCAAAAATCGCATCTTTAACATCTTTTTCTGTAAGCGCGGGAAGTGAGATGTTAGTGTTGGGCAGGTTTACGCCTTTTCTAGATTTAAGAGGACCTCCCTGAATGACCTTTGCTACAACCTCGCTTTTACCGTCTGTTTTTACAACTTCAAACATTAGTTTCCCATCGTCTAGAAGAATTTTTTCTCCTTTTTTTACGTCTCTTGGGAACTGTTGGTAGTTCATATAAACACGTTCTTTTGTGCCTTCAAATTCTTCTTTTGTGGAGAATGTAATAATGTCGCCAGGATTTACGACCACCTCTTCTTTCATTCGGCCTACGCGTAGTTTGGGGCCTTGTAAGTCTCCAAGTATGGAGATGTTATGTCCGTATTCTTCTGATAGCTCGCGTATCATAGTAACACGCTCTCTGACGTCTTCGTAATCTGCATGGGAGAAGTTTATTCTAAAAACATCTGCTCCTGCATCCATCATTGCTTTTAGAACTTCTTTTTTGCTTGTTGCTGGTCCTAAAGTTGCAACTATCTTGGTCTTTTTTCTTTGTGGCATTTACTCTATGATTAAGTTTTCTTTGGCTTTTAATGTTGTTACTTCAACATTATAGGCGGTTACAATTTGCGTAATTTGGTTTAGGGTTGTGATTGTTTTTGCTTTCGCGAAAGCGCTACCATCATCTACAATACGAAGCATAAAATCTACCTTGGGCAGTTCTTGCATAAATACATAGCGTTTAGTCCCGTTATTCTCAAAGCCAAACAATCCATCTTTTTCCTCTCGAGCTACTGATATCCGCACTCTATTCTGAAGAAGTTGATAAGTTAGATATCGATAATCATCCTCGTATTGAAAAAGTGGAAATCCCGCTTCCAGCCCAGCAAAGTTTAAAAGAACATCCTTTCTTCTTCTTTCAAGCTTTATTTTGAGGTGTTTATTGAGTAGGAAAGCAAGGTAGTACGGCTCCAGTGAGCAATGAATGGCAATGAGTGTAAAATCATAGCTTATATCATTCTCTAAAACAAGCTTATATGTTCCCATACCTTTTTTAAACCAATTTTAAAGATACGCAATATGGCTAAAAGGCTATATGAATACAAGAATAAAAGAACGAAATCGTTTGCGCCAAATTACCTATAGAGCGCTGCTATAAGGGAAGTAAGAAGCTAACAATCGTCCCTTTTTCAAACGCACTTTCTATGGCTAGCTTTCCTTTATGCGCTTCGATAAATTGATTACATAGAATGAGCCCTAGTCCCGACCCTTTTTCATTATTAGTTCCCACCTGACGTGTCAAGGTGGTTATGTCTAGGAGATTGTCTTTAAAATCATCAGGTATCCCAATCCCATTATCTTCTATACTGAAGGATACGTTATTTTCAACTTTATTGATTTCAATAACGATGATACCATTTAATCTAGAAAATTTGATTGCGTTCGAAAGTAGATTCCTTATTACTGTAGCAATCATATTTTTATCTGCGGTTACTTTGCCGCTGTAACTAGATTCTAGTCTTACTTGCAATCCTTTTTTTTCTAAGAGCTGACTCTGTACTTTTATTTGATCTTTGGTTATACTCATAAGATCTAAGGTTTCTGGATTAAAAGCAATTTGACCTGTTTGTATTTTAGACCATTTGAGAAGGTTATCTAGAAGGGTAATGCTATTTCTACTAGAATCTTCTAATTGCCCAAAAATATTATTGGTTTGACTGTTTTCGTAAGTTCCTCCTTTAAGTACATCTAAATAATTAATAACAGATGAGAGTGGACTCCTTAAATCGTGGGCTATAATTGAGAAAAATTTATTTTTTGTAGCAACAAGTTCAGAGAGTTGTTCCTTTTGAGCAGCGATTGTGGCGTTTTTTTTCTTGTAAACATACAGTTGACTTATAATAAATAGCATAAACCCGAGAATGAGGAGGTACCATAATGCTGAGGAAATAATTAAACTCGTGCTAAATTTGTATGGGCTTTTATAAGCTGTTCCTACGGTAAAACTCTTGTTATAAAACGGAATTGTGGTGTATACATATTGATTTTCAGCAATGTCAAAATTTTTAAAATACTCTGGATCAGAGTCGTCAGACGTTAATTTCTGGTAGTTATATGACCTCGTCCTGTCAAAATAATTTCCGTTCGTACTCTGAAAACTGAATACAAACTGTGACTTGTCTACGTGATCATATACTCTGTTAATAATAGGGGCAAACTCTGCAACGCTTGTCAAGTATCCCCTAGAAACCCCAGTACTATCCAAAATCCCAAAACCTAACGGAAATCCCACTCGCCCTTCTATCAGATTTGTAGGGTCTGAGGCATAAAAGGAATCCTTTAGCATAAGCGTATCCATACGGCGTATACCCGATTCTCCTATTATATCTTTTATAGATGTTCCCTCAAGATGCAATGGTCCTGCTGGTTGCATTGTAAAATCAAATTGAAATATATGATTTGTGTCTATGTAAGAAACGCTAAAAGGGGGCTCTGCCTTGACATCAGAAATTTGAGTTTTAAGAAAGTACTGAATGTCTTCTTTTCTAGGAATATCGTTCCTGTAAGAAATAAAGGTCTTTACTCCAGATATCAATGTGGCATAACTTACTAGAGCTTCCTGTAGCTCTGTAGCAGCAGTTTTATTTGCTTGTTTGAGTCTGAGTTTTCGTGTGGCCTGTTCTTCTTCAATAATCCTTGAGGTACTCCAAACTACAGCAATTGCAGTAATAATGGCAATTATAGCAAACAGGAAATAATAATTTTTCGAAAATCGAAGTGACATAGCAAACCCCTTCAAAAGGTAGTTGATTATTAAACAAATATTTAGGAGGGGTAAAAGAGTATGCTAAAGTAGTAAATTAACGGATAAATTAAACACTATTTAGCTTCAATTTCTCGTTGAAAGGCATAAAAAGCTCGTTTAGAAGCAATTTCTTCAGCTTTTTTCTTTGATGTCGCACGCGCCTTTGCACTTACTTCTCCATCAATTAAAAGCTTGACTCCGAAATGTTTAACTAGGTCTTGTCCTGTATCTTCAAAAGTGTCAAATTTGAAAGTCTTCTTTTCTTTCTGACACCACTCTATTAAAACACTTTTATAACTTATAATGCGACCCTCAAGTTTTTCAATATCTACATAGGGTTCTATAACACGTTTTTGGATGAATTTCTCACAGTAACTATAACCCCTGTCCAAGTAGATAGCCCCTACTAAGGCTTCAAAAAGATTACCGTGAATGTTTGCGCCAAAATTTTCAATAGGAATGTTGGCCTTTACATAACGTATAAGGTTAAGGTCCTTTCCAAGTTCGTTTAGGTGCTTTCTGCTCACGACCTTTGAGCGCATTTTTGTGAGATAGCCTTCGTTTCCGCCTTGCACTTCATCAAATAGATGTGCTGCGATTACAGATCCTAACATAGCATCACCTAAAAATTCGAGTCGCTCATAATTAAGGGGGTTCCCATCTTCTTTTTTAAGCCCTAAGGAACGATGTGTAAACGCCTTTTCATAATGAGATAATTCCTTAGGCTTAAATCCCAAAATGGAGTGCATACGCATAAAAAAACTCCCGTCCTTTTCAGCACGAGAGTTGAATATTTTTTTAAAAGCGCTCATTACAAATTAAGCATCTAATTTTTTAAATAGCACGCAAGCGTTATGACCTCCAAAACCAAAGGTATTGCTCATTGCTACATTTACTTCTTTCTTCTGTGCCTTGTTGAGCGTAAGATTAAAAGAAGGATCTATATTCTCATCTACAGTCGTGTGATTTATTGTGGGAGGGACAAGGCTGTGTTGCATTGCCAGTATTGCGGCAATAGACTCTATTGCCCCAGCGGCACCTAGCAAGTGGCCTGTCATTGATTTAGTAGAATTGATATTTATATGTGCTGCGTGTTCTCCAAATACTTTAGAAATCGCTTTAAGCTCTGCAACATCTCCTAACGGGGTCGAGGTGCCATGTGTGTTAATATGGTCTACATCTTCAGGCTTTAAGCCCGCATCATTTAAACAATTGAGCATTACACGTTCTACACCTATTCCTTCAGGATGGGGGGCGGTCATATGATACGCATCACTAGACATTCCTCCTCCTACAACCTCAGCATAGATTTTTGCACCACGTGCTTTTGCGTGCTCATATTCCTCAAGAATAAGTGCTCCAGATCCCTCACCTAGAACAAATCCATCACGAGTCGCATCAAAGGGTCTAGAAGCCGTGTCTGCATCTTCATTTCTTGTAGATAATGCATGCATTGCGTTAAAACCACCCATTCCAGCTGGTGTTACCGCCGCTTCACTTCCTCCAGTTACAATAATATCACAATGTCCTAGCCTAATGTAGTTAAGCGCATCAATCATTGCATTTGCGCTAGACGCACAAGCAGAAACCGTGGTATAGTTGGGTCCCATAAATCCGTGTTTGATCGAGATATTACCTGGGGCAATATCTGCAATCATTTTTGGGATAAAGAAGGGATTAAATCTTGGTGTGCCGTCTCCAGCACCAAAGTTGAGAACCTCGTTTTGAAAAGTTTCTAGACCACCTATTCCGGCACCCCAAATCACTCCTACTCTAAACTTGTCAACCTTATCAAGATCAATACCCGCATCATTGATAGCCTCATCTGAGGCTACCAATGCATATTGGGCAAATTTATCGAGCTTTCGAGCTTCCTTACGATCAAAGAACTCGAGAGCGTCAAAGTTTTTAAGCTCACAAGCAAATTTTGTTTTAAACTTTTCCGTATCAAAATATGTGATAGGTGCGCACCCACTTTTACCTGTAGAAAGTCCTTCCCAGTATTCCTGGATATTATTTCCTATTGGGGTAAGTGCACCAAGTCCGGTAACTACTACTCGCTTAAGCTCCATAGTACGCAATTTATTTCTTTGCGTCCTCTATATATGAAACTGCTTGACCTACAGTAGCAATGTTCTCTGCCTGGTCATCTGGAATCTGAATATCAAATTCTTTTTCGAATTCCATTATAAGTTCCACTGTGTCTAGTGAGTCAGCGCCTAGGTCGTTTGTGAAGCTAGCTTCTGTTACAACTTCGTTTTCGTCTACTCCTAATTTGTCTACGATAATCGCTTTTACTCTTGATGCAATGTCTGACATAATCTTTAAATTTAATTTTTAATTAAGTCGCAAAAATAGCAAACTTTACGGTTATACAATTCTTTGCGCTTAAAATGTGAAGGTAATTTACGTATTTCTGTAATAAGTAAAGGTAAGATTACCTTCAAAATGTTAATAATAATCCTTTGTTTTGCACTCACAACAGCACTTCAAGATGAAACGTATTGTAATTTTTGCCTCGGGTAACGGTACAAACGCCCAGCGTATTGTAGAGTATTTTAAGGACCGTACGGATGCCCGAGTCGTGCAGTTGCTCAGTAACAACCCCCGTGCCAAAGTGCTAGAACGCGCTCGAGGCCTCGACATCAGTGCCTTAAGCTTTAACCGTCAGGCCTTCTATAAGACAGACGATGTGCTCAACCTGCTCAAAACGACTGCTCCAGATGTGATTGTACTGGCTGGATTTCTTTGGCTCTTCCCAGAGAAAATCATTCATGCGTTTCCTAATAAGGTTATCAATATTCACCCGGCCTTACTTCCAGATTTTGGAGGTAAGGGAATGTACGGGATGAATGTTCACGAGGCTGTTTCCGCTTTCGCGAAAGCGCACTCAGAACAAAAACACTACACAGGAATCACCATACACAAAGTAACGCCAGAGTATGACAAAGGCGAATACCTTTTCCAAGCCAAAGTAGAGGTGACTCAAAATGACACGCCCGAAACTATTGCCGAAAAAGTGCATCAATTAGAATATGCGCATTTTCCAGAAGTGATAGCATCATTTTTGAAAAAAAATAATTAACGCCATAATGTCTAAACTTTTAGGCATCTAAAAATGGGTGGATGAGATTTCCGCCTTCGCGGAAATGACAAATTAATGAGTAAGAAAAAAGAAAAATTCTACGTGGTCTGGGAAGGTAAAAAGCCGGGCATCTATCTCTCGTGGAAGGATTGCAAGGCAATGATAGACGGCTATGCTGGGGCAAAGTATAAGAGCTTTGAAACCTTTGCCAAAGCAAAAACGGCTTATAACGGAGACTATAACGACTTTAAAGGAACTTCAAAAAAGAAACGCGTTCTAACAGCTGATGAAAAAGCAAAATACGGAGAACCTAATCTCTACTCCATTGCTGTAGATGCCGCAAGTTCTGGAAATCCCGGTATTATGGAATACCGTGGGGTAGACACGCAAACGGTCAAGCAACTTTTTCACCAAGGGCCTTTTAAGCAAGGGACCAATAATATAGGAGAGTTTCTCGCTCTCGTACACGGCCTGGCTTATCTTAAAAAAATAGGAAGCGACCGAATAATATACTCCGACTCACGAATTGCCATAGGCTGGGTGAAAAAGAAAAAGTGCAATACAAAACTTCAAGAAAATACCCGAAATAAAGACGTAATCGACCTCGTGAGGCGGGCAGAGCAATGGCTTAAATCTAATACCTACACAACTACTATCGTCAAGTGGGAAACCAAAGCCTGGGGAGAAATTCCAGCAGATTTTGGGAGGAAGTAATTACGGGTTATCCTGTCGCCATTTTACGAGCAACACTACAGAAAGATTTTCAATAATAGTTCCTGTACCATCTACTTCCATTCTAAACCAGTCTCCGGCATCAAAGTCTAAGTTATAGGTGTTGTTCTTATAGTTACCCACATTATCAAGCTTAAATACACCACTTTTTGTAATGTCTGCCGTATTTCTAGGAACTTGAACATTATTTTTAAATAATTTTATATCTACATTACTATCATCTCTTGTTGCTCGCATACTCAGACCTACTATAGTACCATCAAAAGGCATTAATGGCCCACTAGTCTGAACGTCACCACCACCATACTCTAAAGAGCTGTCATCAGATGAAATCCCCAACCTCCCAAACTCAATTGTTGTATATTCTATACTTAGCCACTTATCGCGATTTGCATCAAACATATAGAGTTTATCTCCTATGACTGCCATTTGTCCAGTATCTACACCTTTGGGATTTTCTTGCGGATTTAATCGTAAACCAGGAAGATCAGACGCTGTAGTCTTAATTTCTAACGCAGCCGTGGGATTACGCTCTCCAAACCCAATTTGCGCATTGCTACAAAAGCTTATAAATATTAAATTAATAAGAAGTATGAATTTTTTCATTTAGAACAATTTATGATGAAGATGTAAAGAATTTTATTTGCGCCATTTTACCCAAATGACAGCTGTAGGATCATTCACATTATTTCCTCCACCATTGCCCACGTGTACTCTTATATAATCTCCCGCTTCAAAGTCTAGATTAAAATCAGTTTTCTTAAGAGATCCGCCCACAAGATTTAGGCTTGTAGATGATTGTTCTACTCCTGCGCTGTTGTGAATGGTAATTCTAATTTCCTTAGTAGCGTTCCCGCCAGAAGAGTTTAACGAGGCATAAACGATTGTCCCTTTTCTAGGCATCTTAGGGCCGCTGGACGTGATGTCTCCGGCGTACTCCAGAGTAGAATTATTCTGCCCGCCCTCACGACCAAAGTTAAAAGAACTTGATCCTATTGTGAGCCACTTGCCTTGACCTGTATTATCTGTACGTGTTGTATCAAACATAAAGAGCTCAGGGCCATAATCAGGAGTGTTGATCACAGAAATTTGACCCATAGCCGTGCCGTCTGGAGCTGTTTGGGGATTAAGCTCTAATGCGGGAAGCTGGTCTGTGGGTGATTTTATCTCTAATTCTGCGTTAGGAGTAGAAGTTCCTATACCGACTTGTCCCCATAAGGTATAAGAAAATAGGAGCACGAATGCTAGTGGTTGTAATTTCATAATTCAATAGATTTGGGATGTCAAAGATATAATTTATTTTCAATTTTAGCCGTAACTTGTTGAAAATGTGCATATTGTGTTTTATGGCGATAATTTTTTGCACTTCGTCGATATTTTCAGCACGACTGGATGATAAATACGACAATTTCTTAGCATTGGTTTCCGTGCGCTTTCGCGAAAGCGAACTATTAAAGAGGCATCTCTTTAGATTTTAAGTAATACTCTCGTGCCTGTATTTTTACATTGACTAATTTCAGTCTCATTAGGCTAGTATTGTCAAGCATTCAAAATCGTATATTTGCAAAAAAAATTAAATGAGTAAATTGGTTATTGTAGGTTCTTGTGCGTTTGATGCGATTGAAACTCCATTCGGAAAAACGGATAAGATCTTGGGAGGTGCAGCAACTTACATAGGGCTTTCTGCTTCAAAATTTTCTGGAGTATCTCCAGCGGTCGTATCTGTTGTGGGAGAAGATTTTCCTCAGGAATATATAGATTTATTAAAAAACCGAGGTGTAAATACGGACGGAATAGAAGTGGTTAAAGGAGGTAAAACTTTTTTCTGGAGCGGCAAGTATCATAACGATATGAATACTCGTGATACGCTTGTTACAGAGCTTAATACTCTAGCAGATTTTGACCCCAAAGTTCCAGCTACTTACAAGGATGCTCCAATAGTAATGCTAGGAAATCTACAACCGAGTGTTCAACTCGGAGTTATAGATCAAATGATCGTAAAGCCTAAGCTAGTCATTCTAGACACGATGAATTTCTGGATGGATATCGCTCTTGACGAGCTTAAAACCACACTAAAAAAAGTAGATGTCATTACCATAAATGATGAAGAGGCGAGACAATTAAGCGGGGAGTATTCGCTTGTTACTGCTGCCCGTAAGATTCACGAGATGGGACCTAAATATGTTGTGATTAAAAAGGGAGAGCATGGCGCTTTACTTTTTCATAAGGACGAGATTTTCTTTTCGCCCGCATTACCGCTAGAAGAGGTTTTTGATCCTACGGGAGCAGGAGATACTTTTGCAGGAGGATTTGCAGGGTATCTTGCCCAGATAGAGACAGTTTCTTTTAAGACAATGAAAAACGCTCTCATTTACGGCTCATGCTTGGCATCTTTTACGGTAGAAAAGTTTGGAACAGAGCGATTACAATCTGTTACAGACGAGGAGATAAAGGAACGGCTTAGAGAATTTGAGAAGCTAACACAATTTGATATAGCATTAAACTAATATAAACGCGCTCCTATTTTAAGGGGCGCTTTTGTTTACAAACGATTATGAGTGACGCAATAAAACATGAGTGCGGTATTGCACTTATTAGATTAAAAAAGCCCCTCCAGTTCTACAAGGACAAATATGGTACAGCTTTTTACGGGGTAAACAAGATGTACCTCATGATGGAAAAACAGCACAATCGTGGTCAGGATGGAGCTGGTTTTGCCAGTATTAAACTTGATATGGATCCCGGACAGCGTTATATAAGCAGGCAAAGATCTACGGCCCAACAACCTATTCAAGATATTTTTGCTCAAATAAATGGACGGATTAATGAGATGATGACTGCAAATCCTGATAAGAAAGAAGATGTTGCTTGGCAAAAAAATAACGTTCCTTACATTGGAGAATTATTATTGGGTCACGTGCGTTACGGAACTTTTGGAAAAAATAGTGTTGAGAGTGTTCATCCTTTTTTACGTCAGAATAACTGGATGCATCGTAATCTTATAGTAGCGGGTAATTTTAATATGACAAATGTAAGCCAGCTGTTTGACAAACTGGTTTCATTAGGGCAACATCCCAAAGAGCAGGCAGATACGATTACGGTAATGGAAAAGATAGGTCACTTTCTAGATGATGAGGTGGCAAAGCTGTACAAAAAACTTAAGAAAGAAGGTTTTAATAAGCAACAGGCTTCTCCCAAAATTGCCCAAAGGCTAAAAGTGAATAAAATTCTCAAAAGAGCATCTAAAGATTGGGATGGAGGATATGCAATGGCGGGAATGTTAGGTCACGGAGATGCATTTGTGTTGCGTGACCCAGCGGGAATTAGACCAGCTTATTATTATGAAAATGAAGAAATAGCGGTCGTTGCTAGTGAGCGCCCTGTGATTCAGACGGCATTTAATATTCCTTTTGAAGACGTTAAGGAGCTTGATCCTGGAGCAGCAGTCGTTATTAAGAAAAATGGCGAGTTACAAATTCATCAAATTATAGAACCTCTAGAACGCAAGGCGTGCTCCTTTGAGCGTATATATTTCTCCAGAGGATCTGACGCCGAAATTTACCAAGAACGTAAAATGCTCGGGCGACTCTTAATGCCTGAAGTTTTAAAGAGTATTGACCACGACACAGTGAACTCCGTTTTCAGCTTCATACCGAACACGGCAGAGACCTCTTTTTATGGAATGGTTGAGGCGGCACAAGATGAACTTAATAAACAAAAGGGACAGGAGATCCTTGCGGCTAAGGATAGTTTGGACGAGGCAGGTCTCCAGAAAATACTTTCGCGAAAGCTGAGAACCGAAAAAATCGCTATAAAGGATGCAAAGCTGCGTACCTTTATTACAGAAGATAGTAGCCGTGATGATCTCGTTGCACACGTTTATGATGTGACTTATGGTGTGGTAAAACCAGAAGATAAGCTCGTAATAATAGACGATAGTATTGTGCGAGGCACGACCTTAAAGAAAAGTATCATAAAGATGCTTGCAAGATTAAATCCATCTAAGATTATTGTTGTCTCTTCTGCTCCTCAAATACGTTATCCAGATTGTTACGGTATTGATATGGCCAGACTGGAAGACTTTATCGCTTTTAGAGCGGCGATAGCGCTGCTTAAAGAGCACGGTAAAGAAGATATAATTGATAATGTATATCAAAAATGCAAAGAACAGACGGAGTTTAAGGATAAGAACGTAAAGAACTATGTAAAAGAGATTTATGCTCCATTTACAGATCAACAAGTTTCTGCAAAGATTGCTGAGCTTCTTATAGACGATTCTGTAACTGTAGAAGTAGATATAATCTATCAGACCGTAGAAAACTTACATATGGCCTGTCCTAAAAACTTAGGAGACTGGTACTTTACAGGAGATTACCCTACATACGGGGGAAATAGAGTTGTAAATAGAGCTTATATAAATTACGTGGAGGGAAATAGTGCTAGGGCTTATTAAAGCAAGTCTTAATAAAATGTCAATTTGCTGATTATTTGTGTATTTCGTCTAAAAATAGTGTTGTTGGTCTAAAAGTTAGATTTTGTGTGGGATAAGCACATATATTAGCAAAGCCATAGCATAAGTAGGTTAAGTTCATGGTAGATTTGGGGCAAAAAAAGGTGGATCTTTCCGCCTTTTTTTATGCCCCAAATCTTCGGGGGTGGCGAGTAAATTTTATGATGATATAAGAGCCATTTGGCATACGAGCCGTTTTTTCTTTCTTTGTCTTTCCGCCTTTTTTTATGCCCCAAATCTTCGGAGGTGACGCGTATAACCACTCTTGATAAAGGACATTTGTCGAGCGCACTTTTTGATTTCTCTTAAATGTCTGTTTTTTGTTATGTGAATTCAACCCGGGTAGTTATTTGCGCTGAAAGACTACAATTAAATTTCTGTAATTGTTTTAAACTGCAGTTATCCCCCGATAAAAGCGACATTATCTATTCCAATGCTTGTATGTTATTAGAAATAAAAATTCTAGTATTTTATAATAGCTTTCTTTTTAGCGTATTTTAAAAAGAGACCCAATAAGAGTATGGATCTATCAAAACGTTGCGTGCGGTTTCGTTACATTAAAACAACTTTAACCAGCAGTCATAATCTCTTGCTAAATCAATAGCAAAACTCATATCCTATATTATTTTTGAAGCTCATCAATACAATCAAAAAATGAAAACATTATGCACACTAGTCTTCATCGCAATTTTAAGCTTAAGTACAGATGCCATTTGTCAGATTGAGAAGGGAGACCGTTTTGCAAGCATATCTTTTGCTCCGTATCCCACCACTTCAAATGATGAAAAGGATTTTGGCATTATCGTAAAGGCAGACGCAGAGTTTCTTCTTACAAATAGGCTGTCTTTTGTGACAAGTGGTTTTTACTCTAGCAATACGGCTTTTGAGAATGCCAGCGGCGTCCGGTTAAATGCTTTTGGGATCATACCTTCTTTACAATATTATGTAGTAAACAAAGATAGGTGGAATGTACATGTACTAGCGGGATATGGTTTTGGGTTTACGGATCGCGCTTTTGGCGGTGCGGAGAATAGTGCTATATCAATTGTGAGTCTGGGTGCTGGAGCCTCTTATAAAATCAGTGAGAAATTCTACTTAAAGCTGCAAGTGCCATATTTCAAAGCGCAGAATATTTCTTATGACTTTACGGAAGTTGAGGGAGCAGCTCCATTTTTCGGAGTAGCATATAATTTTTAGTGTTTCGTATAAGTACGCTTTCGCGAAAGCGGCATTCTTATCTCAATCATTAAAATTTTTCATTTTCCCACATTCATTTTTTGTACTTTACCTACTCTGGCATTTCTTTTGAACTGTGACTACAAAACAAACTTTATGAACACCCTAAAACTCATTTTCATCCTCTTTATATCTATTTCAATGTCACAATGTGGTTCAAGCCAGCAGGCACCTCTAGAAGTCCCCTTTAATGGCGGTAACTCGTATTATGAAACGTGGATTGCTGGGGTACAAGGAGGAGGCTCTGGGGTAAATCTTTTTTTAGACTTTAAAAATGTTCCAGAAGATGTAATACTCAAGGAAGCATATTTTCAGGAGATGAGAGCCACCATCACTTTAGAAAATGGTCAGTATGTCGCGCGATTTAAAACGGCGCTCAACAATGCCAGAGATATTGTTATGAGCAAGGATCCTGTGGAAGAAATGGTTAATACCCCTTCTTCAAAAGAGATGTTCAAGTTTCCACTGGAAGAAAATGAAGCTGGAATTACGTATATGCAAAATGGAGCACTGCGGTACGCAAAAATAGCGAACATCACATTTAAAGAAAGTAAACCACTTCCCTCACAACGTCCTCAAAATGGAATGGACAGAGGGCAAGAATAGGTGCTTATTTTCGTTACTTTAGCAAGCGAAAACACCAGCCTTCTTGAGCTCACTTAAAAGTCTTTTTCAGCATACGTTTGTGTACGGTCTTGCGACTGTGCTGCCACGATTGCTTACATTGTTACTTACCCCTTTATTGACAGAGTATCTTCCAGATGCAGACGCATTTGGCGAAGTGTCTATCATATTCTCATATATTTTACTCTTGAACGTTATCCTTACGTATGGGATGGAAACGGCGTTCTTTCGGTTTTTTTCTGACAGGGCTCATAAGGGTAAAACACTTAGCACTGGACTTATTACCATTCTCATAACGACCACTGTTTTTGTAATAATTGCCTTCTTAGCATTAAATCAAATAGCAACTTTTACAGAAATTCCTGCAGTTTACTGGAAGTGGGTTATCGGGGTCATTGCTTTTGACACACTGATGGTAATTCCCTTTGCGTATATGAGGGCGCAAAAGAAATCGTTAAAATATGCCTTGATTAAGTTGCTCAATGTGGTGATAACGACGAGTACGGCGGCGGTATTTTTAATTTGGTTGCCAGAAATGAACGCCATTAATTCCTATCTGCCGTCTGACAAGATTGAACTTTACTTCATAGCTTTCCTGGCAGCGAGCATCATAACATTTCTAATTGTAGCCAAACCTTATTTTTCAAAATGGGATTTTGATGTTGCTTTATGGAAGAAAATGGTTAGATATGGAGCGCCTATTTTAATAGCGGGACTTGCATTTGCTGTAAATGAGACTTTTGATAAAATATTACTCCAGAAACTTCTTCCAGAAGACATTGCCGAAACTCAAGTGGGAATTTACTCTGCCTGTTATCGTTTATCTGTCGGGATGACCTTATTTGCCACAGCATTTAAACTTGGAGTAGAGCCATTTTTCTTTTCAGAATCAAAAAATGAGAATGCAACAAAGATGTATGCCCAGATAACAAAAATGTTTGTGGTCCTGGGAGCTATCGCGCTTTTCGTCTATGTTGTCTTAGTAGACCTCATAAAACCATTACTACTCACTAAAGAAGTATACTGGGAAGCAATGAATGTTGTTCCACTAGTGCTTATAGCCTACTTGTTTTTCGGGATTTATCAAACCTTATCCGTCTGGTATAAGGTGACGGATAAAACGCGTTATGGTGCTTATATTTCGGTAGCGGGAGCGACACTTACGATTGTTGTAAACGTACTGCTTATCCCAAAAATAGGATACCTCGCCAGTGCCATTGCCACCTGTGGGGCCTATGGACTAATGATGGTTGCTTCCTATGTGATGGGCCGTAAACATTTAGCAGTTCCTTATGATCTAAAAAACATACTTTTGTACCTCACCTTGTCCATCGTCTTTACGGTAGTATTTTTCTACGGTTTTCGGGAATATTTTGGTATTGGGAGTTGGCAATTGTATCTTGTAGGAGCAGGAATGACGCTTATTTTAGTAGGGTTTATTAGCTTTCGCGAAAAAGCACTCTTGTTACGATTATTAAGAAGAAAATAGGAGTATGCTTTCGCGATTTATCCTGAATTTATTTCAGTGAAAGCAGAAAAAAATACATCTGACCTTCGAGATTTTGTCGTAGGGAACCTTATAGGTCTGGATGAGGAGCATTAGTAATCGAAGTATTAAAAAACTTGTGCTACATCACTAAGATACTCATCGGGATATGAATCAGATGAATGTTTAAAGTGGTAAGCCTAATACAATTAAAAGATTCCCGCCTTCGCGGAAATGAAATATTTAAATTTTCAATGAAAATAAAAGTAATAAACAAGAGCGAACACCCATTACCTCATTACGAGACTATCGCCAGTGCGGGTATGGACTTAAGAGCAAATAATCAAGAGAACATCATAATTGCTCCAATGGAAAGAGCCATCGTTCCCACCGGAATCTATATGGAACTTCCCATAGGTGTAGAAGCACAAGTGCGACCTCGAAGTGGCCTGGCTGCAAAAAAAGGAATCACAGTTCTAAATGCCCCAGGAACAATAGATGCAGATTACCGTGGCGAAGTAGGAG
The DNA here is from genome assembly GCF_003688895.1 of Dokdonia sinensis. Classification (GTDB taxonomy): domain Bacteria; phylum Bacteroidota; class Bacteroidia; order Flavobacteriales; family Flavobacteriaceae; genus Dokdonia; species Dokdonia sinensis. The sequence goes on from NZ_REFV01000002.1 coordinate 86,390, forward strand.
TGATCTTAGTAAACCTTTCAAAGGAAACTTTTGTTGTAGAAAACGGAGAACGCATCGCCCAGATGGTCATTGCAAAACACGAACGAGCAGACTGGGAATCGGTTACTGAACTATCGAGTACAGATCGTGGTGAAGGTGGGTTTGGGTCGACAGGGATAAAGTAATTCCTGCGCAGGCAGGAATCTCTAACTCGGACAAAAAAGCATTTTGAAAAGCTCAGAACGTTGCAAATATGAGCCGTAAGAGTAAAAAGAGATGGAGTAAGTACCCACAATTCTCATACAAGTAGTTATGAGCGAATGGTTTGTGTATATTATGACTAACAAATCGCACGAAGTTTTATATATAGGCGTGACAGACAATATTGAAAAATGAGTAAAAGAACATAAGTTTAAGCTTTATCCAAATTCATTTACGGCTCGCTATAATTGTGATAAGCTAGTTTATTTAGAAACGATTTATAAAGGAGTAGACGCTGTAAAGCGAGAATCGCAGATGAAGAAATGGAAAAGAGAATGGAAGATAAAGTTAATTGAGGAACTAAATCCAAATTGGTTTGATTTGAGTATGAATTGGTCATAACCTAATTCCTGCGAAGGCAGGAACCTCCGACTCTAGCGACAAAGCCCTTTTAATAGCTCAGAAATTAGTAAATATGAGTCGCAAGAGTAAAAACGTAGAATAAAATAGCTTTCTCATGAAGTTTGAGACATTTAAGAAATATTTGATAATCTAATAAGAGATCCCTGCCTACGCCTTATCTCCGACGAGTGAGGAACGAGGGAGAGGAAGATAAAAGTATGAAAATAATAGTCCCAATGGCAGGACGTGGCAGTCGCCTCCGCCCACATAGTTTAACAGTTCCTAAACCTCTAATTCCCGTAGCTGGACAGCCTATTGTGCATCGTCTTGTTAAGGATATTGCAAAGGTTCTGGATGAACCTATAGAGGAAATAGCGTTTGTTCTGGGTGACCCCGCTTGGTTTGATGACGAAGTAGTGGGCCAACTCGTAGACCTTGCCGAAGGTCTAGGCGCACACCCTTCCATTTATAGACAAGACCGGCCCTTAGGAACAGGCCACGCCATTATGTGTGCGGCCGAGTCTCTTTCTGGCCCAGCCGTTATCGCTTATGCGGATACTTTGATACGGGCAACATTTGATCTTGATCAGGAAGCAGACAGTGTTATCTGGACAAAAAAAGTGGATAATCCAGAGGCTTTTGGTGTCGTAAAACTTAATGATAAACAAGAAATCGTAGAGCTTGTTGAGAAGCCAGAGCAGTTTGTTTCTGACCAAGCCGTAATAGGAATATATTATTTTAAAGATGTAGCCGTTCTTAAAGACAAGCTTCAAGAAGTGCTGGAGGAGAACATTATGAATGGTGGCGAGTACCAGATAAACGACGGGATCAAGAAAATGATGGCCGACGGAAAAGTGTTTAAAACAGGAACCGTAGACGAGTGGATGGACTGTGGAAACAAGGCAGTGACTGTCGAAACAAATGGCAGAATGCTCCAGTTCCTGCACGATGATAAAGAAGAAAAACTGGTTGCAGAAAGCGCCAAATTAGAAAACGCGAGTATCATTCCGCCGTGCTATATTGGGGAGAACGTGGTGCTTAAGGATGTTACCATTGGGCCTAATGTTTCGGTGGGACGTGGCACAAAAATTGTCAATAGTATCGTGAAAAATAGCTTGATTCAGAATGATTCTGTGATTAAAAATGTAAATCTGGATCAGGCAATGATCGGGAATCACGTAAAGTATGATGGGAAGTTTACACAAGTGAGCTTGGGCGATTATACGGTGCTGGAATAGGTTGCCTTTGGGCGAAAATGGAATAGAAATGAAAAGAAATACGTACATCTTAGTGTTGTTTTTGAGTTTGAGTATGCTTTCGCGAAAGCATACCTATGCCCAGGATCAAACCCCATTTGCAGATGAAAATGTAGACGATCTAGAAGATGTATCTGACGATTTTCAGGAAAGTTTCTTTGAAGCTTTGAAACAAAAAGGGATTCAAAATTATGACCGCGCTATTCTTGCATTAAACAAATGCATCCAGATGGAGCCAGATCGTGATTTTTTATACTTTGAACGTGCAAAAAACTTTAGCGCAAGAAAAGAATACGACCGCGCCGAAGAAGATTTAGAGAAAGCACTTGAGCTAAAGCCCAATAGAGCGCCTGTTTTAGAATTGTTGTACGATGTACACTATGAGACTCAAGATTATGAAAAGGCAGCAAGCACGGCGCTTAAGTTGGTTGCGTTTAATACACAATACAAAGAGGATCTCGCTCGTATCTATATTCGAACAAAAAAATATGATGAAGCGCTCGTTCTTCTAGAAGAGCTTGACGAGGAAAAGGGTCAGGATCCCTATCGTGAGAAGCTCAAAGCAAATATTTACAGACAAACGGGAAACACACAACAGCAAACGGCTAAAGTAGAGGCAAACATTGCTGCAAACCCTCAAAACGAAAAAGAATATCTCAAACTTATTTTCTTGTATAGTGAGCAAGGAGAGACTCAAAAAGCATACGACACCGCGCTAGAGCTACAGAAAATAAATCCAGAAGCGGCAGAAGTACAACTAGCCTTGTATAAATTCTACCTTGAAGATGGAAAGGTAGATGAGGCAATTGTCGCGATGAATAAAACCTTATTGAGTCCCCGTATAGATGGAAAAGTAAAGCACCGTGTGATCAATGATTTTTTAATGTACGTGAATAATAATCCACAGTATCAACCACAGCTGGAAGCAGCGATTGCTGTTTTTGACGAGCAAGTTGAAGATGCAAAAGTTTATGAAGAGCTCGCAAACTATTTTATCAAGAGAAATGATAAAACAAAAGCGCTCCCTTATCTTGAGAAAGCACTTGCAAGAGACCCTGAGAATCTAGAGCTTATTAAGAATACAGTCTTATTACAACTCGATGCTGGAGCTTATGAGGCAGCCATAAAAACTGCATCCACGGGCTTAGATTTATATCCTGCGCAACCATTGTTGTATCTCACAAACGGTGTAGCATCTAACAAGATAAGTAAATATGACGAGGCCGTAGCGCATCTTGAAACAGGCCTGGATTACATCATAGACGACGCAAAAATGGAAGCAGATTTTTACCTGCAACTGGCAGATGCTTTTACGGGAAAAGGGGATCCAACTAAGGCGGCTCGGTATCAAGAAAAAGCTTCAAAACTTAAAGCTCAAATAGATTAATGAAAAATATCATAATAGTTTCTAGTGTATTCTTATTAATCGCCTGTGGAGGAACAAAAAATATTGCAACATCTGGAGACGCTGAGGTTGCAGATATTACAACCGCCACAGTACTTAAAAACTATAGCGAGAATCGTTTTGACTTCAACACCCTTGCTGCTCGTATGAAAGTACGGTACGAGGACAAGAAAAATGCACAGAGCGTCACCGTGAGTCTTCGTATGGAAAAAGACAAAACCATCTGGATGAGTGCCTCCCTTTTAGGCATCTCACTCGCTAAGGCAATGGTCACTCCAGACCGCGTTGCCTATTACGAGAAGATAGGAGGGACATATTTTGATGGGGACTTTGAGTTCTTGAGTGAATACTTTGGAGTGGATATGGATTTCAATCAGTTACAACGACTGCTCGTCGGGCAGACGGTTTATGACCTTGAAAAAGGGAAGTATGTGGTTAATGATGTAAATAATGAATATCAAATTACTCCCAAAAAACAACTCGATATTCTAAATCTGTTTTTTTTCCTTGAACCTGAGAAATTCTTACTTAAAAATCAAAAGGTGACACAGCCTAAAGATCGTTTATTTCTAGATGTAGATTATCGCTCACATCAGGAAGTAGGCGGAAAACCATTTCCACAATTCATTTTTATCGAAGTGCTTGATAAAGATGACCGCACCACAATCGGTATTGATTATAGATCTGTAGATTACAATGCCACCGTGAGTTTTCCGTTCTCTATTCCTAGTGGATATAAAGAAATCAAGTTTTAGTGAGGTCTTATAAATTCTTACATATTGCTCTATTGGGGTGCTTTCTTTTAGGAAGTGTTCAGAGCACCTTTGCTCAATCTAAAAAACAACGAGAACTGGAGCAACGTCGTGAAGCGTTGCGTACTGAGATGCAACAATTACAACGCTTGCGCGAAAGCAATAAAAAGAAAGAAATCTCGGAGCTTAGTCAGGTAGAAGACCTTGATCAGCAAATAAATGTTCGGGAGGACCTTATAAAAGTTACAAACCGTCAGGCAAATTTATTGACGCGCGAGATAAATGAGAACCTCAATAAGATGGAAAATCTGCGAGAAGAACTTACATTGCTTAAGGAAGATTATGCGCAAATGATACGCAGGTCTTATAAAAGTAAAGACGGGCAAAGTAAAGTGATGTTTTTATTATCTAGTGAGAGTTTTGCTCAAGCATACAAGCGTGTACAGTATATGAAGCAATATGCAAACTACCGCAAGAAACAGGGTGAGCAAATAAAAGAACGCACAGAACTATTGCAGACGGTTAACAAGGATCTAGCACGCCAAAAGAAAGATAAGGACGCCCTCATTGCCGAAAATCGTAAGGCAAAACTACAACTAGACAAGGAAAAAGAGCAACACGATGCACTCGTTAAAGCCATCCGAAAAAAATCTAGTGTGTATGCTTCCCAAATAAAGAAGAAACAACAAGAGGCAGACCGCATAGACCGTCAAATAGACAAACTCATCGCCGAAGCTATTGCGGCCGCAAATAAGAAAACAGGAACCAAAGCTACGACTAAGGGAACGGCAAATACGTTTGCCCTCACCCCAGAAGGAAAAATCCTAGGTGCCAGTTTTGAGTCAAATAAAGGACGGTTGATTTGGCCAGTAAAAAGAGGACGCGTGATAAAACGTTTTGGAAAATCTAAGCATCCTACGTTACCTAACATTACCACCTATAGTAGCGGTGTAGAAATTGAAACTGCACCAAAAACACAAGCAAGAGCTGTTTTTAACGGAGAAGTACTTGCTATCCTAAAAATCCCAGGAGCAAACAATGCAGTCTCTGTGCGTCACGGAAACTACATTACGGTTTATCAAAATCTTGTCAACATTAGCGTACAGAAAGGAGACAAAATCTCACGTGAGCAGGAGCTTGGAGAGATTGCGGCATCTAATCTTACAGGGAAAACAGTACTCAAATTTGTAGTTTATAAAAATAAAGCAAAACTCAACCCATCAGACTGGGTGCTTAATATGTAGTCTGATAATTTGACTTGCTTGGACGTAACATACTAAGATTCTTCCATCCAGTTTAGCATTCTTCTTAAAGAAATTTCTTTGTAAAAATTGTAACTTATGTTTTGGCATCCATTCGACCTTTGATAGGAATTAAGTTCTAGGTAATCTCTTTGATATTAAGCGTTCATTATTTTTTGCCATCCCACTCTGCATAGAACTCCTCAAGAAAGGCTTTCATATATTGATGACGCTTTTCTGCCATCTTATGTCCCGTCTTGGTGTTCATTCTGTCCTTAAGAAGTAATAATTTTTCATAAAAATGATTTATTGTAGGAGCGGTAGAAGCTTTGTACTGAACTGGAGTGAGATTAAGTTCCGGAGGTATAGATGGATCATAAATCTTCCTATTTTTAAATCCGCCATAATTAAAGGTTCTGGCAATGCCGATGGCTCCTAGCGCATCCAACCTGTCCGCATCTTGCACAACATCTAACTCTAATGAGCGGAATGTTTGCTCTTTATTTCCTCCTTTAAAGGAAATGTTCTTTATAATTTGAACTACGTGCTCGATAATGGCGCTGTCACAGTTCTCACTCAAGAGAAATTTGGTCGCGAGTTTTGGCCCAACGGTTTCATCACCGTTATGAAATTTTGAATCTGCAATGTCGTGAAGGAGTGCTCCTAGGGCGACAATTTCAACATTTACTTTTTCACTATTGGCTATTTTTAGGGCGTTTTTATAAACACGTTCTATATGAAACCAGTCGTGACCGCCTTCAGCATTTTCTAGGGCTTGCTTTACGAAAGTGATGGTGTTTTGGATTAGTGGGTTATTCATTGTCGTCCCGCGATTAATAGTGAAAGTCATAATTCAAAATTCGTTAGTTTCATTCAGACTTACAAGGTTACTACATTTAAACTACGCTCTATGAACACGGCTAAACCTCACAGGTCGGTAATTGAGAAACCCGATAAAAGGCTTCTTTTATAAAATCGAATAAAAGTGGGTAATAAGATTCTTAGATGTAAGCTTTCGCGAAAGCAGACAAAAAAACCACCCCGTAAAGAGTGGTTTCATATCTAATATGTCACATTCAGAATCTAACTCACGTGCTCTTCAAATGCATCCATAAGGTTTTCTGCTATCATTTCTGCCGGGCGGCCTTCAATATGGTGACGCTCAATCATATGAACTAATTCCCCGTCTTTAAAAAGTGCCATAGATGGACTAGAGGGAGGAAAAGGAACCATAAACGATCGTGCAAGATCAGTCGCGGCAGCATCTACTCCTGCAAATACAGTATAGATATTATCTGGCTTCTTCTTGCTGTTTGCAACAGCGTGAACTGCTGCAGGACGTGCGTTACGTGCGGCGCAGCCACAAACAGAATTTACGACCACAAGGGTTGTTCCTTCTTTTTTCATCGCTGCTTGTACGTCTTCGGTTGTATGTAATTCGGTGAAGCCGTTCTTTGAAAGGTCTTCACGCATCGGTTTTACTAAATCTGCTGGGTACATAATCAAAATATTTTAGTGCAAATGTACAAAAAGTGTACCTCGATAGTAAGACGGAAATTTTGGCAGGAGTTTACATTGTTTCTTATGCCGCTTTCCTTGAGACAAGCTCAGGATAAACCGCAAAAGCGTAACAAACCCCTTAAAAATCCGTCAAACATTTAAGAAGCCGTAAATTTGTGGCTAAAGATTGAAAAAGAACAATGATTAAATATATAGCAGCGGTCTTGGGCTGGTACGTCTCGAGACATTTTATAGGTGCCGTGGTGGGCTACTTCATAGGGAGTGCCATAGATTCCCTAATGCAAAAAGACAAGCCAAAAGGGCAACAGCGCAGGAGCTTTAAAGATGTTTTTGAAAATGCAACCAGAGAAAATGTCTCTCCGGGTGACTTTGAACTCAATCTTCTATCGCTTGCCTCTATAGTCATTAAGGCAGATGGAAAGGTAAGCCAGACGGAGCTGGACTATGCAAGACAATATTTTGTACGTGCTTATGGAAAGGACAGGGCAAACGCTACGTTTAAAACCTTTAACGAAGTGATAAAAAATCGTGAAGTTTCGGCTTCTCGTATCTGTACCTATCTTAACGCTCGAACGCGATATGAGATTAGATTACAGATTTTACATTTCCTTTTTGGAATTGCGCAGGCAGACGGACAGGTAAGCCAGCCAGAGGTAAATGTTTTGGGCACAATTGCGGGGTATTTTCGTATCAATCATCAGGATTTTGAGAGTATCAAAAATATGTTTGTCAAGAAGGCAGATAGCGCATATAAAATTCTTGAAATAGACAAAACAGCAAGTGATGATGAAGTTAAAAAAGCTTTCCGAACGATGGCAAAAAAATACCATCCAGATAAGTTAATGGACATGGATGAAGCTTACCGTAAAGGTGCTGAGGAGAAATTCCAAAACGTTCAAGAGGCGTACGAGACCATACAGAAGGAAAGAGGGTTGTAAATAGTCGGTAGTCGGTAGTCGGTAAAAGTGCTTAAATTTCACCTGTTATCATAAGAAATTTTACTTTCTGAAGAGTACTCTCAGGGCTGCTTTTATAAATATAACCTTCGGGGCGCTCCATATTACTTTGAATTCGTCCCAATAGGATGAATCCTCATCCAGAAAACGAAAAATGTGATTTGCTTTTCCATCTTTAAACATTCTGGTAAAGATTTCGGCTCCTTTCTCGTTGTGTTTATCAAGAACTTCCAGTAATACAGCATCGTAAAAGGTCCAGCGGTTTTTTAGTGAATATACCGTAAACGGTTTAGCCGACTTTAAAAATTCTATCAGCTTTTTAGATTTCTTTACCGTGTGCTTAAATGTATATCCCGTACTCGCTTTTGTCCATCCACCTGCAGTACCGATATGCAGTACATTGTCCGTATTGTGCTGGGTAAAATCGTAGGTGGTCATTGGGATACTTCCTTGCTCTCTAGCAGTAATTTCATAAGTTGAAACACCTAGATTTTTTAGGTAGCTCTTTATGGCTTCTTCGTATTCGGCTTTGGGCAGTAAATCTTTCGAAAATAATGTGTACTCTAATAGCGCCTCTTTATTTGAAGTCGGAAGCACATACATAAATCTGCAATTGCCATTTTGCGGAATATTAAAATCCATATAAGAAGCAACGTTAGGATAAAAAACAGGGGTTTCCGTCCTAATAAACCAACCTACAAAATGTTGTTGCAGGACGACTTTTTGGTTTTGTTGCTCGAGAATTTCTGGTTTGTAAATACTATTTAAAACCTTACCTGCGGTAAGGCTTCCTTCAGAGGTTTGAATCTTGACTTCGTTTCCATTCTCTTGGTAATCCTCTACCTTTGCTTCTATAAACGTAATATTGCTATGTTGCGATAATTCCGCTTTCGCGAAAGCGTAAAAATCCTTTCCCTCAATCTTCTTATATAAATATGGTGCTATCTCAATGGGAGTGGCTTTAGTATCGTTCTGAACCAAAATCTTAGACCAGCGATACGAAACTACTTCCTCAAAAATATCGGGCTCTGTTTCCCAAAAACACCATGTGCGATCGTTTCCCTTATTAAAATCGGCATCAATAATAGCGATGGATTTGTTGCCAAAAAAAGCATCCCGCGCCATTCTCAAAGCCATTGTGTAACCCGATAGGCCCGCACCCAGAATTATGTAGTCATAGTGTTTTTGCACAGTACAAAGGTAAGGATTACCCGTGGTCTCACTAGACCATACTTTGTGCATCACTTGCAAATGTAGGATAGGCAAAAATGGTTTCTCTAAACTGTGAGCAAGTCAATTTTTGCTGGATAGCGATGGCAAAGAGATTTATCATTTCGCTCGCCTCTGGGGCTAGAATTTCGGCACCTAGAATTTCTTCTTTGGGACCTTTTATGGTTTTATAGCAGTAATTTCTAGAATTCAATCGTTTTACGCTAAACCAGTCTGGTACGTGTTCTTCTAAAATAGTGTGCTCAATGCCTTGCTTTTTAGCTTCGGCCTCTGAGATTCCCACAATGGCGAGTTGTGGCTGTGTGTATACCGAAGTTGGGATAGCTGGAAATGTATATGTAGTATGTTTTCCAGATACGAGCTGATTTGCAACGTGCTTTCCTTCCATTCCAGACAGTGGCGTAAGCGGTAAAGCACCACTATCTGCCACATCACCACAGGCATAGATGTTTGGGTTTGAAACACTCTGCAAATATTCATTTACTTTAATTCCTTTAGGTGATGCTTCTATGTTTGCTTTTTCTAAGTCCAGCATTTCTACAGATGCTACGCGCCCTGAAGTGTTAAAAATTAATTCTGCTTTCGCGAAAGCGGTTTCTCCCTCCTTCTCATAACCTACTCGTATATTTTTGCGCAATTCCTCTGCACCAGTAACGGTAGCATTAAAGATGAACCTAATCCCAATATCTTCAGAGACTTTTTGTAGATGATCGGTAAGACTTTCGTCAAACATTCTAAGCACACGCTCGCCCCGTTCTATAATCGTGACATCTACACCACAACGTGCTGCGATATGCGCAAACTCCATCGCGATATAGCCGCCTCCTATAAAAATCATACTATCTGGTAATGCAGGAAGTTCCAGGAAATCGTCCGAGGTCTTTAAAAGTGCTGCGCCCTTAAAATGTAATGGACGCGGAATTAATCCCGTTGCTATAACGGCCTTATCATAAGTTACCTTTTTACCTTCTACGATGAGGAGACCATCTTCTAGAAACTGCGGAGATTGATGGTACATTTTTATTCCTAATTTTTCTAGATCTTCCTCAGTCCGAATAGGAACCGCCGAGACAAATTTCTCTTTAAATTTTTGAAGTGCCTGCCAGTTGATTTTGGCAACCTCTGTGATACCGACCTCAGCCATATCTGTAGTGTAGGCTATGAGTTCGCTGGCATTGATGAGCACTTTTTTAGGATCACAACCACGGTTAGGGCAGGTCCCACCATACTCACGATTATCTGCAATGGCGACTTTCATTCCTTCTCGTGCGCAACGCTTGGCAACTTGCTGTCCAGCAGTCCCGCTTCCTATTACAAATATGTCGTAGTGTTCAAATCCCATTTTTATTTCTTTTCTATAAAGGTAGGTTTCGTGTTGTTTTTCGGGTGTTATGAAAATGGTAAAACTTGGTCGGTATTTTGGAGGAAGCGCAGTGATGAGAAACCGCATAAAAGTGAGCAAATCATCTTGAGTAATACCCCTGAGCTTGATTATGGGATTTCTCCTAACGTCGAGGTGACAACTTACATTTAAGAAACCTTTCTCTTTTTACGCTTTCGCGAAAGCGTACCCACAACTATCTTTGCACAAAACACAATTACGTGAGTAAATCCGAACTCTCGCAACACTTGTCACAGTCTCCTGAACTTGGGAAACTGCGGGAAGCTATTGCCCATTCTCAAAAAAACAAGCAAAATATTCAAGCAAAAGGGCTCGTAGGATCGGCGCTTTCTTTTGTGATTAGCGACTTGTTTAAAGGTCAGGAGCATCCGCTATTGATGATTTTAAATGACAAAGAAGAGGCTGCATATTACCTCAACGACCTAGAACAGTTGCGCAAAGAAGAAAACGTGCTTTTTTACCCTGGGAGCTACCGCCGCCCCTATCAAATAGAGGAGACAGACAATGCGAACATCTTACTGCGCGCCGAAGTTCTGAACCGGATCAACTCCCGAAAAAAGCCAGCGCTTCTCGTCACTTATCCAGATGCCCTATTTGAAAAGGTCGTAACCCGTAAAGAGTTGGACAGGCAAACACTCAAGGTTTCGGTAAACGATAAATTGTCGCTGGATTTTGTAAACGAGATGTTGTTTGAATACAAGTTTAAACGTGTAGATTTTGTAACAGAACCTGGAGAATTCTCAGTGCGTGGCGGAATTGTAGATGTGTTTTCTTTCTCTCACGATGAGCCGTATCGTATTGAGTTTTTTGGCGATGAGGTAGATAGTATTCGCACCTTTGATGTAGAAGAACAACTCTCCACAGGCAATGTGAAGAAAATTACCATAATGCCCAATTTAGAAAACAAGGGCTTGATGGAAATTAGGGAGAGTTTTCTGGAATACATTTCACCGAAAACAGTAGTATTCATTAAAAACCGTTCACTTCTTGTTGACCGTACCGATAAAAATTTTGCAAAAGCAGAAGAAGCCTTTTCGACCTTAGAATCCGAAATAAAACGCAACTCGCCAGAGGAGTTATTCGTGCACGGTGAGGCGCTTAAAACACAGTTAGATGCCTTTACCACGGTAGATCTTACAAACGAGATAGATGGTGCCACGGCAAATGAAGTATTAACCTTTGCACAACAACCGCAACCATCTTTCAACAAGCAGTTTGACCTGCTTATTGAGAACTTAAATGACAATACAGATAAGGGTTATAAAAATTATATTGCATGCGTGAGCGAGCAGGCTGCAAAGCGTTTTCACGATATATTTGACGATGCAGAGGCAACTGTTGAAGAATATGAAACTGTTGTTTTATCACTATATCAAGGTTTTATAGACAACGATTTAAAAATTGCCGTATACACAGACCATCAGATTTTTGAGCGTTATCATAAGTTCAACCTTAAGAATGGGTATGCTAAAAAGCAGGCGATTACTATTAAAGAATTGAGTCATCTTTCTGTGGGTGATTATGTGACGCATATTGATCACGGGATAGGGAAATTTGGCGGACTTCAAAAAATAGATGTCGAGGGAAAACCGCAAGAAGCGATTAAATTAATTTACGGTGAGCGGGATATTCTATACCTGAGCATACACTCACTGCATAAAATTTCTAAGTATACAGGTAAAGACGGCAAGCCACCACAGATTTATAAATTAGGAAGCCAAGCTTGGAAAAAACTTAAAGCCAAAACAAAAACAAAGGTTAAGCACATCGCCTTTAACCTGATAAAATTATATGCAAAGCGACGACTGCAAAAAGGCTACGCCTTTGGGCCAGATACTCATATGCAACACGAGCTGGAGGCCAGTTTTATATATGAAGACACTCCAGACCAAAGCAGTGCCACCGAAGACGTAAAGCGGGATATGGAAAGTGATCGTCCTATGGACAGGCTGGTTTGTGGAGATGTAGGTTTTGGCAAGACCGAAGTTGCGATACGTGCTGCATTTAAAGCAGTAGACAACGGGAAGCAGGTGGCAATTCTTGTTCCCACTACAATTCTTGCCTACCAGCACTCTCGTACCTTTAAAGAACGTCTCGCAGGTTTTCCTGTGACGGTAGATTATTTGAATCGTTTTCGCACGGCAAAAGAAAAACGTGAAGTGCTCGCTGGGATAGAGAGCGGAGCGATAGATATCGTGATTGGCACGCACCAGCTTACGAGTAAGAATGTAAAATTTAAAGACCTAGGCCTATTAGTTATAGATGAGGAGCAAAAATTTGGTGTTGCGGTAAAAGACAAGCTCAAGACCATCTCTGAAACGGTAGATACACTTACCCTAACCGCAACTCCTATCCCGAGGACCTTACAGTTTTCACTTATGGCGGCCCGTGATCTGAGTACGATAACTACGGCTCCGCCTAACCGATATCCTATCGAAAGCAACGTAATCCGTTTTTCTGAAGAAGTGATACGTGATGCGGTGCAATATGAAATTCAGAGAGGTGGGCAAGTATTTTTTATCCATAACCGCATTGCAAATATTCAAGAGGTTGCAGGTTTAATACAGCGACTCGTTCCTGATGCAAAGGTGGGCATAGGTCACGGCCAGATGGAAGGAAAAACACTGGAGACAAAAATGCTTGCTTTTATGAATGGGGAGTTTGATGTTTTGGTATCGACCACAATTATCGAGAGCGGGCTAGATGTGCCTAATGCAAATACCATTTTTATAAATAACGCAAATAACTTTGGCCTCTCTGACCTGCACCAGATGCGTGGTCGTGTGGGACGTAGTAACAAGAAAGCCTTTTGTTATTTTATCACGCCACCCTACAGCGCGATGACAGATGATGCGCGCAAGCGTATTCAGGCATTAGAGCAATTCTCAGTATTAGGTAGCGGTTTTAACATCGCGATGAAGGATCTTGAGATACGTGGCGCTGGAGATTTACTAGGAGGAGAACAAAGCGGATTTATAAACGAAATAGGTTTTGACACCTACCAGAAAATTCTCAATGAAGCGATAGAAGAATTGAAGGAAGATGAGTTTGCAGAGCTTTATAAGGATGATAACGCTTTCGCGAAAGCGGACAAAGATTACGTAAAAGACACTGTTATAGACACTGACTTTAGTCTACTATTCCCCGACGATTACGTAAACAATATTACCGAAAGACTAAACCTTTACACAGACCTAAACAGCGTAAAAACCGAAGAACAACTAGATGCGTTTGAAGCAAAACTTGTGGATCGTTTTGGCCCGCTCCCCGAGGAAGCCGAAGATTTACTGGACTCGGTGCGCATTAAATGGGTGGCGACAAAAATTGGGCTCGAAAAAGTGGTGATGAAAAATGGCAAGCTCACAGGTTTCTTTATCGCAGACCAGCAGAGTGCTTTTTACCAAAGTCCAGCCTTTGGTCGTGTTCTGGAGTTCGTCCAGAAAAATGCGTATCGTGTGCAACTCAAAGAAAAGAAAAGTGGTAAAGGACTACGCCTGCTCCTCAAATCTGATGATGCAAAAACGGTAAATGACGTGGTTGCCCTGTTGCGCCCGCTTATGCCAGAGAGCACTTTAGAAAAAGCTGAGAAATGACCCAATCTTGGAAAATTGCAATAGCTGTGGTCGCTGCGCTTATTACCATAATTGGACTGGTGACAGGTAAATTTTTGTTTATTGCCATCTGGTTGCCGTTGGGTTTTCTATTTAATAAGAAGAAAGATGAATAGGATTATCGTTTTAATGGTTTTGGTTACCGCTTTCGCGAAAGCGGAATTATCCCGCGCCCAAAAAGTAGAAAAGGAGTACCGCATCGACGAGGTTGCCGTGCCTCAGGTTGCACGAGACTTTATCGCATCTTTTGATGTCTCCCGAAAAATAAAATGGATACAAGAAGTGAGTGACGAGGGAACATCAATAGAAGCAAAATTTAAAAGTTCGGGAACACGCTACAGTATCGAGTTTACGGAAAGTGGAATGCTGGAAGATCTAGAGGTGCTTGTAAAAATGGGTGATATAGGTAAAATCATTAGAAAGAATATAGAAAATTATCTAGACACAACATTTGATTATTATAAAGTCGAAAAAGTACAGGCACAGTACATAGATACCCCAGAACGCATCTTACAATGGCGAGCGACAGATAAGAAATTGCGTAGCCTAAGGCCTAAATATGAGATTGTGTTAAAAGCGCGCAACTCAGGAAGTAGTGCGAAGCGGTTTGAATTTCTTTTTGACGAGGAAGGAATATTTATAAAAAAGGAGCAGATCATTAAACGTAATGATAATATTTTACGCTTTTAAGGATGAATAGATATGTATTTATTTTCATTTTTGGCGTTTTTACCATTGCTGGAATGTGTGCGCAAGGGACGTACGAAGTTGGTGCCATTCCAGAATTTAATCTTGGGGTAAAACTGTCTGAGGTCTGGAAAATGGACGTGGAATTTGCTCCTCGCATTGAGGCTTTTTCTGGAGATTTTGATGGAAATTCAGAAACAGATATCTTTTTTGATTTACTGGATGTCACCAGCGTATTAAATAGGACTGTAGGTGTAGATGCAAAAGCAGGAATGGGATATCTTGCCCGTTTTGAGCGAGAGCGTGTAGTACATAGATTTTTACAACAGTATTCATTTACAAATCCTCATTATGGCTATCGTTTAGGCCACCGTTTTAGGATAGATCAGACCTTTCGTCCCGATGAGAAGTTTGAGTTTAGAGCGAGGTACAGGCTATCTTCAGATATTTCTCTTAATGGCGAGTTTATAGATCCAGGCGAGATTTACATAAAACTAGGTAATGAGTATATAGGCTCTTGGCAGGATGGAGATTCTGACTTAGAGATTAGGGTGGTCCCATCGCTGGGGTACTACTTTGACGATGCACATAAACTAGAGCTTGGTGTGGATTATCGCATAGACTCTTTTTTAAATGCGACGGCAAGTCACCGGTTTTGGTTAAGTGTGGGTTATTATTTAAGTCTGTGATAATTTCCGCTGACAAGCCTTACCTAAAATCGCTGTAAAAATGAAAATTGTTAAGCAGGTTCAGACACCGCAAGCGTTTTGCTTTTTTCTGGCTGTAGGTATCTGCGCAACACACCTCCTTTTACATTGTTTACATCAAACTCTACGATGAATGCTTCTGGATCTATGTCGTCTATGAGTCTATGTATTTTCCTAAGATGAATACGGTTTATTATGGTTTGAATCACCCTGCGATCCTGATTTTGACCTGTGCTCCCAAAGCCAGAAGCCGCCTTGTAAACTGTGATGCCAGCACCAAGTTCATACATTATTCGATCTTCAATTTCTTTAGATTGTGGAGAAATGATGGTAATACCTATAAAATCTTCGAAACCTTTAATAAAAAAGTCTATAAACTTAGCTGTTACGATATACGTGAGTATAGAGTACAGAGCAACCTCCACAGAAACAATAACGGCGGTAATGGCAAATAAAATAATATTAAAAGCAAGGATAGTCTTCCCGATACTAATACCAAATTGATCAAAAATATAAATCCCTAAAATTTCTGATCCGTCCAGAACTGCTCCATTGCGTACGGCTATGCCTATACCAGAACCCAAGAGCATCCCACCAAAAATCGCAATGAGCAACTTATCCTCCGTAATAACAGGAAACGACTCTAAACCTATTAAAACTGATAATGCGATAATGGAAATAATACTTTTAATCAAAATCCTTCGAGACAGTTTATATAGACCTAAAACAAGGAAAGGTAAGCTTATGAAGAGTAATAAAATAGAAATATTAATGCCTGTCTCTCGCGATATAAGAATTGCAATACCTGTCGCACCGCCATCTAAAAATCCGTTGGGCAGTAAAAACGCTTTGAGTCCTATACTACCTAAACACACGCCAAATGCAATTTGGAAATATTCGGATATGGCGTTTTTTAAATCTTTCATATGAGAGGGTTGGAATTATTTTTTCTTTGGTAAAGAAAGCACAAATTCAATTAACCCACTATCTGCATCCTTACCATAAGCACTAGATAAGCATCCTTTTGTAGTATCACTAGCCTCAATTAAAAATAGAATGGAGCTATCGCCAGGATCATTCATCCCTTCGTGACGACAATACTCAACGAGTACCAACTCTTGAGCCGTGTACCAGATATTGTTTTCTCTACAGAGAATTTTATTATCCTGATACATAAAGTCAGAAGTATAGCCTGCTTCTTTGGCAGCCACAATGTCTTCTAGCAGCGTGTTTGCAGTGGATAATATCATAATTTTCATTGTTTGAATTATGCTCCCGATAAAAATTTTTCGCGAAAGCGGCCTTACTAAAAGCCTATGTACCCAAACACTACTTTACATCTTTTAAGTATATCTTGAGATATTTAAAAGCATCGTCTATAGTATCAAAAACACGCTCTCTTGGGATAAGGTCTGGAATAATGTCTATTGCCTCTAGTGTGTCTTTAGGTTGCTCTGTAAGCCCCGTGAGAATTACTATGACACCGCTCTTCTGTAAGTCTGTAATAGCAGTTTCTAAGGCATACAATCCCGATTGGTCAATATGAGGAACTCGATCCATACGTATTACAAGACCTTTTAAATCTTTAGAAACAGCTTTGATTTGATCTTGAAAATGCGCTGTAAAGCCAAAAAATAGCGGGCCGTACAAGTGCTTGATGTAAATTTTATCTTTGTAAGTCTCGTATAATTCCTTTTCGTCAGACCATAATGGCTCGCCATCCACACCCGCAAGAGTTCCTACCTCTAGCCCTTTTTCGGCAAGGTCGCTGGAGCGTTTCATAAAAAGGAGGGATGCAAGCACCACTCCAAAACCAACGGCTTGGATAAGGCTCCCAAAGGTGGTCATCAACAATACAAGAATAAGAACAGCACCGTCTGCCTTAGGAATTATGCGCAGATGTTTTAAACCTTTAAAATCTACAATTTTAAAACCTATAGGAATTAAAATACCTGCTAACACCGCCAGCGGTATATGAGCTGCGAGACTACCCAAACCTAATAATACAGCAAGTAAAAATAATCCGTGTAAGGTTCCTGAAAGACGTGTGCTTCCACCAGCGTTTATATTTACTACAGTTCCTTTAGTAGCTCCTGCTCCTGGAATACCACCAAAAATAGCCGCAACCATATTCCCTATTCCTTGACCTATAAGTTCGCGATTGCTGTTATGCTTGGTTTTAGTCATATTATCTGCGATTACAGAGGTAAGTAATGAGTCTATAGACCCTAAAACGGCAAGAACGGCCGCGTACTCTATAATGAGGGGATAGGCTGCACTGTCAATGGTAAGGAGACCACTTACTTGCAATGCAGGTATACCAGAAGGGATATCTCCTATAATAGGAACATCCCATTGTAAAAAGTAACTCGCAATAGAGACCACGATCAAAGCAACGAGCGCGCTCGGGATAGCTTTTGTTATTTTAGGAAACACAAAATAAATCAAGATCGTAAGCGCTCCCAGCGCCAGTGCATAAATATTAAATTCCTGAAAGAGCCTTGGGATATCCGTAATAACAGCCCACGTACTTTTAGAAGATGCAAGACCAAATAACGGGAATATCTGAAGTAAAACAATAATTAATCCTACTCCACTCATAAATCCGGAGACTACGGGATAGGGGAAGTATTTTATATATCCAGCGATATTAATAAAGCCAAAAAGCATCTGCAACAATCCTCCCAATAAGAACGTGGCCACAATAATCGCCATTGCAGACTCATTGAGTGTTCCAGTTAGTTCTATGGCACTCACCACAAGTGCAGCACTTACCACAGTCATAGGCCCTGTAGGTCCACTTGCCTGTGTAGGCGTTCCTCCAAAAATAGCTGCAAATATTCCTACCGCAATCGCTCCGTATAGACCGGCAATTGCACCTAATCCAGATTGTACCCCAAAAGCAAGCGCTAGCGGTAAGGCAACAACTCCTGCCGTTAACCCTCCCGTTAGATCTCCTTTAAAATATCGAGCATTGTAAAATTTGGCAAGCATACCCTAGTCTTTATTGGTTAGTATTTTTAAAAATACGGGTAAATCTCTCTTTAGGAAAGTATCGAGCGGTCTAGGAGCGTTATTTTTATCTTAAATTTTGCTTTTTTAAGCTTTCGCGAAAGCGCATCTTTAAGGAAAAACTTGTATCAAATACATATATAATGGCATCCCGAATGTGATATTAAAAGGGAATGTAATCGCTAGCGCCATAGGAAGATACAACCCTTCATTTGCATCCGGTGCAGCAAGTTTCATAGCGGCGGGAACGGCTATATAAGATGCACTTGCGGCAAGAATGGCAAAGAGAAATCGGTTTCCTATCTCGTCAGTAATTAGAGCACTTAGAAAGCAAACAATAACCCCGTTGATAATTGGGATTGCAATGGCAAATATGTAGGGAAAAGCGCCGTAATCTTTAAGACTTCCTATTTTTTTGCCACTAGCAATACCCATATCCAAAAGGAAAACTGCGAGAAAGCCTTTAAAAATATCTGTTGTAAAAGGAGCGATTCCAGTTGCCTGTGCATCATTAGCCAGAAACCCGATGACTAAACTCCCTAAAATAAGCATCACACTGCCGTTAGTCACAGAATGCTTTACAATAGATCCCATATTTAGATTAGAGGCTTTTGTGACTGAAAATAAGGACATCAAAAGCACACCTATTATAATAGATGGGGCTTCCATAATTGCCATAACCGCAACCATATAACCATTGTATGGGATTGCCTCCATATCCAAAAATGAGACAGCCGTTACAAAGGTTACTGCGCTTACAGATCCATAAGCCGCGGCAATGGCCGCGGCATTCTGGACGCCAAGTTTCTTTTTTAATATAAAAAAGGTATATACAGGCACTATAAGTGCCAGCAATACCCCAAAAATCAACGAAAATACAATCTCATAGCCCCATTCCGAATGAGCTAATTCTTGCCCTCCCTTAAAGCCGATGGAAAATAATAAGTAAAGGGAAATAAACTTAGAAGAACTAGGCGGTATCGCTAGATCACTTTTTACTTGCACGGCTATTAGTCCTAGAAAAAAGAACAAGAGAGCTGGATTGGTCAGATTGTCGACCAATAGATGTAAATCCATAAGGTAGGAGTGGTTTGGTAGTTTTTAGAAAGTGATTACCTTCTTACATTAATATTTATCGTGCTGTTAATTTCGAGTTTACACCCCTCTGCACGTATGCTACTTAAGAAGTCTTTAAGTTTTCCTTTCTCATCTATAAGTTCTAAAATACGACCATTGTCATACTCGCAAGCATCATCCATATTACCCTCAGTGCGAGTGAGACGTTGTAGTTTGTGAAAATTGATTTTCTTATCGAGCATAGCGTGTAGGACATCTCCAGCTTCAGTAGCTGTAAAAAGCCCGTCGATAAGGTTGATTTTTTGATCTGTAATTTGTGCTGTTTCTGTAGTGAGTTGCGTGTTCATTGTTTTAATTTTTTTAGTAGATTAATTTGTTAGGATTTTCCTCCTGCGATTTTCACAATGAGGATAAGAGTTAGTAAAAAAGTGCCAGATAAAATCTCGTTTAAGAAGAGGTAATCATTTGCAATAGAAAGTGCAATGGCACCTATGGGAAATGCAAAAAGTAAAACACATTGCAGGATATAAAATACTTTTGACCAATCTACGCTCTTGCTGGCGGTTTTCTCTGCGTTGATGTACGCTTGAGAAAAAGTTTCAATTTTAATGCGTTGTAACATATCTTGTTTTTTTTGACGATGCAAAGATGTAGTACATAACTCATATATTTTTATTTATATTTATAATGAAAAACATTAATATTATTTATGCATTATACATTACACCAGCTTCAAGTATTTATAAAAATCGCCGACTTGCGAAGCATAACAAAGGCTGCAGAAGAGCTGTGTCTTACACAGCCAGCGGTTTCAATACAATTAAAGAATTTTCAAAATCAGTTTCCTATCCCGCTTACGGAGGTCGTGGGAAGGCAGTTATATGTAACAGAATTTGGTAAAGAAATTGCCGAAGCTGCAAGAAATATTTTAGAAGAGGTAAAGACAATTAATCATAAAACACTTGCTTATCAAGGCGAACTTTCGGGGACGCTAAACATTGCAATCGTCTCTACTGCAAAATATGTGATACCTTATTTTCTAACAGATTTTATGCGTCAGAACACGGGCGTAGACTTACAGATGGACGTGACCAATAAATCTAGTGTGATTACGAGCCTTGAGAATAATGAGATAGACTTTGCGATGGTCTCTACGATACCGCCCAACCTTAAGTTGGACAGCATCCCACTTATGAAGAATAAGTTGTACTTCGTAGGACCTCGAGAGCACAAACTTTCAGGAAGAAATATCACACGAAAACAGTTTAAATCGCTACCGCTTATCTTTAGGGAGCAAGGATCTGCCACGCGCAATGCGATGGAAAATTATTTAAATAAAATTGAAATTCCTGCTACTAAAAAAATTGCCCTCACCTCAAACGAAGCCGTAAAGCAAGCCGTTATTTCAGGATTAGGGTATTCTATATTACCACTTATAGGGCTAAAAAACGAATTATTTTCGGGTGACCTGCACATTATTCCTGCTAAGGATTTACCTGTGGTTACAGAGTGGAATCTGGTCTGGCTCAAGGCAAAGAAGCTGTCTCCAGTTGCTACTGCTTTACGGGATTATCTTGAGGCCTCTAAAGATCAGATTATTAAAGATAAATTTGAATGGTTTGAGGCGTATTGAATTTTCTTTTTACGCTTTGCCGAAAGCAAAAAAACCCGCTCCTAAGAGCGGGTTAGATTTATTATAAAAGTAATAGCCTATTTATTCTGAGCATATAGAGAAGCAACCTTCTCCCAGTTAATCACATTAAAAAATGCGTTTACATAATCTGGGCGTCTGTTTTGATAGTTGAGGTAATAAGCGTGCTCCCATACATCAAGACCTAATATTGGAGTTCCTCCACATCCTACCCCTGGCATTATAGGGTTATCTTGATTAGGTGTAGAACAAACTTCTACTTTTCCGCCTTCGTGTACGCAGAGCCATGCCCAACCTGAACCAAATTGTCCTCCAGCTGCCGCAGAAAATTTATCTTTAAAAGACTCGAAATTTCCGTAGGCATCATTTATAGCATTTGCAAGTTCTCCAGAAGGCTCTCCTCCTCCTGATGGAGACATCACTTCCCAAAAAAGACGGTGATTATAGTATCCACCACCATTATTGCGAACAGCGGTATTACTCATATCAAGATTAATTAAAATATTCTCTATAGTTTTACCATCAAGGTCAGTTCCTTCGATTGCGCTATTGAGTTTAGAAGTATAACCTGCGTGATGCTTTCCGTGGTGTATCTCCATGGTTTTAGCATCTATATTAGGCTCTAAAGCATCTTTTGCATATGGTAATTCTGGTAATTCGAATGGCATAATGTTGTGTTTTTGTTGATTAATCTTTCTTAAAAAACAAAGTTAAGCAATGTAGTTCTTCTTCTATGTTATAGAAATCTTATAGTTTTTGTGGATGTTTTTGCCCTTTTGATCTGAATAACTAATTAGCTGAGTGGAGAATAAGTAAATTTAAGCTTACTGAGCAGACATAGGTTTGTACAAGACTTTAACCAAATGAGAATCATACGATGATAAATGGCGTGCTCAAATTTATAACGCTGTTACTTGGGTATTATACGCTTTCGCGAAAGCGTAAAAAGCAACATTTTCATTTATAAAGCATTTATTTTCACTAAGAATTTACATCCAGATTTTAAGGGCTTACCTTTCATATAAAATACCCATTATTGGGTATTGTCTAGAACGGCTATCAAATTTATTTTAGCTCAATACTATTAACCAAATTAAATATCTATGAAATTTTCAAAATTATGGGTGCTTTTACTAGCTGCCAGTTTTACTATTATGAGTTGTGGTGACGATGATTCTCCAGAAGAGATGGTAGTTACTACAGACGATGACGGAGGAATGACTGATGACGGAGACAATGGTATGTCAGAACTTCTTGCTGCTCAAGAGATGACCACAGCAAACTTAACTAATGACGGTAGCGGCAAAGTCTGGCGCATCGAGCAAGCTACGCTGAATAACGAGTCTGGGGCTATAGATATTTCTAGCAATTTTAACGTTGTAGATGATGAGTTTATATTTTCTGGATCAAGAACAAATGGCTCGCTTGAGTGGAGGCAAGGTAATGCCATTGGTGTAGATGGCACGAGCTCCCAAGAAACGCTTCTTGATTTTTATAAGGCCCCTGTTATGTCGAGTTTTTCTTTTGACGCAGAGAGCAGTACAAACCTCTCTGGACTAGACGGCAATATGACTTTTCAGGTTATAGATGAGAATACCATAACGGGACAGCTTTCTTTTACTGAGGGACGTAGGGCTGGAGAAACATTGGATTTTGACCTTACCACAAAGACATCTGAAGATTATGCAGCGCCACAAACAGATCTACAGTTTTCTAATTTTGCAGTTTTGTTTAATGACTGTGTGTCTAGTTGCGCCCCTGGTTTTGCGGGTTCTTATGCAGATAATAGTTTATTTGTTTCTACTAGAGCTGCGGTAAATAATAATAACAGTGAACTGGTTGTAAAATATAATGCAGAAACAGGGACAGAAGAGTCTTTCCTGTTTCCACAGGCAGATTTTGTTTCCAAACAATTATTAGTGCGCGATGATCAACTTGTCATCGTAGGAGGTCAATATGTAAACCGTTATGATTTAGATGATTTAAACAATCCTACTTCTGAACTTCATGGTAAAGCATTAACTAGATTTGGAACAGCCGTTCAAGGCGATATTTTATACATTATAGGAGGCGGATTAGATAATGTAGATCCCGAGAAAATCTTCCAATATAACTTAGAGACTGGGCAGCTTAGTGATTTTGTGTCATTACCAGAACCTAGATTTGGAGCGAGGGGGACTATTGTAAATAATAAGCTTTATGTTTTTGGAGGAACAACAACGTTTGGTGGATCAGATGCGATGAACACACTTTATATAATTGATATAGCAACACAACAGATAACTACAGAAACAATGCCAGTTAGCCTTAACTACTCTTATGTAGAACGTTTCCAGAACTTAATATACGTAGCTGGAAGAATTGATCTGCGTAATGATGAGGGTAACAACACGGGTAGAGATGAGTTTATTGGAGTTTATGATACTCGAGATGGCAGCTGGACAGAGCTCACAACTAACCTAACAGGAACACAAGATGATTTTGTGAGTATTCACGGGATGGGACTTTTTAACAACAGACTTTACATCATATATGACGATGGACTTGATGATGATAACAATCCGGACACTCCATCACCTAACAACATTCTAGTTGCAGACTTAAATTAAAAATAAAGGCATATTTATAAAAACAGAAAAGCTACCCAATCTCGGGTAGCTTTTCTATTTTTATAAGATGTCACAACACAATACGTTTACAATTTATAATGCCTCTGCGGGATCTGGTAAAACTTATACGCTAGTGAAACAGTATGTGAGTATTTTACTTAGAAGCAACAGTCCCTACAAATACCGTAATCTGCTTGCAATTACCTTTACAAATAAAGCTGTTGAGGAAATGAAAGAACGAGTTATTACAACGCTTCTTGATTTTTCAAACTATAATGGCGACAAAGAAATTCCTACGATGATGGAAGATCTTTCTAACTCACTAAAACTATCGCAAGAGGAGATAATCAAGAAATCTAAAATAATCTTAGAGAACATCATACACGACTATGCCTCGCTGGACATACTTACAATAGACACTTTAACGCATCGTATTTTAAGGACCTTCTCAAAAGATTTAGGGCTTTCTGGTAATTTTGAAATATCATTAGACGTTAACGAGATTTATGAAAAAGCTGTAGATCTCCTTATAGATAAAGCAGGAACGGATAAGGAAATCACAGAAGTACTTATCAATTTTGCCTTAGAAAAAGCAGACGATGACAAAAGTTGGGATATTAGTTATGACCTAAATACTATCGCTAAGTTGCTATATAAGGAAAATGACAGAGATGCAATCACGAGAATAAGCAAACACGATCTAGCCGATTTTAAGAAGCTTAAGACAATCCTTAACAAAAAGATCCTTTCTCTTAAAACGAAAATAAAAACAAACACAGACACTGCACTTGAACTAATAAATAATAATGGGCTTACTTTAGATAATTTTTTAAGTACTTTCTCAAAACACCTTCAAAAACTGGATTCAGAACCGGAGACTGTTAGTTATCCTGCAACTACAAAGTGGCTTCAGGACATCTCCGTATATAACTTTTACCGAGCTACTGAAAAGTCAGAAATAAAAGCAACAATTGACAGCATAAAGCCACAGCTCATTACATTCTTTGACGAGACCAAGGCACTTCACTACAAAATCACCGAGTTGGAAGATTTTAAGAAAAGACTAGTACCACTTTCTGTGCTCAGGCTCATTTACAATGAGATCCAGAGCATAAAAGAAGATCAAAACTTGTTGCTTATTTCAGATTTTAATGAGCATATCTTTAAATACTTGCGTAACGAACCCGCAGCATTTATCTACGAGAGATTAGGAGAGCGCTACACAAATTATTTTGTAGATGAGTTTCAGGACACCTCTGTAATGCAATGGAGTAATCTTATTCCTCTTATGGAAAGTGCCTTAAGTTCTCAATCTGAAGATGAGGTTCCTAATACTGCTTTGCTCGTGGGCGACCCAAAGCAGGCTATTTATCGCTGGCGAGGTGGGAAGGCCGAGCAATTTATCGATTTGAGCAATGGAAAGCAGCCCTTTGCTATAGAAAATTTTAAGACAGAATATCTAGATACCAATTGGAGAAGCCACGAGGAAATTATAAAATTTAATAACGCCTTTTTTACACATCTAGCTCAAGAATATAGTAATCCAAACTATGAAGAAATTTATAAGACAGGAAATACTCAAAACACCAACCATCGTAAGGGAGGGTATGTTGCCCTTAATTTTGTAGAAGGTGCAACCGTAGAAGAACTAGAACCCCTGTATCTAAAAAAAACATTACAGATAGTAAGAGAAATCCAGCAGGATAACATCCCTCTAAACGACATTTGTATCTTGACTAGAAGTAATAAGCACGGTGCCGCAGTAGCCCGTTTTCTTGCAGAAAATGACATTAAGGTCGTTTCAAACGAGAGTCTTTTGTTATCATCTTCTCCAGAGGTAAACTGTCTCAATGCGATGCTTACCTTAATGGTTCACCCAGATACTGCAGAAATCACAATAGTAGTGCTGGAGTACCTTACAGAAGTTCTTAAGATTGAGGACAAGCATTATTTTATTGCAGAGCATATCCATCTTCCTACACAGCAATTATTGCAAAAACTTTCTTCTGAGTATCAAATTTTAATAGAAACAAGCATTTTTAACACCCTTCCATTGTATGAGGGAGCAGAGTATCTTCTGCGAGCTTTATCCCTAGACAAAAAAGGGGATGCATTTCTTGTGGGATATCTCAATGAGATATATGAGTTTACAGCAAAAAATGGGGGACTTAGTGATTTTCTCGCATATTACGAGCTCAAAAAAGATAAGCTCAGTATTCAGATTCCCAGACAGGAGGATGCTATACAATTAATGACCATCCATAAATCTAAGGGGCTTGAGTTTCCTGTAGTAATTTTCCCTTATGCAGATGCAGATTTGTATTCCCATAGAGAAGAATATCATTGGTTAGAGACAGAGGCGCAAACTTTTGGAGGTTTCGAAGAATTACTCATAAGCCACAGGAGTGAGATGGTAAATTATGGAGAACTTCCAGCAGCGCTTTATGAAGAAAGGCAGTCGCAGCAACAATTTGACGCCATAAACGTGCTATACGTTGCCCTTACACGGGCCGTAAGAAGGTTATATGTGGTATCCCGCTTTCGCGAAAGCAAAAACAAAAAAATGTACTACGGTCACTTGCTACAATCATATATCCAGAGTAAAGACCTCTGGGAAGGTCCTGAAAAAAGATATGATTGGGGTACTACTGAAGTACTAATAAATAAGGAATCTAAAATTCAAACTACCCAAAAAATAGAATTTTTTTCGTCGCCTAAAGAAGCACACAATATCCAAGTAATTACAAAAGCCAGCACCTTGTGGAATGAGCAACGACAAGAAGCTATATCTTATGGAAACTTACTACACGAGTTACTTGCAAAAATTAAACATCGCGGCCAGCAAGAAGCCGTCATTGAGCAGGCCTTAGAGGAAGGTCTTATAAACCGTGAGCAAGTCCCAGAAATTACCAGTCATCTTAATAAAGTGATGTTACATCCTGATTTACAAGAATTATTTATAAATGGGAATACAATATACAACGAGAGACCTATTCTCGATAGTGATGGAAACATCCATATTCCAGACCGTATAGAGATAAACGCAGACGGAAAACTTACCATAATAGACTATAAAACGGGAGTTCCTCAGGAAAGTCATGAGTACCAGCTCGATAGATATACAGCTATACTCAAGGAGATGGAGCTAGAAACTTCAGAACGTAAACTTGTGTACATAAACCAAGACGTCACGGTGCTTACGGTCTAAAAAAGTATCTTTGTTTAAAATTTTAAGATATTATGTACGGAGCAATACAACAACACCTACAAAAAGAACTTGCCGAAATTAAAGAAGCAGGTCTGTATAAAAAGGAACGCATCATTACATCCCCTCAAGATGCAATAATTAAAATATCTACGGGAGAAGAAGTAATTAACTTCTGCGCAAATAATTACCTAGGACTTTCTTCTAATAAAGAAGTTATACAGGCAGCAAAGGATGTTATGGATACCCACGGTTTCGGAATGAGCTCTGTGCGCTTTATTTGTGGTACACAAGACATACACAAGGAGCTAGAAAAAAACATTGCAGATTATTATGGCACAGAGGATACGATTCTTTACGCTGCAGCTTTTGACGCAAACGGTGGAGTTTTCGAACCACTTCTAGGTCCTGAAGATGCAATAATTTCAGATTCATTAAATCACGCTTCTATTATAGATGGTGTTCGTTTGTGTAAAGCTGGGAGATACCGATATCAAAATAGCGATATGGATGATCTCGAAGTCCAGCTTAAAAAGGCGCAAGAAGACGGAGCACGTTTTAAAATTATTGTAACAGATGGCGTATTTTCTATGGACGGGCTGGTGGCACCTTTAGATAAAATATGTGATTTAGCAGAAAAATATGATGCCTTAGTTATGATAGATGAGTGTCACGCTACAGGTTTTATAGGTGAAACAGGTCGAGGTACTCTGGAGGAAAAAAATGTAATGGGACGTATTGATATCATTACAGGTACATTAGGAAAAGCTCTTGGTGGAGCAATGGGAGGATATACCACAGGAAAAAAAGAGATTATAGAAATTTTGAGACAACGGTCTAGACCTTATTTGTTTTCAAACTCTTTGGCACCTGCGATCGTCGGTGCGTCCATAAAAGTTTTTGAAATGTTAAGTAACGACACCACATTAAGAGATAAGCTTCAAAAGAATACAGAATATTTTAAAAATGGAATGAAAGCGGCAGGGTTCGACATAATAGATGGAGATTCTGCTATTGTACCTGTAATGCTGTATGACGCAAAGCTTAGCCAGAATATGGCAGATTTACTTTTAGAAGAAGGGATTTATGTTATTGGTTTTTTCTTTCCAGTCGTTCCTAAAGATAAAGCGCGTATAAGAGTGCAATTAAGTGCTGCTCACAAATTAGAACATCTAGACAAAGCAATTGCCGCATTTACTAAAGTCGGAAAAAACTTAGGAGTGATATAAGCTTTGTCACAAGCGAAGCGAGCGTTTCGTATTTCACAAAAATTTAGTACTTTTATCTTTGTTGATAAATGTTAACAACTTACTTTTGCGATTAATTAACACTTAAAATTAACAACAGACAATGAAACATCTAAGCAGATTTTTAGCCGCTTCGCTACTAATTTTCGGATTGACATCGGTAAATGCACAGGACGAAAATAATCCTTGGGCAATTAGTATTGGTGTAAATGCCGTTGACACTTACCCAGTAGGTGATCCAGTAGAAGGACTTCGAGGAGAAGTATTTCAAGAATTTTTTAACGTAAACGATCACTGGAGTATTTTACCTTCTGTATCAGTTATCAACGTGTCTCGATATATCGGAGATGGGTTTGTAGTTGGAGTTACAGGATCGTTAAATCGTATTGATAAAATTGGAGACACTAGACCTTCTGGTTCTCTTGAGTACTATGCTGCAGACGCAGATGTTTCTTACAGCCTTAGAGACCTTATCAATGGAGAAGGTGGATGGTTTGATCCATATTTAGGAGTTGGAGCAGGTTACACCTGGTTAGAAAGTGTAGCAACCGGAGGGGTTCCTGGTTTTGGAACAGCAAACGCTTCTGCAGGAGTTCGTTTCTGGTTAGGAGAGCAAATAAATCTTGGTGTACAGTCTAAATATAAGCACGCTTTTGAAGATGAAGGAACAAAACACTTCCAACATCAAGCAACTATAGGTTTTGTTTTCGGAGGTAAAGATACTGACGGTGACGGAATTTACGATAGAGAAGATGAGTGTCCAGAAACTCCAGGTCTTCCTGAGTTTAATGGTTGTCCTGATACTGACGGTGATGGAATCCAAGATTCTAAAGATGCTTGTCCAACTGTATTCGGTCTTGCTGAATTTGATGGTTGTCCTGATACGGATGGTGACGGAATCCCAGATCCTAAAGATGCTTGTCCTACAGTTGCAGGTCTTGCAGCGTTAGGTGGATGTCCAGATGCAGATGGCGACGGAATAAAAGATAGCGAAGATGAGTGTCCTAATGAGGCTGGCCCACGTGAGAACAATGGTTGTCCTTATGCAGATAGAGATGGTGACGGAGTATTAGACAAAGACGATGAGTGTCCAGATGTTGCAGGTACTGTAGCAAACAATGGATGTCCAGAAATGTCTGTTGAGGTTCTTACAGATCTTAACGTGCAGTTCAAATCAGTTTTATTTGATTATGACAAAGCATCTATACGTCAAGAGTCTTACGGTACACTAGACAATATCGCTGGAATTATGAACGAGTATCCTAACTCACGTTTCCTTGTAGAAGGTCACACAGATTCTAGAGGTAGCGATTCTTATAACTTAGACCTTTCTAACCGTCGTGCTGCCTCTGTAATGAATTATCTTACAGGGAAAGGAATAGCATCAAGTCGTTTAGAGTCTAAAGGATTTGGAGAGACTATGCCAGTAGCAAGTAACAATACTGCTGCAGGACGTCAAGAAAACAGACGTGTACAGTTATCTCTTCTAGATAACTAGAAATACAATAAAATAAATACTGGAAAACGTCTCGAGTCATCGAGGCGTTTTTTATTTTTAGTGATGTATGGAATCATTTATTGAAGAAGTTGTCGCTACGGTATTAAAGCAGAACGACGATGTTACAAATACCTTGTTCATTGTCCCTAGCAGAAGGGCTGGAAACATGGTGCGTAGTGCACTTTCGCAAAAGCTTAATAAAACAATTTTTGCTCCAGAAATATTCAGTATCGAGGAGTTCATTGCGCATATTTCTGGCTTAAGAGCTATAGATGCAACCGAACAATTATTTACGCTTTTTAAAGTCTATCAAGAAAAAACACCGAAAGTTAATCAGGAATCATTTGCTGTCTTCTATGGTTGGGCACAAACTGTACTTCACGATTTTAACGAGATCGATAGGTATCTTGTTAGTCATAAAGAGTTTTTTGATTATCTAAGTGCCGTCCAAGAAATCAATCATTGGTCATCAGAAAATAATCAAACAGATATTATTAAACGTTACCTCGATTTTTGGGAAACACTTCCAGTACTTTACAAAGCATTTTGTACAAAACTTGAAAAACAAGGTAAAGGTCATCAAGGAATCATCTATAGAAAAGCCGCCGATGATGTAGAGTTTTACATCGAAAATAATAAAGACAAACAACACATATTCATAGGCTTCAATGCTCTTAATACCTCAGAGCAGCACATTATTCAAGCATTATTATCTGCGGGAAATACTTCAGTTTTTTGGGATGCAGAGGAGTGGTTTATGAAGAATAAGAAGCACGAGGCTTCCTATTTTTTAAGAGCTTATAAAAAGGAGTGGAAGTATTACCAGACGAACCCTTTTTTAGCCGTTTCAAATAATTATCCAGTCCAAAAAAATATACGATCCATCGCAGTAACTCAAGATATTGAGCAAGCTAAACTCGTAGGGCAACTATTACAACAATATACAAGTAGTAAAGAATTGCGCAATACCGCCGTTATTCTGAATGACGAACGGTTACTCATACCTATTCTTAATGCGCTTCCTGACCATATTAAAAAAGTAAATATCACAATGGGAGTGCCTCTAGGCCAAACGCCTACAGCAGCACTCTTTGACCAACTTTTTTTGTTACATACTCATGTTTCTCAACGTGGCTACTATTATAAACAAGTGGTTGCCATATTACAACATCAAGCCGTTGGAAAATTACTGGGGTCAAATTTAGAAAGGATTAAAAAAACAATAGCTAGCCAGAACTACGTCTACTTTTCTGAAAAGGAAATAAAAACAATGATCCTCCAGAACACAGAGAGTGATATTGTGGCCAGCCTATTTACAAGTTGGGATGATAACCCGAACAATGCCATAAAATTATGCCTCACATTCATTCAGGGGCTTAAAGAAAGCTTACTTCATAGTGATCATAAGGAAGCTCTTGCACTTGAGTACTTATTTGGTTTTTACAAGGTCTTTAATCAGCTCAAAAACTTAAATGACACTTATGCCTTCATTGAGGATGTGGCGACGCTTAGACGTTTTTATATGGATGTTATCGGTTCACATACTTTAGATTTAAGAGGAGATCCCTATGAAGGACTACAGATTATGGGCGTACTCGAGTCTAGACTCCTGGACTTTAAGAATATTATCATGACCTCTGTAAATGAGGGAGTGATACCTGCAGGAAAAAGCACTAACTCATACATTCCATATGACCTCAAACTAACATACAAACTGCCCACCTTCCGGGAGAAAGATGCAGTTTACGCCTATCACTTCTATAGATTATTGCATCGTGCAAACAATGTCGATTTTATATACACAACTTCGTCACAAGGAATAGGAAGTACAGAAAAGAGCCGTTTTATTTTACAGATGGAAATAGAAGGGCCACATGATCTAGCCAGTAGTGTTGCCACATCTTCATTTCAAGTTGCACCGTATACTGAAAATACAATCTTAAAGACTCCAGAAATAATATCCCGCTTACGCGAAATTGTACAATCCGGGCTTTCCCCATCATCACTCACAACATACATCAGAAATCCAATTGATTTTTATTACAAATACGTGCTGCGTATTAAGGAACGAGAAGATGTTGAAGAGACCGTAGCCGCAAATACAATGGGAACCATCGTTCATAATACCTTGGAAGAGCTCTATAAACCTTATGTAAACGTAAAACTCACAGCCCAAATCATCGAAGGCATGATTCTAAAAATTGATGCCGAGGTAAGAAATCAATTTGCAACCGAATACGGGCTCACACAGATCGCCCAAGGGAAGAATCTCATTATTTATCAAGTGGTGTGTCGCTACGTGGAGAACTATTTGCAGCTGCAGTTGTCCAGTTTAAAAAGCGGAGATACCATCGTCGTAAGAGGGTTGGAATCAAATCTTAATGTGTCATTTAAAAAAGAAATTAACTTCAAAGGAAAAGTAGATTTAGTAGAGGAGCGCAATGGTGATATACGCATTATAGATTACAAAACAGGAAAGGTAGAATCAAGGCACTTATCTCCTGCAAATTGGGAAGATTTACTTGACGACACCGGTAAATACGAGAAGGCATTCCAAGTTTTAATGTATGCTTATATGATGCATAAAAAAACGCCGCTGGCATTACCTATAAGCGCAGGGATTATCTCCTTTAAAAATTTAAAGTCTGGCTTTATGCCATTTAAAAAAGACAAGAGTACAGATATCACAGAAGAGACCTTGTCTTCTTTTTCAGAAATATTGGATCAGTTAATCGCCGAGATTTTAAATCCTGATATTCCCTTTGCTCAACCTACATAAAGTGCCCCTTACTTTGGGTCGTTCAGGAGCGAGTTAATAAAGATTAAGGAATTAATTTTTGATGATACGTTTTACCGTCGTAGCTTCACCTATAAGGATCTTAACCATATAGACACCAGCCTTTAAAGAAGTAAGGTCAACGGTGTTTTGATTGCCGTTTAATACTTTTTGACCCACAAGATTGTACACCTCATAAGAATCAATTGGCATATCGGTCTTGATGTTCACGATATCATTGGTCGGGTTCGGATATAGGGAGAGTGTTGCAATCGCCTGTTCGTTGATGCCCAATGAATTGCCGTCACAATCAAAAGGAGACATATTTACATAATTTGGACCATCCTCACCAACGATTGTAATTCCAGCATCTGGAGGATAGATATAAGATCCTTCATTTACATTCTGACCACCTACATTTAACATTGCACCTTCAGAGAAGGAATCAACAACACAAAAATTTTGTTGTAAAAAGCTATTTGCAAAACTTCTATAGATGTTTAATTCTCCAATAGTGGAAAGATTAATAGTTTCAATAAAATTTCCAGCAATATCAAGACGATTAATTTTAGGGATATTACCAAAAACAACTGAGGTCAACATATTGCCTCCAAAATTAAAAGTTTCGATTTCCACACTATTATTCCCTACAATGAGACTAGTTATATTATTAGAAGTAAACTCTAACACCTAATATTTAGAAGGTCCGTCCGTGTATAAAATTAATTCATCGATAAAATTTGCATTGTCAGCAATAACAATACGTAATTCAGGGTTTTGAGAAAGGTCCAAAGTGCCTTCTAAAAAGTTACGCGTTAGAATGATTTCCTCTAAAGCTGTAAAATAAAATGCTTCTGGAAAGACATCAATAAATTTTCTATCGAGGTCTAAAAATGTAACTTCGGCAGCTTCCGCTTCGGATATCTGGCCGTCGTTGTTGGTGTCAATACTCGGTTCTTGGTCGAGCATACCCTGTAAAGTGTCAGGGTCTTCAAATGTAATGTTCTGCGCAGTTGCGCTCGTGGCAACCATAGCGATTGCAATTAAGGTAAAAATGTAATTTTTCATTTAAAATGATTTGGGGACATAAAGATACCATTCGCAACGCGATGGTGCAATAAAATCGCCAAAGGCGATTTTCGACGGATTTTAAAAAATTATGACAAAACAATAAAAATTCTTTCATTTCCTGTGAAACAGCCATAGGTTAGGCCATTAAATAAGAAAGACGCAAAAAATGAGCGTCTTTCTTATCTGTAAGAATTTTGATTTACGACAATGTATGTCGCCTAACGACTTACCCCTGCATATTCTTAGCCTCAATACTCAAGGTTGCGTGAGGCACAAGTTTAAGCCGCTCGGGATTGATAAGCTTACCAGTAACTCGGCAAATACCGTACGTTTTGTTTTGAATACGGGTGAGGGCATTCTTAAGGTCACGTATAAACTTTTCCTGACGTATTGCAAGTGCGCTGTTAGACTCCTTACTCATTACCTGACTTCCTTCGTCAAAAGATTTAAACTGTGGAGAGGTATCATCTGTACCATTATTACCATCGTTTAGGTAAGCACTTTTAATAAGCTCAAGGTCGTGCTGTGCTTTTTCTATTTTCTTTAGGATGAGTTGCTTGAATTCCTCGAGCTGTGCATCGCTAAAACGTTCTTGTATGTCTGTCGCCATAACTTAATTTTTTGAAATGGTTAAAATTGTTTTTATATCATCAAAAGCAATCTCGAGGCCGTCATTTATAGTCGGAACGATCTCAAGACTATCTGCTAGTGTTTCTGCTTTAATATATGTTGCATTCGTCGCAATTGTCTCGTTAATCGATGCTTCTTCTTGTAACTTAATATGGATACGGTCTGTCACTTCCAGGCCAGAATCCTTACGTAAGTTTTGAATACGGTTTACAAGTTCCCGGGCCACGCCTTCTTTACGTAACTCGTCACTTATAGTTACATCTAACGCAACAGTTACTCCCGCATTACTAGCAACAAGCCACCCCTCGATATCTTGAGATGTTATCTCTACGTCTGAGGCCTCCAAAATAACATTTTCTCCTTTAATTTCAACAGTTAATTGTCCTTCGCGCTCGATTGTAGCAATATCTTTTGCTTCAAGTGAATTTATCTTGCTAGCAATCAGCTTCATATCTTTTCCGAAGCGTGGGCCCAATACCTTAAAATTAGGCTTGATTTGCTTCACTAGGATGCCAGAATCATCAGAAATAAGCTCGATTTCTTTTACGTTTACCTCAGATTTAATTAAATCTTCGACCGCATTTATCTCTTTTTTATCCACTTCATTCAGTACAGGAATCATAATACGCTGTAAGGGCTGGCGTACTTTGATTTTTTCTTTTGCCCTGAGCGAAAGCGTTAACGAACTTATAACCTGCGCCTTCTGCATCTTATGTTCTAACGCAGTATCGATATATTTCGTATCGCTCACAGGAAATTGTGCAAGGTGAATGCTTTCAAAATCTTCTCTTCCAGTTGTAGCGTTCAGGTCTTTGTAGAGCTTCTCCATAAAAAATGGAGCTACAGGAGCACTAAGCTTTGCAACCGTCTCTAGACACGTGTATAATGTTTGATAGGCAGAGATTTTATCTGTCGCATACTCACCTTTCCAGAAGCGTCTTCTACTCAAACGTACAAACCAGTTAGATAAGTTTTCTTGTACAAACTTGTCTATGGCTCTTGTCGCCTTAGTTGGTTCGTATTCCGCATAAAATTTGTCTACTTCGGCGATAAGCGAGTGTAGTTCTGATAAGATCCAGCGGTCTATTTCTGGACGTTTAGAAAGTTCTATTTCCGCTTCCGCGAAAGCGAAACTATCCAGATTTGCATACAGTGCAAAGAAGTTATACGTATTGTAAAGCGTCCCGAAAAACTTACGTTTTACCTCCTCGATGCCATCTAAATCAAACTTGAGATTGTCCCAAGGATTTGCATTAGAAATCATGTACCAGCGCGTCGCATCTGGCCCGTAGGTTTCAAGGGTCTCAAAAGGATCTGTAGCATTGCCGAGACGTTTAGACATTTTTTGTCCGTTCTTGTCAAGTACAAGTCCGTTAGAAACAACGTTTTTGTAGGCCACATCGTCAAAAATCATTGTCGCAATGGCGTGTAGCGTATAGAACCAACCACGAGTTTGATCTACACCTTCGGCGATGAAGTCTGCTTTGCGCCAAACATCTTCTACAAGCTCTTTATTTTCAAAAGGGTAGTGCCATTGCGCATAAGGCATTGATCCAGAGTCAAACCAAACATCGATCAAATCTGCCTCACGGGTCATAGGTTTACCGCTATCTGAAACAAGCGTGATTTTATCTACTACGTTTTTGTGAAGGTCTACCAGATCGTAGTTTTCCTCACTCATATCACCTACTTTAAATCCTTCAAAAGGATCTGTGGTCATTACACCTTTGTCTAATGCTTTTTGGATTTCGGCTTTTAGTTCTGCAATAGAACCTATCAAAAGTTCTTCTTTTCCATCTTCGGTACGCCAGATAGGTAATGGGATTCCCCAGAAACGACTACGTGATAAATTCCAGTCATTTGCATTTGCTAGCCAGTTACCAAAACGGCCTTCTCCTGTAGACTTCGGTTTCCAATTGATGCCCAGGTTTAACTCGTGCATACGGTCTTTAAAGTCGGTCACTTTGATAAACCAAGAATCTAGCGGATAATATAATACAGGCTTATCTGTACGCCAGCAGTGTGGGTAACTGTGTACGTATTTCTCAACCTTAAATGCTTTATTTTCTTCTTTTAAACGAATGGCAAGCTCAACGTCCATCGATTTCTCTGGAGCTTCACCATCGTTATAATATTCGTTTTTGATGTACTTATTTCCAAATTCTTTTAGCTCAGGGCGAAATTTTCCCTGAAGGTCTACAAGAGGAACCAAGTTTCCATCTCCATCTTTAATCAAAAGTGGCGGCACTTCTGGTGAAGCTAGTTTTGCAACAAGCGCATCATCTGCACCAAAGGTAGGTGCGGTGTGTACGATTCCTGTTCCATCCTCAGTCGTTACAAAGTCTCCAGCAATCACACGAAAGGCATCCTGCGGATTGTCATTAGGCTGTACGAAATCGAATAACTGCTCATAGCGAAGTTCTAATAAATCTGCGCCTTTACATTCTTTGATTATGTAATAGGGGATCTTTTTATCGCCAGCCTTGTAGGTATCCAGTTCTTCTTTCGCGGAAGCGGAAACAAACTTTTTATCAAATTGCTTAGCAACTAAGTTCTTTGCAAGAATGACGCGAGTAGGCTCAAAAGTATATTGATTAAAGGTCTCTACAAGTACATAATCAATCTTCTTTCCAACAGTAAGCGCGGTATTAGAAGGCAATGTCCAAGGCGTGGTCGTCCAGGCTAGAAAATAAGTCCTTCCGTCTGCAAGCTCTTTTGCAAGTGCGTTTTCACCTTGAGCGGTTACTTTAAACTGTGCCACCACCGTTGTGTCTGTAACGTCACGATACGCACCAGGTTGGTTAAGCTCGTGTGAGCTCAATCCTGTTCCGGCTTTTGGAGAATATGGCTGGATCGTGTAGCCTTTGTACAGCAAATCTTTATTGTAAATCTGTTTTAGGAGCCACCATACGGTCTCCATATATTTAGACTTATAGGTGATATATGGATCTTCCATATCTACCCAGTAGCCCATCTTTTCAGTAAGGTCATTCCAGATGTCTGTGTAGCGCATCACGGCTTTTTTACAAGCCTCGTTATACTCCTCTACAGAGATCTTTTTACCGATATCTTCTTTAGTAATACCAAGTTCTTTCTCAACCCCAAGTTCTACGGGAAGTCCGTGAGTATCCCAGCCAGCCTTGCGCTTTACTTGAAAGCCTTTCATCGTTTTGTAGCGTGGGAAAATGTCTTTAATCGCTCGAGCAAGCACGTGATGTACTCCAGGTAGTCCATTTGCACTAGGTGGTCCTTCAAAAAAAACATAGGGCTCTGCCCCATCTCTGGAAGAAATTGATTTTTCAAAAATGTCATTTTCCTTCCAGTAGGTAAGCACTTCGCTAGCAAGGCCAGGAAGGTCTAATCCTTTATATTCAGTGAACTTAGCGCTCATTTTACGGTCTTTATTATTTGTGCGCGAATTTACGGGTTTTTTGTTGGAAAATGCGTGACGTACTTTACTGATGCAAACAACTACTATATGTTACAACATTGAACATATAATACGGCAGTATAAGGCACTTAAAAGAAAGTCATAAGACGCAGGTTTAATACTTCTTGTAGCTAGCTTGATTACCTATTATTTTTCCAACTCCTTAACAAGCAACCAAGCGGCCTTGTTGTCAGAAGTTCTTATCGAACGCAATTCTGAAAGTGCATTTTTACTATCTGAGAAACTACCATACACTACTTGGTGTAGTCCGTAGCGGTTAGTTCCTATCTGACGGGCTTTGTAGCCTTTATCTCTGAGTTCAGAAACTTTTTTTGATGCATTTTCTGCCTGGCGGAAGGCACCAGCAACAATATGATATTTCCCCACAGGCTTCATTACCGAAAGTGTAACTGCAGGTAGCGGGTTTTCAATGATAAAAGTCGCTTCTTGAATCTTTCCTTCAAGTTGCTCATCTGCCTCTTGCTGTGAAGCGTAGTTGTATTCTTCTACATTCTGAACATACTTAAATCCAGCGAGACCTATTCCGCCCAGAATAACCATTCCGGCAACGGCATATTTTATCCAGCTGCTAGAGCGACGCTCTGGTGTAAAAGCAATAGGCGCTTTTTCTTCTAGTTTTTCGACTTCTTCCTTATATACTTCACGCGCAATTTGTGGTGTAGTAAATGAAGCAAGTCCAAAGGAGTCAGTTAAGTAATTGAGATGATACGAAGGCTCAAAAATTACGTGACTATCTGCCGTGAGCGATAGCGTCCCTATATTTTCTAGAACTTGAGTTTCTCCTCTGTGCAAGCTGTCAAAAAGAAAACGCACATAACTCGCAATGCGATTGTTTGCTTCCTCGTGAGGAATCATCTCACTTTTTGCAATATAATTAGCCAGCAGGCCGTCATTGTCGGTGAGTTGTGCATTAAACGATAAACGCTTTTGCGGTGGGTAAAATGCATTAGTACTTTCGTGTACGCGCGCACTTTTATATTGGGTGAGAAATGCACCAAAATTTGGTAAAATCACACACTCATATCTGTATAAAAGGTCGCTTATGTACTGGTCTAACTGCATATCTCAAAATTAACCAAAATCGCGAGTGAGCCAAGACTTTCTACAACATTTTATTAACACGCAGAAATATCGTTACTTAGACCGCTCAATCTTGGATTCTTATGTCAGAAAATGAACTTTTAACCCTCTTAACTTTGCAACATACGCCTAATCTGGGTGACGGAACCATTAAAAAGTTCATTAATATTTTTGGGAGTGCAGAAGAGGTCCTTCGGCAAAAGAAAAGTACGTTGTTAAAAATTGACGGCGTAGGGGAGCATAAATTAAGTGCTTTTGGTAAGGAGGAGTATTACGCTTTCGCGAAAGCGGAATTACAATACATACACGACAATAACATCCAGTACGCCACATACACAGATCCACATTACCCACAGAAACTAAAGCATTGCATAGATGGGCCGATACTACTCTTCTCTCGTGGAAATATAGACTGGAACAACCCGCGTATCATTAGTATCGTGGGGACGCGTAAGATTACCACCTATGGAACTGCATTTTTAGAAAAACTCATTGCAGACATCGCACCGCTTAATCCGCTTATAATCTCTGGATTTGCTTATGGTGTGGACATCACAGCCCATAAAGCGTGCGTCGAGCACGGAGTTCAAAACGTAGGAGTACTTGCCCACGGCCTGAATCAAATCTATCCCAAAGTACATTCAAAATACACCAAAGCCGTAGAAGCAAACGGCGGTTTTGTTACAGATTTTTGGAGTAGTGACAGTTTTGTGCATACTAACTTCTTGCAACGCAACCGTATTATCGCGGGACTGAGCGAAGCCACAATTGTCATAGAATCTGCTGCCAAGGGCGGTTCTCTTGTGACCGCTGAATTTGCAAATGGGTACAACCGTGACGTCTTTGCCGTTCCTGGTCGTGCAGATGACAAACAAAGTCTGGGTTGCAATAATCTTATTAAGCAGCAAAAGGCACACTTGATGACCAGCGCAGCAGACTTGCTATATATTTTAAACTGGAAAATAGACGAGGCCGCTCCCAAGGTGATCCAAAAACAACTTTTTGTAGAACTTACAGAAGAGGAAAAAATAATATGGCGCTTTCTCAATGAAAATGGGAAGGAGCAACTGGATATTATCGCCTTAAACTGTAAGCTCCCTACATTTAAAATAGCATCCCTGCTTTTGCAGATGGAAATGAAAGGTGTAATAAGAGCTTTACCGGGAAAACAGTTTGAGTTGGTATGATTATCTAGTAATAACTTATGGTCTCGGAATGATATACTTTTCCTGGAACCTGAGCAACGCATAGATAAAAGCACTCAATCCTATCATCTCTAGCAATTCTTCTATCGTATAAAGTATGAAAACAGGCCGTGACTTGTACATTGTGCTGTGATCTATGATGTGATTATCTATATACCACCCACCCATCATCTCAAACCCTACGGCCCCAATGATGAAGATAGTTCCGGCACTTATGAACGATATAAGCGTCCGTCGCGGAAGACTAAAAAGAGGTTTGACGATAAAGATTCCCAAAATGATAAGGGCAATGCCATAAGGAATAACCCAACTGTAATAAAAAATCCCAGAAGTTTCCACATTATCAGAAAAAGCGCCACCTATTTTTTCGTGAATGCGCAATAATTCATCTGCTCCTAAAAACAGGAAGATAACTCCTAGTGAAATCCAGAAAACGTTGTGTTTCTTAATTGCTAAATTACTAGTAGCTATTTTAAAAAGAAGTACACTTATAATCACATAGAGCAAGGTCGAAAAAACGGAAGGGGCATTCTTTTCCTCTCCAAAGTTTAGTTTTCTGAAGTACCAGTTTTCCGTACTCAAATTATTTGAAAGCGTATATGAATAGCTCCAAAAGTGAAGTATGAGTAACACGAAAATGGCAATTGCAAGAGCAATTGTAACCATTTTAGGAATATTGCGAGGAGTGGCTAGTCTTTTCAAAACGTATTCTTTAAAATAAAGAAGTCGAGCAATCTTTCAGGAGTTGCTCGACTTGATATTAGTTTTTACAAATAATTATTTTTTAAACGTCTTAGGAAGTTCTTTATATCCCATATTGTAAAGTGTAAACCCAAAGATATCTGCATACTGTTCAATGGTTTTAGAAACAGGTGTGCCAGCGCCGTGACCAGCGTCTGTCTCAATGCGGATTAATACTGGAGCATCACCAGCTTGTTTTTCCTGAAGTTCTGCAGCAAACTTAAAGGAATGTGCAGGCACCACACGGTCATCGTGATCTCCTGTTGTAACCATAGTCGCTGGATAGGGTACCCCTTCTTTAACATTGTGCACAGGAGAATATCCTTTAAGATATTCAAACATTTCCTTATTGTCCTCTGCTGTTCCATAGTCGTATGCCCATCCTGCTCCTGCGGTAAAAGTGTGATAACGTAGCATATCCATAACACCTACTGCTGGAAGCGCTACTTGGACTAAATCTGGTCTTTGGGTCATTGTTGCCCCCACAAGCAGTCCTCCGTTAGAACCTCCACGTATCGCGAGATATTCTTTTGAAGTATATTTATTATCGATCAGATATTCCGCAGCAGCTATGAAATCGTCAAAAACATTTTGCTTTTTCATCTTGGTTCCTGCATCGTGCCACTCTTTACCATATTCTCCACCACCACGTAGGTTAGGAACAGCATAAATTCCGCCTTGCTCCATCCATACTGCGTTTGCAATACTAAAACCAGGTGTTAAGCTCACGTTGAAACCTCCATAACCATAGAGTATGGTTGGATTTTTTCCGTTGAGCTCTGTTCCTTTTTTGTAGGTAATAATCATCGGGACTTTTGTGCCGTCTTTTGAACTGTAAAAAACTTGCTTGCTTTCAAAATTATCAGGATTAAAGTCGATATCTGGCTTGATAAAGAGTTCAGACTTACCACTCGCATAATCATATTTATAGATACTTCCAGGGGTTTTGTAATTTGAGAAGCTGTAATACGATTCTGTATAATCACGCTTCCCACCAAAACCACCTACACTTCCTACACCCGGCAAATCAATGTCGCGCACGAGCTTGCCATCGTAATCATATTGCTTTACTTTAGACACAGCGTCTACCATATACTCTGCAAAGAAGTAACCTCCGCCAGTACTTGGACTTAAAACATACTCAGTTTCTGGTATAAAATCTTTCCAGTTTTCTGGTGCTGGATTGCTTGCGTCTACGGTGATTATTTTTTGATTAGGAGCGTTTAAGTTCGTGACCATAAAAAGTTTACTGCCCTCATTCTCGATGAGGTAGGTGTCTGAGTCTTCGTGGTCAAGAATGGTGATAAAGTCACTATTTGGTTTGGTAAGATCTTTTAAAAACAGCTTTCCACCAGAAGTCGAGTTGCGGGCAGAAACAGTTAAATATCTATTATCCTCACTCACGCCACCACCTACGTAGCGGTGTTTTTGATCTGCAGTCCCGCCAAAGATGAGCTTATCACTAGACTGCGGTGTCCCCAGTTTATGATAGTATAGTTTATGCTGGTCTGTCTTTGCCGAAAGTTCGCTCCCCTTCGGTTTATCATAGCTTGAGTAGTAAAAACCTTCATTTTTGTACCAAGACATTCCAGAGAATTTCACATCAATAAGCGTGTCTTCTACAATTTCCTTTTTCTCCGTATCCATCACAAGAATCTTGCGCCAGTCACTTCCTCCTTCAGAGATTGCGTAGGCCAGAATACTTCCGTCATCAGAGAAGCTTGCGCCTCCTAGGGAGATGGTACCATCTTCGGCAAAGGTGTTTGGGTCTAAAAATACTTCGGCGGTGCTTGGGTCATCGCCTGTTTTATAACGGTAAATGACATACTGATTCTGCAATCCGTCATTTTTATAAAAATAGGTATAATCGCCTTCTTTGAATGGAGCGCCCACTTTCTCGTAGTTCCAAAGCTCAGAGAGCCTAGACTTTAACTCGTCTCTAAAAGGGATTTGATCCAGATATCCGTAAGTGGTTTCATTCTCACGTTTTACCCAATCCATTGTTTCTTCGCTTCGGTCGTCCTCGAGCCAGCGATAAGGGTCGGGAACTTCGGTGCCAAAATACGTATCTACGGTATCTACTTTTTTTGTTTCTGTATAATTCACAGCAATTTGGTTGGTTTTTTCTTCGGTTTCAGTTTTGCAGGCAGTTACAAGCGTAACGGTGCAAAGGAGTACTGCTAGTTTTCTCATAAGAAGGTGGTTTTTATAGGTACGCTTTCGCGAAAGCGTAACCCCTCAAATGTAACACGAGTACGTGAATTGTAGCTTATATTTAAGAAAACGTTAAATATTTTAAGAGAAAAACCAGCCCGATGAGCTGGTTTCAATGTAAAAAGGGGTGAAAGACGTTTTGTGAGTTATACCCACGCGTTAATAATTCCACCCATAATTGCGAGTGTGATGGTCCAATAACCTACAGCGATAATGACGTACTTGAACGAGCGTCGCTCGTATAGCGCAATAGTTCCTAAAATAGGCGCGACAAAAAGTAGTGCCATAAGCGCCCCGTGAAAAGCACCGTGCTTAAAGGTAAGATACGGTTCCTTCCCGTGAATCTCGCCATTACCGCCGCCAAACATCACTAGCCCCCAAAGCATAAAGGAGAGTACAAAGGCAAACACAAAACTCATCCCAAAGATGAGTGCCATATTTCCTGTTTTGATTTTTT
Source organism: Dokdonia sinensis (assembly GCF_003688895.1). Classification (GTDB taxonomy): domain Bacteria; phylum Bacteroidota; class Bacteroidia; order Flavobacteriales; family Flavobacteriaceae; genus Dokdonia; species Dokdonia sinensis. The sequence continues at coordinate 129,664 of NZ_REFV01000002.1, forward strand.
CTTCGGTCATTCCAGACTCGCGCATCCACGCTTTTCCGAACAGCGGTCCGTACCAAAAAAACCCCACGACAAGTGAGGAGGCAGACGCGACGAGCATCGCGAGCCAATTAGGATTAAATCCGTCCATAAAAATTGATTGTATTGGTTAGTTAGTTTTAAAAGTATCAAAAAAATATGGTAGTTGAGCGTAAGAATATTCCAATTTGTTTAATATCAGCGCTTTGAAACGTCAATATTCTTAATTATCTTTAAACAGAACAACTTAAAATCACAGTAATATGAAGACACAAGAAATTGCAAATAATCTAGTGGAGTGGTGTAATAAAGGCGATTATGGCCGTTGCTACCAAGAATTATACAGCCCAAATATCGTAAGTATAGAACCCGAGTGGGCCGAAAACCCAAGAGCCGAAGGAATGGAAGCCGTTGCTAAAAAAGGAGAGTGGTGGGAAGAAAACTTTGAAGTACATAGCAGTACCGTTAGTGAACCTACTGTGGCAGATAATTGGTTCTCCGTACGCTTTGATATGGATACCACTCATAAACCTAGTGGACAGCGTAGTCGTATGCAAGAAATAGGAGTTTATCAAGTTAAGGATGGAAAAATTGTACAAGAGCAATTTTTCTATGATCAAGAATAAAGGCACAGCCTGAGGTGGTTGAGTGATTTTCTTTAAAACGCAGAGCGTTTTAAAGAAAATTGTATCGAAACCTCCGGAATCAAAATCTCAAGTTCTAAATTCCAATAAGACGATGTTGTTCTTGTGGAATTTGGGGATTTTATCATCATCACAGGTGCGGGATTAATTCCGCACCTATGATTTTTGTTTACATAAAAGTTTAAAGTTCTCGATCCTTGGGAACTTGTCCGTGCGCTCGCATATCCTCTTTAGTCAGGATTTTATAATCTGAAGTTTTAGGAGCATTTTCCAGCATAGGCATTAACTTTTCTGGAAGACCTATCATTTTTCTAGTCTTGAGATCTATCCAGCCTCCTTGCATACTTCCGCGAGCGAGGTTTCTGCCTTTGTGGTCATAAAAGTTATGGACAAACTTAAAGAACATCCCATCTTCACTTGCACCACCTAACTCAAAGGTTACGGTAATGGGTTTACCTTGAAAGGCTTCTTTAAAAAAGAATAACTGCTCGTGAAAAATGACGGGCCCGATGTTATGAATGACCATTTCTTTTTGGCTCAGACCATTTTCTATCATAAATCCCATACGGGTATGTGACATAAAGTTTACATAAGCACTGTTAGCCAGATGCCGGTTTGCATCTATATCACTCCATCGTATGTCAAATTCTTTGGTGTACATTTTTATTAGATTTTCCCGCTCCCGAAACAAGTTCGAGACAAGCTTTCGCGAAAGCGGATGTATAATGGTAAAATTACAAAAACCGAAACTATGCGCGCATAGTATTATAGGAAGTTTAGCACAAAAAAAGCGCCTTTCACAGGGCGCTTTTTTCATTGGTAAATTGCCATATATTAGATTTGACTCATCCCGCCATCTATTTCTAGCTCAATACCATTTACATAGGAAGCATCTTCACTCGCTAGGAAAGCGACCGCCTTTGCAACTTCGTGAGACTCGCCAAAACGCTTTAGCGGAACACCTTCTGCAAAGCTAGCGCCCATCTCGTTTACTTGCTCCTCAGTCATTCCATCCATTTTACTATAAATAGGAGTGCCTATAGGTCCAGGTGCTACAGCGTTTACTCTTATTTTTCTAGGCGCGAGTTCTGTCGTAAGCACACGGGCATACGAACGTAAAGCACCTTTAGTTGCACTATAAATGCTTGAACCTTCAAAACCTTTCTGGTGTACAATAGAGGTGTTGAACACGATATTTGCCCCATCGTTAAGATGAGGGATTGCTTCTTTTACAAGAAATACAGGTCCCTTAATATTTATGTTAAACTGGTTGTCATAAAAATCTTCAGTCACTTGGTCTGAGGGTGCAAACTGTGCAACTCCTGCGTTTGCAAAAACGACATCTATTTTACCATAAGTAGCTACGGCTTCTTTAATGAGTTTTGCATTGTCGGCTGGTTTTGATTGGTCAGCTAGGACGGCTTTAAAATCTCCACTCAACTCTTTTGAAGCTTCATCCAGAGCTTCCTGACGTCTACCAGAAAAGACAACTTTAGCACCTTCGGCGAGAAATTCTTTTACGGTTGCGTTTCCTATTCCAGAGTTTCCTCCTGTGATGACAACGACTTTGTTTTCAAACTTTTTCATAGTATTAATTGTTAGATATTTAGTTATGGAACAATCGTTCCAAAATTGATTAAAAAAATTTTAGCTTAATATTTGGAGCGAGTTCTTTACGATATGCTCCAGTTTTATTCTATTACGAGTGAGTATGCCTGTCATTCTAATTCCTTGAAAAATGCTGTATAGATAATAGGCATAATGTTCGGCAGTTTCTGTTGTATTTATGAGCCTTGCATCTTGTCCTTCCTGCACGAGTCCTTGAAAAAAATCAATACTTCGATCCTGCATTTTTTCAAGGTATTCTTTTATGGAAGCGTTGCTACGACTGAGTTCTGTCTTACAATTGAGGCTAAAACAACCTTTACCTTCCACATCTTTTATAATAGCATCAACAATATTCTCAAATATAAAATGTATTGCCTCTAGCGGATTTTCAGCGCGGTGCAAAGCTTCTTGAAAAATGTCCTGACTTTCTTCCTGATATTGAATAAGCACCATTTTATAGAGCGCCATCTTGTTGCCAAAAGAGTTATACAGGCTCGACCGATTTAATCCCGTTGCTTCTACAAGGTCGTTCATAGAGGTGCCATTAAAACCCTTGTCCCAAAAAAGATCTCTCACTTTTTCGAGCACTTGTGGTCTATCAAAAACTTCGGTTCTAGGCATTGCTTATTTTGAAATGAACGGTACAAATATAATTGGAACGATTGGTTTAAAAAAAGAATTTGTGATTTTTTTGACATTTGTGTGTTGTCCTGTTTATGACCTTAAAGTGGCCGTGCTCACTACTTCGGCTTGGCTCAGAAAGAGTTTCGCGAAAGCGTAATTACCATATACACATTACTTCACCGGTTGTAGTTCTGATAAGAACTGGTGCACCTGACTCACCGCCATAGATCCTTCTCCCACAGCAGAGGCCACTCTTTTTACAGAGCCTTTGCGTGCATCACCCACAGCAAAAAATCCTGGGATGCTTGTTTCTAAAGTTTGGGGCTGACGTCGCTCGTAGATGTCACAGGCAGCGTAATCCTTCTTTTGAATAGCACTTCCTGTGCAGATAAATCCTTTATCATCCATTGCGACAAGATCTCCCATCCACTCTGTACAAGGTTTTGCACCTATGAAGGTAAATAGATTTGTAATGTTCTTTTGCTCATCACCATCTTGAGCGTGTGTAAGTGTTACAGACTCTAAATGACCATTGCCGTGCAGTTGTGTGACTTCAGTATGTAGCAGTACGTGAATATTTGGTGCAGCTTCTATGCGCTGTACGAGATAATCACTCATTTTTGCACCTATGTTATCCCCGCGTAGAATGACAAAGACATCCTTTGCGTGGTCTGCAATAAAGAGCGCTGCCTGTCCCGCACTATTACCGCCACCCACGATCCCCACAAGTTCATTTGCGCACGATTTAGCATTCATCCCCGTGGCACTATAAAAGACGCCACTTCCTTCATAATCTTCTATATTTTCTATGGGGAGCTGACGATAGTTTGCTCCGGTTGCAGCCATCACGGCTTTAGTGCGTATTAATTTACCGTTAGATGCACATACTTCAAAATGATCACCTTTATGCGTAACACTTTCGGCTTTATGGGGAATGGAAATGTTACAACCAAATTTTTGTGCCTGCACATAGGCTCTATTTGCAAGATCGCTACCAGAGATTCCCGTAGGAAAACCTAGGTAGTTTTCGATTTTAGAGCTCTTTCCCGCCTGCCCCCCTGGAGCACTAGAATCTATGGTCACTACAGATAGTCCTTCTGAAGCAGCATACACACTTGCTGCCAGTCCGGCTGGACCTGCTCCTATGACGAGTACGTCAAAAATCTTGTCCTCAAAGTCCATAAGAACACCTGCATAACGCGCAACTTCGTCTAGCGAGGGATTTTGACACACTTTGCTCTCGCTGTTTATCATAATAGGTAAATCATCCTCGGAAAGTTGGAAATTCTCGAGGAGCTCCATTGCTTCTTCTGAGGTGTCCGTATCCAGAAAATTATACCAGATGTGATTCTTATCCATAAAATCCCTAATGGCATACGTTGCCTTAGAGTTTCCGGAGCCCAAGAGCTTAGTACCGCCCGTAAACTCATTCAATACGGTTTCTTGACGCAATAAAAATGCACTCAGGAGCACGTCACTTACATCAGAATGTTTTGTGATAGCTTCTTTGAGTTTTGATGGGCTTATTTTTATAAGCGAAGTTCCTTCTTTTGCATACGCGTGAAACTGCGCACCACGATTACTGAGCATCCCGCTATCTCCCGTAAACTCATTTTTACCGTGATTTACAATAATGTTGTTATCATTATAAGGGTCTTCTATGGTCACTTCACCTTTCAAGATTATAAAAAAATCGTATTGAAGGTCGCCCAGAGCAAATACTCTTGTTCGTTTATCATAAGTTTTTACCTCTCCGTATTCTTTAAGCGTACGAATTTGTTTGGCTGTTAATTCTGGAAATCTTGGATCTTTCATTTTAGTATTTTAGAATTTCTTTGTCCTTATAGCACCACATCCACCTTTCACCGGGTTCAGCGCTTGCTGTGACGGGATGATTATGATTTATAGCGTGCTTACTCGCGTGTTTGTTTGGCGAGCTGTCACAGCATAACGTAGTACCACATTCCTGACAGGTTCTTAAGTGGAGCCAGGAATCGCCAGTTTTTGCACATTCGGCACACTCGTAGGAGTCGCCTTTAGATATAGTCTTGATTGCAATGAGATGTTGGCAGGTTTTAGGTCGGAATGCCATAGCTGGTCAAATTTCATACAAGTTCTTGAATAAGGATGTGCAATCCAAGTTTTTAGTAAATAATTAAGGACGGTAGATGTTATGATATATTTAGGATAGGGGTACGCTTTCGCGAAAGCGGAATTTCGTAACTTTCCTCTTTAAATAATAAACTAACTTTAAATAACGAATTATGGGATTATTTTCATTTATTAAAAATGCCGGAGCCAAAGTTTTCGGAATAGGAAAAACAGATGCTGAGGAAGCTGCCGAAAAGGCCGCTGCCGCCGAAGAAAAAATCGCAATGGCAAATGCAAAAGCTGCGAGTAATATGTCTGAAACAATTCACGACCTAGGTCTTGATGTAGACAACCTTGATATCTCTATAGATGGAGATGTAGCTGTTGTAACTGGAAGTGCTAATGACCAGGCAACGCGTGAAAAAGTAATCCTCGTTGTAGGAAACTCAACAGGAATTGCAACGGTAGATGACCGTCTTACGGTTGAAAATCCAGAGCCAGAAGCTCGTTTTTACACAGTAGAAAAGGGAGATTACTTAAGCAAAATATCAAAAGAGGTATATGGTGATGCAATGAAATACAACGTCATTTTTGAAGCAAACAAGCCTATGCTTACAGATCCAGATAAGATTTATCCTGGACAAGTATTGCGTATTCCGCATTTAGACAAATAAGACTTGAAATATTTATTTTGGAAAGCAGAGATTTAGGTCTCTGCTTTTTTTGTGCGTGTGTTTTACCAAGCAAAAGTTTGTAGTAAGTCATCCCTTAGAAAAATTAGAATCAAAGCCCAAAGTAAGACGCTAATCGATAAGTAACTCATCAATTTAAACTTGGAGAATGCGGTGGTCCCTTTACTTGCTTTTAATCCATTTCTAATACACAAAAAGTTAGTAGTTATAAAGAGAATAAGTGTGAGACCTATAATGATTTTTGGCAATACATCATCAGTATACTTATAAGCCCATAGTGTTGCATTTAGAACGAGAAATGCAACTAATGCTGTATTTCCAAAATAATATGCTTGTTTAATATAATGGTTTTGTTTGTCAAGTTTTGGCACTCTGAAATCTCTTTATGTTTTGTAGAATCTACTTATAAAAATTCATCTCGTCCACGTAGGTATAAACTTCTGGTGGGAGCAAAGGTCTTATGTTTTTGCCTTCCTTGATTCCGTTGCGAATCATCGTAGAGGAAATTTCCATAATAGGAGCGTTTACACGATGAATTTTAGGGTGGTTGTCAAACCGCGTTTCCACCTTCCCTTCAGAAATTCGCGGGTACACGTAAATATCGTGATGTTCTAGAATGGCTTCGTAGTTTTTCCATTTATGCAGACTCTTGAGATTGTCCTCGCCCATAATCAAGCAAAATTCGTGTTTAGGATATTTCTCAGTAAGATGAACGAGCGTGTTTACCGTATAATTGGGTTGAGGTAAGTCAAACTCGGCTTTACTGGGCTCAATAGTGTCATAATGCTCTACAGCTTCCATTACCATCTGGTAGCGGTGGTGGTTATCCAGAAGCGAACTCTTCTTCTTAAACGGATTATGCGGGGTAATCACCATCCATATTTTATCGAGATCGCTATGCTCTGCCATATGGTTTGCAATAGCGAGATGCCCTATGTGAATGGGATTAAAAGTTCCGAAGTATAAGCCGATTTTCATAGATAGAAATTCCTTGTCATTTCCGCGAAGGCGGAAATCTTGTTGTTTAATAGCTTGGTTAAATTTCTTACTCCTCCTCCAAAACCTTCCCCTCACCACCATTCACAAACTCATCCACAAGCCCAACAGCCTCATCCAGCGCTTTTTCTAGATCATCATTGAGAATAATGTGGTCAAACTGAGGTGCGGTAGCAAGCTCTACAGAAGCTTTGGCGATGCGCATATTGATTTTTTCTTCGGTTTCGGTCTTGCGCTTTTTTAAGCGGATTTTAAGCTCGTCTACACTTGGCGGTTTTACGAAAACGGCTAGTGTTTCTTTGGGAAATTTTTTCTTTATACGCAGTCCTCCTACAACGTCTATGTCAAAGATTACGTGCTTTCCCATTGCCCAGATGCGCTCCACTTCGGCTTTTAGGGTGCCGTAAAAGTTGTCGCGATACACTTCTTCCCACTCTAGGAAATCGTCGTGTTTGATGTGCTGTTTAAACTCGGCAAGAGAGATGAAATAATAGTCCTTTCCCGATTCCTCTGTCCCACGAGGTTCACGACTCGTACAGGAAATAGAAAACTCGAGATTGAGTTTTTCTTGTTCCAGTAGGTGTCTTACAATGGTAGTTTTTCCACTCCCAGATGGCGCCGAAAACACGATAAGTTTTCCCTCACCTACAAGAGTTCCTTTTGCTTCGGTTTCACTCATTACAATACGTTTAAAACTTGCTCCTTTATTTTTTCTAACTCGTCCTTCATCTGTACAACGAGTTGTTGCATAGGGGCATAATTAGATTTAGAACCTATGGTGTTGATCTCGCGACCTATTTCCTGACCTATGAAACCTAGTTTTTTTCCGTTAGAGTCTGCGCTGTCTAGTGCCTCTGTAAAATAATCTAAGTGGTTTTTGAGACGTACCTTTTCTTCGGTGATGTCGTATTTTTCTAGGTAGTACACCAGTTCTTGTTCAAAGCGGTTTTCATCTACTTGAGCTTTTACATCGGCCACAGCCTTTTCTAAGCGTACTTTTACATCGTCTAGACGGTCTACATCCATTTCGATGACTTGCTTTAGTAAATCTTGAAGGTTTGAGATGCGCAGTTCAAATTCTGTTTTGAGCGAGGCACCTTCATCTGCACGGTAGATGTTTATTTCTTTTAGCGCTTCTTCCAGATTTTTTACAATGGACTGATATTCGTTTTCGTCCAATTCTTCACGTTCTGTTTTAAGGGCGTCTGGAAGACGAACGGCCATTTTTAGGAGCTCTGTGGGTGATGCATTGGTGTCGAGAACGTCGGAGAGTTGCTTCATATAAGCGCTTACCACAGTCTCGTTAATGACAGTATTTGTGTTTTCACCCGTACTTTCTACATATAATCCTACGTCTATTTTGCCTCTTACAAGTTCTTTTGCCACCATATTGCGCATCGCGAGCTCCTTTTCTCTATACGTCGACGGGATGCGTGCGTTGAGGTCTAAGTTTTTGCTGTTAAGCGACTTGATTTCTATGGTTATCTTTTTTCCAGGAAGTTGTAATACACTTTTCCCGAATCCTGTCATCGATTTTATCATAGGCACAAAGATAGGGGTTCAAATGTGAATTTTTATTGTTGATAAAAGGAAGCGCTCTTTCACTTAGATTTCACTATATATTCCAATCTTTTTAATTTTCAATCCAATTGTTCATTTTTTTGCATTGCCAAAAAAAACGAACCAAAAAAACGCTAGGCCGTGTAAAACTTCGCTAAAAATTTCCCTCGTTTCGGCGCAAAATAAAGGTGTCGTCATCTCAATACAATTTTCTTATATAATTAAAATCTGTAGTACTAATATAGCATATGAGGCTGGCGCTATTTTGCTTAACCCTTCACTCACATCATTTTTTACGCGAAGTTTTTCAAAGCCATTTTTAGCTCCATTCGACGAAATTTATAGTCAAAAAATAACCTCTCAGAGATATTATTTGTCTTTTTGTAAAAGTGTTTTGCTGTGGATAACGATACTTCGATTACGCTCAGTACAAGTTTCGCGAAAGCGTAAAAGCCCTCATTATCAATTACTTATAATTTTGGCACGCGCTTTGGTTATTGTTAAGGGAATCAAAAAACGGACGATTATGAAAGCGATGAAACACCTTAGCCTATTTGCCCTCGTGGCAATATTCTTTACATCCTGTTATACAGATGTGATTATAGACGACGATTATGTAGATGTACCTGTGGTTACCTTAAACGAGGTGCTTACGGACTACGAAATCTGGTATGTAGATATAGACCGCTCCACGGGGTCAACTATTGTACCCTTCGTGCAAAAGGCGTTTACACTTTCCTTTAGAGGAGGTAATGTCTTTGCAAACAACAACCTTTCAGGCCTTGGTCAGAATGGTGGCGGATTTGGTATAGACGTTGGTTTTTACGACACCTTTGATTATGAGCTGGACGTGAGCCACGATCTGGATGGTACTTATAGTTTTGACGTAAGTGTTTTATCTGGCAACGAGATTGAGCTGTATCATCCAGCGACGCGTTCGTCGTACATATTAATTGGATATCAGCGCAGTAACTTTGATTACGACCGCGTGTTTTATGACAACATACATTATTTCCTTCAGGAGTTTAGAGCGTGGGAGAAGATTTACACGAGTGATGATGGCGATATAAACCCATTTGACAACGAGAATTTCCTACAGTTTCTCCCAGCGGGAAACAGCGGAAACTTTAGAAGCTCAGAAGACAATAATGGCACATCTATTGATAATATATATTGGGATTACGACGGCATTTATGATGTAGATAATATTAGTGGAGATTTTTACAAAAAAACTTTAACACTAGATTATAATTTCCCAGACAATGAATTTTTTGAATTGACCGTTATAGATGACGAGACCGTAGAGTTGTACCAAATTAATACCGGCACAACCTACCAGTTCAGAGGAAAAGGATACATCCAGTACCGTACCGCCGAAGGAGCAAAAACTGCAACCCTTCCTAAGTACAGAAAGCGTACTGCAGATATTAAAAAGGAAATCAAAGCGCTAAAAGCAAAAAAGCTCAAGGCCTTTAAGAAATAAGCGTCCCGTCGCAACCAGACGTGACAAATGAAGAATTTTTGGTTGGTTATTTAGTTGGAAACCGCTCATCAAGTGTTAATTTGAATGGGCGGTTTCTTTTTTTGCCAAAGGCAAAAAAAGAATTCCCGTGAAGACGGGAATCTCCTCGAGGGTTGCACCCGAGAAACCTATAATACCTCTTCTGAATATTATTCAGTTTTATAAATGATTCCGCTTTCGCGAAAGCAAAAAGTCCACCATCCTCAATTCAAATCACAATCCCCAAGATTTTCCTCATTTTCTCCCTATTTTTAAACTCCATTAAGAAAACCAATCAAAAATGTACATCAAAAGAAATATAGGCTGGGGACTTATCCTGCGCTACGCTTGGAAGAATCTCATACTTTTCACCATCTGGGCGACCGTTGTTTTTAGTGCTTATAATTTTTTGGAGCTAGAGTTTCTTAAGATTCCGTTCCAGCCGTTGAGTGTGATTGGGATTGCGGTGGCGTTTTATATCGGTTTTAAGAACAGTCAGAGTTATGACCGGTTTTGGGAAGGACGTAAGATTTGGGGCGGAATTGTAAATTATAGCCGTACGTGGGCGATACAGGTGCTAAGTTTTGTACAAACGGGCGATGAAAAACTGGACAAGGAACTACACACCCAGATGATACACCGCCACATTGCGTGGATAAATGCGTTGCGTATCCAGTTGCGCCAGCCCAAATCCTGGGCAATCAAAGAAAATCGAATGATAGAAAAAGTCTTTGACCGTCACGCAGAACGCAATATTTCTTGCGAAGTGACCACCGGACTCATTTCTGACCAAGAATTTAAAGATTTAGAACCTAGAAAAAATACCGCTACGCACCTTGTAAAAAATCAAGCCTTTGTCATTCGAGATTTAAAGAAAAGAGGAATTCTGGACGGTTTCCAAGAAGACCAGATGCAGTCCGTGCTGGAAGAATTCTATAATCTTCAAGGCAAATGTGAGCGCATCAAGAACACGCCATTCCCGAGACAATACGGATATTTTTCAAAAGTATTTACGTGGATTTTTGTGTTGCTCCTTCCTTTTGGGCTTTTAGATCTTTTTAACGGAGGGACGATGATAATGTGGCGCGATAACTGGGATGTGAGTGTTTTCTTGATGATACCGTTTTCGGTTTTGATTTCGTGGATTTTCACCACGATGGAAATCGTGGGGGATAATAGTGAAGACCCTTTTGAAGGTCGCATAAACGACGTCCCAATGACTGCATTGTGTCGAACCATCGAGATAGACCTACGCGATATGCTCGACGAGGAAAACCTGCCGGCCGGGATAGAGCCTAAAGACAACATCTTGTATTAATGCCCCTAGTTTCCTCAACGTTTACCGCTCGCGGACTGATGAAAAATCCGCATTTCTCAACGATTTATTCGGCTAAGGTGCGTCGGGTGCGGGGTGTCGTTCAGGAGCGGGAACGTTTTGAACTGCCAGACGGGGATTTTATAGATGTGGACTGGAGTTTTCCGCTTTCGCGAAAGCAGACAAAGAAAGTAGCATTACTTTTTCACGGTCTAGAAGGAAACGCCCAGCGCACCTATATGCTCGGGATGGCAAAGCTCCTCAATCAAAATGGATACGACGTGGCCAGCGTAAACTTTAGAGGTTGTAGCGGAATACAAAACCGACGCTACCGCTCCTATCACAGCGGAGAAACAGAAGACATAAGACACCTCGCCAAAACCATCGCCGAAAGAGACGAATACCAAACGATGACGCTTTACGGTGTTAGTCTAGGAGGGAATGCTGTTTTAAAGTATTTGGGAGAAAAGAGAGGAATACCAACCATTCTTAAAGCAGTCGCGACAGTAGGTGTTCCCACAGATTTAAAAGCTTCACTCATACAACTCAACAAAAAGGAAAATATCGTTTATAGGACTTCGTTTCTAGTGGATTTGCGGGGGAAATACAAAAAGAAAATGAAACTTTTTCCCGATAAAATGAGCTGGGAGGAATATAAGAAAATCAAGTCTTTACAGGCTTTTGATAATGTATATACTGCACCTGCACACGGATTTGAAGACGCCCTCGATTATTATGCAAAGTCGAGTAGTTTTAATTATTTGCCTGAGGTTGAAATTCCAACTTTGGTTCTCAATGCACGTAACGACAGTTTCCTGCACGGAGATTGTTTTCCATATGCTACAGCGAAAGCGTCAAAAAATTTGCACCTGGAAACTCCAGAATACGGCGGTCACGTAGGTTTTTATCAAACTGGAGATTTTTATTATAGTGAGCTAAGAAGTCTGGAATTTTTTCAGGAAAATATGAAGTAAAAAAGGGCAGTTGCTTATCTTTATATATTAGAATGTAATCCAATAGATATTATGAATATTAAAAAAATACTGGCTTTAGTAGCCTTTGCAGGAGTGATTGTAAGTTGTGGTGGAGACGAAAAGAAGAAAGATGAGAAGGAGTCTGTAACCATAGGAGCTAAGAAACAAAGCAAAAAGAAAGATGACAATGCAGTTAATCTAGCGCTTGCTGGAAATGACTTGATGAAATTTGATAAGGAGGAGTTTACCGTAAAAGCGGGACAGGAAGTAACACTAACATTGCGTCATACCGGAAAAATAGATATTAAAGTTATGGGACACAACTTTGTGCTTTTAAAGCAAGGCGTAAATGTGCCTGCCTTTTCTGCAAATGCTTCTTCAGCAGGACAAGCCAATGACTGGATTCCAGAAGGAACAGATGATGTTATTGCACATACAAAAATGATAGGTGGAGGTCAAAGCACTTCTGTAACCTTTACCGCTCCAGAAGCTGGAACTTACGATTTTATCTGTAGTTTTCCTGGGCATTCAGGACTGATGAAGGGTAAGTTTATTGTGGAGTAATTCATTATAATATATTTTGAGACCTGTATTGATTAAATTTAGTACGGGTTTCTTGTTTTAGTCCTTTTCAATACCTTTGTGTTATGTCCAAAAAAAATCTCAAAGAAAAACTAGCTCAGTACATTCTAGATGCAGACGAAAACGCCCTCAATTATCTCAATGAAGCCGCTGTCAAGTATGATGAACATCAGAAAATACTTGATAAAATGATTGAGGAAGGGGAAGAGGATATTGCTGCGGGGCGAATAGTATCTCACGAGGAAGTGATGAAAAGTCTTGGTTTGAGATGAAAAAAGTTGCCTACTCTAAAAGAGGCTCTAGAGATTTTCATAAACTCAAAGAATTTTATAATCATCTATACGGTGAGAAAAAAACCAGGTCTATCCTAGAAGAGCTTGATAAGACTATTCTTATACTAGAATCACCAAATTTCAACTTTAAAGAATCTGGAGAAATAGACCAACAATTTGACCATTTAGAGTACGAGTATAGAAAACTCATTCACCATCATTGCAAGATAACCTATAGGGAGGGGAAGGAGTTCATTTATGTTGTTCGGGTGTTTGATACGAGGCAGGCTCCTGATAGAAATTTATAACAATCTTACAAAAAATCATCACTCTCCACATAAGCATCTATCACCCGTTGCTCACCTTCTTTGCCTTTTATAGAATTCCCGTGCTCCATTCCTAAAACACCGTCGTAGCCTCGATTGTGTATGTATTTAAAGACGTTCTTATAGTTTATTTCACCAGAAGTAGGCTCGTTGCGACCGGGGTTGTCACCTATTTGGAAATAAGCGATTTCATCCCAAGTCTGTTCAATGTTAGGGATGAGATTTCCCTCTTGAATTTGCTGGTGGTAGATGTCAAATAGAATTTTACAGGAAGGACTGTTTACCGCCTTACAGATTTGATAAGCTTGAGGAGATTCCGAAAGGAATAGCCCAGGGTGATTTCTAAAATTGAGTGGTTCTAAAACCATTACAATCCCGTGAGGTTCTAGAATGGCACTTGCCTGTTTTAGTGTTTCAACAACATTTGCGGTTTGGTAGGCTATATTTTGACGCAAGTCTACGTGCCCCGGAACTACGGTCATCCATTTTGCATTTACTCTCTTTGCCACCGCTATAGATTTTCGGATGTCCTCCAGAAATTCGTCACGCCATTCTTGCTTCCCGCTTGCGAGGTTAGGTTCTGTCCAATAAATTTTATGGGCTACAAAAACACCCATTGTCATATTGCGGGCGACCATTGTTTTTGCCATTGCCTCCTGTTCGGCGATGGGACGATTGCGCATCTCGTTGTCTTCAAAGGCTGTATAACCTTGATCTGCCATAAAATTAAGCTGATCAATAGGGTCGTTACCAGCCATTTCCTTAAACATCCCGATGTGGGGTGCGTAGTTTAGGTTAAAAGTGTGTTTGGCATTGTTTGCTATTTGGACTCCGCTCAGCAGAGTTTTCGCGAAAGCGGAATCATCCAAAGCATTTTCCATTGCACTTATACCTAATCCTCCTAAACCCAAAAAGGAACCCGTAAGAGCTCCTTTTTGTATAAATTTTCTTCTATTCATAATCTTGTCATTCCCGCGTAGACGGGAATCTCATCCCATCTATCACTAGTTTTATTAATACTACAAGTTTCCCATCTGCGAGGGAATTTAATTATAACGAATACGCCTTTCCTCCCGTAGCTTCGCTCACAGGTAGACAGCCAACTTGCTGTCCGGGTACTGGCTCATAAGCGAGTACATTTTCTCCTATCTCTTCTGAGGCTTTCCATCCCCAAATTGTCATCCCACGAATGTTTCCTAAGAGACTATAAGCGGCCGCATCTGGATCTGGTTTTACCGTTTTATCACGTTGGTATGCCTGGTAATACTCTCCTAAGCTTTTATTAAAAGCACTCTCTTGCTCGATAGAGGCGTTGAGATACTTTGATAGCAGTTTGTCATAATCTTCTGCTCCTGCATTTTCAAAGGTTTTGCGTGTAGCATCTTGTAAACGGTTTGCCAGAGCATCAAATCCTGCTTTAATTTGTGCTTGGTTTTCTTCACTTGCCACCTCATTCCAATAACTATCTATAAACTGGTGAACGCCCACATCTACAGCTCCAGGAATCGTGTCGTCTGACGGGATGATGAGATCTACAATATGTCTTAAGGCTTGCCCTTGTGGCTTACTTATGAATACGGTTTCAAATATAGGGTCGTTCTTGCAACTCTGTAAGAGACTTAAGACTGTGGGTGTAGCTACAAGTGCCACGCCACCTAAACCTAGATTCTTTAATACTTGTCTTCTTTTCATCTTATGCTTCTTTTTTAAGTTGAGCTGCCGCGTGATTTGCTGCACGCGCACTAAAAGCCATATAGGTAAGTGATGGGTTTACACAACTGGCAGAGGTCATAAACGCTCCGTCAGTTACGTAAACATTAGGTACTGCGTGCAACTGGTTATTTCCATTACATACAGAAGTCTTTGGGTCACGACCCATACGAGCAGTTCCCATCTCGTGTATTCCATTTCCAGGGGCGCTAGGATCATCCATAGTTTGTATGTCTGTGAAGCCTGCATTTTTAAGCATATCCTTAGCGCTTGCAATCATATCTTTGCGCATTTCCCACTCGTTTTCTTTCCATTCTGCGTCAAAGTTCACTTTAGGTAATCCCCATTTGTCTAAATCATTATAATCTAGCGTCATTTTATTTTCGTGATAAGGAAGACATTCTCCAAAGCCCATAAGACCTATCGTCCATCCTCCGGGCTCTTGAATTGCTTTCTTAAGTCCCGCTCCGTATCCTGCTTCTGCAATTTGAGGTTGATAATCACCGCGACCTGCGCCACCTTGATAACCATAACCCCTTTTAAAGCTTTTTTGCTCTGTCTCACCACCTATATTTCTAAAGCGTGGTATATAAATGCCATTAGGGCGACGGCCTTTGTAATATTTATCCTTGTCTCCATCCCATTTTGCAGTTGCTCCCGCTTTAAAGTGATGATCCATTAAGTTATGTCCCAGTTCTCCAGAGTCATTCCCCATTCCGTTAGGGAAACGCTCGCTCTTAGATTGCATAAGGATACTTGTAGATCCTATGGCAGAGGCACAAAGGAAAACTACTTTTGCTTTGAACTCTAACTTTTCGTTAGTTTCCTGGTCTACAACGCGTACGCCAGTTGCTTTGCCCGATTTGTCATCATACATTACTTCAGTAACAATAGAGTAAGGACGCAATGTCATGTTTCCCGTGCGTTCGGCCGCAGGAAGTGTAGATGAGTTACTTGAGAAATATCCTCCAAATGGACACCCGCGCATACACCTATTTCTGAATTGGCAGGCAGAGCGCCCATCGTATGTTTTATTACCTGTGATATGAGCAACACGACCTATGGTAAGTAGGCGACCGTCTTTATAATTTTCGGCGATGTTCTTTTTTAGGGTTTCCTCCACGCAGTTCAACTCCATAGGTGGAGAGAATTTTCCGTCAGGTAAAACTTCCAGTCCAAGGTTCTCCCCAGAAACAGATATATATTCTTCTACTTTATCATACCAAGGTGCAATATCTGCATAACGTACTGGCCAGTCTACAGCAATACCTTCCTTTTTATTTGCTTCAAAATCTATGTCGCTCCAGCGATAACTCTGGCGTCCCCACATTAGAGAACGGCCTCCTACGTGATAACCGCGTATCCAGTCAAAACGTTTTGTTTCATTATAGGGATGGTCTACATCATCTACAAAAAAGTGACGATTTTCTGCTTTGTGCACATATCCAGTACGTGCTTGTTTTTCATATCGCGCCTCAACATCTCGAGGGTTTTCCCCTTTAAATTTGAGATCCCAAGGATCTTGGTGCATTGTAGGATAATCTTCTATATGCTTAACCATACGTCCACGCTCTAGAACGAGGGTTTTTAGACCATTCTCACACAATTCTTTTGCTGCCCATCCTCCGGAGATACCTGAGCCTACGACAATTGCGTCGTACATTTCGTTTTCGTTAGCTGTATTCACTAGACTATGTATTAAAGTGATTTTTTTATGATGTAGATTACCAAATATATAAATTTTAAGTTGTTTTTTGAGGAATTATAAAAAAGGTTACCTTAGACCAACAATAGATTTAACAGTAACTCGCGAGCGAAAACGTTATAGTTTGCTCAGAATTGAACAATCCAATATGAAAAAACAACTTATTCTAACTGTGTTAGGCGTTTTAACGCTTTTTTCTTGTAAAAATGAGGTTAAAAATGATGATGATAACGCTTTCGCGAAAGCGGACTCAACAGCAACTACAGTCCCCAATGATGATTACAAACATTCCCTTGCTCAATGGTCCCTTCACAAACCGTTTCAAGACGGAACAATGGATCCGATGGAATTTCCTCAAATAGCCAAAGATCTTGGCTTTACAGGTGTCGAATATGTAACGCAACTCTACCCTTCTGTAAAAGAAGTAGGAGCTGATTATAAGGAGCGAGTTATGGAACTAGCTACTGCTCTAAATAATAAGGCTCAAGTTGCAGGAATGGATAACGTTCTCATTATGGTAGATCATGCTGGTGAACTCGCAGATCCCGATCCTGCAAAACTCAAGCAGGCTATAGAAAACCATAAAATCTGGATAGATGCAGCAAAAGTAATGGGAGCACATTCTGTAAGAGCAAATCTCTTTGGCGAACTTGATCCTGTAAAATGGCACGACCTTTCTGTTGCCTCTCTCAAAGAGCTTGGTGATTATGGAAAGAGTATAGGTGTAAACATTATAATAGAAAATCACGGAGGATGGTCAAGCGACGCCGCAAAGCTTGTGGCAGTAATGAAAGAAGTAGCAATGGAGAACGTAGGAGTACTCCCAGATTTTGGAAACTTCTGTGTAAAACGTGAGGGTGGAGAACGCTGGGGAGCACCTTGTGTAGAGGAGTATGACACGTATAAAGGAATAAAGGAAATGATGCCTTATGCAAAAGGGGTTTCAGCAAAGTCCTACAACTTTGATAGCTATGGGAATGAGACAAAACTAGATTACCAACGCATTATGCAAATTGTAGCTGATAGTGGTTTTAAAGGATATGTAGGGACAGAGTACGAAGGCCCTTTAGAAGATCCAAAAAAAGGTATTGCACTTACAAAGGCGCTAGTTCAAAAATCAATTGAAAATCTTAAATAATAGTATATGAAGTCTACTACAAAATTCCAACTTTCCTTTATGATGTTCCTCGAGTTTTTTATCTGGGGAGGGTGGTTTGTAACCTTAGGAACATTTATGGGAAATAACCTAAATGCCGAAGGCGCAGAGATTGCGGCAGCATTCTCTACCCAATCTTGGGGAGCGATAATAGCACCTTTCATTATAGGCTTAATTGCAGATAGATTTTTTAATGCGGAGCGTATTCTGGGAGTATTACATTTAATAGGAGCAGGATTAATGTATATGATGTCTCAGGCGACAGACTCGGCTGTTTTCTATCCATATGTTCTAGGTTATATGATTGCTTATATGCCCACATTGGCATTAGTAAATTCTGTAGCATTTAATCAGATGAAAGATCCATCTAAGGATTTCCCTTTTATCAGAGTTTGGGGCACAGTAGGCTGGATTGTTGCTGGATTATTAATAAGCTTTGCTTTTGGATGGGATTCTCAGGAGTCTATTGCAGGAGGATTATTAAAGAACACATTTATAATGACAGCAATTGCTTCGGCAGTATTGGGTCTTTTTAGTTTTGCACTTCCTGCGACACCGCCTAGTTCTAAAGGAGAAAAGGCGAGTATATCCGATATTTTAGGATTAGAAGCGCTTGGATTACTTAAGGATAGGAACTTTCTGGTATTCTTCCTTTCATCGGTTTTAATTTGTATTCCGCTGGCGTTTTATTATCAGAATTTAAGTCCGTTTTTAACGGAATCTGGCGTAGAAAAGTCTACAGCACTTGCTTCTATAGGTCAAGTTTCTGAAGTTGTTTTTATGCTTTTACTCCCGTTTTTCTTTAAAAAATTTGGATTCAAAAAGACAATTTTAGTAGGAATGCTAGCTTGGACGGTACGTTACCTATTGTTTGCATATGGTAATACGGGAGATTTATTCTTTATGGTAATCACAGGAATCGTACTCCACGGAATCTGTTATGACTTCTTCTTTGTTTCAGGGCAAATTTATACAGACAGTAAGGCAGGTCCAAAAATCAAGAGTGCCGCTCAAGGCCTCATAACTTTAGCTACTTATGGAGTAGGAATGCTCGTAGGATTCTATGTGGCAGGAAAAATAACAGATGCAAATATTGTGGGTGAAGGACACGACTGGAATTCCGTATGGATATTTCCAGCGATATTTGCCGCTGCAGTTTTCGTAATATTTGCAGTACTTTTTAAGAGCGAAAAAATAGAATATCAAGAATAACGTTGTACGCGAGTACGCTCAAATAGCCCAAGAACTTCTTTGGGCTATTTGTTTTTTGTAATTTTAGAATAACTCAAAATAAATAGGATATAATGAGCAATAAAATAAGATGGGGCGTCCTGGGTGGCGGTGGTGATAGTTTAATAGGCGTGCTACACCGGGTGGCAGCAAGTATGTTTGATGCATATCAACTTGTAGGTGGATCCTTTAATCCAGACGTGGAGGTGAGTACCGCTTTCGCGAAAGAAATAGGAATCCCAACAAACCGAATCTACAAAGATTTAAATGCGCTAGTAGATGCTGAGCTTTCGATGCCAGAAAATGAGCGTATGCAGGTCATTTCAATACTAACACCTAATTTCCTGCACTTCCCGATGGCAAAAAAACTGTTGGAATCTGGATTTAATGTCATTTGTGAGAAGCCTATGACGATGACGTATGAGGAGGCATTAATTCTTCAAGCCATACAGCAAAAGAATGGAAACATCTTTGGACTTACACATACCTACACCGGTTACCCTATGGTGCGCCAAATGAAGGAAATGATCGCAAACGGCGAGATAGGCGAGGTGCAAAAAGTAGACGCGCAGTACTATCAAGGCTGGATAAATAATCTCATACATGATAAAGAACAACGCAATTCCACGTGGCGTCTTATGCCAGAGAAATCAGGAATTTCCTGTTGTCTGGGCGACATAGGCGTGCACGCATATCAGATGCTGGAGTTTGTAACTGGCAAAAAAATAAAATCTGTCCTTGCAGACCTAAACCATCTCTACGCCGATAATGAAATGGATATCGACGGGACAGTTTTACTACGCTTAGGAGAGTTCACAAAAGGCGTCTTGCGCTCTAGCCAAATTGCCACAGGCGAGGAAAACAACTTTACCGTTGCCATTTACGGTAAAAAAGCAGCGCTCAAATGGGAACAAGAAAACCCCAACTATCTCTACTTATTAGAAGAAGGACAACCTATGCGTGTTCTGAAGCCGGGACACGCCTACAATAGTGATGTATCCCTCGATGGTACAAAATTACCTCCAGGACACCCAGAAGGTATTTTTGATGCGATGGGGAATATTTACAAAGGAGTAGCAAAAGCAGTACGAGGACAAGAGTTCCATAAATCAGAATTCCCAGGAATGACTGATGGTGTACGCGGCATGAATTTTATCGAGAAAGCGGTAAAGAGTCATCGCGATGGGAATGTTTGGGTGGGGTTGGAGTAAGTAGAGTACGCTTTCGCGAAAGCGTAACTAAGGAAAAACAATAAACAAAGCGCTAGGCTGGATGAGATTCCCGCCTTCGCGGGAATGACAACAAAACTATGAAAACAATAAAAGGACCAGCAGTATTTCTAGCCCAGTTTATGGACGATAAGGAGCCGTTCAATTCGCTGGATGGAATGTGCAAGTGGGCAGCAGATTTAGGGTATAAAGGCATTCAAATCCCTACCTGGGAAAGCCGATTAATAGACCTAAAAACTGCTGGAGAAAGCAAAACCTATTGCGACGAACTCAAGGGAAAAATAAATAGCTACGGGTTAGAGATTACAGAGCTTGCTACGCATTTACAAGGACAACTCGTTGCCGTGCATCCTGCGTATGATCTAATGTTTGACAATTTTGCGCCAGACGACTGCAGGAACAACCCAAAGAAGCGTACTGAATGGGCGCGCCAGCAAATGATGAGCGCGGCGCACGCCAGCAAACATCTAGGACTAAATGCTTGTCCGAGTTTTACGGGAAGTTTGCTATGGCACACGGCACATCCCTGGCCACAACGTCCAGATGGATTGGTAGAGATGGGCTTTGAAGAACTTGCAAAACGATGGACACCGCTGTTAAATGTTTTTGACGAATGCGGTGTAGATGTGGCTTACGAAGTGCATCCAGGAGAAGATGTGCACGACGGAGTGACCTTTGAGCGTTTTCTGGAAGCAACAGGTAATCACAAGCGTTGTAACATACTTTATGACCCAAGTCATTTTGTATTGCAACAGTTAGATTATATAGAATACATAGACCATTATCACGAATTTATTAAAGCCTTTCACGTGAAGGATTCTGAGTTTAAACCGGATGGCAAACGAGGGTCTTTTGGTGGTTTTAGCGATTGGAAAGATCGTGCGGGACGGTACCGCTCACCGGGAGATGGACAAGTAGATTTTAAAACCATTTTTACCAAGCTTACAGAATATGGTTGTGACGTTTGGGCAGTGATGGAGTGGGAATGCTGTGTAAAGAGTCCTGAGCAGGGTGCAAGAGAAGGAGCACCATTTATTGCAAGCCATATTATTGAGGCTACGGAGAAGCGTTTTGATGATTTTGCTGGTGAAACTATTGATAAGGAGAAATTAAAGAAAATATTAGGGCTATAAAGTGGTAACTATGAAAAAAACTATCTACATCGCGGCAGTGGCAATTTTCGCTTTAAGCTGTAAAGAAAAAGAAACTGATAAATCGGCAACAGATAGTGTTGTTGAGGTTACAGAAACTGCAATGAAAACACCTATTGAAGAAGTAGTTCTTTTTGACGGGTCAGATTTTGACGCTTGGAAAGGATATGGTATTGAGGGAATGCACGATGCCTGGATCATAGACGATGGTGCAATGCTATTTACGCCAAGTAAAGAAGGCGGAAAGAACATCATTACTAAAGATGTTTATAAAAATTTCATACTATCCTTAGAATGGAAAATCTCCGAAGGTGGGAACAGCGGTATCTTTTGGGGAGTAAAAGAGTCTCCAGAATTTAAAGAGGCTTATGAGACAGGTCCAGAAATTCAGGTGTTGGATGATGAGAGACATCCAGATGCAAAAGTGGCAAACGGAACGCACAAAGCGGGTTCTCTTTATGATATGATTAAACCTGAAGATGGGATGATAAACCCTGCTGGTGAGTGGAATGCAGTAGTTCTCACCATTAACCACGATGAGAATATGGGTAAAGTTGAACTCAACGGAAAAGAGGCATACACGTTTCCTGTAAACGGAGAAAAATGGGATGCTATGGTTGCAAAAACGAAATTTGCAGACTGGAAAGGCTTCGGTAAATATCCAGAAGGACACATAGGGTTGCAAGACCACGGCGATAAAGTTTGGTATCGTAACATCACAATTCAGGAAATAAATTAACTATGAAATACAGTCCCATTTTTACAGTTGCCATTGCTGTATTACTTACTTCCTGCGGTGCGGGAAATACGAACAGCAGTGAACCCACAAAACCAGAGCAAACAGAAGTTTGGAGTCCTAAGCCAGATAGAGTTTTCCCCACGGGGCAGTCTGGTGCACCCAGCGATGCGATAATTTTGTTTAATGGATCAAACTTAGAAAACTGGGAACATCGCGCAGATGGTCGAGCGCCAGAGTGGACTATAAATGGAGACGGTAGTATGACCGTAAACGACCGTACGGGAGATATACAGACAAAAGAAGATTTTGGCAGTGTCCAACTTCATTTAGAATGGAAAAGCGATCCTAATAATACTCAGACCAATCAAAACCGCAGTAATAGTGGCGTTTTTTTTCAAGGATTGTACGAGGTACAAATCTTAAATAATAATGACAATGACACCTACGTGAACGGAATGGTAGGTTCTATTTACAAGCAGTCCATTCCGCTTGTAAATGCTGCTAATCCTACGGGTGAATGGAATAGCTATGACATTGTTTTTCACGCGCCAGAGTTTGACGCTGCTGGTAAACGTACCAAAGCTGGAACAATGACCGTCTTCCTTAACGGAGTTCTTGTTCAAGATCACTATGAACTAGAGGGAAGTACAGAGTACATAGGATACCCCAAAAACGATCCTCACGGCGATGGCCCGATTATCTTGCAGGACCACGGCGATAAAAGTGGTGTAGGTTTTAGAAATATCTGGGTACGTAAATTATAAATATGCTCGCTGGAACTGATTTAGAAATTGATCTTGTCATTCTTTTTGATTGCTTTCTATTTATAGGTTTGGCGTGGTATTATTTGAAACGACCACCCAAGGAAATTAATGGACTCTATGGTTTTAGAACACGTAGGACAATGGCAAATCAAGATATTTGGGATGAGGCAAACAAGCGCAATGCGCAGGACTTGTTTAAGTGGAGTCTTGTGCTTTTAGGAGTTCAAATTATAGCTTGGCTGCTGGGTATACCTCACCGGATCATAATTCATCTTGTTGTTATGTTAGTAGGTTTAGGTTTTGCCATCTTTGCTACCATTAATTATCTAGACAAGCACTTCGATAAAAACGGCAATAGAAAATGAATACAACTCCGCTTCTTACAACACTTGCTCCTGCTTTAATGGCTCTTATATTTTATGTGGCAAATAGGTTTTTTCCGCCATCAATTTCAAACGGAGGATTTTTCTCTAAGGCTCCAGAGTGGTGGGCGAGAGATGAGAAAACGTGGAATACCGCATTTTCATATCTCACTACTAAACTCGGGATTTATGCGCTTGTCCTTTTGGTCATTTGCATAGGGTTGACGTTTGTGCACTGGGAATACGCACCGCTTATTGGTTTTGTATTGCTATTTGTATTTTTTATGCTGGCAAATTATCAAACGAGAGCGTATATGCAGGATAAGGTGAAGTAAATGTTGTAAAACGTTTATTATGCTTTCGCGAAAGCGTAACCACCATCTACTTTGCAATAACCCCAAGCTTCCCCATCACAGGAACATTCACAGCATTGTCATCCATAATACTATGCGCAGGAAATTCAAAGCGCTTTTCGTACATCTTATTATGTAGGAAGTAGGTAACAGAATAAAAGTTATTGAGCCTGAAGATGCTTTCCTCCATAAACTCAATTTTTGCAAAGCCTTTAGCAGGGAGTATTTTGATGGTATGGCGCATATGCGTGGTCATGTCCTTGTCGTCGTATCCTTGAACAACAAGAAGTACCATCTCTAACGGTTCGTTGCCATCATTTATAATGTATGCATTCCAGTCTTCTGTCTTATAATCTGCGTGTAGTTCTTTAACTGCAACGATGTAAACATCCTTAACTTCTGGAATTTCAATGTCTTTTCTCATTATAATGTCTGGTCGAGCGCAGTCGAGACCCTAAAAGGTAAGTAATTAACCTCTCGACTGCGCTCGAGGGGGACAGAAGGCTTCTAGAAAGCACTCTTAAACTGCTCTAAAAAGCGCACATCGTTCTCACTGAGCATACGAATATCAGAAATCTGGTGTAGTAAAAGCGCAATACGGTCTATTCCCATACCGAAGGCAAAACCACTATATTCTTTACTGTCGATACCGCAATTTTCTAGAACGTTAGGATCTACCATCCCACAGCCCATAATCTCTAGCCAGCCGGTTCCTTTGGTCATTTTATAATCTGTTTCGGTTTCTAGTCCCCAGTAGACATCTACCTCTGCGCTAGGCTCGGTAAATGGGAAATAGGAGGGACGCAAGCGTATCTTGCTCTTACCGAACATTTCGGTTGTAAAATATTGCAACGTCTGCTTTAAATCTGCAAAGGAAACATCCTTATCGATATATAATCCTTCCACTTGGTGGAAAAAGCAATGGGAACGCCCACTTATGGCCTCATTCCTATACACACGCCCCGGACTTATGGTACGAATGGGAGGTTTGTTATTTTCCATATACCTTACTTGAACAGATGAGGTATGTGTGCGTAATAGTACATCTGGATTTGTCTGAATAAAAAATGTATCCTGCATATCGCGTGCAGGGTGATATTCTGGAAGATTAAGCGCCGTAAAGTTATGCCAGTCGTCCTCAATCTCTGGCCCTTCAGAAACGTTGAATCCTATGCGAGAAAAAATATCTATGATTTGATTTTTTACGATGGATATAGGATGACGCGCACCTATCTCTATAGGCTCGCCAGGACGCGACAAATCTCCTGTCGCTCCAGCTTCCTCATCCCTTTCGAGTGCTTCCTTAAGAGCATTTACCTTTTCGAGAGCCTCTGTCTTGAGCTTGTTTATGACCTGCCCGTATTCCTTCTTCATCTCATTAGGCACATTGCGAAAATCTGCCATAAAATCATTTACCAGCCCCTTCTTTCCAGAATATTTGATTCTGAAAGCCTCTACTTCCTCTAAAGTTTCGGCTTTAAAGGCCTTTACTTTTTCTATGTGTTCTTTGATTTTATCTAGCATAACGTCATTTTGACCGTTTAAAACGGAAGCGCAAATTTAAGAAAAAAGGTGGGTATGGGGTGGGTTACGCTTTCGCGAATGCGTAAAAAATACCATCGAGTTACTCAATCAATCCTTTTTCCAGAAAATACTGTACAATTGCGTCCTTCATCAAGATTTGTTGTTCCCCTGCTTTAAGTGGCGGAAGTGGCTCCAGCACCTTGTAATGAGGCCATCCATCTGGGTCGTCATAATCGTACTGATAATAGCCAAAGGGTTCTAACAGCCTGCATATAGCAATATGCATCAGGTTCATTTTTTCATCCTTCTTGAACTTTTTATCCAGCTGACCCAATTCCTGAATACCGATGAGATAAATGATACTGTCTAGATCCATCGCGCCGGTATCCCCATCTGCAAAACGAGCAGAAAGTTTCTCTACTACGGCATTATATCTTTCCTTGAGTTGTTCGTCTCTGGCCATTAAAAAGGTTGTGTTTTATTTTGATTAAGCCACAAAAATACCACCATTATAAAGAATTACTATCTTTAACGGATGAACACGATAGACATCATTTTTGGAATAATATTGATACTTGGACTTATTCAAGGATTGCGCAAGGGGCTTTTTGTAGAACTTGCATCGCTCGTTGGGCTGGTGGCTGGGGTTTATGGAGCCATCCACTTTTCATACTACGTAGGCGATTGGCTCTTTGAAAGAACCTCTTGGAGTGAGCAGGCGATTAAGCTTTCGGCATTTGCCATTACATTTATTATCATTGTCGTGGTGGTTTCTCTAGCTGGAAAACTCCTTACCAAAGTGGCAAACTTTGCAATGCTCGGCATTGTAAATAAACTCGCAGGAGCCGTGTTTGCCGTACTTAAGTTTGCATTCTTATTAAGTGTTGTGCTTATGTTTGTAGACGCTGCAGACAGGCAGATAGCCATCATAGGCGAAGACAAGAAGGATGAATCTGTATTATACCCCTTGGTTCAGCCACTAGCGCCAGCATTGTTGCCGTCTATCCTAAAAAAGGCCGACGAGGAAGGAATTTATCGCAATGACGACAACGACGAAGAAGAAAACCCGCCAGCTTCTGAGAACTAACGGGTTTTGTAGAGTATGTACGCTTTCGCGAAAGCAAAAAAGAACGGTACCTATTAAGATTTATCAATCACATCTTCCACCTTCTTGCGTAAACTAGAAATACATTCCTCAAAAGTGCCATAAACCTCAGATTGAGGAATCAAGTTTGGAATAATCCCAATGCGTTCGAGCATATATTTAGGTTGTTTCTTAAGACCCACAATATGTAGTTTAATACCCGCCTGTTTTAATTGTAGCACCGTATCTTCTATAGCGTATACTCCTGATTGATCTACATATGGAACGCGTCCCATACGTAATATTACGTCTGATGCCGTAGCTGGGATTTGCTTTGTAAGTGCAGAAAACTCGCTAGTATATCCGAAAAATAGTGGACCGCTAAGATGTTTTATAAATATTTCTTCCTTCAGTTTTTCGGGGAAGCTTACTTCATCACTCCATTTATTGTCGTTAGGGTTGAGGCTTTTAAAGTCTACGATTCTAGATTGCCTTGCTGTAAAATCTCCCATCTTTTTCATAAACATTAGGCAGGATAGAACTAAGCCTATTCCAACAGCAGCTACCAGATCCCAAACCACAGCTAGAACCATAACCGTAAACATGATAATGACTTCAGAACTTAGCTTTAGAGGCCCTACTTTTATGTCTTTTGGTAAATTAGGAATAGCCTTCAGGCCCTTATAATCCATAACCCCAAAACCGACGGTGATTAGTATACCTGCAAGAACAGCAGCCGGAATTTGAGAGGCAACAGGTCCTAGTCCTAAAAGGATAATAAGTAATAGCACAGCTGCTACCATCCCAGAAAGTTTAGTCTTTGCCCCTGAATTTATATTTACTACCGTTCTTATTGTCGCACCAGCTCCTGGAAGCCCTCCGAAAATAGAAGCAACAGCGTTCCCTATCCCCTGACCTACAAGTTCTTTGTTGGGTTTATGGTTTGTTTTTGTCATATTATCTGCAATGACGGAGGTGAGTAGAGAATCTATGGCACCTAAAAAAGAGAGAGAAAGTGCTGTAAGAATATACGGTGAAATTGTGCTAAAACTAAACTCAGTGATAATACCTAAATTTATCTTTGGGAAACCAACCGGTATCTCCTGTATCGCTCGATATTCAAATGGTGCAACATACGCTATACCTGAGACCACAAGCAGTGCGACCAGTGTGCTGGGCACCGCTGTAGTGATTTTCTTAAAGCCATAAATAATGAATATCGTTGCGAGCGCCAGGGCAAGCTCAATCCAGTTTATGTTTTGGACAGCTCTTCCTATTACCTTAAAAGTTCCTACCACTCCAGAGGAAGCTGCCTTAGCAAGGATGATAGCCTCTTTGTTTATGTCTTCGGATTGTCCTTCTCTCGCTAGTCGTATGGTTTCTTCAAAATTTTCAAGAACCAGTAACCCTTCTCCAGCCTCATCCCTTAAAGTTTTCTCAAGTAACACTTCTTGTGCTTGAGGAGTAAAACTCTGTACAAACTCTGTATCATCATTAGGATAATAGCCCACTGCGGGAAGAATTTGTGTGATAAGTATCATAATACCTATAGCAGTCATAAAACCAGAAATCACAGGATAAGGAATGTACTTTATATATTTCCCTATTCCTGCGGCTCCAAGTATAATCTGAAAAACCCCAGCAAGTAAAAATACAGTAAGAATAGCTGGAAGCGCCTTTTCCATATCACCATCATTAGCTGCAAGAATCCCTGCAATAACAACCATACTTACTGCGGTCATTGGTGCTGTAGGCCCAGATATTTGGGTAGGCGTTCCGCCAAAAAGCGCAGCAACAAAACCTATAAAAATCGCGCCATAGAGCCCTGCACTTGGACCTAGTCCAGAAGAAACACCAAAGGCAAGAGCAAGTGGCAGGGCTACAATACCTGCAGTAATTCCTCCAAAGGCATCGCCCTTTAGATGTTTAAAGAAGTCTTTCATACTAGATAACAATTTTTTTGAAGGTAAACTATTTACATACAAAACGGCAGATTCTCATTGAAACTGCCGTTTAAGACGAGCGAATATTTTATTTACGTTTGATCTTGGGGAATTTTTACATAAAGAGTACTTCCCCATTTGAGATATCATAAACACCGCCTACTATTTTAATATCCCCAGCTTCTTCCATCTCTTTAAGAAGTGGGCTGTCATTGCGCATCTTTTCAATAGTCATATGCACATTTTTTGTAACCACATCATTTACAAATGTCTTATTTGCACTTGTACGTTCTGATGCTTCTTCGGGATGAGTAGTAGCGTGTACGGCTGGGCGTATTTTAGACAACAGCGCTGTGATATTACCAAGTTGTACGTCGTCGCAGGCACCTTTTACAGCACCACACATGGTGTGCCCCAGAACTACTACAAGTTTAGAACCAGCTACTTTGCAGCCGTATTCTATACTTCCTAAAACGTCTTCATTTACTATATTTCCTGCCACACGAGCACTAAAAATATCACCTATTCCTTGATCAAAAACAATCTCAGCAGGTACTCTGGAGTCTATACAGCTTAAAACAACAGAATGTGGCCATTGACCTCCTGTAGTGTCTTTAACTTGATTAAGTAAATCTCTGTCCGCAACTTTTGCAGCTACAAATCTTTTATTTCCCTCTTTAAGAAGGTTTAATGCATCTACTGGGCTCGTGGCGTCTTGTATTTCTTTGTTAAATGTCTTCATATCATTTATTTTTTTGAATCCCAAAGTCATCAGCACCTGGGAGTTTATTAATTATTAAATTATGCAGTCTCTTTCTTAGGCCGGAACCTGAAAAACTCAATATAACTAGGAGGATTTTCTACTATACCACGTTCTGAGACTAGTTTTATATTTATGTTACGCTGTTTTGCCTTAAATGCAAAATCTTCTAAAATCTCTATGATGTCTGGATCCAGATATCTTGTTTTACGTACATCAAGTTCTAAAAAAGAATTTTCTGGTAGTCCATCTAATTCTTTTAAAATTGCACCCTTGTTAAAGAAGGTTACTTCTTCTGCTAGCGTCATTTTTACCTTTCCATCTGTAGGATCATCATTCTCTTTATGTAAAAAGTGTGAGTTTTTATAGCTCTTGTAGAGTACGATAACGATCCCAACAACTAGTCCCAATGCAAGGCCCTTAAGTAAATCAAGCATTACAATACCCACTACTGTGACCATAAACGGCACAAATTGCGTCCATCCCCCATCGTACATTGCTTTAAATGTTGATGGCTTTGCTAACTTGTATCCTACAATAAAGAGTACAGCTGCAAGCACGGACAGTGGAATTTTCTGTAATAAAAACGGTATGGCAGCTACAGATGCAATTAATAAAAATCCGTGTATGATTGCCGAGGCTTTTGTCTTACCGCCCGACTGAATATTAGCCGAAGAGCGCACGATTACTTGTGTAATAGGTAATCCTCCTATAAAACCAGATACGATGTTACCTGCTCCTTGAGCAAGAAGCTCTCTGTTTGTTGGGGTTACTCTTTTTGCTGGGTCCAGTTTATCTGTCGCTTCCACACATAAAAGTGTTTCGAGGCTTGCCACTAGAGCGATTGTAAACGCGGTAATTAACACCGGTGCCGTAAACGCCTGACTCCAATCTGGGGTAACAAAATTTGTAAGTAGCCCCTCTGTGTTCCTGTCTTCACTCAAAGAAACAAGATGCGCTTCTGTAATACCATAGTCAGTCCCTTGTGTGAATACATAGTAAATAATTCCTACAACTACTACCACTAAAGGACCTTGTACTAGCTCAAAAAACTTCCCTTTTTTTGAAAGCACATTACTCCATAATATTAATAGAGCAAGTGAGATTAACCCGATGATAGTAGGCCCTAAGCTCGGGTCGCCTATTGCGTTGAGAATTTCTGAAAAAGTGTTTTCTCCATCTACCTGAAAGAAAGCAAAATCTCCTTCTGGATCATCATCATCCCCCAAAAAGTGCGGGATTTGTTTAAGAATAATGATAATCCCAATACCTGTAAGCATTCCTCGTATTACAGAGCTGGGGAAATAATACCCTATAATTCCCAATCTTGCCACTCCAAAAAGAATTTGGATAACACCACCTATCACTACTGCAGATAGGAAGACTTTAAAACCTAATTGATCTATCGCTACAAGTACAATGGCAGCAAGACCTGCTGCTGGACCACTTACACCTACACTCGATCCACTTAATGCTCCTACAACGATACCTCCGACGATACCTGCAATAAGACCAGAAAAAAGCGGGGCTCCACTAGCGAGAGCAATCCCTAAACATAATGGTAGGGCTACAAAAAATACTACAATACTCGCGGGGAGATCATTTTTCAAATATTTAAACATACTATAATAATTAGTTCCATCTCAAAAAATCCGGATGGAAAAAGTGACTACTAAAAAAGGGATCGCTAAGGGCGAAATAATAGAAATAGGAAGAATTAAACTCGGGGAGGTGGGAAGTTTACATCAGGGGAGTATGTATAGATTTTATCTTGATAAAAGAAATTTGAATTATGAGTAACCTTAAATTGCGCCACAATAGGGGTGCTGTAATTTTCAAAGTATTTATCTCCCTCTTCTGTGTCTATCTTAATTTCATTGTTAGACTCTTCTTCAAAGTCGTTAACAATTTCAATATTGACACCATTTTCCAACAGTGCGATGATAGAAGGCCCCGAAATTGAAAGGCACATCAAGATTGCAAACACACAAGAAAATAACGTTTTAAGCATAAATTAAAAATTCTTATCTCAAAGATAAAAAAAATTAATATTGAATGTTCAATATTAAGATAGACTTGGCAATTAAGAATTCTATGATATGTTTTGATTTTAGGGTACAAAAAAAGGAGTTTTTACAACTCCTTTATATCAGTAGTAGGAATCCAACCAGATTTTCCGTCTGCAATCTGGATGCGCTTCCAATTTTTAACGGTTTCTAGAATCAATACTTTTGTTCCTTCGTGTAGAATAAATGCTTCAGTACTTGCGAGATTTGGTTCTGACTTTACAGTAGACTCTGTTGCAAATACGATAGCAGGGTTGTCTTTTTCTGCTTTCGCGAAAGCGTTATAAGCAAACATCAAACTCAGTCCAGCAAGAAGAAGAGCAACAAAAGTTGCTGCAAAAAACACCCTTTTTCTTCCCGTCCCATAGCTAAAATAATAGGCGAGAAAAAATGCAACAAAAAACATAGCTAAAATTACAGTAGTATACGCCCATCCATCTGTAGTAAGTAGGTTAAGAATATTGTTATAATATTTCTTTATCGTATTTTCTGGAAGTGGTGTAATGGCATCTATTTTCATTTTAGAAGCAAAAGCGGCATTATTTTTAATATCAGGATCTGCTGGAGCGAGCAATTTTGCTTTTTCATAATAGTAAATACTAGGCGCAACATTATTTAATTTATAATGAGCATTAGCCAGATTATAGTAAACCGCGGCGCTTTCTTTGCCACTATCCAAAACTTTCTGATAGGCATCTATGGCTTCTTGAAATTGTCCATCTGCATAATGTTTGTTTCCCGTTTCAAATGATTGCTCTGGGTTTTGAGCTTGAAGTTGGAAAACCGATATCATAAAAACGGCCATCACTATATGTTGGATTGCTTTTTTCATCGCTATAATTGTTTGTCCATAGTAGAAATAACACGCACCGCTTTATCATAATCCTGCTGCATCGCCACACTACTCGCTGGAGTATACCGTGCAAACTCGCAACTTTCAAGTAAACTGATAAACTCAATAGTAGTTGCATTTTCCAGATCGCGCTCGTTGAGCAGTTTTGTGATACGATCTTTAGACATCTCGCTGGTAGTGATGTTGAGCTTTGCTTTGAGATAATTATGCAAAGCTCGCTCCATTGCGATATAGAATTCTTTCTGGTTGCCTAAATTTTTCTTTGCAGCACTTAGGAATTTACGGGCAAGCTTATCTGCTTTTCGTATACGGTTTCCAGTAACATCATTTGCATACGCCATACGTTTTTTCCTAACTATCATCGCAAGAGGAATGAGTAATAACGGACCGAATGTAAGTGCCCAGAACGACTTTGATTTAAAGAAGCGTTCTTTTTTCTGGGGCTGCAAGTTTGTTTTAAGTTTAATGTATTCAAACTGCGTATCTGCCGCAACAACGCTTTGTTGCTGGGGTAGATCTCCACCTTGAGTAATAGTCCCAGCACTATCAGTTGGGCCATTTTCAACAGTTACTATTATATTTTCGGAGGTTTGACGTTCGTATTTTCCCGTGTTAGGATTGAAGAATGTAAACGAAAACTGAGGTATAGGATACGTACCTTTATACTGTGGCACTACCGTGTAGGTCTCTTTTTTTAAACCGCTCATTCCGGCTAAATTGGTCCTGATTCTGTCTTCGCTTTCTGGCTCATAAACTTCTAGAGAACTTGGTAATGTGGGCTCAGGAAGCGGAAAAAGTTTAAGGTTTCCTTTGCCTTGAATTTCAACACTTAATTGAAACGCCTCTCCTGCATCTAAAGAGTTTTTATCTGTGCGCACCGCAAAGTCAAAATCTCCTACGGCACCTGTAAAATCATCTGGTTTTCCAGCAGTAGGTAATGCCTTAACATTTATTGTCCTGGTAGGAGCGCTTATGGTGATGTTTGTGTTTTTCGTCAAGCGACGTCCAAAGATGTCTCGTCTATTTGTAGGAACACTAACTGCTACGCTCAAGCTTAACGGTTCAATCTCGAGTTTACCAGTTTTTTGGGGATATAAAACCGTGCGTCGCAATATGACATAGCGATACGGCTCACCGTCATATTCACCGTCATAAATCTTAAATTGTTTCTCGTCTATATTCTGGCTCCAAAAATCGGCAAACTTAGGAGAGTCTAGCTCGCGCCAGTTGCTCACACTTGTTTCTGGAGCAACATACAGTTTGTACACGACATTAAATGCCTCGTTGATGTAAGGGCTTGTTTTAGAGACCTCTGCAACGAGGTGTATGTTTTCTTTAGCAAGAAATGTGGGGTCGTTCGGATCTTTAGGAACCTCGACGGCCGCAGTTACAACAACATTTACAGGAGGTGTCTTATATACCTCACCATTTATCGTGATTTCGGCCTGATCTATAGTAAGTGTTCCCCGTTCCTGAGGTTGTAAGAAGTAACCATACGTTTTTGAATAAGTAAGTTTCCCATTATTGCTCACCCGGCTGATGGCTTGATTAGGGCCGCCTACGACTACAAATCCTTCAAAACTAGGTGGGCGAAAGCCGTCTCCGTCTTGATTAACCGTAAAATCTACGCGCAAGCGTTCATTAATACCCAGTTTTTTCTTGCTCACTTTTGTATCAAACTGTACATCCTGCGCAAACACCGTAGTGCTGGCAAAAAATATTAAAACGAGTATGTAAGCTATTTTTTTCA
This sequence comes from Dokdonia sinensis, assembly GCF_003688895.1. Classification (GTDB taxonomy): domain Bacteria; phylum Bacteroidota; class Bacteroidia; order Flavobacteriales; family Flavobacteriaceae; genus Dokdonia; species Dokdonia sinensis. The sequence goes on from NZ_REFV01000002.1 coordinate 163,243, forward strand.
TTACCAATCTTTCTCCGTCTTAACTTTTGCTCCTTTTACCTTTTGAGCATTCATTTTTTCCTGTGTCTTCTTCTCCTGGTCCTGCATCGCCTCTAGCAGGTTTTTTACTTGCTGTGGAGATAATTGTCCCTGTTGCGGTTGTTGCTGTTGGGGTTTCTTTTCTTCATCACCTTTGCCGCCTTGCTGATCTTGTTTTTTATCTTCTGGCTTTCCATTTTCATCTTCTTTTTGCTCCCCTTCGTCTTTCTTTTCGTCGCCTTTATCTTCTGTTTCTTTCTCCTTACCGTCGTCACCTTCTTTTTGATCACCGTCGCCGTTTTGGTCCTTCTGGTTTTCGTCTTTATTTTCTTGCTCTTTGTCTTTGTTTTCGTTTTCATCGTCGCCGCCTCCGCCGCCTCCGCCGTTTTTCTCTTTCTCTTTTTTTGCAAGTTGCAGGTTATAACGAGTTTCCTCGTCCGTAGGATCGTTTCTTAAAGCATTTTTATAAGCTTCTACCGCGCCTTCAAATTGTTTTTGCTGGTACAGTGCATTGCCTAGATTGTGGTAAGCTTTGTGCTTTTCTTTTTTGGTTTTGGCAACAGCTGTCGCTTTGATTAGCGCATCAGTGCTTTCTTCCCATTTTTTGTTTTTATAGTAGTTGTTCCCAGCATTATATTTTGCGGGTACGCTCTCTGGTGTGAGTGATATGGCGGCGCGTAGTTTAGATTCCGCTTTCGCGAAAGCGTCAAAATCAACAACACCTCCATCTTGATTTGTCAGTGCTTCTGTTCCTTCAATAATAAGGTCGCGGGACTCCGAAGCGTATGGATTTTCTGGAGCTTCAGTCTTTTTATCCTGACCCCAGGCAGTAAATGAAAGTGTGGCAAACGCCAAAAGTAAAACCTTTCTCATTGCTTAGTTTTCATTAAATAAATTCAACTTTTTGAGCCAACCTGTTTTTTTATCCAGTAAAAAGATATCGAGAAACAGGAATAAAAGTGCAACCCCTAGAAACCATTGAAACTGGTCTTTAAAGTCTGCAAACTGCTTAGCCTCAAACTCTTTCTTATCCATACTGTTAAGCAAATTCTGTACCGTTTCTACCACATCTGCCGTATTGCTACCATCTAGATATTCTCCGTTTGCTTCGGCGGCGATGTCTTTTAGAGTTTGGGCATCCAGACGGGTGATGACCGTCTCTCCGTTTTGGTCCTTTTTGTATGCTTGAACAACACCGTTGCGCTTTAAAGGAATAGGACCACCTTCAGGTTTTCCTACGCCTATGGTGAAGATGCGTATGCCCTCTTCGTTTGCCTGTTCGGCGAGATTTGAGGCCTCTCCCACGTGGTCTTCTCCATCTGAAATGATAAAAAGGACACGATTGGTCTGTTCTTCGTCGTTATAATAGGTTTTCGCTAGTTCGATAGCCTCTGCGATTGCTGTTCCCTGACTGGATAGCATATCGGTATTCATTTGGCTAAGGAAGAGCTTTGCACTGCTATAGTCTGTAGTTATGGGTAATTGTGGATACGCACTTCCCGCATAAGCAATGATCCCAATGCGGTCGCTTCCTAGGTTATTGATAATTTGCGTGACGAGTTGCTTGGATTTCTCAATGCGATTAGGCGCGATATCTTCAGCGAGCATAGATTTTGATACGTCTATTGCAAAAACAACATCCACACCCTCACGTTTTACGGTTTCTAGCTTTGTGCCCATTTTGAGGTTTACGAGCCCAAAAACGAGGAAGAAAATCGCTATACATAAGATCAGAATTTTGAGCGTAGGTTTAAAATAAGATCGGTCAGGACTTAGCTGTTTGAGCAACGGTTGGGATGCAAATCTCTTCTGGGCACTGCGTTGCCACACCACCACACCTAAGTAAAGCAGTATTACCAGCGGTATTGCCAGCAGTAACCAAAACCATATTTTTTCTTCTAGTAAGTACATTAAAAATGTATTTCTTTTGTCATTTCCGCGAAGGCAGAAATCTCAATTCACATTGTCATAAATCTTTAAACAAAACTCCTAAACACTGTATACTTTAATAACAACTCGATAAGCAATAATAAGCCTGCCAGCAATACTAGTGGTCTGTATTTCTCCTCGTAATTTGTGTATTTAAACTCCTCGACATCTGTCTTCTCGAGTTTGTCTATCTCGTCGTAAATCTCCTTGAGCTTCTCATTGTTCGTTGCTCGGAAGTATTGTCCACCCGTTGTAGCAGCAATTTCTTTGAGTAACTCTTCGTCTATAGTAACTTTTACATTGTCATACACAAAGCTATTTCCATTAAGACCTACGGGTGATAAAGCCATCCCATTTGTTCCCATCCCAATGGTGTACACCTTAATGCCAAATTCCTGGGCCAGCTCTGCGGCAATGCGAGGGTCAATCTGCCCTGCATTGTTCTCACCATCTGTCATTAATATAATGACTTTACTAAGCGCTTTACTATCTTTTAGTCTGTTTACACCTGTGGCAAGTCCCATTCCTATGGCTGTTCCTCCTTCTATGATATTATTGTACTCCACACTTTTTAAAGCGCTTAATACAATGCTCTTGTCGCTGGTAATCGGTGTTTTTGTAAAACTTTCTCCGGCATACTCTACAATACCGATACGGTCGTTAGGTCTACCATTTATAAACTTTGCCGCAACTGTTTTTAGAGCGGTAAGTCTGTTGGGGCGTAAATCCTTAGCCAGCATACTCGCCGAAACATCAATAGAAATAACAATATCAATCCCTCGTGTTGTCTTTGTTTTGGTCGAGACTTCTACATTTCTAGGTCTAGCAAGGGCGGTAATGATGAGCGCCATTGTGGCCAATCTTAAGATAAAAAGTATAGGGCGCAATTTTGGAAGAATACTGCTTCCCGTTTTAAATCCTTTTAGACTCGATATTTTTACAGCAGGTGTTTGTTTCTTCCGTTTCCACAAGTACCAAGCGATAGCGACTGGTAGTGCGAGAAGCAACCAGAAAAACTCAGGATTTGAAAATTCAAAATTTGAGAGCATTATTTTTCCTGTTTTGGGGCTTGAAGTTCAACACTCTGTAATACACGTTCTGCGATTTGCTTGCTGTATTCATCTTCCTCCTGCCAGCTTATAAAAAGCTGTTGCACGATATTCTCTGCCTGAAAAGTGAGCATCGCATACTCACCAGAAATTTCAACGCCTTTCTTTTCATTTTTTAAAGTCCCTGTCCCGAACGTTTTTAAACCTTCGGCGCCGTTAGGTGTTTTGTATTTTTCGTTCTTAACTAAATCTGCCGTGAATCCTTGCGCCTCAAACTCTGCCAGCTGGCTATTTATTAATTGCTCGAGTTGAACCTCTGTGCCTTGCGGGAACTTGAATTGATAAACCGCTACCGAAACATTAGGTGGCACCGTGGCCCAAGCAAAGGCCGTAGCTTCCATTTTTCCTTGTGCTTCTGGAGGGAGTGGCACATCTTGTCGCACTAAAACCTTTGGCGTGCTCACGACCATAGACGGTGATCCGTACTCGCTGGTGATCCAGGTTCCTTCGGCGAGCTCTCTGGTGGCGTTTCCGAGGATAAAATCTCTTACTTCGTCATAACCTTTTACAGCAATCCCGATTCCTGTGGCTATAAGTAAAATGGCCAATACTCCGCCTATTCCTGTAAGCCAAAGTTTTCTTTTACGCTTTCGCGAAAGCGTCTCACGGTAATCCTCCTGCTTCATCAATTCCTCAACAGTAGGAGCGGGGAGCGCTTCTTTAGTCTCCTTTACAATCTCCTCAACTACCAGGCGGTCTGCGTGGGCTTTTCCCTCTGGCGGATTTACACGGGCAAACTTGATAAGGTCTGCACGTTTAAAAATGTCCTTAAGCTTAGCAATGGTCTGTGTGCTGAAAGGGATGTGACCACTCTCACGTTCCATTTCTAGGCGCTCCAGCAGTTCGTCTGTCGTACTTTCCATCGCGCGATCGTACACTTTTTCATCATAGTAGCGACGTACGGCATCTGTTAGTACGGAGTAGTATTCTTTGTACTTAGCATTTGCAATGAAGTCTTTGCTGTCCAGTTCGTGCAGGGTTGCAAGCGCCTTTTCAAAAGGAGGCACATATTTTTCGGCTTCTTTTTGTTTTTTATTTCGGCGTAGGAGCCACCATAAAAATGCTCCTATGGCAAGCGCAACGGGTAGAATCCACAAGAGATATTTCCACCAGTTGCTGTAATCTTTTGGTAATTCAATAACCGGTTTAATGTCGTAAAGGCCTTGGTTTACGGTGTCTAAAATAACATTGCGCACTTCAACACGGAAAGAGTCTGTCTCAACCGTACGCGTGCCGATCAAGATTTTTTGTCTCGGTATTTTATAAGACCCGCTATCAAATTGAGTCAGCCCGTATTTTTTAATCAGTCGCACTTTTGCCGAGGCAGAACTAGCCGTATCTACCGCATAACTCTCAATCATCTCCAGCGGACTAAAAGTCTGTCCCTCTGGAAAAACAACGGGTTCTCCCTCGTTTGCCAGGACTTCAACTTTATAATTAATTTGTTGGCCTATAAGGATTTGTGTGGAGTCTATGGTTGCTAGGACTTCTTTTTCTTGGGCGTTTGCTTGTGAGAATAGAAAGCAGAAAATAATGAACAGGGAAAACGTGCGCAGGATTGCGTTTTTGGACTGTATGCTATTTTTATTTTTTCTATTCATTTATGTAATGGTCTTCATACTCTTATGGGTTACGTGCTCGCCTTCGGCTTTGCCCGTGACCCGCCCCGCTTTCCTGCGGAAACCACCCCTCCCTTTCAGGGTGGGGAGCCATTAAGTGTCAGCCTTTGGCTCCATAATGCAATGCGGAGCTTTTTTCGTTACGAGCTTTGCTCGTGTCCTAAAAAGTCCTACGTCCTATGTCAGGGTGTGCAACACCCAAGTCTTAGGTCATTTTTCGCGAAAGCGAAAACATTACCCTCTCCTCTTAAAATACCCCAATAACTTTTTTACATAACTCTCATCCGTACGAACATCAATCACTCCTGCACCACTACGACGGAAGGTTTCTTTAAAATAATCTACCCGGTCATTGTAATATTGAGCGTAGTTGTTACGTACTTTTTTTGAGCCCGTGTTCACTAATAATAATTCTCCTGTTTCTTCATCCTCCATCTGGACGATTCCGAGACTGGGAATACTTTCTTCTCGCTGATCATATATCCTGATTCCAGTGATATCGTGTTTATTTGCAGCGATTTTCATCGTTTGTTCGTATCCATCTGTCATAAAATCTGAAAGCACAAAAACGATAGCTTTCTTTTTCATCACATTACTCAAGAACTTTATGGCTTGGGCAAGATCTGTTTTCTTGGATTTTGGCTTAAATTCTAATAGTTCTCGTATAATGCGTAGGACGTGCGATTTTCCTTTTTTAGGAGGAATAAATAATTCAATCTCGTCTGTAAAAAGAATGAGACCTATTTTATCATTGTTCTGCATCGCACTAAAGGCTAAGGTTGCAGCCACTTCGGTTACAATCTCGTTTTTAAACTGCTCGTCCGTCCCAAAAAATTCTGACCCAGAAACATCTGCCACGAGCATCATTGTGAGTTCACGCTCTTCTTCAAAAACTTTGATGTAAGGCTCGCTATATCGAGCAGTAACATTCCAATCGATATTACGTACATCATCCCCAAACTGATATTGTCGCACCTCAGAAAAAGTCATACCACGCCCCTTGAAGGTCGAGTGGTACTCGCCACCAAAAATGTGATCAGACAACCTACGTGTCTTAATCTCAATCTTGCGTACTTTTTTGAGAAGTTCTTTTGTATCCAATTGTTTCAGTTTGTAGTATTCAATTCCAGTTTACAGTTAAAATCTTTAAGAATTTGCAACGCCAGCAACACTTTGATTGCTGACTGCTGACTGCTGACTGCGACTGTAAGTGCTCACTAAATCAAGGCACTTCGATTTGGTTTACAATTTTGTTTATGATATCTACAGAGGTAATATTCTCTGCCTCGGCCTCATACGTGATACCTATACGGTGGCGCAGGATATCGTGTACCACGGCGCGCACATCTTCTGGAATAACATATCCGCGACGTTTGATAAAGGCATAACATTTGGCCGCTGTTGCAAGGTTGATACTACCACGAGGGGAAGCGCCAAAGTTGATTAACGGTTTTAAATCTGCAAGCCCATAATTTTCTGGATATCTTGTAGCAAAAATGATATCGAGAATATATTTTTCAATCTTTTCGTCCATATACACCTCTCTCACGGCACTTTGTGCACGAAGGATTTGGTCTACGGAAACAACAGGATTCACTTTTTCATAGCTTCCCTTTAAGTTTTGGCGTATGATTAATTGCTCATCTGCCAGTTTTGGGTAGTCTATGACTGTTTTGAGCATAAAACGGTCTACTTGCGCTTCAGGAAGTGGGTATGTCCCTTCTTGCTCTACGGGGTTTTGAGTGGCCATTACCAGGAAAGGCTTGTCTAGCACAAACGTCTCATCACCTATGGTTACTTGCTTTTCCTGCATCGCCTCCAGTAGTGCAGACTGTACTTTGGCCGGAGCACGGTTAATCTCATCTGCAAGGACAAAGTTGGCAAAAATGGGTCCTTTCTTAATGCTGAAATCATTAAGCTTCATATTGTAGATGAGTGTCCCCACCACATCTGCCGGAAGTAAGTCTGGTGTAAACTGAATTCTGGAAAATGAACCGTGTACTGCTTGGGCTAGCGTATTAATTGCTAGCGTTTTTGCCAGTCCAGGAACACCTTCTAGAAGGATGTGCCCTTGACCTAAAAGCCCAATCATCAGTCTCTCGATCATATGTTTTTGACCCACGATGACTTTGTTCATTTCCATCGCGAGAATGTCTACAAAGGCACTCTCTCTTTCAATCTTTTCATTAATCGCCTGTATGTCTATCGCGCCAGGATTTGCGCTTTTATTCAGGTCGATACCTGTAGTATTTTCTTCCATAATTGCAGTTTCTGTTTAGGGAAAATCTATAACGGTGCAAAGTCCTGTTTTATTCCTAAAAATCTTGTTAACATTTGGTTAAAAATTATTGAAAATAAAGGGCTTCACATCGATTTGACTAGTTTTAAAAAGGCTAATTTTAATCGAAACACAATTTAAAAAATGATGACGAAATTTTCAAGAATCATTCAGGGCTGTATGACGTGGGGTGCCTGGGGTAAGCAATTCAATGAGCAAGAGATGATTGCGACGATGCACCATTGTTTGGAAGCTGGCATCACCACCTTTGACCACGCAGATATTTATGGGGATTATACGACAGAGGAGGATTTTGGTAACGCTTTCGCGAAAGCGGACATCCCAAGAGACTCCATCCAGCTCATAAGCAAGTGCGGTATCCAGATGAAAGGAGAGGCGCGACCAGAAAACACCATAAAACACTACCAGTACGACGCAAACTACGTCATCTCCAGCGCCGAACGATCGCTTAAAATGTTGCAGACGGAATATCTTGATCTATTCCTGTTGCACCGACCGAGCCCTTTATTACGTCCTGACGAAGTAAGTAAGGCGGTGGAACAATTGAAGTCTCAAGGAAAAATTAAAGCCTTCGGTCTTTCAAACTTTACTCCAGCGCAAACGGATTTAGTAAGAACCAAAACCGAAGTGGTGGCAAACCAAATAGAAATTTCCCTCACCACTAGAGAATCGCTTACGGATGGAAGCCTAGATTATATGATGACACACGGCATAGCGCCTATGAGTTGGAGTCCGCTGGGGAGTGTTTTTAGAGAAGACACCCCGCAAAATCAGCGTATCAAAAAGAAACTGAAATCGCTGAGTGAAAAATACAATGCCAAAGACGACCAATTGTTACTGGCCTGGCTTCTTAAACATCCATCTGGCATTCATCCAGTAATAGGAACCACAAATAAAGAACGGATTACAAATGCCGTCACAGCTTCAGACATTGAACTGGAGTTAAAAGACTGGTTTGAATTGCTAGAGGCGAGTGTAGGGGAGGAAGTGGCTTGATTAAATCGAATTCGAAACTGAAATCGAAGTTGAAGATGATGTCGGAGGTTTCGATACGATTTACAATAGCGCAACGCGCTATTGTAAATCACTCAACCACCTCAGATAGTTAAGCTGATTTAAAATTTATTTAAAAATAAAGGTGGTTGAGTGTTTTTTGAAGAAGCGATTAGCTTTTTTAAAAAATGTATCGAAACTACCGGAATGAAACGAAGAAGCCTCAAAGGATTATGAGTTTCAAGCTTCCTCCTTTGAAGATTGCCTCTGACGACCGAGGCACGAGGGAGAGGAAGTCTTAAAGATGGATGTTCAGCAACAGTGAGTACAGATTCTATTAAAATTAAAAATCCAAGGTGGTTGAGTGATTTTTGAAAAAGCGATGAGCTTTATCAAAAATTGTATCGAAACTACCGAAATGAAATAAACTATGAGAACAGCACTAATCACAGGAGCAACATCAGGAATAGGAAAAGCCACCGCAACACGATTTGCTCGAGAAGGAATAAATCTTATACTATGTGGGAGACGTCAGGAAGAGTTGGATAAACTACAAGAAGAGTTAGGCAATCTTGTAAAAGTTCACACGCTCAATTTTGACATACGTAGCAATGAAAAAGTAACAGAAGCACTCGCTAGTTTACCTCAAGACTTCCGGCAGATAGATATTCTTATAAACAATGCAGGAAACGCTCACGGTCTAGACCCTATCCAAACAGGAAGCGTAGCCGATTGGGACGCAATGCTAGACATCAATGTAAAAGGTTTGCTGTATGTAAGTAAAGCCATCATCCCACAAATGACAGAGCGAAAGTCTGGCCACATCATAAACATAGGATCTACTGCAGGGAAGGAAGTATATCCTAATGGTAATGTGTATTGCGCAAGTAAACACGCCGTAGATGCCATTAATCAAGGAATGAGACTAGACCTTAATAAGCACAACGTACGAGTAGGTGCCATTAACCCCGCAATGGTCGAAACAGATTTTAGCAAAGTGCGCTTTAAAGGAGATTCTGAAAGAGCAGAAAAAGTCTACCAAGGTTTTGACTGTTTACAACCCGAAGATATCGCAGATATTATTCACTTCGTAGTCTCAAGACCATACCACGTGAATATTGCAGACTTAGTGGTTTTTAGTACGGCACAGGCTAGTAGTACTATTGTGAATAGAAATTAATATTGCCGGAGGTTTCGATACTTTTTTATTGAAAACCGAATAGCTTTCAATAAAAAAACTCAACCACCTTAGATAGTTAAATACATTGAAAATATATGGGCAAATTAAGGGGGTTGAGTGATTTTTATCAGAGCGATAGCGGAGATAAAAATTGTATCGAAACTGCCGAAATAGAATAAACAATGATCAACAAACGCCTTCTCGTAAAAAATCTTCTCGCACACAATGACGAGAACAGTTTTTATGACAAGAAGCGTAAGATTGACATCGGTAACAAGGAAGGAAAAGCCAAATTCCTAAAGCACATCTGCGCGCTCTCTAACAGTAATCCAAAAAACAATTCCTACATCGTCATAGGTGTGGACGATGGTGAAAATGCAATCATAGGAGTTCCATTTTTTGACGATAGTAAATTGCAAAATCTTATTAATGCCTATCTGGAGAATCCGCCTATTATTTCTTATGAAAACATACCTTTTCCTAACCTTCCTACAGATTTGGTGGTGGGACTTGTCACCATCCGGGCGCAGGACAAACTCACAGCGCTCAAGCGTAATATTTGGAAATATTGGGGAGGAACGGTGTTCTTTCGGGATGGGAGTATGTCTATGCCTAAGGTTTTTAAAAGTGACATAGTAGATGTAAACAGCGCCATTGTTTCTGCCATTGAGAACCACGCCAAAAATAGCATCGAGCTTACCTTGGACGGTGTGATGGATTTTGTAAACAACCGCCACAAGGATATGGAGAGCACCTACAAGGTGTTCAAAGAGCAGTTTGTGGTGTGCTGGGCGGGTAAAAAGAAGGTGGTTAAAGGGGATACCTACTATTCCCGCGTGGATATTGAGCTTATAAACGAGCAGGTAAAACTGTTTTATTCGGCGCTGGATGAGGTTTCTATTTCTTATGATAATGACACGTTTACGATTTTAGAATATGTGCATTTAGGAGTACAAGAGCAATTTAAATATTACCCGCTGGAAGAGGTGGTAATACGCTTTCGCGAAAGCGGAACCTACACCATCGATACCCATCTCATTTTTGAACCGCCCCAGGTGGACCGCAAGACTTTGTATCATATTTTTAATAACAATAATGTGATTTTTTACAAGCTCAAACGTAGTATCGAGCTTAATCAAGGTGAGTGGAAGGACCTGTATAATCTGTCCAACACGTATTTGATTTGCTATCTGAACGGATTTGACTCTGCCATTCAGAAGCTTGTAGAATTAAAACCCTTTTTAAAGAAATTTAGTGGTGGCATTTATGGCAGGTATAAAGAAACGATGCGTATTTTAAGGAAAGTGCGTTATGAATAAAAGTGATTGTATTTATGGGTAGAACATTAGTTTTTGGAGATATACACGGTGGTCTTAAGGCGCTAAAGCAAGTTATGCAACGCGCAAAAGTTTCTGCAGAGGATCATCTTATTTTTTTAGGTGATTACGTAGATGGATGGAGTGAGAGTGCGGGGGTGATAGATTACTTGATTACGCTTTCGCGAAAGCAAAGAACCACCCTCATACGCGGTAACCATGATGACCTCGTACAGCAATGGCTGGAAGGAAGAGCGCTGTCTCCCAAATGGTTGCAACACGGCGGTCAGAGCACTATAGATTCTTATAATGCCAAGTCGTCTAAAGAGATAGATAAACATATCGCTTTTTATAAGACATTTAAAGACTATTATATAGATAAGGAAAACCGAATGTTCTGTCACGCGGGTTTCCAAAATCTCAACGGCCCCGAGCACGAGTGGCACAGCACCGCATTTTACTGGGATCGCACCTTATGGGAAATGGTGTGTGCGATGCGGGAAGACCTCGATCCGGAAGATTTATTTTATCCCAAACGATTAAAACTTTTTACCGAAATATTCATAGGTCACACGCCTGTAACAAGAATAAATAGGACGGAGCCTGTGAATAAGGCAAACGTATGGAATCTAGATACCGGTGCCGCATTTAAAGGAACCCTTACGGTGATGGATGTAGATACGAAGGAGTTCTGGCAAAGTGATCCTGTAATGCAATTGTACGCAACTGAGAGTGGTCGCAATGAGCAATCCTATAAATAATTAAGGTAAATGCCTAGTCTAATTTCACAAATAACCTTTTGATTAATAGGTTATTAGCTGTTATATTTTGAGTTTTTTGAATGGTGTATTTCGTTTATAACGATATCATATTTGCACCCTAACAAAAACTCAATATTATGAAAACTTCAAGATTTTTTATGTATTTATTTATGGTCTTTGCCATTACACTCACGGCTTGTTCTGAAGACGGAGAAGATGGTATGGACGGTATGGATGGCGCTCCTGGAGCACAAGGACCTGCGGGTGAAGATGGACAGGATGGAGAAGATGGTAATGCAAATGTAGTATCTATTACCATAGACGGATTTCCTATTGTAAGTGGGATTAATAACATTACAATTCCAGAAGTCACTCAGGATATTGTAGATAATGGTTTAGTTCTAGGATATACTACTGTTTCTGGAAATCCTTTTTGGGAAACACTTCCAGTTGTAACTGGAGGTTCGGTAATCTTAGATATAGACAGGATTTTTCTAGAAACTGTAAGGCTAACATCAACCTTTAACCAGACATTAGATTTTAGATTCCTAATTATAGAGGGAACTCCACTAGGACGTCAATCTGGAAGTACCCGAGAATACTACGAGATGCAAGGGGTAGATTTTAATGATTACGAATCTGTTAAGGAATTCTTTAATCTTTAGAATTATTATTGAGCCTCGAAAATTTGAAAACCGAATGTTCAGAAATGACATTCGGTTTCTTTTTTATGAACTTTTGAATTAAGGGGTAAATACCCCTATCCGATTGCGACAATACCACCTCATATAACGATATGATAGGTCGCATATTTGTAGTGTATTAATCACTTAACCACATTTTATTATGAAAACGCAAAAAGGAGATTTGGGGCTTCTGGAGCAGTTTATTCAAGACGAAGAGTTTGACGTATCTTACTTTTCGGTAGAGTTTCCAGATGGGAGTTCTTATGAATATCAAGCTTAGATAACTATCCAAGATTTGAATTAGCCAGCACGTGAGTGTGCTTGAGACATCGGCTATGAGTTTGAGAAAACACATAGCCGATTTTTTATAGAGTTTTCGTAGCTTTAGAACAGAAATTTAAAATAACAACCTATGGGACTTTTTGATAAAATAAAGGAAAAACTGAGCAACGAGTTTATAGACATCATCGAGTGGCTTGACTATACAGATGATACGATTGCCCACCGTTTTGAACGCTACCAGAACGAGATAAAAAACAACGCAAAACTCATAGTAAGGGAAGGACAAACAGCTGTCTTTGTAAATGAAGGCCAGATAGCAGATGTTTTTAAACCGGGAACATATACGCTGAGCACTCAAAACTTACCCATTCTGACGACTTTAAAAGGTTGGAAATATGGTTTTGATAGTCCCTTCAAAGCCGAGGTCTATTTTGTAAACACGCATTTATTTACTGATGAAAAATGGGGAACGAAGAACCCTATTACTTTAAGTGATGAGCGCTTTGGACTCGTAGAGATTCGTGCGTTTGGGACTTATGCATTTAAAATAGCAGATGCAGGAATGTTCATCAAGGAAATTGTGGGGACAGATAATAACTTTACAAATTTTGAGATTAATGAACACCTTAAAAGTCTCATAGCGACTCGATTTACAGATACAGTAGGAGAAGCAAACCTTCCTATAGAATTATATGCCGCAAATACCTCAGAGCTTTCAGAAACGTGTCAAGATGTTATGAAGCCTGAGTTTATGACGGTAGGTATCTCGCTGGAGAAATTCTATATTGAGAATGTCTCAATGCCAGAGGATCTTAAGAAGGAGATTTTCGAATACAGTCGTATTGACAAACTGGACTTGGATAAGCTAACGAAGTTCAAAACTGCAAAAGCTATAGAGGCTGCCGCAGCAAACGAAGGGGGAACGGCTGGCGCAGGAATGGGAATGGGAATGGGCTTTGTGCTAGCACAACAAATGGGCGGTATGATGACTCCTAATATGGGAGGGCAACAACAAGCGCAAACTCAAATGAATCAAGGGGCATCTATGCCACCACCTATGCCAGCGGCAGTTCAATATTTCTACGCCTCTAACGGAGCACAGCAAGGTCCGGTTTCTTTTGAGCAATTACGGGCTCTTTTTGCCAGCCGAACTATCAATAAAGAAAGCTTGGTTTGGAAACAGGGAATGTCTGGATGGATGGCTTTACAAGAGGTGGAAGAACTCAAAGCTTTTTTAGGAGGGAATACGCCACCGCCCTTACCTGCATAATAGATAATGGTTGCTCATTTTTAGTTTGTTCAAACTAAAAATCTAAGGTGGTTAAGATTTTTTAAAGAGCTTGTAGCTTTTTTGATAATTCTATCGAAATCTCTCATTTAAAATGCATCCTTTTCAAATTTAAAATTTTCGCGAAAGCGAACCCAAAATACAATGACAGAAACACCTGTCCATAAAACCGAACTTAAAAAAGCTTGCATTAACTGTGGGGCAGAGCTTAAGTACAAGCCTGGGACCACATCCATAACATGTGACTATTGCGGGCATCAGGAAAAAATTTCTATTGAAACAAGCACCTTTGAGGAGTTGGAACTCTACCCTTATCTCAAGGAAATGGGAGATCAGCGCCATAGTGAGGAAATCTCAATGCTGCATTGCAAGAACTGCGGAGCAAACCAACACGTAGAGGAAAATTATAAGTCTCTGCATTGCGTTTATTGCAGTATGCCGCTTATTCTGGAAGATGCTTACAAGGAAGATTGGATTCTGCCTGGAGCAGTTTTACCTTTTCAAATAGACACACAAAAGTCATTTTTGATATTTCAAAAATGGGTTAAGGGTCTTTGGTGGGCGCCCAATAAACTTAAAAAAGCATCTCTAGATCCTCAATTTACGAAGGGGTTATATTTACCCTATTGGACTTTTGACGCTCATCTAGATGCAGATTATACTGGACAGCGCGGCGAGTACTACTACGTGACTGAAACCTACAGAGATAGCAAAGGAAACACAAAGAGCAGGCAAGTACGTAAAACACGATGGTACCCTGCATCTGGTCACGTTTCGGGATTTGTAGACGATACGTTGGTAAAAGCCTCTGGGCAGCGGGCAGGTCGCGTTCCGTCAAAAATTGCAAGATGGAATTTAAAGAAGTTGCAACCTTTTCACAGTAGCTTTCTGGCAGGTTTTGTGACCGAAAAGTACACCATTCCTCTTAAAGATGGACATTTAAAATCCGAAGAGGTTGCCCAAGGAATAGCAACGAGCTGGGCCAGGAGCGACATAGGTGGAGATACGCAGCGCGTAAGCTCGATAAGTGTTGACCTATCGCGAGAGACGTTTAAACATATTTTGTTACCTGTTTACGTAAGCGCTTATCGTTACAATGGCAAGGAGTATAATTTCTTCGTAAATGGAGAAACTGGAGCCCTCTCCGGTAATAGGCCCTATTCCTTTTGGAAAATCTTCTTTGCGGTTCTCGGTGTTCTCATCATTATCGGGATTATTGTGCTTTTTGCACAACAGGCAGAGCAATTGCAGTAGTTCTTATTGTTGTTTAAATAGCTGTTAAATGTGGTGTTAGATTTTGTTAATTACGCTTTCGCGAAAGCGTACTCCTCGTAACTTTATATCAATCAACTTAAACTACGTATTATGAAATTTACAAGAACAGCTAGTGCAAACTGGAAAGGAACTGGAAAAGAGGGAAAAGGTTCAATATCTACCGAGAGTACCGTGCTAGAAAATGCACAATATGCCTTTGGGACACGTTTTGAGGAAGGAAAAGGGACAAACCCAGAGGAGCTTATCGGAGCGGCGCACGCAGGGTGTTACACGATGCAACTCAGTTTTCTATTAAATGAAGATAAATTTACAGCGACTAATCTTGATACAAAAGCTCACGTAACCTTTGAAGACGGAGAGATTACTAAAATTAAACTCGTTTGTAAGGGAGAAGTGCCAGAAATTAGTAAAGACAAATTTGAAGAGATTGCTCAAAAGGCAAAAGAAGTTTGTCCACTCTCTAAACTCTTGAAAGCCGAAATCACTTTAGAAGCGACGCTTCAATAGCATTTAAATATTCATACAAATGATAACCGCCAAAGCTCTTGAGAACTTTGGCGGTTTCTTTATGGCGCTAATTCAAATTTGAGTATTACTCCTTGCCATAATCGTGTTCATCTTGCCATCTTTTAAGTTGGTCCCATTTTCCTAATGCAGCAAGTTCTGCTTGCATAGGCCAGGTTGCAGGTCTGTGTATTTCGAAGCGTTTTCCGCCAGAATTAAGTACTTCCTGACACTTCTCTACAGAAGTCTCGGCGAGATTTGCCCACGTTTTAATATCGTGGTTGTGAAAGAGCTCTGCTATTTTAGGACCAATTCCTTCAACAACGGTTAAGTCATCTTGTTTAATTTTTTTGCCAAACGCAGCCGCTGCAGCCGCTGCATCAAAAGAAATTGGGACTATCCTAGTAACCGTTTTGTTGCCAGCAGTAAATGAGGAAGCCATACTTGCACTACTCGATGCAGCTACTGGAGCAGCCTTGAGTTTAGAATTACAAGCGTCTAAGTCTGCTTGAAGGGAAGCGTTCTTCCGTTTCCAGAGCTCGATATCTCCTTCACTATTACTTGACCCGCCTGCGAGACGTCCAAGAAGATATCCTAGTATTCCGCAGATGATTCCTGCAATGAGTGGCCATATCCAGCAAGCTATATTTGAAAAATCCATAATGTATATTTTTTAAGTTTGTTGTTAGTTTAATGTGACGACACAGCGTCTATTTTTTGCACGTCCAGCTTCTGTATCATTTGTAGCGATTGGAGCATCTGGACCTTGTGATGTAGTATTGATTTTGTTAGGAGCAATACCATTTCTAGCAAGGTAATTTTTAGCAAAATTTGCTCTTTCTAACCCAAGCCTTGTATTTGTGGTTCTACTGCCTGTGTTGTCGGTATGGCCTGTAATTGCAACAGTTGCACCTTCGACTTTATCAAGATAACGACTCATTGCACCTACTTTTTCTCGCTGTTCTGGGGTGAGTTGTATGGATGCTTCTGCAGTATCGAAATATAGAATGAGAGGATTTGCTTTAATATCTGTAGCGATGGCCTCGAGCGCATCTGCTTCTTGTGCAGCTGCATCATCTGTGCGCGTTGTCATACTATATTTTATAGGTCCTCTATACACATTTCCATCTGGGACGAGCGATGCGTTGAGTTCACCATACGTATTGATACGTGTAGATGGGATTCCTTTACCTACAAAGTAGTTTTTTACAGCATTTGCTCGTGCAAGTCCAAGATTTGCAAGTGCAGATGTGTTTTCTTCATCACTATCATAGTAACCTGTAATGTCTACAAATTTTCCAGTATTCCCATCAGCATTGAGATAGGCATAAAGTTTTCCTATGCCATCATCTACTTGTCCGGAAACGGGTTGAAGAATACTAAATTCTGACGTGTTAAAATTAAAATTGTCATTGCTATTAATGGCAAAGCTTCCATCGGGGTCTTTAAGATCAAAGCCCCAACTTGTCGCTGTATCTGCGGTGGTCTCGCTAGCGACGGCATTACGATTGTCTGTATCGCTTTGTGTTGAAGTTCCTGCAGCTGTTGCTCCTTCTTGAGCTCCGCAGCAGAAAAACCAGGCCAAAATCATACAGATGATCATCGTAAGCAACATACCTAGTAGGTATCCTGATTTCTTACTCATGTGGTTCGTTTTTACGGTTAATGTGTCTTAAAGTTAGTTAAAAAACGAACACGAAAGTTTCTTACAGGCTCATATTTAATGATTTAGGCAGTTGCACGGAATATTTGATGCGTTTGTCGGTGTATTAAACAATATAATTTTGTGTTAAACGTGAACTTTGGGCGCCTGGAGCTGATTTTTTGGGTAACTAGAATCTTTGCTCTTTTTGCTTTCGCGAAAGCGTAAAAACGGGAGAGGAATTATAAAAGCAAAACGCCACTTGTGTAGTTCAAGTGGCGTTTTAGATTAATTAAGAAATACTGAAACCTACAAATCAAATTTGATTCCCTGTGCGAGTGGCAGTTCAGTAGTATAGTTTATAGTATTTGTCTGACGGCGCATATATACTTTCCAAGCGTCTGATCCAGACTCACGTCCTCCTCCAGTATCTTTTTCTCCTCCGAAGGCACCACCTATCTCTGCTCCAGAAGTTCCTATATTAACGTTTGCAATACCACAGTCTGAACCGGCAACGCTTAAGAAGCGTTCTGCCTCACGAAGGTTGTTCGTCATTATTGCAGAAGATAGTCCTTGTGCCACTCCGTTTTGAAGTTCAAGAGCATTCTCAACATCTCCACTATATTTTAATAAATATAAAACGGGAGCAAATGTCTCGTGTTGTACGATCTCAAACTCATTGCTAGCTTCTGCAATTGCTGGTTTTACATAGCAGCCGCTCTCGTAGCCTTCTCCAGAGAGTACGCCGCCTTCTACGATGATCTTTCCACCCTCTGCAACAACGCGCTCTAGAGCTTTGTTGTAGTTTGCTACCGCATCTTTATCGATAAGTGGTCCCACGTGATTATTTTCATCTAGTGGATTACCTATGCGTAGTTGTCCATAAGCATCTACAATTGCATTTTTTACTTTGTCATATATAGATTCGTGTATGATAATACGACGGGTGGACGTACAACGCTGTCCAGCCGTTCCTACAGCACCAAACACCCCACCTATCACAGTCATTTTTACATCTGCATCTGGAGTAACAATAATAGCATTATTTCCTCCTAGCTCAAGTAATGACTTCCCTAGGCGTTCTCCCACAGTAGCAGCAACGATTTTACCCATACGTGTAGAACCTGTTGCAGAAACTAGAGGGATTCTTCGATCTGTAGTCATCATTTCTCCTACCTTATAATCGCCATTGATAAGACAAGAAATACCTTCTGGTAAGTCATTTGCTTTTAAAACTTCGGCAATGATATTTTGACAAGCTACACCACAAAGTGGTGTTTTTTCTGACGGCTTCCAGACGCATACATCTCCACAAATCCAAGCGAGAGCCGTATTCCAAGCCCAAACCGCTACTGGGAAGTTAAAGGCAGAAATAATTCCTACCACTCCTAGTGGGTGATATTGCTCGTACATTCTGTGTCCTGGACGCTCAGAGTGCATGGTAAGTCCGTGTAACTGACGTGAAAGACCAACTGCAAAATCACAGATGTCTATCATCTCTTGCACTTCACCTAATCCTTCTTGATAGGATTTCCCCATTTCATAAGAAACGAGTTTTCCTAGCGCTTCTTTTTTTTCGCGTAGTTTTTCTCCAAACTGGCGTACAATCTCTCCACGTAAAGGTGCAGGCATTGTTCTAAAGTCCTTAAAAGCAGCGGTTGCTGCGCTCATCACTTTCTCATAGTCTTCCTTAGTTGTAGATTTTACTTTTCCTATAAGTTGACCATCCACAGGAGAGTAAGACTCAATTACTTCTCCATTGCTAAAGTTTTCCTGACCCGTTGATGTTCCTTCATTAACATCTTTTACACCCAATTGCTTAAGTGCCTCTACTATTCCAAATTCCTGTGCTACTGTGCTCATATTTTCATTTAATTTCTGCGAACCTGCCTACTGGCAGGCAGGGGCGGAAATCTCATCCAGCCTGTCGCAATGATTATTCATTCGTAAAACCTTCCGCCTGTGCAGAAGCGTATTAAATTACGAAAGCGTGACTCATCTCACCTATCGCAATAGTTATTCATTAAAAAGTTTTCCGCTTTCGCGAAAGCGTCTAAAAACCGAAATCATTAATAAAAATGTACTAGCGATTTTTTATCAAAAAAGCCGAAATTTAATTCTTAATTTTTGATCGCACGAATTTAAGGATAATTCAAGGGTATCCATAAAAAAGGGCGTGATTTTCATCACGCCTAGTATTTTTAGTTACTTTTTTGATTATTCTGCAGTAAAGCGTTCGTCTGCTTGCATCACTTCACCACAATTATCGCACGTTCTTTTGTGTATATCGTTGTAAAAATCCTTAAAGTGTTTAAGGAAATCTTTCTCAATATCTGTAAGTGGGAAGTAGACGTCATACAATTTATTGTTACAATTATCACAGAACCACAAAAGCCCATCCTTACCCGCTACGTCATCGCGTTTACGCTCAATGACAAGGCCTATAGATCCCTCGTGACGCACGGGAGAGTGCGGTACTTTTGCAGGGTGTAAATACATATCGCCAGGTCCAAGCTTCATCGTGCGCTTCTTACCATTGTCTTGAACGTGGACTTCGATGTGGCCTTCCAGCTGGTAAAAAAGTTCTTCAGTCTCATTATAGTGATAATCTTTGCGGGCATTAGGCCCCGCTACGATCATTACGATATAGTCGCCTGCGTCTTTGTATAAATTCTTATTTCCCACAGGAGGCTTGAGTAAATCTCTATTTTCTTCGACCCACTTGTTGAGGTTAAATGGTTTTTGGATAGCCATATGGTTTGTTTTCTATAAAAATACAATTTTCTCCGAGTACGCTTTCGCAAAAGCGTACCAAAAAACAACCCCACATACTTAAGTTTGTGGGGTCGATAATCATATACCTATGATTTGGGGTATCGTTGAGGCTTACTTTATAAATATCTGGGTGTAATAATTAATTCCGTATTCATTTGCAGCAACTCCTATTCCTGTATGAGTGTAGTTGCTTTCTATAGCTTCTTTGTGTGAAGGACTATTTAACCAAGCGGCTACAACAAGCTCAGGAGTGCGTTGCCCGTATGCTACGTTTTCGCTCACCACCTCAGCTCCCTTTGCTTTTAGAAAATCCGAACGTTTAAAAAAGTTGTCGTGACTCATCTTATTTTGCTCTACCATATAAATGGTATGTTCGATTGCTTTTGCCTTAGACGATGTGTCTAGTCGTAGCTCATCGAGACCTATACTCGCACGATGTGCATTGATCTCATCAAGAACATCTAGCGCAAAGTCATCGTCTTGAACAATGTTTACATTTGTTTCTAAATTTGCCGTTTCATTAATTTCAGAAACAGGCTCTGGGCTGCAAGATGCCAATAGACCAATAAGGCCCATTAGGCATAAACTTCGGTTAATCAATTTCATAATTTGGGGTTATGATAGATGACTAATTTATAAAACTATTGCATTTAAACGTTATAATTATGTATTTAATCGATGAAATGCATAGTAAATTATATTTAGACTATAGGATTAATCTTGTTCAAGGTAGATGGAGTCGATTATGATCGACGAAATGCACAATTTTTAATTTTTCTCCCTTTTAGTGCCATTTTATAATGGATTTATAACTTTTTTGTGGGAATTTTCCTTTTTTACGCTTTCGCGAAAGCGTAATTATCACCACGCACCACGACCAATTTTCTCCTTATATTTAAAGACTCAACAAAACAGTTGCACTATGAAAAAGTTAATATATATGTGTGTCGCTTTGGTAGCGTTTGCTTCCTGTGATATGCCAGTTAAAGAAAGATCTACAGATACTGCTCAAACGGACAATCGAGCACCCGAGGAGAAATTTGGCATTGTGATCCACGGGGGAGCTGGGACAATCCTTAAAAAGAATATGAGCGATTCTCTTGAAGCAGCTTACAAAGCAAAGCTAGAAGAGGCTATCCAGGTGGGACATAAAATCCTTGCAAGTGGTGGCACGAGTATG
The DNA here is from genome assembly GCF_003688895.1 of Dokdonia sinensis. Lineage (GTDB taxonomy): Bacteria > Bacteroidota > Bacteroidia > Flavobacteriales > Flavobacteriaceae > Dokdonia > Dokdonia sinensis. The sequence goes on from NZ_REFV01000002.1 coordinate 184,099, forward strand.
GAAGCCGTAACTGCTACGATAAATATTATGGAAGATAGTCCGCTGTTTAATGCTGGTAAAGGTGCTGTTTTTACACACGATGGTACAAATGAACTCGACGCAAGTGTGATGGACGGAAAAACCCTTAATGCTGGCGCAATCTCTGGTGTAACTACCGTTAAAAATCCGATTAACCTCGCCGTTGCGGTTATGGATAAAAGCGAGCACGTAATGCTAAGTGCAAAAGGAGCTGAGCAGTTTGCGGCCGAACAAGGGTTGGAAATCGTAGACCCAAAATATTTTTATACAGAACGTAGATTCCAGTCACTGCAACATATTATCGATAAAGAGAAAACGGAGTTGGACCACGATGGAGACAAAAAAGTTAGTTTTGTAGATCCTTTTATTAAGGATTCAAAATTTGGAACCGTAGGATGTGCAGCACTCGACAAATACGGAAATCTTGCTGCGGGAACATCTACCGGTGGGATGACAAATAAGCGTTACAACCGCATAGGTGATGCTCCCATTATAGGTTCTGGGACGTATGCAAATAATGCGACCTGCGCAGTGAGCAGCACAGGTTGGGGCGAATTTTTTATACGCGCTCAGGTGGCCCACGACATTAGTGCGATGATGGAATATAAAGGAGTTTCACTTCAAGAGGCAGCAAGCGAGGTCATCCAAAAGAAGGTCCCAGCTTTAGGCGGAGATGGTGGAATTGTAGCCATAGACAAGGATGGAAACATTGCAATGGAGTTCAATACTGCTGGGATGTACCGTGCTCATATGAATGCAGATGGTGAATTGACCGTAGGAATCTATAAGAAGTAATGGTAAAAACAGCACTGATCACTGGAGCAAGTAGCGGGATAGGTAAGGAACTAGCGAGAATTCACGCAAAAAACGGCGGTAATCTAGTTATAGTCGCCCGTAGCGAGGACAAGCTTAAAGACTTGCAAGGCGAACTCGAAAGAACCCAAGGTGTCGAGGTTCACGTTATTGTAAAGGACTTGACGACTACCAGTGCTGCTCAAGAAATATACAATGAAGCAAAGAATAAGGGAATTGCGGTAGATTATCTTATAAACAACGCCGGCTTTGGAGGTCATGGGAAATTTCACGAGCGGGATTGGGAAGATGATCTAGCGATGATACATCTAAATGTGGTGGCACTTACTGCGCTTTCGCGAAAGTTTTTACCCGATTTTGTGAATCGAAATTCGGGAAGAATTCTAAATGTATCCTCCACAGCGAGTTTGATGCCCGGGCCGTTACAAGCAGTTTATTTTGCAACTAAGGCTTATGTAACCTCCTTTAGCAACGCCATTGCCGAAGAGTTAAGCGATACAAAAGTTACCGTTACCGCATTACTGCCAGGAGCGACCGAAACAGACTTTGCCGAAACTGCAGGAATGGCAGATGCAGATCTTTTTCAAAATACCTTTAGTGCTAGGGAAGTGGCGCAAGCAGGATATGATGCAATGCTACAAGGAAAGCTAGAAGTAATGGCTGGACTTACCTTTGGTCAAAAAGTGATGATGAAGACGCTAGCGATTACTCCGAAAAAGCTCGTGATGAAGCAGGTGAGGAAATTACAGGAGAAAAAGTGAATGATAATTAACTAATTTAAAGCGAATATAGGTGGAGATTCCCGCCGGAGTTTATCCTGAGCGCTTTGACAGAATTTTCCAGTTTGCAGGTTTTAAAATAACATTTAAAAAGCAATAATTTAAAAATCGCCTCAGTCGAAGGGCGGGAATTGATTAAATATGAACAGAGCTTGCCCAGAATGTGGCGATAAGATTATAGGTCGTGCAGATAAGAAATTCTGTAGTGACTCTTGTCGCAATGCGCATAACAATAGTCAGAATAAGGATACTAAAAATATTATGCGCAATATAAATAACAGACTGCGCAAGAATTACCGAATCCTAGAAACCCTAAACCCAGAGGATAAAACTAGGGTGCCTAAGTCCAAACTAGACGCTGCTGGTTTCGATTTTAACTATTTTACAAGTATCTACACCACAAAAGCGGGAACGGTCTATTACTTTATATACGACCAGGGGTACTTACCGCTGGACGGGGATTTTTACGCGCTGGTGAAACGTAATAAGTAAGTGTCAGATAATATATAAGAATATTTAATTAAGAGATTTCCGCCATAGTTTATCCTGAGCGATAGTCGAAGGACGGGGATGAAAAGAATATGGAATACCACATAGAAACAGAACATCTCATCCTTCGTGAGATACGCATAGAAGATACGGGAGATTTATATAGGCTAGATAGTAATCCCGTTGTACATAAATATTTAGGAAATAAACCTATTTCCTGTATGGGGAAAGCGCGTCACTATATTGACTACATTATTATGCAGTACGAGAAGTATGGCATAGGACGCTGGGCAACCATTGAGAAAAGTTCTGGGGATTTTATAGGCTGGTCGGGTCTTAAAATGAATTTTGAAGAGGAAATGAACGGTCATATAAACTACTATGATATAGGCTACCGCTTTATGCCAGAATATTGGGGTAAGGGCTATGCAACAGAATCCTCTATTGCCGCGAAAGATTACTTCTTTGGGCATTTTCCTGGCCACAAACTCTGCGGTTTAGCAGAGATTGGTAATGGTGCTTCTTGTCGTGTTCTTGAAAAAATAGGACTCGAACGTAAGGATGATTTTTACTATGAAAAAGAGGATGTAGATATTGCTTGGTTTGAGCTTGAGAAGTAATTACTTCCACGTCTGTCCATTCAATTTTAAAGCAGCCTTGAGCACATCTTTTTGGCTAATCTGACCTACTAGTTTTCCATTTTCTACGATGGGGAAACGACGTCGTTTGGTCTCTAGAAACTTATTTGCCGCATCAAAAACGTTCATATTTCCATCTATCGTATCCACGTTAGAAACCATATGTTTTTCGACTTTCATATTGTCCATAGGCATATTGTAATATCGACTTTCTGAAATCTGTTTCATACAATCGCCTTCAGAGATAATACCTAATAACTCGTTTTTGTCATTCACAACGGGCCCACCAGAAATTTTATTTTTAATGAGGCTGGTCATTACCTCCATAACAGACTGGTCTGGCTTAAAGGTGATGAGTTTACGAGTCATATAATCACTTACTTTAATTTCTGAGGTGGTGCCTTTGGTATCTTTTGCACGCTTGCCCATAAAACTTTTGATTGCCATAACTGTCTGGTTTTGAATTCTTGAAGTTAATGAATTTTGTTGATATTTTATGTTTCCGCTTTCGCGAAAGCGTACTCCATCCTAAAAATCGTATTTTACGTTGACTAAAATTCAACCAAAACCAACTAGTTTATGAAACGCCTTCGCCACATCGTCTCATTTGTTTTACTATTACTTCTCACCTGGCTCAGCTTTTACTCGCTATTGCCTAAGAAAGTGACTAAAGCAGACGCTCCCCTTACTGAATTCTCCACCGAAAGAGCCTTAGAACAACTCAAGGTAATTTCAGAAAAACCACATTATGTAGGGTCAGAGGCGCACGCTGAGGTGAGAGATTATATTATGATGGAGTTGCGTAAACTGGGTCTGGAGCCAGAAATTCAGGAAGGATTTGTGCTTGATAGTTGGTGGGGTTCCAGCACACTTGTAAAACCTCAAAATATAGTAGCTAGATATAAGGGAACCGCGCCCACCAAATCGCTATTGCTTATGTCGCATTATGATAGCGCACCACATAGCAAATCTTACGGGGCGAGTGATGCAGGTTCTGGAGTAGTAACTGTTTTAGAAAGTCTACGCGCTTATCTTGCAGGCTCAGAAAAACCAAAGAATGATATTATTGTCCTTTTTACAGACTCTGAAGAACTCGGTCTCGACGGAGCAACGCTTTTTACTAAAGAACACCGTTGGGCAAAAGACGTAGGAGTAGCGCTCAATTTTGAAGCACGAGGAAGTGGCGGTCCTTCAAATATGATTGTGGAAACTAATGGCGGAAATGCCAATCTCATAAAAGAATTTAAAAATGCTTCTCCAGACTATCCAGTCGCATCCTCTTTAATGTATAGTATCTACAAAATGCTTCCTAATGATACAGACTCTACAGTATTGCGAGAAGAAGGCGACATAGATGGGTTTTTCTTTGCGTTTATAGATGATCATTTTAATTATCATACGGCAAATGATACGTGGCAAAACCTTAATCCAGAGACGCTTGAGCATCAAGGAAGTTATTTAATGCCGTTGCTCAAGCATTTTGCACAGATAGATTTATCGCAAATTAAAACAGATGCAGAGTCTGTGTATTTTGACACCGCAGTTTTCAAGTTTGTAACCTATCCCTTTACGTGGATATGGCCTATGGTCATTATTGCGGTTTTAGGTTTTATAGGACTTTTGATTTTAGGATTTCGAAATAAAAAACTACACGGAGCGTCTATAGGAAAAGGATTTCTCATAATACTAGTGTTATTACTTGTAGTTGTAGGAACTGGATTTTTATATGCAGGATTGAGTCCTGTTTTATATCCTCAATACGAAGATATGCTTCCTGTGTTTTTGTATAATGGGCACTGGTACACTGCTGCTTTTGTAGTGCTCATGTTGTCGCTATGTTTCGGACTGTATAGCAAATTCTCCAAAGCAGAAAAGACACCAAGTCTAATGGTGGCGCCACTTTTCTTTTGGATTGTAATTAATATTACTGTAGCGATTAAATTACAAGGGGCTGCGTATTTTGTAATTCCATTGCTGTTTGGACTTGTTGCTTTTTATGTGATGCTTAAACAATCACGACCTAGCATGCTGTTAATGGTATTGTTGTGTGCACCGGCAATCTTCATATTTACACCGCTTATCCAATTCTTACCCGTAGGACTTGGTCCTGAAGCTTACTGGATGAGTATGCTCTTTGCTGTGTTGCTCTTTGGGCTTTTAATTCCTGTCTTGGGCTATTATCGCAACAAGAAATTTTTAGGATATGCAGGATTGGTTCTTGCACTCCTTTTTTTTGCTATCGCGCATTTTAAATCTGATTATTCTCCAGAGCGCCAAAAGCCTAATAGTCTAGTATATTATCATCAAGAGGGAAAAGAAAGTGCCTATTGGGCAACGTATGATAATCATCTAGACCCTTGGGTAGAAAGTTATTTGGGAAAAAATCCAGATCCTGCGAACGACTATATTTCTAATGCTTCTGGGAGTAAATACAATATGAATTTTCGATATGCAAAGGCGACCCCTGTGATTGACCTTGCTCAAAGTCAGATTGCCATTAACAAGGATACTGTCATTTCGGGGGATCGTGCAGTTTCCCTAACACTAAAACCACAACGCAATGTGAATCGTATTCGACTTTTTGCAAATAAGGATGTTGTGTTTTCTGAACTTAGTTTTAATGGAAAGCGCAACACGCCAGATAGCACGGAAACGATCTATAAAAAACGTCGTACAAACAGCCTTTTAAGTTATTATGTTACACCAGGAGATAGTCTAACGCTCAGTTATACGGTTTTAGATGGAGCAGACCCCGAGCTGTTAATACGGGAATACTCGTTTGACTTACTGGAAAACCCTAAGTTTACTGTAGCGGCGAGGCCAGAGTACACGATGCCTAAGCCATTTGTAGTAAATGATGCCATCATTGTGGATAGAAAGATAAATGTGGATGAGTACGCTTTCGCGAAAGCGGAAAAAGATTCGGTAGAACTTAATCTAATTTCTAACTAAGGCTTCAATTTAGGAAACGACTGAAGAAAAGAACCCCAAATAATTGCAGAATAATTTATGAATAAAAACATTACCATCGCAGGTTTAGGCTGGCTAGGGAAGCCTCTCGCCACACATTTACAACTGTTAGGATATCGCGTTAAGGGAAGTGTCACAGATGCACAAAAAGCTAAGGATCAAACCAAAGGCGGTATCGCCACATTCCCACTAATCATCGCAGAGAGTGGCGTGGGCGGAATGGTAGATACTTTCCTTGCAGATACTGATGTGTTAATTATTATGATTCCGCCGGGATTGCGCAAGAATACCGGGGCAAACTATGCTTTGAAAATGGCTCATTTTTTACACGTTATTGAGGAGAGCGGTATTAAGAAAGTAATTCTTGTGAGTAGTACTTCCGTATATTCAGATGAACAAGGAGTAGTTACTGAAAAAGATGTGCCTCAGCCAGAAACTGATGCTGGCAAACAATTGTATGATGTTGAGCAGATTTTCTTTAACAGTCCAGCGTTTCAAACGACGATTGTCCGTTTTGGAGGATTATTTGGAGGCAGTCGGAACCCTATAAAGTTTCTTGCGGGCCGCAAAGGGTTGAGTAATGGAAACGCAAGTGTGAATATGATACATCGTGATGATTGTATCGGGATTCTGATTCGGATTATAAAGGAGGATGCTTTTGGGCATATATTTAATGCGGTGGCACCGCAACACCCTTCAAAGCGCGATTATTACACACGACAGGCAAAAGAGCTTGGGCTTGAACCACCACAATATTCAGACGAAGGAGACGAAGATTTTAAGGAGGTACATAGTGTTCATATTAAGGACGTTCTGGGCTACACATTTCAAGTAAGTCTTTAAAATAATTATCTTTAAAGGATGCAAACACGGCCTGTAGTTAAGAAAGTATTGTACGGTATAACCGTAATTCTTTTTATGGCGTGTTGTTATGTCGTTTTTGACTTAGTGAGTTTCAATAAAAACCGACAAGCTACTGCGGTAACTTTAGGGGCAAAGACCACAAATGATTTAAGGGGAGACGTAAACGACTTGCTTACTGAGGTGATGCAGCAAGGAGAAGCACTTGCACAACAGCTAGAAAACGCATCGCCTTCTAATGAGGAACTTATTGCACTTATAAAAGAGCGTTCCCTAGCGTTAGACCAGATTCTTGGTGTTACGGTCGCATATCAACCTTATGGCTTTGATGAAAACACCGCTCTTTATGCACCCTATTTTGATAAGAAGCAAAAAGAGATAATCCCGCTCCAGAATATCTATAACTATACAGATGGGCAATTAGAAACATCTTCCTGGTATACCAATGTTCTCAAAAATGGGAAAGGCTGGGTAGAACCCTATTATGGACAGGGAGCCCAAGCATTTATTTCTGATTACGGGATTCCGTTTTATTACACTTCAGGACCCAAAAAGGGGCAAATACGAGGAGTAGTCTCAATGACGATTTCTTTAGATGGATTTACAGAATTAATACACGCACTAAGTTTAGGTAAAACAGGATATGGATTTGTGGCTTCGAGCAAAGGGACTATTCTTGCACATCCTGTAGGAAGTTACGTAGGAAAGAAAACAATACAAGAACTAAGCGCAGAAACTGAAATTCCAGCCCTACAAAAGGCTTATGTAGGATTAATGCAAGGCAAAACGGGAAACGTAGATTATATAGATGCGATAAAACAGCAAGAAACTATCTTCTTTTATGATCACGTTCTTGCTGCAGACTGGCGTATAGGGGTGCTTTTCTTTAAAAATGATTTGCTCGGGGGCGAAAACGAAGTGCGACAGAAATACATCATTATTGCACTTGTAGTAAGTTTGCTTCTGTTCTTTTTAATGGCGGCATTTTTTAATCGTGATTATCTTTCGGAAAAGGAGATATGGCAGTTGGGATTTTTTGCTGGGTTTGTATTACTTGCAAATATTGTACTCATAGGCTACCTCCAGCACACAGCTGTACACACCGAAAAAGATTTATCCGAAAGTCCACCCATTGCAGATGTTACAACACTTAACAGCATCATAAACGAACAAGCACTACTCGCCGAAAAATCACAGCAATCCCCCCGAACAATTATTCCAACTGGTGTTTACGTGGATAGACTTTATTTTGAAGATTCCTATAATGTAAGCATCAGTGGTAAAGTATGGCAAAAGTATCCTACCGCAATTATAGATAGTGTGACGACTGGATTTGCATTTCCGCAAACGGCACCCTTTGCTGAGGCTCAGTTGATAGAAGAAATAGGTAGGCAGTTATATGATGACTATACCTTGATAACCTATTCTTTTAGGAATACGTTTAGGCTCAATTTTGAATATGGGGATTATCCTTTTGACAGACGGAATATCCATTTGTATTTTCAGCCACTATCTTTTAAGGATAGGTTGATGTTTGTACCTGATCTTGAAAGTTATACCTACACAAACCCTTCTCAAAAAAGTGGAGTGAGTAAGAAAATAAAACTTTCAGGGAGCAACATTCTTGAAACGTATTTTAATTATAATTACTATGCGTATGATGCCAATTTTGGAGCACCTGTAAAAGGAAAAAGTGCAGAGGTTCCAGAGCTATACTTTAATATCAAACTCAAACGAGTATTAATTACTGCATTTGTAACCTATCTCATCCCCATATTTGTAGTGCTTATTATGATGTATATGTTATTGTACACTATAAAGAAGAACAAGAAAAAAGAGGTGGATGGAAATATCGTCTCGGCGATGACGGCATTTTTCTTTGTGCTTATCTTCTCGCACATAGACCTACGTAAGAATATTGATACGGCTGAACTTATTTATATGGAGTACTTCTACTTTGTGACTTATGTTATGATTCTGATTTCTACCTACAATCTAATAGCCTATTCTAGAGGACCCCATAAAATTTTTAGTTACAAAAACAATCTCATTGTGAAGGCGACCTTTTGGCCTATATTTTTGGTGATGATCCTAATCATTACCTTATTAATGTTTTACTGAGTCACTTTTTTATAAGTAAGAATATTTCCCCTATCAACGTAAGTTAATTCTAAGTGTTCTGAGTTAATCGCGTCTATGGACCAACATATTCCATCTGATAGAATATAGAGCGTCTTCACTTTACTGTAAGTAGCTTTTTCGTCATCACAGTTTGCTGCGAGTTTAAATGGCTGACTATCTGGTTCTCGTCCTTGATATAACGCTATACGTTTTGTGCCTTCAAAAATCAGGAAAGACTTAGGGTCTTCAGTGCTTTGCCATTTTCCTTGCAATTTTCCAAAGGTGCTAGTTTTTGGAATTTCTTTAGGTTCTGCTGGTGTAGGCATTGATTCTACTGGAGGTATGGCTTCCTTTTTTGGAGCTTGTTTTGTGTCCTTGCAGGAGATTGCCACGGAGAGGGCACATATTATAAGTATGAGGTGAAGTCGCATAGTACTGTGTTTATATAAATATACGTTAGCTTTTTGGGTCTTGCTCTTTAAAATTTTCAATTTACATTAAAGATATTGTAAGTAGACTGTTTAATGCTATTACAAATATGGATGGGTGCTGAAATAAATTCAGCACGACCCTGAAACGAGTTCAGGGTAAAAGAAAAACCGCCTTCTGTTGAGAAGACGGTTTTGAGGCTTTTTACGCTACCGAAATAAATTCGGATTAATTTTCGCGAAAGCGTAACTATAAAAATTTACCAAATACGCACTCGTTTTTCTGGTGCGAGATACATTTTATCTCCTTCTTTAATATCAAACGCTTCGTAAAATGCATCGATGTTTAAAAGCGGTTGTGTTGCACGTACCATTCCTGGAGAGTGCGGGTCTGTTTTTACTTGATTTCTTAAGGCTTCATCACGGCTTAGCGTTCTCCATACGGTTGCCCAAGACATAAAGAAACGTTGCTCTGGTGTAAATCCGTCTATATTTTCTGGACGTCCATTTTCTGCATAGAACTTCTGAAGACCATCATAAGCGCCCAAGACACCACCTAAATCTCCGATGTTTTCACCTAAAGTAAACTTCCCGTCTATGTAAACACTATCGAGAACCTCTACATTACTGTATTGCTCTGCAAGTTGATTTCCGCGCTCTGTAAATGCAGCGAGGTCCTCTTCTGTCCACCAGTTTTTAAGGTTTCCGTCACCGTCAAAACGCGCACCACTATCATCAAATGCGTGGGAAATCTCGTGACCGATCACAGCTCCTATACCTCCATAATTTACTGCCTCATCTGCAGTATAATTGTAGAAAGGTGGTTGTAAAATTGCCGCTGGAAATACAATCTCGTTATTAAGCGGATTAAAATATGCGTTTACCGTCTGTGGAGACATTCCCCACTCCGTCTTGTCTACCGGCTCACCAATGTCTGCATAGTTCTTATCTTGAGCCCACTTAGAAACAGCAGTCATATTTTCAAAGTATGTCTTGTCTGCCGCTACTTCCATATCTGAGTAGTCTTCCCATTTATCTGGATATGCGATTTTCACTGTAAACTTATTTAGTTTTTCGACCGCTTTATCTTTTGTCTCTGCACTCATCCAGTCTAGTTTCTGGATACGATCTTGATATGCCGCGATGACATTTGCAATCATTGTTTCGGCTTTGGCTTTAGCCTCAGGCGGAAACTTAGCATCTACATAAAGTTGACCTAACGCTTCTCCTACAGTACCATTTACAGTTGCAAGCGCACGCTCATCTGCTGGGCGTTGCTTCTTTGCACCATTGAGGTATTTACTGTAAAATTCCCAGCTTGCAGTTTCAGTTTCGGTAGTTAGTCTTCCTGCAGCGCTATTAAAAGTATCCCAGCGTACAAGCGTCTTAATATCTTCTATAGGAGTATCTGCAAGAAATTTATCAAGTGCCTCAGTATAGCGTAACTGTGTTACTGTGAGCGTATCAAATTTCTTAGTGATTCCTAGATCGGATATCATCTTTTTGAGGTCGATGTTAGATAGCATTGCATCTGCCTGAGCCACTGACCTTGGATTGTTAAAGTTACGAGCATCCCTGCTTTCTACTTTATCCAGGCGAGGTTTCGCAAGTTCTGTTTCCATTGCGAGGATTTTTTCTGTATCAGCAACAGCTTTTGCAGGATCATCTCCTAGCATTTGTAACATTTTAGAAACGTACATCTTATATTCTTCACGTATTTCCTTAGACTTGGTGTCGTCTAGAATATAGAAATCACGATCTGGAAGTCCGAGACCGTTTGCTCCTAAATATACGGTATTCATAGAGCTGTCATTTAAGTCTGCTCCGGCACCTATGCTTAAAAAAGGTGTAGAAATAGCAGGATTTGTAGCGACAACAGTTTGTAGATCGTTGAGGTTTTTAATGCTCGCAATATCATCTAGAGCTGGTTGCAACGGGGTCAGCCCAGCTTTATTTCTAGCAACGGTGTCCAGCTTTGTGTCATATATTGCAAGCGCTTTAGCTTGGTCTGTCCCTGCACTATATTTTCCGCTTTCCTTAGCATCTGCAAGAATCTTAAGCACATCTGCATCTGTAGATTTACGCAGTACGCTAAAACCTCCCCAAATAGAGCGGTCTTCTGGGATTTCATTATTCTTAAGCCACGAGCCATTTACGTAGTTGTAAAAATCATCTTTAGGGCTAACGGTCGTGTCCATATTTGCAAGGATGATTCCCGGTATTTTTTCTTCGGTTGAAGCTGTTTCTTTTGCCTCTTCTTTACAACTCGCAAGTGCAATGACGCAACTCGCTGTGAGTGCAACAGTTTTGATTATTTTCATTGATTAAGGTTTTGTTTAATTACGGTAGATAAGACATTAAAGTCCTTGTATTGTTACAAGTATGACGTCTTATTTAATGTCAAATATAGTGAGAATGCAATTTAGGATGATATGTTACCCAATTATGGCTGACGGGGTTGTTTTGAATTACGCTTTCGCGAAAGCATAAAAAAAGAAAACCTCCGCAAGTAGCAGAGGTTTTGAGAGATTGTTTGCAGTTTAAGCTTGTTCCAAATGGACTAAGATGCCCTGGCTGGAATCATCTTGCTGTTTATTCTTTTTATACCGTACTTCAAAACGTTTTCCGATAGCGTCATCGCGTTGAAGTAGATTTTTATTTATTGTGGTCTCATTATCTGCTTCGAGAATGACAGCTTTTCTAGACGTGTCTGTAAAAAAGTAATAGCCTCCTTCAAAACCATCATAAATAAAGGTTTCTACATTGATTTCGTCGTTTCTTGATAATTCTTCGGTGGTAAAGCCCAAGGTAAAGATGCTGAAGATTAAAATTAAAGTTTTCATAGTAGGTGTATTTTTGTGCTATAAGCTGTTGATTTTAGATTTATATATGAACAAATTTTATTGTTCTATATAAATATAGCGCGCCTTAAGCTTCTTTTAATTTTCTTTAATAATAGTTTGTGAGGGGTTCTTAACGGTTTGTGAATTTAAAATTGCTAATGATGGCTTATATATAAGTCGATTTATACCTAGTAATGGGTATTTTTTTTATTATAAAAAAATGTTAATTTTCGACTCTAAATAGATAACTATGAAACATTTATTGCCTTATTTAGCTTTGTTTTCCTTTCTAATGATACGAGCTCAAAGCGTAAACTCTTTACAACACGATTGTCAAGTTTCTTATGATCAAGTCCATTCCTATCAAACAAGGTCACAGGCTTGTGCTAATCCAAATTTAGAATACTACCTCAAACGACCTCCTATCACTACAAGTTTTATAGTTACTGAAGATAGAATGGAAACCATACAGCTAGTTCTTAAAGATGAATATGATTTTACAGACATAGAAATCGTTTTTGGACAATTTTTTAATATTGCCGGTGTAGGATGGCAGTACACGACATATCAAATGTTTGATGATGGTACTCACGGAGATATTAGTGCTGGAGATAAAATATTTACAAGTGATGAAATTTTAATTCAGCACGAAGAGACAAATACGTATACTCCAATCCTTTCAACTTTAGATGTAATATATAATGACAGTGGAAACCAAGTACACAATGATATATTTACTCCTGATTATACTTCAATAAACACCAGTTTTTTAAATACAATAGAAATTCCAAATATTCACAGATTTAATAATGATGATTATCTGTTTTCTGAAAATTTCATTTTTGTAAATAAGTATGAAAATTGGGGTGAGTTGTTATGTAACCAAATAGGAGGAGTTCTCGATCCATCATACGTGATATCCAAAAGCTTACTCTATGATTACTGGGGTGAAGAGGTTATAAATAGTCAAATGGATAAAAATCTGTATATGCAAGTAGATTTTATTCAGCCTCACGGTCAGTTTCTCATTGGTCAAGATATAGCCCTTCACGTAAATTCTTTGTCGGGGGTTGAATCGCACGAGATTTTACACCTTTGGATCCCTAGAATAAATGGTTATTTAGGCTTTGGTGAGGAGACTCTTTATAATAATACAAATCATCATCCTAATATTTTCAAAAACACTTCTGGATTTCTATACTCATCTTGGTCACGGGTAAATGGTATTTATTGTGAGAATTCTATTAATAATTTACAAGAAGATGATCAAGGTACTTTTGTTTATTTAGACTATACGTCAAACTATGAATTGTGCAATGGTGAGATAGACCAAAGTAAAGACAAACAAATCTTTAACGATTTTGAGCAGTATCTTATGGGGCTTATTACTATAGATGAGGTTGATCTTCCGCTAACATATTTAAACAATATTTATGCTGTTGAGGAAGTGATTGATCCTCAAACTAACTTTCTAGTAGGGGAAAGAAGGTATTATGAATCATTCATAGAAATTGATCGTGAGCAATTAGAGCAGGCAAAAAGTGATATGCTCGATGACGCTGGAGACGCGCCATTTCTAGATGCGGCAGAGCCAAATAATTTTTTCCTAACCTTTACGGGGAACAAGTCAACATTATCTGATAATGAGATTAAGTTCTTATCTATTTTAAGTCAAGATTTGACAACCACAGAAGACAGATTACAGGAAACAAATGTAAATACGTACCATCAAAATACAGAAGGAAGATCTACTATCACAGCGAATATTCCAAACCCTACATTGTATACTGGAGATATTTTTACAGAAGAACACATTACAATTTTAGAAGGGGAGGAGTACAACGGCTGGACGGTTAACGGTACTTATGAGCGAATCTTAGATTCAGAGCAATATAATGACAGCATCGTCACAACATATCTTACAGTCGAAGAAGCATTATCTATAAATGATCTTAAACCGATAGGTGTTAAATTATACCCTAACCCAGCTAGTTCGACAATATTTATTGACACGGAGTCTCTTAAAAGTTATAAGCTATATAATACGCTGGGTCAAGTTGTAATTGAGGGAGAGAAGAATCAGGTTAATGTGTCAAATTTAGAATCAGGAATGTATTTTATGCAAGTATTAGGATTGTCGCAAAGAGGTATGCAAACAATTAAAGTAATAATAAAATAAATGAAAGACTCTTTGGGGGCAAATAGAAAAAACCCCAATCTTAATAAAGACTGAGGTTCTCGTACCGAAAGTGGGAATTACGTCACGTTAACGCAAAGTTTTTTAAGTTTTGTAGAAAAGTTACAAAACTTAAAAAAACAACCACCGTTTAAAGTGAAAAACCCCAATCTTAATAAAGACTGAGGTTCTAGTACCGAAAGTGGGAATCGAACCCACACTCCAAAGGAACGCGAGTTTGAGTCGCGCGCGTCTACCAATTCCGCCATTTCGGCAATTAATGCTAACATCCCGATTACTATCGGGAGCCATTTCGGCAAATGGAAAGCGATTGTCGCTTTAATAGAGCACAAAATTAAAGAATAATTAGACACGATAGTTATAAAACGCTCATTTTTATATAGACATCCACTTTTAAATCACTATTTTTGCACCTCCTTTTTAGGAAGGTTAAAGAAATCAACGATTTAACACCCGTTTAAAGATGTCACAATCGGTACCGCAACCCAAGTTATTTGCCTGTTCACAGAGTAAGGAACTTGCCGAAAAAATTGCGAAAGCGTATGGTCAAGAACTAGGAAAAATCATCACTTCAACCTATAGTGATGGAGAGTTCCAGCCGTCTTTTGAAGAATCCGTGCGTGGTTCACGTGTTTTCCTCATTGGAAGTACGATGCCGTCTAGTGATAATCTTATGGAAATGTTGTTAATGCTGGATGCTGCAAAACGTGCATCTGCTAGACATATAACAGCTGTAATACCATATTTCGGGTGGGCGAGACAGGACCGCAAGGATAAACCTAGAGTTCCTATTGCCGCAAAGATGATTGCAAGTATTCTTGAAACTGCAGGTGCAACACGTATCATTACGATGGACCTTCACGCAGATCAAATTCAAGGATTTTTTGAACGTCCTGTAGATCATTTATTTGCGTCTACGCTGTTCTTGCCACACCTAAGGTCTTTAAATCTTGAAAATTTGACAATTGCCTCACCAGATATGGGAGGAAGTAAACGAGCTTACGCATATAGCAAGGCGCTAGAGAGTGAGGTTGTGATCTGTTATAAGCAACGCGCAAAAGCAAATGTGATATCTCATATGGAACTCATAGGGGACGTAAAAGGTCGCCACGTAGTTCTTGCAGATGATATGGTAGATACTGCAGGAACCTTGACAAAGGCAGCAGACCTGATGATGGAGAAAGGAGCGTTGAGCGTACGTGCAATTTGTACACACGCTATTTTAAGTGGTAATGCTTATGAACGTCTAGAAGCAAGTGCGCTTGAGGAATTAATTGTAACAGATTCTATACCGCTTAAGAAAGAAAGTAAAAAAATTAAAGTAGTGTCTTGTGCACCACTTTTTGCAGATGTAATGCACCGTGTAAACAGTAACACGAGTATCGCGTCCAAGTTTATTATGTAATTAATTAACATTTAATATATTTAAAATGAAGTCAATTTCGATCAACGGATCTAAAAGAGAAAGCGTGGGCAAGAAAGCAACAAAAGCCTTACGTAATGCTGGACAGGTACCTTGCGTAATATACGGAGGGGATCAACCAGTACACTTTAACGCACCAGAACTTGCGTTTAAAGATTTGGTTTACACTCCTAATGCGCATACTGTGGAGATTGATGTAGATGGACAGACGATACACGCTATCCTTCAAGACATCCAGTTTCACCCAGTAACAGATCGTATTTTACACATAGATTTTTATCAAATCTTTGAGGATAAACCAGTAGTTATGAATATCCCAGTGCACTTTGAAGGAACTGCAAAAGGTGTTCGTAATGGTGGAGTCTTACGTAAGACGAACCGTGTGTTACGTGTAAAAGCGTTACCAGGGAATCTTCCAGATTATCTTGTAGCAGATATTACTGACCTTAAGATAGGAAGCAAGTTATATGTAAGTGCTCTTGCAAGTGATGATTATACTGTGATGCACCCAGACAACTTTGTGGTGTGTCAAGTAAGAACTTCTCGTACCGCGGTTGTGGATGATGAAGATGATGATGATGAGGATGCAGGAGATGTTCCAGCAACTGAAACCGATGATACGGCAGCAGTAGCAGAATAAATCTGAAACAAACATTATATCACAAAGCATCCCGTTCTTCGGGATGCTTTTTTTATTTTTATGCAATATTGATGTAGAGCTTAAAGACTCTCATTTAATAGTAAGATGCGTTATGAAACTGAACTTTTTATACTTAATTTTATTTTTTACTTCTTCGCTACTTTGCCAACAGAATTCAAGGGAAGACATTGGACGAAAAATCTTAGATATTGATTATCCAGAAGGGATTTATAAATCAAAAGAAGATTTCCTTAATAAAACACCCGACAGTAGTTTGAAAATAGTAAAAAAAGATTTTGGGCAAAACCGCACAGACGGTCTCATCATACCTCCATTTTTTTATGATTCAAATAAGGATAAGAAGATCAAAAAAGTCTTTGCTATTTCGTACGAAGGTGATCTTTATTTTCAAATAAGAGCAATCCTAGACAATAGAAATAAAGAAGATAGAGCTCAAGATTCAAACTCGAAGAATGGATTTGCAAAAGTTATTATAGGTGGTAAAAATTATCTCTATGCTGAAGCACCTATTGTAAATAAATGGGGTTACGCTGTGGCCTTAAATACTGGTGAAAATACAGTTAATAATGCTATAAGTACGATCAAAGGAAAAGGAGTTGTATGGGACTTTGTGAATAGAGAGTTTAATATTTTTAGAACTTGCGAGGATTACAATACATTTATATCAGACAAACTGCCTGATGCCAAACAAAAATGCGAATTTGGTATGGAGGACATTTTAGAAATCCGAAAAGCTGTACAAGTCATTAAGTAATTTCAGACGAACTAGTTTGGAAATTTAATTTAATAATGAAACTTCTCAAAATCTTATAACAACAATATGCTCGCATTCTTTGGACGTATTTTCAATCGTAAGAAGCCACAAGGGCCAGCAGTAGATCCTATGAAAAAATTTCTCATCGTCGGTCTGGGCAACATTGGTCCCAAATATGAAAACACCCGCCATAACATTGGTTTTAAGGTGGTGGACGCTTTTGCTAACCTTGCCTGCAGGCAGGCAGGAGCGCAATGTGAATGGTCAACCGAAAAATTAGGCGATATTGCCAAAATCAAGGTTAAAGGAAAAACAGTCATCCTCCTAAAGCCGAACACGTACATGAACCTAAGTGGCAAGGCGGTAAGATACTGGTTGCAACAGGAGAAAGTCCCTTTAGAAAATTTATTGGTTATTACAGATGATCTCAATTTAGACTTTGGGACTATACGCGTAAAAATGAAAGGCTCTGACGGTGGTCACAACGGCTTAAAAGATATACAAGCACAACTCAATACAACGAAATACAATAGATTCCGTTTTGGGATAAGCGCACAGTTCTCAAAAGGACGACAAGTAGATTATGTTTTAGGCGAATGGGGCACTGACGAAGAAGCAGCATTGCCCGAACGACTAGATATGGCCTGCGAGGTAATCACCTCATTTGTAAGTGGCGGAATTACAAATACAATGAACAACTACAACGGAAAGTAAGGTGATCATACATAAAGGTGCACAACATTTTAATACAGAAAAAGGGACGGTGGTTACTATCGGGACCTTTGACGGGGTGCATATAGGACATCAAAAAATTATCAAGAAACTCGTCGAAAATGCTCAAGCAAACGACTGGGAATCTGCCGTGCTTACTTTTTTTCCACACCCTAGGATGGTGCTGCAGAAGGACTCAGAAATTAAGCTTATCAACACCATAGATGAGCGGGCAAAACTGCTGGACGTATTAGGACTTCATCACTTGATCATTCATCCTTTCACTATGGAATTTTCGAGAATGAGCGCGGAGGCTTTTGTGGAAAATATTCTTGTAAAAGCACTCAATGCAAAAAAGGTAATTATAGGCTACGACCACCGTTTTGGTCGTAATCGTAATGCAAATATTGAGGATTTAAAAGGCTTTGGCGAGCAGTTTGGATTTGAGGTGGAGGAAATCTCAAAACAAGAGTTAGAAGATGTTGCCGTGAGTTCCACAAAAATTAGAAAAGCACTTGAAGCTGGAGATATTGCACAAGCAAATCAATACTTAGGAGCGCCCATAATGCTTTCGGGAACGGTTGTAAAAGGCAAGAGCATAGGAAAAACCATAGGGTATCCTACCGCAAATCTCGCCATTGCAGAAAGCTATAAATTGATTCCTGCACAAGGGGTGTATATTGTTCAATCGTTTATTGAAGGAATAAATATATACGGAATGATGAATATAGGTACGAATCCCACTGTGGGAGGTCACGATCAAACCGTAGAAACCTATTTCTTTGATTTTGATGCCGACTTATATGGTAGGGATATAGAAATACAGGTGCTCAAAAGAATAAGGGAAGAGAAGCATTTTAATTCTGTAGAGGAGCTAATTGTAGCGATGAAAAAAGACGAGTCATTCTCTAGAGCATATATTGAAAGTTTATAATGCTCAAAAAGTTAAACACATATCTTTTTGCTCGAGTGGACAATAGTTCACTCGTGGTGTTTAGAATTATTTTTGGTTTCTTAATAACTGCAGAAGCGTGGGGTGCAATTGCTACAGGATGGTTAAGGCGTGTTTTTGTGGAGCCAGAGTTCACCTTTAATTTCATAGGGTTTGATTTTCTACAAGTTTTTCCGGGAACAGGGCCTCATATGTATGCTTATTTTGCCTTGATGGGTGTTTTTGGGGTAATGGTAATGGTAGGATATAAATATCGATTTGCCATTTTAGGGTACGGAGTAATGTGGAGCGCTGTATACTTAATGCAGAAGTCCTCTTACAATAATCATTACTATTTACTAATGCTTCTCTGCGGGATGATGGCCTTGCTTCCTGCGGCTCGCAATATTTCTGTAGACGCTTGGAAAAATCCTGCTATAAAGCGCATCAGTATGCCACGCTGGGTCGTCGTTCTAATCATCATCCAGTTATGGATTGTTTACACCTACGGGTCTATTGCAAAGCTGTATCCAGATTGGCTCAATGCCACAGTACCTCAAATATTGATGAAGAGTAGGGCAGATTACTGGCTTATAGGTGACGTTTTGCAACAGCGGTGGGCACATTATACGATATCGTATGTAGGAATTTTATTTGACGGATTAATTATTCCTATGTTACTGTGGAGGCCCACAAGGAAATTTGCCTTCTTTATATCCATTTTCTTTCATCTCTTTAATTCCATTGTGTTTCAGATTGGGATTTTTCCATATATGTCTCTGGCATTCACATTGTTCTTTTTTGATGCTAAAACCATACACAGCATTTTCCTTAAACGATGGAAGCCTCTCTACAAGCGCAGCGAAGTAGTCTCTGGGGCTCCAAAATCTACGACCGCTTCGCAAAACATAGAAACCTCAATCGCCCAAACCACAAACACCACATTACAACCCGCCAGGGTGGAGGAAGTCATAATCCCAAAATATAAAAACTTCTGGACAGCAATTTTAGCAATCTATTTTATATTTCAAATAGGATTACCCTTGCGCCACTGGTTCATAGAGGATAATGTATTATGGACGGAAGAAGGTCACCGTCTAAGTTGGCGTATGATGCTACGTTCTAAAACGGGTAGCGTCATTTTTTATTTAGAAGATAAAGCGACTGGTAAAAGAGAAATTATACCATACAGAGATTATCTTTCTAAAAAGCAACAGCGCAACATACGATCTAAGCCAGATATGATTTGGCAATTTGCCCAACGCCTAAAAAAGCAATATGCCGCAGAGGGCAAAGATGTAGCCATCTATGTAGACTGTAAGATCAAAGTAAACGGTCGCAAGTTGCGACAGTTCATTAAGAAGGATGTTGACCTGGCATCTGTTCCCTGGGAATTTTTTAAGCATAATCCTTGGCTGGAGGATAGTGGGGTTTATTTGCTGGAGTAATTCGGCGATAATGCTCCCATTTCGCTAAATTTGCCCTTCACAAAACAATCACCATGTTAGAAGTAGCACAAATACGTGAGCATAAGGACGCTTTCGCGAAAGCGTTATCAAAAAGAAACATAGACGCCAGCGAGATGCTGGACAAAGTCATCGCAGCAGACGAGCTACGTCGCAGTTCGCAGGCACAACTGGACGAGGTACTAGCAGACAGCAATAAATTTTCTAAAGAAATAGGGATACTCTTCAAAAATGGTGAGGCTCAAAAGGCTAATATCCTCAAGGAGAAGACTGCAGGACTCAAAGAACAGAGCAAGACACTGCAGGAACAACTCAATAATGCTACAGAGGAGTTGCAAGCACTACTTTATAATATTCCCAATATCCCAAATGAGAGTGTTCCAGAGGGGAACAGTGATGAAGATAATGAGGAAGTTTTCAGAAAAGGAGACATCCCCGTACTGCACGGCGATGCACAACCGCACTGGGAACTTGCCAAAAAATATGACATCATAGATTTTGAACTGGGAACTAAAATTACCGGAGCAGGTTTCCCTGTGTACAAAGGCAAAGGTGCAAGATTACAACGAGCGCTCATCGCTTATTTTCTTGATAAGAATACAGCCGCTGGCTACACAGAATATCAAGTGCCACATCTTGTAAACGAGGCGTCGGGCTACGGTACGGGACAGCTTCCAGACAAAGAAGGGCAGATGTACCACGTCACGGCAGACGATTTATACCTCATCCCCACGGCAGAGGTTCCTGTGACTAATATGTTCCGTGGTGATTTGATTGCGCATAGTGAACTACCCATAACGTGTACAGGGTACACCCCTTGTTTCCGTCGTGAGGCTGGTTCTTATGGGGCGCACGTGAGAGGTTTAAATAGGTTACACCAGTTTGACAAGGTAGAAATCGTGCGTATCGAGCATCCAGATAAAAGCGCAGCTGCGCTGGATGGAATGGTCGAGCACGTAAAAGCCATTCTTGATGAGCTGGAATTACCATATAGAATCTTACGACTTTGTGGTGGTGATTTAGGCTTTACAGCACATCTTACCTACGACTTCGAGGTGTTCTCAACAGCACAAGACCGCTGGCTGGAGATAAGCTCAGTTTCTAACTTTCAAACGTTTCAGGCAAACCGTTTAAAATTACGTTTTAAGGATACGGATGGCTCTAACAAACTAGCCCACACCCTCAATGGAAGTGCACTTGCACTACCGAGAGTGCTCGCAGGAATTTTAGAAAATTGCCAGACGCCTGAAGGGATAAAAATCCCAAAAGCACTTGTGCCTTATTGCGGGTTTGAGATGATAGATTAGTTCATCACTTCACAAATTAAATAAGAAACGTGCTATGGCAATTCCTGTGGCACGCTTTTCGTTATCTTAGTCCTATGAAGAAGAAGATTGTTTTGGTGGTTGTATGTGTGTTGTATTTTTGCGCTTTTGCAGTAGCGCAATCCTCCCAGCTCGCACAAAATTACTACGACCAGGGCGAGTTTAAAAAAGCGCGTTCATCTTACGAGAAAATCCTAAAAAAAGAACCCAGCAACATAAATGCAACATTGGGTCTTATTCAAACCCAGCAACAACTTGAAGCCTACGATGAAGTAGAAAAATTTATTGCAAATAGATTAAGAGATCCTCGGAACACAGGAACGCTGTTAGTTGAAATGGGTTATAATTACCAATTGCAACAAAAAGATTCTCTCACACAACTTTATTATGAGAAAGCACAAGATCTTGTGCGTGAAAATCCTAATAATGCATACCGTGTAGGTAAAGCTTTTCAGGAACATAGTCTTCTTGAACAAGCCGTCGCAACGTATGAGACAGGAATGGAGCTCAATCCTCGTGCAAACTATAGCGCACAACTTGCCCGTTTATACGGAGAGCTGGGAGAGGTAGAAAAAATGTTTGACAGCTATCTTGCGCTTGTAAATAAGAACGCGGGATATATCAGGGTCGCTCAGCGTAACTTTAGCCAATATATAACCGACGATGGTACAAATGAGGCAAATATCATCTTCAGAAAACTGCTGCTCACAAAACTCCAAACAGAGCAAAATGTAATGTACAATGAGTTGCTCAGTTGGCTATTTATCCAGCAGAAAGAGTACGACAAAGCGTTCCGTCAGGAGAAGGCTATTTTTAAGCGTAATGACGGCGAGATTCAGGGCATCGTAGATCTGGCAGGGATTACTATAGAAGAAGGTAACATCGAAATATCAAAGGAGATTTTGCTGTATATCATAGATAATGCGATAGATGATACTACAAAGCTGGACGCTCAGACAAAGCTTTTACTTCTAGAATCTAAAGAAGCAAATACAGCAGAACAAAAGAAGAGTGTAAAGGAGCGATATGAGTTCCTGGTCGATAAATATAAGAATTGGGATTATGCAATCCCTTTAAAAATAGATTATGCCCACTTTCTTGCTTTTCAAAACAATGAGGCATCACAGGCGGTTGACTATTTAAAGAAAGAGATTGCTAACCAGAGATCAAGATTTCCAGAAGCACGGCTCAAAATGGAACTAGGAGACATCTTGGTTTCGCAGGAGAAGTTTAATCAGGCGCTTATTTATTTTAGTCAGGTGCAGAATAGTATAAAGAATAACGTGATCTCTCAAGAAGCGCGCTTTAAAGTGGCAAAAACAAGTTATTATAAAGGTGATTTTTCTTGGGCAGAGACGCAACTTGATGTACTCAAGGGTGGAGCGACCCAGCTCATTGCAAACGATGCACTTGAGCTATTACTTACGATACGAGACAATTCTCAGGAAGATAGTACACAGACTGCGCTTAAAAAGTATGCACGAGCAGACCTTTTGGCGTTCCAAGGTAAAGATGATGAAGCAATTAGTCTTTATGGAGAAATAGTAACCTTGCATAAAGGAGAGAGTATGGAAGACGAGGCTTTGCTGGCTCAGGCTAAGTTGTTTGAGGGGAAGTCCGCTTTCGCGAAAGCGGAAAAAAACTACAACCTCATCATTGCATTTTTTAGCGACGGGATCCTGGCAGATGACGCCCACTACCGCCTTGCCGAATTGTATGCTGGACCACTCGCCGAACCTGATAAAGCAAAACAACATTACGAACGTATCATTTTTGACTTTCAAGACAGTATTTACTATGTGGAAGCACAGAAGAAATTCCGCGCATTGCGGGGGGATGCTATAAATTAAACAGAATGCTCATATACAACGTTACCATAAACATAGAAGAATCAGTAGAGCAAGAATGGCTTGCCTGGATGCAGAAGGAACATATCCCTGAGATGATTGCCACGGGAAAATTTGAAAAAGCACTAATGACAAAAGTTCGTGTAGATGAGGAAATGGGAGGGGTGACATACTCTGTGCAATATGGATGTCCAAGTCAAGAACATTTACAGTCCTATTATGACAATGATGCAGACCGTCTGAGAGCTCAAGGTAATCGCTTTGCAGGAAAATTTGTCGCTTTTAGAACAGAGTTGGAAGTCATCTCGCAACATTAATAAAATATTTCTTTATTCACTTTCTCTTTTTGGGAGAAGGGGTTAGGAGATGAGGTAAATATGTCAAAAACCAAAAAGAACTCAAAACGTAAATTCGATAAACCTCATTCTAAGAATGGGCATCACGATCAAGGAGTTACGGCAAAAAAGCATCTGGGACAACATTTTCTAGGTGATGAGTCTGTAGCTCAGGATATAGGTGATACCCTCACTCTGGAAGGATATACGAATGTTCTTGAGATTGGTCCAGGGACGGGCGTACTTACAAAATATATTGTTGAAAAGCCTTTAAATCTTGTTGTGATGGATTTAGACCGTGAGTCTATTGAGCACTTAAACTCTACGTTTAAGTTAGAACATCAGGTTAATAATGATGAGAAATTTAAAGTGCTGGAAGCAGATTTCTTAAAGTATGATATGGATACTTTGTTTCCAGGCGAGCAGTTTACAATTACGGGGAATTTTCCTTATAATATTTCCACACAGATTGTCTTTAAAACTCTAGAACATAAAGAACGAATACCGGAGTTTACAGGTATGTTCCAGAAAGAAGTAGCGATGCGTATTTGTGCTTCTCACGGGAGCAAAACCTATGGCATACTTTCGGTGCTTGCGCAAGCTTTTTATGATGCAGAGTACTTGTTTACCGTGCCTCCCACAGTTTTTATACCACCGCCTAAGGTGGATAGCGGGGTACTTCGATTGCGTCGCAAGGAGAATTATACGGACATAGGTTGTGACGAAAAAATGCTCTTTAGAGTGGTAAAAATGGCTTTTCAACAGCGTAGAAAGACGCTCCGTAATAGCTTGAAAGGAATGGAGATGAGTGACCGCTTTCGCGAAAGCGAAATATTAAACAAACGTCCAGAACAGCTGTCTGTTCAAGATTTCATAACACTTACTGGGGCTATCGCTCAGGATATTGCGTAGTTTTTCCGACTTAGTTCTTTCTTGTATATTTAGGTAAGTATTTACTACCTACAGATGAAAGTTTATGCCCTTCTTTTTTTAACCCTCTTATTTGGAACTGTAACTAATTGTATTGCTCAAAAAGTGATAGCTCCAGAGACGGAAAAAGCGCTTATTAAAAACCTTAATGAGGAGGCACTTAAAATGCCTAGTCAGAATATTTATATACAGACAGATAAGGATATTTACGAGTTGGGAGAAGACGTGTGGTTTAAAAGTTATGTGATAGATGCACAAACTAAAAAGCTAGATGACAGCGCGTATGTTTTATTTGTACAGCTTTTAGATAATACTTCAAAAGAAGTCTTAGTAGAAGAGCGTTTTGAGATCCAAAATGGAATAGCAACAGGTCATATCTTTATTCCGGAAGAATGGGAGGAGGGTAGTTATACTCTGATGGGTCATACAAAATTCTCATTGCTTAATAACAATGCGGAAATTACATCTTTTAAAGCTCTTAAGTTTAAGAAGAGTATTGTACCTAAAATTATTTCTCACTTAGATTTTGATAAGAATGACTATCAAGCTCAAGACACCATAAGATTTAAACTAGAGGTATACAGTCCGCGCGGAGAGCCACTAGAGAATGCTCGTGTTAAGATTTCTGGTATGCAGGGAGATAGGAAGGATAAGGTGTGGAGAGAGAATACAGATGATAAAGGATTGATTTCGTTAGAAATTGTACCTACTTCTAAAAGGCTCTACTCCAGTTTAGATGTGATTGTAAATCATAATGATTTTGAGGAGCGTTTTTCATATATCATTCCTAGAGAAAGTAATAGAACCCTGCAATTAGGCTTCTTTCCAGAGGGTGGCCATCTTGTGGGGGATATGGAGAATAATTTAGCTTTTAAAGCGGTAGATGAAGCTGGTCTGCCTATTGCTGTTCAAGGGGCTATCTACGAGGGTGCTAAATCAATCTTAGAATTTAATAGTGAACACAACGGTATGGGAGTGGTGCGCTTTAAACCAAGGCCGGGAATGAATTATACTGCTAGATTGAACACTCCTGGGAGCGATAGTATTTATGTGTTGCCCGATATTGAGTCCAAAGGAATGGTTTTACGAGCGAAAGAAATCAGGGATAATAAAGCACATTTTACTCTAGAGAAGTCTAAAGATTTTCAAATAAGAGATATCTATGTGAGGGCTCAATCTAGAGGGGTTGTTCATTGGCTGGCAAAAGGTAAATTTGATAAGTTAAAATTGAACTTTACGATCCCTATGGATAGATTACCTCAAGGAATCGCAGAGATTACAGTCTTTGACGGCAGTAATAATCCTATAGTAGAACGTCTCATATTTGCACATTATGCTCAAAATTTAAATATAGAACTTGCAAACAAGGAATTAGCCCCTTTTAGGCGCAGGGAAAAGATTAATTTAAAGTTTAAGGTTGGTAGCTATAAGAATGAAGTTGCCAGACCTAACTTAGGGGTACGGATTTACAGCGAGAGATATAGCGACAGTATTCATAAAGAAAATATTATTACGCATCAATTTTTGAAAACGGATATCAAAGGAAAAATACATCATCCTACATATTATTTTAAAGAGCAGGACTTGCTGAGAGAGAGGCATTTAGATCTACTTTTGATGACACAGGGTTGGAGGTCATATCGTTGGAACAAATTAAATCTTTCTAAGATAAAAAAATTGGATGTTGTGGGGTCCTTACAAGAAGATCTATACGGAAGTTTTTATCTCCCATCAAAGGAAGGTTTGCTTGACCCAGGAGGAAGAACGGTGATTCAAGTAGCCTCTACCTATGGAATTATTCCAATAACAACTAATATAAGAGGAGCATTTACTCTTTCTAAAGGTGTTTTAAAGCAACATCAAGGACAAACTTTTTTAGTAAAGCCTTCTAAAAAAGGGGTATTAAAATTTCAAAACTCTTTTGACTTTATAAACAAAGTCAGAGCAGAATCGTTGTTTAAATATACAGCCGCTAAGCGTTTTCTAAGTAATCAGAAAGTCAAGTTTTTAGATAATTCTTTCGGCTTTGATAGAGTAAATGCCCTTCAGGAAGTAGTACTAACAGGCTATAAAACTAAAAAACGTAATACAGGAAATCCTTATAATGCCGAATTTGAGTTTAAAACAACAGATTATGTATGTCTATATCAGATATTAAATTGTGTAAATCACTCTAGCGGTTCGAAACCTCTTATAGGTAATATTTACAGAACTAATTCGGGACAAACTGTAACGTATAGGGCTCCATTTCCAGAAGAGATCGATGATTCTAAGCCTAGTGAAGAATTTGTTGCTCTCAGAGGATTTTATCCTAACAAATTATTTTATATGCCTAATTATGATGAACCCGATGAATTTTATGTGCCTGACTATCGCAAAACGCTACTATGGGCACCTCTAGTTATACCAGACGAAGAAGGATGGGTTGAACTGGACTTTTACACCTCAGATGTTTTATCTACATACAACCTAGAAATAGAAGGAATAGATGAAAATGGGGAAATGGGTGTTTTTACTTCTAAAATTAAAGTACAGGATTAATAATTATAGTCTAATTGAATAAAATCACGAGCATTGTCATTAAGGTGAGCCACATCGCTTTTCCTATATTTGTGCAACGCACAAAATCACTTCTATGCAATTCTTACTCAGCAGCGAACTTATAGACCAAATTAAAGCCCTTATAAACGTAAAAGATGATAAGGGATTGCAAGAGTTACTGCACGATGTGCACCACGCAGATATTGCCGAAATCTTAGATGAGGTAAATGGTGATGAGGCAACTTACCTCGTAAGATTATTAGATAGTGAGCAAACGTCTGAGGCTATTATGGAGCTGGACGAGGATGTGCGCGAGAAACTTCTCGATCAACTCACACCGCTGGAAATCGCTGGAGAAATCGAAGAGATGGATACTGATGATGCGGTAGATATGATTGCAGAGCTGGACGACGATATCCAGCGGGCTGTAATCGATCAGATAGAAGATGAAGAACACAAGGCAGACATCCGCGAGATGCTGCAGTATGATGAAAATAGTGCAGGAGGATTAATGGCAAAAGAACTCGTTCGTGTTAAGGAAACCTGGACGGTAGCCGGATGTGTACGCGAGATGCGCAGGCAGGCAGAAGAAGTGACAAGAGTACACTCTGTGTATGTTGTAAATAAGAATGACGAACTTATAGGAAGACTTTCCCTTAAGGACCTTCTTACCTCCACAACAACCACAAAAATATCCGAAATCTATATCCCTAAAGTTGACTTTGTAAACGTAAATGACCCGGCCGAAGACGTTGCAAAATTAATGCAGAAGTACGACCTAGAGGCCGTACCCGTGGTCGATGAAAATAAACGGTTATTAGGTAGAATTACCATAGATGACATCGTAGATTTTATAAAGGATGAGGCAGATAAGGATTACCAGATGGCAGCGGGTATCTCGCAAGATGTTGATACAGAAGACAGTATTCTCACACTAACTCGAGCACGATTGCCGTGGTTGTTTTTAGGGCTTTTAGGAGGAGTAGGAGCCGCTGCAATAATGGGTGGATTTGAAGAAGTGTTGCAAAATCACGTCATCCTCCTATTATTTACACCGCTTATCGCTGCAATGGCTGGAAACGTGGGCGTACAGTCTAGTGCAATCATTGTACAGGGACTTGCAAACGATGATGTAAAAGGCAGTATAGGGAACAGGCTGCTCAAAGAAATGCTCCTTGCAATGCTCAATGGAGCGGCACTGGCAATCGTATTGTTCTTTTTTGTATGGGTGTCAGAAGGCGCTGTAAACTATGCCGCATCTATTTCCATCTCACTTTTTGTAGTGATTATTGTTGCAGGAATTATAGGAACCTTTATTCCGTTGTTTCTTCATAAGCGAGGCATTGATCCAGCAATTGCTACGGGACCATTTATTACGACGAGCAACGATATCTTTGGAATTTTGATTTACCTCTACATTGCAAAACTTATTCTAGGAATATAATGTCTTCATCTTTTGAATATTATCTTACTGTTCCAGCTGGTGCTATTGATGTGTTGGGGCACGTAAACAATGTGGTATATTTAGATTGGGTACAAATCGCTGCTTCAAAACATTGGAACCACGCTACCAAAGAGTATTTTAAGGACTCAGACCAAAATGCAGAACGCATCGGGATAGAAAAAATGGCTTGGGTGGTTATGAATCACTACATAGAATATAAGACCCCAGCGATGGAAGGAGATGAAATCGTTGTGACTACTACAGTAAAGAATATTTCGGGCGCAACTTCAGAACGTCATACACAAATTCGAAAAAAAGGAGAGGATAAAATCTTAGTGACCGCGGTCACAAACTGGTGCCTACTGAAAATGCCAGACGCAAGACCGATGCGCGTTCCTCAGGAGATTATCGCTTTGTTCTAATTCGTATCTTGTTGAGAAAAAATGCAAGAGTCCTATTTACAAAGCGTTCTGAAACAATTTGAGTATTACAAAACACTCGGTGAGAAAACGTTTGAACAACTGTCTGACGAGGATTTATTCTGGAATTATAATAAAGAGAGTAACTCCATTGCTGTGATTGTAAATCATCTTTCTGGTAATATGAAATCGAGATGGACAGATTTCCTTACGGCCGATGGCGAAAAATCTTGGAGAAATCGAGATATGGAGTTTGAGGAAATCTTAAATACGAGAAAAGATATTTCAACTAAATGGAATGAAGGTTGGGACATCCTTTTCAGCGCACTTAGAAGCATTAATGCCGAGAATTTTAACAGCAAGATTTTTATTCGAAACCAAGAACACACCATCCCAGAAGCTATAAATAGACAAATGATGCACTATGCCTATCACGTGGGACAAATAGTCTATATAGGTAGGATGGCTAAGGGAGATCACTGGAAAAGCCTTTCTATCCCAAAAGGGGATTCTCAAGCATTCAACAAGAAAAAATTTGATCAAGGAACTCATAAAGGACATTTCACAGACGACATAAAATAGCATTATGAAACCCATCAACATCAAAGAAAAGTTTTCAAAATTTGACAAGCAATGGCATCCACATCAAATTGCTACGGTAGATGATATGCAGGTGATTTTGGCCAAAATATCTGGCGAGTTTGTTTGGCACAGTCATAAAGATGAGGACGAGTTATTTTATGTACAAAAAGGAGTTTTAGAAATACGCTTTCGCGAAAGCGGAAACCCCAAAAATCAATGGTCTGAAACCGTAAACGAAGGCGAAATTATCGTCGTCCCTAAGGGAGTGGAACATTGCCCTACGACTCAAGAAGGCGAGGAAGTGCATTTGCTTCTTTTTGAAAAATTGAACACGGCTCACACGGGAGATGTCAAGCACGAGAAAACACAATCGGAATACCCTAAGATTTAGTCGAACGTTTCAAACTTAATATATTACATCTCTCACAATGAAAATTCTCCATCTAGATAGAAACCATCCGCTTTTAATCGACCAACTTGCAGATGCGGGTCACCAAAATGATGAAAACTACACCATATCAAAGTCAGATACGGAGAAGATCATCGGGATGTATGACGGGATTGTCATTCGGAGTCGGTTTAAAATTGATAGGCTATTCATTGATGCGGCAACAAATCTTAAGTTTATCGCACGGGTGGGCGCAGGACTGGAAAGTATTGATATTCCGTATGCCGAAAGTAAAGGCATCTACCTCATAAGCGCACCAGAGGGCAACCGAAATGCCGTAGGTGAGCAAGCACTGGGGATGTTACTTAGCCTTTTTAATAACCTCAATCGTGCAGACGCTCAAGTAAAAGCGGGTCACTGGAATCGCGAGGAAAATCGAGGGGTCGAACTGGAAGGGAAAACAGTTGGAATCATTGGGTACGGCAATATGGGAAAGGCATTTGCCAGGAAACTACAGGGATTTGATTGTGAGGTGCTGTGCTACGATATTTTGGACGGTGTAGGTGATGGAAATGCAAGACAGGTTTCCCTTAAGGAGCTGCAAGAGAAAGCCCATGTACTAAGTTTGCACACCCCGTGGACACCGGAGACAGATAAGATGGTGGACGCAGATTTTATTTCCGCTTTCGCGAAAGCGTTCTACCTCATAAACACCGCAAGAGGAAACAGTGTTGTCACGGCAGATCTTGTCGAGGCACTAAAATCAAAGAAAATACTGGGCGCTGGTCTTGATGTTTTAGAATACGAAAAACTATCCTTCGAAAACCTCTTTACTGAAGATGAGATGCCTATGCCGCTACAATATTTAATACGGGCTGATAACGTCCTCCTAACTCCACATATCGCAGGATGGACAGTCGAGAGCAAGCGCAAGCTAGCACAGACTATTGTCGATAAGATTTTAGACAAATTTTCTTAAATTCAGGAGTTGGTAGAAGAAATTTATTATCCCTTAAACCCTTAAACTATGAACATAGCAGTACGTAAATTCGGTTGGATTGCATTTTTAGTAGGTGCGATAGGTTTTGGTATTGCACTTATTTTTGGACAAAAGATGAATTACAGTACCCAAGAACTTATAGGATATGCAGTGATGGGGATGACGGTGGCACTGGTCTATTTTGGTATTGCATACTATCGTGATTCTGTAAATGGAGGAAAACTCACCTTTGGGGAAGCACTTAAAACGGGATTACTCATCGCAGGTCTTGGAGCTCTGGGAATGGCGCTTATAGATATTTTCTTTACCACATTTATAAATCCAAACTTCTTTGCAGAATATGGCGCCTATCAGATCCAGATGGCAGAAGAAAGCGGGAATAGCGCTCTCGTAGAGCAAGCTAAAGAAAGCAATAAACTTTATGAGGAGATAAATCCCACAGCACTGTCATTTCTGGGAGGGGCAATGATGTTCTTTATGACCTTTGTGTTAGGAGCAATTGTGACGGTAATCTCTGGATTCATTTTGAAGAAAAGTAAATTATGAAAAGAGTCACAGGAATAGGCGGGATGTTTTTTAAAAGTGAAGATCCAGACGCACAAAAAGAATGGTATAAAAAACATCTGGGAATACCTACAGATCAGTATGGATGGACCTTCTGGTGGCGCGATGAAAATGGGAATAAATGCTCAACACAATGGAGCCCGATGAATGCAGATACAACATATTTCTCGCCCAGTAAAAAGCAATTTATGTTCAATTTTAGGGTTGAAAATTTGCTAGAGTTGCTCAAAGTTTTAAAACAGGAAGGCGTGACTATTGTGGGCGAAGTAGAGGAATATGATTACGGGAAATTTGGATGGATACTGGATCCGGAGGGGAATAAGATTGAACTTTGGGAGCCTATAGATAGTGTATTTGAAAAAGAAGAATAGAACGTAGTACGGAAGAAATACTTTTGTAGTTTTATTACCACGAACACTAACAATCATAATATGAGTACAGACGACGAAAAAATTCCAGGAGATAAAATAGGCAATGATGCAAAAGATATGGCAAATAAGGCCGAATCTACAGCAAATGAGTTTGCCAGTGAAGCAAAGGAATCTGCAAAGGAAATGAAGGAAGAGTGGAATAGAATGACAAATAGTAATACGGATAATAAGAAGGTGCTTGCAGGGATTCTAGCTATTTTTTTAGGTTCATTAGGTATTCATAAATTTGTGCTAGGTTATCAAAATGAGGGAATTATCCTCTTAGTAGCTAGTGTTGTTGGGTATTTAACCATCTGTTTGTTGGGACTTGGATTCATCATATTATCCGCGACAGGAATAATAGGACTTATAGAGGGAATAATTTACCTAACAAAAACAGACGAAGAATTTTATCAGACCTACCAGGCGAATAAGAAAGCTTGGTTCTAGAATAGAAAAACGCAAAGCTAGTCTTTGCGTTTTTTATGGGCTATAATATCGCAATATTGCGATATTACAATTATTTTATTATTTTTACATTATCTTATCAATACAACAGGACTAAATAATTAAAAATATGGGAGTTACAAAGAGACACATTCACTCGATGCGAGCAAACCAGATAGCAGATCTCGCAAAAGTTCTTTCAAACCCAGCTCGGGTTGCAATCATAGAATACATAGGAGATTGCGACGGTTGCCTCTGTCAAGACATATCTGAAAAGATAAGACTCTCCCAACCTACAACTTCCCAACACCTACAAGTGATTAAAAAGACAGGGATTCTTAAAAGTCAGTTTCGAGGGAAGGCACAATATTACAGTATTGATGTAAGGAAATGGGAACAAGCCCAACAACTCTTTCAGGACTTTTTTGACGCAACAAAAGCAAAATGTATTTAAAATTATGGGTACTCCGCTCTTACGAAAAGCTTACGATTTTGAGACCTTCAGAAAGGAAGGGATCGACCTTATTGAACAAATAAGCGAGCATCTGGAAAAAACAATATCTGGAACTTCCAGTCAGGTTATATCCTGGACAAAACCAGAAGAGGAGTATGTTTTTTGGAAGAATTATAACAAACAAGCCCATTCTTCTGAGGATTTTTTTAGAACAGTTATTGCGCGCTCTATTCACACACACCATCCCAAATATATAGGTCATCAAGTAGCTCCTACGGTCCCTGTTTCTGCTCTGGCGACCTTACTGAGTGCACAACTCAACAACGGGATGGCAGTATACGAGATGGGTGCTGCCAGTACGGCTCTGGAGCGTATTGTTATCGAGCAGTTTACTGCGGCTTTCGGCTTTGAGAATGGAGATGGATTCCTTACTTCTGGTGGGACACTTGCAAATCTCACAGGGCTACTTGCTGCACGTAGGGCTAAATCCTCTACCGATGTTTGGAATGAGGGTCACGGGCAGAAACTTGCAATATTGGTTTCAGAAGAAGCACATTATTGCGTGGATCGTAGTGCGCGCATTATGGGATTGGGTGAGGCGGGGATCATTAAGGTACCAGCAAACGAGAAGTTTGAGATGCGCCTAGATGTATTGGAGGCTTCCTACCGTTCGGCAGTAGAGAATGGGTTTGAAGTGATCGCCATCGTGGGAAGTGCCCCGAGTACGAGTACTGGAGTTTATGATGATCTGGAGGGGATTTCTGCTTTTGCAAAAGCGCACAACCTATGGTTTCACATAGACGCAGCCCACGGGGGAGCCGCCATCTTTTCGTCTAAATATAAACACCTCCTCAAGGGTGCTGAAAATGCAGACTCTATCATAATAGATGGACATAAAATGATGGGAACAAGTGCAATTACCACAGCGGTTATTTTTAAAGAAAGTGTGGCGAGCTATGCCACCTTTGAGCAAAAAGCACAGTACCTCTGGGAAAAAAATGATGACCCAGATTGGTTCAACCTAGCGAAGCGTACTTTTGAGTGCACTAAGAGTATGATGAGTATAAGGTTTTATGCGATTATTAATGCCTATGGATTGAAGTTTTTTGATGATTTTGTGACCACATTATATGATGCCGGAAGGAGTTTTGGCAAACTGATTGATCAGCAAAAAGACTTTGAACTTGCCCTACAACCTATTTCAAACATCGTATGTTTTAGATACTCAAAAGGCAAACAAGAAAATATAAACGAGATAAATCAAAAGATAAGAAATACCCTACTGGAAGATGGTGAGTATTACATTGTCGCTACTACATTACAAGGTAAATATTTTTTGAGAACGACATTTATGCATCCATTTACCTCGGAAAAGGAGATGGTGGGTCTGCTTGATAAAATAAGAGGGGTAGCTGGGAGTTAATTTTTTTATGTCTTAGAGTATCAATCAATGATAGTAACATCAGAAGACAAAATGGCCATTTTTTTTTCGAAACTGTTATTTAAACAGACCTTGTCAGTAACACTCCTTATTATAAAATCTCACAAATTCTGGGACATAAAAATTCTCATCTTCTAAATTTCTATACTTTAAAACTACAGCTTGACAATCGTTAAATATTTGAATGATCTCATCTCTTTCTGAGGGCAATGGCGTAACATAATCAGACGCGCCTATATTAGAAAACCAAATAGGGACTAATGTGGGTTCAATTGTTGTCGTTTTTGCAACAAATTTTACGTTTCCTATTTTAAGAGGATTTCCAGTTCTTGTTTTCGCTTTGAAACGCTGTTTAGAATCCATATACAAGCTCAATTTAGGATTGAGAATTATTTCCTGAAGTAACCTTGGGACACCTCCTGCTCCATCTACAATCTTGTAAACATAAGTATTAGAATCATAACCCGTCATTTGGACATATTTTACCGCTCTATAATTGTAGGATTTGCGCTTTTTGGATTCACTTTTCTTAAAAATAATATCATTGGAGTGCCACACTATTTTTATGGAGCCACTCAGAGAGTCGCCGTTCCTGAAATGCAGAATGCCTTTGTCAAAATCCCCAGACTGGCCAAAACTTTGTATACAAAAGAGCAGGACTAAAAATGTGGTTTCTCTCAAAGCGTATTTTTAATTAGACTATTAAACTAACTTTTAAACTAAAACCTAGCCCTGAAACTGCCATTCCGAACTTGTTTGGTAGAGGTGCCACCATCTACCTCAATTCCAGTAAATTCAAATCATCCGCTTGAGTCATCATTATCATCTGTCTCACAACTTGAAAATACCATTCATATGATGGAAAGAAGAACAATACTCTTTTTCATAGGTCTTGATTTTTCTAGTCTTAATCGTTCTCCTCCAGAGTAGCTTTTGTTCTTTTAAAATTACACTATTTTATAGCTCCCATCCCTCACGATATTCTCTTTTTACCCAAGCATTTGCCTCGTCATAGTTCGTTACTTTCATAGCGTCGCCATCCCATTTTATTGTGCGACGTCCGGGATAATTATAGGGATCCCAATCACCCAGTTTTTTCCCTTCTTTGAGTTTTTTATATTGGAAGGCTTTAATGGCTAGATTACCCATAAGGACAGCTTCGGTAAGTGGTCCGCCGTATGAAAATGGAGAAGACGTTTCTTTTCCGTTTAGGCAAGCCTCTACCCATTCTCCTGCGTGAGATACTTTAACTCTTGGAATGGTTTCATTTGGTTTCTTGAAATCTTTCATTCTTTCTGACGGGAGTAATCTCGGGTTTGCAGAGTAGGTATCTGTAATCATAATACCATCTGTCCCGTGAAAAATGCTTCCGCCACCACCGTCTCCTGGTTTTTCTCCTTCTCCTAATTCACTTGGTAAATCAGGCATAATTCCACCATCGTACCAGTTTAAAGAAACATCTCCTTGCGATGGTGAATCAAACTTTAGACGGACAATAGAACTGGGCGGACAGGCCTCACTATAATCTGCCTCTACAAAATCACCAGACCAGATGGAAGTACAACTTGCTTCGGCCTCATAAGGGAAGCCTAGTTGTAGTGCTTTAAATGGTGTTTCCATAATATGACATCCCATATCTCCCATTGCCCCTGTGCCAAAATCCCAAAAACCTCTCCACTTAAAAGGCAGGTAATTCTCATTGTAAGGGCGATACGCTGCCGGCCCTAACCATAGGTCCCAGTCTAAATGTGCGGGTACTGGTTGTCCCTCTGTAATATGTTTAAACCCTTGCGGCCATACAGGTCGATTTGTCCAGCAATCTACGCGGTGCACTTTACCTATAACTCCTGCATTTATCCATTCTTGAGCAATGCGTATACCATCTCCAGAAGCACCTTGATTTCCCATTTGCGTCACGATGCCTTGTGCTGCGGCAGTTTCGGCCATAAGTCTTGCTTCATAAATATTATGAGTTAGTGGCTTTTCTACATAAGCGTGTTTTTTTTCTCGCATAAACGGTAACGCAATCGTGGCGTGTGTATGGTCGGGAGTCCCTACCATTACGGCATCTACATCTTTAATATGATTATCATATAATTTTCTAAAATCTCGGTATGTTTTTGCCTTGGGATGCATCGCATAACTTGTAGCTCCCATTTTGTCATCAACATCACACATAGCTACAAATTTGACCTTTCCGTACTGAGTGAGATCTCGCACTACGCCACCACCGCGACCCCCTACGCCGACCGCGGCTATATACAAGGTGTCACTAGGAGCAGTATGCACACCACCCAAAACAAAACTGGGAACAATAGAAAATGCAGCCCCTGCAGCTGCTGATTTTTGAATAAAGGAACGACGTTTCATAGTTAAAGCTTTAATTGCTTTCTAAAGGTATTAAAAGGAATTGATATAAATTATTATGGAAATATTACTTATATTTGGAATAAATGCTAATTATAGATGAGATTCCGCTTTCGCGAAAGCGGAATAAAACAAAAAAGAATTTAGGAAACTAAGGTGACCGCCATTACAGCAGGGAGATGAGTTATAAAGGACGTGGAGCGCAACAACAGGTAAATAATCGATTTAATAAGTGAAACTACCAATTTCTTCTTTCTCGTAATAAAGTTTATATAACGTTGGCTTGTTCGTTTTTGAAACTCCGAAATAAAGATTTGCCTTCTTTAAACCTTTTCTGCTTACGGGGGCGAGATACAAAACAGATTTGTTATTCTTCCCCGTTGAGGTTTTAATTACAAATTCAACATTTTGAAAACCCTCTAAGCTATATTCAGGAAAGGTGTCAGGAATTTTTTCGTCATAAGACACCCAAAAACTAGGCATTTTAATATTAGACCTTTTTGCCAATTTATCTGCAGGACTGGCTCCTCCAAAAGAATTTTTCAAAGTCATATCCAATATTCTGTATCGTAACCTATGTTCTGGATCAATCAAAGATATTTTATTGAAATCAATATTTTCTCCTTTTTTATTTTCAAACGCTAAGGCCACTTTTACTTGAATCCTGTCATTATTTTTACCCACAGTAGACATAGAGTGATCCCAGCTTACAGTTTTAGACATTTTCTTAACTCTGAGGATTTCAATCTTTAAATCTTCATCTTCGATGTCTAATTGAGCAAATAGACTAGCTGTTCCAAATAGTAAAGCAGTAATAAGCAGACTAACCTTCATTTATTTTCGGCTTTTAGGTTTTTTACAAATTCCTTAAAAATCAAACGTGCTTCCCAACCTCAAATCCGTGTTTACCTAAATACTGATTACCAGAATCTATTGCATCTTCTTCTAGCGTAGTTCCCATAGAATCGTTCCAGCGATTTAAGTAGCCGAAAAGTGAAATCACGCCCAGCATTTCAACAATTTCTCCTTCATCCCAATATTTGTACAATGCTTCTTTAATTTTTGCATCTACAGCATTAGGGACTTGTGAGGCGGCGAGTGAAAAATCTAGGGCTGCGCGCTCTGCATCTGAAAATGAGGGATGCGTACGGTATTCCCAGATGTTGTCCAGTTGTTCTTGCTCTGCTCCATAACGCTCTGCAGCTCTTATGGCGTGAGCCTGACAGTAGCGACATCCTGTTGCGTTACTCGATACCCAAGCAATCATTCTTTTTAAAGCAGAAGTCACGCGACCTTGATTTGCCATTACAGCTTTATTTAAATTGATAAACGCACGTGAGATATCAGGACGGCGTTGCATCGTAAGTACAGAATTTGGGCAGAAACCCAAGGTCTCATTAAAAAACAAAGCGAGTTCCTTTGTGGTTTCATCGTGTTCGGCAGAGAGAGGTGTTACTAATGGCATAGTTCTAATTAAATTTCGGCGAAGGCCTGGAAATCTCATCTAGGCCACTCGCAATTGTTGTTATTTTAGTGAGTCTTCCGCTTGCGCGCAAGGGATTTAAATTAAATAGACGGAATCTTGTCCTTCCTATATGGAATTGTTTTAATTGGTTTTACGCTTTCGCGAAAGCAAGATACTCAAATATGATTCAAAGATAAGCTTCCATAAAAACGTTTTTAGGAGGGACTCAATTTGAAAAGTGTAGAAAACTGTCCTTAAATTCAAAACTTCAACAAACGTTGCGCTGTGGCACCTAGGCGAAGAACATAAATACCTTGAGGTAAGTCACTAATGTCTAAAATATCTTCAGACTGTCTAAACAAGCCTTCTTTTACTTTCTTACCCAGTAAGTTAAACAATGAATAGTTTGAAGTGTCCGGAATACGTTGGATATTGTATAGACCGCTACTAGGATTAGGAAAAACTTTGAATTGTTCGCGTTCATTTTCGGGAACAGATAGCGGGTCATTGTTGTAGCGCAATAGTAGTGCTCTTTCTGTACCATTATACCAAATGGTGGAAACTGCAAAAAGCATTCTTCCCTGCCTATCTAATTTCAATCTGGCAGTCCCTAATTCTTCATAAAACGGGTCAAAACTAAAGGTGTCATCTACCATCCCGTCCGGTAAAAATCGTTGATAACCCAAAACAAATCCTCCTTCAAAATCTGAATAGGAGCTGTTCCCAATAAAGCGTTGATTTTCTTGAATGAGAGCTCCCGCACTGTTACTTACAATACCGTCATCACCAAAATTGTCCATAAATGCACCACTCGGACTATATTTACGGGTAGTCCTTATCGTGGTAAGATCCTCATTGCTATAAAAATTGCATCCTGCGAGTATACTACCATCATAAAAAACACTTAGCCTGCAAAAATTGTATGGTCCATCCTCTATATTCACTTTCCCGTCGTTGCCAAAGGAACTGTCTAGACCACCATCGCTCAGAAAGCGTGTGATAGTCCGTTCACGATTTTCGTAATCTCCATTTGTGTGAAGTGTGATAAGCCTGTCATTGTCTAGCACAATTTGTCGTAAAAAGACGAAATTTTCAGCCTCATCTAATTCAAAGAGTTTTACACCATCATTTCCAAAAGTGGTATCTAAATCACCATTTGCGCTATATTTTCTTTGCATAACTGTGATCTGCCCTTGGATATCTTTGATAGTGAAAACGTAGAATGAATCGTCATCTAGGAGTTGGATATCACTCAAACCTTCATCTGTGGGAACTATGGTAAGAGTTCCCTGATTTCCAAAAGAGGTGTCTAATGAGCCGTCAATATTCCAAGAAACCATAGTGCCATCAGATTCATAAAGGAGTATCCTATTCGTTTCTTGAACATAAATACGTCTGTAGTTAGTACTTGCTGAGGTATACAGTCCATCTGTAGAAAAATCTGTTTCTACACTACCGTCATCTCTTATGGCGGTAATATAATTCAGAGGATTATCGCTATTTTGGCCTACTTTTCCTAAAACGTAAATCGTTCCTGCAGGACTTATGGCAAAATCATAAACTTCCTCCTGTTCGTTTGAAATTTCAAGCTCAACAACCCCGTTGCTGCCAAAAGACGCATCAAACTGACCATCCTGAGCAAAGGAAAACTGGGTAAAGATGAATATGACAAGTAAAGTAAAAATTCTCATAAGAACACTCGTTTTTAAAAGAGTGATAGTAAAATACAAAAAAGAGATTAAAACATTGAATTTCAGAGAACCTCTGGATAATAGGTCTCTCCAGCAATGAAAAAATCTATCCATTCCGATAGTATTTCGTACTTTTCGACACAAAGCAAATTTACAATGGCACAACACATCGTTACCACCGTTTATAAACAAGGAATGCAGTTTGAAACCGATAGCCCTACGGGTTATAAAGCATTAATAGATACATCTCCAGAAAATGGAGGAAATAATGAAGGACTGGGTCCCAAGGGTATGATGCTCTCGGCTCTTGCAGGTTGTACGGGATTAGACATTGTCTTTGTGCTAAATAAAATGCGAGCAGATATTCCAAAATTTGAAATGGTCGTAAAAGGTGAACTTACCGAAGAACACCCTAAAACATATCACACCGTTCATCTGGATTACCACTTTTATGGAGAAGACCTGAAGAAAGATAAAATCCAAAAAGCGGTAGACCTTTCGGCAGAGCAGTATTGTGGGGTTATGGAAATGTTTCGACAGTTTTGCGATTTGAAAATAGGAGTCCATTTTCACGAAAGTGAAACATAAAAATTATATGAAAAACTATTTCTTTTTAATTCTATTACTACCCATTTTAGCTATTGCGCAGGATTCCAAAACCTTTACTCGCGATAAGGAATTTTACATACGCGGGAATACAAAAGTTATTGGTAATAATATTTTGAGCAAGGATGCGACTAAGCCATTTGACGAAGATGACAGGGTAAACGACGAGTTTAAAATGCAATATGTAGATATCGATAACGATGAGAGCACATATAGTTCGAGTAGTGCGTATCTGGATATAGACGATGATGCTACCATTGTTTATGCAGGGCTGTATTGGACAGCAACATACTACGGTGAGAAAGGTGTGAAAAAATTTAAGGATAACCGCACTTTTTACAAAAAGAAAGAAGAGCGCGCTCACGATTTTCAGGATGTGAAGTTTGCTTTACCACAGGGTGGCTATGAAAACGTACGGGGTTCACTCATTTTTGACGGTGAGCAATCTCGCAACAAGATGCTTAGTTCCAGATCGCCCTATGCCTGTGTGGCAGATGTGACAGCGCTTGTTAAGAGTCAAGACAAGAAAACGGGAATGTACACCGTCGCAAACGTAAGCGCTACCGAAGGACTTATCTTAGGCGGAAGCTCTGCAGGCTGGATGTTATATGTCGTTTATGAGCAGGAAACCGAACCTTTACAATACATCACGACCTATCACGGGTTTGAATTTATAAATAAGCAACCTGTGGAGGTGGAATTTGGAAATTTTAAATCAGATGAAAAAGGAGAGGTGCGCACCGCTGTAACGGTAGGAGCTTTAGAGGGAGACGTTACACTTGCCCGCGATCAAATAGGGATTTACAACC
Organism: Dokdonia sinensis; assembly: GCF_003688895.1. Taxonomy (GTDB): domain Bacteria; phylum Bacteroidota; class Bacteroidia; order Flavobacteriales; family Flavobacteriaceae; genus Dokdonia; species Dokdonia sinensis. The sequence goes on from NZ_REFV01000002.1 coordinate 225,267, forward strand.
CAAAAGAGGATGCATTTATCACGTTGGACAACCGGGTACGGGCTTCAGATAACTTCTTTAACAGTACGATAACGATAAACGACACCATTTTTACAAAACGAAATCCTGCCAGTCGAAACACACTAGGTTTTGACATAGCAAAGCTCAATATTCCAAATACTGAAAATGCTGTGATTGCAAACAGTTCCAGCGGAGTAAAAATGCAATTCAAAACAAGGTCAGACCGTTACTTTTTGTTTTTCACAGCTTTTCAAACCACGATAAGCGAGGCGTTTTTTAGTTCGCTTGGCGCGAAAGAAAATGAAACTGAGGTAGAACCTAGTGTAGAAGAAGATATAGCAATCGCAGTCAAAGCAAAGGAAAACACACCCATCACTATAGATGTTTTAAATCGTGTTGATGAAAACACAGAAGAAGCCGAAGAAAAAGAAGAAGTAGACAAGCCCTCAAGTCCATTTATAAAAGATCCAGAAGTCACAAGAATACTTGAAAAACCATCGGTTTCTATTCCAGAAATAGGAAAGGGATTTTACATTGTGACTAACGTGTTCTCAACACTTGAGAATGCCGAAAAATGGTCTACAACCTTGACAGAAAGAGGATTTACTCCACAAACGATGCTCCGACCTGATAATGGACTTTTTTACGTTTTCTTAAACAGCGGGACAGATTTGCCTGCACTTTATGAAGAGCTCAAACAAGTAAGATTAGAGAAAGACTTGGATAAAGCCTGGATGCTCAAAATCAATATGGAATAGATGCGCTGGACACTTAAGCCAAAACCAGACCCCGAAGCCGTAAAGCAACTTGCTCAGGAATTGGGTGTAGAAAACCCTGTAGCCTCACTTTTGATACAGCGTGGTGTGGATACTTTTGCGAAAGCAAAAAAATTCTTCCGTCCATCTCTTGAGGATTTGCACGATCCATTCTTGATGAAGGATATGGACAAGGCTGTGAGGCGCATACAGGAAGCGATAGAGCAAGGGGAAAACATATTGGTTTTTGGCGATTACGATGTAGATGGGACGACGAGTGTTGCCCTTATGAGCTCCTATCTGGAGACCTATCATCCCAACGTTGCCACCTACATACCAGACCGTTATGCAGAGGGTTACGGCGTTTCCTATATGGGAATAGATTATGCGGTAGACAATGATATGACGCTCATTATTGCCTTGGATTGCGGTGTAAAAGCAGTAGATAAGGTAGCTTACGCGAAAGAAAAAGGCGTCGATTTTATCATCTGTGACCACCACAGACCAGGCGATTCCTTACCAGATGCCGTTGCTATTTTAGACCCAAAACGGGAGGACTGCTCGTATCCCTTTGACGAATTGTGTGGTTGTGGCGTAGGATTTAAACTTATCACCGCCCTAGAACAAACCCTAAGCATCGCCGAAGGACGAGACTTTGATTTTAATAACCTAATTCCCTATTTAGATCTTGTCGCCACAGCGATAGGCGCAGATATTGTTCCCATCATAGGCGAGAACAGAATCCTTGCCTACCACGGTTTGCGAGTAATTAATACTGCACCCAGAGCGGGATTTAAGGCGATCATTCAGCAAGTAAAGAAAGAGACCCTTACGATTACAGATGTAGTTTTTATCATCGCACCACGTATAAATGCTGCGGGAAGAATGGTGCACGGTAATCACGCTGTGACGTTACTTAAAGAAGAAGATTGGGACGCGGCCTGCAAGTACGCGATCGAGATAGAAACGTACAACGCAGACCGAAAGGATGCAGACAAATCCATTACTGTCGAAGCGCTAGCTCAGATTCAAGAAAATAAAGAAGAAGGGCGAAAAACAAGTGTGGTTTTTCAGGAGGATTGGCATAAGGGTGTGATCGGGATTGTCGCCTCACGCTTAATAGAAACATATTATAGGCCAACATTGGTTTTTACAAAAAGTGGAGACAAACTCGCGGCATCGGCGCGGTCTGTAAAGGGATTTGATGTGTATAACGCACTACAAGAATGCGCTGAGCACATTGAGCAATTTGGTGGACATAAATATGCAGCCGGACTTACGTTAAAGCCAGAGCAGTATGAAGCTTTTAAAGCCAAATTTGAAGAGGTAGTCGCCGCAACTTGTGATGAACGCTTGCTCGTTCCAGAAATCACGATAGATGCGCAGATAGACTTAAAAGATATTACACCCAAGTTTCACCGTATTCTCAAGCAATTTGCACCCTTTGGGCCACGCAATATGTCGCCCACGTTTATGACCAAAGACTTGGTAGATACAGGCTATGGTAAAAAAGTAGGAGCAGATGAGACGCATCTCAAAATTACCGTTACCCAAAATGGAAAAGGACAGCGCATAGGTGGTATAGGATTTAATTTGGGAGATAAATTTGATTTCATAACAGACCAAAAACCGTTTATGGCAGCTTATGCAATAGATGAGAATGTATGGAATGGTGAGGTAAGTTTACAGTTGAGGCTTAAAGACATTAAGTGAGATACTTAGTTTTGTTAAAAATTTGTGAAATTAATTTTGATTTCTTAAATTTATGTTAACAAAATTAAATACTATGAGATACTCACAAGACAATAAGCAATTTCAGGACGTTTTAGAAGTTGTTGTTTTAGGTATTTGCTTACTTGCGGCAATCATAGTTTGTTACGAATATTTCACTATCGAGAGCTTCGAAGATGCGCAGGCATCTTTTGCTCGTTCGCTAGATGCTTGGGATAGGCAGCTTGCCAGTACAAACCCTTAGTGACTCATTCTTTTAAAAAAGAGCTGATTAGCGTAATAATCTTGCTATCCTTTTCCTCCTGAACGAAATGTTTAGCATCAATAAGATGCACATTTTCTGGTTTTACGTTCAGGTCATTTATTACCTGTTCTTTCTGGGGTTCCCAAAGCAACATCTCGTCGTGTGTACCCCAGATTACGGTTGTAGGAATATCGACTTTTTGAATCATCGGTTGGTAGTCGGGTAATGCATTACAGGTTTGGGTAAAGAAATAATACATACCGCGTGTTTTTCCTTCTCTTAATGGGGTTTTGTATCCAGCTACATCTGTTTTATTAAGGGTGCTTTCTTTAAGTCCAGATTTAAAGAGTCCTTTGAGTAACATATTTGTGGTGATCCCATTACGATACCCCCACATCGCCGTGCGGGCAAAAAAGCCTTTTTTCATTCGCACCGGCGGGTCAAAACCTTCTTCGTAAATGATGGTGTTAAGGATGACGAGATTTTCAATGCGTGTTGGATCTTTTTCTATAAGTTCCCACGTCCATAACCCTCCTGCATCGTGCATCACGTGTGTCCAGTTTTGGATACCTAGATGATCCATAAGCGCGAGTAATCGTTTCCCGTGATTTTCTTCGGAGTATATGTCGTAGCCTTTTGGATTTGCACTGCTCCCAAAACCCAGCATATCTGGCACAATAACACGAAATCCTTCGGCAACGAGCGGGTCTATCATTTTTCGGTAGAGCCATCCCGATGTGGGCACACCGTGCACTAGGACGATTACCTTGTCACTTGTTCCTCGGTCTATGTAAGCAATGTCACCATCTGTGGAGTTGAAGATTTTTTGGCTTTCGCGAAAGCGGTCATACGTCACTTGTCCTTCTTTCATAATGGTGCTTTGATACGGTTTACAGGAAAATAATAGGAGCGCACAGAGTGCGGAGAGTAATAATCGCATTTTTAAGGTTTTGACTAAATATAAAAGGAAACGTTTCTTAGTGCAGTAAGTTTAAGAGAAATATGGGAAAACCTACTTCTCAAACTCCTTTAACTCAAATCCAGATTCCTCATTATAAACGCCATAAGTAAAATGGGTAATCCAGTCACCCAGATTGTAGTAGGTTGAGTTCTCGCCCACTTTTATGGTCATAGGAAGATGCCGGTGGCCAAAGACAAAATAGTCAAAGTGTTCTTTTTCTAGCTTACGCTTTGCATACGTAGCGAGCCATTCATTTTCCTCACCTAGAAAAATATGGTCATCATTCCCAGAAATGAGCTTGTTCTTAACGGAGAAATACTGAGCGATTTTCATCCCAATATCTGGATGCCCCCACCGGAAAAGCCATTGAAAAAACCTTCCGCGGAATACTTTTTTCATACGCTTATATCCCTTGTCTCCGGGACCAAGACCATCGCCGTGACCTAAGAAAAACTTCTTGTCATTTATGGTAAAAACTTCTGGGTCGTGAAAGACGGGAATGCCCAGCTCATCTTCAAAATAGCCATTCATCCACAGGTCGTGGTTGCCTACAAAAAAGTAAATCTCAATGCCCTCGTCACGCATTTCGGCGAGTTTGCCTAGGGTGCGTACGAAACCCTTTGGTACCACGGTGCGATACTCAAACCAAAAGTCAAAAAGATCTCCCATCAAGAAAATGGCCTGCGCATCTTTGCGAGCCATTTCTAGCCAGCGCAGGAACTTGCGCTCGCGAGGACGGCTCTCATTAATCGTGGGAGCGCCCAAGTGATTGTCACTCGAGAAATAAATTTTCTTGCCTTTAGGTAGCGTAACGTTCATTTATGAATTATCACTTGCAAACCACTCTGCATAGCTCGTTGCCGTTTCTGATAGGCGCAAGGAGTGCAATTGTATGTTTTCTGGAAGTAGCGCTTTAATTTTAGACGCAAAGTCTATGACCATCATCTCACTCGTGGGCTGGTAATCTACCAGAAGGACAGAGTGACCGCGGTCTGAGAGTTCTTTAGCCAGCTCTACGTGTGGCGTATTTTTATTAAAAACAGTCGCGTGGTCAAATACGTTTACAATCTCTCGATTTACAATTTTCTTCAAATCGCTAAAATCGATAACCATCCCATATTTCACATTATCTGTATCACTTATGGGTGTTCCAATTACGGTCACGTTGAGTTTGTAACTATGCCCGTGCACATTACGGCATTTCCCGTCATAACCGTACAGCGCGTGTCCGGTCTCAAATGTAAACTGTTTTGTAATGCGAATTTTTGACATTGGTTTGATGCTTTGTTGAGGTTTTGTATGAATTCCGCTTTCGCGAAAGGTTCCCATTAAACCATAACTATTTTCTGAACTTCTTATACAAAACTACGACAATCAGTATGATTCCCAGTAAAAGGAAAAGGCCGTTGCCAGAGATGAATTTCATTATGTCCATAAGAGTTATTACTTTTTTAAATTAATCAAAAATTGAAATTAGTCCTTTGATAATAAAACCAAAACCGATAATTATAAGTGTACTGGCTAGAACGAAGGATTCTGTAAAAAATGATTTTTGCAAATACTGATCTTTTCGTAGAGCCTTATATCTTTTGCCTTCTTCTAAAAACAGCCAAATTCCTGAGGTAATTAGGACGATACCAAAAACAACTTTCATTACGCTTAATACCCCACAACTTTCCTAACTCTCCCCAAAATCTCGTCAGCCACTGCAGTAGCTTTTCCAGCTCCTATTGCCAGCGCATCGTCTATCTCGTTGGGGTTTTCCATATAGTATTGGTATTTCTCACGTTGTACGGCATACTTTTCTATGATTACTTCGTACACCGCCTGCTTTGCGTGGCCGTAGCCAAAATCTGGGCGGGCGTAGCTTTCGCGTAAGCGGGATACTTGTTCTGGAGTGGCTAGTAGCTTATATAAGTTAAAGACGTTGCAACCTTCTGTCTCCATAGGTTCTTCCATTGGGGTGCTGTCCGTTTTTATGCCCATAATCTGTTTGCGCAATTTTTTATCTGGAAGGAAAATGTCAATGATGTTTCCTTTGGATTTGGACATTTTGGCTCCGTCCGTTCCGGGAATATACATGGTCTCCTCGTTATGACTCGCTTCGGGAAGTACAAATACCTCACTTTTTGTCGCCGCGTGAAAACGGCTGGCCACATCGCGCGTCATTTCTATATGTTGCGCTTGGTCTTTTCCTACGGGAACAATTTGAGCATCATATAATAAGATGTCTGCAGCCATAAGCATCGGGTAGGAGAACAGTCCTGCGTTTACATCTTCCAATCTATCTGCCTTGTCTTTAAAACTATGGGCTAGCGTTAGCCTTTGATACGGGAAGAAACAGCTCAAATACCAGGACAACTCCGTCACTTGGGGGATGTCGCTCTGACGGTAGAAAACCGTTTTGTTCACATCTAGCCCAAAAGCGAGCCACGTTGCAGCCGTGCTATATGTATTGTGGCGCAACTGGTCGCCATCTTTTATTTGGGTAAGAGAATGCATATCTGCAATAAAAAGAAACGACTCGTTTGCAGGGTCATTTGCCATGTGTATTGCAGGAATTATGGCTCCTAGTAAATTTCCTAAATGTGGTGTTCCGGTGCTTTGTACACCTGTAAGTATTCTAGACATAAAAAAAAGTAAAAAGCAAAGTTACCGTTTTCTGCGCATTGGCTTGAGACAATTCCCTATTTTTGGTGGGATGAGTATTCTAAAGAAAGTTGCGGTTGCCTTGTGGAAGGTGTGGTTTTACATCCTCATTTTTGTGATGATTATCATACTATTCCCGTTTCTCGTTATTGGGATTTTGAAGGAATCCTGGTACCCGCTGTATTTTAGGTGTACGCAAATCTGGGCACGCGTCATAATGCTTGGGATGGGTTTTTACCCTAAGGTCGTGCGCGATGAAAAATTTGTGAGAGGCAAGAGTTACATGCTGGTGTCTAATCACACATCGATGACGGATATAATGATGATGTTGCACGTGGCTAAAAATCCATTTGTATTTGTAGGTAAAGCGGAACTTGCAAAACTTCCATTGTTTGGGTTTTTCTATAAGCGTACTTGTATTCTGGTCGATAGAGGAAACGCTCGTAGTCGCAAGGAGGTTTTTGACCAAGCGCAACGTAGGCTGTCACAGGGAATGAGCATCTGTATATTTCCTGAGGGTGGCGTTCCTAATGATTTGTCCCTAGTGCTTGATACCTTTAAAGATGGTGCTTTTAGACTTGCCATAGACCATCAGATTCCTATAGTTCCTATTACCTTTTACGATAATAAGGAGCGATTTCCTTATTTCTTTTTTAAAGGAAGTCCTGGGAAGATGCGTGCGCGAGTGCACAATTTTATCCAAACTTTAGGTCTAACTCAGGATGATAAGAGAGCATTGAGAGACAATACCCGGGAGGTTATTTTAGGGGAGTTAGAGAAGAGGGATTGATTTTCTAGCTATAAAGTGATAGAAAAAAAATATTTATGGGAGTTCGCTTTCGCGAAAGCGTAATAAACAGACCCCAATAGACGAGTGTCTTTCCTAAGCAAAGATAAATTGCTGAGCCACTATTTGTTGAAAAAGAGATATTTGCATTCGCAGGCATAAAAAAAAGGCTCCGAACCACCAGAGCCTTTCGTCATCATTGCAAGCGCAATAACTAACCTAACCAACTAAAAAAATTAACCTAACTTAAAATCGTTTAGAAGCGATAACTCACTCCTGTATATAGCCCTATATAGTAAGGCTTAAAATCTGCCGCAGCACCTTCAAATGCGTTGAGCTGATATTTAAGCGTGGGTTCTACATTTACTTTTACTTTATCTGTAACCTTGTAATTTACGCCCACTCCTACGTTCGTGGTAAAACTCACATCATTAAGACTGTTTGACTCTCCTATCGGCGTGCGTAATCCTTCTTGCGACTCTATAGCAATTTCATTGTCATTAAGAAAGAGTGTACTCATCCCACCTATGACCTCTATGCCAAGTCTCTTGTCTGAAATAGTATAAACTGCTTCCACGGGTACTTCAATATAGCCCACAGACTGCTGGAGCGAGCCATTGGACACGCTCGTGCCTCCTTGAAAGTTATCGGCTTCTATGCTTGAGAGTTCGTCAGTAGTGTTAACTCGATCAGTAACACTTAGAAAACGAGCATTATCATTATAATCTACTCCAGAAAGTAGGGTGGCGCTTATGTCTGGCGTAAATGAAATATCGTTTGTCCCATAGCTTAAATCTACGTTACTCACTCCGGTACGTACTTTGAACTTCTTATTCACAGCATAACTTACTTGGACACCATAACTTAAGTTTACATCGCCGCTCTTTCCATTATCCTTAAATTTAGGATCAATACCCGACCCCCCAAAATCTCCGTAATACACAGGAGCAGCTACAGCTCCTACATCCCAACGTTTGTTATTAGGAGTGTCAACGTTTATTGTTATCGCTTCATCTAGTTTGTTTTCTTCTATTTCTTGGGCAACGTCAATCAACGATTTTCCCTCGTCGCCTTTTACTTCCTCACTATTGTTTTGAGCGATTGTAGTTGTCTCGCCTTTTTGAGGTGTTGTGATGTTGGGGTTAGTTACGCGGTTATTATTTGCATCTTCAGACTTATTAGAGAGCACATTTTCCTCATTTATAGATGTATTATCGGTAAAAACAACAGCGGTATTTGAGTTTAAATTACCAGACGTTCTAGTATTGTTTTTTTGGTCAGGGGAATCATTATTAACCTTACTTGCGTATTGACTTGTAACTATGCTATTGTTTTGAGAACTATTATTGCTTGTAGTCCTATTGCGTTGTTCAGATTTTTGTGCTTTAGTGTCAGTATTTACACCTGCAATGTTATCAGTTGTTACAAAGTTGTTTTTTTGTTGCGTATTGGCATTTTTTTCTTTCTCATTACTTTGTTCTTGCGCAACTTGCTCTTCGGTATTTGAGAAATTCTTATCTTCGTTCTCCTTTGCAGCATTCTCGGTAGTCGTGTCTACGATCGTAGATTCACCTTCGGTAGGATTAAATAATAGGCTCCCTAGTCCGATTAGGAGTGCGAGGGCTGCGGCTATACCACCTAGGCGCCACCATAAGGGAACGACTTTTCTATTTTCCTTTTCTGCTTTTGCAAGAGCAATTTTCTCCCAAACCGCATCACTAGGTTGCGCTTCAAAGTTTTTAAATTTCTCCTGAAACAGACGATCTATATTTTTTTTCTCCTTCATCGTGTCTGCATTTGTCGCAGAGGCTGAACGTTCATTGCCTCTATTTTATCTTTTAATATGTTTCTAGCACGTGCTAAGTTAGACTTAGAAGTGCCATCTGAAATATTGAGCATACTCGCTACTTCCTTGTGAGAATAACCGTCAAGCACGTAAAGATTAAAAACCAACCTGTACCGATCTGGTAATTCTTGAATGATTCGAAGTAAAAAATCGAGAGGGATGTTAGTTTCATCTACTTCGACCTCTACTTCTTGTATCGCTTCCTCATTTATGATACCTAAAACCGATTGCTTGCGATAGCGTTGCAAAGCCGTGTTTATGGCAATTCTCTTGAGCCAACCCTCAAAAGAACCTTTTCCCTTGAACTGACCTATTTTGTCAAAAATCACAATAAAAGCATCCTGCAGCGTGTCCTCGGCGTCTGCATAATTAGGAGAATACTTAAGACAAACTGAAAAAAGTTTACTGGCATATCGCTTGTAAAGTTCTTCTTGAGCCTTTGCATTCTTCTTTTTACAATTCGTAATGAGTTCTTCTTGACTCACACAGGGCTTTTATAGGTTAGGCCTATTCTTCTTCTATAGGCACTTCAATATCTAAAAATTGTTGCTCTCCATCAGCATCATCTCCTTGAAAAAATCTTAAAACGACTGTTCCGGTCGCTTCTGGTCTAAAGATAAAGGGAACGACACGATCTTCTTCATCTGGATCGACACACTGATCTCCACCCTCTAATACACGTGTTACAACTGCGATCTTGCGAGTATTTCCTTCTCTTTCAAATTCGAAACCTTGGAAGCTATGGCAAATGGAAGGGCGTGCAAATCTTACCACAAGGGTGTCTGCTTGGTTCAAAATAAATTTTTCAGGAACGTTTTCTACACTAGCGGTAGGTACAAGTTCAAAGAAAAACATCTGGGCATCATCATCACTACAACTCATAGCAACAAACGCCAAAACTAAAACTATTAAAATCTTTTTCATCTTTTACGTATCTAGGGTAATACACACTATAGATACGTTGTAAAGTAAAAGGTTGCGTCTTAAATGAAAAAACCTCCTGAAAAAATCAGAAGGTTTTTGATATAATTTATCTTGAATTCAAGATTATTCTTGTGAGCTTTTAATTGCCGCGTGTATTTTAGTCTCGAGTTCTTCCATAAGATCTGGATTATCGAGTAAGAGTGCTTTTACAGCGTCCCTGCCTTGTCCCAGCTTCGTGTCTTGATAGCTGAACCAAGACCCTGCTTTCTTAACAATCTCATAGTTTACACCTATGTCTATAATCTCGCCTACTTTTGAGACACCCTCGCCATACATAATGTCAAACTCGGCCGTTTTAAATGGTGGTGCAACTTTATTTTTGACAACTTTTACACGGGTTTTATTCCCCATTACGTTTGCATTGCTATCCTTTATCTGGGTGGAGCGACGTATGTCAAGTCGCACAGAGGCATAAAATTTAAGCGCATTTCCTCCAGTAGTAGTTTCTGGATTCCCGAACATAACTCCAATCTTCTCACGAAGTTGGTTAATGAAGATTACGGTACAATTTGTTTTACTTATCGACCCTGTGAGTTTACGCAACGCTTGTGACATTAATCTCGCGTGCAATCCCATTTTTGAATCTCCCATCTCGCCTTCAATTTCACTTTTAGGCGTAAGTGCGGCAACCGAGTCAATGACGACAATATCAATTGCGCCAGAGCGTATTAAGTTATCTGTAATTTCTAAGGCCTGCTCACCATTATCTGGTTGTGAGATAATGAGGTTATCTATATCTACTCCTAGTTTTTCTGCATAAAAGCGATCAAAGGCGTGCTCGGCATCAATAAATGCTGCGATTCCACCTGCTTTTTGAGCCTCGGCAATTGCGTGTAGGGTTAGGGTGGTTTTACCAGAAGATTCTGGTCCGTATATTTCGATCACGCGACCACGAGGATAACCGCCTACTCCTAAAGCAACATCTAGTCCGAGCGAACCCGTCGGTATAGACTCTACATCGACAATTGCCTGGTCTCCCATCTTCATTACGGCGCCTTTGCCGTAAGTCTTGTCCATTTTGTCCAGGGTAAGTTTTAGTGCTTTTAGTTTTGCATCTTTCTCGCTGCTCATAGCTTCTTCATTTTTTATAAGTGGAACGTAAAAATAAAACAAGTATAGGAGTACGCTTTCGCGAAAGCGGAATACTTTTTAACAAATTAAATTGTCAAATAACCTCACGAACAACGCAACCTTATGGCCTAATCCACATCTACTCCTAAAGGAGTATTAACCGAATCTTATTTTTATGAACGTATTGGTATTCCCAAGTGCGCCTTTGAGAAGCTCTTTTATTCTGAGCTGGCGCAAGTTAGAGAGCGGCTAGCTTGTTTTAAACGACACTTAAAACAAGTATAACTATGAATTAGCCGTTCAAAAAAATGCCCGCAACACGATGTTCCGGGCATTTTTTGTTTCAATATGAATAATAAAATTAAAGAGTACCGATATGTTTTAGGTAAAAATCATTGTAAATATACGTCGCTAGATCACGACCTAACTTGAGTCCTGCACTATTATCTGATTCGATATGATATCCTCCTAATACTCTTGATTTTCCAGCCATATTAGCCGTTTCTGTAAACGTAGGGAACTTAAGAGTTATAGTGTCTCCCAAGGCTTTGGGCTCAGTAAGTGCTCCAGCTACAAGAGTAACTTCAGACCCAAATGTATCACTACCCGTAAAAAGTCTCAATGCTTCTGCACAGGCACCGCTTATTGTGCTATGCCCTGAAACGTAACTCGGGAATGGGGGACATAAAAAAGTGTCAGGTGAATAAGGTCGCCACTTATTTCCGTCCATAGTAACTAAGCCTTTATAAGGGCCACCCCACGCTTGAATTTTTTGCTTGTCGTAGTATTCGTGCACAAGGGCATACGGCCTTGCAAAGTCATAAAACATTTTTGAATCCCAAGAGGCTATAAAAGCATCCATGGCTACAACTTGATTTAAAAAGTACATTTTTACGTCCGTATCTAGGTCATTCTGGTCTCTTCTAGATACTTCTTGAGCAAACTTAAGCCAATGTCCGGCTTGCTGTACAGATTGTGGTCCATCCCTCATAAACTCAACGAGAGCCTTTTGCTCATCGGTAAGAGTTGCTTGTAGCTCGATGACTTCCTGAACCTCTTTTTTAAGTTGTTCTGACCCAATCATAGGTGGTGGTCCTGGTCTAAATTGATCTCCAGACTCCATGGCTATAGGAGTTACTTTATCCCAAAAAGGAGTGAGACAGGAAGGAGCAACAAATCCTCCTTCTCCGTCAGAAAAGTATTTGGGTTGCCATTTATTAGGATCAATGTTAGTATCTGGATCGTTTACGGGTTCATATCCCGTGTAATTAAAATAAGCTACACCATTAGATCCTTCTTCTTCTCCGTATTGATTTGCACCGTCATTTTTGCGCTTTGCAATAATTGTAGCTGCAGCTAGATTACCTATACCTTGTGGTGTACTGGTGTTTGTAGATGTGTTTTCTGGATCATACCCTAACTCGACCATCTTCTTTTTGTACACAAGACTGTCTGCTGGATAGTACTCCATAAGAGTTCTAAGGGCAGCATAACTTATTGCTATTTGTTTGTTTTCTAGTGTCCTTTCTTTTTCTCCAACTCGATCCACATTTTGTAAATAAACGGGGATTGCTTTGTCATCATATCGTGACCAAGCGTCAAAGACGGAAGTAAAAATAAGCCCCAAGTATCTTGAAGTAACTGTAGGTCGCGGCTTATATCGTTCAGTATCATTAGCCTGAGCAAGCAATGCTATTTCTCCCCACTTGTAGGCTACGTTATTTTCTCCTAGTGGTTGGTCTTTAAGATTAAATTCAGCTTTGTCATTGCTTTTTTTATTGAGGTTACAGCTTGAGACTAACAACCCTAAACAGAGCAAAAAAAGCCTCATAAAGATAACTTTTCTCATTTTAGTAAACTTTAAATTGGCGCACAATATATAAAAACTAGTCGTGTTCTCAAACCAACCCATTCCCAACAAGATACTCTGCAATCTGAACTGCATTTGTTGCGGCTCCTTTTCTTAAATTATCGGAAACAATCCACATGTTTAAGGTGTTTTCTTGAGAATAATCTCGGCGTATGCGCCCTACAAAAACATCATTTTTACCCTCGGCATAAATAGGCATCGGATAAGTGTTTGTATCTGGGTTGTCCTGAACGGTAACTCCAGAGGTTTCGTTCAAAATCTTGCGAATGTCTTTTTCGTCAAACTCTTTGTGCAACTCCACATTTACAGACTCACTATGACCTCCTACGACTGGGATACGCACGGCAGTTGCCGTAACGGCAATCGAGCGGTCATCAAGTATCTTTTGTGTTTCGTTTACAAGTTTAAGTTCTTCTTTAGTATATCCATTCTCTTGAAAGACATCACAAGCAGGAATTGCGTTACGGTGTATTGGGTATGGATACGCCATTTCTCCTTTTTCTCCAGCATATTCGTTTTCTAGTTGCTGAACAGCCTTTACTCCAGTTCCCGTGATAGATTGATAGGTTGAGATTACCAGACGCTTAATTCCATACTCTCGGTGGAGCGGGGACATAGCAAGTACCATCTGGATCGTGGAGCAGTTAGGGTTTGCAATAATTTTATCTTTTTTGGTAAGTGATGTTGCGTTTATTTCTGGAACTACCAGCTTCGTATTTGCATCCATACGCCACGCAGAAGAGTTGTCTATAACCGTAGTCCCGACAGCAGCAAACTTAGGAGCAAACTCAAGCGACGTATCTCCTCCAGCTGAAAAGATGGCAATAGCCGGACGCGCGGCAATAGCATCATCCATAGAGTGAATGGTGTATTCCCCCTCCTTAAATAGTATTTTTTTTCCAACAGATCGTGATGATGCTACAGGGATTAATTCTGTAATTGGGAAATTACGTTCGGCTAGGACTTTTAACATGACTTGGCCTACCATTCCGGTGGCGCCTACAACTGCTACTTTCATAAGATAAAATTATAATGAGAGGATTAGTACGCTTTCGCGAAAGCGCACTTACAAAAAGCCCCAAAGTTAGCAAGGAACAATGGATTAAACTGTTGCAGAAATGACAAAAGTTCGGTCTATATTTGATTATTCTTCAATTATAAATTACAAATACAAAAAAACCACCTTGCTAGATACACAAGGTGGTTTAGGGTTAAAATATGTAGCATAGCGGTGCTACGTTCTTTTTATTGCTTTTTGAGCTCGTCTCTTATTTCCTTAAGAAGATCTATTTCGCTTGGTCCTGGATCTGGAGCTGGCGCCTCTTCTTTTGGTTTTTTAGTCTTATTATATGCCTTTATGATCATAAATAATACAAAACCTACTATGATAAGGTTTATAATACTATTAATCCACGCTCCGTACATGATTGCGTTTTCTGGAGTAGCTACTGTCCCATCTGCGGCAAGTACTGCTTCGGCCAGAACGACTTTCTTGTCTGAAAAATCGACTCCGCCTGTAAAGTATCCTATGATGGGCATCATAATATTAGTGGTAAATCCTTTTACAACTTCATTAAGGGCGGCACCCAGAATTACGGCTACCGAAAGCTCTATGACGTTCCCCGTCATTATAAAATTCTTAAATTCTTTTAACATTTTGATGTTTGGTTTTAAGTTAGTAATGAACTAAGATACTGAAAAAACCAAAACAGGTTAACAAAAATTTAAGAATACGCAATCATTTTAAAACAACTCGCTTTACCCGTTGGCCAACAGCGGTGAGTAATTCGTAAGAAATGGTCCCAGCGTTTTGAGCCAAAGTGTCCGCACCCGTAATATCTCCAAAGATTTCTACCTCATCACCTTCTTTACAATCTATGCCTGTTATGTCTATCATCGTCATATCCATACAGACATTGCCTATGATGGGTGCTTTTTCCCCTTGTACGGTCATATAACCAACTCCATTTCCATAAATTCTTGAAATACCATCTGCGTGGCCTATCGGGATGGTGGCGGTGGTCATATAGTCCGAGGCCTTGAAGGCACGGTTGTATCCCACGCTTTCTCCTGGCGCAATCTTATGGATTTGTGAAATGACAGATTTTAATCGCGCCACGGGTTTTAATCGTGCAGTTTCTTCCTCAGAATTGCCATAACCATATAACCCGATGCCAGAACGTACACAATCAAACTGCGCCCGAGGATAGTTAATTATAGCCGAAGTATTGCTCTGGTGCAGGAATGGCACGTAATCCAATCCTTCCAAGAGTTCTTTTGAAATGTTTGTAAAACTCAGGATCTGATTGAGGGTGAATTCCTCCTCGGCTTTGTCTTCGCTGGCAACTAGGTGTGAGAATATGGATTTTACCTTTATGCTGTTTTTTTCGTGCAAGCGGTCTAAAATCCAAGACACATCAGACTCCCAGAATCCCAACCGATTAAGGCCCGTGTTAAATTTTAAATGGATGGGGTAGTTGGTTTGGTTTTTCGCTTTCGCGAAAGCGGAAAAAAGCTCCATCATCCTCGCGCTATAAATACTTGGCTCCAGGCACCGCTCGACCATTTCTTCAAAATTATCCGGCTGAGGATGCAATACAAGAATGGGCGTTTGGACTCCTGCATCTCGCAGTGCGACTCCTTCAGAAACATAGGCCACGGCAAAATAATCGACACCCAGTTTTTCAAGTTCTATTGCGACCGCTTGAGCCTCGCTACCATATCCATAAGCCTTAACCACGGCCATCATTCGTACACCATCGGTAAGTTTAGAACGTAAATATTGGTAATTGTGGCGCAGGGCCTCGAGGTCTATTTCTAAGCGGGTAATCGCCATATTTTATGAGTTGTTAGACTCCTTTTCAGATTTTGGAGCGATTTCTTGGGCATCTGCTACGTCCATTTTTCTCAGTCTGTCACGCAGCATTGCTTTGTAGTAGGCTCCTCGAGAAAGTGGCTCGTATTCTTCGGTCTCTCCCAGCATCACGATGTCCTGATTTTTTGCCTTTCGGTAGCTGTATTGGGCTAGATTTCCTGTGCGGGTGCATACGGCGTGTACTTTAGTCACATACTCGGCCGTGGCCATAAGTGCGGGCATCGGGCCAAAGGGATTTCCTTTAAAATCCATATCCAGACCGGCTACAATCACTCTTATGCCACGATTTGCCAGATCATTGCATACCTGCACGATCTCATCGTCAAAAAATTGAGCCTCATCAATCCCCACCACATCACAATCGTCTGCCAGGATAGGAATATTTGCCGCCGCGGGAACGGGTGTGGAGCGTATCTCGTTGCTGTCGTGTGAGACGACCATTTCCTCGTCATAACGCACGTCTACAGCAGGTTTAAAGATTTCCACCTTTTGTTTTGCAAACTGAGCGCGCTTGAGCCGGCGGATGAGCTCTTCTGTTTTACCAGAGAACATCGACCCACAAATGACCTCAATCCAGCCAAATTGCTCTTTATGATTTACCGTGTTTTCGAGAAACATTAAACTGTAATTGGTTCAATTTTCAGTTCCCGGCCCTAAAGGGAGCGAAAATTAAACAATAAAAAAAGTACACCCTTTAGGGCTGGGGCAAATGCTTTTTTCGAGAAACATTTTGTACTTTTCTACACCAAAACGGGCAATCTCCCGTTTTTATTTAGCCCCGACGATTCGGGAGCGGTAAAAGTATCAAAAAAAGCTACTACTCTGCCGTACAATCTCAAAGTTATGAAGAAAACAATCAAGGCCGAACTCGTAAGCCTAGCACACAAAATACTCCAACTGCGCGATACTGCAGACTATGCTCAGATGGCAACCCAAGCCAGAGAACTGCAGGACAAACTCACCATTCTTGCCTATGCAGAGAAGCTGGAAAAAATGGGAATGCCCACCATAGGATTAAAGGAGATAGAGGAGGAGATTACGCTTTCGCGAAAGCGTGATAACAACGATACCATACCAGAAGAGGTTGCGGAAATAGAAGAGCAACCCGCGACGCAAGTTGCGCCAAAAAAAGAGCAAGCTCCCGCTATCAAAAAGAAGTCAAAAACCCCAGCCGAAATCCGCGCCGAAAATCAAGCACGGTACGAAAAGGCAAAAGGTACAGACGAGGCAGACAGGCATCGTCCAGACGGAACGCAGTTTAACAAAGAAGAACCCCTACACGAGCCTGTTATCGAAAAGATAAAAGATATGTGGCCAGAGATGACTCCAGAGGCCGCCGAAATAGACAAGGTTATCGAGTCCATCATACCACAGCAACCCGCCGTGGGAAAAAATGATAGTTTTGAGATAGGCAACGAATACCAAATGCCCATTTTTGAACGTAAAGACACCACGATAGAGGAGGTAGATGACAAACCAAAAAACCTAAATGACCGCTTAAAAACAGGACTCAAAATTGGTCTGAATGATAAATTGTCTTTTATAAAGCACCTATTTAATGGGAGCGCCTCAGACTACAACCGAGTGCTCAGCCAGCTAGAAACTTTCCAAACCGCCACCGAAGCGAGACAATTTATAATCCAAATGATAAAACCAGATTATAACAACTGGGAAGGAAAAGAGGTGCAGGAAGAGCGGTTTATGGAGATTGTGGAGGGGAGGTATTCTTGAATGGCAGTGTAGTCTTTAGCTTGTAATCGTTAGCTTATCGAATAACGCTATATGGATCGCCCTGTTATTATTTTTCAAAAAAGGTCTGAGCCCTCTGTAGGAGAGGCACTATTATTAAACTCATCTGGTATTTTACCATTTTTAATAACGCACCTACGAAACAAGAAATTTGACAGTATTATTTTTTCAAAAAACACGGTTCGTCTTAAATTAAAAAACAAAATTGTTTTTGATAAAACTTTTGTCCATATAAAATCTATAGACTACGATAGTATAAAGGAAAGTCTTAAAATTAATGCTGATGGTAAAATCTCACAGCTTTCATTAAAAGCTTTTAGAATTACTTACGACGAAGCAAAAAGATTAAAAGGGGAAATTGATAATTTTAATAGGAGTTTGCGGTAAGACTAGATCAATTTTTCCAATCTAAATAATAGCTAAATATGAAAGCACAACGTATCATTTACTGGATTGCCACAGGACTTTTCTGTGCTTTAATGTTATACTCAGCAAGTATGTATTTTATGAATACAGAAATGATTGAGAGTTTCTTCCAGAGTTTTAATCATCCTACGTATGTCGTGATACCGCTAGCAATTCTTAAGATTTGCGGGGTTTTGATGCTACTGTGGCGCGGCATTCCGTGGCTTACAGAGTGGGCGTACGCAGGGTTCTTTTTTGATATTGTCCTTGCCGCAGCGGCACATCATTACGCAGGCGATAGTATTACGCAGACATTAGTTGCTTTGATTCTTCTTGTGGTATCTTATTTTTTTGGGAAGGAAGTACGACCTATGTATCGCTAGCATTTCGTTTAAAATGGAAGCCAACGGTTTACTGCATCTCTGCGGCAGTCTTTTCTAACTCGGCATACCACGCCTCTCCGAACTTACGTATGAGAGCATCTTTCGTAAACTTATACACAGGCACTTTGAGCTCTTGCCCAAGTGTACACGCATCATCACATATAGGCCAGCGATGGTAATTTACAGCCGAAAAGGAACTATACTTCTGAACGCGAACTGGATATAAATGACAAGAAATAGGTTTGCGCCAGTCTACTTTGCCAGCATTATACGCATCTTCTATTCCACAACTTGCCCAGCCTTTGTCGTTAAAGGTTACATAAGCACATTCCTTCCCGTTTACAAGTGGAGTTTCTAAATCCCCAAGGTCGGTCTCAATGTGTGTCCCTTGTGCCTCAATCGCAGCGATTCCTTCAGGTCTCAAAAATGGCTTTACATCTTTATAAATAGCAGCCATAATTTCTGTCTCGTCCTCATCTAGAGGAGCACCAGCTTCTCCTGCAATACAGCACTCGCCCTTACAAGCATTAAGATTACAAACAAAATCCTTCTCGATAATGTCTTCTGATACGATGGTGTCCTTAAGTTGAAACATAGATTGCAAAGATAATGGGTATGAGAATTAGAACTAAGAAAAATAAGAGGGTAAATTTTTAGTGGCTTTTACGGGAATCCGTGTTTAGTTAGGAGGTAGGATGGTTATATTTACGATGTATCGATAAGAGAAAACTGTTGTTAATCTGTGTTCTCTTAAGGTATAAGAATAATAGAATTGATTATATAACGAGTTGTACGCAATATCCCAAAAACATTACGCTGAAATAAATGTTTAGTTTTAAAAAATAGTAATTTAGAGAAAATAAAGTCATTCATTCGGAATTCGGAAGAAATCGAAATTGAAAAAGCGGACAAGGAAAAACTAATCAAAATGATTAGACCAACTATTGGAATTAAAACAAAAGCGAGTGATGACAAAAACTTAAAAGTTGGAAAATCTAAAATTGGTGGAAAACCTGATTTGCCAAAAGACTTTGAATGGCCAAGAGCGAATAATATTCCAATGTTATTTTGTGCTCAATATAATTTGTCTGAACTGAAGAGATTTGACAAAGAAAATATTTTGCCGAATAAAGGTTTCTTTCATATCTTTTTAAGTCTTGATGAGAAATGGAAAGAATTTAATGGAGTAAATCAAGAATTTAAATTTATCTACAGCGAATCTGAAAATCTCACCAGAACGCAATTCCCAGAAGACCTTGAAGAAAATCAATCTTTCAATACAGCTTTAATCGAGTATTTTGAATTCTATACAATTCCAGATGACGAGAATTACAGATTTTTTGAACTCAATAAAAAGTACGATGATTTATACTTCTATTTTTATCAACCAACAGAGGAGTTTATAACAGAGGAATTATATCAAGATTCAGATAATATGCATCAGATTCTTGGATATGACAGGTCAATTCAATCGAGCGTTGTTTATGATTTTGCTTCAAAAGAATTAGGACTTTATGGAGTTGATAGTTCGGAATATAAAAAGAGATGGAATGATATATTAGAATTATCAAAAACATTTGAATTGCTTTTACAATTTGACTGTTATGATATAAATTCTGATTTGACAAAATTTGGTGGAAGTGGAACTTATTATTTTGGACTATCAAAAACAGATTTAGAAAATAAAAACTTTAACGATATTAAAATGTCGTTTCAAATGACATAAAATACTGCCTACAACACCAGCATAAAACAAAACATACCCTCAGACCCATCCACTCATAACAAATCTGCTTCTTCCTAAAAATTATCTTATCTCAGAAAAAAGGAAACCCTCAAAATCCGTATCTTGATGTGATACTAAAAATTCTTTTTTGCGAAAGCAAAAGAAACCTGTCAAAACTTGATTAGATGAAAACCTTCCTTGCGCTCCTCCTCTCACTACCATTCCTAACGATAGCCCAAACCAACTACGACACTCAAATAAACGAAGTTCTCTCAAAAACTCTAAAACAACACCGCGAACTGGTAAGTATCCCAAACCTCCCAGCAGATCCTGACTTGATGCTTAAAAACATTTCTTGGGTACAAGAAAAATATAAAGCACTGGGTTTTAAAACCAGCTTATTAGAATCAAGCACACTTACTATCCTTCTTGCAGAAAAAGTTTACGATCCAGAATACAAAACGGTGCTCTTTTACGTCCATATAGACGGTCAACCCATAAATCCCATGACGTGGAATCAAGAGGACCCGTTTACGCCCGTGCTTAAAGAACAAGATGCAGCTGGAAATTGGCAAGCGATAGACTGGAGTAAACTGGATGGAAACATTAATGATGAGTGGCGCATCTTTGGCCGTGCTGCGGCAGATGATAAGGCGCCAATAACCATATTTCTTACGGCACTAGAAGTATTACAGCAGCAAAATAAAACACCAAAATTTAATGTCAAAATCATTTTTGACCCCGAAGAGGAGTATGGGTCTAGCGCGTTACTTTCTACCTTAGCTACTTATAAAGCACGCTACGCTGCAGATTATTTTGTGGTGATGGACGGTCCGGCGCACGATTCTAATAAGCCTACGCTCACCTTTGGGTGTCGCGGGATAGCGACCTGTGCCATCACCACCTATGGTGCACGATTACCGCAGCATAGCGGACATTACGGAAACTATGCGCCAAATCCAGTCTTTAGACTGACACATTTACTATCTAGTATGAAGGATGAAGATGGACGAGTGCTTGTAGATGGTTTTTATGAAGGGATTAAAATCACTCCAGAAGCTGCCGAAGTTCTTTCTTCAGTTCCTTATTCTAAAGCTCAATTTAATGCCGCTCTCGGGATTCACTCCGCAGAAAAAGTAGGGGATACCTATCAAAAAGCGCTACAATTCCCCTCCTTAAACATTCGCCAGATTGGAACTTCGTGGACCGGCGAAGGCCTTAAAACCGTCGTGCCAGAATATGCTGTTGCAAACATAGATGTGAGACTCGTCCCAGAAACCGACGGCGATAGCCAACTAGAAAAAATCAAAAAACATATCAAGGACGAAGGATACTACGTCATAGACCGCGACCCAACCGAGGAGGAGCGTCTGACCTACGCAAAAATTGCAAAGTTTACAGGAAAGACATCTGTAAATGCCTTTAGAACGCCAACTGATTCTGAATTTGGTAAGAACATCCGAGGACGTCTGGTAGAAGCTTTTGGCGAAAACCCCGTGACTATCCGCATTATGGGCGGCACCGTACCTATTGTACCCTTGATAAATACGCTGGATATTCCTACGGTTATTTTGCCTATGGTAAATATGGATAATAACCAGCATAATCCCAACGAGAATATACGTGTGGGCAATATCAGACAAGGGATTAAGATTTGTCTTGCGCTTCTGGAGACGGAGTTCTAAAACTAGCCTTTATTAGGTTTAAAAAAATTGGTATATTTATCTGACTATTAGCACTTTAAAATCTTATGCTATGAAAAGATATCACTCTATTTTGCTTCTTATAAGTTTTATAACGGTGTTTGCTCCCGATATAACAACGGCCTCAACAAAAACAGCACCCACAGAAATCGTAACCGATGGGCTTTATTATGCTGAGTTTTATGACTACATCTTTCGAGGGCATTTTGAGCATATCAAAATGACGTCTGAAGACCCTATGTTTCTGTCTATTTTTAGTGAATATCTGTATACTTTCGGTAGTCAATGTGCTCAATATCTACCCGATAATAAAGTAGAAATGCAGAAACAGGTCTGCAAGACAGAAAGTGTTACCACAGATGGTTACGGAGTAGAAACAAATAGATATTGTGTGGAATATGTTTGGATAGGCTCTGGGGTGTACGCAAAACCCGACTTATATAATGCAAAAGTAACCTCAGAAAATGCGCTTAGAAAAAAAGGATTACAAGTCACATTTGAAATCCTAACAGACCCTAATGCTATGGGAAACTCGGTCGATATGATACATAAAATGCAAGGGCTTAAAGTTGATATGCTTACTTTTTTTAAACTTAATCCCTGTAATAGTCCTGCGATCCTCGCCTTTGAAGAAAATCTAAAACGCTTTGCCCTCAACCAGCCTGCAGTACGTATAAACGCAGAAAGCAAGTATACTAAGATGAAAAAAGCCGGGGGTCCCACCGCGACACAGAACAAAAAGAAACTACTAGACGACCTTATAAAAGACCAATCCAGAACTTGGGCAATGAACCGGTATGTGCCGGGTAGCATTTCTAGTATCTTTGAACGTAAAGACACTACTGGGAAGATTGTCGTTATGGGCGGTAGTTATCAATACAAAGGATTTTTAGGAACACAAAAAAACAATGTGCGTGTCACCTTCAAAAATGGTATTCCCGAATGTATCTACTTTTCAGACTACCCCAACAACTGTAAAACACCTAATAGCGGGATTGTTTCGGCATTTGCGAGTGGCAAGTATACGGTGCAGTAGCAACACTAAAAGTATATGGGCGTTTAAGCATTCTCTTTATAATGGCATTTTGTATAGTTACGCTTTCGCGAAAGCGTAAAAAAATCCCTACAAACTATAGACCACTCTAAAAGTCAAGAAACGTGGTTGTATAAACGTTTCGGCGTTAAAAACCGAAATGTTATTTGCACTATTGCGTACCTGAGAGTCGATATTTAATAAGTTCGTTGCTCTAATTTCATATTCAAATTTTGCATCGCGGTCCTTACGATATGAAAGATTTGCATCCCAATTCTGGAAGGATTGTGACTGGCCATTACCTATGTCTTGATTTGTGTAACTGTAATTTGTACGGAAAGTAAACTTTTTTAAGATATACGCATCTACCTCTATAGATGGTGCATTTGTCACAAACGTTGTTTTGCGATTACCCTGATTATTATCTGTCACACTATAGCGGTATTGCAGGCTCACGTTAGGTGCTATTTTAAAATTAGTGCGTACTCCTGGGGTGTATGTTTGCGTAAATCCTTCATTAAGAGATTGCGTGCCCTGAATAAACTGGTTTATCTTGCTGTAATTAAAACTTGCGTTAAGCGTTCCTCTTATCTTCCCAAAAGTGCGCTGCACACGACCAAAAACACTTACATTTTCGTCTGCAAAATTAGAATTAAAGAAAGTACTTGTCCGTATCACATTGTCAAAACTGGTCAAGCTACGGATCTGGTCTACATTGCTGGAATAGGCAGCTCTCGCAAAGACATTTGTATAATTAAATAAATTAAAGCTACTGTAGAGTAAGCTTACGTTATGTGAGAGTGCGTTCTGTAGGTCTGGTTCTCCAAATTGTATGCTATTGATATCGTTAAGCACTAAACCCTGAGCAAGCCTAGTCACATCTGTAAACTGGTTACGCAGTTCATAACGCGCCGTAAGAGATTCACTCTTTTTAAACTGGATACGCGTCTCAAAATCTGGAAGGATGCGCACAAAATTATCTTCAAAAGTTTCTCCAAACTGGATATTCTTATTGCCATAAGCGTGTACAGAAAAGCCAGGAGTAAAGGTGAAAATTCCAGTTTTTACTCTATAGTGTGCTCCAAGGTAAATATCCCGAAAATTATATTCGGTATCATTAGAGGCACGGCCGGCGTTAAAATTAGGCGTGGGATTTAAGATTTCACCCCCTGTAAGAAATTGGAAAATATTGGAGTTAAACTCCTGACGACTCAATATCGTTCCAAAAGTGAAATTTATATTACTACGCTTATTGAGAATATGAAAATAATCAAGCTTTGCGTCTAGCTGATTTGATTTTATACGACGTTCTTGCCCTACGTTGTAATTATCAAGAGAAGTGTCCAGTCCTAACGCAATTGCCGTATTATCAAATGCATCTTCTCCCTCTGGATCATTGTCTAGAAAAGCATTATAAAAAGGATCCTCATTTTTAAATAAATGTTGTGCTTCAAAAGCAAATATATTATTCTCATCTAGTGTATAATAATAGTTGAGACTTTGATTAAGACTAAAAGGTGTTACTTCATCTAGTTGATTTGTATTACCTATTACAGAAGAAAAACGGTTCTGGTCTTGAGAGTCCTGTGATATACGACCTAGGATATCATAATCCATTTGATTATTCAAATTAGGTTGGTAAGAAGCGCTTAGCTTCATAAGTCCTTGATCAGATCGTTCTCTTGTACTTTGCTCTGTGACTTCGTCCGGAATTCCTAAATCCGTATTTGTGTATTGTATAAAGCTTGTTTCTCTGGAAATAATACGACTGCTATTAAAAATAGCAAAACCGCTCAGGTCTAGGGTAGGGTTAGGTGCGTAACTAAAGTTTGCCGTAGCCAGCTGGTTTTCAATTTCTAAAGCATTGTTTTGATTTGTCAAAAAACTGAGACTGTTATCACCTAAGTTAATGTCTGTACCACTACTCCTGCTAGGAGACCTAAAACCTCCTCCAAAACCTCTAATATCTCTTCTAGAAAGTGCAACTTCTCCAGTATTATTAAGATCTCCTATAAAGTTAATACTGTATTTAGGACTGTAGTAAAAAAGCTTGGGTTGTAATACATATAACTCGTTATCTGGCGATGTACCTCCACCAGCAGTGATATCTCCAAACCAAAAATTTTCTTTCCCTTCTTTGAGCTTAATATTTATGGCAACATTGTCTTGATTATTGCGTACCCCACTCAGTTGACCTACCTCTGCATAATTGCGTAAAACCTGAACTTTTGATACGGCATTAGACGGAATGTTTTTTGTAGCAAGTTTTGTGTCTCCGTCAAAAAAGTCTTTACCATTTACCATTAGTTTATTGACGACTTTTCCCTCTACTTCTATTTGCCCGTCCTCGTTTATTTCTACGCCGGGGAGGTTTTCTAGTACGTCTTCTAGCTTACGTTCAGAGCCAGTATTAAAAGATTCTGCATTGTAGATAAGCGTGTCTCCGCGCACCACGACAGGCATCTCATATACAAGCTCTACCTCGTTAAGGGAGTTGTCTGGTTTTAAGGTGTAGTCTTTTATAATATTGGATTCCTTAGTCTCAAGGATTTCTTCATAGGTAGACATTCCTATATAACTCGCTTGAATTTTATATGTGCTATTAACAGCGAGTTTAAGTAAATACTTTCCCTTTTCATCTGTTATGCCGTAAGATTCTAAGGCATTTGTAGCTTGATTAAAGGCTACAACATTTGCAAGTTCTAATCCATTGTTTAAGCTATCTTTTACAACGCCCTCAAGTTTTATTTGTGCAGTTGAGGCTAGGGTTACAAATAATACTGTAATAGTAATTATGTTTCGCATTGAGAGGTGTCTTGAAGATTAGTGATTTCAGGAAAAATAGTGATCGTATTACCCTCTTCTTCGTCCACGATTATCTCTCATTTCCTGCATTTTTGTGCGTACGGTACTTTGATAATCTGCTTTTGTGATTTCTTTTCCTTTATCAGGTGCTTCTATTACGATGCTCTCTCCTGGATTAATTACCACTTTAGAACATAACATTGTCATATTACCTGCACTTACTTCCAAGATTAATCCAGGAAGGCCCCAGTACTCCCCTGGACCGTGACTCACGGGTATTTGTAACGTGTACCACGCCTCTACTTCTGTCATTGGTACTTCTGGTTCAGCGGTTTCTCCGTCTGCACTTGCAGTGTCAGATGCCTGAGCAGTTCTAAGGTCTCCCCAAGAAAAATCGTACCAAGTAAGATCTGCAGTAGGAACAGAAGCGGTTGCTTTAAAGGTAGTGTACTTCCCAACTTGCTTGGTTTCGGAACCCATTTGCCAGTCTATTTCTTGTAATTTGTCTTTTACGAGGAATTTCTTTCCGTAAAACTCCTGACTCTGCACAAGTTGATTTTCCTTTACATTTTTATATTGCTCACCTCTGGCGAAATTTGCTCCCCAAGTGTCTGTAGCTCCAGACATCGCATCCATTTTAACCTCTTCATTAAAAACTGATTCCGTTTTATTGAAATCTAGAATATAAGTTTTTTCGAGGCGATTTTTGAGTCTTGCATAGGTCTCTTTTTTCTGAGCCTCGCTCATTCTCGCGCCCCAGCTTCCTAATTCCATTTTAGATTTAGAAGCATAATAGGCCTTGCCCTGAAACTCTTGAGCCTCTGGCTGAAGTGACATAGGCAACGTGACAAAGAATAATGTTATGGTTAAGAGAATTGCTTTCATCATAGCTATTTTTAAAATGTTTAACCAAAGTAGACAAAGATTAAACATTGTCAGTGGGTTTTGTTAAAACCTTAACATAGTCTAGCTATAAATATGATTAATTAGTTGATTTCCAGTCGGTAGCCCACCCCATGCACATTTGCAATTTTGATAGAGTCATCCTCTTTCAGCTTTTTGCGGAGTTTTGAAATGTAGGTGTCCAGACTTCGGCCTACAATGACGCCGTTGTCTTCCCAAACGCTTTTTGTAAGCTCCTCTCGCTTGATAATCTCATTAGGTCTGGCGACAAATATGGCTAGGAGCTCGCACTCTTTGCGCGATAGGGGCAACTCTTTTGCTTCTTTTACAAGTTTGTTCTGTTCAGGATAAAAGTGAAAGCTTCCTAGTTTCTCATAATTTTCATTTGGTAAAGGCGATAGAGGTGTCCCTTTTTTGCTTTCGCGAAAACTTGTTCCGAATTCATTTCGGGAGCGGAAAACCACAAGTCCCAAAATTCCAAATGCAAATAACGTAATAGCGATCTTAGTGGTAGAAAGCGGTGCAGCCTCTTCTATAAAAAGGATTTCGATGGTATGGCAAGCGTCCGGCACCTGCCGTCCGGAACAAGGTACGATCGTTTGCTCAATATCAATATTCATCTCGTAACTGTAGGATACCTCGCGATCTTCACACCTGAGAACTTCGACAATATAATTTTCTGGTAATCCCGCTTTTGCAAAATTTTTATCAAGAATCGCAACAAGGCTATCAGGAAAAAACGTGAGTTCCTTCTCAAATGAGAGCTGGTATTTAAGAGGCTCCAGCTGAATGACAGGTAATATAATCGAAGTGCTGTCCTGGTTAGATAATAAAAGTTCATTCCCAACCTGACGTAAAGCAATTTTTACACGTTCGGGTAGTTTATTGTCAGGCTCTTCATGAAAGGGAACCATCCACGATATGGTAAGCAAGCAAATGATTGCTGTAATGATCTGTAGTTTTTTTGTGCTCATTATGATGCAAATAACCGCTTTCTAACCGAGATTTTACAACTGTTGACACTTCTTTTACATTATTTTGACACTTGAAAGTCCCAGCCGCATCTAGTTTTACTCGAAAATAAAAACAAGATGCAAAAACTCATTATCACCATCATCATTTTAAGTAGCGCTATATGTAACGCACAATTTTTAGATACTAATTACACGCTGGATACAGATAAAAGTATCATTAAGTGGAAGGGGAGTTACTCTTTTAACTTCGGCGAGCATCCGGGCATCGTACAATTTGAAAAGGGAACGCTCAAGACCCAGAACAATATGATCACAGGGGGCGAATTTACCATCGATATGACCACTATTGCAAATGATCCAGATATAGACCACGAGAGTCCCATAGAACATTTGCGCGACGAGGATTTCTTTCATGTTTCAAAATTTCCAAAAGCCGTGCTTAAAATTACAGATGTGATTTACATCAAAGAAAAAAACTTGCACGAGGTAACTGCAGATCTTACAATAAAGGGAATTACAAAGTCGCAAAAGTTTTATGCTACAGCAAGCGGAGAGAACAATACTTTTAAAACAAAATTTAAAATAGACCGAACCCGCTGGGGAATCATTTATAACCATAAACTCAAAGACCAAGCGATAAGTGATGCTATTGAATTTGATGTGCTATTGACTTTTAAATAATGAACTATCTATTTTTTACTATCCTAGTATCTCTGACCGTTTCCTCTCAAGTAGTTTGTCAGGAAGAAAGTCATCCTTCATTTCTAAAAGCAGATAATGACTGGAGTTCAGAAATTATCGTACTTCCCGTAGATTGGGCTCCTGGGATGACCGTTACGGGTTATGAAGAACTACTTTTTGCCCCAGGCTGGTCAGACCCAAAAAGCGATTGTTTTTGGTCGTTAGTAATGGGGTGGAAATTAGAGGCTAGGGAGTCGCTAGACACACGATTAATTTCAGAAAACCTAAAATATTATTATGATGGATTAATGAAACCTAACCATTGGGCCACCGAGTTTCCAGATCCTATAGTTTATCTTGATATGCTGAGCAAAGATGATTTTACTACAACTTATACGGGTAAATTAGTCGTTTTTGATGGGTTTCATACGGGAAAAATTATAGAGCTCAACATACGTGCGAGGCAGCAGTTTGATAAGGATTCAGAGCAGACCTTTATAATTATTCAGTTTTCTACACAATCATTAGAGCATACTATTTGGAAAGAATTGGGAAGCGTCGTTTTAAAAACATAAGCTCTAGTAATTTGAGTTTTTTAAAATATCTTAAAACTTGCAACAAAGGGTAAATGATCTGAAACTTGTTTCTTAAAAGCCTCACGGCCTAGGTTCATCGTCCAATGCATTGGGAAAAGACGTAAGCTCCCCTTTACATAATCTGTTGCGTAGGTACGCGATACCGCAAAGCCATCCAAAAGATTTGCCCGTCCTTTTTCTAAAATATGAGAAAACCGATCCTGTAAATCCCAGCAGGAAACAAAATCCATAAGATCATCGCCGCCCAGATGATGAAAATTGCTCACGTCCTGCCCAGGAATCATATTAAAATCTCCCATAAGTAATATCGTACGTCGTTTAAAACCAGATGTGTTTCTCAGCTTTGTGATATAGTTTCCAATAAATTTACATTGACTATCCCGCAGTTGTTGCTCTGGTCTGTCGCGACCAGATTTAAGATGAACGCCTATGAGAACTGCCTTAAACTTATTAATTTTTACGTCTACACGTACAGCGCGACGGCCACGCCCGTAATCACCCTGTGAACCTTCGATGAGTTGTGCATTAGAAACTTGTACACCTTCTTTATGTAAAAAACCAATATGGATATGCCCATCTGGTTGTTCTAAAATTGTATAGTTATAAATGATGCCATACTCGCTAGCAATCATATCTGCGAGCGTTTTTATGTGACTTATAGGACTTACTTCGACGAGGGTAACAAGTTCTGCATCTAGAAGGGCAAGACCTTCTGCTTGATTTGCCGCTCTTTTGCTGGTCGGGTCTATACCTAAGCTTGTATTTTTTGGATTATACCCTGCTAGATTCCATACAGCGATACGGGCGAGACTGTGTTGAAAATGAACCATCTTAATATTTTAAATTTACATTCAATAAATGTAATTATTTAAAAACTAAGTGTTTATATCTATATTCGTTTTAAGTAATGGCATAAAAAAACTGGCTCAATGTTGAACCAGTTTTTGAGGTTATTACGCTTTCGCGAAAGCGTAAAAAATCTATTTCACATCAAAACGATCTGCATTCATCACTTTTACAAATGCCTTCACAAAGTCGTGTACAAAGCGTTCTTCACCATCGCTGGCTCCATACACCTCTGCAACGGCTCTTAGCTCTGTGTTTGAGCCAAAAATTAAATCTGCTCTAGAGCCTGTAAATTTCATTTCACCAGTACGACGGTCTGTTCCCGAGAATAACGTATCGTCAGATGAAAGCGCTTTCCAAGTGTATGTAAAGTCTAGAATATTTACAAAAAAGTCGTTTGTGAGTTGACCGACTCTATCTGTAAAGACTCCTACTTTTGATCCGTTATAATTAGTACCTAGAACGCGCATTCCCCCTATAAGGGCTGTCATTTCTGGGATAGAAAGGTTTAATAATTGTGCACGGTCTATGAGCATCTGCTCTGCAGCAGTTGCTTTTTGTTTTTTGCTCACGTAGTTTCTAAATCCGTCAGCTTTTGGTTCCAAATAGCCAAAGCTATCAATATCAGTTTGCTCTTGAGTAGCATCAGTACGTCCTGGTGTAAATGGAACTATGATGTCGTGGCCAGCTTCCATTGCTGCAAGCTCTACACCTACGCATCCTGCAAGTACAATTAAGTCTGCTAGAGAAACTTCTCCGTCAAAATTTTCTTTAATATCCCTCAAGAAGACAAGCACTTTATGAAGCTGTTCTGGGTTATTTACTTCCCAATGTGATTGTGGTGCAAGAGCAATACGAGCTCCGTTTGCTCCTCCACGTTTGTCAGAATTTCTGAAAGTCGAGGCGCTTGCCCAAGCTGTAGACACCATTTCTGAAACGGTTAAATCGCTATCTGCAATTGCGTTTTTAAGTGTGGCAACCTGTGCATCATTAAGTGTATATCCATTTCTTTTAGGTAATGGGTCCTGCCATAATAATTCTTCACTAGGAACCTCAGGTCCCAAATATCTTTCGATCGGCCCCATATCTCTGTGTGTGAGTTTATACCAGGCGCGAGCAAAGGCATCTTCAAAAGCCTTATGATCTTCGTGGAATCTTTTAGATATTTTTAAATATTCTGGATCTGTTTTTAATGCAATATCTGCTGTAGTCATCATAAGACGTTGTGTCTTTGATGCGTCTCCGGCCGTAGGTGCCATTTTTGCATTAGAGGCTGCTGTAGGTGTCCATTGGTGAGCACCAGCAGGACTCTTTGTAAGTTCCCAATCGTAGTTTAATAATACATCAAAATAGTCTGCATCCCATCGTGTCGGGTTCGGAGTCCAAGCGCCTTCTATTCCCGAAGTGATTGTATCATCGCCTTTTCCTGTGCCAAAACTATTTTTCCATCCTGTGCTCATTTCTTCTATAGATGCTCCAGCCGGTTCTGTACCTACATATTTATTTGGGTCTGCAGCTCCATGTGCTTTTCCAAAAGTATGCCCACCAGCAATAAGAGCAACAGTTTCCTCATCATTCATTGCCATACGTCCAAAGGTTTCTCTCACGTTTGCGGCAGATCCCATAGGGTCCGGCTCACCGTTAGGACCTTCTGGATTTACATAAATCCATCCCATCATTACTGCTCCTAAAGGTGCTTCTAATTCTCCTTCTGAGTAACGCTCATCGTTTGCTCCCCATTCTGTCTCACTT
Source organism: Dokdonia sinensis (assembly GCF_003688895.1). Taxonomy (GTDB): domain Bacteria; phylum Bacteroidota; class Bacteroidia; order Flavobacteriales; family Flavobacteriaceae; genus Dokdonia; species Dokdonia sinensis. Next base: position 256,596 of record NZ_REFV01000002.1, read on the forward strand.
CCCCAATATATGTCCTGCTCTGGCTCCCAAGTGTCTTCACGACCTCCGGCAAAACCAAATGTTGGGAAGCCCATAGACTCTAATGCACAGTTACCTGCTAGTATCATGAGGTCTGCCCAAGAGACTTTATTACCATATTTCTTTTTAATAGGCCATAACAGTAAGCGAGCCTTATCTAAGTTTCCGTTATCTGGCCAGCTATTAAGAGGCGCAAAACGTTGTGTCCCAGAACTAGCTCCACCACGCCCATCACCTATACGGTAGGTTCCTGCACTGTGCCAAGCAAGACGAATCATAAAACCTCCATAATGACCATAATCTGCAGGCCACCAATCTTGTGAGTCTGTCATAAGGTCTAAAGTATCCTGCTTAAGAGCCTTAAAGTCCACACTATTAAAGGCCGCTGCATAATCAAAATCTTCTCCCAAAGGATCGGACTTTGTAGCGTTCTGTCTTAAAATATTTAGTCTTAACTCATTGGGCCACCAGTCTCGGTTTGTAGTTCCGCCGCCAGCAAATTGCTTGTTTGCACCACCCATAAAAGGACATTTGGCAACTTTAGATGGATCATTTAGGTCAAAGGTTTCTGTATTTTTCATCGATCTCGGATTTATTGTCTTTTTAGAATTCTTAAAGGTATTTAATTATAAACGTAGCATTCATAGTTTTTCATTTAATTAATTAAACGAATGATTGATAAAACTTATAGTAGTGCCAAGTTTCCTAGTTATGCTTTCGCGAAAGCGTAACCTATATTTTACAATTTATTCATACATAATGTACAAGACTGATCATCATATTAGAGGTACCTTTGCCGCCGTTTTCAAATACACATTAGACTATGTTTAATTTAAAAGAAATTCTTACAGCTACAATGGTTCTTTTTGCTGTGATCGATATTATAGGTAGTATTCCTATAATCCTAAAACTGCGCAAGAAAGCAGGTCACATCCAAAGCGAGAAAGCCGCACTCGTGGCGCTTGTGGTAATGATTCTTTTTGTGTTTGTAGGAGAGAGTATACTAGGTCTTATTGGGATTAATGTTTATGAGTTTGCTGTGGCGGGGTCGTTTATCCTTTTCTTTATAGCACTAGAGATGATTCTCGGGGTGAGTATTTTTAAAGATGATGAGACGTTGAGCAAGAAAACAGTATCTGTGTTCCCACTTGCTTTCCCGCTGGTTGCTGGTCCAGGAACGCTAACGTCGTTGCTAGCCTTGCGTGCCGAATATGAACTGATGAATATTCTTGTAGCTGTAGCTCTCAATATCCTGCTTGTTTATGTGGTTCTTAAGACATCTAAACATATAGAGCGCTTTCTAGGAAAGAACGGGATTGCTGTGATACACAAAGTTTTTGGTGTAATTTTGCTAGCGATTGCAGTAAAGTTGTTTACGGCAAATATTCAGGAACTTTTTAGATAGAAAATAGATGAAAAAGGCACTTATTGTATTGATAATTTTGGCGATAGTATTAGGGGTCTTTAATGCTACTCAAATTAATTTAGACCAGTCTTTTAAAGGTGATAATGCCGTTGCGGCAATAGGAGTAATAGGTTGTGCGTGCGTAGTGGTACTTTTGTTAATCTTAAGGAGCAGCAAAAAAATAGCCGAAAGAGCTAAGGGGAATTCTTAGAAAAGATAAATCAACTGTGGTTCGTAAATCTCAAAAGCGATACCTACTATAAGGGTGATTATTGCAGCTACGGTAAAAATCTTATGTAATTTTTGGAACAGGAGTGTCCTGCGTAGTTTTCTCTTAAGGCGCTCGTCTTTAATTTTTTCCATCTCATCTTTTACAACTTCGGGAGCAAGATAAAATGGGCTTACGGAGATACCATTAGATATGAGTAATCCGGCACTATTATCCAAAAGTCGGAATATAACAGCGATTATAAATACAAATACAGAAGCAATTATTAGCATAGGACCCCCTTCCTAGTTTGTAATTTCTCTAATTTTATTGAGCATTGCATCGTCTTCGTTAACCATACGCTCAAAAGCAGTATTGCCAAAAAGTTGCTGCGCCATAGTAGCTTTTAAGTATCTTTTATACTCAGCCATATATGCACGAGCACGCAAATTAATTTGTCTATACTGGGCGAAAGATATAAAATCTAGCACAATTTTGTCTGTTACAACAACCTCATTTTTAAATTGCTCCTCTGTCAGCTTATTGTAATAAGGTCTATCTTTCTCTAGTACGTCAAAAACAAAACGACTCATAAGCCCCTGTCGTAGGACATAATTGAGGTGTTCTATTTCATAGTCTGTGTTCTTCGGAACAAAAATATCTGGTATGATACCGCCGCCACCGTATACTATTTTGCCTAAAGGAGTTTTAAACATCAATGAGTCTGCTACTTTTATACTATCTATACTTCGCAGTTCGCCATTTTCATAGCGATTTTTATAATCTTGAAAATAGGCATCATTCCCGTTCTCATAGGATTTCTGAATAGAACGCCCTGTAGGGGTATAATATCTAGCAATGGTAAGTCGTACTGCGCTACCATCTCCTAGTGCCATTTCTCTTTGTACAAGACCTTTTCCAAAGGATCTTCTACCTACAATAAGACCCTTATCATTATCTTGGAGAGCTCCAGCCACAATCTCACTAGCAGATGCAGAGTTTTCATTAATTAAAATAAATACTTCCCCGTCTTCAAAAATACCATCGTCCTCTGCATAGGTTTTATTTATCTTACCTGTTTTATTTTTAGTAAATAGGATTAGTTTATCCTCTTCTAGAAACTCATCTGCAATTTTTTCTGCAGAAGAAATGTATCCTCCTGGATTATCACGTAGATCTAGTGTGAGTTGTGTTGCCCCTAGACGCTGTAATTTTTTTACTGCGATTATGAACTCGTCGTGTGTAGACTCTGCAAAACGGTTAATCTTAACATAGCCCATTTTATCAGTAAGCATATAAGCTGCAACCACACTAGAAAGAGGTACGCGGCCTCTTTTTACATCAAAAGTTATGAGATCATCTACTCCATCTCTCTTAACCTTAAGTGTTACTGGGGTATTTATTTTTCCTTTTAAGATACTGGAAAGGGAGTCATCAGAAATAGATCCGCCAAAAAGCGGGATGTTATCTGCATATACAATACGGTCACCTCCCTTTATGCCTGCGCGGTGACTAGGGCCTCCCTCTATGGCTTGAATAACGGCAATAGAATCTTTATAAGGATAAAAACTAATTCCTATTCCCACAAAGTCGCCTTTCATACTCTCTTCAATATCTTGAAGTTCATCTTTAGGAATATATACCGAGTGAGGGTCTAAATTGTCTAAAATCCCGTTTACAGTAACATCTACAATACTGTCTGTGTCTACAGCATCTACGTATTCGTAGTCTATATAATCTATAAGGCGATTGAGTTTTTCTTTTTTTGCATTGCTAGAAAAAAGACCTCCATCTGCCTGGCCAAAATTGAGCTTACTGCCCAGCATTATCCCTAGGACAATCCCTATGGCAAATAGTAATGGAGTGTATTTTTTCTTTATTTTCATATGTGTATCTCAGGGAGATGTACTACTTCAACGCCGGCCTTTTGTAAAAATTCTATTCCGCTATTATCTTTATATGATTCTTTAAAAACTACCCGCTTTATTCCTGCTTGATGTACTAGTTTGCTGCATTCCTTGCAAGGTGAGAGTGTAATATACAAAGTCGCTCCCTGACAGGACTGTGTAGATCCAGCTACTTTAAGTATTGCATTTGCCTCAGCGTGCAGGACATACCATTTTGTATACCCTTCACCATCCTCGCAAAAGTTTTCAAATCCAGTAGGTGTACCATTGTAACCGTCAGAGATTATCATTTTGCCTTTTACAATAATAGCACCTACTTGCTTGCGTTTACAATAGGAGAGTTTACCCCACTCCTGTGCCATTCGGAGGTAAGCTTTGTCATATTTTGCTTGTTTATCTGGCATAAATTCTTTTAGAAAATAGAATAATGTGAATGGATTTTAGGTACGCTTTCGCGAAAGCATAAAAACAAGGGTCCACTCCTAAACGAATGTAAGGGGCTCATCTTTTAAAAACAATGTATTTGAATTTTTTTAACCAAAAAAGGTCTAAATGACACCAAAGGCACCGAATAACATAGGAATTATCATACCCACAACAATTGCCGAAATTACCATCACCCAATCGCGTAGCGAAAATCGAAATAGAGATTGGCCTATAAAACTAAAAATGAGCACTACGATAACAATGACTAATTGAGCAACCTCAATACCCAATGTGTACTCAAGTAAGGGTAACAACTTATTTTCTGTGCTTGCGGTCATCATTTTAAAATAAGTCGAGAAGCCTAGACCGTGTATAAGTCCAAAAAATAAGGTCGTAATAAGGTAAATGCCCACGCTTTCCTTACGCGCTTTCTTGCCGGCCGTAAAGATATTGTATAGCGCTGTGATGAGAATAGTAATAGGGATCAATAGTTCAATCCAGCTACTTTTTACAGAAACTACACCGTACGCGGAGAGTGCGAGTGCCAGCGTGTGACCTATCGTAAAAATGGTTACAAGTGTAACTAGCCGTTTCCAGTTAGAAAATAAGTACGGGACCGTGAGTACAATTAAAAAAAGAATGTGATCGTAAGCCTTCCAGTCTAAAACGTGGTACAATCCTTCTTTAAAATAAAACCAAAAAGTGTCCATGATTATAATTTAGGGTAGGATCAAATGTAAACAATATTGGGAATTATGACACCCCTTGGCCCTTACGTTTATAGCGTTGAATTAATTTTTCCATCGTCTGAAAAAGCTCTCGCTCATCTATAGGTTTTATAAGATATCCATTCATTCCTACTTCTTTACTCTCTTCTATATCTTCATCAGAGCATCTAGCGCTCAAAGCAATGATGGGAATTTTACTTATGTGTTTATTTTTATGATTGCGTATACGTGCGGTTGCATCAAATCCGTCCATTATAGGCATCGTGAGGTCCATCAGGATTAAATCATATTTGTAGTGGTCCAGTAATTTTAAAACATGCTCTCCGTTTTTTGCAATATCAAGGCTATAGTCGGGGTGGTCTGCAAAAATGCGCATGAGTAATAACTGATTTACTTCTATGTCTTCGCCTAAAAGTACGCGATATTTAGAGTTTTTAGACTCCTTACTTTTAGATGTTCGTGACCTAAGTTTTTTCTCTGCTTTTTGATCGTGGGAGACACCTGCTTCTACCGTAAATCTAAAAATACTTCCTTTTCCTTTTACACTTTCAACCTCTATTTTACCTTCCATTAGCTCAGAAAGCTGTTTTACGATGCTGAGCCCGAGACCTGTCCCTCCAAAAAGACCTCTTTTTTCTAGTTGTGTAAAACTTTCAAATATAGTCGTAACATTCTCTGCGTCTATACCTATTCCAGTATCTTTAACTTCAAAAACTATAGGAATTTTACGTCTATTTTTTGATGGGGTAGTTACACTAAATGTAATATTTCCTACTTGTGTATACTTTATGGCATTGTCCAGTAAATTAACTAAAACCTGATTGAGGCGTAGTCTGTCTAAAACGATAAATCGAGGAAGTGATTCTCCTCTTTCAAATTGAAATGTTATACGTTTTTCTTCAGCTTGAATTTGATGTGCTTTTACAAGTTCGTCTAGAAGTAAGTGAAGATTAAAGCGTTTGTTTTTTATTTCTAACCTTCCCGCTTCTATTTTAGAAATATCTAAAAGATCATTCACTATTGACTTGAGATTCTCTGATGAACTTTTTACAATATTCACAAGATCAAGTTGTTCTCTATTAAGCCCTGTATTTTGTAACACCTGAATAAAACCTACAATGCTATTTAAAGGAGTTCTTATCTCGTGGCTTACATTTGCGAGAAATTTATTTTTGAAACCCCGCTGTACTTGAAGTTCGTTATTAAGCTCCTGGGCAATGTTAAAGTCTATTATAGATTCATTTCTTGCTTGCTTAATTTTATGTACACTCTTGTAGTGTTCAGTAAAATCAATTAAAAAAAGTGCAACCTGCCCTGATTTCCTATAAATCTTAGTTTTTATATCAAAAAAGTAATTTTTTCCTAAGTTTTCTATCTGAACACAGTAGAAATAGTTTTCATCTAAGGGTTCTTCCAAAAGGTTTGAAATGGTGTAGAAGAAAGGGTGTACGCTTGTCAAGTAATTTCCTGTGGGAATGCTCAGGATATTATTGTCAGATTGTAAAACTCTACTTTCCGTATCTGAAACAATAATCTGCGTGGTATTTTTAACAAAATCTTTTCTTAGTTCTTCAATCATTCTTAAGCACTTGCGCTGCTACGTTTTCAAACAGCTGTTCGACATTCTCTCCAGTTTTTGCACTTGAAAGATAGTCAGGCTTGATATTTTGACTTAAAAGATTTTCCTGAAGTATATTGGCATCGACTAAATCCACTTTATTGCCGATGATATGCACAGGAACGTGTGGATACTTCTCACTTAAGTGTTCTAAATTATACTTAAGGTCACTATAAGTAACCTCTCTCGAAGCATCAAATACGTATATAAATGAAGCTGCTCCCATTAGATAAGAAGGTCTGTATTTTGTAAAGTCGTCTGTACCCTCTACATCCCAAATAATAAGTGTTACCTGCTCACCGGCAATACTTACTTCTTTTTTCATTATATGAACCCCTATGGTCACAATATAGTTTTCAGAAAACGTATCCTCTACGAATCTCCGAAGTAATGAAGATTTACCTACTCCAAAATGACCTAATAAGACAATTTTCTTAGATACGCTCATCTGTAAAATATTCCTTTAGTTTTCTGTTAAATTGATTGGGTCGGATTAAATCATCCTCATTAATAACAAATTGAGCAAAGTCTAGAAGAACATCCTCCAGTTTGCTCTTATACTCATCATCATAAATACCCGTAAGTACAACCGCAATATAATACTTTGAAAAGTTTTGGAGATGAATTGTGAATAATTCGTAATCTATACGCTCTAACATCATTTCCTTCTCTCCAGTAAAGGCATCCTCTACAAAACTCTTTATGGCTGTGAGCATTCCTGCAACCATATCCTCGTCCATTCTCTGGGTTTTAGAATAGTTTGCCTTAAGCAATCCAGAGCCTTTCTCAATAACCATTATCTGTTCTATACGAGCTCTATATAGCTCGGCCATGAGAGCTGCTGCATTTTTCTGATGGTCATTTTTGCTGTTAAACCAGTTTTTAAACGAGAATGTCTTATTTAATTTCTGGTTTATGTCATCGTTTAGTTTTTTAATTTCTGCTTGAACGTACTTCTTGATCATTTTTCCCATAACGGGATATAGTGCCTCTGCAACCGCATCTTGGGATTTTTTGATTTCCGTTTTAAGAGTTTCGGTAATGGTAGGTCCTAGTGTTTTTGGGATTTCCTGAACAAACGCATTCAGTCGAGCATCCATAAGAGGATTTACTCTCTCTGAAAGATGTTCTTGTTTGTCTTCGAGAGCTTTAATTTTTTTGTAAACGTCTTTCTCTGGCTTTTGCTCATCTGTGAGTAAAAGTTCCTTTAAGATTTCTAGACGTTCGTCAGTAGTCATAGGCAGATTGCAAGAAGTAATTATGCCTTGATATTCTCTCCTAGACGAATCAGCATATCACCTAGACTGTCTCTGCTTACTTTACGATTATCAAGGTCTTGTGCCTTATCGTGCAGCGCTTGCTCAAGGTCAGAAATACGTATATTTACATCAGTACTTAAATTATCTACTGCTGTCATTATTTCCTTGCGGGCATCATCTACATACTCCATAAGCTCTTCACGCTTATTTGCTATGTCCGTTTTTAGGGTATCAAACTCGTGATTGTATTCTTGAATATTTTCTCCAAAGATGAGATTTTTAATCGCCTCTATCTTAGAATTTGCAGCAGCGTCTTGAACTGGTTCGCTTGCTCCTTTTGCCTTTTTAGCCATAATTTGGTCGGTGCTTGATTGTCAACTCTCAAATATAAAAAAAATACAGCCTTAAAGCTGTTTCAAACACTATGAATTACTCATAAAGGACTCTGCCTTCTCCACCATAAGTCTACTGCCACAAAAGAATGGAACTCGCTCATGTAGCTCTGTAGGTTTTAAGTCTAGAATCGGAGTAAAACCATCACTTGCTTTTCCTCCGGCTTGTTCTGCAATAAAGGCCATAGGATTACATTCATAAAGTAAACGCAATTTGCCGTTCATCGCTTTAGAACTTTTGGGATAGATATAAATTCCACCTTTAATCATGTTACGGTGTATATCAGAAACTAAGGAACCTATATATCGCGAGGTGTATGGACGATTTTCTGCTTCCTCTTGACAATACTTAATGTACTTTTTTACACCATTTGGAAAGTGATTATAGTTTCCTTCATTTACAGAATAAATATTTCCCATATCGGGAAACTGCATATTGGGATGTGATAAATAAAAGGTTCCTATTGCAGGATTGAGTGTAAAGCCATTTACTCCGTGCCCCGTGGTATATACAAGCATTGTGCTTGTACCATAAATAATATATCCCGCGGCGACCTGATTGCGTCCAGGTTGCAAAAAATCTTCTAAAGTAACTGGAGAACCAGGAGGTGTCACACGTCTATAAATAGAAAATATAGTACCTACAGAAACATTTACATCAATGTTTGAAGAACCGTCTAGTGGGTCCATCAGGACAACATATTTATTCTTGTGGTCCTCTCCTTGCCCTTCAATGGTAATAAAATCATCATTCTCCTCACTAGCAATCCCACATACAATATTTCTATTTGTAAGGGTGGATATGAAGGTGTTGTTTGCCATCACATCTAGTTTTTGCTGGTCTTCACCCTGAATGTTTGTTTCTCCTGCGGCCCCTACAATGTCTACGAGTCCCGCTTTGTTTACTTCGTGGTTAACGACTTTTGCTGCAAGCCTTATAGAATTGATAAGTCTTGAAAGTTCGCCAGAGGAATATTGAAATTCCGATTGATTTTCAATAATGAACTCCCCTAAAGTTTGATTTTTTCGTGACACAAGGCTATTTTTTTGCTGTTTGCGCAAAAATAGATTAATTCCGCGTTACTACAACGTTTTCGTAAACTAATACTCCGCATATTTCTATAATTTAGCACAGCGATAAAATTTAAGTTATGGGTTTTACAATTAGAAAAGCACAACCAGCAGATATGCCCGCAGTTTTGGAGCTTATTACAGAGCTCGCTGTTTTTGAGAAAGAACCCGATGCCGTAAAGATTAATGCACAAACGCTTGTAGACTCAGGTTTTGGAGAAAATCGGCTTTTTACTTGTTTTGTGGCAACGCTAGGTGATAAAATTGTGGGAATGGCATTGGTATATTTTAGATTTTCTACTTGGGCAGGTAAATCTTTGCACCTAGAAGACCTTATTGTAAAACAGGAACATCGCGGTAAGGGAATAGGCAAAGGACTTTACGATCAAGTGATGTTGTATGGAGCACAGGAAGATGTAAAACGTGTAGAGTGGGTTGTTCTAGACTGGAATAAAGAGGCCATAGATTTTTATGATCGTAGCGGTGCTCAGTTTCTCAAGGATTGGTATCTCGTGCAGATGGATGATGATCGTTTAAAAAAGTATGTAAAACAATTATAAGGTTTTAGTTTACGCTTTCGCGAAAGCGTAACAACTCAAATTAAAGTAGATAATAGTACATCCTAATTTATAAGTCATACTACAATAAATTTTGCAAAAGCAACTTAATCAAATCAAATGCAAATATTCAAATTTGGAGGAGCATCAGTAAAAGATGCCGAGGGAGTAAAAAATGTATTGCAGGTTCTATTAACCACTGGAACCACAGAAAAACTTGTCGTTATCTCTGCAATGGGAAAAACGACAAATGCAATGGAAGACGTAATTCACGCTTATTTTGGTGATAAAACTACGGTGCCAGCTCAAATCCATAAATCTATAACCTATCATCAAGAAATTTTAGACGGCCTATTTCCTAAAGGTCACGCAGTATACGACCGCGTTAAAGAACTTTTTGGCGAACTTAAAGGGTTTCTTGCTTGGAATAAATCACCCAAATACGACTTTGTTTATGACCAAGTTGTAAGTTACGGGGAGCTCATTTCTACAACAATGGTAAGTACATACCTTAATGAAAACGGTCTGCAAAATAATTGGATTGATGCTAGAGATCTAATACAAACGGACGATAGTTATCGTGATGCGCGTGTAGATTGGGATGCAACACAAAAAGCGATAAAAGAAAAGGTAAACCTTAAAGCACTATCCATCACACAAGGGTTTATAGGATCAGACAGTAATAATTTTACTACAACGTTAGGGCGGGAGGGATCAGATTATTCTGGAGGAATATTTGCTTATTGCCTTAATGCCGAGAGTCTGACCATTTGGAAGGACGTTCCTGGTGTTCTTAACGGAGACCCAAGAGTTTTTGAAAACACAGAACTCCTCCATCAGATTTCCTATGAGGAAGCTATTGAGCTTGCATTTTACGGAGCCTCTGTAATCCATCCCAAAACGCTACAACCCCTACAACGTAAGGAAATTCCATTATTTGTAAAATCATTTATTAATCCTACAGAAAGAGGAACAGCAGTAAGTAAAGGTCAAACTCTTGTTCCGCACGTGCCATGTTATATCGTTAAGAAGGGTCAAGTTTTAATATCGCTGTCTTCACTAGATTTTTCATTTATGATGGAAGATAATATAGGCGAGGTTTTTAAATTACTGGCAAAATATAAAATGAAAGTAGATCTCATACAGAACTCTGCCATCAGCTTTTCAGTCTGTGTAGATAATAAGTTTAAACATTTAGATGAGTTAGTAAATCACCTCAAAGGGAAGTTTAAGGTACAGACAATAGAGGGAGTATCCCTTTATACCATAAGGCACTTTACGCCAAAGGTGCTCGATATTTTTCAAAAAAATAGAACAGTCCTACTCAAACAAGTTGCTCAAAACACCGTGCAACTTGTGACACAAAACTAATTATAGATGGTCTTTGTAAGGACACCACCGCAAAAAAATGCATAATCGCTATATTTGCCTACTTAACTTATAAATCAATATGGGTCTTGTTACTGCTCGAGAAGTTGCCCGCGCCATAAAGGTCGATAAATTCGGCTTTTTGGGCACTTTTATGGGGTGGTCTTTAATGAAAGTACTCAAGATTTCTAAGGCTAATGAAATCTACGACCGTAACAAGCACCTGAGTGACCTTGATTTTCTGAACGCACTCTTAGATGAGTTTCAAATTAAATTTGAAATTCCAGAAGAAGACCTTAAACGACTTCCTAAAGATGGGGCCTATATTACGATTTCAAATCATCCTCTCGGAGGTATAGACGGCATTTTATTGCTCAAACTTATGCTCGAGCAGCGTCCTGATTTTAAAATTATAGCAAATTTTCTCCTACACCGTATCGAGCCGCTTAAGCCGTACGTAATGCCTGTAAATCCTTTTGAAAATAACAAAGATGCAAAGTCTAGTATTGCAGGTTTTAAAAGTGCTATTTCCCATTTACGAGACGGTCATCCATTAGGTGTTTTTCCTGCGGGAGAGGTGTCAACTTATAAAGACGATAAACTCATTATCGATAAGCCTTGGGAAGAGGCAGCGATGAAGCTTATCAAAAAAGCAGAAGTCCCTGTAGTTCCTATTTATTTTCACGCAAAAAACAGCAGATTATTTTACCAGTTATCACGCTTAAGCGATACGCTGCGTACCGCAAAACTTCCTAGTGAGCTACTCACGCAAAAACATAGAGTAATTAAAGTACGTATAGGAAATCCGATTAAGGTGCAAGCTCAAAAGCAACACGAAAGCTTAGAAGATTTTACAGAGTTTCTGCGCAAGAAAACCTATATGCTAGCAAAAACCTTTGAGAAAAAGAGACTGTTAAGCAACATCCCTCAAACCTTAAAAGTTCCAAAAGAGCCTAAAAAAATAGTAAGAGAAACTAGTCACGCGCTCATAGAGGGCGAAATAGACCGCTTGCGCAAAAATGACCGCCGCCTCCTACAATCTAAAAATTACGAAGTCTTTCTCGCTCCAGCTGAAGAAATGCCCAGTACCCTACAGGAGATAGGGCGCTTGCGGGAGATCACCTTCCGCGCAATAGGGGAAGGGACGAACGAGGCTACAGATATAGACAAGTTTGATCGCTATTACTACCATATGTTTCTGTGGGATGCAGATGCAAAAAAAATGGCAGGTGCCTATCGTATGGGATTAGGTGCAAAAATTTATAAGGAATACGGTATTGATGGTTTTTACTTGCAAGACCTCTTTCGATTTGAGCCGGAGCTGCATAAGATGATGAGTGAGAGCATTGAGATGGGGCGCGCATTTATTACTAAAGAATACCAGCAAAAACCGATGCCTCTTTTCTTGCTTTGGAAAGGAATCGTGCACACAACACTACGTTTTCCAGAACATAAATACCTTATAGGAGGTGTGAGTATTTCTAACCAATTCTCAAACTTTTCAAAGTCCCTGATGATTGAGTTTATGAAGTCGCATTATTACGACCCGTACATCGCGCAGTATATAAGACCTAAAAAAGAGTTTAAGGTAAAACTTACAGATGAGGATAAGGAATTTGTTTTTGACGAGAGTAAGGCAGATCTTAATAAGTTTGATAAACTTATAGAAGAAGTGGAGCCAGGTTCCCTAAGACTGCCTGTTCTCATTAAAAAATACATTAAACAAAACGCAAAGGTAATTGCCTTTAATGTGGACCCACTATTTAACAATGCCATAGACGGCCTGATGTACATTAAAATCGCCGACTTGCCCGAGAGTACCGTAAAACCCGTTATGGAAGAATTTCAGGCAGAGCTTGAGAAAAAATACGGGCGGTCTCAGGACGATGAGGAGTAATTAGAACTAGCTAAGTCTGACTTATGAAATCGAAGTAGTTTTCTTGGTTTACTACCATTAGTTTATTATCAGGATACGCACTTGTAAATGATTTGCTAAATTTAACTGAGCGTTTATTATTCCACTTAAATTCATAGGCGTGTAATTTTCCTTGATAATCTTCTATAAAGTCAATTTCCTGTTGGGCGTGTGTACGCCAGAAATAATCGTTTGTAAAAATACTATTGTAGGCTTTAAACTTGAGGCGTTCAACAATTAAGAAATTCTCCCACATCGCGCCTGTATCTTGTCGTAATGCCAGCGGTTTCCAATTATTTATAATTGCATTACGTATTCCTAAGTCATAAAAATAGATTTTACGACTTTTTTTAAGTTCGTTGCGTAAATTCCTAGCCAGAGACGGTAGTCTAAAAACTACGAAAGCTTTTTCTAGTAAATTTATATATCGCTCTACTGTCTGATTATCCATTCCTGTAAGTCTTCCCAATTCTTGGTAGGAAACTTCTTGACCTATTTGATAGGCAAGAGCTTGCAATAATGCTTCTAGTTTCTGTGGTTTTTTTATATCTTGCCACGCTAGAATATCTTTGTATAGATAACTATCAGAAAGCTGTTTTATAATGCTTTGTTCTTCGCCACTATTTGTAATTACATCTGGGTAAAAGCCATAGAGCAAACGTTGCTCTAAAAGTCTATTTTCTTCCAGAAAGCTAGTGTGTGAAACCATCTCGTTATGACTTAGTGGCCATAAGTGATACTCCCACTTACGACCCGTGAGGGGTTCATTAACTTGGTTTGATAATTCAAAAGATGAAGACCCTGTAGCAATTACTTTGACGTGTGGTATCTCATCATATATTAATTTAAGGGACAAACCTATATTAGGAATACGCTGGGCTTCATCTATTATTAGTCTTTTTTTTGTGCCAACTATCCGTTTGAGCGCCGTACTGGACGCATCTGTAAGTAAAGTGCGTACATCAGATTCATCGCCATTAAGCCAAAGAGTATCTGGGGTTGTAAAATAATTTTTAAGCAAGGTAGTTTTGCCCACCTGCCTCGGTCCCAGTAAAATAATAATCTTTCGGTCATTAATTTTACGCTCTAGCAACGAGGTAATACTTCTTAAAATCATAAATTCAGCGATTGTAATCGCAAATTTAGTATTAATTATGCGATTACAATCGCTGAATTAATAGTTTTTTAGATTAGAAACAGATTTTTATGTATTTAGAATTTTCGCGAAAGCGTAAAAAACATACTAAGCTTATCGATACTCAGGATTTTCAAAATTCCAGCGAGTTCCATCATCCCAATCTCCCCTAGAATTTCCATAGGCAGGATAACCTCCTTGAGCTTTTAGCATTGCGGCTAGATGTAATAAGTTGTATGTCATAAAGGTGGTGTTGCGATTTGTAAAGTCATTGTTTTTTGCGTCACTTTCTTCGTCATTATAACTTGGCCCAGGGCCTGCCTCACCTATCCATCCACAATCTGCTTGTGGTGGGATGCTGTAGCCTATGTGTTGTAATGCATAAAGCGTTCCCATCGCAACGTGTTTTATCCCATCTTCATTTCCAGTAATGATGCAGCCACCCACTTTGCCGTAAAAATAGTATTGTCCTTTATCATTGCGCTTTCCACTTTCCGCATACAGTCTTTCTATGAGTTGAGTGGCGACCGATGATTTCTCACCTAGCCAGATAGGCGTACCAATAAGCAGAATATCTGCTTCATCTACTTTTTCCCATATTGCTGGCCAGTCATCCTTTCCCGCTCCGTGTTCGGTCATATCATGATAGACGCCAAAGGCTACATCGTGATCAACAAAGCGGAGGTTCTCTACGGTAACATCCTCCGACCTCATAATGTTTTGAGAAACATCCATAAGTGCCTGTGTATGGCTCATACGTGGAGACTGTTTAAGAGTACAGTTTATAAATAATGCTTTAAGGTTGGAAAAATCTGGTTTTTGTGACATAGCTTACTAGTTTTAAATTACGAGCGTACACCTTCTAAAATATAATCTTCTATTTCTAGATTTTCGCTAGTATGCATCACACTAACGTCTCCCGTAGTTTCCAGAATTACAGCGCGTACGTGACTTAGTCGGAAGGCGTTTGCTTCCCTTAATTTTCCACGCAGTTCATCTTCGGTGATTTTAGTTTGTTTGAGGTTATCGTGCAGGATTTCTCCGTCACGCATTAGGAGTATAGGTGAATTATCGATAGCCTGTTCGACAGTCTTGCTTTTAAATCGAGCAATCGTTATGAGATAATTAAATAGATAAAGAATTCCAATAATTAATGCGCCCAGCGCAGGACCAGGTTTTGCCGTGGCAATACTCATCGCAAGAAGATTACCAATGGCAATGGTATTAAGGAAGTCAAAGCCAGTCATCTTGCTGAAACTCTTAAGCCCAAAGATTTGAGTATACGTGAGTATGACAATATAAATTCCAATAGCCGCGAGAAAGATTTCCGGCAACATATCTATTCCTTGTACAAAGTATTTCCAATCTAAATTCATCTTCTTGGTTTTTGGTTGTTTATCAATTTACAACCTAACGCACAAGAATATAGACGGTTTCACAAAGGTTTAGGAATTACGCGCAAGTCCTAACTTAGGTGCTCTGCAATAAAGTTTTTGCAATATGCTTTTATTTCTTCTCTCGCTTTCGCGAAAGCGGCCTCCTTCTCATCTTCAGTTCCTTCTAGTTTTGAAGGGTCGTAAAAGTTGTGATGTAACCGTACGGCATCTGGCGCAGCGATAAATGGACAGTTTTCATAAGCGTGGTCACATACGGTAATGATAAAATCCCAAGAAACGCCCTGATATTCATCTACGTGATTTGAGGTATGACCTGTGATATCTATGCCATCCTTTTTCATCGTAGCAGCGGCTCCAGGATTAATACCATGCGTCTCAATTCCTGCAGAATAGACATTAAGCTTATCACCAGCAACTTTCTGTAAATACCCGTGTGCCATCTGGCTACGACAGCTGTTTCCTGTGCAAAGTACTAGTATGTTTCTTTTCATCGATTTATATTTAAGCAGTTTGAGTTCTTCGTTCTAGTAAGATATTATCGTACCAAGTACCGTTTCTCATTCCCAGTTTTTCACGCACGCCTACTTTTCTAAATCCACACGTCTCAAATAAATGTAAGCTTCCCTTATTCTGAAGGAAAATTTTTGCTTGTAAGGTCCAGAAACCTTCTTTCTCGCTCTGTAGGATACAGGTTTTAAGTAATGCGGTTCCTAAACCATTTCCTCTAGCGGTTTTAGAAATGTAAAGACTTACTTCTGCAACACCACTATAGACTTTACGATTGGAAAAAGGTGTCAATGCAATCCAGCCAAGGACTTCGTCCTTGCTCAAAATCACAAAGCGGCACTGTTCTAAATATTTAGTATTCCACTGCTGGTAGTCCGGCACTTTTGTTTCAAAAGTGGCTATTCCAGTGTCTAGTCCTTCTTGATAAATTATAGCACAAGTAGGGAAATCCCTTTTCTCAAATTCTCGTATCGTATAATCCATTTTCATTCTCTAGCAACAACCGCTGCCTGGGGCGCAACTGCCTTGTGCTTTTATTACATTCTCTGGCTGGATACCGCAAGCTTCTTTTGCTTTACAATCTGTTGGGATACTGGCTAATTTAAACATCAAATTTGTGCCACGTATTTCGTAATCGTTAACAAAAAGTTGCGCCGTGTGAAAGTTTGCATTACTGTACTCAATCTTCACTTCTGCATCTATAACATACGGTTTCAATTTGCCTACTCTAGAGAGAATTGCCATTGCTTTATAAGCACTCATAAATTCCGTTTTTCCTAATTCATTAGGGTCTTCCCACAGTTGGATAATTGTTTCTTTCCAAGCATCTACTCCTGCACCACAGTCTACGGAATCTACTGTAATATGCTTAACTTCAGTAATATGATAATTTGCTCCTACAAGAAGGTTTGGCGCATATTGAAAGAGTAAGGATTTGCCTTGATATTCTTTTAGTAGGTTTAAGAATTCTTGTGTTTTCATAATATGTATTTTTATTTCTTCAGGGGGTGGGAATCTTGCCCGTCAGTCATTTTAGAATTTATTCTATAACTCAAGGATTAAGCTCCTTTAAAATTTGCCTTCCTTTTTTCAAGAAAAGCTGTTGTTCCTTCGGTAAAATCATCTGTCCCAAAGCAGTTTCCAAAAGCCTCGATTTCGGCTTCATAACCGTTTACACCGTCTTTAAACCCTGCATTTACTGCGCCTATTGCCACAGCAATGGCTACTGGCGAATTACGCATAATTTTACTGGCAAGCTTTTCTGCAAGAGTAATTAGTTCATCTTGTGGTACTAGATGATTTATAAGCCCATAATCTAATGCTACGGTTGCGTCTATCATTCCTGCGGTCATTATCATTTCCATTGCGCGGCCTTTTCCTACCAGTTGTGGTAGGCGTTGCGTTCCTCCATATCCTGGGATAACCCCAAGTGACACTTCTGGTAGTCCCATACGTGCATTGTCGCTGGCAATTCTAAAATGAGCTGCCATCGCTAGTTCTAAGCCACCTCCTAACGCAAAACCGTTTATAGCTGCAATTACCGGAGTTCCTAGATTTTCGACAAAATCAAAAAGTTGTTCTTGCCCTATTCTAGCAAGCGCGGCACCTTCGGCTACTTCAAAGTGGGCAAACTCAGAGATATCTGCGCCCGCCACAAAAGCTTTTTCGCCTGAACCTGTGATGATAATCACTCTAGTGTCTGTATCCGAGTCTGCTTTTGCAAAAGCGTTATGCAACTCATCAATCGTTTCTCTATTTAAGGCATTGAGTTTAGAGGGACGGTTTATGGTAATGGTCGTGATACCGTTTGCCGTTTCGGATAGGATGTTGTTGTATGACATATTTATTTAATTTCTGCGTGGGCGGAAATCTCATCCCGCTCATCGCTTATTATACTATTGGTTCTTCCGCTTTCGGGATTTATTCTGAGTTTATCTCACAGAAAGCGTAAAAAGTCTCCTCAACTACTTAGGGAATATCACCGTAAATGTGGTGCCGTCCTCGGGAGATGCTGTAAAAGTAATGTTTCCGCCATAGGTTTCTACAATATTTTTTACCATTGCAAGACCCAAGCCCATACCGCTGGATTTTGTTGTAAACTTAGGTTCAAAAATTTTTGACTTGTTTTCTTCTGTAATTCCCAGTCCGTTGTCATTTACGGAGATGATGACGCTATCACTATTTTGGGCTACTTCAACGAGTATTTTGGGTTGTTCTATGTCTTTTGTGGCTTGGACTGCATTTTTTACAAGATTTGTTACCACGCGTATTAATTGCGTCCGGTCAAAGGTTGCCATAATCTCTTCCTGCTCGCAGTAAAAGTCTATGTATCGCTCATTAAAAATATCAATAGAGAGCTTTACAATTTTAGGAACATTAAGTATTTCGGTTTGTTGGGCTGGCATATCTGCAAAGTTTGAAAATGCGCTGGCAATGCTGCTCATGGTATCAATTTGCTGGATGAGCGTGTTACTGTATTCCCTAATTTTAGAATGTATTTCAGGATCTTCTGGGTCAAAACGGCGTTCAAAACTTTGTACCGTAAGTCGCATAGGCGTAAGCGGATTTTTGATCTCGTGTGCAACCTGCTTCGCCATCTCACGCCAGGCAGCTTCACGTTCATTTTGAGCAAGCTGGGCGGCACTATCCTCAAGCTCGTCTATCATCCTGTTGTATGCATTTACCAGGGTAAGTAATTCTAGCGGGAGTTCTTGGGTCTGGACTTTTGCGTTGCGCTTGTCCAGCTGCGTTTCTTTGATATTATTTTCTACTGCTTTAAGAGCTCTTGTAATGTATCGAGCAAGGAAATACGCTAGGATAACGGCTATAATAACCATAATGATATTTACAGCCACGAGTCGCCACAAGATTTCCCGCATCTCTTTATTGATAAAAGCATCGCTATCTTCATACTGAATCTCGAGAATACCCAACGGTTTAAATCGAGGGTCGTCTATATATGAATAGGAAAATTGTTGAGAAATATTTTCGTTCTCTCTTTGGTCTACGTAGCGTTTCTCTTGGGATTTTTCAAGTTTATTTAAAATTTCTTGAGACATCGGTTCTACCTTTCCGCTAGATAGTGTTTCGGTAGAGGAGATTAATGGATTTCCATCTAAATCGTAAATGGATAGGTTTTCTCCCTGGACTTTTGCAATTTCAAAAATTTCCTGTCTAAAGATATACTCTAGCTTGTCTGTTTTAAGCTCGTAGCTTGTGCTACGCAAAACAAAGTTGATTGTTTTTTTTATAGAAGACTCTTTGCGCTCTAGCCTATCCTCATTGTAGTCTTTAATTTGCTCCTTATACTGAAAGTAAGTAACGCCTGCAATAAGGGCAAATGCTATGACTACAAGCAGTAGCATCGAAGTAAAAATATTAGACCGTAAAGACTTACGACTGAACTTAAACATATCAGGCATCGGGATTATTCTTTTGGATTTTCCTATATAATCGTATCCCTAGCATCAATAATACTGCCAGACCGATAAGACCTAAAAATCCATAAAGCCAGTTTGTAGCACTTTTTGTCACAGCGAGAAAAACTACAGCAAAGAGTATGAGCGTTGCACCCTCGTTCCAGAGGCGCATTTGTTGAGAAGTATATTTAAAATTACCAGCTTGTAATTGTGTGTGAATTTTCCAAGTCCGTGCGTGATAAAAGAATAAAAGAATGATAAAACCTAATTTAATTTGCATCCACGGTTGTTCTAATAATCCTGGGCTGACATAAAACATCAGTAATCCAAAAATTGTCGCTAGAACCATAGAGGGACCTGTAATGATTTTCCAAAGTCGTTTTGCCATTAATCCTAGTTGCTTCCCTAAGATTTCCTTATCTGGCGAAGGTTTTTCTGAAGCCTCTATTTGGTATACAAAAAGTCTTGGCATATAAAAAAGCCCCGCAAACCAAGTAACGATAAAGATGACGTGTAGTGATTTGAAGTATAGGTAGTATTCGGACATAGTATCAAAGATACGAAGGAGTGTAAAAATTTAAGTACGGCATAACACAGCACTTATTAAGTATCAGATTTCACTTTATTCCTCTCCCTCCACAAACAAATAATCCAGCTTCAAACTATTAAACTCATCATTAAACTTTGCCACCTCGCCGTCCAGCATGTTATCAAAAGCTTCTAACTGTGTATTGATTTCGGCGGTTAACTGATTTTTTACAGCGACATCTTGGTCTGTAGGGCCAAAATCCCCCATCCCTACGAGACTGTTTAAATGTCCTAATTTGTTGGTAAGCCTGATTGGAAAATTGAGTGGATCTTGACCTGAGCGATTTTTGGTTTGGTAAAGTTCTTTTTCAATCTTGCCAAATTCTTCCTGCATCGTTTCTGCTTTTTTACGTAAATCTGTCGTACGACTATCGTCCTTATATTGGGTGGTAAAAGCTTTAAGTTGACTATTAATTTTTCTGATCTTTTTAATACTTTGGTGTGCGCGGTTTACAGATTTATTGACATCTGCAATAAAGTCAAATTGCTTTTGCATATCTGCAATGGTAGCTTCGGCATTAGGATTTGCGAGTATTTCAAAAGATTCGGTTTGTACTTCCCCATTAATATTTAAAGAGACATTGTACTTGCCTGGTGTGGCTTTAGGACCATCAAGATCTGCCCACCATAAAATCATTTTTTTGAGTTCCTCTGCTCCTTTGATTCTAGTATCCCAAGCAAACATATTTCCTCCTTTTTTTACTTCGAGAGAATCCTCTTTTTTCTTTGCAGCAGTACTAAAAGATCTTAATGTGTCTCCACTTTTGCGCGTGTAAGTCAAGCTTATGGTGTCTTTTTTCTTGTCGTAGTTAGGGATGTTAAAATAAGTGATTACTCCTGCAGGATGATTTGTTCCTTCGGTCAGGCTTGCTTTTTTACTACTAGAGCCTCCCATTCGGTAGGTGGGTTTAGGCTTAAAGAGTTTGTTTGTTTTTGCTTTCGCGAAAGCGGACTGATGCAACATCCCTAAGTCATCTATAATCCAAAGACTACGTCCCTGAGTAGCTACAATTAAATTATCATCCTTTATGGTAAGGTCTGTAATGGGAACGATAGGTAAATTAAGTTGAAATGAACGCCAATTTTTGCCGTCGTCAAAGCTTATGTACATACCCGTTTCTGTTCCAGCATAGAGTAGCCCCTTTTGTTTAGGGTCTTCACGTAAAACACGCGTAAAATGTTCTGCAGGAATACCGGTTGTAATCTTTTTCCAAGATTTTCCGTAATCGGTCGTTTTATATAAATAGGGCGTAAAATCACCTAATTTATATCGTGTTCCTGCTACATAGGCCGTTCCTTCATCAAAGGCACTCGGCTCCACGCTGTTTATCATCATATTTGCAGGCATACCCTTAGGTGTTACGTTTTCCCAGCTCGTTCCACCATTTTGAGTAATATGTACGAGACCGTCATCACTTCCTACCCAAAGTAATCCTTCTTTAAGAGGTGACTCTGCTGCTGCAAAAATGGTACAGTAATACTCTACCGAGGTATTGTCTTGTGTAATGGGTCCACCCGAAGATTTCATTTTTTCGGGGTCATTTGTTGTTAGGTCGCCACTTATGACCTTCCAACTCTGTCCCTCATTCTCACTCACGTGTACGCTCTGAGAAAAAGTGTACAGACGGTCAGGGTTATGCTTTGAAAAAATAATAGGAAAATTCCATTGGAATCGGTATTTCATATCCTCTACACCGTGCCCCATAGGGTTGTCTGGCCAGACAGAAACCGAGCGTACCGTGTTTTTATCGTGATTTACCCGGGTTAAAAAACCGTCGTAGCTCCCTCCGTAAACGATCTCATTATTTTCTGGATCTACAGCAATATGTGCAGATTCTCCTCCTGCGGTACTTTCCCAATCATCTTCGCTTATACTTCTGTTCTCCGTGCGGTGGGGAATCCTGATCGTGCTATTATCCTGCTGCGCGACATAAATTCTATAAGGAAATGCATTATCTGTGGTCACTCGATAAAATTGTGCTGTGGGCTGGTTCATATAAGTACTCCAAGAACGACCACCATCATAAGAAACCTGTGCTCCACCATCATCACCTATAATCATACGCTTAGGATCTTCTGGAGCAATCCATAGATCGTGATGGTCACCGTGAGGAGCATTGTAGGTGCTAAAGGTTTTTCCGCCATCTGTAGATTTGTGATAGCGCACATTGAGCACGTAGACTGTACTTTCATCCTTAGTATCTGCATATAGCCTTGTGTAGTACCAAGCACGCTGGCGTAATTTACGCTCATCGTTTATTTTTTTCCAAGTATTTCCTGCATCTGTAGAGGTGTAAAGACCACCTTCTTTTTGATTCTCAACCATAGCGTACAAACGATTACTGTTTGCTGGGGATACGGTAATGCCCATAATACCTAGAGTGCCTTCTGCAAAGCCTTCTTTTTTAGAAATCTCTTTCCACGTTTCTCCGCTATCTGTACTCTTCCATAGTGCAGAGCCTTCTCCTCCAGAACTTAAACTATAAGGTGTACGTCGTGCGTTCCAAGTGGTTGCATATAAAACTCTGTGATTATTTGGGTCTATAATTAAATCTACGACTCCACTATTTTCGTTAGAAAATAGAGTTCTTCTCCAAGTTTTACCTCCATCTGTACTCTTGTAAACTCCACGCTCCTGTGTAGGTTTATATATATTTCCTAAAACACCTGCATATACGATGTCAGAATTTGTAGGATGTACTCGTATTCTAGGGATGTGACGGCTTTCTTTTAAGCCTGATTCAAACCACGTTTTTCCAGCATCTTCAGATTTCCAAATACCATATCCTGATGAAACATTACCGCGTAGGGTTTTTTCTCCGCCTCCTACGTAAATGACATTTGGGTCACTTTTTGAGACCTCGACCGCGCCTATACTTCCACCAAAAAATCCGTCAGAGATATTTTCCCATTCCTTACCTCCATTTATCGTACGCCACACGCCACCGCCCGTACTTCCCATATAAAACAAGTCTGGTTGTCCAGGTACCCCAGTCACGGCTGCACTACGTCCACCTCTAAAAGGACCGATGAGACGGTATTGGAGTGCTTCATAATTAGACTCATCTGGGGTTTGTGCAATACTTTCTAAAGAGATTCCTGACCATATAGCGAGGAATAAAAGGAGGAAATTGATTTTCATTTTTTTGTTGGTTTTTATCTTGAGAAGAAAATTAAGCAATTCTCTACTAGGACGGAAGTGGGTTCAGGGTTTTAACGCTTTTCGTTTGATAAACTCAGGGTATTTTGCAAAAGCGTCTAGGACTAGGGAACATAATATCATTGTACTCTATTAGACTACTTGTTGCTGCCTAGTCTTACGCTCTTGTGGGAGTAAGAGCTCATAAATCATTTTATTTACAGGTGTTGCTATGCCAAGTTGTTTCCCTTCCTTTACTATGTAACCATTAAAATTCTCAAGCTCGCTGGGTTTCCCCTGCATAATATCACGTTGGGTGGAAGCTGTGGTTTCGTACGATTGTCTGTTAATTGCTTTAAACGTATTTTCTATTGTATTTATAGGGAGTTTTATCCCTTTGGCAAGAGCAACCTCACAAACTTCTTGAGCTGTTTTGAGCATGAGCTCATTTATATAATCACTCTCTCTCATTGTGCCTATGCCTACTCTAGTTAGGCCTCCTATGGCGCTAACAGTAGTGATAAACAAGAATTTCTCCCATATAGCAAGCTGAATATCATCAGGAATAGCCGCATCAATTTTGGCCGATTTGAAGATTTTAAGAATATTTTGAACACGTTCTGTCTCTGCATTGTCTTGTTCTCCAAAGAGCAGTGTAGGGGGAATATCTGGATTTGATATAACGCCAGGACTTTCTATAAAACTTATCATCCTACATAGCCCAGCGAGGACTTGTTCTTTTGGAACGGCGGTGTTAAGATGTTCTAAATTATTAGCTCCATTTTGTAGTGGTAGATATATTGTGTTATCATTACAATATTGCAATATATCTTTTATCGCATTTTCTAACTGCCAAGATTTTACTCCGAAGATGACTAGGCCTGGAGTCTCGATTTCTGATAAGTCGTCTGTCGCTAGCTCAGGATATGCTGTAAAGTTTCCGGTGATGCTTTTTACTCGAAGCCCCTTTTTCTGTATGGCTTCTAGATGTGCCCCACGAGCAATCATAGTGACTTTATGTTTACTGAGTGCAAGTTTACCGCCAAAAAATCCGCCTACACCGCCAGTGCCATAAATTAAAATATTCATATATGTAGCTTATATTAATTATTAAATAAGGACTGAAGCGTGCCGTGTTAGTGTCAAGTTTTAATGCTCATACCAGGATTACGCGACTTTGTCCTATTTTTTAATTTATCCTGAGTTTATCTCACATAAAGCGTAAAAAATCTTGTTCATAAAAATACAATTCATAATCGACCGTTCATAAGCGGAGAACAGACTATTTATTATTTTTACGCAAAACCTGACGAATGAGTTCTTCTTTTGAAAAGTATCAAAAACGTAGATTGATTACTTCCTACTTCTCTGTGGTGGTAAGCATTGCTTTGGTATTGTTTTTATTAGGGCTATTAGGGCTACTCGTTCTTAATACTAAGAAAGTAGCAGATTACTTTAAAGAAACCGTCGCTGTTGGTATTTACTTTAAGGATACGGCTAAAGAGGTGGAGATGAAACAACTCGAAAAATCTCTTGCGCTTGCCGATTATACAAAATCGATAAAATTTGTGTCCAAAGAAGAAGCTGCCGAGGCACATAGCGCAGAGTTAGGCGAAAACTTTGTAGAATACCTAGGGGAGAACCCGCTCCAAAATAGTATTGATTTATATTTAAACGCTGACTTCGTTTCGGCAGAAAAAGTAGATGAGATCGCTACTCAAATTAGCGCAAAAGAATTTGTAGAGGAGGTAACTTATGACAAACCATTAATATCATTACTTAATGATAATATTAAAAAAATAAGCTTATGGGTTTTGATCATTTCTGGGATATTCACATTTATTGCCGTATTGCTTATAAATAGTAGCATCCGTCTTTCAGTTTATGCAAAACGATTTACAATTAAAACGATGCAGATGGTGGGTGCAACAAAACGTTTTATTAGGAGACCATTTGTCTGGAAAAGTGTACGATTGGGGATGATAGGGGCTGTAATTGCTCTTGCTGGAATGGCAGGCGTTTTATATTATGCAAATAAGACCTTCCCACAGCTCGCTTTGTTAGATGATCCACTAATTATCGGAGGATTATTTTTAGGGGTTTTCTTACTAGGAATCGTAATTACATGGTTCAGCACCTTTCTTGCGACACAACGTTTCTTAAACTTAAGAACAGACGAGTTATATTATTAGACCTGCGCTTTCCATACTAAAAACCTTATATTTTACGTTGAAAGAGCATTAATCCTATGGGTATGAGAAAAGTATACACTCTTGTTGGAATTTGTTTTGGGGTTGCCTGTCTATTTTTAATGACTTTTCTGGCTGCACATAATATCAACGCTTCGGGAGCAACAACAGCTGCCATCTCTCAGGACATTATTATTTCAAAAATATATGAAGGTGGAGTGAAGGATATAGTTTTTGAAACACCTAATGGTGATTATTACTATATAAATCGCGGTCTTGAACAAGGATTCACGCTATCTGGTCTTGAAGAGAAACTTCTAAATAAATCGGTAACTTTGCGACTTACAAAAAAACTTGCGGGAGTGTCTAAACACATTCATCAAATGCAAGTAGGAGACAATATAATTTACAGTGAATTGAATTAATTAGATATTCACTTTTCAAGATATTTATTGAAAATTACCGCATTTGCGGGTACTACAATGGGAGAACAAAAACGTAAAGAAGCCGCACGAGAAACCGAATTTATCTTTGGCAAGAAAAACTACAAGTGGATGCTTATAGGTCTTGGAGTTATTGCACTCGGGTTCATATTAATGTCTGGTGGCGGTAGTGATGATCCTAATGTGTTTAATCCAGATATATATTCTTGGAGACGTATACGTCTTGCCCCAGCAGTCATTCTTATAGGTTTTGGTATTGAGGTCTATGCTATCTTACTCAATCCAAATGCTAAGAAGTAACTTTCACTTCCTCGTTAATGTTATAACGCTCTTGCGGTAATGAATAATCTCGACGCACTTCTCCTAGGAATCATCCAAGGACTTACAGAGTTTTTGCCTGTTTCCTCCAGTGGACATCTAGAATTAGGTAAAGCGATATTGGGTGATACTTCTGTCCCCGAAGAAAGTTTAATGTTTACGGTGGTTGTTCACTTTGCAACCGCACTCTCTACCATCTTTGTATTTAGAAAAGATATAGTCGCGATTTTCAAAGGACTACTTTCTTTTAAATGGAATGAAGAAACACAGTTTTCTGCAAAGATTTTACTGTCTATGCTTCCTGCAGTGATTGTGGGATTACTTTTTGAAGAGCAACTTGAGGCGCTTTTTGGCGGGAATATACTGCTCGTAGGTTGTATGCTTATTGTCACCGCGGTACTATTATGGCTTGCAGATAAGGCTAAGGACACTCAGAAGAAAGTTTCCTTTCCTAATGCCTTCGTTATTGGGATTGCTCAAGCGGTGGCAATGATACCGGGTATCTCGCGAAGTGGCGCCACTATTTCAACCTCTGTTTTATTAGGTAATGATAAGAGTAAGGCAGCGCGCTTTTCATTCTTAATGGTTATCCCACTTATTTTGGGAAAAATTGCTAAGGATCTAGTGGGTGGTGATCTCACGACGCAATCTGGCAATGTATCTGTGCTGGTGATAGGTTTTTTTGCTGCATTTATTGCTGGTCTTTTTGCCTGTACGTGGATGATTAAGCTGGTTAAGAATAGCAAATTGTCTTGGTTTGCCGTGTATTGTTTGGTGGTTGGGATTATTGCTATAGGAGTTTGTCTTTATGGTTAAACTAAAGAAACATTTGTCTGGAGTACTTGTTTTATTATTAGTAAGTTGTTCTACTCTCAATAATTCAGACAAGAAGCAAGAATACTGGTCAACTCCAATGGAGTATTCATTTATGACGGTTGATTTTGAGGTAAAGTTTATATTATTAGAATATTATCCTACGGAGATATATTGTTTTACAGAAGGAGGAACGCCATATGGTGTTCTTATTGGAAAACCTTTAAAGTCGCATCTACCTGAGAGAGTAACCTTTTTAGCAAGATGTGAAGATGGTGATTTTAAAAAAGGAGATATTTTGACTGCACAAGCCATAGAACAGAGCAAATCTTTACCACCATTAAAAACCTTTACAGCTAATATTAATGGGAATACTCGTGTCAATCAATTATTGGGAGCTCAACATCCAGCACTTTGGTGTAAAATTGTCGAAAAATAGCGCTATATGATTAAGCTCACAGACCAAGATTACAAAGATGGACAAGTGCTTCTCTTTGACAAACCACTGGAATGGACCTCGTTCCAGCTCGTGAATAAAGTACGCTGGCTCATCCGTAAAAATCTGAATATCAAAAAGATAAAAGTAGGTCACGCGGGAACGCTGGATCCACTAGCGACTGGATTGATGATTATTTGCACAGGAAAGTTTACTAAGCGCATCAGTGAATTTATGGGTCAGGAAAAGGAATATACTGGGACTATAGTTTTGGGCGCAACGACGCCCAGTTACGATCTGGAGTCTGAAGTAGACAAAACATTTCCTACGGAGCATATTACTGAGGAGGCTATTTACGCTTTCGCGAAAGCGTACCAAGGAAAAATACAACAACGTCCACCCATATTTTCTGCCCTTAAGAAAGATGGAAAACGCCTATACGAATTTGCAAGAGCAGGTGAGGAAGTAGAAATTCCAAAACGGGAAATCCACATTTCGTCTTTTGAAATTACTCGCATCTCAATGCCAGAGGTAGACTTTAAGGTGCGCTGTAGTAAAGGCACCTACATCCGTTCTCTAGCTTATGATTTTGGTCTAGGACTAGAGAGTGGGGCACACCTTACTGAACTACGCAGAACCAAAATAGGTGACTTTTCCGTAGATACAGCACAGACTATCGAAGGCTTTGAGGCAAGTTTTGGCTATAGTTAGAGACCACTAACCACATCATATAGACTGTAGTTTTTTATTATTTTAGTTACAGATGAAGATTTCACATTCAGATAAAGCATTGTTGATCACCGTTACTGGTGCTTGTTTTCTGGTGCTCGTTTTCTTCTTTTTAGGCGTAAAACCTTATCAAGGCGAAATCGTCGAAGAATTTATAGAAATACCTCTTGCAGCCGAAAGCCCAGAGCTAGAAAAAGAAGAGAAAACCCAAGAAGTTGCTCTTACCAAGAAAACTTCACGTTCTAATCAAGCTTATAATGCAAACACATTACGCAACGAGAGCAGGCAACTGTTTAAAGAAGAAGACGATGTGCGCAAGGCTATAGAAGAGCAGCAACGTGGTAGTATAAGTGAACTTAATGCAGAAAATGACACCTATCTTTCTGAAAAGCAAAAGGAACGCGCAATAGAACTTGCCTCGAAAAGAGAGCAGTTAAAGGCGCAAATTGAAGCACGGGAAGCCGCTCGTAATACTAAAAAGGGAAATAGTAGTAGTACGGTAACTTACAATCTTCCGGGGCGCGAGGCTATCCGGATTCCGAATCCAGTGTATACTTGTGATGCGATTGGTATAATTGTAATTAATATCACGGTTAATGATAAAGGGACGATTGTAAAAAAGGAATACAATAAAAAAGCCTCTTCCTCATCTAACGGTTGTCTTATAGATCAAGCTCTAGATTACCTCAATAGGGCTTATTTTGATAATGGATCCCTCGCTGAACAAGAGGGAACTGTAATCTATAGTTTTCAGGGGTAAAAAGACCCCAAACTTCTCCTGAGAATAAAGTGATTTTCTAAGTTATTTCAAGAGTTTAATTAAATCTCTAGCTGTGTTTTGTCCTTTGTCCTTATTATACCAGACTTGTAAATCTTCTTTAAACTCAGGCGTAAGACTTCCGTGAGTTCTTTTATAATCATCTACCAGCTGCGTTGCTTGTGATGGTCTAGGGCCCCAATTTCCTATGACCTCCCTAGTCGTAGTATCAATAGCAATTAATTTAGGAATGGAGCGACCGCCGTTGTAAAGGAATTCATCCATAAGCTCCAGATGCTCATCCCTTAAAATCACTTTAAAATCGATACTTTTATTAAGGTCTGCAAACTTTTGCATCATAGGCATTGTTTGAGCAGCATCGCCACACCAGCTTTCGGTTAAAACGAGCCAAGTAACTTTTCTATCATAGTTTTCTACCTGCTGCCTCATCTCTGGAGAAATCTTGAGCGTCTTGTCTAGCCGTTTCATACGTTTATGGTTAAGCAGGGTGTAGTTTGCAAGCGCATCGGTAATTTCCTGGCCCGTATTAGTGCCTTCTAAAGCGTGCTTTTCGGTAAGTGCTCTGTAGTCCTGGTATGAGATAGCATCAGATAGTGCTTCTTCTATTAATTGTGTTTTTGTCATAACTTCCATAACTCGTATGTCGCTGAGTTTTGTGCAAACTTACTATCTTTCCTTAAACAAACTTTGGATTATGTCAAAACACAAATGCGGCTGGTGTGTAGGAGATACCCTCTATGAAAGGTACCACGATAATGAGTGGGGGACACCATTACGTGATGACGGGTTACTATTTGAATTTCTGGTACTTGAGACTTTTCAAGCGGGTTTGAGCTGGATCACAATCCTAAGGAAGCGAGAAAATTTTCGAGTGGCATTTGACCATTTTGATTATAAATGCATTGCGCAATACGATGAGAATAAAATTCAGGAGTTACTCCAAGATGCCGGAATCATCCGGAATAAATTAAAAGTGCGTAGTACAGTAATAAATGCCCAGTTATTTATGGATATTCAGCGGGAATTTGGCTCTTTTTCTAAGTTTCTTTGGGCCTATGTAGATAACACACCAATTCAGAATTCGTGGTCGCACTATAAGAATTGTCCTGCAAATACGCCTTTAAGTGATAAAATATCAAAAGATTTAAAAAAGCGGGGTTTTAAGTTTGTGGGTAGTACCGTCATCTATGCTTTTATGCAAGCCATTGGGATGGTAAATGATCACGAGGTGGGGTGTTTTAGATACGAGCAGGTTAAAAGCTAATTTTCGATGCTACCTGAGAAATGACTTTACATTTTTTTCGGCAGACCTATAAGGTAGTCTTTAACAACCCCTTGTAGGTCGAATCTAGCTACATTGAAGGGTATTCTAAATATTTTAAAAATTCTTCTCTAGGAATTTCGGCAGCGCCTAGGCTGGAGAGATGGTCCGTGTACATCTGGCAATCTATGAGATGGTAATTTTGTTTTGTAAGCTTTCGCGAAAGCGTAATAAACCCCACTTTACTTGCATTGCTCACAGTAGTAAACATACTTTCCCCACAGAAAACTCCTTTGTCTTTTAAGTCTACACCATATAATCCTCCTACTAATTCATCTTCATACCAGACTTCTACAGAAATGGCGTGTCCTAACTCGTGCAGATTGAGATAGGCCTTAACTATCGAATTTGTAATCCAAGTACCGTTCTGACCATCTCGTTTTATACGTTTACAGGCAAGAATGACTTCAAGAAAATTCTGGTTATAAGTTACCTTAAAGGTGTTGTCTTTCAAGATCTTGCGCATAGATTTTGAAACATAGACATCCTGAGGTTTTACGACCATCCTAGGGTCTGGTGTCCACCACAGTATGGGTTGCCCTTCATTGTACCACGGGAAGATGCCAGAGTTATACGCAAGTAGTAGCCAGTCCTTATCAAGACTGCCACCTACCATAAGTAACCCTTCCTCATCTGCTAGATGATGGTCTGGGAACCAAGGGCCATTATCCCACGGATGATTTTCTGGAAGTTCTAACACTCCTCAAAGGTAAATAGCATTACAATTGCCAGCAAGCATCAACCGTTGAACTTGGAAATCCTGTTGAGTTCTAATTTTTTAAGGATGATAAAAAGGAAGCCTATAGCGGTTAAGAATATAGAAAGTCCTACAAGTGCAAGGTCGTAAGGTAAAAAGAAAAAGGAAGCGAGAATTAATGGTGTGAGCGAGAGGAGTGCTGTTCTCGCAATCTTAAATGGAGTGCGAGAGTACTTTGCTCTTAATTTTTGGACTTCAAAGTGATTAGAAACTCCACAGCGTTGACATTTTATAAAAATCGGTGTGTTTACACTACTTGAAAGACGCTCTTTAGTTTTAAAGGAGGTCTCTAAGTAGAGATAGTTTTTACAACTTTTACAAATACCAAATATTCTCATAAACGCCAAAAAAGTATGGACGCACCGAAAATAAAAAACCTTGAACAAATAATATCTGTTCAAGGTTAAATAAATTAATTAGTTCACTTTATCGTTTTAAAACGGTAAATCGTCGTGATCTTCTGTATTTAAGTTGCTCGCAGGTTCAAAGGAATCTGCGGGAGGCATAGGCGGAAGGTCTGGAGAACCTCCAGCATTTGCCGCTTGTACATTTTCTATTCTCCATCCTTGGATCGAGTTAAAGTATTTTGTCTCTCCCTGAGGATTTACCCATTCTCTCCCTCTAAGGTTGATGCTTATTTTTACGTTTTGACCTACTTGATAATTATTTAAAAGGTCTGTTTTATCCTGAACAAACTCCACCATAATGTGCTGAGGATATTGCTCTTCTGTTGTCACGACTATCTCTCTCTTTCTAAAACCGTTGCTCCCAAAAGTTTGAGTCTCGCCTATCATTTTTACTTTTCCTTGTACTTCCATCGTATCGTAATTTAAAGGTGTAAATCTAAGGAATATCTATCGTTTTGCGAGTAGAACTTTCCACGCGTTATCCACATTTTTTTTGGCCAGATACTGTTGCGCAAGTTTGTGTCGATTTCCTGTTGCATCTTGAATTAGCATTTGCCTTAAGGCTTCGTGATCGTTTATAAATGCTCTAATGCTTTCCTGACTAGGTAAGGCTTCTACATTCCCTAACATCCCGAGGTCGTTTCCTGTGAGTACGGAACTTAATCTTATGTGTTCTGGGATTTGATCTACGCCGATACCTGTTTGTGCTATGGGTTTAGGTACTTCAAATAATCCCTCTTTTGCACGACTATACCAGTTTCCTCCCATACGAGCTACCTGGTCTATTTTGAGTGGGTCTATTTGCCCGTTGTCATCAATTATAGATTTATCTATGTGTATTTTGAGTATTTCACAGATTACAAGATTTCCTGCGCCACCCTGATCTCCTAGCGCTTTTACCTCAATGACTTTACATTCAAATTGTACTGGAGACTCTCCCACGCGTGGTGGTTTTACTGTTTCTGAAGCCACTTCGGTGAGGCCGGATTTTATAAATTCGTTTATACCCTTCTCATAAGCTGTACTTGCAAGAGACATTTGTTGCACCATTGCGTAGTTTACGATATTAACTGTACATTCTGGAACCTCAAGAACGTTATCTAGCGTGTCTTTTGTAGCGTTGTCCCGACCACTTCGTGACGGAGAGTAAACAAGGATAGGAGGATTTGCCCCAAAAACATTAAAAAAGCTAAAGGGAGCAAGATTCACCTCGCCTTTTGCATTTATGGTACTTGCAAAAGCAATAGGTCTTGGTCCTACAGCTCCAGTGAGATGTCCGAATAATTGAGGGATGGGGAGTTCTTTTGGGTTTATGGTAAACACTATTTTGAAATTTAAAATGTTAGACAAAAGTAAGGAGAATGTTGAGGTGTACGCCTTTCCTTTTGTCCTAAAGTTTAGTAAGATGTTATTCTGATATTGAAGTGTTTTACGCTTTTGCGAAAGCGGAATAAAAATAAAACAAAGTCCTATCTTTAAATTTTAAATGATTGTTTATGAATTTTAATACCTCTCCGCAGTTTGCGCGGTGGTTTATCATTATCTCCTCCCTGATCATAACCACGCTTATTTTGTGGAATGTATCGCTGTTTTTTGATCAACTCAAGGACGCAGAGCGCTCTCGTATGGAGCTTTACGGAGCTGCCCAGAGAGCATTTCAAGAGACTATAGATGTCATTCCAGAAAGAGAAAATACCGATGCAAGAATATTAGAACGGGCGCTCTCAGGGCTTCACTTTAAAATAGTTACAGATAACAAGACCATTCCTATAATAAAATACAATCTTGAGTCAGAGACTTATGCACCAACTAACATCAAAAATGGGGATAAGCTTTCTCAAGAACAGCTCGCTGCCATGGCAAAAGAGTTTGAACTCATAAACGAGCCTATACCTATTGCTCCTGGGGGTAAAGTAGATGATATTTTGTACTACACGAACTCTCCAGTAATAAGCCAGCTTAAATATTTTCCTGTGGCTTTGATGGTTATTGTTATTCTATTTGTAGCGGTTATCTACTTTTATTATTTGACATCAAAGTCATCTGCTCAGAACTTGCTTTGGGCAGGAATGGCAAAGGAAACTGCTCATCAGATCGGGACACCACTTTCATCACTTGTAGGCTGGACGGAAATCCTAAAAACAGAAAATGTTGATCCAAGTTATATAGAAGAAATGACTAAGGACATAGACCGTCTAGAAATGATAACGGAACGTTTTAGTAAAATAGGATCAGTACCAGATCTTGAAGAGCGGGACCTTATCGTAGAGACAAGAAAAGCCTATGATTATCTAAGCAAGCGTAGTTCTAAGCTTGTAGAATTTCATATTGACATACCTCAAGGTACTTTACCTGTAATGCTTAATGAGCAATTATTTGGCTGGACGGTAGAGAATCTGGTAAAAAATGCCATAGACGCCATGAAGGGAAGAGGTGTACTTTCTGTAATCATAAAAAGAGATACCCGATACGCTAAGGTCGAAATATCAGATACTGGAAAAGGAATCCCCAAAAGTAAGTTTAGAACCGTTTTTGAGCCTGGCTTTACTACAAAGAGAAGAGGATGGGGATTAGGACTCTCACTAGCCAAAAGAATTATAGAAGAATATCACAACGGTAAAATCATAGTCCTTAAAAGTGAGCCTGACCAAGGGACCACGATGCAAATTTCCTTAAAATTAAAGGAGTGACTAGAGTCAAAAACATACAGGAAGAGATACACTACGAGGGATTTGCGTCCATCCGAGAGGTGACCTTTGATTATCA
Source organism: Dokdonia sinensis (assembly GCF_003688895.1). Taxonomy (GTDB): domain Bacteria; phylum Bacteroidota; class Bacteroidia; order Flavobacteriales; family Flavobacteriaceae; genus Dokdonia; species Dokdonia sinensis. The sequence continues at coordinate 290,610 of NZ_REFV01000002.1, forward strand.
AGATACTCAGGGAGATTGGCACCATATAAAGCGGGAAGTGTACGATCGCGGTAATGGAGCAAGTGCGTTGCTTTATAATCGTGAGCGCAACACGGTATTGCTTACAGAACAATTCAGAATGCCCTCTTTTCTTAACGGAAATCCCTCTGGAATGCTCATAGAGGCCTGTGCTGGAAAACAGGACGAGACCGACCCTAAAAAAACAATACTTCGTGAGATAGAAGAGGAGTTAGGTTACAAACTGCCCGCTGTGGAGAAGGTAATGGAGGTTTATATGACCCCTGGAGGAAGCACGGAGATCATCCATTTATATCTGGGTGAATATTCAGATGAGTGCAAGGTAAATGATGGAGGTGGGTTAGATTGTGAGCAAGAAGATATAAGGGTTGTTGAGTATGCTTTTGCAAAAGCGTTATCACTCATAAAAACTGGAGAAATTAAAGACGCCAAAACAGTCATTCTATTACAGCATCTGCAACTCTCAGGTATTATGGATTAGGCAATTTTTTAAAGGGAATGCCGTTTTTCTTTTATGTCAAAATCGCTAACCACGTTTTACCGTGCCTCTATTAAAAACAACTGTCCAGAATGTTTTAGTACATCGGGTATGGAGTTATTATTTCAGCAAGAGTGGGACGATACTAAACTTTATAAAAAAGCAACAAATACAGTTCGAGAAGTTTTAAAATGTCATCATTGCGAGGCGCAGATTTATCCTGTAAATTGGACAGAGGATATTGAACGTGTGTATGCTTACCACCTCAAACTCGCCGAAAAAGATCGTTATTTTAAACTAAAACCACTTGCGCTTGGGTTGATTGGGTTAGGATTGCTTACGGTTGCGTGTGGGGTTTATATCATCTTGCAGTTATAGATATTGTTTGATTTCCTCTGTCAAGCCCTCAAACTCCTCCTTTTCCATTTTTACCTTCTCCACAAATCGCATATCCTCCATAGATTGTAATGGCAATAAATGCACGTGTACGTGAGGTACTTCCAGCCCTATGACAGACATCCCAATACGCTTGCAAGAAACCGCTTTTTCCAGCGCAACGGCTATTTTTTTTGCGTATGCCATTAATGCGAGATAATCTTCGTCTGAAAGGTCAAAGATTTTGTTAACCTCCTTTTTAGGAATACAAAGGGTATGACCTTTTGTATTAGGATTTATATCAAGAATCGCAATATGATGGTCATCCTCGTGAACAATGTGGCCAGGGATTTCTCTGTTGATGATTTTTGTGAAGATGCTGGGCATAAGGAACTTGAATTTGAGTTTGAACTTGAAATCGAATTTTTTTAACTAAGATTTTTTATGCGCGTGACTACTATTCTAATTAACTGATCGTTTTCATCCTTTAGCGGATTTAATACCTCATTAGCAAATAGACGAGCCTTAGATTGTATATTAAGATTGCGCAAGGATTCCCGCAATTCTTTTAGACAAATTCTAAGTTTATTAATTTTATCCTTGTCTGTTCCGTCTCCTAAAGCTTCCCCATAGTTTAAGGCAGAGACGCAAGAAGAACGAATAAGTTGTTTGGCTAGATAATCACCAGTGTATGATAAGGGTTGTTTGTCATGTAGAATAATGATAGCGGCCGCATAATCTTCTAATCGTTCAGTCAAATTATATTTAGGTTCGTTCATTTAATATTATCAAATTCAAATTCAAATTCAAATTCAAATTCAAACTCAAATTCAAGTTCGAGTTCAAATTCAAACTTAGTCTCTGGTAATTTCAACAACATCAAACTTCATTATACCATTTGGTACTTGTATTTCTGCAATGTCTCCTACTTTTTTACCTAGAAGGCCTTTCCCAATAGGAGAATCTACAGAAATTTTTCCTGTCTTAAAGTCTGCCTCGTTTTGTGCGACCAGTTTATACTTCATCGTCGCACCGTTTGTTTGATTCTTTATGGTTACGGTAGAGTGCACCAGCACTTTTGAGGTGTCCAGCTGCGACTCATCAATAATGCGTGCATTAGAGAGGAGTTCTTCCATTTTTGAAATACGCATTTCTAACATTCCTTGCGCTTCTTTTGCAGCATCATACTCGGCATTTTCACTTAAATCTCCTTTATCTCTAGCCTCAGCGATATCTTGTGAGGCTTTAGGGCGTTCTACATCCCGTAATTGGTTTAACTCTGCTTTTAACTTTGCAAGTCCTTCTGCGGTGTAATAATTTACCTTGCTCATAATCCGTATTTTAAATCCGCTTAATGCGGTCATTATTTTATACAACAATTCCCACTAGAGTGGGAACAAAAAAATCCCTTTTACTATCGGGATTACTATCTCAAATATACAAAATATTTCGTAGGCTAATTCGTTTTGTGGTAAATTGCATTTCCTTAAAACACGATAGCTATGCGTAATCTATTATCCCTTTTGTTTATGAGTGTCCTTATCTTTTCTGGGTGCAAAGATGATGATGAGGTGCGCAATAGGAATCCCTTTTTGCTAGACGTAGGTTTTAGTCAGCGGTTAAGTCCTATACAATCGCAAGATCTTCAGTTTCCCAGTAATTCTGTATTTGTGGGTAATGTAGGCGTGAGAGGAGTTTATGTTATTAATACAGGTAGTGGTCTAAGAGCATGGGAGGCGTCAGATCCTAATCACGTAGCAAATGACTGCTCTACAATGGTACGCGATGGTATAGAGGTAACTTGTAGATGTGGTGATGAGAATACCTATAATTTATTTACTGGTCAATCTTCAGGAGAAGTACTGCAATATACACTATTACAATATCGAGTAGTAGAGAGCGGTGGAACGGTTACGATTTCTAATTAAAAGGGGCTAATATCGCATACTGCAAAAAAAAGCCACTCCGAAGAGTGGCTTAAAGAGCAGTCTGAGAATGTCCCCCAACTTGTATCAAACTGTCTTTCTATATGGGCTTACTTTATAGAGTTTCTTAAAACGTTAAGGTTGCGCCTGCAAGAAAATTAATCCCCGCTTGTGGATAGTATCCTGCACCCTCAACAGTTGTAATTTCTCCAGGCACAGTAAAATCATCGTCAAATGTAAAGAAGTACCCATTAGAAACATATTTCTCATCAAAAATATTGTTTACCAGCACATTAAACACCACGGATTTGAATACTGAGAGATTTTTAAGCTCGTACGAAACGTTTAAGTCGTTAATAAAAAACGAATCTAACAAAGAGTTCTCACAATCAATATTACCCAGATATTGTTCTCCCACATATTTTGACAAGAAGCTTACGCGAAAATTCTCGAAAGGTCTATACTCGATCGTATTTCCTATAACAATCTCTGGAGAGTAGGCAATGTTAGTATTCCCTAGATTAAGAAGCACCCCATCACGACGAAAGAGGAAATCCCTGTTTTTATTTGTGCTTAAAGCCACATTAGGCATCACCGAGAGTTTGTTTGTCACCGCAACGGCCGCGTCTATTTCTATTCCTGCGCGATAACTATCACTATTTACTCGTATTGGGGCACCCACATTATCTAGCTCTCCTGTCGGGATAAGCTGGTCTGAGTATGCCATATAATAGCCATTTACATTAAGCTTTACTTTTGCTGTGTTAAATCTCCATCCTAGCTCAAAATCATTCAGTTTTTCTGCTTGCGGGTCGCCGTTTTCAAAATCCGTACGGCTAGGCTCACGGTTTGCCCTAGCGTATGAGGCATAAAACTGGTTACTCTCGTTCAGTTTGTAACTCAGTCCGGCCTTTGGGTTAAAGAAGTTGTAGTTTTCATCTACGATAAATTCTTCGATGTCCGAGTTTATTCCATCTGTTTTGTAGGTGATAAATCTCCCTTGCAAGTCTAGATATGCGCTCCATTGTGGGGAGATGCGGAAGTCCGCTTTCGCGAAAGCGGAAAATTCATCTTTCTCCCCCGTCCCAAAGTAATAGTTGTCACCCGTCTCGCTATCGCTGGCAAAACGTGCCCAAATCACTTCGCCAAAATGATCTCCGTCATACTTACTCGCATATAATCCGGAAGTGACATCCCAAGAACTGTCCTTGTAATTTACACTAGCACTAGCTACGTAAAAATCGTTATCCAGCCAGCGACGTCTTATAATATCTGTGGTTGTAATCGTCTCGCCTCCAATGGTCACATCATCCAGCCCGTAAAAAGCCAGCGAACTTTCATTGCCAAAATTCACATTCTGCTCGAACCAATCGTCCACATATTCTTCAAAGAAGCCACGACCATAAGTGTAGTTTAAACTCACCTGTGAGCTCCAGTTATTGTCATAGCGCTCATTCCAATGCAGTTGATAGTGATCTTGCTTATAATCATCTACTTGATTGTTGTGAAAACCAGTAAGATTGCCCTCATTGTCATATTGTGCTCCCGCAGGGTTGAAGGTAGGATTGTTATCTACCGTTGCTTGGTCTACCCCAAACCAAGATTGATATGTCACCTCAGACCCGGCAAAGTTGATTGCCTTTATGAGAGTGTTGTCATCTTTATATGCCGCTTGAAGAAAATAAGACTTTAAATCTGAGCTTGCACGGTCTATGTAGCCGTCAGATTTTATTTGGGAGATCCTTCCCGAAATTTCTACGTGCTCATTGAGCAGTCCAGTGCTGAATTTTACATTGTGACGTCGCGTGTTAAAGGAACCGAAGGAGTTGTTTATTTCGCCGTAAGGCTCCTCAGAAACAGCATCCGTAAGAATATTCAAACTTGCCCCAAAAGCTGCCGAACCATTTGTACTCGACCCCACACCTCGCTGTAATTGTAAACTCTCCACAGAGGAGGTAAAATCCTGAAGGTTTACAAAAAAGGATGTGAGACTTTCTGAGTCATTATAAGGTATACCGTTTATTGTCACATTAATCCCTTGATTCCCCGTGCCGCGCACTCTAAAACCGGTGTAGCCTATCCCTGCTCCCGCGTCAGACGTGGTGACGACTCCTGGCAGGAAGTTGAGCTGGGTAGCGATGTCCTGACCTAGATTGCGCTTTTCTAAATCTTCAGCATCTAGGTTAGAGTGTGTGATGGGCGAGTCTGCATCTACACGGATGGCGCTTACTAGGACTTCGTCTAGACTTTCGGTTTTCTGAAACAACTGAATGTTTAGAATTTGGTCATTTTCGACGTTTATCTCGTGTTGCTCACTCGTATAGCTCATATAGTTGAACTCAATGATATGAGTCCCTTTTTCGAGACTTAAAGTGTATTTTCCCTCTAAATCTGTCGTGGTGCCGTTTGTAGTGCCTTTTTGAGTTACGTTAGCTCCTGGTAGCGGCCCCTCTGCATCTGTCACTGTTCCAGATACCGTAAATGTCTGTCCAAAACTGATTGCTGTAAAAAGCAAAACTGCAAAAAATAGGATTTTTTTCATCCGTAAAAATTTTTTAGTTACGAATACAAAGGGCAAATATTCTACGAGTGTTATTAGTAATACCTGTCTGCCGGTGGCAAACGCATTGAAGAGGTTTCAACTTGTCTAGGCAAGTCGCTTCTCAAGAGAAAGGACGTCATTAGTTCTCGACTACGCTCGAACGGACCTTCATTCTCATTCCTAAACAGCATTACCTGTTCCAGGTTCAACGGGTATAATCTCAGCTTGTTAAAAAGCACCCCTTTGAGATGAGGCAAAGATAGGGTGTAAAAGAGGATTCAAAAGAAAGAATTTCCATATTTTTTTACCTCGCATACACACAGGTAAACCCTTCAAATTCTAAAAAGTCGACATTGTAATGAGACTGCACGCTATTATATTCGACTTGAGCTGTAGTTTTTGAGTCGTCAAAGGAAAAGTCTTCCACATAAATATGTTTAAGGAAGCTCAATCCTTCTTGTGCGTAGAGTTTGTAAATTTGAAAATGAGGTGAAACGGAAAGTTTTGAAAAATTTAAACTGAAAAAGTTTTAAATTTTTTCAAAACAACCACCCCGAAAATTTATTTGGCATACACACAGGTAAACCCTTCAAATTCTAAAAAGTCGACATTGTAATGAGACTGCACGCTATTATATTCTACCTGAGCAGTGGTTTTTGAATCGTCAAAGGAGAAATCCTCCACATAAATGTGTTTTAAGAAGCTCAGTCCTTCTTGAGCGTAGAGCTTATATATGGATTCTTTGGCACCCCATACGATGGTGAGTTTTCGTACTCTGGCTTCAGAGCTGGTTAGCGTGTAGTATTCTTCTATTGGGGTAAACTTCTGGGCAATACGTAAAATCTTATCACGTTGCTTTTCAATATCAATCCCTACGGGATGATCACTTACTATAATTGCAGAAAAATTATAGCTGTGGGTGATTGATATGTGCTTTCCATCTTTTAGGTGGGGTTTTCCTTGATCATTATAGTACAGGTCAAAATCTGTGTAGCCCGCTTCGGCGAGGAGGTGACGTATGCTCATAAAACCCCGTTGGTGCAGTTCGGACTTCATTGAGTCTAGTCTATTCTGGCAATGGTCTGTGAGAATCTTAGTTTGCCCTTGGGCTAGGCTCAGGGTTGACTTAAGCGTATTTATATCCTCTTCTATTTTCCAAATATAGACTTTAGTGGTGGGGGAGACTGTTATGGTTTTGTGAAGAGGCATAATCTGGATGGTTTTCTGTAAGTTATTGCTTAATTTTGCGCCCGACTCTTAGGAGTTACTATGAATACTAAAGATAACAAAATGAGCACAAAGACAGTACCGTACGTACCGTACAAAGTAAAAGATATTTCCCTAGCCGCGTGGGGACGTAAAGAGATTGAACTTGCAGAGGCAGAGATGCCAGGCTTGATGTCTTTGCGTGAAGAATATGGAGATGAGCAACCACTTAAAGGAGCGCGTATTGCAGGATGTTTGCATATGACTATCCAGACGGCGGTGTTAATTGAAACATTAAAAGCACTTGGGGCTGAGGTAACTTGGTCTTCTTGTAATATATTTTCTACTCAAGATCAAGCCGCTGCAGCAATTGCAGATGCTGGAATTCCAGTATATGCTTGGAAGGGTATGAATGAAGAAGAATTTGACTGGTGTATCGAGCAAACGCTCTTCTTTGGAGAAGATCGCAAGCCACTTAATATGATTCTTGATGATGGTGGAGATCTTACAAATATGGTACTTGACCGTTACCCAGAACTTGCAGGAGACATCAAAGGACTTTCTGAAGAAACGACCACTGGAGTTCACCGTTTATACGAGCGTGTGAAGAATGGAACATTGCCTATGCCAGCCATAAACGTAAATGATTCTGTGACTAAGTCTAAGTTTGATAACAAGTACGGATGCCGTGAGAGTGCGGTAGACGCCATACGTCGTGCAACAGATACAATGCTTGCTGGAAAGCGTGTGGTAGTTTGTGGATACGGTGACGTAGGTAAAGGAACAGCAGCTTCTTTTAAAGGTGCAGGTTCTATCGTAACTGTTACAGAGATCGATCCTATTTGTGCGTTACAAGCTGCAATGGATGGTTTTGAAGTAAAAAAATTGAACACGGTCGTAGGTAATGCAGATATCGTGATTACAACCACAGGAAATAAAGATATCATACGTGCAGAGCACTTTGAGGCGATGAAGGATAAGGTGATTGTTTGTAATATAGGTCACTTTGACAACGAGATTGATATGGCTTGGTTAAACGGAACGCACGGAGCGACTAAAGATGAGATTAAGCCTCAGGTAGATAAATACACGATTAATGGAAAAGACATTATCGTTCTTGCCGAAGGTCGTCTAGTAAACTTAGGTTGTGCTACAGGTCACCCTAGTTTTGTAATGAGTAACTCATTTACAAACCAAACACTCGCGCAAATTGAACTTTGGAAAAATAGTGCTAACTATAACAATGAAGTATATATGCTTCCTAAGCATCTGGATGAGAAAGTAGCAGCATTGCACTTGTCTAGATTAGGTGTAGAGTTAGAAACACTTTCTAAAGATCAAGCAGACTATATTGGTGTGACTGTAGAAGGGCCGTTTAAGCCTGAGTATTATAGGTATTAGATTTGAGATAGCAGAGGTGAGACTTTAGACTTCTCGCGTTTTTGCTTTCGCAAAAATTTTTTATGACAAAACCCACGTTTATGGCGTGGGTTTTTTTATTGTGTAAGTATGATTGGTTTAGCCTTTTCGTGAGATATACTCAGGATAAATCGCAAAAGCGTAAAACTATTGTTTTACCAGCGTAAGCGCAGCACTTTCACCTTCTTTAAGGCTGGTGCGTGTTGTAATTAAATCCATCCCGTCTAATATTTCGACCTTAACTGTATTAGGGGCTGAGGTTCCCTCGTTGAGGGCAACAACCTTAATTACAGTAAAGTCTTTTGTGATTTCAACTGCGATTTCTCTTTTCTCTTTTTCTATAGCGTAGTCTTCTATGATGAGTTCGCCATCTAAATAAAGGTTTATACGGTCATTATCTACTTTTCCTGCATCGTATATAGAGATGACTACTCTTTTTGTTCTGGCAAAAATATTGAGATTTTCATCTTTTTTTACAACGCTCATTGTAAGTGTGTCCACCGTACGTTTCATACTTACTTTCTCTTTTACCTCCTCAGAGATTTTTTTAGATTTTTGAATTTTCTTATCAATAGAAGCGACCCTATCTTGTACTTGAGATGCGCTAGACATTATGATCTCGCCTTTTAGGCAAGGCGCTCCGTCTTGGTAAGCACTCGTAAAGTCACCACTAAAACCCTTGTCTACATCAAGCTTGCGCATTTTCCCCTCAAAATGTACTAGGCAGAAATCAAGTTCTGTAATAGGAGACTTTGTATAGACAATGTTATATTCTTTAAAAGCAAACTGGTTTGCCTTGTCGTCATAAGTACCTCGTACGTTAGACTTAGTTTCGTGTTTTCCACCAGCATCTGCAATAGAATATCCTTGTATAATTCCATCGCGTTCCTCAAGCGCAAGCTTATATTGTATAAAAGAGGAGTCGTTGAGTTTAAGAACACCTAAGTATTCATAGGCATCTCCCTGTGCTAAGGTTGTTGTATATGTTATAAATAGAATAAATAAAGAAAGATATTTCACAGACGTAATTATTTTTTAGGTACTTTTAAGTATCTAATTTAAAACCAAAGTAATTATGAAACTTAAAATTACACTTTTATTTGCGCTTTTATTACTTGTTTCATCTAATATGTATGCTGGATTTCCAGTAACAAGAGTTGTAGCAACAACTGTAGAAACTGTATCTGAAACGGCTACTGTAGATATTACTTCTCCAGCGGCAACAGAGCTAGACAGACAAACGACTGCTATTATATTGTGGGCACTACTAGGAGGTCTTGCAATACACCGTTTTTACCTAGGAAGTCCGATTTTGTGGAACATCTTATTTATCTTAACCTTTGGGTTCTTCTTCGTAGGTTGGGTGATTGATGGTGTCGAGATTATTACTGGAACTTATCCGGGACTTTAACACAACATATATGTAATTGAAAAACCCTCCAGCGATGGAGGGTTTTTTTGTGCGCTTTCGCGAAAGCGTAATTATATTAAATCTTTATCTGCCTATCGATTTGTTGATCCAGCGAAATGAAAGTTTCTGTGCGAGACACGCCGTCTATAGCCTGGATCTTGTGATTGAGAAGATGCATCAAATCTTCATTGTTCTTACATAGGATTTTGATAAGAATAGACCAGTTTCCTGTTGTATAATGACACTCAATAACCTCTGGAATATCCTTGAGTTGTCTTACTGCTCGAGGGTTGTTTGCCGCACGTTCTAGATAAACCCCTATAAATGCCATCGTGCGGTAGCCCAAAACTTTTGGGTCTATCGTAAACTTAGATCCAGAAATTAGTCCAGATTTCTCCAGCTTACGAAGTCGCTGATGAATCGCAGCTCCAGATATACCCACTTTTCTAGCAATCTCAAGAATGGGCGTGCGAGCATCTTCCATAAGTTGGCGAAGGATAATTTTATCTATTCCGTCTATAATGAGTTCGTCTTTTACAATTTTCATAGGTCTTGGTTCTGTATTGAAAGTCTAAAGTACACAAATTGTAGATTTTTGTAACACCTTGCGACGCTTATGAGATTAATTGCAAAGAGAATTATGTTATAGGGGTTTGATTTTTACGCTTTCGCGAAAGCGTAATTATTCCCTATATTTACGGTGATGTCAGACACTTCTTGGACACATCTTCCTTTAAAACTCAAGTTTCTTATAAAGAGAAACCCAGAGTGAGACTGCTTTACTTCATTTTGAGTAACTTTAAAGCAATCTAAATTCTAATACAATGCCATTTTATCATAAGTTAGGGGAGATTCCTCCTAAGCGTCACACGCAATTCCGTAAGCCGGACGGCGAATTATACTCAGAACAACTCTTCGGGACCATAGGTTTTGATGGGATGAGTACAAATAGTTACCACGTTCATCGCCCGACGCAGGTAAAGGAAATACGGAAGCAATACTCTGTAAAGCCTGAGATTGCTAGGGAAAATAATATGCAATCATATCGTTTCAGAGGTTTTGAAATCAAACCCGAGAAGGACTTTTTAGACAGCAGAAAACCTGTGTTGACAAATAGTGATTGCACGATTATTCTAGCAGCGCCTCAAAAACGCACTCAAGACTACTTTTATAAAAACACAGACTCAGATGAACTGATTTTTGTGCACAAGGGTTCTGGAAAACTCAGGACGCACCTGGGGAATCTAGATTTTAAGTACGGTGATTATCTATTGATCCCGCGAGGAATTATTTACAAGATGGATTTTAATACTGAAGATAATAGACTTTTTATTGTAGAGTCTCGCCGTCCTATTTATACGCCTAAGCGCTACCGTAACTGGTTTGGGCAATTGCTGGAGCATTCGCCATTTTGTGAGCGCGATTTAAGGCAGCCGTATGAACTAGAAACAAACGATGAGAAAGGAGAATTCCTAATCAAGGTAAAGAAACAAGATGATATTTTTGAAATGGTTTACGCCACGCATCCTTTTGATGTGGTAGGCTATGACGGGTATAATTATCCGTATGCATTTTCCATACACGATTTTGAGCCTATTACGGGACGTATACATCAGCCACCACCGGTGCATCAGACTTTTGAGACAGATGCTTTTGTAGTCTGCAGTTTTGTGCCTAGAAAATATGATTATCATCCGCTCAGTATTCCTGCTCCCTACAATCATAGTAATATAGACAGCGATGAGGTATTATACTACGTAGATGGCGATTTTATGAGCCGTGCAGATGTAGAGGCTGGACATATCTCATTGCATCCTGCAGGAATCCCTCACGGACCACATCCAGGAACCGCCGAAAAAAGCATAGGAAAAGAAGGTACAGAAGAACTTGCAGTTATGGTCGATACCTTTAAACCCTTGAAGCTTTGTAAAGAGGCAATGGGTATAGCAGATGAGGGATATTATAAAAGCTGGTTGGATCATTAATTCAATTAGCGAATTAGAGTAATTCGAGAATTAGCAAATGAGAAATGAAACAATTTTTTCCCGCTTTCGCGAAAAACTAACCGTTTACAACTTTGAATATGGAATATACTTTTAGTGAGAAATACAAAAACAACGTAATTCTCGAGAAGACTTTTAAGTTTTCCATTGGAATTGTCCTTTATGCTGAACAATTAGAAGAAAAAAGAAAATATGTCCTTTCCAGACAAATATTAAAAGCAGGAACCTCTATCGGGGCAAACGCTAAAGAAGCTCAAAACGCAGAAAGTACCGCAGATTTCATTCATAAAATGAAAATTGCGCTTAAGGAGGCAGATGAAACTGAGTATTGGTTATTTTTATGCGAAGCTATATCTCATTACCCAGATTGTAAACATTTGCTCGAAGAGCTTAAAGGGATATTAAAAATTTTAAATAAAATTATAAGTTCGAGCAAACGCAGGTAACGAGCGCTTAATTCGCTCATTTGCAAATTACCCCAATTCGCTAATTGTTTAATATGGAAGACAGAAAACTACCCGCAGACCCGCTGGCCACCATAGGAGGAATACTTGCCATTGTTATAGGAGTAGTGGGATGTTGTTGCTACGGGATTACGGCTTTGATTCCTTTAATAATTGGAATTATAGGGCTTGTTGCTTGTAATCGAAGTTTACGAGAGTATCGTAATAATCCAGAAGGGTACTCTTCCGTAAGTAAGAGTAATATAAATATGGCAAAGGTGTTGAACATCATCGCGATCGTTTTTAATGGATTGATTGTTCTCATATTTTTAATTATGTTTCTTGTGTTTGGGGTGGCTAGTGCAGCTTCTATTTACAAAGTTATGGAAGAAGGTGGCTTTGAAGGTTTGGAACACATAGATGATCAATCTTTTGAGGCCGAGGATTATGAAGATGATTATAATTATGAGGAGAATGATGAGTATTCTGATGAAGTAGATTCTTTGAAGTTCGACACAATGATTATAGAAGATGTTTCTATAAAAAAGGATACTTTATATTAGTACGCTTTTGCAATTTATCCTGAGTTTATCTCACGGATTTATCCTGAGTTTATCTCACGGAAAGCGTAAAAATTATTTTAACAACAATAGCGAATATGCGGATGAGATTCCCGCCTTCGCGGAAACTTAGACAATATGAGCAAAGACTTAAAATCCGTAAACTACGGGCTGGAAAAAATTTTTGAAGATGCGCAGGATTTCCTTCCGCTTCTGGGGACCGATTATGTAGAGTTTTATGTGGGTAATGCAAAGCAAGCAGCTCATTTTTATAAAACAGCATTTGGTTTTCAATCGTATGCTTACAAGGGACTGGAAACTGGGTCTAGAGATGCTGTAAGTTACGTGTTGAAGCAGGATAAAATCCGAATTGTTCTTACTACACCGCTCAATAGTAAGTCAGAAATTAATGACCACATTGTAAAGCATGGCGATGGTGTCAAAGTTGTTGCACTATGGGTAGACGATGCGAGAAGTGCGTATGAAGAAACTACAAAACGGGGAGCAAAGTCCTACTGCGAGCCGTTTGTAGAGTCAGATGAGCACGGGGAAACCGTACGTGCAGGAATTTATACCTACGGAGAAACCATACATATGTTTGTAGAGCGCAAAAATTATAAAGGAGCTTTCCTTCCTGGTTTTAGAAAGTGGGAATCAGATTATAATCCAGAACCTACAGGGCTTAAATATATAGACCATATGGTAGGAAATGTAGGTTGGGGACAGATGAATACCTGGGTAAAATGGTATGAGGATGTGATGGGATTTGTAAATTTCTTGTCCTTTGACGATAAGCAAATTCACACGGAGTACTCGGCACTTATGAGTAAAGTGATGAGTAACGGTAATGGACGTATTAAATTCCCGATAAACGAACCGGCAAAAGCAGCCAAAAAATCACAAATTGAAGAATATCTAGATTTTTATGAAGGAGCAGGAGTGCAGCACCTCGCGATGGCGACAGATGATATCATAAAAACGGTTGCACAGCTCAAGGCACGTGGTATCGAGTTTCTACCACCACCACCACAAACCTATTATGATGATATCCCACAACGTCTGGGTGAACATATGAAGGTGATGAAAGAAGATATAGAGCGGCTACAAGAACTATCTATTCTCGTAGATGCAGATGAGGACGGATATCTGTTGCAAATCTTCACAAAACCTCTTGAAGATAGGCCCACACTCTTTTTTGAAATCATACAGCGCATGGGAGCCAAAGGCTTCGGGGCAGGAAACTTCAAAGCCCTTTTTGAATCTATAGAGCGAGAGCAGGAGCAACGAGGGACGTTGTAGAGATTATATATTATAACTGAGAAAGGGCTATTCGTTATGAATAGCCCTTTTCACTTTCTAAAAGTCCCCCAACTTTTAGATTCCTAACAAACAAAATAATTAATTAATATTTACCGTTCTCCCGCAACCAGAGTTTGCGCTGTAAACTCTGTTAGAAGTACTTTTGTACGATGATGTTGTACCTACAATGGTTTCTTGCTGTAAGTATGCGTCGCGACCACAAGACCAACTTGCCGTGCTGCCGGGGGCAATCTTTGTACCTCTATTATTACTCCCTGAACTACCAACGTAAACGGTACTGTTAGAGTTGTTTCTAAGCGTGACCGATCCTCCTCCGGAAGAGCCATTTTCTCTACGTCTTGCTGCGAGTACAGCTTGACCTTCTGGGCTAGCCCAGTACGCGTCATTTATTTTTTTTGCTTTGGCATCATCTGCTTTTGCTGCATCATACAATTTTTTGAGATTTGACTTATCTTGAGCAGTCATTGTATAGGCATCTTCCTTTGCCTTCATAGATTTAAGGTAGTCACGTACTAATTGCTCTGGATTTTTTGCCATTAATTGTTTGTACTCTGGACTGCTACCTTCTCCAGAAGGACGTTCGTTTAAAGCGGCTTCCTTGAGCTTCTTCCAGAATTTACCTTTTTTCTTTTCTTTCTTCTCCGCTTTTGCACTACCATCTAAGATCATAATGCTGCTTATTTTAGAAAAATCTGTCAGATCATCAGATAAGCCCTTTAAAAAGAAGATGTAATTGTCAAAAGCTACATAACCTCTGTTATAACCCGTATGGTGAAGCACCCTCGTATTTGGAAAGCCTACATATTTTATAGCACTTATTGCAATGCCGTTGTAGTTATTGCCTAGGGAAGTCCTTCCGTCATCTAATACTTTTGTCACTGTTATTCCAGCAGAAAGTGGTCCTAAACTATGACGCTCTATGACCTGATGATAGGTTGTTGAAGCTTGTGCTGCAGGCTCACCATTATCATTTTTATACAAATCTCCATAAACTTGATATTTTGCATCTGGACCGTGAGCATCCAATGTTTGAAAAAAAGATTTTTGTGCGCTTAAACTAGAAATTGTAAGTGCTAGGAATGCACTTAAAAAGAATTTAGTGTTCATAGTAAATTAATAATTATGTTCAACGATGAGTCAAAACTAATTTTAAAAATCATTGGGATTTTAAAAATCTGCTGAATAACCGATATCCTTTCTGAACTACAAATTCTGTAGTGATGATTTTTAAATGTTTGCAATACGCTTTCGCGAAAGCGTAAACCTTTAGCAACAATTACGGTTATTGAGCAAGTAATGAGAATGCTGTGTTGATTTTTGACGATATTTGACTGTGCTGAGTCGTCTTCAAATAAGTATTGCGTTTCTGGGTCTTGTGATTGGTCTCAATAGTGTCGCGCAGGAACCTGTGCAGATTCATTTTACGGAGAAAGAAGGTCTGCCTGACAAAGAATTTTACAACGTAGCCGAGGATAGTAAAGGCTTTATGTGGTTTGCAGGTAATAAGGGACTCACTCGTTATGACGGCACCTCCTTTATAACATTGGAACATCCAGAAAAAAGAGGTCTCTCAGTTTTTGAACTTGAGGTAGATCATAAAGATCGTGTTTGGTGCGTAAATATTTCTGGACAACTCTTTTATACAGATGGTAAAAAACTAGAACTCTATGCAGATTTAAAAGATGAACTTAAAGGAAGTCTTGCTGAATTAACAGTGTCGACCAAATTCATAACGTTGCACGCAAATTCGGTGCTCATCATTTTCAACAGGAAAACTGGAAAAAAGCAGACTATAAATACGTTAGACCACTCCATTTCTTTACCCGAAATAATAGGCGACGATCTATATCTTCTATATGACTTAGATGTTGTTAAGATTACAGACTACGGACTTGAAAAAGCCTTTGATGTGGGTTTAAATTTAGAAACTACACCCACTTATCGTCCAGGTACCCTACGACTAACTAGAATGGAGGATGATTCTGTGCTACTTTATGCTGTAAATGAGCAATTGGATATCACGTTATATAGTATTTCTAAGAAGGGTTTTCAGAAAACTTATGTGCCCGAACAACTTAAGAATAAACAGATTGTTGCCATAAAACGTGTGGGCAACTCCTACTGGTGGCTTACAAACAAAGGAGCTTTCTTTGTAGATATAGATGGGACATCAGTTATCCTAAAAAGCCATATCCTTTCTGAGAACTACATAACTGATGTAGCAAGCGATAAAGAAAATAATTTATGGTTTACAACCCTCCGTGATGGTGTTTATGTACTGCCAAATCTCGCTATAGAGAAAATAGGAATTTCTGAAGACCGAGGCCTAATTACCCGTATGGCCGCTGGTGCTGGTAACGATCTGATACTAGGTTTTAGTAGTGGGGATGTCGTAATATATGATACATCAACAAGCGAACAAACTATTGTGAATCTTCCAGGGGATCGTCGGATTTCCAGTTTATTGTATAACGAAGAGGAGGATGCTTATTGGTACTTTCAAGATATTCTATCTTATACTGCTCCGAGTAATGAACCTAACAATTTTAAATCTTTGCCTTTCCAGCAAGTGTCAGTAAAAAGCATCATAACATTAGGCGATAATTATTATGCTTATGTAAATTCTGGAAATGTCGTTGTCACAAAAGATCAATTTTTCAATAATAAAAATAACAAGGAGTATTCAGATCTTTTTATCGGAAAGCGAGGTTATAAAGTAATTCAGACACGCGATAAAGACAATATTTATATCGCAACTGTAGACGAACTTCTTATACTAGATAAAGCTTTTGACCCCAGTGTTATCAAAAATGAAGAAGGGCAAGACATCCTTGGTCAATCTTTTGCACAAACAGATGATGGTCATATCTGGGTGGTTACGTTTACTAATGGCTTATATGAAATAGAAGGAGCAGAAGTTATCTCCCATTATAATGAAGATAACGGATTGCTTTCTAACAGGACAACTGTTGTGGCAACCCAGGGTAATGATGTCTGGATCGGTACAGATAAGGGGTTGCAAGTTCTGGAAAGATCCTCAGCTCAAGAAGTATTCAAGTCCCTTACCAAGCAGGATGGGATTTTAAGTTATGATATAAAGGATATTGTCATTAAAGGAACGTCTGCTCATATTGCAACAGGTAACGGACTTTTTAAAATGGATACAGAGAAAGCCTTTAAAACTTTTGAACCCTCAGAACTATATCTCACTGATGTCATAATAAATACCGTTGAGCAACCGCTTAAAGATTTCTACGAGATGCACCAGGGGGCAAGTGACTTTACAATACGTTTTAATGCAAATGGATTTAGAGGGTTATCTAATGGATTCTTTAAGTATCGATTATCTGGATACAGCAAGTCTTGGACGACTT
This sequence comes from Dokdonia sinensis, assembly GCF_003688895.1. Taxonomy (GTDB): domain Bacteria; phylum Bacteroidota; class Bacteroidia; order Flavobacteriales; family Flavobacteriaceae; genus Dokdonia; species Dokdonia sinensis. Next base: position 307,684 of record NZ_REFV01000002.1, read on the forward strand.
TGAGGCAAGGAGACAATGAAGTACAGTTTGCGAGCTTACCTAAGGGTGACTATACCTTTCAGATAGCTCCCGTAAATGATTCAAGAAACCCTGACAATTTAATTTCTGTATCACTCGTGGTGTCCGTGCCTTTTTATAAAGAAATTTGGTTTTATGGTGTCCTTGGGTCAGCGTTTATGATAGGAACAATTCTTTATTACAGAAGGCTTTTAGGTCGCAAAGAAGCTCAGCGTACAAAGGAAAACGAAAGGCTACAATTAGCAAATCAGCTCACGGCACTGAAGCTCGAGAACCTTCAGTCTCAAATGAATCCGCATTTTATATTTAATGCCCTTAATAGTATTCAGGATTATATTGTGCATAATGAAAAAGATCTTGCAAGCAGCTATCTTGTAAAATTCTCACGTCTTATCCGTATGTATCTTGAGCAGTCTAGGAAGAACAGCATAACGCTGGATGATGAGTTACAGGCAATGAGATTGTACTTACAGTTAGAGAAAGTGCGATTTGAAGATAAACTAGATTATGATATAATAGTAGGTGATGACGTAGTTCTTTCACAATGTTTAGTGCCACCGTTATTTATACAGCCATATATAGAAAACGCCATAAAACATGGCTTGTTACATCGCAAAGACAATCGAAAATTAAAAGTTCACTTTAAATACGATGTTATCCATAAATTTCTAGAAGTAGTGATAGAAGACAACGGAATAGGGAGAGTTGCCACACAAGCCATCAAAGATGCGCACCCAGGGTTTCATAAATCCTTTGCAACACAAGCAAATGACAGCCGAGTAACACTACTTAATAAAAACCGATTATCTAAAATAGAAGTTTTAATTATAGATCTTTATGACGATAATAAAATTGCCTCAGGGACAAAGGTGACGCTCAAAATCCCGAATAGAACTGACGTAAAAGATCAAGCTTAATCTAAATCCAATGAATATATTACTTATAGATGATGAGAATAAAGCGCTGGCGCTATTAAAAACCCTCTTGACCGAGCATTGCCCACAGGTTGTTCAAATCTGGACGGCAGATACTCTAGAGAATGGCGTGGCTATAATTCGAGAGCATAAACCTGATCTGGTTTTTTTAGACATTGAGATGCCAGAACATTCAGGCTTAGAGATTCTTGATTTTTTTAAAGATGAGCGTATTGATTTTAATATTGTTTTTTGCACCGCATACAATGAGTATGCGATAGAAGCATTTAAGATAAACGCTGTAGATTATCTCCTTAAGCCCGTTGATATACAAGAACTTCAGGGGGCAATCCAAAAAACAGCATCACTAATTAGTCAAAAAGACATCGGGAATAATATTCTCCAGTTACAAGCCTCATTACAGATGCTCTCTAAAAGGAAACTGGCATTAGAAGTCCCTCGTGGTGTCCTTTTTGTAGAATATACGGACATATTATATTTTGAGGCAGACGGGATGTACACCAATGTTTTTTTAAAGAATAAGAGAAAAGAATGTATTGCAAAACCACTTAAATATTTTGTCGACCAACTTTCAGGAAACGAGGCATTTTATAGACCTCATAGATCGTACTTGGTTAATGTAGGATCCATATGTGAGTTTGTAAAGAAGGATGGAGGATTTCTTATTATGGATGACAAGAAGAAAATTGCCATTTCTAGAGACAAAAAAGATAGCTTTTTTGAGTTGATTTCAAATTTAACTAAATAAGAAGATAGCTTTACGCAACAAATTAGAAGAAACTTCGTCTTACAAATAGGGCGAAGTTTTTTAGTATCCCTATTTTTGGAATGACAATTGTAAATGGTTGAGGTATAACCCCAAAAACAACCAAAATGAGCACAATATATAAACGGAACACATATCTATATGCTATAGTGATGATGGTATTCTTTTCTGCTTTTGCAACAGCGCAACAACGCACAGAAACCTATCAGTCTGGAGAGTGGCTTAAATTCCGTGTGCACTATGGGTTCATTACAGGTGGCTACGCGACGATCGCCGTAAAGGATGAAATGTACGAGGGTAAAGCTGTACATCATATAAAAGGTTTTGGGGAGACTACGGGGATTGTAGGTTTCACCTTTGGAGTAGAAGATTATTATGAGTCGTGGGTGGATAAAGAAACAGATCTACCCTACAAATTCTTACGTAAGATAGATGAAGGCGGGCACACAAAACACAGAGTCATAAAATTTGACCAAACTGCTCAAAAAGCCCACATAGACGACAAGAAACATAATAAACAAAAGACAATCACTACGGAGCCTGGTGTTCAGGATATGGTGTCTGCGATGTTCTACATGCGCAACAGGATGGACACTAAAAACCTTAAAAAAGGAGAGGAGTTTAAACTCTCAATGTTTTTTGATGGTGAGAACTATCCGTTTAAAATGAAATTTTTAGAAAGAGAGACCATAAGAACTAAATTCGGTAAGGTAGAAACCTTAAAATTCAGGCCGCTCGTTCAATCTGGGCGCGTTTTTAAAGAAGAAGAAAGCCTTACAATATGGGTAAGCGATGACGACAATAAGATTCCATTACGCATAAAGGCAGACCTTGCTGTAGGATCTCTTAAAGCAGATCTCGATGCCTTTAAAGGTCTCAAACATTCGTTTAAGATTGTAGTGGACTAAGGAAATCCTTACATTGCAACAACTTTTAATCATAACAGATTTTTATTCCGATTGCAGTATAAATTGGAAGCAGATTTCTGCCTACGCGGAGACACATGAAGATAGAGCCTGATATAGAAAGACTCATCGACGCGCTCGATGATAAATACGAGAAAATAGACCAAGATCTAGATGATCATCTTGAGGGTCTATTACAAAGCAAGCCCATTACCTATTGGGATTACATCCATACAGATGCTTTGCTCAATTTACAATTACCCCGCACAAGCTTTCCAGATGAGAACGTATTCATAATGTACCATCAGGTTACAGAGCTTTACTTTAAAATGGTGCTTTGGGAAATTGAGCAAGTATGTCACCATCCTAATCTTACAGCAACCTTTTTCAGCTCTCGATTGGGTAGGATAAGTCGTTATTTTGATATGCTTACATCTTCCTTTACCATCATGAAAGATGGAATGGATCTCGAGCAGTACATGAAGTTTAGAAAAACGCTCACTCCTGCTAGCGGTTTTCAGAGTGCGCAATATCGTAAGATAGAATTTGCAAGCACCGACTTGATAAATTTAATAGATGCACGCTTTCGCGAAAGCATAGATCGCAATACTCCCTACGAACACGCGTTAGAACATCTGTACTGGCAAGCGGCGGGAAAGGACTATAATACAGGTAAAAAGTCTTATTTGCTTACTGCTTTTGAAGAGAAATATAAAAACGACTTCATTGCCTTTACAAAAGAATATAATACCATAAATTTGTACGCCAAATTTAAGAGCCTACCCAAAAGTGTTCAACAAGACCAAAAGTTGCGTGATGCAATGCGTCACTACGATTACACGGTAAATGTCACTTGGGTAATGTCACATTATAATACGGCAAATCACTATCTTAATAACGGAAAGACACCTGTAGAGGCAACAGGAGGTAGTGAGTGGACAAAGTATATGCACCCTAAATACCAGCGTAGGATTTTCTTTCCCGACGTATGGACGGCTCAAGAGCTGGAAAACTGGGGACAAAATGTTTAATGACTAGAATTTTAATTTTTGTGAAGATAAAACCCCTACTCCTTTTATTATTGAGCGGATTATTAACTATTTCTTGTGGCAATAATCCTGAAGATACTTTAACTCCAGAAGAAATATACAGCGCACCACCCGAGGTGGTAAAAGAATACGGCTTTGTGCTAGACGATTTTACAGTAGAGCGTGACACAGTTCAGAAAGGCGATAGCTTTGGTAAAATCCTTTTTGATGCAAATGTAGATTATGCAACTATTCAAGAAATCTCTGACTCCGTACAGCCTGTATTTGACACAAAACGCATCAGAGTAGGAAAACCTTATGTATTACTAAAAGCAAAGGATACTACAAATGCTGCTCAAGTTTTTATTTACGAACAAAATAAGGAAGATTATGTTGTAGTTGATTTTCAAAATCAAATTAAAGCAGCTGCAAGAAAGCATCCCACCACAGTTTACGAACGTGAGATCTCTGGAGTCATAAATAGTAATCTCTCCTCAACCTTTGACGATTTAGGGGTGAGTGTAAATGTTGCCTATAAAATGGCAGATGTTTATGCTTGGACTATTGATTTTTTTAAACTTCAGAAGGGAGATCGTTTTAAAGTAATTTATGACGAGCGTTTTGTAAATGATTCTATTCCTGCTGGAATTGGAAATATAAAGGCCTGTCTTTTTGAACATAACGGTCGGGAGGTATATGCTTTTAGATTTAAAAATGATTCGCTCCCAGGAGGTGTAGATTATTATGACGAGACAGGTAAAAATCTGAGAAGAGCTTTTCTAAAGGGCCCATTACAATTTAATAGAATTTCTTCTCGATACAATCTTAAACGTCGCATAAAGTATTACGGTTATAAGATCCGTCCTCATAAAGGGACAGACTTTGCTGGAGCTATAGGTACACCAATTCTGGCTACTGCAGACGGAACGGTTACAAAATCGGAGCGTCGTGGGGGCAATGGGAACTATGTAAAAATACGTCATAACGGTACTTATGAGACTCAATATTTGCATATGCAAAAACGTAATGTAAAAGTAGGAGAGTTTGTTCGTCAGGGTGATATTATAGGAACCATTGGAATGACCGGAAATACAGGGGGGCCACACGTATGTTATCGTTTTTGGAAAAATGGGAAGCAGGTAGATCCATTCAAACAGGACCTTCCTGATTCCGAACCTCTCGCTACTGAGTTAATGCCCGCTTTTGACAGCATTCGTAAGCCACTTAAAATGCAATTGGACAATATCCCGTGGTTATCAGAAACATTAGATGACGCTGCAGAAGAAGCAGTAAACGAGGAGCGGCTCCAATAATACCCAACTTTATTATGAAAAACATAAACCCAACGCATACTGCCGCTTGGCAAAAACTACAATCGCATTACTCAGATATAAAAGATATACATCTGCGCGAGCTTTTTGGGAATAGTTCTAGAGCAAGTGAATTTACGATAGCGTGGAAAGATTTCTATGTGGATTACAGTAAAAATCGCTTGGACGCTACAACAAAGTCATTACTTATTGATCTAGCAAATGAAGTAGACCTTAAAGGTGCTATGCAGAGCTACTTTAGTGGTGACAAAATTAACGGAACAGAAGATAGGGCGGTACTGCACACGGCATTGCGTGATGAGAAGGAGTCCGCTTTCGCGAAAGCGGAAGTTTCAAAAGTCAAAGCATCTATTAAAACATTTACAGATGCAATAATTACTGGAAAGCATACGGGGGCAACTGGAAAACAGATTACTGACGTTGTAAATATAGGAATTGGTGGGTCTGACTTGGGTCCTGTGATGGTTGTGGAGGCTTTGCAGTTTTATAAAAACCATCTTAACGTCCATTTTATCTCAAATGTAGACGGCGACCATGTTGCAGAAACCATAAAAAACCTTAATCCAGAAACAACGCTTTTTGTGATTGTGTCCAAAACTTTTACCACGCAAGAAACGTTGAGTAATGCTACGACCGTTAGGGAATGGTTTGTTGAGCATCTCAATGAAGAAGCCGTGGCATCCCATTTTGTTGCTGTTTCTACAAATCTGGAAGCCATTGCAGATTTTGGGATAGCATCCGAAAATGTATTCCCTATGTGGAACTGGGTGGGCGGGAGATTTTCACTTTGGAGCTCCGTAGGTCTGTCTATTGCGCTTGCAGTAGGATATGACCATTTTGAAGAACTTCTTACTGGAGCTTATGAAATGGACGTTCATTTTAAAGAGACACCGTTTGAAGATAACATTCCAGTTATAACGGCACTACTCAGTGTATGGTACAATAATTTTTTCGGGGCAGAGACTGAAGCTATTATTCCTTACACACAATATTTACACAGATTACCAGCATACTTGCAACAGGCCATTATGGAAAGTAATGGTAAAAGTGTGGATAGAAATGGAGAGCGCGTCACGTATGAAACAGGGAATATCATTTGGGGTGAGCCGGGTACAAACTCGCAACACGCGTTTTTTCAACTCATACATCAAGGAACAAAACTGATTCCTGCAGATTTTATTGGATTTAAAAAGTCTTTGCACGGCAAGGAAGATCACCACGATAAATTAATGGCAAACTTTTTTGCACAAACCGAAGCCTTAATGAACGGTAAAACAGCAGATGAGGTTGCTTGGGAAATGGCGGGAAGTACGCTTTCGCGAAAGCGTATAGAACAACTCACTCCTTTTAAAGTATTTGAAGGCAATAAACCTACAACTACCATTCTTATAGATCAACTCACTCCAAAATCTCTTGGAGCATTGATTGCGATGTACGAGCATAAGATTTTTGTACAAGGGGTCGTCTGGAATATCTACAGCTATGATCAATGGGGAGTAGAGCTTGGAAAGCAACTGGCAAAACAGGTGTTGTCTGATTTTCAAAATGTTGAAAAATCGCAACACGATGTTTCTACTAAATCCTTGCTAAATCACTATAAAAATAGCTAATTAACTACTGTTACATCAATAGATTTAATGGTAATTTGAATTAAAATCAATGCATTGTAAATCAGATATTTATGTTGACAAATGCGCATATTATCTTAATAAGTTAACGTAAAGTTAATATTAGGTTGTTGAAGTAATTGTCTAATTTTGTCCAAGCTTAATTCAATTAATCAACACTATGAAGAAAATTACATTTTTATCGTTTGTAGCAATGTTGCTTATGACCGCCGTGTCATTTGCACAAGGGGTTACAACAAGTTCGATCAATGGTCGGGTCCTTGACGGAACAGAAACTCCTCTTCTAGGAGCAAACATTGTTGCAACTCACGTTCCTACAGGATCGGTTTACGGGGCAACAACAGATTTTGACGGTTTTTACCGTATTACTAACATGCGTACTGGAGGACCTTATACGGTGATAATCTCTTACGTAGGTTTCGAAAGTTTTACGAGAGAAGGTATCAACCTTTCACTAGGGGAGTCTGCGCGTATAAGCGCGACACTCGCAGAGTCTCAAAATGCTTTAGATGAGATTGTTATTACTGCAACGCCTAATGGTGTATTTGATGCAAACAAAACAGGTTCACAAACAACTATTAGTAATAGAGAGGTAGAAGCTTTGCCTAATATTTCTCGTTCTATTGCAGATTTTGCAAGATTAACTCCTGAGGCACAACTTAGGGATGATGCTACACTTTCTATAGGTGGTCAGAACAACCGTTACAATGCTATCTACGTAGATGGAGCTGTAAACAATGATACCTTTGGATTATCTGGCGCAGGAACTAATGGGGGTCAAACTGGGGTAAACCCAATTTCTATCGATGCGATAGAGTCTTTCCAAGTAAATGTTGCTCCTTATGATGTAACGATTGGAGGTTTTGCCGGAGGTGCGATTAGTGCAATTACAAAATCTGGAACAAACAAGTTCGAAGGCTCGGCATACTACCTTTACCGTGATCAGTCACTTGCTGGTAAGGATCCAGGAGATTTTGATGATGATGCAGATAGAGAAAAATTAGATGACTTTACTGCAAATACTTATGGTGTTAGAATAGGAGGTCCACTTGTAGAAGATAAATTATTCTTCTTTGTAAACTACGAAGGACAAAATGATGAGACTCCACAACCATTTGACGGGAACTATTCTGGAGAATCTGGACTTGAGGGCGTAAACCGTTTCAGCAATTTCCTTTTGACCGAGTACGGTTACAATGCTGGAGGATTTGCAGACAATACAAGAACATTAAAGAGTGATAAAATTCTATTCAAGTTAGATTGGAATATTAATGAGAATCACAAACTGTCATTTAGAAATAATTATGTTGACGCACTTTCTAGTGGGAATGGGAGATCTTCTTCCAGAACTATAAACTTCTCAAATGGTGGTGTAGACTTTTCATCAAAGGCTAATACTGCTTCTCTAGAATTAAATTCAACTTTTGGATCTGATTATGCAAATAGATTCATTTTTGGTTATACCAGAGTGCGTGATGATAGAAATATAATAGGTGATCCTTTCCCAAGAATTGAAATCAATGATGGGGATGCTAGAATTTTTGCTGGATCAGAACCTTTCTCCACAGCAAACTTGCTTGAACAAGATGTATTTACCTTAACAAATAACTTCCAGATCTTTTCAGGAAGACATACTGTAACTTTAGGTACTCACAATGAGTATAGCGATATTAAGAATGTATTCTTTGGAAGAAACTTTGGTGAGTATACCTATAATTCATTAGAAGATTTCTTTAACAATGATGCAAATGAATTTAGAAGCAGTTACTCTCTTTTAGGAGGTGTAGGTGATGATTCTGTAGGTGCGGCTGAATTTGATTTATATCAATTAGGTTTCTACGCGCAAGATGAGGTTCAAGTATCAGAAAACTTCAGATTAACTGCTGGTATGAGAGTAGATGTTCCTATTTGGGATGACGGTCGTACAAATACAGATTTTGAAACAAGAACAAGAGCTCTACTTGAAGCTGCTGGCAAAGACTTACAAGGTGCAGAAGTAGGTAAAGGTCCAGGATCACGTGCTCATATTTCTCCTCGTATAGGTTTTAATTGGGACGTAAAAGGTGACAAAACCACACAAATACGTGGTGGAGCTGGTATGTTTACATCTAGAATTCCTCTAGTATGGCCAGGTGGCGCTTACAACAATACTGGAAATGTAGTAGCAAATACTCGTATTTTCAGACCAAGAAATGATGAAGACCCGAATAACGTTCCTTCATTTAATCCAGATGTGAACTCTCAGTTCCAGCAAGATAGTCCTTTCCAAGGGAATATCGACCTTCTTGCAAGTGACCTTATGTTGCCACAGACATTTAAAAAGAGTATCGCTATAGATCAGAAATTACCAGGTAATTTTATTATTTCGGGAGAGCTTATTCATAATAGTACCATTACAGGTCTAGAGTTAGAAAACTTAAATTTAGAGGGGCCTCAGTTTACCACTACAGGAGCTGGACCAAGATTGAACTACGGCGGTGAGTTTATAGATGACACATATCAAGGTATTTTCTTAATCTCTAACACAAATGAGGGAGAATCTTACAATGCATCTGTAACCCTTACTAAAAACGTGTATTCATCATTAGTAGATGTTCGATCTTCTGCAACATATTCTTATGGACGCTCAACTGTTCTATTTGAGGGAACTTCTTCCCAGAATATTTCTAACTGGGCATTTAATGAGAGTGTTAATGGTGTAAATGCATTAACGCCATCTATTTCTGATTTCTCTCAAGGGCATAGAGTATTATCTAATGCTGTGATTGATTTCAAATGGAGTAAAAACTTGAAGACGACAATTGGACTTTTCTACGAAGGAGCAGAGGGTACACCATTTAGCTATGTAGTAGGTGGTCGTGGTAGTGAAAATCTTATTGACGATACGGGAGAAGGATTCTCAGCTTTGCCATTTATTCCTAGCACATTTGCAGAGGCAAATCTTGTTGACATTACAGATAGAGATGGTAACGTCGTTTTCTCGGCAGTAGATCAATATGCGGCACTAGACGCTTTCATAGAAGGAGATGAACAGTTGAGAAACCGTCGTGGGAATTTTGCAGAGCGTAATACCTCACGTGCAAGATGGAGTCACGTAATTGACTTAAAATTTGCCCAAGATTTTGCATTTACTTCTGGAGATACGAAGCACACATTTCAGCTTACTGCAGATATCTTTAACTTCACAAACCTCATAAACAAGAACTGGGGAAGAAGATATTTCACAAGTGGATTTGATACGGCAACGTTATTGAATTTTGAAGGTTTTGCAGATGATGGAACAACACCTCAATTTACATTTAATGATCGTGTAGAAGGTGGTTTGAACAATATCGATGATGCTGGCCTTCGTTCTTCAAGATGGCAGATGCAAGTTGGACTACGTTACATCTTTAACTAGTATTCAAGACTTTTACGCTTTCCTGCCTTTGCCGGCAGGCAGGCGCGAAAGCGGAAACTTCATACATACTCAAACGTCGCTCACCTCGAGCGACGTTTTTGTTTCAACAAATTTGTAAAATGAGATTGAGCCGAATGAAGTATCTTTACAAGACAACCACAAAATCATAAAATATGTATCAAACTGTACAATTCATACACTCTTATTGGGCATACCTAGTACTCGCAGTATTAGTAATCGCAACGATAAATTCTCTAGCTGGATTTTTTTCCAAAAAAGAATATGGAGCAAAGGATATGCGTCTTGCACTTTTCACACTAATTACGATGCACTTACAGTTGCTTATTGGGTTGGTGCTTTGGTTTGCTTCACCTAATGGGATGAGCGCCTTGGGACAAGAAGGAACGATGAGTAACTCTACCTCAAGACAACTTGCATTAGAGCATCCATTGTTAATGATTATTGCGGTGGTTTTAATTACTGTAGGATACTCTAAGCACAAAAAACAACGGTTATCTACACCTAAATTTAAGAAACTTGCTATTTTTTATACACTCGGATTAATTGCTGTTCTAGCAATCATACCCTGGGCGCAATGGCTTTAAGAGAGCTATGATAGTTAAAAAACAGAGGAGCGCAATGGCGCTCCTTTTTTTATAGAAAAGACATTCTAATGACTCCATTCACAGTCGTACCTAGAGATTCTTGAGAGAATGATGCAAGTGTATTGTTGTTTGATACTCTAAAGAAATTTGCAATCACATTTTCTTGATTGGTCACATTCCACAGGGATGCACCTAGTTCTAGCTTAAAGTTAGCCTGCGTTACAAGCGTATAGTTTGCCGAAAAATCTACGCGCATATAGGACGCGAGTCTATCGCTATTCACATCTTGAAAGTTAATTGTGCCAGATACTACGGGTTCCCCAATTACAGGAAACGTAGTAGGTTTTCCTGAACGCCAATTCCATCCGGCAGACAGTTTGAGCCTGTCAATGGCATAGGTTGTGCCCAAAGTTACTGCGTGGGTAATATCATAATTACTTGGAAATGTATTTTCTGGGAGCGAATCAAAATGATAGGTATTATCCATAAAACCGTAGCTCAGCCAGGAAGTAAAATCGCCACTCCTTTTCCTTAATAGTACATCTACGCCGAGGACGTCATAATTCCCTATAGCTTTTTGAAACTCATACTTCGTCTCAAAACCTTGACTTTGTGCGGTAATGCCCTCCACAGCTTTAAAGTATCCAGTTACGTCTGCCAGCCAACCCTTTTTTTCAAAGGCAACGCCTAGGGAAGCTTGTGCGCTTTCCATTACAGGAATTTCTATTCCGTCTGCTAGGCGCCAGCGTCTTTTTTCTATTCCTAAAAAGTCGTTTTGAAAGTTAATGACTTGAGAAGTGTTTTGGTGCTTCATTTCGGCCTGCGCTTGCAGAGTGAGTGCGGAGCTTAATTTTTGACGTAGGGATATTCTAGGCTCAATTAACGATTTCTGGAATTTTTCGATGTAATTATAACGCATTCCGAGGGAGAGGTTTGTTTTTTGCGAAAGCGAACTGAATCCCGCTTGCGCGAAAAGTGCGTGCTCACGAACCACCTCAGAAATCTTGCGTCTAAAGAATGGGTCGTCCACATCATCCAGATTTGTAACTCCAGTCTCAACAAACTGATAGCCACCCAAAAGATTCCAGCGCTCGTTAAAACCGAGCTCGTGAGACAACCGAATGCTGGTCTCTGAAACTATATTTTCCTGTAAAAATCGCTGGTTCTCAAGCACATTGGCATTCCGAGCACGGAGGGTATAATCCGTCTCATAAAGCTGTATGGTAGACGCTGACGTGTCGCTCCACTTGCGTTTGTAATCTACGCCCCCGGCGATACTGTTCTGGGTGAGTAGACTTGCTCTAGTGCGATCCATATTGTTTATGAGTGCGCTCTCGTTAAAGTCGAGCGAATTCCCTATAACGATAAAATTAAGTTGCAAGCGGTCTTTGGGACTGATATTGTAAATCCAACGCAAGGAGGTGTCGTAAAAGCTAAAACTCTGGTCTGCATTTATGATACTCGCTTCATTATTTTCGACTTCTGTATTTTGCGAGATGCGGTCAAAATAGGTATCGTAGGTAGGAGTGCGCAAGAAATCGCTTAGCGAGTGTCGCCCAGCAACTTGCAATGAAGAATGTTTGCCAGTGGGGAGGTCTATAAAACCTTCAGCGCTCAGGAAGTTTATGGCGATATTGCCGTGTGTGTTTTGAGTGACTTTATCATCTGTAAACATAGCGAGGGTGCCAGAGGTGCCGTCTGTATATTGTGCGCTTGTACCATTTTTTACAATCGTAACCCGCTGTGTAATCTGCGGATTAAAAGCCGAGATAAGCCCAAAAAAGTGTCCAGTTTGGTACATCTTGATATTGTCCCAGAGAATAAGATTTTGGTCGTTTGCACCGCCTCGTATGTTAATATTTGAAACCGTTTCGTCTGTGCTCGTTATCCCAGGAAGGGCTTGCGTGGTTTGCAATACGTCGTTCTCTATAAGTCCGGGTAACAAGGTGAACTCATCAAAGTTTATGGCTATCGAGCCGTCATTAATCTTATCCAGTCCCTCTACGAGATACGTCGTGAGGGTAATGTTTTCTAGGGCTATACTAGTAGGAATAACAAAAAAGCTGGAACAGTTTTCTTTTTTAAAATCTGAAAGGGGGATTACACGTGTTTCATAGGCGACGGAGGAAACCTTTACCGGTTCGTTTTCCTTAATGTCTATAGTAAAAAAACCGAAGGAGTCTGTAGTTGTGCTCGTTTGTCCAGAAATTATGGTTGCACCTGTTACGGGATTGCCAGTAGCAGTATCTAACAATGTACCACAAAAGGTGGAAGCACCATAGTTTGAAACGGTTATGATAGAAGTTCCTACGCGGTTGTAACGAAGTTTGGTTTTTAAACGGAGTTCCTGTAATGCCTGCTCTATAGTGAGATGGTTTGTCGAGAACTCTATTTGTAGTGTATTTATATCCTGGACAGCATAATTAAATTGAATATTGTATTCTTTCTCGAGATTTTTAAAAACAGTAGGCAGAGGTAATGATTGCACATCTTGTCCTAAGGCATATAGAGTGCCTAGAAAAAAAGCAAAAAGTAGTAAAACGCTATTGCGCGCGTTTTGAAATAACAACTTCATAAGCACTCTTGATATCATATTCGAGTTCAAGGGGCTGGGTTATGGCATCTAACGCTTCAGTTAGATTGCCGTGTTTAAAAGAGCCAGTAAAAGGTACGCTTTTATTCACATCATTAAACGTGAGATGGACTGGATATTGTCTTTCTAATTCTGTAAAAACTTCGGATGCAGGGGCATCTTTAAAGGTTGACATAGCATTGCGCCACGCAGGAGTGACATTTTCTGTTTTATACCTTGAGAGTTGTGCGTTTCGCAATGCCATACTTTCACCTGGGAGTAGGGTCAAGCTTTCCTCGTTGTAGGTTACTGCCACTTTACCTTCATAACAAGTGACCTCAAAGGTGGTCTCTCGCTGGCGCACATTAAACTCTGTGCCCAGAACTGTAACTGTACCTTGTTCCGTTTTTACTTTAAATTGAGAGCCTTTTTCGACATCAAAAAATGCTTCCCCATCTAGTTGTACTGTTCTTTCTTTATCCCAAGTTTTCGAATTGAATGATAGCGCAGATTTTGCGTTAAGAATTACTTGAGAAGCATCAGGAAGCGTAAGCGTTTCTGTCTGGGCGATTGTTGTTTCAAAAGAGTTATCGCCATTGTCTAAAAAGATATAAAGTCCAAAAATGACTAAAACCGTGGCCACTAGACCTACGGCATATCGCATCCACGCAGAATTAGTGCTGGATTTTTCTTGTTGAGGGGCGTGTAATTTTGAGGCAAGTGCATCAAATGTGGGCGCTTTTACAAACTGTGAAGCCTTAAAATGTTGCGCCTCATCTATAATAGACTGGTGTAGGGCAAAGTCTTCAGACTGCTCAAAAGCCTCCATTTCAGTAGGCGTAAGCTCGTTATTTAACCATTTTTTTATGAGGTAATCTTTTTCCATACTTCCTTTTGTTATCTATAGAACAACTCAATCATTTAAAATCCTGACTCAAATATGTTTTATAGCAATAAGTTCTTCCTTCAAAATTTTAAACCCACTATAAATGCGATATTCGACAACTTTTTTTGTGGTCCCCAGCATATCTGCAATTTCCTGATGCGTTTTCTTTTCTACTTTGCTCAGTAAAAAAGCCACGCGTTGTTCTTCACTTAATTTAGAAAGTGCCTGTTCATACTGTCGTGCAAATTGCTTTTTTTCCAGCACAAACTCTGGGTCTTCGTTGGTGTAGCTTTTGGGCTTTATTTTTTGATGATTGAGAACTACTTTATTATGCTTTATAGCGTTGAGCATTAAATTATTTGCGGTTGTAAAGAGAAACGACTTTGCTTTAGAGGGAGGAATCTTAGCACAGTTTTCCCAAAGTTTTATGAAAGCGTCCTGCGCTCTATCGCTGGGCTCTAAATTTGCGCCAAACTTGTAGTATAGAAAGTTTGTCAAGTCCTGAGCATACTTTTTATAAATGCTTTCAAAAACAGAACGCTGGCAGATGTTATCGTGTAATTCCTTTGGCACTTGACTTTTTGTTTTAAAGGTAAACGAAAAAAATAAAAATAATTTTCAGGACATCTCGGGATTGGGTTGTTCTATTGTTGAATACCCTAAAGGAATACTATTCATTTTTACGCTTTCGCGAAAGCGTACTCAACAAAAAAATCACTCTATTATGAAAAACACAAGAAATTTTATTTACTTGAGCCTTATGGCCCTGGCGCTTGTCTTTACAGCGTGCCGAACAGAAGACGAAGAATTAATCAATCCAGATAATGAGCAAAATACCACCATAGATGCTACGGTTGCAAACTTGATTGTAAGAACAGCGACTAACGATGGCTCTGGCGATAATATTTTAGATAACGCCAGCTGTTTTAACGTGGTGTTGCCCGTAACCGTTTTTATAGATGGTCTTGAAATTATAGTGGATAGCGAGGAAGATTTCCAAACCATAGAAGACGTTTTTGACGAATTCGATGGTGACATAGACGAACTGGATTTTCTGTATCCCATAACGATTGTTCTAGCAGATTTTACGGAGGTTGTGATAAACAATGAGACCGAACTTGCCGAATATGTTGCGCAATGCCCAGATAATGACGACGATATTGAGTGTATTGATTTTCAATACCCTATCACATACTCCGTTTTTAATGAGAATAGTGAGTTGATTGATACGGTCACCGTAAACAACGATGCAGAGCATTATGCATTTATCAATGATTTAGAAGATAGTGATATCGTAAGTGTGAATTTTCCACTTACACTTATACTCTCTGATGGAAGTACGATTACTGTAAATAATATCATACAACTGGAAGACGCTATAGAAAATGCAATAGATGATTGTGACGAGGACGATGATAATGATTATGATGATGACGATTGTGAGAATTGCACTATTGACCAATTGACCGATGCATTAACAGGTTGTGACAGCTTTGAAGCGCATAAATTAAAGCGTAACGGAAACGACCTAGACGAGCAATATGAAGATTACCGTTTTAGCTTTACGGCAGAGGGTGGTATAGTGGCTACGGGAGCAGGAAATGTATTTGACGGAAGTTGGGAAGCATCAGGAAGCGGTCAGGATATAGATGTTGTCATAAATATTCCGGACCTACCAGATTTTAATGATACTTGGGGTCTCCACGAGATATCTGCTTATGGTGATGAGGTCAAGGTAGATTTAAGACTTTCTAACGGAGATAGATTACGTTTTAAATGTGACGAAGACGATAACGACGATAACGACGATGACGATGATGATGATGATGATGATGACGATGATGATGATGACGATGATGACTCAGATACACTTACCGATATAATGATGGATGGCGAGTGGATCGTAGCATTATTTGAAATCAATGGAAATAATGAAACAGCATCATACGGTGATTATACTTTTGACTTTGATGATGATAATGAAGTAGAGGCAGATAATGGAAACGACGAAGAAGAAGGTGTGTGGATTGTTAGTAACAATGACACCATATTTGAACTTTCATTTGATAACGCACCATTAGTAGACTTGACAGATGGTTATGAAGTTGTATCTGTAACAGACGACAGAGTTGAGGTGGCTAACGGTTCAAAAACATTGGTCTTTGAAAAAGAATAAGTTTTGTATGGCAATTTGAATTTTCCCCCTAATTATAAATTGTTATTCTGAGCCCTTACAAAATATGTAGGGGCTTTTTTCAGGACTTTAGTCGATACGACTGTTTTATAATAAAGACGTTTAACTCAAAAATAATATCGTATGAAAAATTTAAAATGGAATACCTCAGTACTCAGTGCAATGGTTCTAGGCTTGTTGTCATTTTCTAGTTGTGAGACAGATGACAATAGCGACAGTTCAGAAAATAACCAAGTTGAAGTTTCTGCAGTAAACTCCGTGGCAACAGCATCTGGAACGTGGCGCGTGTCAAGTTATATAGATGATGGTGAGAACGAGACCAGTGATTACAATGGTTACGATTTCACCTTTGGTGATGATGGTGTGCTTACTGCTACTAATGGGACTACAACACTAGTAGGAACTTGGTCTGTTAGTCGAGATGACGATAGCAGTGATGATGATGGTTCTTCAGACTCAGATGTGGACTTCAATATCTTTTTTAATGTCTCAGATGATAATGATTTTGACGATTTAAACGATGACTGGGACATTGTCTCTGTAGATGACGACACCATAGTATTAATTGATATTAGTGGTGGTGACGGAAGTACAGATAGATTAACTTTTCAAAAAAATTAATTTTATCTATAAGGAACCCATAGAAAAGGCCCGCAAGTTGCGGGCCTTACTTTTAATATATGTTGTGATATTAGTTAGGATTTGTTGTCGCTTCCTTGATCAAATACACATAGACAGGGAAATGATCACTATAACCGCCGGTGTAACCACCATTTGCAAAACTTCTGTACGGATACCCTTTATACCTTCCTCTCGGATTGCTCAAATAGTTCTTGTTGTAAATTCCAGATTTATAATATCTGTATGAACTGTAATCGTCTTCTAGCAAAGGTTGTGTAATGATGATTTGGTCAAATAAATTCCAGCCATCGCGATAAGCGAGTGTGCCTATTCCTTTTTTAAACATAGACTCCATAGGGTTGTAGAGGTCGCCTTTTTTCACCTTACTTTTTTCACCTTTAGCTTTTAAAACTTTGGCAACGCTTGGACTTGTAGGATCATCGTTCAGGTCTCCCATTGTAATAATCTTTGCGTAAGGGTCATTGCTTTGTAAGCTGTCTATGATTTTCATATTAAGCTTAGCCGCATCCATTCTTTTCTTACGACTTCTGGCTTCTCCTCCAGAACGCGACGGCCAGTGGTTTACAATGACGTGTATCATATCTCCGTCCAGATAACCAGAAACTAGCAGTTGGTCACGAGTGTATACGCGTTTTGTAGCATCATTATTATCATAAATAAGCAATTCGTGTTTACTTATGTCTGTAGGTTTAAAAAGAGATTTTTGATAAAGTAATGCTACATCTATACCACGTCTATCCGGGGAGTCAAAATGTGCAATACCATAATCTTTATCTAAAAGCGCGGGGTCATTTGCAAGCGCTTCGACTGTTTTACGGTTTTCTATTTCTGCTAGGCCGATAATCGCGGGGGCATTTTGAGCAACATCTGCACCTATTTCGGAGATAACTCTTGCCATTTTAGAAACCTTATCGGCATATATTTCTTCTGTCCAATGATCCTTTCCATCTGGTGTTCTGTCATCATCATAAGTGATAGGATCGTTTTCTGTATCAAACAGATTTTCAACATTATAGAATGCTAAGGTCTGAACTTTGTAGGTCTTTTTTTCTTGCGCTTTCGCGAAAGCGGAAACAAAAATTAAACTAACTAAAAGAGTATTTCTAAGCAACATAAAATTAGGGTGTGTTATATTATTGTAAAGTCTTAAGCACAAGACGTGCCAAAGGTAATCAATACGATAGAATGTAGTACTTTTGCACCCGAAAACGTAACGGTTTCTTAATACAGCCGTTGCAAAAACCCTAATATTTATGAAGCAATTTATGTTTTCTCTTTTATTCTTGATTGCTGGACTACCTGTCCTTGCACAATCTAGCGTAAAAGGAAAAGTAATCGATGCGATTACAACAGAAGCGCTGCCAGATGTAGAAGTATCTATACAAGGTAGTAACCGCTCTATCCAGACAGACGGTAATGGAATCTTTATGCTCGAAAATGTAGCGCCAGGAGATCAGATTTTAGTAGTAGTGAAGAATGGTTTTATCACAAAACGTCTCCCTATTGTGGCTCAGGATGGTCAAGTCCTAAACATCGAATCTATTTTAATGGATGTCGACGTGAGTGCTGAGCAGGAACAGATTGGACTAATTTCTTTATCTGATAACGAGGTGTCTAATGATGATGATGACTCGGGAAGTTTTAACGTATCTGGTCTTCTAACAGCATCTAGAGATGTATTTTTAAATGCTGCCGCATTTGATTTTTCTGCTACATTTTTCCGCCCACGTGGATTGGATAATGCAAACGGCAAGGTCTTGATTAATGGTATTGAGATGAACAAGCAGTTTAACGGTCGCCCTCAATGGGGGAACTGGGGTGGACTTAATGACGTACAGCGTAACAGAGAATTCTCTATGGGGATCACGCCTAATGAATACTCTTTTGGAGGTCTGGCAGGAACTACGAATATTATAATGAGAGCTTCACAAGAGCGTCAGGGTGGGCGTATATCATATGCCGCAGGAAACCGTTCGTACACTGGACGAGTGATGGCAAGTTACAGTTCTGGTCTAACAGCTAGTGGCTGGGCATATACATTTCTTGCCTCAAGACGTTTTGGTGATGAAGGATATCAGGATGGTACACTTTACGATGCAAACTCATTTTCGGCTAGTGTGGAGAAGAAGATAAATGATAACCATAGCCTTAACTTAACGGCTTTCTATACTCCTAACCGAAGAGGAAGAAGTACAGCAATTACTCAAGAGGTTTTTGACCTAAAAGGAAGAAGATATAATCCTTTTTGGGGCTATCAGGATGGAGAAATACGCAATTCTAGAATCCGTGAGATAGAGGAGCCTGTGATTATGTTAAATCACTACTGGAACGTTTCTGAAAAAACGTCTATCAATACAAACCTTGGTTACCAGTTTGGATCTATTAAAAATGGTCGTATAGATAATGGTCGTTTTAGAAACCCAACTCCAGAATATTATCAAAACCTCCCGAGTTTCTTTTTACAAGACGAGAACCCAACTTCTACAGATTTCCAAAATGCATTTCTTGCACAACGCGAGTTTGTGGCCGATGGACAATTAGATTGGGACGAAATATACAGACGTAATTTAAATGCCGCTACAAATGGAGAGCTAGCAAACATCATTCTTCAGAATGATGTGATAGATGATACGCAGCTTTCTGCAAACGTTCTTTTAAATTCACAGCTTTCGGACAACATCACTTTTAGTGGTAATGTGGCCTACAGAGGTCTTAAAAGCGAGAACTATGCAGAGGTAAGTGACCTTCTAGGAGCAAACGGCTTCTTAGACATAGATAACTTTGCTGTGCAAGAGAGTCAAGATGGAGCTCAAGGTGCACTAGCACAAAGTGATGTGCGTAATCCTAATCGTGTTGTGACTGAAGGTGATCGATATAAATATAATTATGAGATTGATGCTACGGTGATCTCATCTTTTGCGCAAGCAGTATTTAAGTATAGTAAAGTAGATTTTCATTTAGGTGCAAATTATTCTAACACCTCGTACCAGAGAAATGGTCTTTATGAGAATGGAAACTTTCAAGGAGCGCGCTCTTTTGGAGAAAGTGAGGAACTTGACTTTTCTAATTATGGTGTAAAAGGTGGATTAACCTATAAAGTATCAGGGCGTCACTTAATAGACTTGAATGCTGCATATTATACAGAAGCTCCGGGAATTAGAAACTCATTTAGTAATGCACGTCAAAACAACGATGTGGTAATAGGATTAGAAAGCGAGAAAATTCAGTCCTTAGACCTGAGTTACATTTTTAGATCACCTATTGTAAAGGCTAGGGTAACTGGTTTTTATGCTGGGTTTGAAGATGGTACAGACATTGGTTTTTATTTTACTGAAGATCTCGCCACATTAGGGAGTGAGAACGGTAGTGCTTTTGTACAAGAAGTATTAACTAATGTAGAGCGTCGCAATGTAGGTGTAGAACTTGGTGTTGAGGCGCAAGTAACCCCAACGGTAAAACTCAAAGCAGCGGCTTCAGTAGGACAGAATCTATATACCAATAATCCTAATCTTTACTTAACAAGTGACGATTTTGAAGGGGCATTGAGTTTTGGAGATGGGACGACTAAGCTAGAAAATTATCACGTTGCTGGTGGGCCAGAGCGTGCTTATCAAATAGGTTTTGAGTACCGCGATCCAGACTTCTGGTGGGTAGGTGCTACGACTAACTATTTTTCAAATGCATACATCGATATCAGTAATCTTGCAAGATCAGATGCTTTTGCTCTTGATTCTGACGGATTACCATTTAACGATTATGACCCTGCTGCAGCGCGTAATTTGCTAACGCAACAAGAGTTTGACGATTACTTTTTAGTAAATATTGTAGGAGGAAAATCTTGGAAAATAGATGATTACTTCGTTGGTTTCTTTGCAACCATAAATAACGTGCTTAATGAGGAATATATTACTGGAGGTTTTGAGCAGTCTCGTGTTGCAAACTTCCGTAATGCAAGCGAGGATCAAGGTAGAGAAAACGGTCCTGTCTTTGGACCCCGCTATTTCTTCGGAAATGGAACAACGTATTATGTAAATGCTTACATACGTTTCTAATAGATACAACAACAAAAGAATATAACGATTATGAAAACAAATAGTATAACAAAAATTTTCACGCTACTTTTTGCTGTTGTAGCGCTAGTAGGGTGTGTGAACGATGATGAGTTTAATGTACCAGATCTCTCGGTTACTGAGCCTATTCTTGATGGCGAAGTAATCACTATAGATGCTCTAGTAGATTTATATCTTCAAGCTCTAAACGATGAAGCAGATGATTTAGGAATAAACCCAAATAACACAGCGGCAATCGAGGAACTACGTGATGGATTTACATTAGATCTTTCGGATAATGATCAATTCATTTCTGGATTTGTAATTAGCTCTGATGAGAACGGAAACTTCTTTGAAGAGATCATTATTCAAAACAATGCTTCGGCAGCAACGACGGGCGTAAGAGTACTTATAGATGTAAGTCCTTTATTCACTTCGTATGAATTCGGACGTAAAGTGTTTGTAAAACTTGGCGGACTGCACATAGGAGATAGTAATGGTGTACTTACATTAGGCGTAGGAACTGGTCTAGAAAAAATAGCACCGCCAGTACGTGAGGAGTTCATAAGAAGATCTACAGAAATTGCTACAATCGTTCCTAATGAAGTAGCTATTTCAGATTTTTCTGAAGCATTAGAAAACACATACGTAAAAGTTTCTAACGTTCAGTTTAGAAAAGAAGATGTAGTGGAGCAGTCACTAACTTATGCTGGAGAGGCTACAGATCAGTTTGACGGTGAGCGTATCGTTACAAGTTGCGACTCTAACGCACAAACGGTATTAAGCACCAGTACGTTTTCTTCTTTTAAATCTATCGCACTACCTTCAGGCCGTGGTAGCATAGAAGCAGTACTTACTAGAAACTTTTTTGGAGATACCTTTAATCTTGCGATTAACAATAATACTGCTGTAAACTTTGATAGTGAAGAGCGTTGTGATCCAGAAGTGCTAGAATGTGAAGGAGAAGCAGTGCAAGGTCCTACAACCGTATTTATCGAAAACTTTTCAGGAATAAACGATGAAGACGAGCTGGATGGTACTTGGACTAACGTAAATGTAAGTGGTGGTGACACTCGCTTTATCCTAGACGACTTTAATAACAACAACTATCTACGTATTTCTGGATTTAATACAGATGAAGATCCGTTAAATGTATGGTTAGTAACTCCAGCGATCAACCTTGATGCAAATGACGGTGAGGCACTTTCTTTTGATATTCAAGCCGCTTTTGACAATGGTAAGATTCTTAAGGCTTTCATTACTACGTCTTACACAGGAGACCCGACAACAACAGAGTGGACGCAAATCGATGCAAATATCCCTTCTGGACCATCTAGTGGATTTGGAGATTTTGAGTCTTCTGGACTAATTAATATTGAATGTTTGAGCGGTGACCTCAATGTAGGTTTTCTTTATGAAGGAGCAGATCCTAGCGCGACAACACGTTATCACGTTGATAATGTACGTGTGACAGCAAACTAGTCTTGTTTGTTCGCTTTCGCGAAAAATTTTAAAACCCTCACAACCTAGCGTTGTGAGGGTTTTGTATTTTTAGTCTATAAAATGATTTTATGGAGCTTCCTTACTACGCCGTTATTTTTACTTCAAAGCAAACCAGTGTTAACCGTGACTATCAGATGGCAGCACAGCACCTCGAGGAACTAGCACAAGGAATGTCAGGCTTTCTAGGAATAGACCACGCCAGGGCAGATATAGGCATTACCATAAGCTACTGGAAAACCTTAGAAGATATTGCGCGGTGGAAAGCACAAAGAGATCATCAAGAAGCACAAAAGAAAGGGAAGTCGCAATGGTATGAGCAATATCGTGTGAGGATATGCAAGGTGGAAAGGGAGTATGGGTTTGACCGATAGTGCCACCACGAGAATTCCCACCCACTATGTGGGAGGGAAGGAATTTACCGAAGGTAAAGGAAGGATGGGGTGTTTAGAATCTTGGATTAAATTAGTTTAACTGTATTTAATTACCATCCAAACACCCCACTCCGTCCACGCCAGTGGCGTGGCCACCTCTCCCACATAGTGGGCGAGGACCTACAGGCCTTTTCCTAATTTTCGGCACGAAAATTATCAACGATATCTTTTAACACAGAAGGCATCAGTTCAAATACCATTTTATTCTCAAAACGGAGCACCTTGAAGCCTTTAGATTCTAGATATTCATCACGTTTTTCATCTCTTTCTTCGCCATTAAGAGTTGTATGCGGTTCTCCATCTAATTCTATAATAAGTTTCTCAGAAGAACAAAAGAAATCTACTACGAAGGGGCCTATACCGTGTTGTCTCCTGAATTTTCTTCCTGCGAGTTGTCTCTTGCTTAAATGCTTCCATAAGAAGGCCTCTGCGGGAGTGGCGTTGTTACGTAGGTGCTTTCTTAAATCTCGGGTTTCGGGCGGGTCGTGAGGTTTTGGATCTTTGAATTTCATAATACTATTAAATTATTAAGATAGAAGTTCCCCTCCCGTGTGCGGGAGGGGTGGCTTAACCGAAGGTGAAGTCGGGGTGGGGAGTGAGATGTTTACAACATTGTTTTTTTGTTGAAAACACTCCCCACCCCTTTCTTGGCACAGCCAATTCATTCCCCTCCCGCACACGGGAGGGGAGCTGTTGCATTATTTTTGCAAGCAAAAATCAAGATTCGCTATTCCCCATATACAACCCCAATTTTATCTTCCAGTAGGGAATTTCTTCTTTAAAAAACTCAAAATAAGACTTCAGTTTTTCTGAATCTTCTACTTGAGACGTGGCGTTGTTTATTTTTTCAACTTCCTCTGGGGAGATGAATTGATAAAAGTCTACTTCCATTCCGTCCTCGTGAAGTTTCATAAGATGATTATGAATTGAACCTATAGTAAGGTCACGAGCTTCGGCGATTTCTTCTAAGGTCAGACCGTCCTCAATCAGTTTTTGGGTTTCTTGTATCGTTTTTCCAGCTTTTTGAGGTTTGGGTTTATGGAGATGTGCGTTAATAAGCTTTAAGAAATCTGGCGCATATTTTTCCATTTTGGCTTGACCCACACCCGATATTTCTAGGAACTCCTCGGGAGTTCGTGGCTCTTGGTCTTCCATATCTTTAAGGCTGGCATCGGAGAAAACGACATAAGCAGGAACATTTGCTTCTCTAGCAAGCTCAGCACGGAGTTCTCGCAGTTTTTCGAAGAGTGTGCCTTTCGGCTTTTTGGGTTTGCGTTCTTTTGTAGGGGCTTCCACCTTTGGCTGAAGGAGGTTTGCAAGCTGGACGTTCTTACCTTTAAACAGCACATCGTTTGCAAGTGGGGTTAAAAGTAATCTTCCGCTTTCGCGAAAGCGTATTTCTAACAATCCCAAGTTCACAAGCTGTATCACATACTGCTGAAGGTCTCGCCACGGCACTGTTTTCAGGGCGCCGTAGGTTTTAATGTTTTGGTAGCCTTTGTCAAAAACTTGTGCGTTTTGAGAACCGCGCAACACGTCGATGACCGTCCCTAAGGCCTCCTGCTCCTTTAATCTGGCTACGCCCGAAAGGACCTTTTGCGCCAGTACGGTTCCGTCAAAATACTCTGGTTTGTTCTTACAAATGTCGCAATTGCCACAATCCTCCAAGAGATACTCGCCAAAGTAATTGATCAAAATCTTGCGCCTACAACTGAGCGCCTCTGCATACTGTTGCATACGCTCCAGCTTTGCCAGCTGGTACTCGGCATTTGTGGCGTCGTCTATAAAACGGCGCAGTTGCATCGTGTCTGCATAGCTGTAAAAGAGTACGGTATGCGACGGCAGTCCGTCCCGGCCCGCCCGACCTATTTCCTGGTAGTAACCCTCTAGATTTTTGGGCATATTGTAGTGAATGACCCAGCGCACGTTGCTTTTATCGATCCCCATCCCAAAGGCAATAGTGGCAACGATGATGGGCGTGGTATCGTCTAGAAACTCCTCTTGGACTTTAGTGCGCTCTTCGGCGGTCATTCCCGCGTGGTAGGCTTTGGCGGTATGACCATTAGAGCGCAATTTTTCGGCAAGACTTTCAGTGCTTTTTCTAGAAAGGCAGTAAATGATGCCTGATTCAAACGGGTGAGCATCCAGAAATTTAAGAATTTGCTCGTTACGTTTTTGACCAGGGCGCACATCTAAAAATAAGTTAGGTCGGTCAAAGGAAGAGATATATTTTCTTGCTCGAGCGATACCCAACTGTTGTGCGATATCATCTTGGGTAGACCTGTCTGCCGTTGCCGTGAGCGCAATGAGTGGTGTGCCAATGAAACGCTTTTTAAGATAGCCTAGCTGAGTGTACGCAGGCCTAAAATCGTGACCCCAGGAAGAGATGCAATGCGCCTCGTCTACCGCAATGAGACTGATTTTTGCGAGACTTAGTACGTTATCTAAAAGCGACAAACTCTCTGGCGCAACATAGATTAAATCCAGTTTATCATCCCGTAAGTCCTGTAATACTTGCTGAGTTTCTTCCTGGGCCTGTGTGCTGTTGTAGTAGGACGCTTTTATTCCGTTTGCTCGAAGGGCATCTACTTGATCCTTCATAAGTGCGATAAGTGGTGAGATCACAATCGCAGTTCCCTCCAGCGCAAGCGCTGGTAGCTGGAAACACATCGACTTACCACCACCCGTAGGCATAATGACCAGCGCATCCTGACCGTCACATACCGCTTCAATAATTTCCTGCTGATTAGGGCGGAAGTTATCGTATCCAAAATGGGTTTTTAAGAGTGTGTGTAGGGTTTGTGTTGTAGGCGTTTCGGTCATTTTGTAAAGGTAGCGATTGTTTGATTTTATTGGTTCTAAACTGCACCCTTCGGCTACGCTCAGGGTTCGGATTGGTTCATCGTCTATCACCCTTCGACTACGCTCAGGGTTCGGGTTCTTAAGTTTGAGAAAGACTGAGCGTAGCGAACGATGATTGACCCGAAGCGATGCCTGAGCGGAGTCGAAGGCGGAGGACTCTTATCTCAAAAGATAGTGCGTTTCATTCTGACATTGCGAGTAGAGGTGCAAGTCTTTCATTCTACCTGAAATAAGTGCTTCTTTCTTAGCTCTCGACCATTTTTGGATTTGTTTTTCTCTATAAAAAGCGTAGTCAACTCTTGGGTATACTTCGTAGTATAATATTCTTACAGGTGGATGCTTTCTTGTATGATTAGCTCCTTGTCCAGCAAGGTGTTCTTTCCATCTCTTTTTTAGATTAATTGTGCTTCCTGTATAATAACTATTGTCGCTACACAAGAGAATGTATGTGTATCCTTTAGGCATAGTTTAAGTTTATAATTCCACCCTTCTGCTGCGCTCAGGGTTTGGGTTGCTCCATTGCAGGTCACCCTTCGACTACGCTCAGGGTTCGAGTTCTCAAGTTTGAGAAAGACTGAGCGTAGCGAACGATGCCTGAGCCAAGCGATGCCTGAGCGGAGTCGAAGGCGGAGTTTAGTTGTTTTTACCAAGCATCAAAAGCTCGTTACATACAATCTCTGTCATATATCTTTTGATTCCGTCTTTATCTTCCCAGGAGCGGTTGGTGAGTTTACCTTCTATGGCGATTTCTTGTCCTTTAGTGACGTAGCTCTTCACAACTTTTACGAGACCACCTCTTACAGTTACGTTGTGCCAGTAGGTACGCTCCACTTTCTGACCGTTTTGGTCTTTATAGGAGTCGTCTGTAGCCATTGAGAAATTGGCAATTTTGTTTCCATCAGGGAAGGTTTTGATTTCTGGATCCTGACCTAGTCTTCCGATTAATTGTACTTTGTTACGTAATGCGTTCATAATAATGTGTTTTTCTTGAGCAGGTTATGCCTGCCAAATTATTTTAAATTCTTTCCCGAGTCGCTCCCGAGAAAATCGTTTTGTTCTTTTCTATACTCGTTATTACACTTTCGTGAAAGGGTTAGTTGATTAGAACACTGCAAATATGCGACAGCCTCCAAACCCGAGCCGACTTATAAACGCTTACTTACGTTTATAGTCGTTTGTAAATGGTTGTAAATGTTTAAAAATGAATAATAAAATATTGAAAAACAGATGATTGAAGCGTTCTTAATATTTAATACTATATTGACTTAATTATAAAATTTATGGAGCCTACCTTATGGGCTTGCTTAATTTAATAGTTGCAAAAAAAATTATACTCACCTGAAAGCTTCTTTTACTCCCTTGAATTATACTTTTACTTTAGAGTCTTTAGAAACTACTTTTGAGTAAATCCATCACAAATGAAAAACTATTACTTCTTTTTATTAGGATTATTTTTAATTTCTTGTTCGTCTTATTCTCAGAATATGAATAAAACGGACTTGGACTTAATGAACATAAATGGTAAAGTAAAAAGCGTAAATCATTATTCCATAAAATTTAAAAATAAAAATATTGACACGACGAAGTTTAGACTAGGAGAAAGAACAGTTTATGAGTTTAATAAAAAAGGTTATAAAACTGCAAGAAACAAGTTTTATATAAACCCAGAATATGATAGTAAACAAGTATTTGAATACGAAAAAAGTAAAATATTGAAAAGCTCTAGTTCGTATTCGAATGATATGGAGTTTGATAGTAAATCAGAGTATTTCTACGATAATAACGGAAACCTGGTTAAAAGGCTATCTAAAAAACTTAATGGAAATTTTGATAGCAAATGGATTTATATATATAACGAATCTAACTTAAATGTAGAAAGTAGGCATTTTCAATGGAACGACAGCACTTCTACAAAATCCATTTATGAATATGATAGTAATTCGAATAAAATAAAGAAAATAGATTATGAATGGAATGAAAAAATAGAATCAACTTGGATTTACGAATACAATAGTAATGGTTCAGTTGAAAAAGCAATTGAATTAGATATTAATGGAAATATTGTTCAGACTTTTAGATATCATTACGACTTGTTTGCTAATCGAACAAAAGTGATTTCATCAAAGGAAAACATTACGACCGAATTTTTTTACGAATATGATTCTCAAAATAATTGGATAAAAAGAATCACAAAATCTAATGGTCAAAAAATAGCCTTAACAACAAGGAAAATTGAATATTATTAAACGTTTGTCAACAATGATAATCGTTGCACAACCCTATAATCTTGAAAATTAGCCTAAAATAGAGCAATCTTAGGGCGTCTGTTCTGATATACGGTCTTAAATTTTTCGTTTTTTGGACGGCGTAATATGGCTGTTATACAGTTGGAAATAAAAGTGACTAAGAAAACGTTAGGAACTAAATACTAATAATAATGACCAAAAAAAATCTATTAAACCTAGCCCCAGAAATATACCTCATCATAGCAACATTATATTACTGGACGCTCACGGCAAATGTGTTCAACATTTTCGCTATCGTTCTCCTGTCCATATTGATGTTTCAAGTGATGACCAAAAAAGCTTTATCAGGAATTCTAATTGCCTCCATATTCGTTTTGATAAATTTATATATGGTGCTGGCACTCATTTCAGAGCTGAGTGAGTTCGAAGTATTGGCCTCTGGGTTTTATCAATTGCTTATCGTGGGGAGTTTGTTTTTACTTTTAAATCTTTCGGCGGGAGGGTTTATGTTTTGGAAATATTTTAAAACATATATTCCTTCAGATTCCCTTTCATCCAAATCTTAATTACAATACAGAAATATGAAATCCTCTTTCTCAGATATAATACAATCGGACACTCCCGTTCTTGTAGACTTTTATGCCACCTGGTGTGGACCCTGCAAAGCACTTGCTCC
The DNA here is from genome assembly GCF_003688895.1 of Dokdonia sinensis. Taxonomy (GTDB): domain Bacteria; phylum Bacteroidota; class Bacteroidia; order Flavobacteriales; family Flavobacteriaceae; genus Dokdonia; species Dokdonia sinensis. The sequence continues at coordinate 336,361 of NZ_REFV01000002.1, forward strand.
TATTCTCAAAGAGGTGAAGGAAACAATGGGCGACTCGGTTAAAATTGTAAAAATAGACGTGGATAAAAATCAGCCATTGGCAAACGTTTATCAGGTACGCGGGGTACCTACGATGATCCTTTTTAAAAATGGAAAACAAGTCTGGAGACAATCGGGTGTGGTAGAGAAAAACGCTATCATTGACATCGTGAAAACCGCTTAAAACGTTCTATGATTTTTATCATCTCCCCAGAACAAACGCAACCTAGCGAAATCAGAATTCTGCACAAACTATTTGAGGCAGGACTCACACATTTCCACTTTAGAAAACCTACGGCAAGTCTAGAGGAACACAGAGCGTATTTAAATCAAATAGACAAAACATTCCACAATAGGATTGTGACGCATAACTTTCATAAAGAACTTTACGATGAATTTGACCTTAAAGGTATCCATCTTGAAGAAGCAAAGTGGCGGGCGCAAGAGGATAATTTAGAAGAATATTGTTCCGCTTTCGTAAAAGCGGGAAAATCAATATCCTCCTCCTACCACGAGATGGAGGATTTGGAACGACAGCAAGTCAGTTTTGACTACTACATTCTAAGCCCCGTATTTTCTGCCATATCAAGAAGCGGAATGCAAGGACGCGGTTTTGACGTAAACCACATCGATAAATTTGTTGCAGGAATGGGAGGTATCAATGCATCGACAATTCCTGAGGCGAGAAAACTCGGCTTTCAAGGATTTGGAACTCTGGGCGGTGTTTGGAATCAGGAAAATCCTGTGACTGCATTTCTAGAGATGGTGGAAGCTTTCGCTCAAGCGCACTCATAACCTTTACTATCTTTACGCTATGGCAAAAAAAGGGACTCCAAAAAACACCAAGAACAAAGCAAAGCACGCAAAGCTTATGGACCGCAAGAAAAAACGCGAGCGGGAAAAAAGGGATCAGCGAGAGGCGCGTATGAAGGCCCTTAAAGAAAAAATTAAGGACAAAGACGCGTAACGAACCTCGTTGTGATTCGTTTTATAAAAACAGCGGGGCAACCATTCTCAAAATTCCTGCGTCTCTATATAAAACGACCATTCTTATGACGACCTTGATAAAATACCTTGTTGCGACGATTCTTGTTTTAGGTTCCGCTTTCCTGCCGGCCGGACAGGCGGGCGCGAAAGCGCAATCCTACTCAGCAACCGTACTGGACGCAAAAACAGGCGAGCCGATTCCATTTGCCACTATCCAACTTTCAAAAAACCGAGGAACAGTGACTAATGGCGAGGGCATTTTTTCTATAGATATGGAAGATGTCGCTAAGCTTAGAGATTCTGTTTTTATATCATCTATGGGATATGAAGAAGTAAGTATCTATCCTAAAAAAGCTACGGATACCATCATCCGCCTAGCCGAAAAGCTGAACGAACTAGAAATTGTATTTCTTACAGATAATCCGCTGGAGCCTAATGAAATTGTTGAGCGTATCAAGGAAAATCTAGCGTCAAATTATCCCAATAACTACACCCAGAAGAAACTCTTTTTTCGCCAATCGCTGTACAACAAAATGAACAGGGCAGACGTCGATTTCAAAAAATCTACCATCGAGGAGTTGAACGAAGCACTCATAGACAGTATCGTGATGCAAATCCCTAAAGAGTCTTCGTACTACAGTGAGTCCATAGGAACACTTTCTGGAAACTATAATAAACAAAAACTGTTTGTAGATAAATCTGCCAAGTTATATGATAAAAGTAAGGATGTCTCTTTTGATGGTTTTGGCAAACGTCTGGAGAAAATCTTCAAGGAAAATGTAAAGCCAGATTCCTATCTTAAAATCAAGTCAGGATGGTTTGGCACCAAAGTAGAACTGGATGAGGTGGAAACGAAGGAAGCACCGGATGGTGACGATGGTGGTGTGCAAGTACGTGTGGGCGAAGACCCAACAACTCAAGATATCACAAGTGGTGTAAAAGACGACATTAATGAACTGTACGAGCAACTATTCTTTCAGGAAGACACAAAACTGGACTTCTTGCAAAAGTCTAATCGCTACGAATTCACACAAACAGGAATCACATCCATAGGCGAGAACCTCGTTTATATTCTAGATTTTGAGCCAAAAGGAGGAAAGGATTTCTCAGGTACGATGTATGTGAATACAGATGACTTTGCCATCGTAAGACTCGATTTTCAGAATGTGAAAAAGCTGTACGGTATTAAACTTTTAGGCATAGGCTATCGTGATATTCTCTACAAGGGGACTTCGCTTTTTGCAAAGGATGAATCATCTGGCTACTCTCTTAAATATATGGAACTAGAGCGTGGAATAGAGTTTACACTGGATCGCCCGCTCACGGTTATCGAGAAGAATAAAAACGTAAAAGGCCGTCGCAAGCAAAACGAGCTGGACCTTAATCTAGACTTTAAAACTACGGCGGTCACAAAATCTGAATTTGTGGTTTTTGATAGCAAGGATTTATCTGAATCAGATTATGGAATTGCAAAAGAAAGTACGGGTGTTGAGGCTACCTACCTTTCGGCATACGATCCCGCGTTTTGGGAAGGCTACACGATTATGGAGCCTAATGCTACGATACAGGCCTTTAAGGTTGTGGAATAATGTATATGATTCCTCGCTTTTAGGACAACAGTATTTTGCTCATTTTTTAGGCGGGTCATACGAGTGTAGATTTCTCGGCGTTTGAGATAAATGATACAGGCAATAAACTCAACTCAGAGATGACTGGCGGTTTCTTTTTTAAGATTGAAATGGTGTGTCGGTTTTGGATTAAGTAGGCACAATGACCACATTGCTTAAACAGTTTATATCAATTTTATAAAATTGTATCTTTGATTAAAAGAGTCATACCAAATGGATTTACAGTCAAGAAAAATCGAATTCGTCCAAGAATTTTTGAAGGTTCAGAGTGAAGAAGTCATTTCAAGGCTAGAGAAATTGTTGCGAAAAGAGACAAAATCTAATCCGAATGATGATTTTAAACCTATGTCAATCGAAGAATTCAACGACCGTATTGATAAATCAGTAGAAGATTCTAAAAATGGGCGTCTCACTAAGGCTACGGATTTAAAAGCAAAAATTGACACGTGGAGCTAGAAATTTATTGGACAGCCTTCGCAGAAAATGAACTCTATAAAATTTTCAAATATTATCTAGACGAGGCTGGCTATAGGGTAGCCAAAAATCTTGTGGACGGCATTTACAACGAACCTTTCAAACTTATAAACCATCCAGAAATAGGTCAAGAAGAAGACCTCTTAAAGCATCGCCCGGTCGAGTTTCGATATCTTCTCTATAAAAAGAATTACAAAATCATTTACAGCACAAATCATCAAGTATCCCGTATTGAAATATACGACGTGTTCGATGTGAGACAATATCCTCTCAAGATTACCAGAACAAAGTAGGACTCTGACGAGCGCTTAAAAAAACCTAGGATTCAATATCCTACGTTTCTTAAACTCAATATTAAAAATCAAAAACGCCTCGTAAGACGATGGGGCCACCGCTCTAATTTCTGATACTACGCGATCGTAGGCAAATCCTGCTTGCATCCACGGGAACACATCTACATTTACCAGTCCAGAAAAGGAATCATCCAGACGATAGCTGGCACCTATTTCAAAACGGTTGTAAAATTTGGCGTTTAAATTTAAATCATAAGAAATAGGAGCATTAAATGCACTTTTTACAAACACCGAGGGTTTAAGCTTTACCTCGCTACTCAAATCAAATACATATCCTCCAGCAAGAAAAAAGTGACTTACTTCGTTTCCATAAGCTACTCCATTTACATCGAGATGTTCGGACTTAATAAGGTTAGGGATGGAAAGGGAGACGTAATAGTTGTCCGTATAATAAAATGCCCCTGCACCAAAATTAAAGAAAGCCTCACTACTATTGCTGGAAAACGCCTGGTCGTTCTGACTGTTTAAATCTAAATCTATCAAGCCTACTTCGTGCAAGGTCGCTCCCGCTTTTAAGCCAAAAGCAAGTTTGTGTCCATCGGCGATTTCTATGGTGTAGGAATAGTCTGCATAGAGATTTGTTTCTTCTACGGGGCCTATTTCTTCGGTGATGACGGAGAGTCCTATGCCTTGTTTTTCACCCCAAGGCGTATGTAGGAACAAACTGCTAGTAACAGGTGCGCCGTCAAAACCTGTCCATTGATTTCGGTGTAAAACGCCTAGATTCAAAACCTCCTTAGATCCCGCATAAGCAGGATTAATCACACTCAGATTGTACATATACTGCGTGTATTGTGGGTCTTGTTGCGCTTTCGCGAAAGCGGAAAACAACATTAATAAAAAAATAAAAAGTGATTTTACTTTCAAGGTTACCCTTTTAATTTGTTCAAATTTGGGTCGAATACTGTTGTTGACGATTCATAACATTTGATATAAACTTTAAAATACCCTACAGCTTTATAAAATTTGTTCATTTTTTTCATTGCCAAAAAAACGAACCAAAAAAGGCTAGGCTGAATCGAACTTTACTAAAAATTTCCCTCGTTACGGCGCAAACTAAAGGTATAGTTCTATCCACAAAACTAGTCCTCATTTCTTATATGCCTAAGATAAATAAAATCTTAGAGGCTGGCGCTAGTTTGCTTAACCCTTCACTCACATCATTTTTTACGTAAAATTCGCTTAGGCCATCTCAGAAAATTTAAATAGAAAAACAATACTTGTAAATCTACAACAGTATAATTAGATAAAGACTATCAAATAATCCATCTAGTTAGTCTTCATTGGGTTTATATCAAAGATAGTATACACCGGAAAGTGGTCGCTATAACCACCCAGATAGCGCTTGCCAGCGTACGTTCTAAATGGATTGCCTTTAAACTTCCCTTTAAATTCGGTTAGGGATACATCATTATAAATTTTGGACGCATCATATCTAAAGGGGTTATGGTGTAACTGCATAAAATTAGTCGAGAGGATAAGTTGGTCAAAAAGGTACCACTCAAACCTATGGTTAAGGCTCCCTTCATACCGCGTGAGCAAGAAAACCATCGGGTTATAAAAGTCAGATTGTACGAGATGATTTTTTACAGCCTCGCTATGTGGGTCGTCATTAAAGTCCCCCATAATGATGATGCGGGCATCTGGATTTTTATCCTTGATTTGTGCAATTATTTCTCTACAGCGTTGTGCCACAGCAATGCGTTTATGAGCTGTTTCCTCTGCACCCTGACGGCGGGAGGGCCAGTGATTTACTAGGACGTGCACGGGCATTCCTAACAGTTTGCCGTGTACGTGCAGGATATCCCTAGTGTAGTCTTGTACACCAGGCTCTGTCTCGACATATACGTTAATTGCCTCGCTCTCGAGTACTTCAAAATGTGCTTTGCGATATAATAACCCTACATCTATGCCTCGCTCATCTGGAGATTCATAATGCACGACTCCGTAGTTGTATTCTTGCAATGTTTTGGTTGCTACGAGTTGTTCGAGTACTTCGGTGGTTTCGACTTCGGCGACACCTAGTAGGCTGGGGGCTTCTCCAGTCTCGGTTGCGCCTATTTTTGAGATGACGGTGCTTAGTTTTCGTAGTTTATTTTTTAGCCGTTTGTCGGTCCAATTGTATTCTCCTCTGGGCGTGAAGTCTTCGTCTAATTTTTCGGGGTCGTCGTGTGTGTCAAAGAGATTTTCCAGATTGTAAAATGCAACGCAAGCCTTATGTTGGGGCGGGGATTTTTTTGCTTTCGCGAAAGCGGACTCATCATTTGTAACCGTGTCGTTCATCCTACTAATTTAGCAAAAGCATAACACTTCATTCCCTACCTTTGTGAGATATGTTAGAAACCGAAGAAATAGAATACGAAAAGTGTGTGCTCATTGGGCTGGTCACGCAACAGCAGAATGAGGAAAAAATGATTGAGTATCTGGATGAGCTCGAATTTCTGGCATATACTGCCGGTGGCGAAGTCCTAAAACGGTTTACTCAAAAACTGGAAAAGCCTAACCCGAAAACGTTTATTGGGACTGGAAAAATGGAGGATGTGGCCGCTTATGTGGAGCAACACGAGGTGGGGACGGTCATATTTGACGATGAGCTCACTCCTGCACAACAAAAAAATATAGAGCGACTGCTCAAATGTAAGATTGTAGATAGAACGTATCTTATCTTAGATATTTTTGCACAGCGCGCCCAAACAAGTTATGCGAGAACGCAAGTTGAGCTCGCGCAATACGAATACTTACTTCCTAGACTTGTAGGTTTATGGACACACCTGGAACGCCAGCGAGGTGGTATCGGGATGCGTGGACCTGGAGAAACGGAAATCGAGACGGATAGACGTATTGTCCGGGACAGAATTTCCTTGCTTAAGAAGAAAATTCTTAAAATTGATAAGCAAATGGAAACCCAACGCGGTAACCGTGGGGCTTTAGTACGTGTCGCTCTTGTAGGATATACAAATGTGGGGAAAAGTACGCTTATGAATGTCATAAGTAAAAGTGACGTTTTTGCCGAAAATAAGCTCTTTGCAACGCTAGATACGACGGTGCGCAAGGTCGTGATAAGAAACTTACCTTTCTTATTATCTGACACTGTTGGATTTATAAGAAAATTACCAACGCAGCTGGTAGACTCTTTTAAAAGTACGCTAGATGAGGTGCGCGAGGCAGACTTACTCCTGCACGTGGTGGATATCTCTCATCCACAGTTTGAAGACCACATTGCCTCGGTAAATAAAATCCTAGATGAAATAAAAAGCGCCGATAAACCTACGCTTATGGTGTTCAATAAAATAGACGCCTACTCTGCTGAGAAATATGACGATGATGATTTAATGGTAGAACGTACAGGTGCTCATTATTCGCTAGACGAATGGAAGAAAACCTGGATGGCACGTACTAATGGAGATTCCATATTTATCTCTGCATTAAACAAGGATAACTTTGAAGATTTTAGAAAACGTGTTTATGAACGCGTACGCGAGATACACGTTACTCGATTCCCATACAATGCATTTCTGTATCCAGAGTATGATGAACATATGAATGAAGAAGAGTAGAAGTAAAAAAAATTCTACTAAATATAAAAAGGGAAATAGCGTAATGCTGTTTCCCTTTTTTAAAGTTCCCCAACTTAATAATATTGATTACCTATCGTTTTGATAGTTTTTCAATATTGACATAAATATGGGACTTACTTTCTAAGGTTGTTGACGTTTCGGGAAGTAGCGTGTGCTTTTTGTGAAGTAGTCTATTTGCGAACTATTTATTGTTTGGGTTCAATTTAAGAGAGAAGTTGGGATTGTTTTCTAAAGCTTCTCCTAGGTAGTCGAGCCATAGCACTTGTGAGATACCTAAAAGAGAGGTCTAAGTGTTTTTTTTTAAAATATTTAGGCTTATACATCACAATGCAACTAAATAAGACAATGAAAAAATAATGCGAGCCCAATGGAACTCGCATTACTCTGTTTAAGTATGAGGGTTTAGCTTTTGCGAAAGCGGACTTTTTAAAACTTATAGTTAAGTCCTAGTAACCAGTACGTTTGCAATTCATTATCTACAGCATCGTCACCTAGCTCAAACGTTGTTGCATCAGAGTTTTCTGCTAGTAGTCTATCATTTGCAAAGTTTACCGCTTCTTGTCTGTTGCCACGGAGACCAAATTCAAACCCTACCCCTATACCTTTCCAGAGGGTGTACCCAAAAGAGTTAATCCACGTAAAGTTAGAAAGGTCTGAGCTTTTGTAACTCTGGAACATTGAGAGGTTAGATTTAAAGTTTATTGCACCTATCTGGCGTGTGTAATCTGCAACAATTTTTGCTCCCAATGATGACTCAAATACAGCATCACCTTTTGAGAATACAAAGTTGTAGTTGAGTGGGTGTACCACAACTACCAAATTTTCTATAGGCGTCCACGTGGCACCAACCCCTAAGTCTAAGTACCCAGGATCGTTAAAGTTATTTAGAATAGTCGTTCTATATTCTCCTAGCGTAGATATGGCGATTTTTTCAGAAAGTTTATACCCGTACAGTGAAGTGATGTTAAAAACATCTGTTGCTTCTCTAAAACTATCGTCATCCTCATCTGTAGATTCATCATCAAATTTTACCCAACCTAGATTTACATTAAGGGCATTGCGCCAAAAATACTTTGCCTCTTTTTTATTTGCAAAAGCATTTAATGTAATTCCGATATTACCAGAAGAAACATCTGGTGTACCTTGAGAATACCAGTTATTAAACTGGGATAAGCTTCCTCCTACGGTTCCGAAAGCGCCAACCTTCCATCCTGGAAGTGCATCTATTTTTGCCTTAAGCGCGTCTACTTCTCCTTGAAGCTTTGCAATCTCAGCTTTTTTAGGAGCTATTTCCTGTTTTAATTCTTCTTCCGTTTGTGCAGATATGCTGTAGGTCAGCAACATACACGAAAGTGCAATCATAAGCTTTTTCATAATTTTCGATTTTGAGTTGTGGTTGTAAAGATAAGATTTATCTCTTTTACGTGATAAAGTACAAGAACATTCTCAAACTATAAAAGAGATGTATTTATGATTTCCACTCGAGGAAAGCATATCTGAGGCCTATACCCAATACCTCCCTTACTTGGAGCCCACTCGTTGCATTGTCATCATAAATAAGCTGCGCGGTTACATTTGCAGAGATATAATCATTTACTTTCATCGCGATGTTAAGTGTATAATCTACATCTACATTTTTTGTCTTCTCTATATAATCTGCATAGAGGTTTAGGATGTTTTCAAAAACAACATTGGTAAAAAGTTCTTCTTTATAATATACACTAACCGAGGCACCGAGCTCCATACGTAAGCTCTCATTTGCTTCTACACCAAAGTATGGCTCGTAGTTCATTAACGCCTCTAGGTCACTTTCATCTACGGCTGTAAAACGAGATTTTACAAAGATGTATCGCACGGTTGCCGGAGCAATATTTACTTTTAAATCATTGCTTTCTTTCCAGAGAATTCCAGGTCCAGCCTGAAGGTAAGCCGGAGAAAAAGTGTCTGTAATCTCACGTCTGTCTTGGACAACTTCCACGATTTCGCCCTCATCATCCAGCACTTTGCGGTCAAAAAACTCATAACCTGGAGCCATCTGAGTTCTAAAGTTTATAAATGCAGAGTAGTACCATTTTGTTTTTGGGATTTTGCTTCCGTACAGACTATTTATTTCTAATCGGTCTGTAGTCTTACGAACAAAACGTTGTTCTTTTGAAATCGCAAGTCCTAAGGAAGAAATTAGCTTCGTATCCCAAGAGCGTCGCCCTCGTTTATAGTTTAGGTCCCAATTAACATTAAAGTTTCCTGCAATATTAGAAGTTCCTCCACCTTGCCAGTCTTCGTTAAAGGCTGTCTGATTAAAAAGTAATTCGGCGAGACCTTTAGACTTCCATCCGTCTGGAACGCTATCTTTTTTCTTTTCCTTTTTTTGAGCAAGGATGGATGTGGTTGATAAGAGTAGAAAGAGGGTAAATAAAATAAAGCGCACGGAACTGAAATAAAAATAAGGCGCAAATATAAAAAGAGGTAATGGTTTAAGAAAATTAAACTATCTAGGTTTCTTATACAGAGGAACCGAAGAGCACGCCTCGCCAAACATTAAATTACGCACCACCGGCTGTAGTTTTTCAATAAGTAAGAGATATGCATTTTCTGGTACTGGTTTGTTCGTACAACCCTTTACAATAACAGGAACATTTTCATAGGGAGTAATATCCAGGTTTGCAATCGCCTCCGTGTAAAGAATAGTTTCTAAAGTCTCTAGAGATCCAGTAACTGTTTTTTTTGCAATGCCCTGTAGTTGGGTGGCAACCAGCATAAATGCCCACGCTGGGACAATCGCATCTGTACTACATTGTAAAGCGACGTAGCGATTTTCATATTGTTGCCAGTTGTGGTTTTTTATGCTTTCGCGAAAGCGGACTTCCCGCAAAATAAATCCTTCATCCAGCCATTGTGAGATATCCAGAATCACGCGGGCTCCACTAGGGTATAAGTCTTCTAAATTAAACGTTACTAGTTTGCTATTTGCTACTCTATTTACGATTTGGTCTTTCACAATTTCTAGATATTAGTAAAATGACTAATGAGCTATTTTGTCCAATAATCAAGTACAAGCACATCGTCCAGATGCGGTTTTAAAACTTCAACAAAGGCGAGGTGCTCTGGATGTATGAGATAAGTGTCACGGTCTTTCTCGCTGTTAAATGAAACCAGAAACGAATGTGTAAGATCTTTATTGAGTCCCTCTGGACTATTATTTATTCCCCACTCAAATGCCGAAATTTCTTCTATTTGAGATGGTAATTTCTCAAATGCGTTTATTACACCCTTTATTTCTTGATCGCTAGCGTTGTCCTTAAATTTAAAAAGTACAATGTGGCGAAGTGTCCTATCAATTTTTGTCACAGCTTGTTGTTCTGTAGCACTCTTTTTTGTTTTTCCCTCATCGCAACCTGAAAGAGTCGTCAGTACTACTATAAGAAGTAACAAGAGGACTTTGGGCATAATTATGGTTTTTAGATTTTCTCAAAATACAGGTAAATGTAAAGCGCCATCCCAAAGTTAGTCGAGTCTGTGGAGACTAATTTATATCCTTTTTCGGCATATTCATTCAATTTAGCTTGCACCTCTTTTTTTGAACTCTTGATGATGTGCATTTTATCTGTCGTCATCTTAGAATAAAAGATGAGTGGTTCTACTACGTATTTCTCCATTGTTTTATTTTTTTAGTTGCGTGTTCGTACTCATTAAAAATTATAATCACCTTGGACTTTGCATTTTTTTAAATTTACAACATCCCAAGTTCTAACTTTGCTTCCTCGCTTATTTTAAAAAAGCAACAACGGAAAATTTAGAAAAATGACTCCAGAAAAAGGTAGTCATTTTTCTAAATTACCACCAATCACCTTGGACTTTGCATTTTTTTAAATTTACAACATTCCAAGTTCTAACTTTGCTTCCTCGCTCATTAAGTCCTGCGACCAAGGTGGGTCAAAAGTGATTTCTACCTCACAATCCTTTACGCCTTTTATAGACTTTACTTTTTCTTCAACTTCTAGTGGTAAAGTTTCGGCGACGGGGCAGTTAGGTGTAGTGAGGGTCATAAGGATCTTCGTGTCCATATCCTCATTTACAAAAACATCATATATAAGTCCAAGCTCGTAAATGTCCACAGGAATTTCTGGGTCATAAATGGTCTTGATTACTCGTACTATCTTATCTCCTAATTCTTCTGTGTTTATTTCCATATTTGTGTCATTCTTGCGAAGGTGGGAATCTTCCTAACCTTCCACTTTTGTTTATATTCTTGTCATTTCCGCGTAGGTGGAAATCTCATTTGCCATAGCGATATTATCGTCCTGTTTACCCTTTCGCAAACCTGCCTCGCCGGCAGGCAGGAGCGGAACAAAACTCTGCTATGCTTTACTAATTCATCTGAGTTTGATACGCAACCGCGTACAACTTGATTTGCTTGATCATACTTACAAGTCCATTTGCTCGCGTGGGAGACAAGTGTTCTTTGAGACCTATCTTATCTATAAAGTCAGTGTCTGCATCTAGAATAGCTTGTGGTGGCTGTCCCGAAAATGCGCGTATGAGAATCGCAATGATCCCTTTTGTTATGATTGCATCACTATCTGCCGTAAAGTTTACCTTTTCGTTGTCTAGGTCTGCATGTACCCATACTTTACTCTGGCATCCTTTTATGATGTAATCTTCTGTCTTATATTTTTCATCTATGAGCGGGAGCGACTTGCCTAGATCGATCATATACTCGTAGCGTTGCATCCAGTCGTCAAACATAGAAAACTCGTCTACTATCTCTTCTTGTATTTCTTTTATGGTTGCCATGTTATTTTGTCGCTTTTGCTTCTAAAATTTGGTTCTCGAGGTCATAAATTTTTAAAATTCCATCCTCTAAAGTGAAGGAATCTCCCTGAATGTAGGTAATTAAAAATTCTTTTTCGAGCGATCCTATGTTCTCGCAGTACCTTCTGGTTGTAGATACTTGCGAAAACCGTAGTTGTGTTCCTTTTTGCTTATACGTCAGGTTGTAAGTGTTACAACCTGAGAACCCAGTAATGTTTCGATTAACAGGGTTTATAAGTATGGTTAAATCCTTGTCAGAAACATCTCTTCCATTTAGGGTAGTTACTTGAAAACCTCCCTCTAATTGCGGAATACCATTTACAATTTTAGAGACATTACGTTGCTCGATGATGGTAATGAGCTCATATGCCTTTGAAGATGCATCTGCCGGAGGGTTTTCCACAGCTGTTTCGTTTACCTTTATCGTATAACTGTAGCCTTCTTTATAGTTAAAACCCTGTATAGTGTCGTAAAAAAGGGTCCACTCCTCACTTCCCGGCTCCCGTACTTGCAAGCAGGATTGAGTAGCGACTCCTTCACAAGATACCAGCTCATTAGATACTTCCCAAATAATTTCTCGTGGCATACTGTCCTTAGACGCGCCACAACTTACCATTGCAAAAGCAAAGAATAATATATAAGCGGTGTGTACTTTCATAAATGTATTCATATAATAGATTGCACAAAGATAATGCCCAATGCGCTAACTGACATACTGACTGAAAAACATCATAGGAATTTATGCATATACCACATAGGTCGATACTGGTCGTGTAAAAGTGGGAAATCTAAATGTTGCACCTTGCTGCGTTCATATCCCAGGCTTTTATAAAATGCTTGCGCCTGCTCGTGAGTATCCATAGCGTCCAGCCAGATAAGACTATGTCCTGTTTTTTGGGCATATTTTTCGGCAAAAACCATCACCGATTTTCCTATGCCCTGTCCCTGAATTGCAGGGTCTAAATAAACACGATGTACCTTAAGGGCATTATCTTCTTCTAGTGGGGGATAAGGACAGTTTTTTATGATTTTAAATATGCCAATTACGCTCCTGCCTGCCGGCGAGGCAGGTTCGCGAAATTCATCCCGAGCTTGTTTCGTGGAGCGCACAAAATAATACTCACTTCCTGGACTATTGAGTTCCTGCTCAAAGTTCTTTTTACCGTATTGACTTTCTAGATACCAGCTACAATCATCTTTCCAGTAATGCCCGTATGCCGAAGGATATATACGTTGCATAAGTTTGAACAACTGAGGTTGGTCACCCGTGGTAAGTGGGGTGAGATAAAGATTTTGAGATATAGTTTTGGATGTGTTTTGCATTTTTGGTTTAGAGTAACTAGATCAAAATTAAAGATATGTAAGGTTATTCTGAAATGTCGATATTTACAATATATAAAGGGCAGAAAACTGAGTTTATACTGTATGTATTGCTGTATATCGATTATAGGAGTAGTTATATAACAGGTCACCTGCAACCTTAAAAAACACTTCTGCTAAACTTCAACAGCAGGTATCAAAGCCAACGCTTCGTAAAATTAAAAGAGGCGTTTTCCAACGTGACATCCAACGCACTACACCACATTTAATTTTACCCAACCGCTTTTAGTTCATCACTTTCCAATGGACTGATTTTCTAACGATTAAAAATTAGTTCAAATAATCCCGACCGTTTTGGTTCGCTCAAAAGTCTAAAGAGTATAAACCATTAAAAACAAGGATTATGAAATTACAAAACAAAGTAGCAGCAGTATTTGCAGCCAATGGAGCGATAGCTCGGGAAGTGGCTATCGAAATGGCAAAAGAAGGAGCTATTGTTTATGTTTCGGGTCGGAACTTGGATGATGTGGAATCGCTTTCAGCAGAAATACTTGCAAATGGCGATTTTGCAAAACCCTTCAAGGTAGATGCCACCAACGAAAACGAGATTGTCAACTTCCTGAACCAAATTGTCGAAGAAGAAGGAAAACTGGACATTGTTTTCAACGGTATCGGAATTCGTGCTAAAGATGGCGGTTATGGACAACCATCTACCCAAATACCTTTCGAGACTTTTATGAAACCTATTCTGGTTCATTTAGGTTCGCAATTTCTTACATCACGAATCGCTGCAAAATATATGCAACAAACGGAATCCAAAGGCACAATTCTATTATTGACCGCAAGCCTTTCAAGGCTTAAATCACCATTTATGTCAGGCATTACGGCAGCTTGCACAGGAATTGAAGGACTCACAAGAACCTTCGCAACAGAATTCGGTATGTCTGGTATCAAGGTAATTTGTATCAATCCTACAGCAATGCCAGAAACGAGAACAATCATAGAAACCACCATTGAAAACGCAAAAACGATGGGTATTCCAGCAGAAGTTATGGCAGAGCAAATGTCAAATGGTGGACTTTTAAAGAGGTCATTGACCACAAAAGATACGGGAAAAGTAGCCGCATTTTTAGTTTCGGACGCTGGAGCTGCATTGAACAGTCATATCGTGGATGTGGATTTTGGTACAGCAAGTGTAATTTAAAAACATATAATTATGAAATCAATACTAAATTTAGGAAAATGGTTATTCATTCTACCATTCGCAGTTTTTGGATTCTTACATTTTGGCCCTACAGAATTCACGATAGATTATATTCCAGATTATTTACCGTTTAAGGTTTTTTGGATTTACTTTTCTGGTGCTTGTCTCATTGCGTTTTCTTTTAGTGCCGCTTTCGCGAAAGCGGACAAACTAGCAGCAGTATTACTCGCATTAGAGCTTATTATATTCGTAGTTATGATACACATACCCAAAGCAGTGGAAGGAGATTTTGTCCAATTTATAGGTATTTTTAGAGATACGGCTATGGCTGGTGCAGCATTGATGTATGCAAAATATGTGGCAAAAGATCAACGATTTATAAAATAATAAGATTATGGAAACAGAAAATAATAACCTGAAAAAAGCTTTGGAAGGAGACATTAAAGCCTTTCAAAGTCTATTTGCGGAATTCCAACCACAATTAAAATCATATTTATATCGCTTACTAACCGACAGAAACGATACTGATGATTTAACGCACGATACGTTTGTAAAGGCATTTGATAAAATCTCGACTTTTAAGGGTAACTCGGCTTTTAAAACTTGGGTTTTTCAAATCGCCACAAATCTTGCTTACGATTTTTTGAAAAAGAAAAAAAGATGGTTGCCCAATGCGCAAGACCAAGCAAAATCATTGGCTATGTCAACCGAATACATACAGCAGCTTTTTGTAATGACCAATCAAACTTCTAATCGAGGTCGGTACGAAGTAAAAGAGCATATAGATTTTTGCTTTACCTGTATTTCCAAAACCTTGACATTAGAAGAGCAGATTGCCATTATCCTAAAAGATATATATTCTTTTTCAAGAACAGAAATAGTAGATATTTTGGGCAAAACAGAAGGCGTAGTTAAGCATTTGCTATTCAATGGACGTAAGACAATGATAGAAATTTTTGACAATCGTTGTGCCTTAATCAACAAAAATGGTGCTTGTCATCAATGTACAGAACTGGCAGGTATTTACAATCCAAAACAGACCAAACAAGAGGAATTGATGAAGATTAAAATGGTTAAGTATTCAAAGAAAGAACCAAAAGAAAAACTATACCAATTACGTGCTGATTTGGTAGCGGCAATTGACCCTTTAAATAGTGAAGGAGCAGATATGCAAGACATTATAATGCAATGCACAAGATTGGCAATTGACGAAATAGAAACCATTCAAAACTAAAATTATGCTACAAGATAAAACACTTGCTTTTTTGACAGAGCTCAAAAAAAACAATACAACCGAATGGTTTAAAGACAACCAAACCGATTATAAGAAATCACGAGCAGATTTTGAAAATTTTGTATCTGACATTATAAGCGGACTTGCTTTCATAGATGGCGATATTGAAAAGCAAGATTTACAAGCCAAAAAATGTATCAAACGAATCAATCGAGATATACGATTTTCAAATGATAAGTCGCCTTATAAGACCAACTATTTTGCAAATTTTAATCCTGGTGGTCACAAATCAGAACACGCAAGTTATTATCTACATTTAGAACCGAACAATTGTTTTGTGGGTGGCGGAGTTTATATGCCACAAACACCAACGTTAAATAAGTTCCGTAAGGAAATTGAGCACGACCTAAAAGAATGGGAATCGCTACTGAACTCAAAATCTTTTAAAGAAACATTCCCAAATGGAATCGAATCGCCATCCGAATTAAAAACTGCACCAAAAGGATTTGACAAAGAAAGTCCAGCAATAGAATATGTACGAAAGAAAGGGTTCTATACAATGCGGAAATTGACTGATAAGGAAATCACTTCTGAAAGTGCAGTTTCAAAAATCATTGAATATTTTGGCCAAGTAAAACCTATAATAGGATTTTTAAATCGAGCGTTATAATTGCCAACGCTTTTGTAAGCACATTTGTATTTTTTTTCCACGCATCAGCCAATGTTAAAAATACAAAAGAGCTAACAAGCCAACGCTACAAACCGAGCGGAAAAGCAGTACGGAAAAGGGCAGCAGATAACACCAGTATAAAACAAATAAAAAAATCAATCTCAAAAAAAAATTAAGACAACATCCCCACAGCCCGCTTAAGCCCATTTACAAAAGTATCAATCTCCTCTTTTGTATTATAAAATGAAAAAGAAGCGCGTACCGTTCCAGGAATTTTATAATAGTCCATAATAGGTTGTGCGCAATGATGCCCAGTTCTTACGGCAATGCCCATTTTATCTAAGATAGTCCCGATATCATAAGGATGAATCGCTCCTACGTTAAATGAAATCACCGCAGTTTTCTTTGCTGAAGTTCCATAAATTTTTAAACCCTCTATTTCTAGAAGTTGCTTGGTCGCATATTGTAATAATTCTTCCTCATAAGAAGCTATATTGTCAAAACCTAAACCATTCATATAATCTAGGGCAACTCCTGTAGCGATCCCACCACAGATGTTAGGAGTTCCAGC
Organism: Dokdonia sinensis; assembly: GCF_003688895.1. GTDB lineage: Bacteria > Bacteroidota > Bacteroidia > Flavobacteriales > Flavobacteriaceae > Dokdonia > Dokdonia sinensis. Next base: position 353,210 of record NZ_REFV01000002.1, read on the forward strand.
TTCAAATTTGTGAGGTAATCCAGCGTAGGTTGTTTTCTCAAAAGAGACTTGATCTATCATCTCGCCGCCACCTTGATAAGGCGGTAATTTAGTGAGCCATTCTTCTTTTCCGTAAAGAATTCCTACTCCCGTGGGACCACAGATTTTGTGCGCAGAAGTTACGTAAAAGTCAGCGTTTAGGGCTTGTACGTCTGGTTTAATGTGCGGTGTTGCCTGTGCGCCATCTATGAGAGCTGCGGCACCTACTTTATGTGCTTCAGCGATGATATGCTCAATGGGATTAACTGTCCCTAGTGCGTTTGATACGTGATTTACAAAAACGAGTTTTAAATTTGGTGTTACCGCTTTCGCGAAAGCGTCCATATCCAACTCCCCACTTTCCGTTTGTGGAATCACTTTAAGCACCGCTCCCGTTTTCTCGCACAACATTTGCCAAGGCACAATATTACTGTGATGCTCCAGCGCCGAAACCAAAACCTCCTCTCCCTTTTTAAGGATAGAAGCAAAGCCACTCGCTACCAGATTTATAGCGTGCGTCGTCCCAGAAGTAAAGATAATCTCATAAGGCTGCGCCGCATTAAAATGCTTTTGAATCTTGATACGGGCCTGCTCATACTTATCTGTTGCCTCCTGCGATAAAGCGTGTACACCGCGATGAATGTTTGCATTGTAGTTAGAATAGTAATCTACAATAGCATCTATTACTACTTGAGGTGTTTGAGACGTTGCTGCATTATCAAAATAAATCAAGGGTTGCCCGTTTACCTCCCTTTTAAGGATAGGAAAGTCTTTTCTGATTTTTTTAATGTCAAGCATAGTCTGTTTTTTGTTAATGTAAAGATACAATACGTGCGTGTGGGCACAGAAATAGTATTCTTAGGTTTAAGATAAAAAAGCCGCTATTTTCAAGTAGCGGCTTATATTTCATAGGATTAATTTTTAAACCTCAAACCCAATATTAACCCCGATCTTCTTGGCAATTAACTTAGTAATTCTCTCTTTAAGTTGCGGGATTTTTACACTGGACAAAACCGTGTTAGCAAAGGCATACATTAAGAGAGCTCTTCCTTCTTTTTCTCCAATACCACGTGACTGTAAATAAAACAATGCGCTTTCATCTAATTGACCGATTGTGCAACCGTGAGAACAACGCACGTCGTCTGCAAAAATCTCTAACTGTGGTTTTGAGTTAATAGTTGCGGTATCGTCTAGTAAAATGTTATTGTTAGACTGATATGCATTTGTCTTTTGTGCTTCTTTCTCTACCACCACTTTTCCATTAAATACACCCACAGACTTATCTGCAAAAATGCCTTTATAATCTTGGTGGCTCTCACAATTAGGGGTGATGTGGTGCACGAGTGTGTTATGATCTACGTGCTGCTTACCTTCTATAATGGTCACACCTTTAAGGATTGAATCCATAAACTCACCTTTTTGATAAAAGTTAAGGTTATTACGGGTAATATTTCCACCTAGAGAGAACGTATGTACAGAAACGATACTTTCTTTATGCTGCTCAATTTCTGTAGTATCTATAAGCGATGCTTCAAGCTTATCGTTTTGAATCTTGTAATAATCTACAAGCGCTCTTTTGTCTGCATAGATTTCTGTAACAGAGTTAGTGAGTACTTTCTTGTCTGTAAGACTCTGGTGGCGTTCTATGATTTGCACTTCAGAGTTTTCTTCGGCGATTATGAGATTACGGGGTTGTAACATCATTACGTCATTTTCTCCTGTTGAGAAGTGCACAATCTGTATAGGCTTTTCTGCTACTTTTCCTTTTGGGATATAAATATATGCTCCTTCTTTTGCAAAAGCTGTATTTAGGGAATCCATCGCATCACCCTTTGCAATCTTATTAAAATAGACGTCTATGACCTGCTTGTACTTAGGCTTTGTAAGCGCCGCTCCCATTGTACATACATCTATGCCATCGTGCGTGGTATCCGACAAATAAGAACTAAAGACCCCATCTACAAAAACAATTTTGTAAGTGTCTACGTCATTTAAGAAATATTGCTTAACATCTTTAAAATCCAGTGCAGCTTCCTTTGACGGAAAAATACCGTAATCTTCTTTTAAGATGCTGTTGAGCGAAGTGTACTTCCAGTTCTCTAATTTCTTAGTTGGGAATCCCTCTGCTTCAAAAGTCTTAATCGCCTCGTTACGGATATCGTAAATGGGAGAGTCTGCATCAATACTCTCTTGAAGTACGATGTGGTTACTTACTAATTTATCTTTTAAACTCATTTCATTCTAGTTATGAGTCTTGAGTCTTGAGTTTTGAGCAAAGTGTTCCCACTCATAGCTCATAGCTCATAGCTCAAAACTTATTTATGCCCCTACTTCTTCCTTCAACCAATCATACCCTTTCTCCTCAAGTTCTAGAGCAAGCTCTTTTCCTCCTGAACGTACGATTTTACCATCCATAAGGACGTGTACATAATCTGGTACGATATATTCTAATAGACGCTGGTAGTGGGTGATGACTAAAACAGCATTGTCTTTGCTCTTAAGCTTGTTTACTCCATTTGCAACAATGCGCAGGGCATCAATATCTAGTCCTGAATCTGTTTCATCTAAGATCGCGAGTTTAGGCTCTAGCATTGCCATTTGGAAAATCTCATTTCTTTTCTTTTCACCTCCAGAGAATCCTACGTTTAAAGATCGAGAGAGGAATTTACGGTCCATCTCAAGAAGCTCTGCTTTCTCACGGATTTTTTTAAGCATCTCGCCCGCTGGCATGTCTTCAAGACCTTTTGCTTTACGTGTTTGATTTATGGCTGTTTTGATGAAGTTTGTAACAGAAACTCCAGGAATCTCAACAGGATACTGAAATGAAAGAAAAACACCATTGTGTGCTCTTTCCTCTGGATCCATTTCTAGTATAGACTCACCCTCGAGCTCAATATCACCTTTGCTCACTTCGTACTCCTCTTTTCCTGCTATGGCAGATGCTAGTGTACTTTTACCAGAGCCGTTAGGCCCCATAATAGCGTGTACTTCACCAGCTTTTATATCAAGATTGATTCCTTTAAGAATGTCTTTTTCGTCTATTCCTGCGTGCAGGTCTTTAATTGATAACATTTGTTCTGTATTTAAATCTTTATCTATTTGATGTCTACTTTCCAGAGTTTTTCCCTGATTCTATTTTTACAGCACCTTCTGGAGAAGGTTCCATCACTTTTAATATTTCTTTTATGGCAACTACTTCTGGCCAGCCTTCGCCACCAGCTTTGAGTGCAGGATTAGGCATCACTTCACCACGTATCACTACAGGTACCATGTCAAAATCCTCCTTTTTCTTCTTTGCAACTTGATTTGCAAGTTCTTGCATTTTGTCATCTATAACAACGCCATAGATTTTACTACCACAATTTAAAACAGCAGCATCTGCTAGGTAAATAAATTCTCCTCGCAATAACTTATAATCGTCTTTGGGAGATTCCTTTGTAACCGTTGTAGTGTCTTCATTTTTAGTATCTTCTTTACAGCTTGTAAAGGCTACTAAAACAGCAAAAAGCAATATAATTTTTTTCATTTTTTATACTTCAATAAATATTAGATTGATTGTTTTCTAGTTACGCTACTTCGACTGTGCTCTGCATAGATTTTGCAAAAGCGTAAAACAAAATTTATCCCACAGAACCCTCAAGACTGATTTCAAGTAACTTCTGGGCCTCAACAGCAAACTCCATAGGGAGTTTATTGAGAACTTCTTTACTAAAACCATTAACAATAAGTGCAATTGCCTTTTCAGTATCTATCCCGCGCTGGTTGCAATAAAATATCTGATCTTCCCCGATCTTACTCGTTGTAGCTTCGTGCTCTACTTGGGCTGTCTTATTTTTTGCCTCTATGTATGGAAACGTGTGTGCTCCGCATTCATTACCCATTAACAGAGAGTCACATTGCGAAAAGTTACGAGCGTTTGTAGCGCCACTATTTATCTTTACAAGACCACGATATGAGTTCTGAGATTTCCCAGCAGAGATTCCTTTTGAGATAATCGTACTCTTTGTATTCTTACCTAGGTGAACCATTTTTGTTCCCGTATCTGCTTGCTGATGGTTGTTTGTAACCGCAATCGAGTAAAACTCACCTATGGAGTTATCTCCTTTTAGAATACAGGAAGGATATTTCCAAGTTACGGCGCTTCCTGTTTCTACTTGGGTCCACGAGATTTTTGCATTCTTCTCACAAAGACCACGCTTGGTTACAAAGTTGTAAACACCACCTTTACCCTCGGCATTACCAGGGTACCAGTTTTGTACCGTAGAATATTTGATCTCTGCATCATCCATTGCGATAAGCTCAACTACCGCAGCGTGTAACTGATTTTCATCACGACTTGGGGCTGTACATCCCTCTAGGTAACTTACATAACTACCTTCATCTGCTACGAGTAGTGTTCTTTCAAATTGTCCTGTTCCTCCTTGGTTAATTCGGAAGTAGGTAGAAAGCTCCATAGGGCATTTTACACCCTTAGGGATGTAACAAAAAGAGCCATCAGAGAATACTGCGCTATTTAAGGCTGCATAGTAATTATCCTTTACAGGAACAATAGTTCCTAAATGTTTGCGTACAAGTTCTGGATATTCCTTAATTGCTTCAGAAATACTCATAAAAATAATTCCCTTCTCGCCGAGCGTCTTTTTGAACGTAGTTGCTACAGAAACTGAATCTACAACAATATCCATCGCGACATTGTTCATTTTCTTTTGCTCATCTACAGAGATCCCCAGCTTTTTATACATTGCTAGTAATTCTGGATCTACATCGTCCAAGGTTTTATTAGGGTCTATTGCCTTAGGCGCAGAGTAGTAGGCAATGTTCTGAAAATCTGGTTTTTCATAATTTACGTTTGCCCAATCTGGTTCTTCCATAGATTGCCAGACTTTAAATGCTTCCAGTCTCCACTCGGTCATCCATTGTGGCTCCTCTTTCTTTGCAGAAATTGCCCTAATGATATCCTCATTTAATCCTACGGGGAATGTTTCAGAATCAATATCTGTAAAAAAACCATATTCATATTCTTTGGTTTTTAATTCTTCCCTTAAATCGTCTTCTGTATATGCCATTTTGTTTTTTTCTTATCTACTCACTTGAAAAGCTTTTCCCATTTTTTACGTCTTTCCTCATTGTAATTTGGTGACGGGAAGGGACGGGTTTTCTTATGATGACTATCTCTCTTTCTGTTCTTTTTACGAAGTTCCGAGTATATCGGAAAAAGAAAAATAGGTGTTGCCATTTTTAATGTTATAAGCTTACTATCACTTCTTCCGCTTTCGCGAAAGCGTAAAAACTATAATGAAAAGCTCTCGCCACAACCACAAGTACGTTGTGCATTTGGGTTGTTAAAGACAAAACCTTTACCGTTAAGACCGCCGCTATATTCTAGCGTTGTCCCGATGAGGTAGAGAAAACTCTTCTTGTCTACAATGAGTTTCACCTCGTTGTCTTCAAAAACCTTATCATCTTCTGCCTGTTCTTTATCAAACTTTAGTTCGTACGAAAGTCCTGAGCAACCACCGCTGGTCACGCCCACACGAACATAGTCTGAAACCACGTTGTAACCGTCGTCTTGCATTAAGGCGGCGATCCTACGCTTTGCTTCTGGTGTTACTTTAATCATAATCGTTCTAAATTGGGTGCAAATATACGGCTTAAGTCCCGTTTTACCATACAACCTAACATATTACTAACAGATGGTATGATAGGTGTTTTCTATGGTTTAATGCACTCCTCACTACGTGAGAGGTAGGTTTGCAAAAGGTGTGATAATAGACAAGCTACTCAGCGTAGAAATCATTCTTTTTGTAATTTCACAAAAAACGCGCGTGACTCATTATAGTTTTCTTTCATTATTCTTTTTTCTTTCTGTTGTAGTATCTTCCTATGCCCAAACGAATACTATCTTGCCACAACAAATAGACACTGTTGTTATCACGGCATCACGTATAAAAATACCGCTTAAAAAAGCACCGCAAGCTATATCTATTTTTAATGCCTCGCCTATTTCTGAAAGTAAGCCACAGCAATCTCTACAGGAATATATCCAGCAAATGCCCGGTGTGTTTGCTCAGAATGCAAATAATTACGCTCAGGATTTGCGCATTTCCATACGTGGTTTTGGGGCTAGGGCAGCTTTTGGGATACGAGGCATAAAGCTTATGGTAGACGGAATTCCAGAAACAACGCCAGATGGCCAGGGACAGCTGGACAATCTTAATCTTGGAATTATAAACCGTATCGAAGTGATAAAGGGCGCAAGTTCTAGTTTGTACGGTAATGCTTCGGGAGGCGTAATTCAGATTGAGACGACAGATTTTGAATCTAGTTTTGCAAAAGCAAAAATCACACAAGCTTCCTACGCTTTTCAAAACTATCAAGTCACCACAGGATTTGGCGATTTAAATGCAAATATCGTCATCCACGGAAGCTACGCAGCATCAGACGGCTACAGGGACCATAGTGGTTTTATCCAGAATAACCTCAATGCAAAGGGAAGTTTTATAGTAAACGATAAGCTCAAAATCAAAAGTATTTTAAATTACAGCAATTCCCCAAAAGCAGACGATGCGGGAGGACTAACCGCCGAAGAAGTAGAAGAAAACCGAAGACAAGCAAGAGATCGTAATTTACTCTTTGACGGAGGGGAGCGCATCAGCCAGCTTAAGGCAGGCGGGAGTTTTGAATATACATTTTCGGATATTAAACGGTTTAGTGGCTACGCATTTTACAATCGAAGGGATTTTGAAAACAAACTTCCTTTTGAAAATGGTGGGCAAGTTCAATTGGAACGAGATTATATCGGTCAGGGCTTGAGTTTTTCTTATGATAAAGGGAGTTATAAGCTGCAAACTGGATATGATTTTGGGTATCAAAATGACAATAGGCAGCGGTTTAACAATCTGGAAGGTGACCGCGGTGCACTCACCTTAGACCAAGCAGAACGATTTACAAACCTTGGGGTATATCTCGTGCAACATTTGGAACTTAATAAATGGTATTTTACTACTGGCGTCCGTTTTGATTATAACAAACTCGCCGCCATAGATGCTTTTCTGGAAGATGATGATGACTCTGGCGATATAACTTTAAATGGGTTTAATCCGAGCATTGGTGCGAGCTACGCTATTGCACAAAAACACACCCTGTTTACTAATTTCTCCACAGGATTTGAGACACCTGCGCTTTCTGAACTTTCGGCAAATCCTGATGGGGGGCAAGGCTTTAACGAAAGCCTAAAATCGCAAAGTACCATCAATTTTGAACTCGGACTTCGCGGTCGTATCGCTTCCAACTTTAGTTACAATTTTGCCACTTTTTATATTGAAACTCAAGATGACTTAGTTCCTTTTGAGCTCGAAGCTTTTCAGGGGAGGACTTTTTTTAGAAATGCTGGAGAAACGATGCGCAAAGGAATTGAGATTGAAGCGGCGTACGCTTTTGCAAAAGCGTGGAACATCTCATCCTCCTTCACGCAAGCAAGTTACACCTACAAGAATTACATGGTGACCGATACAGATTTCTCTGGAAATGACTTGCCTGGAATACCTCAAACTACTTTCAGTTCAAGTATAAATTATGTTCCTCTTAGTGGTTTTTACGGATCAATAAATTCTTCCATTTTAGGAAGCCTCTTTGCAGATGATGCTAACGAAACTAAGGTAGACGGATATGAACTCGTAAATATAGTTTTGGGCTATCATCATAAGTTTAAAAAATGGACATTTAAACCATTTGTAGGCGTAAATAATTTGCTAGATGAGCGGTATAATGACAATGTACGTATCAATGCCTTTGGCGGGCGTTATTTTGAACCTGCGCTGGGGTTTAATGTATACGGAGGGATTTTAATTAATCTATAATTATTTTATATTTAGATGTTTGTAACGTCTAGATATGCGTGTATTAATAGCTTTCTTATTACTTCCTATTTGTGTTGTCCAGGCTCAAATGCCAGAATATACTTTACCTAAACAAATAGATACTCTAGTTGTTCAAGGAGAAAATTGCCTTAAGGAAAAAGGAGAAAATTGTTCTCACTATTTTGATCGTGCGCTGGAAGAAGCTCGCAAAATAGACAAAGATTCCTTAGAGGCGCTTACGTATTATAGTGTAGGATTTGCTTTTTATCGTTATGGTAACGCACAAGATTTCTTAGAAAATGCAAAAAAAGCGGTTGCATTAGATGGTACAAGACATCCATTAACTACACATTTTTTTCTGGAAGATCTTTACTTAGCCCACGCAGATTTAAATCATATCGATAGTCTGATGGCGCCGGCCAGAGCTTCATTACATTGGGCTGAGGTAGCTGGAAGTAAAAGTGCTATGGCGGCGGCATATATTCGTATCGCCGAGACACAACGAGATAAAGGAGATGTAAAGGGCGCTATAAAAACATTGCTAGATGCAAGACCTATTGTAAAAGCATCTGGAGACTTACATCGGGAAAGTGGTCTTTTATTAACGCTGGGCAATACCTACAATACAAATGGAGATCACCCACAAGCGTTAGAAAAGTATGAGGAAGCTGCGCAAGGATTCCTTAAGGCAGAAGATTCATCTATGTATATCTTGTCTATATCTAATTGGGCAAGTATTGCTAACAGGATGGGTAAGACTCAGGAGGTCTTAACGCGCATACAGCCATTACTAGATTATTATGAGCGCAATGGAGGTACTAAGAGCATTTACCTAGCAACTCAAATGGCAAAGGCCTATGTCATTGATAAAGATTATGACAAAGCAATTCCATTACTCAAAGAAAATATTGAAGAGGCAAAAGCCGTCGGGAATGAAGTCTTTCGCTTAAATAATAAACAGCTCCTTACAGAATTGTACATTGATATGGGTGAAGGGGCACTAGCCGTCGCCGAAATTAAGGAGATCTACGACAAGGTGGTATCAGAACACGAGCAAGGTCGCGGGAGTGCCGCGAGATTACATAACGTTAGAAAGTTGTATGCAGATGCTCAAACACTTGTGGGTAATTCTGGTGAGACGGGAGAGATATATCAGGCGTATATCCGTTTTAATGATTCCCTATTTAATGAGACTAAAGAGAGGGAAATTGCAGCTATGCGAGAAACCTTTGAAGCAGATAAGCGGGAGGCACAAATAGCATTACTAAAAAAAGGGAAAGAAGCAAGTCGGTTACAAAAATGGCTTTTGGGAGCTGGTCTTCTTGCGCTACTTGCCATTTTGGGAGGCTTATGGGTACGCTTTCGCGAAAGCAAAAAAAGAGCTATTCTAGAACGCCAAAAGCTCAATGCAGAAATTGCTCACAAACGAAAAGAGCTCACCTCCCAAGCATTGAACCTAGCCAAAAAGAATGAAACCTTAATTGATCTTAAAGAGAAGATTACAGGAATGGAAAAGACTACACAATCTCAAGATTTATTGAGGACGATTGAGTTTGATGTAAGAGAAGACAAAGGATGGGAAGCATTTATGCAATCGTTTCAAGAAGTACATAAAGACTTCTATAAAAACATCCAGCAAAACTATCCCGATATAACTGCTGGCGAACTTCGATTAATGTCATTACTTAAAATGAATCTGAGTTCTCGGGAGATAGGGAATATGCTTAATATCTCTCAGGAGGGCGTTATGAAAGCACGTTACAGATTGCGTAAAAAGCTCCATCTTACAAAAGAAGATTCTCTAGAGCAGAAAATACTTGCGCTCTAACCTCTAGTGTTTATGGGTGTTTGCGGGCTGTCCATAGTTTGTCCATATCATTTTTTTTGATTCTCATTATCAAGATGTTACGTTTGGGGTGTCAATATATGACTATCCGTTTTGTGGATGCTGCTTGATAGATAACTGCAGTGTCTAAAGAGCAACTCACAAAGGGGGAATTTTAATAAACCACAAAACGTAAATCAAATGAAAACCACAATCAAAAAAGTATTGTTTTTAGCGTGCCTAAGTACTTTTACCTTAGGTTGCGATAAAGATGATGACGCAGTCATCACACCAGACGGCTCTAGCGAGTTATTCGAAAGCAATGGAATAACAGCAGACGCCTTAGATAATTATCAGGGAAGTATAGGGCTTATTGTCAATACAAGAAATCTTGTAGAAAAAGGATATGATGTAGCCTCAGTAAGTTTTGATATCGATGCACAAACTGGAAACTACAATGCCGAAATTCCAGTAGAGGAGTTTACTAAAATTGCCATTCACCGCTTTGAGAAAGAAAATCTTTCTCAAGAGGCGCTAGAAGAGCTTTCTGTAGATGGGGTTCCAGTATCTATTACTGTAAAAGCTGGAAATGGCTCTGTGATATTTACACAGGACATAAGTGTTATCTCATTTACCGAAAATGGCACGCTGGCTTCCTTGCAAACATCGACCATACCGTATGTAAATCCTAATGCAAAACTAAAGCCCGAAATGCCTCATTTTATACAAATTGCAAACGTTTCTGGAGGTGACACAAGTTATGTGGTACAAAAAGAAGCGAGTGATGGCGCTAGTAACACAGTGCTGTATGAAGCAGTTTCTGGTTATCAAACTGCTCGAATTGATCAACAATTTTACTTCTATGAATTTCCTAATGAACCCGGGGTATACGCGATCTATAATATAGACACTAATCGCTATCTCGCAACAGATGATAATGACAATACCTTAAGGCAATCTGGAGCTTTCTCCTATCCTAGTGGAATAGATGGGTCGCTACACCCGAGATATAAGTTCAGAATACAAAGAGCTCCTAACGGCTTTTATACCATTAATAGGTATGATATCAACGTACCGTATAAGCGTTTCTTTAATGGCTTTGTTTATAACTGGCGTGCGGTACCTTCTGGAGAGATACAGTACTTTAATTTTATTGCCCTTAATTTAGATTGGGAAGCAACAGATATAGGTACGGAGTACTTGCAACCCGTAATGCCTGCCGTAGAAACTTCGTTTGGTTTTAATAGTACATTAATTAATTGTGGTTCGGGCTCATTAAGTCAAGAAGTAGGTGTGGAGCAGTCTATCACAACAGGATCTACTGCTGGATGGGAAGAAAGTCTTTCTATTGCCTCTCGCAATACCTTCGGGTTAGAAGTCTCCGTAGGTGTAAGTGCCGATGCTACGTTTTTTGGTACAGGAGGTTCTGTAAGTGCAGAGGTCACAGGGAGCTATGAGTATTCTCGTGAGGCTACACAGAGTAGCTCTTCTTTTACAGAAAATACGGTAGAAGAAGTAAATACCTATTTCTCAACGCGTCAAGTGACTGTGCCTTCAGGCAAAGCCTCCCTGGTGTATGACGCATACCAGACCTATAGTAATGTCGAAATTCCTTTTGTGCAGCGTTTACGTATACGCGCAAATGAAATAGATCCTGCTCAAGGCAATGTGGTGATAGGACCTCTAAATGGCGCCCAAGTCGAGACTCAATTACAGATGATGGGCTTTAGAGGGGTGATTACCTCTGTGGGATCAGATTTTGTAGAGGTCACTTTACGTGGGACCACCTACTTAGATAACCTAGTAGATACCGAAAGCAAAGTTCTAGATGTAGCTGCAAACTGTCCAAATTAGTTCTGAACACAGTCTTTTAAAACAAGAGGCTGTCTGAAAACTATTCGGACAGTCTTTTTTTATTAAGGGCTATTTCTATTATTCAATCGTAAATGTTTTACAAGTGCTATTTGTTATCAGTTAGTAGTTATCAGTCTGCTTTTAGATAGCTA
>NZ_REFV01000020.1 GCF_003688895.1 Dokdonia sinensis
TTGATCTAAATGATGCAAGCGGAGAGTACTTCAAAACTTTGATTTGCTAAATTCCCCAACCTCTCGATTGAGCCCTAATTTTCTTATTTTATGGAGCATTGCGGCCGAAGGTAATTGACCATCAACGTGAGTATAAAGCTAAGTTACCATTTTTATTCCATTCACATCTCAAAAAAGGCGCGTTATCAAATGGTTTTGTAAATTAGCCCGGAATCAATACATGGGTGCGTTATCGAAAGTTTTAAGGGTTTTCAACGTTTGTTAATAATTAAACGGTATGCCGAGAGTACAGTTAGCTCTTATATAGGTTTACTACAAAGATTTCAACAGCATATAGGTTTTCATAGATCCATAAATGACCTTACAAATAAGGAATTGTATAATGAAATTTTAAAATTTATAGAGCAAACTAAATATTCCTATTCTTCCCAAAAACAACTTTTAAGTGCCATACACCTTTTCCTGTCAGAGATTCATAAAAGAAGTTTAGACTTGACACCAGTCTATCCCGTTAGAAGACCCAAATCACTTCCCTTGATTTTATCTGCTCAGCAAGTAAGGGCTATATTAGACGGTTTGTCTAATGAGAAGCACAAAGCAATGTTAGCCACAATTTATGCGTTGGGATTACGTAGCGGAGAACTTACAAATTTAAAATTAGACCATATTCTAAAAGACTCAAAGCTTATCCATATAAAAGCTGCAAAGGGTAATAAAGACCGTATCCTGCCACTACCAGAAAGCTTACGAGAAATATGGAAGCCTTACTACAAAAAGTATAAACCTAAGGAATATCTCTTTGAAGGTCAGAAAGGTGGGAAATATACATCAAATAGTCTTTTATTGGTCTTTAAGAAAGCGTGTAAAAATGCTGGGGTACCTTCAGGACATACGGTGCATAGTTTGAGACACGCCTATGCTACACACTTATTTGATAGGGGTACAGATATAAGAATGATCCAAAAGCTTTTGGGTCACGATAACATCAAGACAACCCTCATTTACACCCAAGTCTCAAAACGTTCTATGACTGAGATAAAAAGTCCCCTAGACGATCTTGGTTTATAGGAAATAATAAATTAGTAGCCTGTCGTAATTGATGGTATTCATTAGGAGAATTAACTCACAGCCTCTTTATAGACTTTAAGACAACGCTCCCGCGCCTCTTTGTGGTCTACCATTTTTTCCACGTAGTCATCAGAGTCGTATTCTGGGACAAATTCCTTTATGTACTCGCGCTGTTTATCAAATTTATCTATCTGCGTCATAGGATTAAAAATCCTAAAGTAAGGCGCGGCATCTACCCCAGAGCCTGCAGCCCATTGCCAGTTACCCACGTTAGAACTCATCTCATAATCCAGTAATTTTTCGGCAAAATAAGCTTCACCCCAGCGCCAGTCTATGAGTAAGTGTTTGCACAGGAAGCTAGCCACGAGCATACGTACACGGTTGTGCATAAAACCAGTAGTATTAAGTTCGCGCATTCCAGCATCTACAAAGGCGTAGCCCGTTTGTCCATTTTTCCACTTTTCAAATTCGTCCTCATTATTGCGCCATTCTATACGATCGTATTTCTTGCGAAAAGCCTCATCTACCGTACGAGGATAATGATAGAGAATTTGCATAAAAAATTCCCGCCAGATGAGTTCGCTCCAAAAGACTTCGTTCGTTTCATTTATAGCCTTACGTACCATCTTACGCACGCTCACAGTGCCAAAACGGAGGTGAGGCCCTAATCGCGAGGTACCATTTTCCTTTGCAGGAAAATTTCGGGTATCTTCATAATTATCTATGAGGGTAGGAGTGACGGTATAATCAGGTACTTTTAACGACGAAGTTTTAAAACCCATATCGCTTAAGGTGACATTGGGCAAACGCGTATTCTTAATAAGGTTATCGAGGTATTGGGAAGTGTAGTGCATCTTAAGATGCTCATCTTCGTCAAAAATTTCCTTCCACTTATTTTTATACGGCGTGTATACTACATAGGCGTCTCCGTCATTTTTTACGACTTCGTCTTTTTCAAAAATGACTTGGTCTTTATATGTCTTAAAATTGATTTCATTTTCAGAAAGTAATTGTTCTATTGCCCCGTCGCGCTCCTTAGCATATGGCTCATAGTCGCGATTTGTAAAAACAGTATCGATCTCATATTGACCTATTAAATCTTTGTAAATCGTCTCTGGTTTTCCATAAAACATCGCAAGTGAACTGTCATGTTCTGCTTGTAGCTCGTCCCGCATTTTCTGAAGTGTGTCAAAAATGAAGGTCACTCTCGCATCATCTTCGGGTAGTTTATCTAAAATCTCTTTGTCAAAAATAAAAATAGGTAGCACAGGCAAATCTGCTTTAAGCGCTGCAAGAAACCCGACGTTATCATCGAGTCTTAAGTCTCTTCTAAACCAGAATATATTTACTTTTTTTTGTTTTGACATTTTGAATCTGTTTTTATTTTTAAAAATAAGAAATGCCTAATAATCTATGATCAGATGTTATTAGGCATTTTGATAAAAGCGGATCTGTTTTAGCTTTGAGCTTTGAGCTGCGTAATGCTTGCCTATGCTTAAAGTTATTTAAAGGTCTTGAGTTCGCTTTCGCGAAAGCGAATACATAATCCTTCAAAGTTTAAAAACTGAAAACCACATCCGTAAAATTGTGAATTTTTAATTTACATTAAGGGTACTCATACCGCCATCTACGCCTAATACTTGTCCTGTAATCCAGCTACTCTCATCTCCTAAAAGGAAGGCAGCAACACTTGCAATATCTTCAGGTTGTCCCACGCGTTTCATAGGGTGGCGGGCATCCATCATATCCTTCTTTTTGTCATTGCTCAAGAGCCTTTCTGCTAGAGGTGTATCAGTAAGGGAAGGCGCGATAACATTTACTCTAATCTTTGGCGCATATTCGGCAGCCAGCGCTTTTGCAAATCCCTCGATGGCACCCTTAGCCGCCGCAACGCTAGTGTGGAAAGGCATCCCAACTTTTACAGCCACGGTACTAAAGAACACCATACTCGCTTGGTCAGATTTTTTAAGATGAGCCATAACCTGATGCACTGTTTTTACAAGGCTTAAAAAGTTAAGCTCCATATCTTCCCTAAAGGTCTCCGTACTCAGCATCTTAAATGGTTTTAGATTTATAGAGCCAGGGCAATATACAAAGCCATCAATGCGCTCTGGTAGCTGACTCAGGTCAAGTTCATCATTTTCGGCATCATATTCTATATGGTCTACCTCCAGATTACCCAATTTTTCGTTAGTTCTTGAGGCGACATAAATATTATGTTTTTCGTTCAAGGTTCGGGCAATTTCAAATCCTATCCCGTGGCTTCCGCCTATTAAAAGTATATTCTTTCTCATATTATGCTAGTATTTCGTGTTTGTGTTTACCGCTATTTTCTTCTTCAGTATTATTATGATAAGTCCCAAAAAGTTCTACGAGTTTATGCTTTCGGTATTCAAAAATTTCGTCCAACTTAGGTTTTACTAAAAAGGGATGTACCCATTGTCCCAAAATGCCTGCAGGGACCTTATAATCTACAATATCTTCCATCTCTACCCCGCCAGGAATTTCTTTTATAAAATGTTTATGATGCCAGAGTGCATATGGACCGTAACGTTGTTCGTCTACAAAGAATTTTTTATGTTCTACACTAGTGATTTCTGTAACCCATTTAGTTTTTATCCCCATAATAGGAGTGACAATATATTGTATGAGTTGTCCAGCATACATAGGTCGGTCTGCTCCAGAAAGGATTTTAAAACCCATGTAATCTGGGGTTATTGTTTTAAGATTTCTAGGGTCCGATAAAAAGTCCCAAGCTTCGTCTACAGATATAGGAAGATTCTGTTTGGAGTGTAGTGTGTAAATTTTCATAAGTATAAAAGTACAATCTATTTGTTTAACAATAAAGTGTGATTAGTTAAACAAAACAGAAATTATGATAGTGTTAGCATAATTTCTTTTCCGCCCTGTGCGATAGATTCATAAATCGCCTCGCAGATAATCATATCCCGTTTTCCCATACTTCCAGGAGCTTTATTTACAGCACCTTTTAAAATGTGCAGGGCAAAATCATCCATTTGCAGTGCTTGCTGACTTTGAGGACCGCTATCTATTACGGTTCCATCAGAGGTTTTTCCCCGGATCACTCCGTAAGAATGAGCTTTGTCCAGTTCTATCCAGCCATTCTCGCAAGATGCAAAAATACGGTCACCTTTAGCATTATGAGAGGTAATGATAGATCCTACGGTGCCGCTCGCAAATTTAAATTGTGCGGTAATTGTCTCATCGGTATCATTATAATAACTCGGGTCCGTACTGAACTCCTGCGCAGTAACAGAGATTGGTAGCTCTTGCGCGGCATAAATAATCCCTTGTATCGCATAGACGCCCATATTAAGAAGGGCCCCGCCACCGGCTAGTGATTTGTCCAGTCTCCATTGGTCAGGATTTCCTCGTGACACATAGCCAGCATCTGCTGTTACCACGTGCGGTTTTCCATATTTCCTAGTAGCAATCATTTCCTTAAACCTGTCTGTCGAGGGTTCAGATTGCATTCTGTATCCTACGCCCAGAGCAACATTTGCATCTGCACAGGCATTGATAATGGCATCACACTCTGCTACAGAGACAGCCATAGGCTTCTCACAAATCACGTGTTTGCCAGCTTTTGCAGCACGTATGCAAAAGTCTGCGTGCATTGCGTTGGGTAGTACGACATATACGATATCTATGTCCTTATTATCCTCTATAGTATCAAAGTCCTCGTAACTATAGCAATTCTTATCAGGGATATTATATTTCTCTTTCCATTGTGGGACTTTCTCGGGACTTCCTGTTACAATACCTGCCAGGTGACAATGTTTTGTTTTAAGAAGACCAGGTCCCAGTTGTCCATTACTATAAGAGCCCAAACCGACTAAAGCAATGCCTAGACTTTTCTTGTTTTGAGGTGTGCAGGCATAGGCCATAGGAATATTACTTGTGAGGGCAATGGCTGCGGCGCCCTTTGCAATATTGGAACTGAATTTACGGCGAGTGATGGGTTTCATAGGTAACAGTCTGTTAATTAGCATAGAAAGTTACAGAAAAACAAGTCTCGGTCGCTTGTTATAAATGTTAGAATTCACTTAAAATCACTTTAGTGATTTTTAGCATCCCTCATCACAACATTGTTCGTCCTTTACTAGCTTACAACTCACAACGGCGAGAAGCGCACCTATAAAAGGAGCGGTAAGATATAGCCATAAGTCCTGTAAATTTCCAGAAAGTAAGGCGGGTCCAAGTGAGCGCGCAGGATTCATAGAGGCTCTGGTCATAGGGCCTGCAAACATTGCTTCTAAGAGTACAACGCTACCTACGGCAATACCTGCTATAATTCCAATTTCCTTTGCTCCAGTAGAGACGTTTATGATAACAAGCATTAGAAAAAACGTGAGTAGCAATTCTAAAACAAATGCTCGATAGGGTTCAAAACCTTCGGCTACTAGCGTAGCGCCCAGCTCCTCACTTGCGGGAAACAGAAACAACAAGATGCTACTAGCGATTATCGCGCCTATACATTGTGCCATAACATACTTAGGTACCTCGCGCCACGAGAATTTTTTTGCGTAAGCAAAGGCTACAGTTACCGCAGGATTAAAGTGCGCCCCAGAAATATCACCAAAGGCATAAATCATTGCCATCACAATAAGTCCCCACGTAATAGCAACTCCAGGATGAGTAACAGCACCTCCCGTAATTTCATTTATGGTCATTGCTCCTGTACCACAGAAAACCATTGCAAAGGTTCCGATAACTTCGGCGATGTAGCGTTTCATTCGTTTAAATTTCAGCAAAGATACAAGCTGCTATATTAAGGTTTTGTTAACAATTAGCAGATTTGTTAATGCTATTTTTGTGGGTATGGGTGCGCTTTCGCGAAAGCGGAATAACATTCACCATCAAACCTTTAAAACACAATACAATGAAAAAATTACTTTTAGTTGCTTTTGTAGCCCTATGTACTGTAGGTGCTCAAGCACAAATCAAAACACCAGCACCGTCTCCATTCCAGAAAATGGAACAGGTAGTTGGACTGACTGACGTTACTGTAGCGTATTCTCGCCCTGGGATGCGTGACAGGACCATTTTTGGCGATTTAGTTCCTTATGGTGCAATGTGGCGTACTGGAGCAAATGCAAACACAACTATCGAATTTTCTACTCCTGTAACAATAGGAGGTAAGGAAGTAAAAGCTGGAAAGTACGCTATTTTTACAAAGCCTATGGAAGATAGCTGGGAAGTTTACTTTTACAGCGATTCTGATAACTGGGGAACTCCTAGTACATGGGATGACAGCAAAGTAGCTGCAGTAGTAAAGGCAGATGTTATTAATCTTCCTATGGGAGTAGAGACTTTTACAATCTCTATAGATGACCTAACAACAGACTCGGCTAATCTTGGGATCATGTGGAGCGATACTTATGTAGCGGTACCATTTAAAACACCAGCAAACGAGACTGTAATGGCACAGATCAAGAAAACAATGGCTGGACCAGCTGCTGGAGACTATTATGCAGCTGCAGTTTATCTAGGTTCTAATGATGTAGATGTAAAACTTGCAAAAGAATATATGGACAAGGCAATGGAAATGACTCCAGAACCTAAGTTCTGGCAACTACGCCAGCAATCATTAATTCTTGCAAAAAATGGAGATAAAAAAGGAGCAATAGAAGCTGCAAAAAAATCTCTTACAGGTGCAAAGGCCGCAGGAAATATGGATTATGTAAAAATGAACGAAGATTCTCTTAAGGAGTGGGGAGTTAAGTAATCTGCTTACTTTTATAGCAACAAGAAACGCCTGCAATTAGTTGCGGGCGTTTCCTATTTATATCGTTTTTACTTGCTCAATGACTTTGATAATTTCTGGCCCGTTTTTAGTACCTACAAAAAACTCATCGTATTTATTATGTGTTTTAATAAGTAGGGCGGGACCAGGTCTTGTATTTAAAAATGTACCCTGTGAACCCCAACGATATCCTATACCAGCGTACCAAGGTAGCTTTACAATCTCGGCCGTACTAAGGTCTAAGTCTTTAATGAGGACTCGCTTCTTAATCCACCCTACACCAAAACTTGCTAGCGCGTAGTGCTCGGTAACTGTAATCGTTAATTTGTAAAAGGGCAAAGACAAAAGCCCGAAAAAAATGAAAATAAAAAACCCCACCTCAATGGGCGCAGGTTTGCTTCCCCAGCCCATATAAGCTGCAAGTAATACCAACGCGGCAATTCCCATCATTAGTAAGGGGAACCAATACATGGACTGTGTTTCTTTATATAAGATGCTTTCTTTCAATATTTAAGCCCTATTTGATTGCGTATTCCGTCCAGAAGCATCATAAGCTGCTTACTTTTTTCAAAAGTCATTATGCTGCTTTCAGTTTTTCCTTGAGCTAGCATCTCTTGACAATGTAGGATCTCATAGTGGTACCCATTCACATTTACAGGAAACTCCTTGAGCGTATTCCTACCTTCTGCGATTACAGTTACAGCAGATGGCTCGTGAAAACGGCTGTTAATGAGCACTTTTCCAAACTCAAGTTCAATAGTGCAAATTGTATCCGTCTTTTCATCTATGGCGCAGTACAATTGAGCAGTTACGTCATTTCCGTAATCTAACACGATGGATACACTATGATCTACACCAGTAGGGCCCAGTTTTCCTTCGGCTTTAATGTTGTCCGTGTATCCTAGCATACTCAATGCGGCAAAAACGGGATATATGCCTACGTCCAGTAAGCTCCCGCCACCTAAACCTTTATTAAATAATCGACCCTCTGGATTATATTCTGGGTCTATCCCGAAGTCTGCTTTAAGGGATTTTATTTTTCCCAAGTTTCCAGAGTGTACGGTTTCTAAGGCGTAATTGTAATGCGGTAAGAAATGTGTCCATAACGCTTCCATTAAAAAAAGTTTTTCCGCTTTCGCGAAAGCGCACATCTCGGCAACCTCCTCCAGATTCATCCCAAATGCCTTCTCGCAAAGCACTGCTTTCTTGTTCTTGAGACAAAGCAACGTATGCTCCTTATGAAACATATGTGGCGTAGCAACATAAATAATATCTACCGCCGAAGATTGCGCAAGCTCTTCATAAGAGCCAAAAGCCTCCAACGCCTCAAACTCCTCACCAAAAGCCTTCGCCTTTTCCAGACTCCGACTTCCTACCGCCTGCAGGATAGCACCTTCTGTCTGTTGTAAATCTTGGGCAAATTTTTCGGCTATGTGACCACAACCTAAAATACCCCAGCGTGTTTCTTTCATACTCATTTTATGTCAATTGTGGTTTTTTATCATTGCCTCGCATCCCTGTCTCAAGTAGTATTGCGATGCCCATCACTACCGCACAGCCAAATAGGTTAAGCCATAAGTACGGCATCCAGTCACCAAAATATCCTGCCAAAACAATAGCTTGAGTGATAAGCGCAGCGATAAAAACCGCATTACTACGTACATATTTCACAAAGAAAGCAAGTAAAAAGATTCCAAGGATATTCCCATAAAATATGGATCCTATAATATTTACCAGCTGAATCAAATTCTCAAAAAGACTGGCTGTACAGGCAACTACTATGGCAAGAATTCCCCACATTAATGTGAAGCCTTTAGTCGCTTTTACATAGTGGTCTTCATCTTTATCACCACGCACGTTCCGCTTGTAGAGATCAATTGCTGTGGTAGAACCCAGTGCATTAAGCTCTGAGGCGGTAGATGACATTGCGGCACTTAGGATGACCGCGAGTAAAAGGCCTATCAAGCCATTAGGCAGGTTGTTGAGGATAAAGTGTATGAAAACATAATCCTTATCGTTGTTTTCTACCTCTGGACTTGCCCTTGCAATGATTTCTTTAGCTTTTTCGCGTAGTCTTCTGTCCTCTTGTTGGTAAGTGGTGACGTAGGATTTTGTTTCTCCATTCTCGATATAACTGTCATTATCAGGATTGTCTATGTATCCGAGGGCTGCGTATTTTTGAAGGTTTTGCACCTTCGATAATTCCTTCTGCACTGTTTGATATTCTGCCGAGTAGGAGGAGGATAGCACAGCCTCTTCAGCAGCAGGATTAAAGTGGAGTGGCGCACTATTAAATTGATAAAATACAAACACCATCACGCCAACTAAGAGAATAAAAAACTGCATTGGTATTTTAAGCGCTCCGTTAAAAAGGAGTCCCATTTGCATTTCGCGTACATTTTTTCCAGAAAGGTAGCGTTGCACCTGGCTCTGGTCTGTACCGAAGTAGGAAAGCATTAAGAAAGTTCCTCCTATGAGCCCGCTCCAGACCGTATATCGATTATTAAAGTCAAAAGAAAAATCCAGCAACTGCATCTTGTCTGCCGCACCTGCGATGCTCAAAGCATTTGTAAAACTAATGTCATCCGGAAGTTTATCGAGAATGATATAAAAGGCTATAAACATCCCTAAGAAAATCACTGCCATTTGTTGTTTTTGTGTAGTGCTTACCGCTTTTGTACCTCCAGAAACAGTATATACAATAACCACTATCCCAATGATAATATTAAGCATAGTAAGATTCCATCCCAATACTGCAGAGAGTATAATTGCGGGGGCATAAATGGTAATCCCCGCAGCCAGACTACGCTGTATTAAGAAGAGCGTCGCGGCAAGTGTACGTGTTTTGAGGTCAAATCTGCTTTCCAGGTATTCATAAGCAGTGTACACCTTGAGTCTATGGTAAATAGGAATAAAGACCATACAGATAATGACCATCGCAATAGGAAGCCCAAAATAAAACTGTACAAACCCCATCCCGCTATAAAATCCTTGCCCTGTAGTAGAGAGAAACGTAATAGCACTAGCTTGCGTCGCCATTACTGAGAGTCCTACCGTCCACCATTTTGAAGTATTCCCGCCACGTATGTAATCTTCTACATTTTTACTCCCCTGCGTTTTATACACTCCGTAGAGTACAATAAATACTAAAGTCGCGCCTAGAACAATCCAATCAATTAACTGCATAAACTAGATTATCTAAAGGAGTTCATTAAAAAGTAGAAAATCACTAAATATGCCACGTTCACAAGAAGTATCACCGTGTAGCTCTTTTTCCAAATATATTTCTCTGGCTTCTCCATAAACCTATTGTTTGATTCTTTCCTGTTTCTCTTTACCAACAGAAAGCATATTTGCAAACAGTTTATAAGCTCCAGAAACCCCAGCAGGCAATTCTCTAAAGAAACTGATACCTGTATAGATATACTGCCCTTTTCCGTATGGTGCGATGAGGAGACTACCATCTTTTGCAGTTTCACCTTTATCGTTCATAGAGAGGATTGGGGTGTATTCGTCTGCCCATTCGTCTGGAAAATAAAGGCCGCGCTCTTGTGTCCAGCCTTCAAAGTCTTTTTCAGTCAATTTGTTTGGGAAATTTACAAGTGGATGGTCTTTAGCAAGAATCCGTACTTCGCTATTTTCATCAGTAACTCTGTCACGGGATAGGCTCAACTCGTAAGGTGCCCCGATTTTTGTATCGCCCCAGCGACCGCTAGTGTTGTATTGAGCGATGAGCGTCCCGCCGTTTTCTACATAGTCTAGAAGTAGCGGTTGTTTGGTTTGCATTTCTTCTACCACATTGTATGCACGAATTCCTACAACCACTGCGTCAAACTGAGACAGTAGCTCTGGCGTGATGGTTTTTGGGTCCAGCGTTGCAACTTGGTAACCTATTTGCTCCAGATTTTCTGGCACTGCATCGCCAGCACCCTGAATGTAGCCTATGTAGTTTCCTTCACGTTTGATGTCTAGTCGCACTACCTTTGCCTTTGATGGTAAGAATAAGGTTTGTAATGGGATATGATCATAGTCTATTTGCACCATCTCGCGGTTAAAATCCTCGCCGTTGTACGTTACTCTTGGGATGATAAAACCTTCGTTCTCCCCAGCGGGCGGCGTTACTTCAAAAATAACTTCCTTGGATTCATTCTTATTTTCAATAGAAATATCAAAACTTTCAGGTTGTATCGTCCATCCCGCCGAATGGTCCAAAAAGACCTTTCCTTTTAAGTTTGCAGTATGAGCGGTTATTGTTATGGGGATCTTTTTGGGTGCCGCTTTCGCGAAAATAAAAATCTTAGAGTCCACCTTTGCCGAAACAGCAGGCACAATTTCAAACGGTTCGTACACTTCGCCTTTTACGCGGTCGTTGTATTTGTAAACTATTGGCTTCTCAATTGAAATGGGGACTCCAGCGACAGTCAAATCAAAACGAACGGTATTTGTAACAGGAGTTTCTGGCTTTCCTATGAGTCTGCGGTCTTCCACATTATACATTCCTAGCGTTCCCTCTTCACGTAACCAATACGCCGAGGTCATTTTAAAATCTGAATCCACCACAAACTTCGCCGAAGTATTTTCGGCTTCATTATTTGAGAGTGAGGTGCTCCAGCTAATCGTTTGATTGTTAGGAGTGATTACCGCCTTATTTATAGCAATATTTGCATCGCTGCGATTTATAGCTTCTATATTTAAAGTGATTTCGTCACCCTCGGTTGCCATTGCGATATCTGATGCTGCCTCGAGATATAATCCTGAACAAGCAATGATGAGGTCCTGTATTTCTTGACTCTTAATCGCCTTCCAATGGGCATCTTCTATTTTTTGAACTGCAGTATATGCTTGCGCTAAAGCCGAAACACTTTTCGCTGGATTCTTAAAATCATAATTGGCGATGATGTTGTTCATAATTGTTTGAACCGTTGCACCACCTTTTACGCGATTCCAAGAAGTATCTATACCTTCAAAGATGTCGTTTGTTTTTGGCATCTCGCCACGAAGTAATTCGAAGTAGGTCTCATCGCTACCACGTCTTCCCGTATTTCCAAATCCTTGCGATTTATGCTGGCTCCGACTCAACGCCGAAATTTCTGTGTTGGACAATCCGTAAGCAGGGTAGTAGGTACCTACGTCTATATTTACGAGCTTAGACTTGTCTGCTTTTTCAAAGTTCTCTCTACTACCGTAAAACCACCAAGAGGTATTGAAGAACTGGCGACTGGGTTGCCACGTTTGAGTGTATTCTAATTGCTTTGGATATTTAGAAGCATCGCCTGCGAGGTCATAGGCTTCTACACTGAGCATTGCGCTTGAAGTATGGTGACCGTGTGTACTTCCCGGAGACCGATGGTCAAAACGGTTTATGATGACATCTGGTTTAAATGTGCGTATGGCCCAAACAACATCTCCGAGAACTTCGTCTTTGTTCCAGATAGCGAGGGTCTCGTCAGGATGTTTGGAGTACCCAAAATCGTTTGCTCTTGTAAATCGTTGTTCTCCGCCGTCGGTGGCTCTCGCAGCAAGCAGCTCCTGTGTTCGAATGATACCAAGAAGTTCTCTTAGCTCTGGACCTATGATATTTTGTCCTCCATCGCCTCTTGTTAAAGAAAGATAAGCTGTTCTTGCTTTTACCGTATTTGCAAAATAGGAGATCGCCGTAGTGTTCTCATCATCTGGATGTGCCGCCACATATAAGACAGAGCCTAAGAAATTAAGCTTTTTGATGTCCTCATAGATTTTGGAAGCAGTAGGTTTTTTAGGTTTTAATGTGATTCCCTGAGCGGAAATTTTCGCGAAAGCGAAACAAAGAAATAGAACAGTGAGTAGTGTGGATTTACGCATCGAATTTGAGTAAAATGAATCTTCTCAAATATACCCAAAATGGCTCCTAGCATCATTCCTTTAGTGTTTCTTTAACATTTTCTGAGTTCTCCTGTTGGGCGTCGCTCAGGGTATCTTCTGTTTCTTCTATAAAGCTGGTGCGCACACCATCTTGTACTATGGTGACTCCTTTCTGGAGTAACAAACTATTAGGGTAAGTATGAAGTCCACCGTCTTCTGTAATGAGGTTCGTATGAAAGGCTTTGATGTCCTCAATAACTGCGATAATAGGGAAATCCTTATCGTGTATTTTGATCCTGTCGCCTATTTTGTAAGGTAGGGTAAAGAAAATAATTACACCACTAGTCATATTGCTAAGCACAGACCATTGTGCAAAAAAACCTACACCGATTATTGCAAAAACAGATGATGCTACCACCCCTAGGTCTCTGGCCTCAAGACTCCATATATAAAATGCAAACGGACTTGTGAGAAGAATTAGTGCAAAATCCACATATTTCATAATGAGGTTTGCGCGTTTTGCAACTTTGTTTTTGCGTTCGGAAAATCGTTTTACAAAATAAGTGATTATAATCCTGATGACAATCAGAATCCCTATTAGAATCAGGGTCTGAACGATTTGGTGTTTATAATTGTCAAGCATATATGAATGTTATTCTAATCCTAGTTCTTTACGTAGCGGTGCATCTGCATTGCTATTTTTGCCCCAGTAAGCACTTTTTATGGTTTTGAAAGCTGTGGCGGTGGTCTTGAGCTGTTTTGCATTGTTCCCAAAACCGCTCTTAAATGTCTCTTCCCAACCCGTTATGGCGTAGGGAAATTCTGGAGTAAAGGTAATCGAAAGTGTACGTCCAAGCGTAGGAAATTGTAACGTATAGTTGCCTTCTGTCCGGGTTGCTTTTGCAGGGTATGCTTGTAAGGTAACGTGTTTCATACGAACAAATGCCAAATCTGGAATGGCCTCAAACTCTCCAACAGGTAACTCCTGTGGATTGATACGTAACTGTGTCCAGACTTCATTTTCTAGTACTGCTTTGGGAAGGTTGAAATCTTGATCTGCCTCACCTTGAAAATAGGAGTGAGACATCACTTCAAAGTCATCTCGATTGTTGAGCTGAGCGTATACGTGACCGCACCATTCCTGCATACTCTGCGATACTTTTATGGCGTGGCGTTTTTCATTTACTGGATAGAAGGTGCTCGTCATTACTGAGTAGGGATAAATACCCGTATTAAAATTTTTAGTGGCGTTAAGTTTGAGAACTGGTATATTGTTTTTGTTGTTTTGATCTGCTTTTACTTGTTCTTTAGGTAAAAAGTCTTCTGTTACATAGATTAGGGCAGCGGTGCCTTCTCTTAGCTCTCCGTAACGAGCCTGTGACAGTCTATAAGAGGTGATTTCTGCTTCACCCGCATACCAGTAGTCTTTAAATTCTTGGGAGAGGTTTCTAGGTTGAGCGGAGGACTCATCGTATGTTGCTTCATTGTTGTCATTTACGGCCATATCGTCCTTGACAACTTTTTCATTACAACTCATAGTAGCAATAAGAATAAACGCTAAGGGGAGGAACAGGGAAATAGAGCGACCTGTTTTCGGTTCTAATAGAGGAAATAACATAAGAGTAATTTTAATTTAAAATTAGAAAATTTAATGCGGAAGTACGTTAAAGCAATGCAAATCTTATGAATTCAAACCAATTCTAATAGGTGTAGTTTTAAGAGGATGTGCGGGAGTCTTTAAATTACAAAAGCCATATCCCTGTACAAAGTACCTAGATATGGCTTTTTAGAAATTGTGTTACCGGTAAACCCTTGAAGTTTTACAATGGGAATATTAGTACCCATACCGTGCAATTTCCAGTAAAATGAAGTAATCGTGTCTTAATAATCATCGATTTACCTCACATAGTGTTTGCTCCTACTTAAGGTTGTTTGAATACTGAGGTTTATAATTTCTCAAGATTCTAGCTTGTGCAGCGGGCCTTGTTAGTAGCTTGCAAACGTAAATTTTAAATGGATTACCCGAATTTAAAATTTTGATACGTTTACTTTGGTTAGTAATGATTTTGTTTATTACTACGTTAAAGATAGGAAAAAAAGAGATTCAAATTTGATAAATGTAATAATTTAATAATCAACAGGTTATAAACTATAGTTATTAACTTTTGTTCATAAAAAAAGCCCCACGTGGGTGGAGCTTTTATATAGTGACGGTCTGTTATTTACGTACTTCCTTAATACGTGCTTTCTTACCAGTAAGCTCTCTAAAGTAGTAGATACGGGCTCTACGAACTTTACCACGCTTGTTCACTTCGATTTTTTGGATCGTAGGAAGGTTGATCGGGAATACACGCTCAACACCTACGGTTCCAGACATTTTTCTAATGGTAAAAGTCTGAGTTTTTCCAGCACCTCTTCTTTGGATTACTGTTCCTCTAAAGAACTGTGTACGGCTCTTTTCTCCTTCACGGATTTCGTAATACACCGTGATAGTATCTCCTGCGCTAAAAGCTGGGAAATCATTTTGCTTGATAAATTCGTCTTGTACAAATTTTACTAAATCTTCCATCGTTGTGGATTTTAATGTTTTTGGTTAGGACAACGTTCACGCATATCGTCAGAGGTTATCATAAGCGGATGCAAAAATAATGTTTTTTCTATTAACTACAATTGCTTCTCCATTAATTTTAAGAAAATATGCAATTGTTGCAATGCGTCTAAGTACTGATAATTAATTCATTTTTGCCTTTAGTGAATTCACTTCTTTTTGAAGTTCTTTAATTTTTTCGTTTTGTTCCTTCATAGCGTTAATCAAAACAGGAATTAAGGCGGTATAGTCGACAGCATAAAATTCCGTATCTGGAATGGTTGTTACAACTTCGGGAATTATCTCTTTCATTTCTTGGGCAATAACTCCCAAATGTTCGGTGCCATCTGGACTATTCTTATAATTGTAACGGTACGTTGGTATTTTTAAAAGCTCATCAATACCATAATTTAAAAGTTTAAAATTCTCTTTTAGTCTTTGGTCTGAGGCCATTGATATAGAATTATAGTAGAATATGTCCTCCCCGTGAATATTATCCCAAATGTTTGTAGCGTCGCCAAGGTCAAGAAGTCTTGATGCAGCTGGCAAGATGGCATCATTTGTCATATGAAACCTCTGTAAGGTTGCAAAACCAAAAGAGATACTACCCATAGCATCATTATTTTCAAAGTAAAATCGGTTATTTGTACCATCACGGTACATAAACATCTCAGATGTGAAATTGTCTTGTTCAAAAAATATTCCAGAATATCCCTGATTATTCGTATCAATGGTCAATGGGATGTTGGTGGTATTAGACAGGCTCATTCTTCCATCACCTAATATTCTTGAATAATTTAATGCGCTATTTGAGAACGTCAAACTCCGATTATTCAGTGTAACTGTTCTATTTGCGAGGAGGCTACCATCTTCGGTGTATATATTTCTTAGAAATGGAGTCCAAGTAGAAGTGCCATTGTCCCAATAATAGTATCCAACAGGAAAACCTGCTATTGCTGTTGTGAGATACACCACCATCGAATTTTGATTCACTCCTGGAGCGGTGCCTGGAAATGCGTCTATACGAGGTATAAGAAGACCATCATTTAAGTCAGGACTAGCGGGATTTGATGCCACTACATCAAGTGTAGACTGTGGGTCAATGGTATTAATACCTACCTGTGAATAACAAGTGATTGCCAGCATAGTGGTGGCAATCATTGTAAAGTAATATTTCATGATTTGGGATCTTTAACTAATCGCAAATATAATATAAATTGCTTTGATTTAAATTGCCATATCGGATATAACGCGATTATAGTAAGTAAGTTATGGCTGTAAGTTCATTCGATTAGTGCAAGAGAAAATTCAAATTTAGATTTTTCTATCTCCACCCCTACTTCTTAAATATAGGAATCAAATAAGACAAAGAATATCCATAACCTACGGCAAAAGCACTCTCGTCTGTAGTCTTCCCAAATCCAGGAATGTGCAAGACCTCAAACCCGTCTGGTTCTTTGATGGTAATACTTCGTTTAAGCTGCACATTTGCTCCAAGATAAAGATTGTGAAAAAGCTCGACCTGAACTCCCAAATGAAATTCGAGCCAAGTGGCATTGAGGTCATTAAATTCTCGGGAATCTGTACGAATGTCATCACCAAAAAGCGGATTGGTCGTATAAATCGTGTACGAGTTCAACTCTTGATTAAATGTAGAAAAACCACCGCGTACCCCAGCGTAAATAAGGTTGTTCATCCCAAACCAATTCTCGTAGGCATTATAATTAAATCCTGCTTTGATGTAACTACCACTTGCGGTACTGTTTAAATTAGGAAGGTCTGTTGTACGTTGTTCGTTACCTATTTCTGCGGCTAGATAATGTTTTTTTGTGATTCGGAAATCTCCAGCCACTTCAAAGCCCGTGTAGTCGTCATCTAGACCACTACGTACTAACTTTGAAAGGTCTATACCTACACGCAGCCCATAATAATCTGTTTTTGTAGGAATCGAGTCTTGAGGGCGCGCATCTTGTGCCTGTACAGCACAACTATACAACCCAAAATATAGACTAATGAAAAATACGAATATGTGCTGTGGTCTCATTGTCTATAGTAATATTATCAATAATAAGGTCTTGAATCCAAAACCCATCTGGCTGTGGACTAAGGGATTCGCCTAGGGCGTCGTAAGTTATCCTAAAACCACAGGCCTTACTCACGTAATCTTCCTCCCGTTCGTATATAAATGTAATAAGATCTTCATTTGAAATATCTTCAGTATCCGTTTCTCCAGTTGCGTTAAGCACAAAGCGAAAAGCCGTCTGGTCCACATCTGTACGCAACGGTATAGCAATACTATCCGAATTAAATAGCAAGCCACTTTCCTGATCACTTTCGGCGATGCCTAGGTTTGTTGGGACTTTGAATTCGCTGGGATTGTCAAAGTCGTAAAAGCGAATAATAAGCAACGGAGTAGTGG
This sequence comes from Dokdonia sinensis, assembly GCF_003688895.1. Taxonomy (GTDB): domain Bacteria; phylum Bacteroidota; class Bacteroidia; order Flavobacteriales; family Flavobacteriaceae; genus Dokdonia; species Dokdonia sinensis. The sequence continues at coordinate 17,683 of NZ_REFV01000020.1, forward strand.
GCGTGCTTTCTGCACAAATGTCATCACGCTCGCAGGAGGAGCTCAAAATGCTCAAACTAAAAATAACGCCATATAGAATCTTTCTCATATTATTCCGCAACGAGTTTTGTGAGAATTTCTGTTGTAATAGATTCGCTGGGGCGATATTCAAATCCAGAGTTTACGATTTCTCCTTTTTTATTAATAATGGTGTATGTAGGAAAACCTTGGAGATTTATTTGCTTGAAAATGGGTTTACTCTCTTCTTTGTTTAGAAAATAATGCTTCCCCTTTACTTTGTATTGAGCGATGGAAGGCTTCCAAAGTTTCTCATCAGACTGATGGCATAAATAAACAAACTCCACATCATCTTCAAATTTTTCTTTTAACGCCGGAGTCGCTTCCTTAAACTCTTGTTTGCAAGGCCCACACCAAGTTGCCCAATTATCAATAAAAACGACCTTGCCATTTGCATTTGCAATAATTTCCTGAATGAAATCCTCAGAGTTTTCAGATTTGAAAGATAATAATTCCGAACCTTCAGGTAAAACTGGATTGTCTAAAAGATCTTTCACGCTACCGTACTTTCGTGCGAGGGATTTTTCAAAAATACTTTCTGAAAAAAGCGTGTCAAACTTACCTCTATGCTTCTCATAATACGTTACACTATTATTCGATAACATTCCTTGCACATATTGATTTGCAACTAATTGAGCAAGCAGTTTATTTTTTGAAGCAACGGCATCAATTTTTTTGAAATATACAGAATCTCTTTTTTCAGGACGCTTTAACTCTTCTGGTGATAGGGCGTTCTGTATGTCTGTATTTATCTGGTAGCCATAATAACGTATATAGTCTGAAGATAAGGTGTTGTTAACTAGGTCTTTCTCAGTAAAAGATACAGGAGTCATTGCTTCTTTAAAAAAATTGTCATCCACTTTTACAAACTGTCGTGTAAACATATTGTGCAAAGGAATGTAGGCAAGGAGCTTTGCGTTTTTAGCAAATTTCTTTTCTGTTTCCAGCCAGTTTTTAAAGAAAGGACTAGGATTGTTTTCTTTAATAAAGGCATCAATTTTTGTATCCTTTACGATGTATAAAGAATCTAAATAGTTCTTATAGGCTTCAGGTTTTCCAGATCTAATAATGGTTTCATTTCTCGTGTAATCTTCTGGAAACAGCGATTTGTAATTTAAAAGCATCCTGTTATCGGCTGCGTTTGCGCCTTTGAAGTCAATATTTTCTTTAAAAACCTCTTCCTCATTAAAACTATTATCAAAGTTCACAGTCACAGTCTCCCCTGGTGTGATAAAAAGTTCGAACCCTTGGTTATGATATACATATACTTGCTGCGGGACCGTTGTGTTTAACTCAAATGTAAATTGCCCTGTGAGTGAATCAATTACTGCAGTTTCCTCAACATAATCCCCCGCAATATAATTTGGATAACTTAGGTGAATGGTTGTTCCGTATTCAGAAAACTTTCCATTTTTAATAGTGCCTTCAATAACGGTTTTTTGAGTTAGAGATGGCTCGTTTTCCATCTTATCGCTCTTACAGGAAAATAGCAGTAGTACTAAAACAGGTAAAAACAGATGTCTTAAATAGTTCATATACGTATTCATTTATTTTATCTCTTCTCCAGCAACACTACATTTTCCACGTGATGCGTTTGCGGGAACATATCTACAGGTTGTACTCGGGTTACTTTGTATGTCTCATCTAGTAACGCTAGGTCCCTCGCTTGTGTTGCGCTGTTGCAACTTACGTAAACGACTTTTTGCGGTGCAATGTTTAAGATTTGTTTAACCACATCGCCGTGCATCCCGTCTCGCGGTGGGTCAGTAATGATTACATCTGGAATCCCGTGAGTATTTATAAATTCTGTATTGAAGACATTTTTCATATCTCCTACATAAAACTCTGTATTTGTAATTCCGTTGCGCTCTGCATTTTCCTTTGCGGCCGTGATGGCGTCTGGAACCGCTTCTACACCGATTACCTTTTTTGCATCTTTTGCCACAAACTGAGCAATGGTACCCGTTCCTGTGTACAAATCGTACACAAGTTCGTCACCTGTGAGTCCTGCAAAATCACGAGTGATCTTATACAATTCATAAGCTTGCGCCGAGTTGGTTTGATAAAAAGACTTAGCGTTTATTTTAAACTTTAAGCCCTCCATTTCTTCAAAAATGTGGTCGCGACCGTGATACACTTCTATTTTCTGGTCATAGATGGTATCGTTTCCTTTACTGTTTATGACATATAATAAGGAAGTGATTTCTGGGAAAGTATCTTTAATGTAATCCATTAACAAGGTGCGCAGGGCAACATCCTCTTTAAAAAATTGCACTAGCACCATTAATTCTCCCGTGCTCGAAGTCCTGATCATTAAAGTGCGCAGTAAGCCTTCTTGATTGCGAGCATTATAAAATGCAAGTCCATTTGTCGTAGCAAATTCTTTGATTCCATTGCGTATGGCGTTGCTGGGGTCACGTTGTAAGTGGCATTTCTCAATATCAAGAATTTTGTCCCACATTCCCGCGATATGAAAACCTAGCGCATTGCGGTCCTCTATAACTTCGTCGCTACGTATCTGGTCCAGCGTAAGCCATTTTGAGTCTGAAAAGCCAAACTCCATTTTGTTGCGATAAAAATACTGTTCGGCGCTACCGGCGATTGGGGTGATTTCTGGAAGCTCTATTTTTCCGAGACGTTTTAGGTTATTTTCAACTTCCTGCTGTTTGTATTCCAGCTGGTATTGATACTCCATATGTTGCCATTTACAGCCACCACAAGCTTCAAAATGCTGACATTGTGGGGTTGTACGCTTTCGCGAAAGCGTAACAACCTCCGTAGCCGTTGCTTCATAGTATGACTTGCGTTTTTTTGTGGTCTGTACGTGTACCACATCTCCAGGAACGGCATTGTTTATAAAGATGACTTTCCCGTCTGGTGCGTGGCCTATGGCTTTACCCTTTGCTCCAGCATCTGTTACTTCAATATTTTCAAATACAACACGATTTTGTTTACGTCTTCCCATAGTGCAAAAATAGCTTCTTTGTATGACAATGGAAATGTAAAAAAACTATATGTAGCGAGGCTAGAACTTTTCAAGTCATTTATACCCATTACTGGGTATTTTATACTTGTTGATTATTTGTATTTTAGAACCTTTTAATACCCCCAACATCATTGGTTCATTTTAAATATTACCTTTTCTTATTCCTTTTTGGCTTTTCTTGCCTTGTTGCGTCTGCTCAATCCAGCAATACGTTTACTTCAAGAATGATTTCTGAAAAAACTGTCGATACTCTTGAAGTCGTATCCATAGATCAAAATCAAGGGCTCAAACAACTCAATGTGCGTGCTGTAGTGCAAGATGATCTAGATTATATCTGGGTAGGAACAGAGGATGGAGTGCAGCGCTATGACGGTTACGGATTTATATCAAAAAAGCTATCCCTTCCAGACGGTAGTGATGTTCAGGATAATTACATAGAAGACCTGCACTTTACTAAGGATACGTTATGGATAGGAACACTCAAAAGCGGAGTACTAGGGTACAAACTTTCTGAAGATCGTTTTTTTGATGTTGCTGGACTCCGCGATGACAGCGCGCTATTACTAAATCGAGGGATTATTGCTATAGACGATGAAAATTTACTTTTTTCGTCTGAGAATCAATTTGGCATTTATAACCGAAAATCCAAAAGTTTTGAGCGGTTCACCCTCCCAGAAAGTAAAAATGGAGCTTATGTGACAGATGCTGTAGTTTGGGACGAGGACGAATATATTCTAGGGACTTCTACAGAGGGAGCATTTCGGTTTAACAAAAAAAAGAATGCATTTACACCATTTAATGAGATTCCTAAAATACCCGTAAATGCATTGCTATGGCTGGATAATCAACTCGCCATAGGAACAGCTAGCGGACTCTATCTTTATGACCGCACAACTGGTATTACACAAAAAACCAATATTACTGATCATATTATGTGTTTAGAACACATTGATAATATGTCCATATATATAGGCTCAAAAACGGGCTTGATGCGTCTAGAGAATAACGAAACGGCTCAGAAAATCATTCTTAAAGGAACTAACGGTAAAGTATATGATCCTGTTGAAATCTACGAGATTCATCAAGATGATAAGGGAAATACTTGGTTTGGATCAGAAGGAGAGGGAATGTTTTACCACAATGATTACAGGAAGAAATTTGTCACTCAGAAAATAAAATTAGAGGAGTATCCTTCGGCAATTAAAATTAGTTCGTTTCAGTTTGAAAAAGAGGCTGACAGTACGTTGTGGGTGGCGACAACTTTTGGTGTGGTAAAATACGATATGGTTGCCAAAACTAGTAAACTCTTTGCAACAGTTCCAGAGGAAGGTCCTGCATACATTTTACATAAAGATGATTATGGCAATTTTTGGTCAGGTGGTTATGGATATGGTGTGATGCTTTTTGATGAAAAGTCCCAAAAATTCAAACAATACTTACACGATCCAAATAACCCCAAAAGCCTCGCCGAAAATGATGTTCCAGAAATCATACCAATAGATGAAAAGCGCGTTTGGGTCTCGAGTATTTCATCCGGAATACAGGAAATGAACATTGCCGAAGGGACATTTACTCCCATTCTCATTAACGGCGAAAAAATAAATAGGACGAGAACACACTTTTACGATAAAGAAGGCTACTTGTGGCTAGGAGGCGATAATGGTCTGTACCGATATAAAGAAGGTGAGGAGCTTTCTCATTTTACCAGTGGAGATGAAGCAACCGGGGGGCTGAGTGGAAAAAGAATCTTTGGGATTCGTCAGGCTTCGGACAACTCCTTTTGGGTCGCAACAAACCACGGTCTCACACACCTGATGTCAGATTTTGAAACTTCGGTGCAGTATACAATGAACGAAGGCTTGCCTAACAATTTAATGTACACGCTGGAGATAGATGATAATGATAATGTATGGGTAAGTTCTAACGAAGGACTCTCTATGCTGGATGTGGCAACGGGTTTGTTTACAAATTACACGGTAAAAGATGGGCTACAGAACAATGAGTTTAATGGGAAATGCTCTTATAAAGATGAATTTGGCAACCTCTATTTTGGTGGAGTAGATGGATTTAATATTTTTCATCCAGACAGACTCAAGGAAAATCCCCATACACCAGAGGTTCACATCGATAGAGTAGAGCTCTTTAACAGTCCGCTGGAGCGCAATGAGCTTTTTAAGGACACCTTGGTTTTTAAGAGTGATGAGAATGTTATCACCTTTGGGTACACCGCACTCAATTATCTAAACCCGAACAAGGTTAGCTATCAGTTTAAGATGGAAGGTTTTGATGAGACGTGGCGTCCCGAAACTACAGATCGCACGACCACATACACAAACTTAAATCCAGGCACCTATCGCTTTTTAGTTAAAGCGAGTAATGACGTAGGCATCTGGAATAATGAACCAGATATGATGACTGTCATTGTCGTACCACCGTGGTACCAGCAATGGTGGTTCCGAGTGCTGGCAGTTGTACTTTTCTTGCTTTCCGGTATTATGTACTATCTGTATAAAACAAACAAACTTAAGAAGGATAAACTCAAACTTACCCGCCTTGTCGAAGAGCGCACACAAGAAGTAAAGGAAAAGAACGAAGCGCTCACGACAGCTTACAATGAATCGGAATCCCAGCGAGAGCGCATTACGTTCCTGATGCAGGAGCTTAATCACCGAGTAAAGAATAATTTACAGATTATCTCGAGCCTGCTTAATATACAGGCGCATTCTCTCGAGGATACAGATGCTATTGAGGCGTTGCAAGTTGCCAAACAGCGTATTCTGACTATTTCCCACATTCAGCAGGCATTTGCTCAGGATGATGATGCGATTCATCTTTCGGCGTTTATAAAAGAGTTAGTTTCGGCGGTGCTCAAGGTTTTGGGCAATGAGAGCACTCCATTATTTAAAGTAGAATATGACCTAGAAGATATTTCGGTTCCCAGCGGGCAAACTACCTTGATAGGCCTCGTTCTCAATGAGCTCATTACAAATGTGTATAAATATGCTTTTGACCGCTTTCGCGAAAGCAATACCTTAAAAATTTCCACTTCCATTACCGAAGGTGACATCATTTTAACACTAGAGGATAATGGTAAGGGATATGCGCCAAAGGATATGCGCCAAAATTCTCTCGGGCTGGAACTCGTAAATGAAATGGTGCGACAGCTCAAAGGAACACTTGAAACGCAATCTGAAGACGGTGTCAAAAACAGAATTGTCATACCAAAACCTCAAAATAAGTAATTATAGATGTCACATAAAATTCTCCTTATAGAAGACGAATTTATTATCGCACGAGATATCGAAATGGAGCTCGGAAAAAACGGGTTTGCAAGAGTATTGCGTTGCAGTACCCCGGCCGAAGCTAAGATGGATTATAAGGAGAATGAGTTTGACCTAATACTTTCTGATATTAATCTAGAAGCAGAGATAGATGGTATTGAGCTCGTCGCACAGCTTCAAGAAATACGTAAGACACCAGCCGTTTTTCTTACAGCATTTAGTAATCCTGAGATTGTCGCTCGAGCTGAGAAGATTATGCCATTTGCTTATGTCTTGAAGCCATTTCACGCAGAGCAACTTAAGATTACTATAAACCTTGCGCTTTCTAATTTTGAGAAGCGACAAAATGAGGCTGGTTCTGAAGAGACACAAGAAAAACTGACATTGCTCACACAACGGGAGGTCGAGATACTCTCGGCATTTAGTTCTGGAAAAACCAGTAAAGAAGTAGGGGATGAGCTTCATATTTCCCACCAAACAGTAGAAAAGCACAAGAAAAACATCAAGAAAAAACTGGATATGAGTACTATAGGGGAGCTCATACGCTTTGCGGTGGATGCAAACCTGATTAAGTAATTTTTACACCCTTCTTAATCCTTTTAAGTCTCTGGCGATTTTTGTAATTTCGACGCTCTTGAATAAGAACTGGGGATGATTTCTCTCCCGCGCTGAATTCTCGACTATATCGAGAAAACAAAGGCTCAGCAGGAATTGTTATCTGTTTAACAATTTTAAAAATTACACATTATGGCAACTGTAAATCAACTCTCATCTAAAGAGGCAATTGCATTAGAAGACAAACACGGTGCGCACAACTATCACCCACTCCCAGTAGTATTGAGTAGGGGAGAAGGTGTATATGTGTGGGACGCCGAAGGTAAAAAGTATTATGATTTCCTTTCTGCATACTCTGCAGTAAATCAGGGGCATTGTCACCCACGCATTGTAAACGCAATGACAGAACAGGCAAAGAGACTTACCCTTACATCACGTGCATTTTATAATGACACCTTAGGTCCTTACGAGAAGTATGCAACAGAGTATTTTGGCTTTGACAAACTGCTTCCTATGAATACTGGAGCAGAGGCTGTGGAGACCGCTATTAAAATTGCGCGTAAATGGGCGTATGAGAAAAAGGGCATAGATGAAAACGAAGCGCAAATCGTAGTTTGTGAAAACAACTTTCACGGGCGTACCACAACGATTATTTCTTTTTCTAACGATGAAAATGCTCGTAAGAACTTTGGACCGTATACAGCTGGATTCATAAAAATAGAATACGATAATCTTCAAGCATTAGAAGAGACTTTAAAGTCCAATAAAAACATTGCTGGTTTTTTAGTAGAACCTATTCAGGGAGAGGCAGGAGTCTATACGCCGTCTGATGATTATATGCGTAAAGCTCAGTCTCTATGTAACGAGCACAATGTACTTTTTATAGCAGACGAGATCCAAACAGGAATCGCACGTACAGGAGCTTTGCTCGCTGTTTGTGGGAAATGTTCTTGTGAAGGACATTGTGAGAAACAAGCCGATACTTACGCACAGCCTGATATCTTAATTCTAGGTAAAGCGCTCTCTGGAGGAGCCTACCCTGTAAGCGCAGTTCTTGCAAATAATGATATTATGAATGTCATCAAGCCTGGACAGCACGGAAGCACCTTTGGAGGAAACCCAGTAGCAGGAGCAGTAGCTACCGAAGCGCTGGAAGTTGTAAGGGATGAAAATCTAGCCCAAAACGCACGCCACCTTGGAAATCTTTTCCGTGAGAAAATGCAGGAATTTGTAGACAGTAGTAATATCGCAACTTTAGTAAGAGGTCGCGGATTATTAAATGCCGTAGTCATAAACGATACAGAAGATAGCTCAACAGCTTGGGATATCTGTATGGCACTACGCGACAATGGCTTACTCGCAAAACCCACCCACGGTAATATCATACGATTTGCACCACCTCTCGTAATGACTGAGGAAGAATTGCTGGATTGTGTGTCTATCATTATCAAGACGCTCAAGCAGTTTGAGAAATAAATTAAATTCTAAGTGAATATAGAAACGGCTCATTGCAAAATAAGCCGTTTTTTTGTTTCTTAATATTCGATTTCGAGGTTACCCCTCCATCTTCTCCATAAGTTCCATCCAGCGCATTTCCTTTTCTTCTTTTTTATCGATTAGGGCTTGAAGCTCTTGGGAGTGGATCGCGATTTCTTCGGGAGTGAGGTCCGGGTTTAGGAAGACTTCTTGTTTTTTTGCCTTGTCACGTTCTAGTTGTGCCACCTCGCGTTCGAGTTTTTTGTACTCTTTTTGCTCATTGTAAGTGAGTGCCCCTGTGTGTTGTTTTTCTTTCCACGATTTAGAATCTGTGGATTCATTTTCAGTTTTTTGAGATGTAGTTTTTAAATGTTCCGCTTTCGCGAACCCGCCTGCTCGGCCGGCAGGAGCGTCCTCCTCATTACTGAAATTCAAATTCCCCTCATAAGCGCGATAATCCGAATAGTTGCCAGGGAAATCACTTATCTGTGCATTACCTTTAAATACAAATAAATGATCCACAATCTTGTCCATAAAGTAGCGGTCGTGAGAGACCACCACGAGACATCCTGGAAAATCTAAAAGGAAGTTCTCCAGCACGTTTAGGGTAACTACATCAAGGTCATTTGTAGGCTCATCAAGAATTAAAAAGTTAGGATTCTGAATGAAAACAGTACAGAGATAGAGGCGTTTACGCTCCCCGCCGCTCAGTTTTTCTACAAAATCATATTGTTTTTTACGATCAAATAAAAACCGCTCCAGCAATTGCCCCGCCGAAATGGTGCGCCCTTTCTTAAGCGGAATGTGGTCTCCAAAAGATTTTATTACATCAATAACTTTCTGACCTTCTTTAATTTCTATACCCTTCTGTGTGTAGTACCCAAACTTAACGGTATCACCCACGATAACTTTTCCAGCATCAGGCTGGAGTGCACCTGTCATAATATTAAGGAAGGTGGTTTTTCCCGTTCCGTTTTTTCCTATGATGCCTACACGCTCGCCAGTTTTGAATACGTAGTCAAATTTATCCAGCAATTTTAAGTCACCAAAAGACTTACCCACCTTATGAAACTCGAGAATCTTACTTCCCATACGTTCCATATTAATTTCGAGTTGTACTTCGTGATCGTTACGACGCTGGTGGGCACGTTCTTTAATCTCATAAAAATCGTCTATTCGAGATTTAGATTTTGTGGTACGTGCTTTGGGCTGGCGACGCATCCAGTCGAGTTCTTTTTTATAGAGGATTTTTGCTTTGGCAGTTTCGGTAGCTTCATTTGCCATACGTGCCTCTTTGTTTTCTAGGTAGTAGGCATAGTTTCCTTTGTAGGAATATAATTTTCCGTGATCCAGCTCTACAATTTCATTACAAACGTTTTCTAGAAAATAACGATCGTGAGTGACCATAAAAATGGTCAAACTCTCTCGCTTAAAGTATTCTTCCAACCACTCAATCATTTCGAGATCCAGATGGTTAGTAGGCTCATCAAGAATTACGAGATCTGGTTTCTCTAAAAGCATCGCGGCAAGTGCAAGTCGCTTTTTTTGTCCACCACTTAGGAGACCTACTTTTCTATCGAGCTGGTCCAATTTAAGTTTAGAAAGTATCTGCTTATACTGTGTTTCAAAATCCCAAGCTTGTGCGGCTTCCATTGCGTCAAAGGCTTGTTGATAGGCCTCTGTATCTTCCATATTTAGTAATGCTTTTTCGTAAGCATTTATGGTGTTCATAATAGGATTGTCACTTGCAAAAATGGTTTCCTCCACCGTAAGGTCAGGATTTAAATCTGGTTCTTGCTGTAGAAATGATATGGTCAGTCCTTTACGGGACACTACTTGCCCACTATCTGGAGTTTCAAGACCCGCCATAATATGGAGTAGAGAGGTTTTTCCGGTTCCATTTTTGGCCACAAAACCTATTTTCTGGTCCTGATTAATACCAAAGGAGATGTCTTCAAAAAGAACGCGCTCGCCAAAAGATTTGGCAACATTTTCAACAGATACGTAGTTCAAGGCAAATTATTTTTTTGCAAAAGTAGACAATAGGAAGGTAGGAAGTTGAGAAAGGAAATACGAAAAATTTATAAATTGTGTCTCCCAGAGTGTAGAGGTTAGCCGCACTTCGTTATTGGTTAATGATTATGGTAAAATGAGTTTTTTAAGCTTTCGCGAAAGCGTACTCAAAACATCAATAAACACTTAAAGCAAACTTATCGAAGGGCTATTTCCTAGACCAAGTGTTGTATTTCAAAATACACCACAAAGCCCTCACACCATCTTGCCAATTTATTTTCTTTCCTTCATCGTATGTTCGTCCATAGTAGGAGATACCGACCTCATAAATGCGCACTTTAGGAATGCGGCTAATTTTTGCCGTAACCTCTGGCTCAAAGCCAAAACGCTTTTCTTTTAAATTTAGCCCCTTCACCATATCTGCTCTAAAGAGTTTGTAACAGGTTTCCATATCTGTAAGATTCAAGTTGGTAAACATATTACTAAGGAAAGTCAGGAATTTATTTCCTAGCGTGTGCCAGAAGAAAAGAATACGGTGTGGATTACCACCCATAAAGCGGCTTCCGTAAACGACGTCTGCATTGCCGTTTAGGACAGGTTTAAGAAGGATTTTATATTCCTCAGGGTCGTATTCTAGGTCTGCGTCTTGTATAATAATAAATTCACCTTTTGCCTCTGCAATACCACGATGAAGGGCAGCGCCTTTCCCCATATTCTTTGGCTGATGGTATAATTGCGTGTTCAAGTGCGGATTTGCTTTAATAAACGAAGCAATACGGTCTGCCGTATCGTCTGTAGAGCAATCGTTTACAATGACAAGCTCTTTTGTAATGCCATTAGGCAAAGTGAGTTGCTCAAGAACACTCAGTATCTCCAGAATCGTAGGAGCTTCATTATAGGCAGGAATGACAATGGAAAGGGTCTTGAACATAAGTCTATTTAAAGTGCAAATATATTTATACCGCTTAAACTTTATAGTAACACTAAAAATTTGTTTCTAACACGATCATATTTTGCTATAAATATAAATCTAAGCTTAGGCTATTCTAGGATTTCCTCTCTCATCTATTCGATTGATAATTCGAATTATGATAGTGCCATTATAAGGTTTAACCAGTTTATTTTCGCTTTAAGCGAAATTATCCTTGTCATATTTGTAACATATCTCACATTTGTTCTTCTAATGGTCAAAGAATTTCTTCTATCTTAGAAAATTGTTAGCACAGAAATATGGGTAACTTAATTGAAATACGTGATATACGCCGAGATTTCCCGCTGGGGAGCGAAATCGTAAAAGTGCTTAAAGGTATAGATCTCGATATAGATAAAGGAGAGTATATCGCGATTATGGGGCCTTCGGGTTCAGGAAAATCAACACTTATGAACCTTCTAGGATGTCTGGATACGCCTACTTCGGGTTCCTATATTCTCAACGGTAGAGATGTGAGCCAGATGTTAGACGATGAACTTGCTGATGTGCGTAACACAGAAATAGGTTTCGTTTTCCAAACCTTTAATCTTTTACCTAGAACAACCGCATTAGATAACGTAGCGCTTCCTATGGTTTATGCGGGAAAATCAAAATCTGTACGCCACGCTCGTGCCGCAGAGGTTCTAAAAGATGTAGGTCTGGCAGACCGTATGGATCACAAACCTAATCAACTCTCAGGAGGGCAACGCCAGCGTGTTGCGGTAGGTCGTGCACTGGTAAACAAGCCATCTATCATCCTTGCAGATGAGCCTACAGGAAACCTAGACTCTAAAACTGGAGTGGAGATTATGGCACTTTTTGATGAGATTCACGCCGCGGGGAATACAGTAATTCTTGTAACACACGAGGAAGAAATAGCAGATTATGCACACCGCGTAATACGATTACGTGACGGCATCATCGAGAGTGATGAACGAACAAAATAGATTGAATTACTTGTAGAGAATCCTTAGCTTTGAGCAAAGACTTTTCGTATGGATTTCCTTAGTAATCTTTCAGAAACTACACAGGCTATCCTTGCCGTGATCGTTATTGCCGTCCTTTATTTTATGATGCAGGCTAATAATAAACGCAATAGAGATAAGCGATACAATCGTCAAGGGCGCAACTTTAGAGAAAATTATCAGCGTCGTAAGGAGGAGGAAAAAGAGTGAAAAGTGTAAAGTATCTAGTGCGTCGCTCACGCTCCTTTTAGTTTATGTGAGCGCCTGCATTCCAGTAGTCAGTAATAAGTGTCTAGTACGTCGCTTTGGCTCCTTTCAGTTTTCGTGAACGCCTGCGGCGACTCATTTTTAGGATGATACTTTTTTGTGACTCTGTGTCTTTGCGGGATAATAACATGTTCGAGTAAGTAACCTTTGCGCATTCGTGTCTTTGCGAGATCCAAACGCGCAACACCATTTCTACTTTCTACTTTCGTTTTTCTACTTTACCGGGCCATTTTGCTACTTTTTTTCTCACTATTTTTGTCTCTTAATAAATCACAATGAGCCAAGAAATCTCAAAACGCTACGCACAACGTGGTGTATCTGCTGGAAAAGAAGACGTACATAATGCCATCAAGAATGTGGATAAGGGATTGTTCCCTCAGGCATTCTGTAAGATTGTACCAGATGCCCTTACGGGTGATGATGACTATTGTCTCGTAATGCATGCAGATGGTGCTGGTACAAAAAGTGCACTTGCCTACATGTACTGGAGAGAAACTGGAGACCTTTCTGTCTGGAAGGGAATCGCTCAAGACGCGCTCATAATGAATATAGATGATTTATTATGCGTTGGTGCAACAGATCGCATTATGCTATCCTCAACAATCGGGCGTAATAAGAATTTGATTCCTGGCGATGTACTTTCGGCCATAATTAATGGGACAGAGGAGTTGCTGGAGGACTTAAAATCGTTTGGCGTTACCATTCATTCTACTGGTGGAGAAACGGCAGATGTAGGAGATCTTGTACGTACGATTATTGTAGACTCTACGGTGACCGCCAGAATGAAGCGTAGCGATGTCATAGACAATGCAAACATTAAGGATGGCGATGTGATCGTAGGATTGTCTTCTTCAGGACAAGCAACCTATGAGAAGGAGTATAACGGGGGTATGGGAAGTAATGGACTTACCTCGGCAAGGCACGACGTGTTCAACAATTACCTCGCTCAGAAATTTCCAGAAAGTTATGATGCCGCGGTTCCTGTAGATTTAGTATACAGCGGTTCAAAAAAACTAACAGACAAGGTTGAAGGAAGTCCACTAGACGCAGGAAAATTGGTGCTTTCACCCACGAGAACGTATGCACCGATCGTAAAAGCCATTTTAGAAAAGTACTCAAGTACCGAAATTCACGGTATGGTACATTGTAGTGGTGGTGCCCAGACTAAGATTCTTCATTTTGTTAATGACCTTCATATTATAAAAGATAATATGTTCCCAGTCCCACCGCTCTTTAAATTGATTCAAGAAGAGAGTAAAACTGATTGGAAAGAGATGTACCAAGTGTTTAATATGGGACATCGTATGGAGATATATTGCGATGAGGCAACAGCTCAAGATATTATTTCCATTTCTAATTCTTTTAATGTAGATGCTCAGATCGTGGGTAGAGTACAAGCCTCAGATTCTGGGAAACGACTCACAATTACCAGCGATAAAGGAGTATTTAAGTATTAGTTTGGTACAAAAATATATAGATATTTCGACTCACTAGGTCGTTTATCTATGCTAGAGCTCTTTTAGTAGAATAGCGTGTTAATTTTTTAACAATACTTTGACAAGATAGCACAAAACCGTTGGGTGGTCTTTTTTCGTTTATATGATAAGTAAAACAAAGCCTATTATATAACATTACACCACTTCACCAATGGATTATCTAAACCTATTCTGGAAGAGAAAACAGCTTCTCATAGTATTCTCTATATTAATATTACTGAATAGTCTTACACTTTTGTTTAGTGATATGACTAATAGCAGATATGTTAGGCTAATAAGTACAGCATTCTTCGTGCTTTTTTATCTAGTTATGAGCAAGAGGCGCAACAATTATGTACTAGCGGTCTTATTTTTCTTTCTCCTTAAGGATATTTTTATACAGAGCTATGAAGAAGGAGTGGGGTATATTATGTATTTAGCGTTCGGTATATTGGCGTATACAACCCTTGTTATAGAACGTCTCCCTAAATTAAAGGAGATTACTCTTAATAAAACACTTGTTTTTGTCTCAATATTGCTCATCACGGCAAACACGTATACACTTCACGTAATTATGAATATGATAGGTTTTGTGTTTGAAAGCACAACTCAGGTCGCGATGTTCTATATGTACGGCGCCTTTATGATGATACTTTCGGTTTCCGCTGTGGCATATAATAATCAAGCAAACAGTAATAGGTCGCTACTTTTTACTTTTATGGTTTTTGCTTTTATTCTTTCAGATGTTACTTCCCTGTTTGCCTACTATTTTGGCATAGAATTCTGCTACTACATAGACCGTGTGAGCTATCTTCTAGGGTTTGCATTTTTGATAAATTATGGACTTAATTTCAGTCTTATTAGAGAAGAAAAACAGCAGTTAGAGCAACTGATAGGTAATGAATATGCAGAGATTGAGGATTTTGACTATTCCGCTTTCGCGAAAGCGTATTCAGAAGAATTTGAAATAGCAGACTCAAAAGCCTCCCTGTACACATTTTTAGAGAACCGCAATGCCAAAGATGGTTAAATAAAAGCTTTTCTCGCGTGATACTCTAATCGATTTCCAGCTTAAAATTTGTAAATTCGCTCTTACTTAGAAGATACAAATGTTAGAAAAATTACAGATTGTAAAGCAGCGTTTTGATGAGGTAAGTGACCTCATTATCCAGCCCGATATAATTACAGACCAGAAACGCTACGTACAACTCAATAAAGAATATAAAGACCTGAGAGCGCTTATGAATAAGCGCGAACTTTATATCGAACTCAACGATAACCTAAACGAAGCTGAAGAGATTATTGCAAATGGCACTGATCCAGAAATGATCGAAATGGCAAAAATGCAATACGAAGAGGCAAAATCAGGCATTCCAGACTTAGAAGAAGAGATCCGGATGATGCTCATTCCCAAGGACCCAGAAGACGCTAAGAATGTCGTGGTAGAGATACGTGCAGGGACCGGTGGAGATGAAGCAAGTATTTTTGCTGGAGACCTCTACCGTATGTACACAAAATATGTCGAGAGTATTAGTGGCTGGAGTCATAGCACAGTAGATTATAGTGAGGGAACTTCTGGTGGATTTAAAGAAATCCAGTTTGAAATTACAGGTGAAGATGTATATGGTACAATGAAGTTTGAAGCCGGTGTACACCGTGTACAGCGTGTTCCTCAAACCGAAACGCAAGGTCGTGTGCATACTAGTGCCGCAACCGTTATGGTGCTCCCAGAAGCAGAAGAGTTTGATGTCACCATCGAGGCAAAAGATGTTCGTGTAGATTTTTTCTGTTCTTCAGGACCAGGAGGGCAATCTGTAAACACTACATACTCAGCAGTACGATTAACACACATTCCTACGGGACTTGTAGCGCAGTGTCAAGATCAAAAGTCTCAGCATAAGAATAAGGAGAAAGCCTTTAAAGTTTTGCGCTCACGTCTGTACGACCTAGAACTTGCCAAAAAGCAAGAAGAAGACGCTGCAAAACGTAATTCCCAAGTGAGTAGCGGTGACCGTAGTGCAAAAATTAGAACGTACAACTATCCACAAGGACGTGTGACAGATCACAGAATAGGCCTCACGCTTTATGATTTACAAAACATTGTAAACGGAGATATACAAAGAATTCTCGACGAATTGAGACTTGTTGAAAATACAGAGAAATTGAAGTTTACAGAGGGAGAACTATAATTTAGAATTCTGAAATTACAGAATGAAAACAACCGACTTAATTGCCCAAATCAAAAAGAAACAATCTTTCCTTATTGTAGGATTAGATACCGATTTGGATAAAATTCCCAAGCATCTCTTAAAAGAAGAAGATCCTATTTTTGCGTTTAATAAAGCGATTATAGACGCAACGCAGGATTTATGTGTGGGTTATAAGCCCAATACTGCTTTTTACGAGGCGTATGGTATGAAAGGTTGGAAAGCACTTGAAAAAACGATCAATTATATTAACGAGAAGTATCCAGAGCAATTCACAATAGCAGATGCTAAGCGCGGAGATATAGGAAATACGTCTTCTCGCTATGCAAAAGCTTTTTTTGAAGACCTTAACTTTGACTCAGTAACCGTAGCTCCGTATATGGGAAAAGATAGCGTAGAGCCTTTTTTAGAGTTTGAAGAAAAACACACAATACTACTTGCACTTACGTCAAACAAGGGTGCATATGATTTTCAGACAAAAATCATAGACGGACAGGAAGTTTATAAACACGTACTTCAAACTTCAAAGTCCTATAAGGGCTCAGAAAATCTGATGTACGTAGTAGGAGCAACAAAAGCACAATTTTTATCTGATATCCGTAAGATTATCCCAGAAGCATTTCTTCTTGTACCTGGAGTTGGAGCACAGGGCGGTAGTCTACGCGACGTTTGCACCTACGGAATGACAGAGAACATAGGACTTCTTATAAATTCGTCTAGAGGGATTTTGTATAATTCCAGCGGTCAGGATTTTGCCATTGCCGCCCGTAATGTTGCCCAGCAACTGCAAGAAGATATGCAGGACATCCTTGTAAATCGCACATAATTTGATTACAGTTATAGACCAAATGAACCGTACGCTTGTGTTTGATAAGGCACCACAGCGCATCGTCTCATTGGTTCCTAGTCAGACAGAACTATTAGCTGAATTACGCTTGCGCGAAAATATCCTAGGCATCACAAAATTCTGTATTCATCCAGAAGATCTAAAACAAACCACAACAATCGTAGGCGGAACTAAGCAAGTCCATTTTGATAAAATCAGTAGTTTAAAACCTGATATTATTCTCTGTAATAAAGAAGAAAACACGAAGGAAATGGTTGCTGAACTGGAAAAAATTGCTCCGGTTCATATTTCTGATATTAAAACGGTTGAGGATAATCTTGAACTTATTGAGCAATATGGATTGTTGTTTAATCGCAAAAAGGAATCAGAACAACTAGTTTCAAAAATTGTAAAGCGCTACAAAGCCTTTCAAACCGAAATGCAATCGTATGAGTGGAAAAGCGTGGGTTATTTTATTTGGCGTAAGCCCTATATGGTTGCCAGTTCAGACACATTTATAGACGAATTGGTAAACATCTGTCGCTTTAAAAATGTTTTTATTAATGAGGCTGGACGTTATCCAGAAATAGATATTGAAAAATTACCAGCTATGGATGTACTTTTACTTTCTTCTGAGCCGTACCCATTTTCAGAAAAACATATAAAAGAATTAAAACAGTACACGAGGGCAAAAATTATGCTTGTAGACGGGGAATATTTTTCTTGGTATGGTAGTAGGCTACTAAAGGCGTTTGACTATTTTGTGCGTCTACGCAAAGACCTTAATATTTAAGAAACTTTATTTTCTGATCTAATTGAAGTGCTTCAAAGGTACAGACATCACTTAGGCTGTGATCTGTATATTCATAGTTGTAAGCTTCTTCTACGAGTCTTTTATACTTACGCTCCATAAAGGACTTTAATCTTTTGTGTTTACTGGCTGCAGTCATTGTAATAAGGGGGCATCATTAGTTTTTGTGTCGACTAAATATAAATATAAAAAATTGATAAACAAGTAGTTGGGTGTTTTAAATTTTATGCTTGTATTTTGTTTCAATACTTTATGCTATAATGTCTGAAATGGGTCTTCCTATTAAAAGTTAGCTTATTTAGTTCATTAGATATTGTTTAGGAATAAACATATTTAATTACAAAAGATTTTAATCTTGCAGCGCAAATACTCTTCTTAGTAAATCCGTAGTACGACTAGCCGTCTTCGTACGGATTTCCTTTTCCTCAACAGCAATCATTGTGTAGACACCTTTGAGGGCTTCCTGAGTTACGTAATCAGTAAGGTCTGGGTTGACATCAGAAACGAGAGGAAGAGAATTATATTTAGTAATAAGATTGGTCCAGATTTGGTCTGCGCCTACTTTGGCAAAAGAATTTTGAATCACGGGGTTAAACTTATTATAAAGCGCCTGGTTCGTTTTGCCTTCCAGATATTGTGTTGCAGAGTTATCTGCACCTAAGAGGATGTTGCGTACGTCTGTAAAAGTTATCTCCTTTACAGCATTAACAAAAATGGGTGTAGCTTCCTTTACAGCATCTTCAGCGGCTCGGTTTAGGGCTTTAATCCCTTCGTCTGCTAGATTGCCTAGACCTATGGCACGTAGTGTATTATCTACTTTTTGTAGTTCAGCTGGTAGTAATATTTTTACTAACTCGTTTCTGTAAAATCCATCCGTTGCGGTAAGTTTAGTTACCTGCTTGTCGATCCCGAAATCAAGCGCTTGTCGCAATCCATTACCTATCATTGCGTTGTCCATACCTGGTTGTCCCGGAAGTCCGCCTACAACATTTTGAAGTTCGGCACAAGAAAATAAGGTGAATATAAGACAGAGAGAGAGTAGGCGTTTCATATTTTGATTTTTTCGTTAGGCTCTAAAGATACTATTTTGAGAAATTAAATAATGGTAAATTATTCTTGGGCTTTTAGAGGATGTCCGCTTTCGCGAAAGCGTATGCATACAAAATCTACGTAAAAACCACCGTCTTATTATTGTACACAAAAGCTTTGTGTTGCGCGTGCAACTTTACCGCTCGGGAGAGTACAATTTTCTCGAGATCGCGACCTTTGGCTATAAGATCTTTTACAGTGTGGCTGTGGGTAACGCGTATGGTATCTTGCTCTATGATAGGACCTGCGTCGAGTTCTTCGGTGACGTAATGGCTCGTTGTACCTATGATTTTAACCCCACGCTCAAAAGCTGCGTGATAGGGTTTTGCTCCCACAAAAGCGGGTAAAAAAGAGTGGTGTATGTTTATAATCTTGTTAGGATACTCGCGTATGATAGTTTCTGTGACAATTTGCATATAGCGCGCGAGCACGATAAAATCTACCTTATGTTCCTCAAGTAGTTGGAGCTGTTGTTGTTCAGCCGCCGCTTTGGTGTCCTTTGTCACAGGGATGTGATAAAAAGGGATGTCAAAGTTTTTTGCGATGTGCTCTAGATCCTTGTGGTTACTTATAATAAAGGGAATATGTACGTGCAATTCGCCTGCATTGTAGCGTCCTAAAATATCGTACAAACAGTGATCATATTTAGAAACAAAAAGCGCCATATTACTTTTGGTTTCTGAGCGGTGCAACTGCCACTGCATCTCAAAGGGTTGTGCAATTTTTTTAGCAAAAGCCTGCTCAAAGTCTGGTACGCGGAACGAAGCAGACTCAAAAACGCACTCCAGACGCATAAAAAATACATTCTCCTGCGCATCTACGTGTTGGTCTATGTAAGTCGTGTTTCCCGAATTTTGAAGAATAAAATTAGTCACCGAAGCGATAATTCCTTTCTGATCTTCACAATGTATAAGAAGTGTGATTTTTACCATAATAATTAGATTTGCTACCTCTAAAATGCAAATATTATAACGGAATACCCATAAGAAGATATACTATTACAGATTTCAGATTCTTTATGCGATATCATTGAATATTACGTAAATTTACAGGGTAAAAATTATTGATACTTACAGATGGAACAAGCCACTCCTTATACACCTAAGCATAAAGTTAGAATCGTCACTGCCGCCTCATTATTTGACGGCCACGATGCAGCGATCAATATTATGCGTCGTATCATTCAGAGCACAGGGGTTGAGGTCATTCATTTAGGTCACGATCGCTCGGTAGAGGAAGTGGTAAATACCGCTATTCAAGAAGATGCAAATGCCATTGCGATGACCTCCTATCAAGGCGGGCATAACGAGTATTTTAAATATATGTACGACCTGCTCCAAGAGAAAGGTGCGGGTCATATTAAGATTTTTGGTGGCGGCGGCGGTGTGATTTTACCAGAAGAAATCGAGGAATTGATGGATTACGGCATCACGCGTATTTATTCCCCAGACGACGGTCGTGCGATGGGCTTGCAGGGAATGATAAATGATCTCGTACAGCAGTCTGATTATGCAATAGGAGATAAGCTTACCGTAGAAGTATCCCGCTTAGGCGAAAAAAATCCCACGGCTATCGCTAGAGTTATTTCTGCCGCCGAAAACTTTCCCGAAGTTGCTAAAGATGCCCTAGCTCAAATCCATAAGAAAAACGAAAAATCACTCACCCCAGTTCTAGGAATTACAGGAACAGGTGGCGCTGGAAAATCATCGCTGGTTGACGAACTCGTACGTAGGTTTCTTATCGACTTTCCAGAAAAGACCATAGGATTAATTTCTGTTGATCCTTCTAAGCGTAAAACAGGCGGTGCACTACTGGGCGACCGTATCCGCATGAACGCGATTAACAATGAGCGTGTGTATATGCGTTCCCTTGCGACAAGACAAAGCAATCTGGCGTTATCCAAATATGTAGGCGAAGCCATACAAGTCTTAAAAGCAGCCCAATTTGATTTGATCATTCTAGAAACCTCAGGTATAGGGCAGTCAGATACTGAGATACTTGAGCATAGTGACGTTTCCTTATATGTAATGACACCAGAATTTGGTGCAGCAACTCAGCTTGAAAAAATAGATATGCTAGATTTTGCAGATCTTGTTGCTATTAACAAGTTTGATAAACGCGGCTCGTTAGACGCACTACGTGATGTGAAAAAACAATATATGCGCAATAATAACTTGTGGGATATCCCGCAAGATGAGCTGCCTGTTTTTGGTACGATTGCCAGTCAGTTTAACGATCCAGGAATGAATACGCTCTACAAGCGTATTATGGAAAAGGTAAATACGGTAAACGAAGCAGACCTACAGAGTACTTTTGAGATTAGCCAAGAGATGAGTGAAAAGATTTTTGTCATTCCACCGGCACGCACAAGATATCTGAGTGAAATTGCAGAGAGTAATCGAGCGTACGACGCTTTCGCGAAAGCGCAACAAGAAACAGCACAACGCCTCTACGGAATTTATAAAACTATAGAAACCATTGCTGGGGATTCACCAAAATTGGATAAAGCCGGATTGGAATTAGCGGACACTGAGCGTAGCCGAAGTGTAAGCGACGAGGACAAAGATTTAATTAAACTGCTCCTTGCCCAATTTGACCGAGTAAAAATGGATCTCGATCCTTACAATTGGGAAATTATAACCAGTTGGGAAGAAAAGGTAAATAGATATAGACAACCTGTATACACCTTCAAAGTAAGAGATAAGGAAATTAATTTACCAACGCATAGTGAGTCCCTCTCGCATACTCAAATCCCAAAGGTAGCTTTGCCAAAATACCAAGCCTGGGGAGACATATTGATCTGGTGCTTGCAAGAAAATGTGCCTGGGGAATTTCCATACACGGCTGGATTGTATCCATTTAAACGAACGGGAGAAGACCCTACGAGGATGTTTGCAGGAGAAGGAGGGCCAGAGCGTACCAATAAACGTTTTCACTATGTGAGTTTAGGATTGCCAGCAAAGCGACTGAGTACGGCCTTTGACAGTGTAACCTTATATGGAAATGATCCAGGACTACGACCAGATATTTACGGAAAAATAGGAAATGCAGGAGTAAGTATATGCTGTCTGGATGATGCAAAGAAACTGTATTCTGGATTTGATTTAAGTCACGCAATGACATCGGTAAGTATGACCATAAATGGACCAGCACCTATGTTGCTAGGGTTCTTTATGAACGCTGCCATCGACCAGAATTGTGAGAAATATATAAAAGAAAACGATTTAGAAGACGAGGTAGAAGCAAAAATCGCCGAAATCTATAAGGATAAAACCCGGCCAGCCTATCAAGGCGATTTACCAGAAGGGAATGATGGTTTAGGTCTAATGTTACTTGGCGTTACAGGAGATCAAGTATTACCAGCAGAGGTGTACAACCGCATAAAAGTAGAAACCCTCACACAAGTACGAGGAACCGTACAAGCAGACATTCTCAAGGAAGATCAAGCGCAGAATACCTGTATTTTTTCTACAGAGTTTGCACTGCGACTAATGGGTGATGTACAAGAATATTTTATTGAGCAAAAGGTGCGTAATTTCTATTCAGTCTCGATTTCTGGATATCACATTGCAGAGGCAGGTGCAAACCCTATTACGCAACTTGCATTGACCCTTTCTAACGGATTTACGTATGTTGAGTATTACCTAAGCCGTGGGATGGACATTAACAAGTTTGGACCCAACTTGTCATTTTTCTTTTCAAATGGAATCGACCCAGAGTATGCGGTCATAGGTCGCGTAGCTCGTAAGATTTGGGCAAAAGCGATGAAAGAAAAGTACAAAGCAAATCCACGTGCCCAAATGCTCAAGTACCACATCCAGACCTCTGGACGCAGCTTGCACGCGCAGGAAATAGATTTTAACGATATACGTACCACATTACAAGCATTATATGCGATTTATGATAACTGTAACTCACTTCATACAAATGCATATGATGAGGCTATCACCACACCTACGGAAGAAAGTGTACGCCGTGCGATGGCCATACAATTGATTATCAACAAGGAGCTTGGACTTGCTAAAAACGAAAACCCTATCCAAGGAGCATTCATTATCGAGGAGCTTACAGCATTGGTAGAAGAGGCCGTATTATTAGAATTTGACCGTATCACAGAGCGTGGCGGAGTTCTTGGAGCAATGGAAACAATGTATCAGCGTTCAAAAATACAGGAAGAAAGTCTGTATTATGAAACCTTAAAACACAACGGCGAGTTCCCAATCATAGGAGTAAACACGTTCTTAAGTTCAAAAGGAAGCCCGACCGTTCGCCCAGCAGAAGTCATAAGAGCAACGGAAGAAGAAAAGCAATATCAAATCGATATGCTTAACAACCTGCACGAAGCTAAAGCAGATAAGATAGAAGCAGAGCTTGCAAAAATTCAAGACGCCGCAATAAACAACCGCAATATTTTTGAAGAATTGATGGAAGCCACAAAGGTTTGTTCTCTTGGTCAAATCACAAATGCACTCTTCGAAGTAGGAGGGCAGTATAGACGGAATATGTAAGTAAAGGAAACACATTATAAACACGTAAGGCGACCGCAGGTCGCCTTACGTGTTTAGAAGTTTGCTTATGAGGAATTTATTTGGGTTGTAATGGGAAAAGAATTGCTATTGAAACTTTTTCTGGTTTATTGGTCTATTAAATCACATCGCTAAGAGTTATCGTAGTATTCTGAAATTCACGTTTTCTACTTACGCTTTCGCGAAAGCGTCATTCTAAACCTCAGTCGTTACAGCATCAAGTCTATTTACCTTTTTTGTAAGAGCTTCCAGTATGCGATCTATTTGTATAGGTTTGAGCAGGAAACCGTCAAAATAATCTTGGAACTCCTTTTGGGTACTTGCAGTGACATCTGCCGTTAGGGCAAAAATCTTGGTGTGCTGATTTGGATTTTCAGTCTCACGAATGGCCTTAGTAGCATCATAGCCATTCATTTCTGGCATATGAATGTCCATAAGAATATAGTCGACTTTTTCTTGAGAAGCCATTTGTACGGCCTCGAGACCATTTTTTACTCTCTTAATTGTAACGCCCCATTTTTGGAGTAGTTGACGCATCACAAGGGCATTAATTTCATTATCCTCAGCTAGGATAGCTGTTTTGTTAGTTAAACGCTCTTGTCTGTTTTTAGTTGCTGTTTTGTCTATTTCGGTTCTTGTGAGTTCAAGATCAAAATAAAAGTTAGAACCAAATTTCACATTACTTTCTATCTGAATCTTACCGCCGTGTAGATCGACTAACTTTTTAACTATTGCCAGTCCAAGACCCGTCCCGCCATAATTTCTAGTTGTGACGGACGGTGGCATGTAAAAGCTTTCGAACAGTCTCTTTTGCTCGTCAAGTGGTATACCTATGCCAGAATCGATAACTTCAAAACGAACTATATCTTTTAGGTCCTGTTTCTTGAGTTTTGAAATTTTGACGAATACAGTTCCTTCTTCTGTATACTTTATAGCATTACTTACAAGGTTTCCTAAAATTTGAAATACCTTAGTTTCATCTATGGCATAAGAGGTGGAGAGCTTTTCATCCAGTTGCACTGACAATTGTAAACCTTTATCTCGAGCTAGGCTGTAGTATGTTTCTAAACTATTTTCGATGACTTCGTTGAATACGACAGGCCTAGTTTCCAATCGCATATTATTTGTATCCAGCTTGGAATAGTCCAGAATGTCGTTAATTATACGCAAGAGATTTTTTGAAGAATAGCGCAGTGCAGTAAGTAATTTACGCTCACTTGCGGTTGACCGATCTTCTAATAAGGAAATGATGCTTGTAACCGCATTAAGTGGTGTTCTTATCTCGTGACTCATTGCACTTAAAAACTCTTGTTTCATCTGTGCAGATTGCTCTAAACGCTCTTGCTCCAATATCATTTGAGCTTTTTCTCGAGCGAGTTGTGCCTCTTTCTCTCTAGAGTCCATTTGTGAGATGACCTCATAATTCTCAATAATACGGAGTGTTTGAGAATTTGCAGATTTTGCCTTATTAAGAGTGTATTTTTCTAAGTATTCAAGTGCCTTTGAATCATTATTTTCATTGCGGTAAATTTGATAAAGAGAATAGGTACACTTAAAATTAATAAGATTCATATTGTGCTTTTCACTCAGTGCAATAGACTTAAGCAAGATATCCTTTGCGGTATCAGGCTCATTCATTGCGATATAGAGTAAGGCCATTTTATTGTATGCCATCCCGGTACCAAAATGCTCTCCTGCCTCAACGTGTATTTTTAAAGCCGCTTTAAAATCTTTTTCTGCTTTTTTATAGTTTTCAAGTTTGAGATGGATTTTTCCTCTCCCATAAATAGCAAATGCCAGTCCTCTTATATCGCCAGTCTCCTCTTTCATTGCAATCGATCGTTCAATCATTGCAACTGCCTCTTCAATTCTATTTTCTTTTAAGAAGATTCCAGATAGTGGATTATAGGCATTAGACTCAAGATTTTTGTTTTGTGCTCTCTGTCCGGCTTTTATAGCTTTCTCATAAGATGTTATAGCATTTGCCCAGTCACCCAGCAATTCATAAATGGTTCCTAAGGATTTATGGGTTTTGGACTGATTATGATAATCCTTTTGCGCGCTATATATTTTAAGACAGTCTATAAGATTAACCATACCTAAGTGATAGTTATCTGTCTTGTAGTAGATACCTGCGATATTATATTTTGCATCTGCCACCCCTTTATCATCGCCCAAGTCTTTGAAATGGCATATAGCTTCTTCAGACATAGTGAGCGCTAGTTGATGCTCACTCCGTATCATCATAAAGAGCGCAAGTTTATTTAAACTCTGCGCAATAAGTTCTTTGTCCTTTATGATTCTACTTTGCTGTAGTGCTTCTTGGGCAAGGTCTATGCTCTTTGAAAGATTGTTCCCACGGATTTCATAGGACTCTTCTAAGAGCTCAAGTATAGTGGTCTTATTTTCTTTCAACGGTTAATTGGGGGGAATTAAAAAGCGGTTAAAAGTAACGTTTCTGCAATGGCATTGTATTCTAATTGATGCGAATATAGTTTAATTTTAATAATAGGTTGGGGTAATTTATAATGTCCATCGTAAAACAAGTACTAGACAGCACTCCAAGGAGTTGCTACCCTATATAACCGTGGACATACTAATGCTCTAACTTATAAACTACCGCTTGCCATGGTCTGAGCGCAAATTCCTTAAACGTTTTATCATCTAGAATTTTGTCATTTGAAATGAGCTTGATCTTACGGTTATAGGT
Organism: Dokdonia sinensis; assembly: GCF_003688895.1. Classification (GTDB taxonomy): domain Bacteria; phylum Bacteroidota; class Bacteroidia; order Flavobacteriales; family Flavobacteriaceae; genus Dokdonia; species Dokdonia sinensis. Next base: position 43,897 of record NZ_REFV01000020.1, read on the forward strand.
GATGTTTACTGGGAGTGTAAATCTTTCGATTTCATCAGAGAAGTTTAGAAGAATTAAAAATCGCTCTGCCTCCAGAGTTCGTGTATAAGCATACACTTTATCGTGTTCCGGATAAATGCAATGATAATCTCCGTAAACTAAAACTTTATTTTTCTTACGTAATTCTGTGATTTTTCTAAAGTAGTTTAAAATAGAGTATTTGTCTTTTTCTTGACTTTTGACATTTACCCCATCCTTGTAATCAGGATTTAGTTTTATCCAAGGCTCTGAGTTAGTAAATCCCGCATTTATAGTGTCATCCCATTGCATCGGGGTACGGGCATTTTCTCGAGCGGCGTGTTGCTCACTTTCCATAAAAGCGTTGAGGTCTCCACCTCGTTGTTTTACAGTTTCATAACGGTTTATTGTGTTAATATCTCTATAATCTTCTATATCTGTAAACTTGACATTGGTCATTCCTATTTCATCGCCTTGATAAAAGTAAGGGGTGCCTCGCATTGTAAGAAGAAATGTTTGGAGTAGGGTAGCGCTATTATGCCAATGCTCCGGGCTGTCATTTCCCCAGCGACTTACCGAACGTGGGAAATCGTGGTTTGCAAGGAATAAAGAGCCCCATCCCGCTTTCGCGAAAGCGGTATCCCAATCATTAAAAATCTTTTTAAATTCTGTGAGTTTCCAGCCACCTTGTCTCATTTTAAATACTTCACCAGGCGCCCGATCTAAACTCATTAGGTCAAAATGGAAAAACATATCCATCTCCTTACGATCCTCGTGTACAAAATCAAGTGCATCCTCACGAGCTATTCCTGGCCCTTCTCCCACGGTAAATGCATCATATTTTGAGATTACCTCGCGGTTGAGCTCATTTAGATACTCGTGTACTTTAGGACCATTTGCGTAGTAGGAAATAAATTCGTGAGGTTCTTGGGCATCAATTTCTGGATAAGTCGTGTCTTTGCTAATAAACGGTATCACATCCATCCGGAAGCCGTCCACACCTTTCTTGAACCAAAAATGCATCATATCATAAACCTCCTGCCGAACTTTTGGGTTTTCCCATTTTAGATCGGGTTGCTTAACCGCAAAATAGTGAAGGTAATAGGCGTCAGTCTTCTCATCATATTGCCAAGCATTTTCTTCTACATCAAAATAGCTCCAGCGCTTGGGTGGTGTTCCTTTCTCTGCTGGCCACCAGTGAAAATAGTCCCTGTATGGATTCTCCCGAGACTTGCGACTTTCCTGAAACCACTTGTGTTCATCACTGCAGTGGTTCACTACAAGATCCATAACCAATCTAAGATTTCGGGATTTCATTCCTGCCAGCAATTCGTCAAAATCTTCCATGGTTCCGAACTCAGACATAATCTTTCTGTAGTCTCGAATGTCATAACCATTATCATCATTGGGCGAATCATAAATAGGATTCAGCCAAATAATATCTACTCCCAAACTCGAAATGTAGTCCAGTTTCTCAATGATACCGCGCAAATCACCTATGCCATTTCCACTTGTGTCTTTGAATGATCGAGGATATATTTGATAAACGATTCCTTCTTTCCACCAGATCTCTTCTACTGCCATATTTTCTTATTGAATTAAAAAACAGGAATATATACGCTTTCGCGAAAGCGTAATAAATCTAAAGTTATTGTCTCGCCGTTATCTCTGCAATCTTAACAATCACTTCTACAGCTTTCATCATGCTCTCCACAGGGACGTACTCATAACGACCGTGAAAATTGTGTCCTCCTGCAAAAATATTAGGGCAGGGGAGCCCCATAAATGAGAGTTGAGAACCGTCAGTTCCGCCACGTATAGGTTTAATGAGTGGTGTAATTCCCAATTCCTTCATTGCCTCTTCTGCTATGTCTACAATATGCATCACAGGTTCCACCTTCTCACGCATATTGAAGTATTGGTCTTTGATTTCTACAGTTACAAGTTCTTTTTCAAACTGCTCATTGAGCTCATCTGCCAGTTGCACCATCATCGCTTTACGGGCTTCAAAATGTCCCTTATCGTGATCGCGTATGATATATTCTAGCTTTGTGTTGTCCACACCACCATCTAGACGATACAAATGGAAGAAGCCCTCACGGTCAGAGGTGTGCTCTGGAGTTTCCAATCTAGGTAAGGAGTTTATGTAATCTGTAGCGATGTACATACTATTTACCATCTTACCTTTTGCATAACCGGGATGTACAATTTTTCCTTCTATTGAGACAATGGCTCCAGCCGCGTTAAAATTTTCGTACTCCAATTCGCCTATTTGGCTCCCGTCCATAGTATAAGCCCATTGCGCACCAAACTTCTCCACGTCAAACTTATGCGCACCACGCCCTATCTCCTCATCAGGAGTAAATCCAACACGTATTTTTCCGTGCTTGATTTCCGGATGCGCGATGAGGTACTGCATCGCCTCCATAATCTCGGTGATTCCCGCTTTGTCATCTGCACCCAGCAGGGTGGTGCCATCCGTCGTGATAATTGTTTGCCCTTTGTACTGCTTTAAATCCTCAAAATATTCTGGAGATAAAATAATATTCTTATCAGCATTAAGGACAATGTCTTGACCGTCATAATCTCGTATAATTTGCGGTTGTACATTTGCACCTGTAAAATCTGGTGTAGTGTCAAAATGAGAGATAAATCCTATCACAGGCACCTCGTGAGGTACATTAGACGGTAGCGTTGCCATAACATAGGCATTCTCGTCTATGGTGACCTCAGTCATTCCCATAAGCTCCAACTCATTCTTAAGTTTACGGGCGAGATCCCATTGCTTTTCCGTACTTGGCGTCGTGTCGCTATTCGGGTCACTTTCTGTGTCTATAGTAACGTAACTTATAAATCTATTTATCAGTGTTTCTTTATCTATCATATAGTTCCCGCGACGGTGGGAATCTACCCCCACAATCGACTTTTTTAAAATTTCATTCCCGCGAAGGCGGGAATCCTATCAATCTTTAGTAACATCCTTCTTGTAAATCGCCTTAAATCCTTCATACACTGCAATGTGTAATGTATTGGAATGGTCTAAGTCTTCGAGATACTTAAAAGAAGTTTGTATTAGTCTGTCTTGTTTAAGTTGAGCTGTGAGAGCCATAGCACCACTTTCCATAATGGGCCCTTCTTCTCCCACAGCAACAAATACTTTTTTCGGATTGTCTAGAGGCGCCCGTTTTAAAGGTAGTAATGAATTATCATCCCACCACAAGCTCGGACTTATAATGATATAATTAGAGAATAATTCTGGCTTTTTCCAAAGAATCTCAGTCGCGAGCAAGCCTCCTAAAGATTGCCCGATGATTGTACGTTCCATAGTAGTACGATATTGCCTATTTATAAGCGGTTGCAACTCGTTTTCCAGAAATGCAATAAATTTTTCCGACCCACCCGTAGTTGGGAAATCTGCTTTGTCCTTCGCATTGGTCGTTGGATATGTAAAATCTCGTTTGCGATCTACATTTGCGATGCCCACCACAATGGACTCAGGTATGAGTTGCGCCCACGGAAATGTTGAGAATTGTACGAGTCCTGCGATATGGATAAAATCCTCGTCTGCACTTCCGTCTAAAAGATAAATTACTGGATATGCCTTCTTGTTTTCCGACTCGTAGGAAGGAGGAAGATAAATATTTACAACTCGTTTTTCTTTAAGAACATCAGATTGAAAAGTAAGCGTTTCCCCTATAACAAAAGGTTCTTTTTCGGCAAATTGATTTTGTGAGAAACACGTAACCGTCCAGAAAGCAAACAGTAAAAAGAAGATTTGTTTCATACTCAGACATTTGTCATTTTTAACGCTTTCGCGAAAACTTGTCCAGAATTCATTTCAGGAGCATAAAATTACCCATTTTCATTTACTTTTGCAGCTACAAAACCACCAAAATGTACAAAACCCTAGTTCGTCCCCTTCTATTCAAATTTGACCCAGAAAAAGTACATTATTTCACATTTTCCCTCATCCGAAAGTTGTCAAAATTAGGTTTTGGTGGATTAATGAAATCTATGGGAACGGTCGAAGATAAGCGGTTAGAACGTGAAGTTTTCGGACTCAAATTTAAAAATCCAGTGGGGCTGGCCGCGGGGTTCGATAAAGATGCAAAACTGTATAAAGAGCTATCAAACGTGGGTTTCGGATTTATAGAGATAGGAACAGTTACCCCAAAACCCCAACCTGGAAATCCTAAAAAACGCCTTTTCCGCTTAAAAAGCGATAGTGCGATCATTAACCGAATGGGATTTAATAATGGGGGAGTAGAAGAAGCTGTGGAACGTCTCAAGTCAAATAAGGATGTTCTCATTGGCGGAAACATAGGGAAAAACAAAGTTACCCCAAATGACCAAGCCGTTGAGGATTACAAAATTTGCTTTGATGCTCTATTTCCTTACGTAGACTATTTTGTGGTAAACGTAAGTTCGCCCAACACACCTGGACTACGGGAGCTACAGGACAAGAAGCCATTAATGGAATTGCTCGATACGTTGCAAAAGAAAAACGAGCAAATGCCATCGTCCAAACCTATCCTGCTTAAAATCGCTCCAGACCTAACAGATGACCAGCTACTAGACATCATCGACATTGTACGAGAAACCAAAATAGCCGGAGTAATCGCTACAAACACGACCATCTCAAGAGAAGGACTAACCTCAGAAAACAAAACAGAAATGGGAGGTTTAAGCGGAAAACCACTAACAAACCGCTCCACAGAAGTGATCCGTTTCCTCTCAGAAAAAAGCAACAAAGCATTCCCTATCATTGGAGTAGGAGGGATCCATACCGCTCAGGATGCGCTAGATAAGCTGGATGCTGGCGCAAGCTTGGTGCAATTGTACACCGGTTTCATTTACGAAGGCCCTAAACTGATTAAGGATATCAATAAGGCTATTTTGAAGCGGGGATAAAACTTCTCCCGCTTCCTCGAAAGTTCTCCCTCCTCCTCAGTAATTCATCGCATTAGAGATAATTCTCGATCAAAAGTATAGGACTTAGAATTATTGAAATTATCGTTTAAGTTTCGTTTTTTTTATATCTACATCAGGCAAGCTGGGCGATCAATTTCTATTTTTTTTCTTCTCTTTAAAACCAAAAACTCTCCCAGATTACAAACCTGAGAGAGTTTTTTTTAGTTCTAGATTATAAATAATCCAGGAGATTTAGATTTTTTAGCTTCCAACGTCTACCTTTTTAGCGCAAAGTGCCCCGAGAA
>NZ_REFV01000021.1 GCF_003688895.1 Dokdonia sinensis
TTGGTGGGAGAAGACTCAACTGGGACTGGTTGTTGGTCTTCCAGACAGGACTGGCTTTCATACCATGAAGATACGAAATACTGAAAAGTATTCAAAAAAAAGAGACTGCCTTTTAAGACAGCCTCTTTTGATTTTTAATGATGAGCTTCTTAGTTAAGTAATTAAATCGCCAGTACATCAATATAGCAGAGACTGTGAGCCCAGCCAAAAGACCTAACCATATTCCCTGACTACCTAACTGCTTTGCTTTACCTAAATACCAACTCACGGGAAATCCTATAATCCAATAAGCTACAAAACAGATAGCTGTAGGAATATTTACATCTTGAAGTCCTCTGAGCGCCCCAAGTATGGTAACTTGTATACCATCACTTAATTGGAATAGTGCAGCAACCACAAGTAGTTGTGAGGCAAGAAGTATCACTTCTGGGTTATCAATATAAAATGGAGGAAGAAAATCTTTAAGTAAAATAAAACCTACTGCAAATAAAGCCTCGATAAGGAAAACTTGCAAAAAGATAGAAAAAGCGATACGGCGCAGATTAATAAAATCTCCTTTACCCTTTTGATTTCCTACCCTAATTGTAGCTGTAACGCCAAGCCCTACCGCAATCATAAATGTCATAGAGGCAAGGTTTAATGCGATTTGGTTTGCTGCTTGGGCATTTGTGCCTAAAATACCAGATAAAAATATAGCAGCTGTAAAAATTGCTACTTCAAAAAGCATCTGTAAAGCCGTAGGAAACCCTAATTTGAAAAGTACTTTAAACTCCTCAAGTCTTATATGTTCATTATTACCCCAATAAAAATAAGACGCAAACTTCTCTTGTTTTCTAAGCATTACAACTAACAATACGACCATAAAAAACCTAGAAATCAAAGTACCCCACGCAGCTCCCTCTACTTCAAGTCTTGGGAAACCCCATATTCCGTAAATGAGAATGTAATTAAAAATTACGTTGACAATATTTGCCAGAAGCGTAGCGTACATTGCGGGTCTCGTCTGTGAAAGTCCATCTGCAAATTGTTTGAATCCCTGAAAAATCATTAATGGAATCATAGATAACGCTACAATTTCAAGGTAGGGAATGGCAAGAGCCACCACTTCCTCAGGCTGATCGAGCATATATAAAATGGGCTTTGCGAGAAGCAGTATCACAAAAAGCAACAATCCATTTACGGCACACATAATCACTCCATGATGAAAATGAAGTCTACCTTTCTCTATATCTGCCGCACCATCTGCTTCTGCAACTAAGGGCGTTATAGCAAATGAGAATCCTATTCCTAAGGAAAGTGCAATAAATACTAGACTGTTTCCTAAACTCACAGCAGCAAGTTGTGCCGCACCTAATTGTCCCACCATGAGATTATCTGCCAGCGCAACAAGGATATGACCTAACTGCCCCAGCATTATAGGTAGAGCAATTATGGTATTAGTACGAAACTCTTTGGTGTATTTAGAAAATTGCATTAACCAGTAATTATTACGCTTTCGCGAAAGCGTATATATGACATCATTCATTTAGAAGCAGAGCAAAAGTACTTTATCCCTTAGTATTTTAATGCACTCTAATCACGACTTTTCTGTATCTTGAATATCATTAAACAACTGAACTTACATGCTAACTAACCCTATAGAAATTGATCTCTCGTTAAGAGCTATTTTAAAAAAACATCTAGGACCTCTAAAATTGCGCAAAGACGATAGCAGCGGTATGGAAGTATCTGGTACCATCCCGACAATGCAAGGAAAACAAAAAGTAGACGGTTTTTATTTTGCGTCAGTTATTCCGAAACCTAAAGACACAAGGCTTTACTTTTTTCCCATATACACAGACGCTGAAGCCTTTAATGACATTGCTCCAGAGCTACGTAAGTGTTTGAAAGGAAAAAGTTGTTTTCACTTCAAGAAAGTAGATGACAATCTCAAAAACTCCATTACGGATATGATTGCAAGAGGCATTAAACGCTATCAAAACAAAGGCCTCCTAGACAAGTCTTAATCCTTAAGAGGTGCTTCAATTATTTGAGCGGGCTTCATAATATAGTTATCCATTAAGTAAACCAGACTGGTCATAGTTGCAGCTCCGAGCTCTAATTCCCTTTTATTTACAGCATCAAACGTGTCATTTGCAGCGTGGTGATAATCAAAATATCGTTGCGAGTCAGGTCTCAATCCGGCTAATACCGTTCCATCTCCCTTAAGTGGCCCAATGTCTGCTCCACTACCTCCTCTCGTAAATGAGTGAATTAGGTATGGTTCAAAAAGTGTTTTCCATTGTAGTACTAGGTTAAAATTACGGTCGTCACTATCAAAAGAAAATCCGCGAGGCGTAAATCCTCCAGAATCACTCTCTAGGGCAAAGACGTGTTTTTCTCCTTTGGCACGGGCTACCGCCGCATATTTATTACCGCCACGTAAACCATTTTCTTCATTCATAAACAAGACCACGCGTATGCTATGCTTGGGTCGATATCCTACTGCTTTCATTAGTCTAAGCACCTCCATACTTTGTACCACTCCAGCACCATCATCGTGGGAGCCATCTCCAAGATCCCAAGAATCTAAATGTCCTCCTACAACCATAAATTTATCTGAAAACTGTGTTCCTGTAATTTCTCCTATAACATTGTAGGATTGTACATCTGCATAATTTTTACAAGACATACTGTAAAAAAACTTTGTTTCTTTATTGAGCTTTAACAATGTGCTGAGCAGCTCTGCTCCCTTAGTACTTATAGCGGCAGCTGGGATTCGTTTTGAGTTAGGAAGATCACCATAAGACATTGAGCCCGTATGTGGGTAGTCATCAATACTATGTGTTACAGAACGTACTAATACTCCTGCTGCGCCTAATTTTGCAGCTTCCATTGCCCCAGCATATCGCTGGTCTACGCATCCTCCGTAAGCCTGAAAGGTGAGAATTAATTCATCTTGCATCGGTCTATTAAAAAAGACAATTTTATCTTTTACCACCTCAATTCCTAATTGCTTTAACTCCTCGATTCCCTGAACTTCTACTACTTGGGCTTTTATACCTCCATTAGGTGTCGCTACAGATCCTCCGAGTGCGCAAATAGGTACTTGGGTAGTGTTCCCTAGCCCTGATTCTATAAATGCATATTCTGGCGTACCTCTTACCCACTTGGGTACCATCACGGGTTGTAACCAGACTTTGTCCAGCCCTATACTATCCAGCTGTTCTTTGGTCCATTGTACAGCCTCTTCTGCACCGGAGCTTCCGCTTAGTCTAGATCCTATTTGATTAGATAAGTAGTCTAGCCATTGATAACTATGCCCATTTTTTAAGGCTTCATCGTATATTTTACGGATTTGAATGGAGTCTTGTTGCGCTTTCGCGAAAGCGTAACCTCCTAAAAGAAATAGGAATAGTAAAAAGTGTTTGAGTACTTTATTCATTATTAAGTTGTTTCTTGTAAAGGTCGATATTTGCTTTTGTTTTATCATCCAGTTCTGGCTCCTGAATATCTTCATATTTACTTAGCGCTTCTAATAAGGTAGATGCGACCATTAATCGCGCGGCCGGTTTATTATCTGCTGGAATAACATACCAAGGTGCGTGGGGTTTTGACGTACGATTTATGGCTTCCTCATAGTACTTTTGATAATCATCCCAGTGTTTGCGTTCTTTTAAATCACCCGCTGAAAATTTCCAATTTTTCTCTTTTTTATTTAATCTACGTAGTAGCCTATTCTTTTGTTCATCCTTAGAAAGATGAAGAAAAAATTTAAAGATTATAGTTCCATTGTCAGCGAGATGTTTTTCAAAATTATTTATCTGCTCAAAGCGTTTGTCCCAAAATGCATCGTTAACATCATCTATACTATTTATGCCAGGAAGACTTTCTCCTAAAATATACTCAGGATGAACCCTTGTAACTAAAACATTCTCGTAATGTGTCCTATTGTGAACACCGAATTTCCCACGTTCGGGCAATGCTATATAATGTCTCCATAAGTAATCGTGACTTTTTTCTAACTCTGTAGGCACTTTAAAACTATGTACTACAACACCGCGCGCATTAAAATCTTTAAATACCTCACGTATTAAACTATCTTTTCCAGAAGTATCCATCCCTTGTAGGCACACTAGGACACTATACTTGTCGTGAGCATAAAGCGTGTCTTGAAGTTTACCTAGTTTTTTTCTGATTTTTTTGAGCTTTTTTTCCAGTTCTTCTTTTTCAAACGCTTCAGGAGGATTCGTTTGTAGAGTTTTAAGCGAAACTTTTTTATTCATTGCTTTGACCATTTTTTTTACAATATAGAGCTAGTATTTAAATTAGGTTTATATTGAATTCAGAAAATTTTAATAATAAAGAGTAAATCTTTAATACAATTCAATATATTTATTAAAATCTAACAACAAAATATATAAATTATGAAAAAAATTACTTTATCACTATTTTTATTATTGACGGGAGCTGTATGTACGGCTCAAGATATTATCGTCGATCAACCTGTGGATACTGGGGCTACGGGCCTCATATCATTTGAAGGAAATAACGACGTTGGTGTTTACTGTGCTGATGATTTTGAACTCACAGAGACCACGATGTTGGGATCTCTCGACGTTTATGGTTTTACAGGTTCCAATGCTAACCCAACATCAGATTTTACGGCCCTTACGGGTATTAGTGTTTACATTTACGAAGATGACAATGGCCTTCCTGCTGGAGACCCTTCTCAAGATGGTACTGGCGTAATTGAACTTTCTAATATACCCTCATCTTCATTTGAACTTGTAGAGGCTGATGATAGCCGTTTAGCAGATTTTATTAATATAAACCTTACAGAGGCAAATGGTGGTACACCATTATCATTAGATGCTGGTGTTTATTGGCTTGCTGTTTTTCCAAATGTAGATGAAACTTTTGACACTGCAGGAGCAAACCGCTGGAACTGGTTAGCATCATCTGCCGCAAATACTGGCACAGAACCGGTTCTCATTGATCCAGATGATGTCTTTGCTGGTGGATTTACATCTTGGTCTAACATAAGCACTTTGATAGATGCTTCATTTCCTAGTTTTGCCTTTACCTTGCGTGATGATCAAGAATTATCAGTAACTGATAATGTATTAGCAGATAATATTTCTGTGTATCCAAACCCTACAAATGGTGATCTAAACATTTCTTCGTCAAGAAGTTTTGGTCGACTAAATATTAGTGTTATTAATGTTGCTGGACAACAAGTTCTTTCTACTACGATCGAAGGAGTTAACGGCACATTGAACTCCACCAAATTGCCATCTGGCATCTACTTTGCTGAGATTTCATCTAATCAAGGTTCAACTGTGATTAAGTTTATTAAAAACTAAATTTCTTAGTGGAATAATATAGAAAAAGGCTATCTGCAATTGCAGGTAGCCTTTTTTATTTGATTTAAGGAGCGTTCGGTTATTTTTACTTACTTGCAAACATGGTAACATCCTTATCTGTAACCTCCGGTCCACTTAAAATGATGAGTCGCTCCACAACGTTGCGTAACTCTCTTATATTCCCAGTCCAGTCATACTCTTGCAGTTGTTTTATGGCTTTTTCGGAGAAGCTCTTGATTACTGTTCCTTGCTCTTGTGAGATTTTGTTTGCAAAATGAGCAATGAGTAAAGGAATATCCTCTCGTCTATCGTTAAGTGCAGGCACCTTAATAAGAATTACTGCGAGACGATGATATAAATCTTCTCTAAATCGTCCTTCTGCAATTTCTTTCTTTAAATTTTTATTTGTGGCCGCGACTACCCGAACATCAACTTTAATGTCCTTATCACTACCTACACGCTGTACTCTGCTTTCTTGCAGAGCTCTTAATACCTTTGCTTGAGCAGAAAGACTCATATCGCCTATTTCATCTAAGAATATAGTACCTCCATTTGCTGCTTCAAATTTTCCTGCTCTGTCCTTATTTGCGCTGGTAAATGCACCTTTTACGTGACCAAATAGCTCACTCTCAATAAGCTCAGATGGTATTGCAGCACAATTTACTTCAATAAGTGCACCTTTAGAACGGTCACTCTTCTCGTGTAGCCAATGGGCAACTAGTTCTTTTCCAGTACCATTAGGCCCCGTAATAAGGACTCTAGCATCTGTTGCAGCTACTTTCTCGATCATATCCTTTATTTGAGCAATAGAAGGACTTTCACCTATCATCTCATATTTCTTGCTTACTTTCTTCTTAAGCATTGTATTCTCAACGACAAGGTGTTTTCTGTCTAAGGCATTTCTTACTGTGTTGAGTAATCTATTGAGGTCAGGTGGTTTCGAAATGTAGTCAAAGGCACCTAAGCGCATGGTATTTACAGCGGTATCAAGATCTCCGTGACCAGATATCATCACCATAGGCACTTCTGGTTTTAACTTACGAGCTGCTTCTAGTACTTCCACACCATCCATTTTAGGCATTTTGATATCACAAAGTACAAGGTCATAATCACCTTCCTTAATTTTATTTATTCCTTCCAGACCATCCTGAGCTTCCTCTACTTCATAGTCTTTACTCTCTTCCGAAAGAATTTTTGTAAGCACTCTTCGTATTGCGGCTTCATCTTCTATAATCAGTATCTTAGGCATAGCTTATATTTTAAATTTTAACCCAGAACGGGCGTAAAATGAATTTTTATCATTTATCGTAAAAATATCGTCGTCGTTTGCGTCCCTTAACCGTATATCATTAAGTACGGTGTATCCAGCATAAACATAAAACACCAAGTGCTTTGTAAATTGATACTCGTACCCCAATCCTGATAGCACTATAGTCATTGATATATTTTCTGCGATAGCGGCATTTCCATTTCCTTGAGGTATTAACTCTGTATTTTCTTGAATATTTGCAAAAAAACCATCGAGTGTAATAAAAGCTTGAAGCACGTGCTGATTCTTAGAGCCTAAATACCTTCTGAGATTCATCTTAGGAATTCCAACGGTGTACGACCAGTCGGGATGAAACTCTCTGTAATAATTAATAAAAGGTAGTGGAAAAGGACGCCCCGAGGCTGTGTTATATTGAGCGCCCATGATAAGACGCCAAGGTTTTGACGCTCGTTCATCGGTCCTATCTTTTATAAAGTAAACTCCACCTGTGTAAAGTATATCATCGCTTATAAAACCTCCTCCGGGCTGACTGAAATTAGATGTTGCTCTCACTGCTCCCTGAGCACCAAAACGCCAATCTTCACTCATTTTAAATGTATAGCCCAGACTTATTTTAAACGATTGAAATCTATCAAGATTTTCCTTACTAAAAGGAACATTATCGTTAAACTTAAGATTTACGTTACGATACTCAAATCCAGGAACCAAATAACGATCCTCACCCACTTTAAAAGGAACATTTACAAAAGTCCTGAATCTCCTGAAAGAGTTATCAGATGATTCTTGAGGAAAATAAGTGTATTCTAGACGAGCTAAATCTGTAAGCTGTGCAAAGCCCTCAGAAAAGATGAAAAGAACAAGTAGAAATACACAGACTTTTTTAATCATCAAGTAAGTCATTTTTAGGATTTACCTGAATTTCTGCTCCTGGCAAAGGTGTATGATTCGGATTAAAAAAATGAACATCGCGTTGTGGGAAAGGAATGGTAATTCCGTTTTCGCGAAAGCTATTATCTATACAAAAACGCAACGCACTTTTTATTCTTGGGTCAACGAAACTATTTGTCACAAAAAAATAGATCCCAAAGTCCAGCGATGAGTCACCAAAGTTTTCAAAAAGCACAAATGGTTTAGGATGTTTCATTATTTCTTTTTGAGCAGCTGCACATTTAAGTAATATTTCTTCCACTTTTCTCGTATCACTTCCATATGCTACCCCTACCTGAACGCTCTCTCTGGTAGTTTTATGATTTTGAGTATAATTATAAACGGTATCTGTTATAAATTTATGATTAGGTATTATAATCACTTTATCGTCTCGTGTTAATGCTCGTGTTGTTCTCAATTTAATTTCAAAAACTCGACCTACACGACCATCAGTTTCTATAATATCTCCAGCAGTAATACTCTTATCTACCATTATTAAAATCCCACCTATTACATCTTGAAAAATTTCTTGCAACGCTAGTCCTAAACCTACAAATAATGCCGCAGATGCTGTTATTAATACGGTTATGTTAATACCTGAAGCGCTCATCGTAAGCAATATGACAATAATGTAAACGATGTATTTTATAAACTTAAAAACGCTCACAAATTTGAGCTTATCATCACCCTCCATTTTACGAGTGTAAATCTGTCTAATCCATCGTAGCACAAAACTCGCTACCATAAATGCCACAACGACGAGTAATAAATGCCCAACTGTAAGTCCTATATGCTTTTCTCCCTCGCCAGTACTTATGACCTCAAATGCCAGGATATCTTTAATAATTCCCCAAACATCTTCCTCAATGACTTCTTTAACCTTATCTACTGCTTGTTCCTGAAACAAGAAAAGCAAACCTAATATTTTAACCATTTGAATAACTCTTTATAAGTTGGCTTCTTACCATACATTAAAATACCTACACGATATATTTTTGACCCAAACCACACCGTAAATATAAAAGATCCTACTAGCAGGCTTACCGATAATATAAGTTGCCATAAGGGCACGTCAAAGGGAATACGCATTAACATCACAATGGGAGATGTAAGCGGTATGATAGAAAAAATGGTTGCTACCGTCCCGTGAGGATTATCTATTACCGCAAAGAATCCCACATATATGGCCAACATAAGCGGCATTATAATAGGGAGCATAAATTGTTGAGTATCTGTCTCGTTATCTACCGCGGCGCCTATGGCTGCATAGATAGAACTATAAAGAAAATACCCTCCTATAAAGTAAACAAAAAATCCTATGACCAGTTGCGTTAGAGGAAGATTGCGCACCTCATCAATGATTTGCACTAATTTATCTGGATTATTTGCAATTTCTTGAGCCTCTGGACTCATATTTCCTGCAGGGTTTCCTGTCGCGTCTATACCAAAAATCGCACTAACGGCTGTAAGTAAAACAGCTCCCAAGACAACCCAAATCGCAAACTGTGTGATTCCAGCAAGTGTGGTTCCTAATATTTTACCCATCATAAGCTGGAAAGGTTTTACTGAAGATATAATGACCTCGATAATACGGTTTGTTTTTTCTTCTATAACAGAACGCATTACCATATTACCATAAATAATAATAAACATCATCAGTAAATAGCCGGCCGCACCACCGAAAGCTGCTTTAATCCAGTTACTCATCTTAGACGACTTCTCGCCAGAAAAATTTTCGATTGTTAGTTCTATTTCAGTTTTTGAACTTTCTATGAGATTTAAGTCTACTCCTTGGTCTATAAGATTTTTATCTGTAAGCTTCTTTTCAAGTCGTTTTTCAACATCACCTATAAGGGTAAAAGATGGGGTTTCATCTCCGTAAAAGGTAACACCATTTACAATTAAGTCACGATTTGCCGGTATATGTATAAGACCATAGTACCCCTCGTTTGCAGCAATACTTTTCCCAGCCTCCAGACCTTGGGCGCTCATATTGAGGTAAGTAGTTTGTTCGGTATTAAAAAACTCAGTATCAAAGAGCCCTGACTCGTCTACAATCACAATAGTGCGTTCTGTATCGCTATTGAGCTGAGTGAGATATGTGATGAGCATTATCATCCCCACTAATATAAGCGGACTCAAAAAAGTCATTATCAGAAAAGACTTATTGCGCACTCTCGCTATATACTCTCTACGTATAATTAAAGGTAAGACACTCATACGTTTTTATTTACTGTTTGAATAAATATGTCATTCACACTTGGGATTACCTCTACAAAGTGATTTATTTGTCCAAACTGCCTGAGCTCTGCAAATAAATCGTTGGGTTGTGCTTTATCACCTATTTCAATTTTTAATTTTAAATCTGTACTTAGCGATTTAAAATGAGCAGGACTTATGTTGAATTTTTGAGAAAGGTGGGTTCTCGCTTTCGCGAAAGCGGCCTCCTCCATCTCTACCCCTACCTCGAAAGTATTGTTCTTATACTCGCGTTTTATTGTCGTGATCTCACCATCTAGCACCTTATTAGACTTATGAATCAATGCAATATGATCGCACATCTCCTCTACAGACTCCATACGGTGCGTGCTAAAGATGATAGTAGCACCCTCATCACGTAGCTGCAGGATTTCATCCTTAATTAAATTTGCATTAATAGGATCAAAACCACTAAATGGTTCGTCAAAAATGAGAAGCTTAGGGTTGTGCATTACGGTAACCACAAATTGTATTTTCTGCGCTTGTCCTTTAGAAAGCTCTTGTATTTTTTTATTCCACCAGGCGCCTATATCAAGTTTCTCAAACCAGTATTTTGCTCGCTTATTTGCGTTTTCTTTAGATAGCCCTTTGAGCTGAGCGAGATAGAGTACCTGTTCTCCTACTTTCATAGATTTATAAAGTCCACGCTCCTCTGGCATATACCCTATATCGCTTATGTGGTGTTGTTCTAAAGGTTGACCATCTAACAGAACACTACCTGTATCTGGCATCGTGATTTGATTAATAATACGGATAAGCGTGGTTTTTCCTGCTCCATTGGGACCAAGAAGTCCAAATATACTTCCTTTAGGTACAGCTATGGAAACTCCGTTAAGAGCAGTAAAATTTCCAAATTTTTTAGAAACCGAATCTGCTACAAGTAATGCATTCATAGACATTTTTTAGTGGGTTAAAGATAGGAATATGAGGGTACAGAAACTTTAACATTACGAATAATTTAGGATAGATTAAATAATCCCGCACGAAACAGAATGCTATAAAAGCAAAACCCACCCTAAGCGGAAGCCTAGGATGGGAAAAAAATTGCTATGAAAAAGAAAAATAACGCTAAACATTGTTTAACGTTATTCAAATATAACTTTTTTTTATGAACCCTTTAACAATGGTTTCATAAAATTTGAAACTTATTTTAGGAAAACATATCTTTTACTTTCTCAAAGAAGGATTTATCATCATTCTCAGGGCTTGGAGAGAAGTTTTCATCGTTCGCCATTTTTTCAAAAAATTGCTTTTGCTCTTTATTTAAGGTCTTAGGTGTCCACACATTTACGTGTACCAATAAGTCTCCTTTACCATATCCATTTATCGATGGGATACCTTTACCACGTAGTCGCAAGATTTTACCACTCTGTACTCCTTCTTCTATCTTAATACGTACTTTACCAGTTACTGTCTCTATTTCTTTAGAGGTTCCTAGTACTGCCTCACTTATGCTCACGTAAAGATCATAATGCAGATTATCACCCTCGCGCTGTAATTGTGGATGCTCTTTCTCTTCGATAGCAACAAGTAAATCTCCTGCAATTCCATTTCCAGGGGCCTCATTTCCTTTTCCAGTTACCTTAAGTTGCATACCATCTACCACTCCAGCAGGAATCTTGATACTTACTGTTTCCTCATCTATAATAAGTCCTTGAGCATCTGCACCAGCAGGCTTTTTATCCATCATTTGTCCCGCACCACCGCAGGATGTACATGGAGCACTCGTTTGCATACGACCTAAAATGGTATTTTGTATTCTCGTTACCTGACCAGCACCGTTACAAGTTGTACACGTTTTATAAGTAACTCCTGGTGCTTGTTTCTTACGTTTTACTTTAATCTTTTTTTCAACACCGTTTGCAATTTCTTCTAACGTGAGTTTTACACGTATACGCAAGTTGCTTCCCTTCACACGACGTTGTCCTCCACCTCCGAAGCCGCCGCCAAAACCGCCACCGCCAAATGCACCACCAAAAATATCTCCAAACTGGCTAAATATGTCGTCCATATTCATACCACCGCCACCGAAGCCACCGCCACCTTCAAAGGCCTGATGTCCATACTGGTCATAGCGTGCCCGCTTTTGATCGTCGCTCAAAACTTCATAAGCCTCAGCTGCTTTTTTAAAATTTGCTTCAGCCGTCTCGTCCCCGGGATTTTTATCTGGGTGGTATTGAACCGCTTTCTTGCGATAAGCTTTCTTAATTTCTGCAGCAGACGCACCCTTAGAAATGCCTAATATGTCGTAAAAATCTTCTTTCATTTTGATGCCCAGTTGAACTGGGTTACTTTTAAATTATATTAATGCTTTTGAGAATGTTGAGCTACAAATTATTGTCCAGTAACAACTTTAGGAAAACGAATTACCTTGTCTCCTAGTTTGTATCCCTTCTCAATGACATCTACGATTTTCCCTTTAAGCTTCTTACTAGGCGCTGGAATTTGTGTAATTGCCTCGTGTATATCTGCATTAAAAGTGTCTCCTGATCTTACAGAAACTTCTTCGAGACCTTTTGATTTGAGCGTTTCTTTGAGCTTGCTGGCAATAAGACCTACTCCTTTAGCAAGTTCCTTATCTTTTGCCTTCTCAATCTCATTCATAGCACGATCAAAATCATCTACCACCGGTAATAAAGACTGAATTACCTCTTGTCCGGCTGTCTTATACAATTCTATACGTTCTTTTGTAGTACGACGCTTATAGTTTTCAAATTCGGCAAAAAGACGTAAAAATTTATCCTTTTCGGCAGCGAGCTCGTCTTGAGCAATTTCTAGCTCCGTACGTTCGTCTTTACTTTCTGCCTGATTTTCATCTGTATCTGCCTCCTGCACAAGCTGATCCTGTGCCGCGTCTTGTAATTCTTTATCGTTTACTTCTTGTGTGTTATCTTCTGTTGCCATATCGGTCAATAATTCAATTTTTCATTCAGGTGGCAAAAGTACTGCCATTTAAGATAAAATGTCAAAATGTCATTGGAAAAAGATAACGTCTTCTACCTATGACATCACTTAACAAAGCAAGAAGTCTTGCAGAGATGGGGGGTGTTAATTATGCTTTCGCGAAAGCGCAAGAGACGCAATATTTAATATAACATTAAGAACTCTATAACTGTTAAATATTAATTTTGCATTCTAATAAATTAAAACCATTAAAATGAAAAAACAAATTATAGGAGTATTTGCAATCGCTCTTGCACTATCTACAGTTGCTTGTAAGGATGCAAAAAATGAAACTGAAGGAACAGATGCAAAGGCAGTTGCAGAGGTAACAGCCGAAGCTGTAAAGTATAAGGTAGATGCAGATGCGTCTACTATAAGATGGGTAGGTAAAAAGCCTACAGGAGAACACTCTGGAACGATCGCCATAGAGAGTGGTGTAGTAAATGTGGACGGAGATAACGTTTCTGGAACTTTTCTTATAGATATGACATCTATCGAGGTTACTGATCTTAAGCCTGGCGAAGGCAAAGAAGATCTAGAAAGCCACTTAAAAGGCACATCCGAAGGAAAGGAAGACCATTTCTTTAATGTAGCACAATACCCTACAGCTGCCTTTGAAGTAACTGGAATTACGGAAAAAGATGGTATGAAAATGCTACAAGGTAATCTTACAATTAAAGGGATTAAGAAAAATATCGAGTTTCCTGTAGAGATGGATACAACTAGTGATATGATGGGAATAAGATCTAAAGCATTTACTATAGACCGTACAGATTGGAACGTTAATTATAATTCAAAGTCTGTTTTTGAAAATTTAGGAGACAAGTTCATTAATGATGATATCCAATTGCAAGTAACTCTAAAAGCAACAAAAGCTTAAGAATATTTTGTCATAATTTATAAAAATCCGTCTCTAATTAGAGACGGATTTTTTATGCTAGAATTTCTGCTATTGCGTGTGATATATTAGACTGATCAAAGACGAATCCTGTTTCCCGAATCTTATCTGCACTTACTTTCTGGCTTTCCAAAACTATTGTAGCCATATCTCCTAGCATTAATTTAAGCGCAAACTCAGGAACGTTAGGCAGAAACATTGACTTGTTTAATGTCTCTGCAATGGTCTTTGTAAGTTTTTCATTTGTAACTGGGTTTGGCGCTACACCATTATATACTCCAGCTAACCCTTTTTGTAGGATATGAAAATAAATCCTACTCATATCATCTATATGAATCCACGATTGCCATTGTTTGCCTGATCCTAGTGGTGCTCCCGCTCCATATTTTATGGGTTGCATCATTTTGGGTAATGCGCCTTCCTCTTTATCTAGAATAATACCCGTGCGCACTCTGGCTGTTTTCATATCCAGTTTCTGAAACTCAACTATGACTTCCTCCCACTCCTGAACGACTTCTCCTAAAAAACCTTCGGCGTAGTCTGGATAGTTTTCATCATAATATTTTGTGAGGGAAGATGGATAGCCACCTATGGCGCTTGCAGATATGATGTGAGCAGGAATGGGAAGGTTGTTTTTACGCTTTCGCGAAAGCGCATCAAAAATCAATCGCGCACTTTTTATTCGACTATCCTTAATTATTTTTTTATTCTCGTCTGTCCAGCGCTGCGCAATGGTAGCCCCAGAAAGGTGAATAATGGCATCTACACCATCAAAACATTGCTCATCCAGTTCTCCCTCTGACGGGTTCCAGAGATAGCCTTGATAATTGGGTTGTGATTTTATTTTATCTTGAGATGTTGTGAGATAATTTACCGTTATCCCTTCCTCGTGACATAATGAAGTTAATGAAGTACCTACGAGACCTGTTGCTCCGGTAATTAAGACTTTCATAGCGTGTTTTCCTATAAAGATACAGCTCAAATTATGAGTCTTACGTCACTTTAGAACAACTTTAACGCCAGCTATTCTTTACCCTCCACGTAATCTTGAAGGTATGCATACCTTGGCGTGAGTTTGCCGTTTTGAGTCATACGTGCACGCTCTAAAATACCGTCCTTATCGTTATTAAAGAACGAGGGGATAACGAATTTTAGGAACATCTCGCCAAAACCTTCGCTAGCGTCTTTGGGCAATTCGCAGGGTAAATTATCTACCGCCATTACCGCGATGACTCCTTCCTTATTACAATTGTCCTCCTTTTCTGTGTGCGGATTATATCCATAAAACGGATTTGCAATGGTGGAAGGTCTTATCGTGCTCGCTACGGGGCCGTCAATATCGCAAGAAACATCTGCTACCAGATTGATCTTGAAGTCGGGATGTTTTGCATCTTCCCTTGTAAACAAATAAGGCGCTCCATCCCCATAGAAATGTCCCGCGATAAAATAATCTGTAACTCGAGCATATTTCATAAAGTCACTCTCATAGTCGGACGGATCTTTGTAAAATTCGCTTTTTAGTCCTTTGCCTCCGTCCTTGCGTTTATTGTACTCAAGCACATCTATAAGACAATACACGGGCTCATCAAAAGTCTTTTTCATGTACGCACCATCTGGAACTTCCTTAATATTAAGGTGGTCCAAGATTTCCTTGGCTCCCTTTGCTACTTTACCCGTACCCGATAGACAGATTTTGATAGTGGGCAATTCTATTTTATCGAGCTCGCGTTTTACCTCATCTAGGTCTGCAAGGGTTTCTACTTTAGGTAGATCAAAAAGTCTATCGCGCTTTCCCATTAACCTAAAACCATTATATGCCCCAACGAGGCCTGCATAACGCCCAAAGCCTATCAACCTTGCGCCCGAAGCTCTGGTTATCACTTCGTGGTCGTACATCTCGATGTTCTTATCGAGCATTGCCTTGAGCAAGTCGCGGTTATAGGGTTGTTTCTTTATGGTATGGCTAAAAAAGAAATATTTCTTATTAGGAATCAAAGCTTCTATGGGCACTTCCTTCACGCCTATCATTACATCTGCATCTGAAACATCGTCTACCACATCAAAACCATCTACCGTGTATGCCAAATCAGGAAAAATCCTGATATCTGAACTTTCGACTATAAAATCTGCATCGCCAAATTTTTGTCGTGCCTCGCTCAATTTTTCGGGTGAGAAAACGACTCTTCTATCTGGCGGATTTTTACGTTCTTTTATAATGGCAAATTTCATAGGGTGTGCAGTTTTGACAGTCAGAAAAATTGGTATAGGTTTTGACTTATAATTAACAACAAAGATATAGATTCGTTATATATTTGTGGTTCTGCTTTTGGAAAGCAAAATTGGAGGTTTTAATAGAATTGAGACTTACCCTTCGACTTCGCTCAGGGGACGTCAGATTTTCTCAAACACCTTGGATTGCTAATTTTAATTAAAGTATTAATTGTAAATCTTTGGTTTTGGTTACGCTTTCGCGATTTATTCTGGATTTGTTTCAGGAAAGCGGAAAAAGTTTAAATACATTTCCTGAATCAAATTCGGGATTTAATTTGATAGCGGTGCGCTTAAGGCGTCACTATCTCATTGAAGGGGTCGACTGGTTTTGACAGCGAGACCAATGGTATTGTAAGCGTGTCGAGCGCTGGAAAACAGCTCGTAAATCTCATTTTTCATCTTTTTAAACGGCGAGAATAACTACGCCCTAGCTGCATAATCCGAATTATAGTAGGATTACGCCTCGGTCTACAAGGTAGACAAGCAGGAAGTCACTCAAAGGCCTTGGTTTACGGCATTTGATATAGTGACTTCGTAAAAGTAAACCTATCCCTCGCAGGGCTTTGATGCAGGGGAGACATTTAATCGAAGATAAGGGGTGCGTTGGTAGTTTCTGACCGGCAATCTCACGAAAATCTAAACAGATACTACACACGTAGAAAGCAGTAACATTGCTTGTTTGGACGAGGGTTCGAATCCCTCCGACTCCACTTTAAAAGCCACCTTCGGGTGGCTTTCTTGCGTATTCGGGGAATTCGCCCAGCGCGGCAGGCTCGCTCCTTGCTAAAAATGTCCACTGGACATTTTCTTAACGCGCGGACGTCTCCGACTCCACTTCAAAAGCCACCTTCGGGTGCTTTCTTACGTATTAGAGGGATTAGGCCGGTGCGTTAAGCTGGACCTTACGCTACAAAGAGCTAGTAGATTTTGCTTAACACTGCGGCCATCTCCCGCTCTACTTTACATGAAGATTTGCAATGGGAATTTCTAGTTGACAAATGGGTTGACAAAATTGCGAGTCATTAACTCATCTTTTGCCACTCTGGACTAAAGTAAGTCGTCCTACCGCCTACTTTTATTTTCTCAAGCTCTTTCCCTGTATGATAACAAAACTCACGACCCTTTCGATTATGAATTAAAAAATAATCAGGAAAATCATTATAATGCGCTTCTAGATCTATGGCGACTTCTATAACGTGCTGTAGTTTGTCGTAAATCGTTTTTAACTCTTTTTCGTTGAGAGCATTTGCCTTCTTGAGCGGATGGATTTGAGCTTGATACAAAACATCGTCTGCGATCCAGTTACCGACACCTGTGGTGACGCTTTGGTTCATTAGGACGTTTTTAATAGCCGTTTTACGGTGGGCAACTGCTTCTTTAAATTGGTCAAAAGTGAGGTCACGAGCATCTATGTTGAGTTTGTGCTCCTTACGATAATTCTCAACAGAGTCTGTGATGTCCCACCAGCCAAACTTACGCTTATTCTCAAAAGCAAAGTGATACCCGTTTTCAAAACCAATATCGATATGCCCAAACCGCGGTCGATCTGCTGACTCATGGTAGTAATTAGGCCTTCCAGTCATCCCAAAATGTACTACCAAAATAGCACCATTACTAATGTGAATGAATAGATATTTTCCAATACGCTCAGTACGCAATAAACTGTTACCTAAAAGTATCTCCTTAAAATCCTTAAGCGGTTTTTTGATGAGACGTTCATCACGTACATCCATCGCCACGATAATATGGTCAAGACAAGTTTTATTTATGTATTGCTGGTATCCGTGTACTTCTGGTAATTCTGGCATTAAATCTATTTGTAAAGTTTTGAAAATTGATCCTTAAAAATAAGCATAAGCTAAAGTATCAATAATTAAAAGATTTAGAAGTCCGCTTTCGCGAAAGCGTAACAAACCGTTTCCCCCTGAGACTGATTACAATAGAAATATACATCTCTTAATCCTTGGACATTCTTCCCAATAATGTCTTAGTTTTACTAAAAGTCAATTTCCAGCTATGAGCTCACTTCCTGAAAAGACATCTCCATTTACATCACAAATCTCTAAAGAAGACGTTGCGCTGTTGCACAAGTCAAAAAAAGACCTTACCAAAGTACCATTTGCAATGCGAGCATTAAACACTTTAGGCACTCCTATCGAAAAAAGCATCACACTCATACCAGAAAAATATCAAGATAAAATTACTGAAACAGTTAAGAAAGCTTTACAACTGAGCGTAAAAGCTAATTTGAAAACCTTTCAAAATGATAAAACTAAATTAAAAGCTTCTAACAGGATGTATAAGGCTGTTACTACAGGAACAGGGTTTGTTGGTGGCTTTTTTGGCATTGCAGGTTTTACTGCAGATATACTGCTGAGCACAAAATTCTTGATGCGATCCATAATGGATATTGCTCGCAGTCAAGGCGAAGATATTACCGACCCTGAAGTGCAGTTACAATGTTTGCAAGTGTTTGCTCTAGGGGGAACTTCTCCAGATGATGATTCTCTAGATAGTAGTTATTATGGGACAAGAATCGCATTAGACCAAGCACTATCCCAGATAGCGTCTACAGTTGCAACACAGGGAGCAAAAAAATTCTTACAGTCCATCGCATCGAGCGCACCAGGAGCGATGGGCGGATTTATGAGCAAGATTATTTCCAGATATAGCGTACAGGTGCTGGATAAGTTTGCAGCTCAGGCTATTCCCATTGTAGGAGCAGCTTCTGGAGCAGGGCTTAATCTAATATTCTTGCATCACTTTCAACGGGTGGCTACGGCACATTTTACAATCAGAAGATTAGAAAAACAATATGGAAAGGATGCTGTTATGGAAATGTATAATACAATTGATATACCGTCTACAGATGATCATAAATGATCAAAATTATGCTTGACTTACTCTATATAAATAGCAGATGCATATCATTGCCTCCTATGATCCATCTAGAAAGAATTTAAGATTTTTTTATCGTTTGTATGCATATGTTTTTACCAATTTGAACGTTTTTGCTCTAATCGGGGGAAATTTAAAATACGTATAGTTTGCGCATTATTAGATATTTAACTCATAATTTGGAGAATTTAGGATGTTAAACACTATTTTAATGTAATGAGGAAGTTAACAAGGATATATACATTAATACTAGTAGAAATGGTAATCGTATTATCTTTTCTATTACTCAATTCTTGCGAAGAAGCTCATAAAGAGAACCACAAAACTTTAGACACTCAATCCAAGAATAAGGTGACAATAAACGTTACTGCTACCGCATATAATTCGGTCGAGAGTCAAACTAAAAATGATAACATTGGTCGTGCCGCTTGGGGAGACTGGTTACAACCCGGCGAACGCGCCATTGCGGTATCACGAGATCTCATTGCACTAGGTCTTGATCACAACGAGAAAGTAACCATAGAAGGTTTACCTGGCACCTACATCGTAAAAGATAAAATGAATAAACGCTGGAAAAAGAAAATTGATATCTACATGGGACTTGACGTTCAGGCGGCACGGCAATGGGGTAAAAAAGATTTAGCCATTACTTTCAACAAAAAAGATAACCCTAACGATAAGTTTTCTGTGAAGACGCAATAAATTGGGTATTAAACGGCAATAAATACTAGCTTTGTGATCCATTTAATACTATGTTATGATTGCTGCGGTATCTCTCTTTCTCATAATTACCTTCTCCGTACTAATTACAAAAATTTGTACCATAGCCTTGGTGCATACAGGGTTATCTGAGGAGAGCGCAAAGTTTCAATCGCGATCTGCGTACACAGGTGCTGGCCTCAGCACTTCAGAAACGGAGAATATCATGAATCATCCTGTGCGCCGTAAGATTATTTATAACTTAATGCTTATTGGTAATGCGGGTATCGTCACCGCGATGTCTTCGCTCATTTTGACTTTTGTTTTGCCAGAATCTAATGCTTCACGCTTGTATGGGCTGCTTATTATTGTGGGTGGAATGCTGTTATTATGGTTTGGGATACGTAGTTCGTGGGTTAACAGAGGTTTGTCGCGCATCATAAATAGAATGCTCAAAAAATATACAGACCTAGACATACACGACTACGCTGCTGTTCTCCACCTTAAAGATGATTTTAAAGTCATTGAGGCAAATGTAGATAGTGATGGCTGGATGTGCAATCGCACACTCCAAGAACTGAATTTAAGAGAGGAAGGCATAACAATATTAGGAGTACATAGAAAGGGTTCTGGATATTTTGGGTCTCCGTCTGGTACTTTTATGATGCTTCCTAATGATGTTGTAACCATTTATGGTAAATCCGATGGCATACAGAGTCTTTACAATCGCAAGAAAGATTATTATGCCCAGCTGGAACACGACAAATTTGTAGAAAAAGAAGAAGAGCGCATTGTCTCTGATAAGGAAAAGCTTAAAACACAGGCTGACGAATAACTATATTTTCTTTCTTTAGCTTGATTTAGATTTTTTTGTTACGCTTTCGCGAAAGCGTACTACCCAATACTGATAATAAGACGAATTACAATTAAGTTTTAAATAACTAAATCCAATCGACATACAAAGGCATCTGCATCCACAAGAGTTTAATAGCAGAAAAAGACCACGAGATGTCGTGCATCAGTACATCTATTGTTGTAGATTCTACCTTGAAGCTGTATCCATTTTCTGAGCGCGAAAGTGATCCATCTCTTTGCATAAAATTCTCCTGCACAGCAGCTAGGCTAGAGTTTTCCAGTTTAGACCAATTTGCCTTGAACCCGTTTAACAAACTTTCTGATATTTCTATTTCTACCGTTGTCAGGGATGCAACAGGAGTTACGGGTTGAACAAGAGGCATACCAACCAAAATTTTATTGAGCGGCAACCTATACTCAGAAAAATCTATCTCGTTATAAACAAGGTATTGCAAGAGGTAGACCGCCCTATGCTGACTCTCTGAATCTTTAAAATTATCTCCATCCAGCATTCCCAACTGCTCAAAATAAGACCTTAAAAATGGCCAGACTAAAATAAGCCCGGCATTTTCTACCCGTATCAATTCTGTTTCTTCCATCGCTTATATGCACTATACTTATTACCGCTCTCTTTTGAAATGTCTATACTTGAGCTCTAACGCTTCTATAGCCAGTTCATTTAAGTTGCTATGTAACGTTGACAGTTCCCAGGAAATAGGATAAGCACTATCGAAATGCCAGGAGGCGAGCGAACCTTCATTTTTGTTCATCAAGGATATCCTAATATTCATTGGGTCAAAAATAGATTTCTCCAGAGCATCTTTACACCACTTTTCTAAATGTGAATTTAAAATCAAGCATCGTTTTAGTACCAAGTTAGAAAAAGTGGGCTGGGTAGGTAGCTCGTGCACAAAGCGATTCTCTACTCTCTCAATTACGGGTTGTGTTTCCAATGTTACGTTTAAACCCGAAACCTCTTGAAAGCTACTATCCATATCGCTTCTCCCTTCAAATGATACCTTGAAATAGAACTCGGTAGACGGTGTAGCATTTTGCGTCATAAAATTAGTATCTGCCATTAATCCTAGGCATACGTAATAACTAAACCCTCGTGTGCAATCACTATACTTTCTATCGCAACCTCGCTGCCATCTGCATTAAGATCTGTCGCGCTTATTTTTACAGGCCACGCATTACTTAGTGTCCAGGTCATTGTGGGATTTCCGACCTCATCTAGTAGTTTTATGACAACGGTCTGACGCTCTATGGTGTTCATTTTTATCCTATCATACCAATCCCAGAAACTACTGTCTTTTGTTAAGACCGCTTTCCTCATCGTCACTATGCTATTTTTTTCTAATCCTGGCATATTGATCTCAGAAAACACAGGACTGTTCCCGTGCCTATAGATTATGGGTTGTGCCTCTATATCTAAACCACTCACTTCCTGAAACGGAATATTAGTCACGCTTCCCCAGTCTACCATAAAATAGAACTTAGATAGTGGCCAGTTTTGATCTTGTGCTTCTCCTGCCATTGTAGTATGTTTTTAAGTATTGTTGCCTTCCTAATTTAATCTATGATTAAAGTAGTTTCATAGGATTAGAGATGTAAATAAATATGAGAAAAATATGCCTCGTACGAATTATCTTCTGGAGGATACAGTTGATTCGGGGAAGCAATCGGTAAGGTTGCGATTATAGTCTTGTCCCCTTCATTTTCAACGATAGATTTTTGAATTAGTTGATACGCGTTTTTAGGACTTTCTGAAAGGGCAATGGGTAGTTTTGAAATAAATATCATAGTGTCACCCGCAACAGACATTTTAAAATTATCTTCGATGGTATCCTGCTTAATCACTAGGTTTTTCAAGTAGGGCTCTCTGTTATGATTACAGATATACTTCCAATGGGTTTTTCGTGCCTTGAATTCAACATTATTAATGATAGCTGTATTATGTGTTACATACTGTTGCAGCATAATCGCAGGAGTAAGTTCTATTATTCCCAAAGGCTTGTTCCAAACACCGTTAGGTTGATAGTAAAACATATCAAACAAAACATCATCCTTATATACCCAGATAATTCCTTCTGGAACATCGTAAAATTTAAATGCATTGACCATATTATCCCTTTGCTCAATAAAATTCCAAGGGATCGTTTCATCATTTCCTATGGAGAATCTATAGGTTATACCTTCCTGAAAACTTACCAATGATACCACACCTTGCTCTACACGCAATATTTCTGAAGTACCCAAAAAGGTCTCATTTTTTAAAAGGTATTTTGGGGAATCTGAAGTATTAATCGCATTGAGGTTATTATAATATAGAAGCGCTGTTGCTGGTTGAAAATTTTGAAGTTCCGTATAGTTTATAAAATAAGGATCCGAGCTATCTAGATAAAATCTTAAAGGTTCTTCAGCTACTTGTGCACTTGAAAAATGATGCTCAGAAATAAGTAGATGCGCACCTCCAGATATTGGTTTAACAACAATACCTAAATTGCCTAACATCGCTAGTGTAGCAAGGGTAGGTTTGATGGACAGAGGGCGAAACAATCCATCTTCAAAATACTCGTGTCGGAATGATAAGGTTGCTAAATGATAAAAACGCTCTTCCATAAGTTCAAACATATTGATCACCGTAAGACAGGCAATCTCTATATATAAATATGATTTGAAAATATAGATTTATCTTGAATTACAACATAAATTGTTATAAATAAGATACTTATGTAGTATACTTCCTACTTTTAATAACAAGCAAAATCAATCTTATTGGAGTTATGGGCGTTTTAAATGCTTCCTATAAAGACAGGGACATTTCAATAAACAACACTTCAAAAAGCATTTTATCTTACTACATTTAGAAAATAAGAATGAAGACTACTTATTAAACCAGTACATAGGCATTATCAATTTCTCTCTCAAAAACAGCGGTATAATTCATCACGTCTGTTACGTTATCGAGAGCGCATAAATAAGAAATCACAGCACAAAGCCCTTCAAAGAGCGTTTGATTAGTAAATTGATCTGGTTTAAAATTCCCTCGTCGTATGGGGAGTTCAAATCCGCAGGCTTCTAAAAATACGGCTTCTGTTTTGAGCAATTCTGAGGGAAGATATCCATTAATTCGTTTCCCAAAAGCCTCATTAACCTGACCCACGTAGTTCAGTTTTGTAGATCCGTGCGCATCTGTAAAATGTTTCCAAGCATCTATCTGATCACAGATATTACCTACGGCGCAGGCTGTACAACATTGTGGGTTTAGTTCTCCTTTTGTAAAGGCCGCATATAGTTTTGATAAAGCGGCGTCTAGTCGGTGTGGAATATTCTGTTTCATAGCCTTCTAAAGTTAAATAAAATGCTGGTATATTTTTAATATCAGGATAGATTTAACAAAACCTCTAGAAATAATTTTTAGAAAGAGGAGCACGCTTTTGCGATAGGCTGAAGACGTATTTATAAAAAGCATAAAAAAACCTGACTTTTTTCAAAACCAGGTCTATTTATTGTCTAATAGTTTTCAAACTTCTACTTGATAAAGTGCAGTTCTAATTTTCAATAGGCTTGCCTTCACCTTGCCACTCCATAATCCCACCGTTAAGATCATAAACGGTAGTAAAGCCAGCCTCTTCTAGCAGGCTAGCACATTTTGCGCTTCGCCCTCCTTTTTTACAATACACATAAACTGGTTTGGACTTGTCCAATTTCTCAATAGATGAGTTCCACGCTTCGCTATTATATACAATATTCTTAGCACCTTTTATGTGACCGCTCTCATATTCGACCACGGTGCGCACGTCAATAAGTTGAGTATTAGTATCTTTAATATCACTCTCAAACTGCGCGACAGGAATCACCTGAACAACAGGGGTATCTTGAGCTTTTGATTCCTTACATCCTGAAAAAAAAACAAGCCCTATAAAAGCAAATGCTATAATTAACTTTCTCATCATATTATTTATTTTCTTGTTCACTCCATCCATTATATCCACCTAGAAGATTATAGGTTGTATGGAAACCCTTTTGTGCCATAACAGCGCAAGCCTGAGCACTACGGGCACCAGAGCGACAATAGACGTAATAGTTTTTTGCGGTATCCAGCTTCTCTATTTCATCTAGAAAACCTTGTCCTAAATAAATATCGATGTGCTTTGCTCCTGCTATCATCCCATTCTCAATTTCTTCTTGAGTACGAACGTCTAGAATCACGGCATTATCGTCTTGAGCAATTTTCTCTTTCCATTGTGGAATTGTTAAGTCTGTCATTTCTAATTTAATTTCTGCAAAGGCGTAAATCTGCTACCACCATCACAATTTATAATTCTATTAAAAACCTACTGCACTGAGGTTCATTTTTCTTATGTCAAAGTTATCTGAGATGTATCTGCTTTCTTAATCGCACCATAACCACCCAGCACGTTCACTACATTTTCTATACCGTAGGACCTTGCTATAGATGCATAAATGAGGGAACGATATCCACCTGCGCAATGTATGTGGTACTTTTTATTTCCATCAAGTTCTCTCACATTATGATGAATTTCATCTAGTGAAAAATGGGGTACACCCTCTATATGGCTAGTTTTATACTCTCCAGGCTTACGGACATCGAGTGGGTTTACTATTGTTCCTTCGGCAATGCCATTAATAAATTCTTGAGCAGTTACTTCGGCAATAGATACGGTTTCTTTTCCTGCCGCCTCCCAAGCTTCGACTCCGCCTTTGAGATATCCCAGACTGTTATCATAACCTACTCTCGCGAGACGAGTAACGACTTCTTCTTCTGTTCCAGGTTCGGCGAGAAAGATGATTTTTTGATGAATATCTGGCATTAATGCTCCTACCCAGGGAGCAAACTGCCCCTTGAGTCCTATAAACCAAGCGGAAGGGATGGACGCTTTCGCGAAAGCGGAAACACCTCGAGTGTCAAGAACAAGAACATCATCTTGTATTGAAAGCTTCTCAAAATCATCTACCGAAAGTGCGGAAGTGCCCCGTTTTATAATGTCTCCAAATTCTGTATTTACTTGTTTATTCATCGCTACATTCTCTGGGAAATATGCCGGTGGCATCTCAAGACCTGTAGTGAGCTCTTTTATAAATTCTTGTTTCGTAAGATTAAACGCATAGTTTGTTTTCTTCTGGTTACCTAAAGTGTCGCTGGTCTCACTACTCATATTTTTTCCACAAGCAGAGCCAGCACCGTGGGCAGGATAAATAATAATGTTGTCGTCTAGTGGAGCAATACGGTTGTGTAAACTATCGTAAAGATGTCCGGCAAGATCCTCGGTAGTGAGGGTAGACTTTGCCGCAAGGTCTGGACGGCCTACGTCGCCTATAAAAAGTGTGTCTCCTGTAAATAGCGCCTCAGCTTTCCCAACGTCATCTTTTAATAAATAACACGTAGATTCCATAGTATGGCCAGGAGTATGAATAGTCGTAATAGATAACTTACCGATTTGAAACACCTCATTATCCTTTGCACTATGGTAATCATAACCTGCCTTTGCATTAGGACCTAGTATTACTGTAGCTCCAGTCGCTCTTGCAAGATCTACTTGACCGCTCACAAAATCTGCGTGAAAATGAGTCAGAAAAATATACTTAATCTTACTATCATTTTCTGCCGCAAGGTCAAGGTAAGGCTGCACCTCTCTTAGCGGATCTATAATTGCTGCCTCTCCTTCAGAGCTTATAAAGTAGGCTCCTTGAGCTAGGCATTTTGTATATAATTGCTTTAAAATCATAACCAAATTCTAAGTGACAAATTTACTATTTTCTACTGAGGTTTATAAACAAAAAATCCACGGAACTACCGTGGACTTTAATAATTGTATGTAAACTACTCTATGATTTTATAGAACAGCCTATCGCTTTTGTATTTGTCACAGGGACTTCTTTGTTTGCAAGAAGTGCATCTATAGCGTCTTCTACATATTTTGAAGAAACGGCGCTCTCATCTCTAGAACTGTCGTCTATGCTTCCTATATATCTTACAACGTTTCCTTTGTCAGTTTTTTGAAGTACGTAGGTATGTGGCGTTTTCGTCGCACCATATTGAGGATATATTTCTTGACCTTCGTCAAATAAATAAGGAAAAGTAAAATTCTTGCTTGAAGCCCTTTTCTTCATATTTTCAAAACTATCCTCGGGTTTCAACTCTGGATTATTAGGATTAATAGCAATTACTGGATAACCTTGGTTTTTGTATTTTTTATCTAATGCAATGATTCTGTCTTCATTTGCGACTGAGAATGGACAGCTATTACACGTAAAAATTACCACAAAGCCTTTCGCTTTCGGATAATCGGCTAGGGAGACCATTTTCCCATCTACATTCTTAAGAGAGAAGTCCGTGGCAGTATCCCCCACTTTATAACCATCAACAACGGCATCTATGGTGTTTACAGCAAAAGCTGAAACTACTACAATCATTGCCAGCAAAGTCAAAACCTTTAAAGTTTTCATTTTTATTCTGTTTAAATATTTTTAAGTGCTTCTTCGAGTTCTTCATAACTAAATGATTGCTCGTAGAAGATTTGTTTACTTCCTTTTTTAATTACCGTTGCAGGAATTGCTCCCGACCAACTCTGACTCACTTTAGGGAGCCATTCATTCTCCTTTGAATCATCCATTAGAACAACTCTAGATGCTATGTTTTTCTTTTTGATAAATGGTTTCAATTTAGAGTCAACCTGCGTTTTAAAATCCAAGCTTACTAAAATAACTTCAACATTCTTATCGCTATACGCTTCGTTTAACTTTTCAAAAGCGGGTAATTCCTGAATACAAGGCTTGCACCAAGTTGCCCAGAAATTTACTACATAAGTCTTATCAGCGTCCTCACTTATCATCTTCTCATATCCCTCAAAATCTACAATCTCAATAGATGAAGATTCTGCTTGAACATTTAGAGCCTCATCCTTTTTAGTATCGTCTCCGCAGGAAAAAGCAAAAAATACCGTGAGTATGAACATCAATTTTTTCATCGGGCAAATATAATTGAGATCCCTTTTGACACAAATCAAATTAACGAACTTTAATACAAAACTGTTAAGGTTTTTGCACTCTATTTTATAGTAACCCAGCACATTCATTGAACACATAATTTAAAACTATGTTAAAATTTATTGCTTGAAACTTAAAATCCTATACATTTGTATATACAACAATTGTAATGACAATAGAGGATCAAATTCAAACGGCACCATTACCGCTTTCGCGAAAGCTGTCTATTAACCTTTTATACACCGCAAACTGGGCAAACGACATCCTCGCCGAGGCCCTGAAACCTCACGACCTATCCCTACAGCAGTTTAACGTGTTAAGAATACTGCGCGGTCAGAAGGGAAAACCGGCAAATCTATCGACTATAAATGATAGGATGGTTACAAAAATGAGCAACACCACTCGCCTTGTAGATAAACTCATAAAAAAAGAATTTGTAGTACGTGAAGTGTGCCCTTCTAACAGACGTAAAGTCGAAATATTGATCACCGCAAAAGGTCTAGAATCCCTTCAGAAAATGGACGAAGCAGTAGCAACTGCCGAAGATAAAATAACCGCACAACTCAACTCAAATGAGCTCGAGCATCTCAATAACTTGCTCAATACATTAAGAACAGAAACAAATAATTAAATTAAAACACAATGAAAAAGAAAATGTTAACCACAGTATTTGCACTCGCCGTAGTATTAGGAACAAGCGCAACCACAAACCCTATTAAAAAAACCGTTAAGGTAGAAAGTAGCACCATTACGTGGGTAGGAAAAAAAGTCCTCGGACAACACACAGGAACTATCGCCCTTAAAGACGGTGAGATTGAAATGGAAGATGGAAAACTCGTAGGAGGAAACTTCACCGTAGATATGAGCACCATAACCGTCACTGACCTCGAGGCTGGAAAAGGAAAAGAAAAACTGGAAGGGCACCTTAATTCTGAAGATTTCTTTGGTGTAGAAGCACATCCTACAGCAACATTTGTAATCACAGACGTGGCGCAAAGTGGCGATGGCTACAGCGTCGTGGGTGACCTGACTATAAAAGGTATTACAGAAAGTATAAAGGTAAAAATGAATGCAAATGACACGAGTGCCTCAACGACATTTGCCGTAGACCGCACAAAGTTTGGCATCAAATACGGTTCTGCATCATTTATAGATGGTTTAAAAGACAAAGCTATAAACGATGAGTTCGAACTTACGGTAAATCTGAATTACTAGGTTTTAAAAATTGCTTTGAAAAAGAAAGAAAAGTCTGCTCAAAAATAATGGAGCGGGCTTTTTTTATTTCGTCTGGGTTGCTATCTTTGAGGCTCAAATGAAAAATAACACAGTACATACTTGGTGGTGGAACATACAACGTAACCCGTCGTAAGCCACGCCCGTATGTCTATATCATATTAAAGCCTGTCCTTACGACAGGCTTTTTTTAGTGAAATACTGTTTTGAA
The DNA here is from genome assembly GCF_003688895.1 of Dokdonia sinensis. Taxonomy (GTDB): domain Bacteria; phylum Bacteroidota; class Bacteroidia; order Flavobacteriales; family Flavobacteriaceae; genus Dokdonia; species Dokdonia sinensis. The sequence continues at coordinate 28,824 of NZ_REFV01000021.1, forward strand.
AAATTGCGTAGCAATGCATTCAAAACAGCATATTGAACTAACCCCGCGGGCATCGCGGGGTCCGTTAAATGAATGAGCATTTCTTTATGTAAATGCTCAAATAAGTATTCAAAAACAATGAAATACAACTTAAAAACACACGCAAAAAAGCTCTTAGCAGACACCATCACGCCCGTGTCTGTGTACCTGAGATTGCGCGACCGTTTTCCTAATAGCCTCTTGCTGGAAAGTAGCGACTACCACGCAAACGATAACAGCTTTAGCTATATCTGTTGCAATCCTATTGCTTCCATAAAAGTGGCAAATGGCACCATCGTTCAGCAGTTTCCAGACGGGACGGGTAAGGAAATCACGATGGATAAAGAAACAAATGTTGTGGGGATTTTGGACGCTTTCGCGAAAGCGTTCTCCGCCACCACCACCGCGCATAAATTCATAAATAATGGTTTGTTTGGGTACTTATCCTATGATGCCGTGCAGTATTTTGAAGACATTGACATTGCCAAAAAAGAAGGTGATCTCGAAATTCCAGATGTGTATTATGCGGTGTATCAAAACATCATTGCGATAAACCATTTTAATAACGAGGCTTACATTTTTTGCCACAACACCACAGGCGAAAACAACATTGCCGAAATCGAGCAACTCCTTAAATCAAAAAACTTTGCCGAGTATAATTTTGCAAAATCCGGCGCCCCGGAGAGCAACATTACAGACGAAGATTATAAGAGCCTGGTAGACACCTGCAAAAAACATTGCCAGCGTGGCGATGTGTTCCAGATTGTGCCCAGCAAGCGATTCTCACAGAAGTTTACTGGAGACGAATTCAATGTTTATCGAGCATTGCGGTCTGTAAATCCCTCTCCTTATTTGTTTTACTTTGATTATGGGGACTTTAAAATCTTTGGTTCATCACCAGAAGCTCAACTAGTAGTAAAAGAAGGAAAAGCCGAAATCCACCCCATTGCTGGCACCTTTAAACGTACTGGAAATGATGAGCAAGATGCCATCCTAGCCAAAGAACTCGCCAAAGACGAAAAAGAAAACTCAGAACACGTGATGCTGGTAGACCTTGCTCGCAATGACTTATCCAGAAATGGACATAGCGTTCAGGTAGAAACCTATCGCGAAGTGCAATTTTTCTCCCACGTGATACACCTAGTAAGTAAAGTGACGGGTACAATGCACAAAGACAGCAATACCCTGCAAGTAGTGGCAGATACGTTTCCTGCAGGAACCCTAAGTGGAGCGCCTAAACATAATGCAATGCAATTACTGGAGAAATACGAAAACCGAAACCGTACCTTTTATGGTGGAGCGATTGGGTTTATGGATTTTAGCGGTAATTTTAATCACGCGATAATTATCAGGTCTTTTCTAAGTAAAAACCACGCCCTGCACTTTCAAGCAGGCGCAGGAGTAGTATCGGGAAGTGACCCGTCTAAAGAATTACAAGAAGTGTACAACAAACTAGGAGCTTTGCAAAAAGCCCTCGAACTCGCAGAAGCAATCTAAAAACAGCTACAGGATTATAAAATGAAAGATACATTTAAAGAAAATTACGCATCTGTTCCCTCTCCTCATAGGAGAGGGCTAGGGAGAGGTAAGAAGATATTAGTCATCGATAATTACGACAGCTTTGTATATAATCTTGTTCATTATCTGGAAGAACTAGACTGCGAAGTCACTGTAAAGCGCAACGACCAGTTTAACTTAGACGAATGTGAGGCCTACGATAAGATATTACTTTCCCCAGGACCTGGAATTCCAGACGAAGCAGGATTGCTCAAGGAAGTGATTAAAAAATATGCGACAACCAAGCCTATTCTGGGTGTATGTCTAGGCCAACAAGCCATTGGCGAAGTGTTCGGCGGAACGATTATTAACTTAGACCGCGTTTTTCACGGTGTAGCAACTTCTATTGATATAACTCGAGAAGATACCGTACTTTTTAAAGGACTTGGCTCAAAAATAGACGTGGGACGTTATCACAGTTGGGTGGTTGCTCCAGAGAACTTCCCTCCGATGCTCGAAGTTACAGCAGTAGATGAGAACGGTCAAATAATGGCACTACGCCATCGTGAGTTTGATATCGAAGCAGTACAATTCCACCCAGAATCTGTGCTCACGCCAGACGGGAAGAAAATGATTGCAAACTGGATAAATCACTAATTATGAAACTAATCATCATCAGTATAACAGCAATGCTACTCTTCTTAGGATGCGGTAGTAATAACGCTACAAATGAGGAACCTGTAATAGCAAAACCTCTAGAGGAAACCTCAGAAATCATAGAAGAAGTAGAAGAAATCGCCGAAGAAGTTGTCGAGAAAAAGGATTATTCATCGCTCATTTTTAGCGTTCAGTTAGGTATCAGTAAACAGCGTCCTAATTGGGTGCTTTTTGAAAATGGAACGTACGCCATTTTTAAGAAAAGCGGTTCAGACACTCAGATGACTGCAAATGCAAAAGACTTACTTCGCGACGTGGTAGATGAAAATAAAGTCCAAGGAAAAGGAACGGTTAAAAAAGCACAATTTGCTAAGGGTTGGGTAGTCACCTTCGGCAATAGCGGGATTTATAATTATGTGGATCACAAAACACTCCCTGAGGGCATTAATAGTAAAACAATAATTTTAGAAAGAGCCCGTCTCAATGTTGCCAGAGATTACAATGATTTAAATGTTGTCAAGGTGCATAAATAATAGTTTAATTGCGCTTCCGCGAAAGCGAACACTCTATGAAACAAATACTCAACAGACTTATAAATCACGACATTCTCACAAAAGCCGAGAGTCGTGAGATTCTCGTAAATATCTCTGAGGGAAAATACAATTCTAGCCAGATAGCCTCATTCCTGACGGTATATATGATGCGTAGCATTACGGTGGAAGAACTAGAAGGTTTCCGCGATGCATTGTTGGATTTATGCCACGCCGTAGACTTTTCCGACTACAACGCTATAGACCTGTGCGGTACGGGCGGTGATGGAAAAGACACGTTCAATATCTCTACGCTGTCCAGCTTTATAACTGCGGGAGCAGGTGTAAATGTTACTAAACACGGTAATTATGGCGTAAGTTCTGTCTCTGGAAGTAGTAATGTGATGGAGCATTTGGGGATTAAATTTAGCAACGATAAGGATTTCCTTAAGCGCTCGATGGAGGAGATCGGGATGTGCGTGTTGCACGCTCCCCTATTCCACCCTGCGATGAAAAACGTTGCACCCATACGCCGAGAATTAGGCGTGAAAACCTTTTTTAATATGTTGGGCCCTATGGTAAATCCTGCGTTCCCGAGCAATCAGCTCGTTGGAGTTTTTAATCTTGAGTTGGCGAGAATGTACGGTTATCTCTACCAGAAAGGAGAAAAAAACTTCACGATTCTACACGCGTTGGATGGATACGATGAGATATCACTTACAGGAGCAACAAAAGCAATTACAAATAAAACGGAGTTGATGCTCACTCCAGCAGATTTTGGGGTGACGGGACATACACAACAAGATATTTATGGTGGAGATAGTGTTTCCGCTTCCGCGAAAATTTTTGTTGATGTCATCTCTGGCAACGGAACAGAACCACAGAATAATGTTGTTTGTGCCAATGCTGGGATGGCGATTGCGACTGTCAAAGGTCTGACGCCGAAAGAAGGATTTGAAGAGGCAAAAGAGAGTTTACAGAGTGGGAAGGCAAAAAGGAAGTTAGAGCAGTTGATTGCGTTGAGTAGATAAAATCGGAGGTTTCGATACAATCCCGATAGCTATCTGGATCACTCAACCACCTTAGAGAGTGCCGATGATTATAAATTTGAAACAGTATAACAGTTTAAGGTGGTTGAGTGATTTATTTACGGAGCATAGCACAGAAAATAAATTGTATCGAAACCTCCGAATGAAAATTGATAAATGACAATATTAGATAAAATAACATCAGATAAAATAAAGGAGGTAGCTTTACGCAAAAGCCTCATTCCCCTGAGCCAATTAGAACAATCTCTTCTTTTCGGAAGACAAACGGTTTCTCTGGCGACGGCCGTAAAAAATGGCTCTGGCATCATTGCAGAACATAAACGCCGTAGCCCTAGCAAGTCGGTTATCAATCATAACCTGAGCGTTGAAGATGTGGCGCGTGGTTATGAGAAAGCAGGAGTGAGTGGGATGTCTGTTTTGACGGACGGAAAGTATTTTGGCGGTTCGCTGGATGATTTGATTTTGGCGAGGGCTTCGGCTTCCTTTCCGCTGTTGCGCAAGGAATTTATTGTAGACGAGTACCAGATTATCGAGGCAAAAGCTCACGGAGCAGACGCGATATTGCTGATTTCGGCTACGCTTTCGCGAAAGCAAATAGAAACATTTTCAAAATTGGCTAAAAGCTTGAATCTCGATGTACTTTGCGAATCTCATAACGAAGATGAATTGCACAAATCCGTTATGCCATCAGTAGATTTACTAGGGATAAATAATCGGAATCTAAAGACCTTTGAAGTGAGCTTAGAAACCAGTAAAACGCTTATCAAGCAAATTCCAGATGAGTTTATAAAAGTTTCTGAAAGTGGCATTTCCTCGGTGGAAGCGATTAAAGAATTAAGGCCTCACGGTTTTCAAGGATTTCTCATAGGCGAGAATTTTATGAAGACGGATGATCCTGGGAAGAGTGCAAAGGAGTTTATAAATGAACTGAAATAGACATCTGAAATCTATACTATGAAACTCAAAATCTGCGGAATGAAATTTAACACTCAAGAAGTCGCTGTACTACAGCCAGACTATTTGGGCTTTATATTTTATGGTAAGAGCAAGCGAGATTTTGAAGGTATGGAGATTCCTGATCTGCCTGTAGGAATTAAAAAGGTAGGCGTTTTTGTAGATGCTGAGTTAGCTTTTGCGAAAGCGCAAATAGAAAAATATAAATTAGACATCGTACAATTGCACGGTGACGAGTCACCAGCTTATGTTAACGCCCTTCGGCTACGCTCAGAGCTTGGTAAACCAGACGAGGACCCGGATCCTAGTCGAAAGGTTGAAGTTCCCGCACTGAGCGGAGTCGAAGTGTGGAAAGTCTTCGGAATTAAGGACACTTTTGACTTCAACAGACTAAAGCCTTATGAGGGAATCGTAAACGCTTTCTTGTTTGATACAAAAGGTAAAGAAAAAGGAGGAAATGGATATACCTTTAACTGGGAGGTTTTAATGAATTACACGTCTAAAACTCCGATGATCTTAAGCGGGGGAATAGGATTAGATGAAATTGAAAAAATAAAAGACATTCTAGCTACGGACTTACCTATTATTGCACTCGATGTAAATAGTAAGTTTGAGAAAGAACCGGGAATGAAGGATATCAAGAATTTAGAAAAATTTAAACAAGCAATGGCGGAGATTACCCCGCTACGCTCGTAATATTATTGCTATGAATACACTAGAAAGAGAGACAAGCTATCAAGCCGATGAAAGAGGCTATTACGGAGATTTTGGCGGAGCATTCATTCCAGAAATGCTTTACCCAAATGTGGAAGAACTCCGCTCGCAATATATTCAGATTATGGAGGAGCCTTCTTTTCAGGAAGAGTTCCATCAGTTATTGAAGGATTATGTGGGGCGACCTACTCCGCTTTACTATGCAGAGCGTTTCAGTAAAAAATATGGCGCTAAAGTTTATCTAAAACGAGAAGATTTGTGTCACACGGGTGCTCATAAAGTAAATAATACTATCGGGCAAATCTTGATGGCACAGCGATTAGGGAAAACCAGAATCATCGCCGAAACTGGTGCAGGACAACACGGTGTTGCTACTGCAACGGTTTGCGCATTAATGGGACTTGAGTGCATCGTGTATATGGGGGCGATAGACATTGAGCGTCAAGCGCCTAATGTTGCCCGAATGAAAATGCTGGGCGCAACGGTCAAGCCAGCAGAGTCTGGAAGTAAGACCCTAAAGGATGCGACTAACGAGGCCATACGCGACTGGATCAACAATCCCGTAGATACTCATTATATCATAGGTTCCGTGGTAGGACCTCATCCATATCCAGATATGGTAGCACGTTTTCAGGCGGTTATTTCTAAAGAAACCAAAGCACAGCTTCTAGAAAAAGAAGGTAGAGAAAATCCTGATTATGTGGTCGCCTGCGTGGGTGGCGGTAGCAATGCGGCTGGACTGTACTATCACTATCTCGACCAGCCAGAAGTAGGCATCATCGCTGTAGAAGCTGCAGGAAAGGGAATAGACTCTGGAGAGAGCGCGGCAACATCTGCACTAGGCCGTGAGGGAATTATACACGGAAGCAAAACATTATTAATGCAAACCGATGATGGGCAGATTACAGAACCCTACTCTATTTCGGCGGGGCTGGACTACCCTGGTGTTGGCCCCATGCACGCACATTTGTTCCGCTCTGGTCGTGGTGAATTTATTTCGGTTACAGATGACGCTGCGATGCAAGCTGGATTGCAACTTAGCAAACTGGAAGGGATCATTCCAGCTATCGAGACCAGTCACGCCCTCGCCATTTTTGAAACCCGCAAGTTTAAGGAAGATGACGTTGTAGTGATTAATCTTTCTGGGCGCGGGGATAAGGATTTGAATACGTATATCGAGTACTTTGGGCTTTAATTAAACCTCCGCGAAGGCGGTGGTCTCATCGAGTTATAACGATATGACATACTACACCTACATTCTAACTAATAAATACAATAAGGTTATTTATGTAGGTTTCACAAACGATCTCAAAAAACGTATCCTAGAACATAAAAACAAAAAGTACAAAAACAGTTTTTCTGGTAAATACAATGTAGACAAGTTAGTTTACTTTGAATCCCATAAGACTGCACAAGCAGCTCGTAAAAGAGAAATTCTTATTAAGAATTGGAATAGAGAATGGAAAAATAATTTAGTTAATGATATGAATCCAGATTGGAATGATTTGGGTTGGATGTTATAATATTACTAATTGCTAGGGTGGACGAGATCTCCGCCTTCGCGGAGATTAAATTAAAATGAATAGAATAAACCAAAAATTAAGCGAAGACAAAAAAATGTTATCGTTATACTTCACAGCGGGCTATCCAGCCATAAATGACACCGTTTCCATACTTACTCAATTGCAAGAAAGTGGCGTGGATATGGTAGAAATAGGACTCCCCTTTTCTGACCCGCTGGCAGATGGGCCTACCATCCAGGAGAGCAGTACGGCTGCACTTAAAAACGGAATGACGACACAACTGCTTTTTGATCAGTTGAAAGATATTCGGAATACCATTCACATTCCACTTATTGTGATGGGGTATTTCAATCCTATGTTACAATATGGGGTTGAAAAGTTCTGTGCGCAATGTCAAGAGGTAGGTATAGATGGCATCATAATGCCAGACCTCCCACTCGCCGAATACGAAGCGGAGTACAAAGCCATTTTTGAAAATTACGGCTTGATTAATATTTTCCTAATCACACCACAAACTACGGATGACCGCATTAAACAAATAGATGCTGCCAGCGATGGTTTTATCTATATGGTAAGCAGCGCAAGTACAACTGGTAATATTTCAGGCTTTGGGAATATACAGTCAGATTACTTTAAACGCATTGCCGCAATGAATCTTAACAATCCTCAAGTTGTAGGTTTTGGGATTAAGGATAGTGAGACGTTTATCGCTGCTACTGAGTATCAAAAGGGAGCTATTATAGGTAGCGCTTTTATTAAGCATATCACAGAAAATGGGGCGGATAGTGTTGCCGATTTTGTTAAAACCATTAGAAAATAACCATTGGTAGCATTTCTAGCAACACTTGCCACAACAGTCATTACCGCAGTTCTCGTTTGGTATTTTTCTAAATACAAAAACGAGGTTGTACATAAAACCCTGAACGGAGCTATCGTTTATAGAATGAACAAGGCGCCCTTATATTTTTTTATAGGCTTTGGAGTTGTAGGGATGTTCCTTTGTTTTGTTGCTTTCTTGAGAATCACGGATAAAGGTGAAATGACCGACCTTATCATAGGTTTAGTATTTACATTTTTTCTGTCATTTGTAATCTTTTGTAGTTATAGCTTTGATAAACACAAAACGATAATTAGAGAAGGCTCCATAGAGGTGATTTCCTATTTTGGAAAATCAAATGTGATTTCGTGGAACGCCATTGAAAAAATAAAATTTAATGCTTCAATAGGAGAACTTATCATATCTTCAGATAAAAAGCAAAAAGTAAAAATTAATTATTTTACCGTCGGTTTTAACATCATTGTAAATACCATTCAAGAAAAAACTGGGCTAAATATTTAAAGGTAGTTTGATAGGTTAGTCCTGATGTATCACTCATTATAAAGTTATCACTTTACCGAAAATAATCACAAGCCTATCCCCTCGCCCCGATTGTAGTGAAAATCCCGCAATAAAGCGATAGCGAAATGAGAGCTTGTACCGAATATACTTCGGGAAATTGAAGCGGAAAGCGGGAAATTGCTCCTGCTGAAAATACTTTAACCCAAAACTAACATTGCCTTAAGAGCAATTAACACCTTGTAATTCTATCTTTATATGAATTTAAAAAAGAAGAAAGACTATGGAACGTAAATTTGAAAGTAAAGTAGAACAGAAAAATCCAACAAACCCAACTGGAAACACGAATCAAAAAACCAACAAATTTGATATCGACGAAAAAACAATTAAGGACCAACAGAATAAAAAGTAGGCTTGATTGTAATAAGAATAAAAAAAATCGCTCTCTCGAGCGATTTTTTTACTTTTCTACGCGAACTGCTTCTGGCACAAGCTCCGTATAATCACCGCCGTGACGTATCACATCACGTACGATGCTGGAAGAAATATAACTCTTTCCTGAGCTGGTTAGGAGGAAAACAGTTTCAATCCCGGAAAGCTTTCGATTAGTATGTGCAATGGCTTTTTCAAATTCAAAATCGGCGGGATTTCTTAGGCCTCTTAGGATGTATTCGGCCTGTTGTTCCTTACAGAAGTCAATCGTTAAGCCTTGATACGTCATAACCGTGATGCGCTTCTCCCCCGCAAATGAATCTTCAAGAAACTTCTTGCGTTGCTCGAGAGAGAACATATATTTTTTGGTGGAGTTCACTCCTATGGCAAGAATCACCTCATCAAAAAGTGTAAGACCACGCTCTATAATATCATAGTGTCCTAATGTAATGGGGTCAAAAGACCCTGGGAATACTGCTCTTCTCATAATATTTTTTTTGTCATTTCCGCACTTCGGCTACGCTCAGTGCAAGCTCGGGCGAGAATCTTACTATTAATTTCCTAATCGCTTCATGCAATCTTCAACCGCCTGCCCTAAAACTTGGGTAAGTGTTTGTCCAGATGCTTTTATCTGTCTCGGTATAATACTTTCTTTTGACAATCCAGGGTTTGTATTCACCTCAACAAAATGGGGTTTCCCTTTGTGAAAGATAAAGTCGATCCTACAAATACCCTTGAGATTCATTATTTCATAAATTCCGCTAGTGAGCGACTGTACGGCTTGCGTATCTTCATCACTTAGTCTTGCGGGTACAATTTCTTGTGATTTTCCAGAATATTTTGCGGTGAGGTCAAAGAAATCTCCGTCCGGAACAATTTCGCATACAGGCAAAACCTTAGTTCCATCTCCAAAATTAAAAACTCCCACAGATACTTCAGTACCGCTTAGGAATGATTCTATGAGCACTTCACTGTCTTCTGCAAATGCTTTATTTAGTGCGTCCTCGAGGTCACCCTCCTTGTATACTTTGCTCACACCGTAACTGGACCCGGCACGGTTAGGTTTTACAAAACAGGGATAACCGATGTTTACAGCCACACCATTTTTAAATTCCATCGTTATATCATCTCCTTCATTAACATAGACAGATGATGCCATAGGCACGCCATACGATTTTAACACACTGAGGGTATCCTTTTTATTAAAGGTAAGTGCACTCTCGTAAAAGTTACAACTCGTTTGGGGAATGCCCAAAAGTTCAAGATAAGCTTGCAGTTTACCATCTTCTCCCGGTGTCCCGTGTATGGTGTTGTAGCAGGCAGAGAAAGTCACTCTTTTCGCGCCCGCCTGTCCGGCCGGCAGGAAAGCGTCCTTAAAACTAAAGTCACTTTTATCTATTTCAAACTCCTGACCGTCGACCACGGCAAACCAGCCCCGTTTTAAAATATGAACGGGATAGACATTGTATAGATCATCGTTCAGTGATTGTACGACGGTGGCGCCACTTTGGAGCGAGATTTCGAATTCGCTACTGTAGCCACCCATTAAAACGGCAATATTCTTTTTGTGCACTTTCGTGAAAATTTATACAGCCCAAAACAAATGGACTGGCATTACGTTAAGGTAAAAATAGGGGTTTCTTTTAATATCCTATATCTTTGTAACACTAACCACTATCTATTTATGAGTATTATCAAATTCATTTTTAGCAAGACATTTGTCAAACAACTTGTACTTGCGTTTATATTCCTTATTCTATTAATTTTTCTTGTAAAATGGTGGCTGGGAAGCACTACAAACCACGATGAGCGTATTGCGGTACCAAACATCAAAGGGATGACACTAGACCTTGTAGATCAAGAACTAAGCAATGTAGATCTGCGTTATTTCATCATAGACAGCGCAAATTATAATCCAAATTATCCTAAATATTCTGTAATAGAGCAAGACCCAGAAGCGGGAAAGTTTGTAAAGGAAAATAGACAGATCTATCTGGTACTCAATCCGTCAGGATTTAGAAAAATTACAGTTCCCGAGAACTTGATAGGACGCACAAGGCGCCAAGTAGAACCGACACTCAAGGCGTTAGGCTTTGAAGTGGGTACGATTACCTATATAGATCACATAGGTGAAGATGAAGTACGTGGCTTGCGCCACAAAGGAAAATCTGTAAGTCCTGGCGATAGACTAGAGAAAACATCTGTCATTGACCTTGTGTTAGGAAATGGAAAAGGGAGCTACCGCGACGCTTTTAACGATGATAATGATGACACCGATGGATGAAAATAAAGTGATGGGTCCTGAGGAAGAGGGAGACGACGAATTGTATGAGCATTATAGTTTTACCGCAAGCAAAGGACAGGAACCTTTGCGCGTGGATAAGTTCCTGATGAACTTTGTCGAAAATGCTACCCGAAATAAAATACAGAAAGCTGCAAAAAACGGAAGCATACAAGTAAATGACGTTGTTGTAAAACAAAATTACAAAGTCAAAGCTGGAGATGTAGTGCGCGCTTTATTTGAATACCCAAAACCTGAGAACCTTCTCACGCCACAGAATATCCCACTAGATATTGTTTATGAAGATGATACGTTACTCGTGGTAAACAAGCCGGCGGGAATGGTGGTTCATCCTGGTCACGGGAATTATGATGGGACGCTCATTAATGGTCTCATTTACCACTTTGACAATCTGCCTAACAACAGTAGTGAGCGCCCAGGACTCGTACACCGCATAGATAAAGACACTTCTGGCCTGCTGGTGATTGCCAAAACCGAACACGCCATGGCACATCTATCCAAGCAATTCTTTAATAAAACCACGGAGCGGGAATATGTCGCTATCGTTTGGGGAAATGTAGTGGACGATGAAGGTACGATTGAAGGCAATATAGGACGGCATCCTAAAAACAGATTACAGAATACAGTTTTCTTTGGCGATGAGGCTGATAATGGAAAACCTGCGGTTACACACTATAAAGTCATTGAACGTTTGGGCTATGTAACGTTAGTGTCCTGCAAATTGGAAACTGGTCGAACTCACCAGATACGGGTGCATATGAAACACATAGGTCACACACTTTTTAACGATGAGCGCTACGGTGGAGATGCCATCTTAAAAGGAACCTCGTTTACTAAATACAAACAGTTTGTAGATAATTGTCTTAAAGTGCTCCCGAGACAAGCCCTACACGCCAAAACTTTAGGCTTCGTACATCCTATTTCTGGAGAATACAAACGTTTTGAGACCGAAATCCCAGAAGATATGACGGCTTGTATTGAGAAATGGCGTAATTATGCTACGCACGTGCAGGAGTAATTAAATATTTCTGTTGTATTTCATTAGTTAATGGTCAAGACAATTAGACGTAGTTTTTATATAATGTATCTATTAATAAATTGAAAAAAGTCACTTACACATTCTTTTTAATTGCGTTTGGATTTAGAATTTCAGCTCAAAATTGGAAGATTAACCCTGATATTCAAGTTGACTCAACCATAATAAAGATTAAAAAATCAAATTTTGAATACTTTGCTTATAGTTCGTATGACAATGGTAAATCTGATTCACTAGTTGTGGTAATAGGATCTGTTGGTACGAGCGTTACTGCATTTGGTATTAATTTACAGGAGAAACCAGAAGCATATATTACCCTCTACTCTGACTACCCTGAATATAATGGAAAAAATATCTTAAACGTAGAGTTTGAGTTTTACGATTTAGAAATTAACAGCAGTAAATTTGAGAAAGGTGATCAAATAATGGGAAGAATCTCAGGTAAATCAAAACCGATCATAAATGATTCAAAAGAAAGTTATATTGAAATTGAGGGAGAATTTAATCATCGAATTGGAAAAATAATGATTAAGAGAGAGGCAAAGGAAAAATATAGAATAATCGATGATCATTAAGAGCTACATAATAAAATATGTAACAATTACTACTAATTGTATCTTGACCATTTCAAAATGAATAGAGATAAAGCCAGAACAAATAAAAGTTCTGGCTTTTTATATTTCCAATAAACCTTTCGCGATACGCTGAAGACGTATTTATAAAAAGTGAAACAATTCTACTTCGCAATATTCACCGCACGTGTCTCACGTATTACGGTTACTTTTACTTGCCCTGGGTAGGTCATATCGGTTTGAATTTTCTGCGAAATCTCGAAGGATAATGCTCCTGCTTTATCATCACTCACTTTCTCACTCTCGACAATTACTCGGAGTTCGCGACCGGCTTGTATGGCGTACGCCTTCTGTACTCCCTGGAAGCCAAAAGCAATATCCTCTAGATCCTTTAAACGCTGGATGTATGAATCTAATACCTGACGTCTCGCCCCTGGACGTGCACCGCTTATGGCGTCACATACCTGAACTATAGGAGATAGTAAACTCGTCATTTCTATTTCATCGTGGTGCGCTCCTATGGCGTTGCATACTTCTGGTTTTTCGCCATATTTCTCTGCCCACTGCATTCCTAGGATTGCGTGAGGGGTTTCTGTATCTGTTTCTGGTACTTTTCCTATATCGTGCAATAATCCCGCGCGACGCGCTAGCTTTGCATTTACGCCAAGTTCTGCAGCCATAACGCTACAAAGCTTTGCCACTTCCCTACTGTGTTGTAAGAGGTTCTGACCGTATGAGGAACGATATTTCATCCTTCCTACGGCCTTTATAAGTTCTGGATGTAACCCGTGAATCCCTAAATCAATTACGGTGCGTTTACCTACCTCAACAATTTCTTGCTCGATTTGCTTAGTCGTTTTATTTACAACTTCCTCAATACGTGCAGGGTGAATACGTCCATCAGTCACTAATTTGTGCAAAGATAATCGTGCAACCTCACGACGTACGCTGTCAAAACAAGAAAGGATAATCGCCTCTGGGGTATCATCTACAATGATCTCTACGCCCGTTGCTGCTTCAATGGCGCGTATATTACGTCCCTCACGGCCTATGATACGACCTTTTACATCGTCACTTTCTAAGTTAAATACAGAGACACAGTTTTCGACTGCCTCCTCTGTTCCGATACGTTGTATGGTGTTTATGATTATTTTCTTTGCTTCTTGCTCTGCCGTCATTTTTGCCTCTTCCATTGCGGTCTGGATGTGTGCCATCGCATCTGTTTTAGCCTGATCTTTTAGCGTTTCTACGAGTTGTGATTTTGCTTCTTCGGCAGAGAGTCCCGAGATTACTTCGAGCTGTTTTACAGAGCTAGCGTGCATTTTCTCAGCTTCGGCAGTTTTCTTGTCTACGTATTCTAGACGCTTATCGTAATCCTTAAGCTTGTCTTCTAAGGACTGGTTGAGTTTTTTATTTCGCGAAAGCTCACTACTCACCTGTGACTCTTTATCCCGTACACGCTTTTCTGACTCTGATATTTTCTTGTCACGGCTCAAGATGACCTTCTCGTGCTCAGATTTGAGCTCGATAAATTTTTCTTTGGCCTGTAGTATCTTATCTTTTTTGAGTGCTTCTCCTTCTGACTTTGCTTCTTTAAGAATGCCTTGGGCACTTTTCTTTGCGCGTTGTATGAGTTTTGAGGCGTTGTTGCGTTCTAGCAACTTTGCTGCAAGAAAGCCTATTGCTAGTGCAATCACACCTACAATAAACAAGAGTGCGGTATGTTCCATAATTAAGTTAAGTATTAAGACGCCCTTCGGCGATCTAGTGGTTGATGGTGTGGTATTACCCACAAAGCAACTCGCTATGAGTGCTTTTTTAATATTCGTCTAATGACGAGGGTTTTAGATATAGCAATTATTTTACGTAGTTGCATTATCTAAAAGATCCTGACCTGCGTCGGGAATTGTCTGACCAGCGCATCATTAAAAAGCATTAGTCTTACAAATGGATCCCGACCTGCGTCGGGATTTGTTCGACCAGCACTTTATTAAGAACTTCGATCTTACAAATAGATCCCGACCTGCTTCGGGATTTGTTCGACCAGCGCATCATTAAAAAGCATTAGTCTTACAAATGGATCCCGACCTGCGTCGGGATTTGTTCGACCAGCGCATCATTAAAAAGCATTAGTCTTACAAATGGATCCCGACCTGCGTCGGGATTTGTTCGACCAGCAGTATTATGTGCGCCCTGCGGGCTTCATAGTACTGGGTCTCACAAAAAAAAGCCTGCATTAGTCTGGGTTCTGTATAAACTCCTAAAAAAAGGATTTGAGCTATAAGGCTGATCAAGAGTCCCTCTACCTAGTCAAGCTAGTAAGGGCGTTCTTTTACAGTCTAGAGTCGCTCGGTTATAAAATAACTGTTGAGTTTATCAAAAAAATAACCAATGCAGGCAGTAATATGCTTGTTGTATGTAAAGAACGTCTATGTTAAGCTCTGTTCGAGTAATTCTGACAGCCGTTGTAATCTGGCTGCTGTTTTTTCACTTACAGAGTCTTCATCTATAGTTTTTTGGGTAACCTGAGAGGCAAATTGTAAGGCACACATGGCCAGTACATCTTGCTTATCTCTAACGGCGTAACTCTGCTCAAATTGCTTGACCATTGCTTCTATATCCTTTGTTGCCTTGCGCAACCCCTCTTCTTGGGCAGGATTTATCGTGAGCGGATACACTCGATCTGCAATAGACAACTTGATTTTGAGCTTGTCTGCCATAAAATATTATTCTGCAAGGGATGCGATACACGCATCTATCTCACGTACTAAAGCGTTTATCTTCAGTTTGGTTTCCCGTTTGTAATCATTACTGCCTAGTAGTGCATTTGCGGTTTTGAGCGTCTTGATCTGTCCTTCGTGTGTTTCGACGATTGCTTTAAGTTGTTTGTTCTCCTGTTGCGTGGCGGTAAGTTCTTGTTCTAAAACTACCCGCATTTGCTTCACATCTTCGTATTTTTTCAACAAAGCAGCGATTCTAATTTCCAGTGAATCAACAACTTCAGAAAGAGAACTCATAACACAAGTGCATTTACTACGTCTCACAAAGTTAACGTTTCATTAATATTCTAGCAATGGATACAGGTTAAAATTTAAAGGATGTTTTTTACGCTTTTTATAAATACGTCTTCAGCTTATCGCGAAAAAGGTTACAGCCCCATTGTAATCTGTTGAACATAAATATTATGAGGCTCTCAGATTTGTCTATAGTTCTATCTGTTACCTCTAAATTTACATCCTTGGCTCCACATCAACTTCCTTCTATTAATTAGATAGTAATTTTAGATTTCTGGTTTCAGTCTTGGTGTAGACTTCCCCATAAATAGGACAGTTACTAATTCGAATTTACTAACTTTAAATTCAAACTGTCATTATGAAAAGCAGCAAATTTAGTGAGAGTCAGATTATCAAAGCTCTCAAAGAAAATGAACA
>NZ_REFV01000022.1 GCF_003688895.1 Dokdonia sinensis
CTATCTAAAAGCAGACTGATAACTACTAACTGATAACAAATAGCACTTGTAAAACATTTACGATTGAATAATAGAAATAGCCCTTAATAAAAAAAGACTGTCCGAATAGTTTTCAGACAGCCTCTTTCCAAACAATATAGTTTTGAGCAATGTTAAAACTATATGGCTTCCTTATTGCGCATTTGTACTGCTAGATTATAGATTACGAGTCCGAATCCAATTTTATTGATAGCATCTCCTATGTTATAAATAACATCCATTTGAAGACCGTTCAAGCCATCGTACCACCCTGGAGTTCCTGCCATATATCCTAAAGGATAAATAGCCCACCCAACTAATACGAACCAGCATAAAGCTTTATGTGCCTTGAGAACATAGCCTCCTGCCTCTACTGCTAGCTTTTTAGCACTTCCGAGCCATATTTCATAGGCAATAGCAAAGTAAGCAATACCAGATACTAGACCCCATAACCACGCGTTATCACGATCTACAGCTTCACCTATGTAACCTGTTACAAGCATTACAACAGATAGGAATATAAGTTTCCACATTAACGATTTTTTTGCCCCAGCTACTTTTAAAATAAGATAAAACTCAACGCACATTAAAGGTACCGTTAATACCCAGTCTACATATCTAAAAAAGGTAGGAGACTCTGCATTTGAAGCCCAATAGTCGCGCATATACAAATAATGTACTGCAGCAATAAATGTAATTAAGCCCGATACAAGTATGGAAGTTTTCCATTTCCTATCAAAGTCATTCATTGACAAAAAGAAGAAAGCCGCAGCGGCCATCATTGCCATACACCCAGTGAAGAATGTGAACCCCACATAATCATCTGTCGCGATTTTAGTAACATCGCCCATTAAAAGGATAAAGTTTTGCATTGTTTTGTGATTTTAGTTAGTAATCTTGAGTAAATTTAACTAATAAGAAGCCTTGTTTAATGATTTTATGAAAACTTTGAACAAAAATATTTTACACAAGCTCAATAGCTTCACCTTAGTTTTCAGTTGCTTTACACTTTGGATATCAGGGTTTCTAAGCACTGAGGCAGAGGGAATACTGAGTTACGCTCTTATTTTATCTATAGGCGTGGTACACGGGGCAAATGACGTTTCTTTGTTACTAAAGGATAAAAAGGAGAGTAGCCTAAAAGAAATACTTAAAATTATTTTTATATATGTCGTTGTTGTACTAGGAACAGCAGCACTCTTTTTCAATTTCATTGCTATGGCCACACTCCTATTTATTATTTTGAGTGGATATCATTTTGGCGAGCAGCACTGGGCTATAAGACTTGAGATTAGAAAAAAATTTAAATATATCTACCATACATTATATGGTATATTGATCTTTAGTCTTTTATTTCATCTCAACGAGACAGAAAGTATCGCAGTAATCCAAGATTTAACAGCTGTAATACTTCCAGATAATCTATTCTTTTACACGAGCATTGCGTCTGGTGGGCTGGTAATTCTTTTTTGCAGTTACTTTTACATTTACATACATAGGAAATGGCAATTTTGGTTGCAAGAGCTTTTTTTTATTGCTGTTATTGCCTTAATTTTTAAGACTGCCAGTTTAATATGGGCATTTGCAATTTATTTTATCATCTGGCATAGCCTTCCTTCATTACTTACTCAGTTAATTCATATCTATGGCAAGGCGGAGAAAGATTACTTGAAAGCTTATGTGAAGTCATCACTTTTATATTGGATAGGTGCCATAGTTTTTTTACTAATGCTCTTTTACTTTTTACAGGACTATCATAAACTGTTTATATCTATTCTCGTTGCATTTCTAGCGGCCATAACACTACCTCACGCTATAGTTATGACGAGAATGTTTACTCATAAAAAGAGGTAAAAGGTTCTCAATGCTTGCATAGTAGAACACATTGTAAAATCCTATTTTTGTATAAAATCAAAATCTATGCTTAAAGCTGGCGTACTGGGTGCGGGACACCTCGGAAAAATACATCTAAAACTCCTCAATCAGTCTGAAAACTATACCCTCGTGGGGTTTTATGATGCCTCACCTGAGGTGCGTGCAACCGTTTCAGAACAGTTTGGATATACCGCTTTTGACTCTGAAGAGGCGCTCATCGAAGCCTGCGATGTGGTAGATATTGTAACACCTAGCACCTACCACTATGCTGGAGCAGAAAAGGCAATCAAAGCCGGCAAGCACGTTTTTATAGAAAAGCCCATTGCAAATGACCTTGAGGAAGCAGAGAAAATTCTCGCGCTCGCTCAAGAACATAATATAAAGGGACAAGTAGGACACGTAGAGCGTTTTAATCCAGCATTTATGGCGGTGAGCGAGATGATAGACACGCCTATGTTTATTGAGACGCATCGCCTTGCAGAGTTTAATCCTCGCGGGACGGATGTTCCTGTGGTGCTCGACCTTATGATACACGATATCGATGCTATTTTGAGTGTTGTTAAGAGCAAAGTGAAGAAGGTGACTGCCAGCGGTGTTTCGGTAATTAGTGAGACTCCAGATATTGCAAATGCGCGTATTGAATTTGAAAACGGATGCGTGGCAAACCTTACCGCAAGTCGTATCTCGATGAAGAATATGCGTAAGTCTCGTTTCTTTCAGAAAGATGCCTACATCTCGGTAGATTTTCTGGAGAAAAAGGTAGAAGTCGTAAAGATGAAAGACGCTCCGGAAAACCCAGATGATTTTGCAATGATTCTGCAAAATGCTGAGGGTGTAAAGAAGCAAATCTATTTTGACAATCCCGAAGTACCTGGGAATAATGCAATACTCGATGAGTTAAACGCTTTTGCGAAGGCTATAAAAGAAAACACCACCCCTATAGTCTCATTGCAAGACGGTACTGAAGCCTTGCGCGTGGCGAAGATGGTAATTGCAGATTTTTAGAAAGGCCAGAGAGATTTATATCACTAACAATATTTGCAAGGGTGGAGGAGATTTCCGCCTTCGCGGAAATGACAAAAATACATTTTATGAACATAGCAGTAATAGGAGCAGGAACAATGGGCAATGGAATTGCACATACCTTTGCTCAAAGTGGATACAACGTACATCTCGTAGATATTTCTCAAGAATCTTTAGATCGGGGAATGGCGACCATTACTAAGAATTTGGACAGAATGCTTGCCAAAGAGCGTATCACAGCAACTCAAAAACAAGAAACCCTTAAAAACATTACGACGTTTACAAATCTTAATGAAGGTGTAAAGAGTGCAAATCTAGTTGTAGAGGCCGCTACCGAAAACGTAAATCTCAAATTAAAGATTTTTAAAGACCTAGATGAAGCAACAGGAGCCGGTTGTATTCTTGCTACGAACACCTCCTCTATTTCGATTACACAAATTGCCGCAGTAACAGAGCGTCCAGAAAAAGTCATAGGGATGCACTTTATGAATCCTGTGCCCATTATGAAATTGGTAGAGATTATTCGCGGTTACAATACAAGCGACGAGACCACCAAAAAAATTATGGACTTGTCAGAAAAATTAGGAAAAGTTCCTGTCGAGGTAAATGACTACCCAGGATTTGTTGCAAATCGTATCCTGATGCCTATGATAAACGAGGCTGTGGAGACTTTATATAATGGAGTCGCGGGAGTATATGAAATAGACACCGTGATGAAATTAGGTATGGCACATCCTATGGGACCCCTACAACTTGCAGATTTTATAGGGCTGGACGTGTGCCTCTCCATTCTCGAAGTCATGCACGACGGGTTTAAAAATCCTAAATATGCTCCTTGTCCGCTACTTGTAAATATGGTGCGGGCTGGAAAATTTGGGGTAAAGTCTGGGGAAGGTTTTTATGACTATTCTGAGTCAAGAAAAGCTGAGAAAGTGGCACAGATGTTTGCTTAGAATAATTTTTATTTACAACTAGGTACGCTTTCGCGAAAGCAGAAAAACCCTTTTCAAAACTAGAAAATGCCTAAAATCCTCCCTTTCCGTGCTGTTAGACCTACTCGTGATAAAGTGAGCCTTGTCGCTGCGCGTGCCTATGAACATTACACAGAGGAAGGTCGCAAGTTTAGGATGGATCGCAACCCTTTTTCGTTCCTTCATATTCTTGACCCTGGCTACAAATATCATAAAGAGGTTACTGGACGAGACCGTTTTACACTGGTGCGCAATCGCTATCAAGAATTTAAAGAGGATGGCATTTTTATTCAGGACGAACAACCGGCGTACTATGCCTATAAAATTATAGACCGAGATGGAAATGTGTTTTCAGGGATGATTGCTGCGGCTTCTGTAGAAGATTATGAAAACAATATCATCCGTAAGCACGAGGAGACTATCCAGCATCGGGAGGAATTATTTAAAGAATATCTCGACACCGTAGGTTTTAATGCGGAGGCTGTTTTACTCACCTACCCCGACAATTCGGACATTGAAAGGGTGCTTGAAAAAACGATGGCATCCCGAGCCGAATATGAGTTTACAACTACCTTTAGGGACACGCAATACTTGTGGCCACTAACTGATGAAGCCGAAATTGCTGAAATCAAAAAAGCTTTTGAAACCATAGACTGCATTTACATTGCAGATGGGCATCACCGCTCGCGCTCTTCCTACCTACTGGCAAAAGCGCATCAAGAAGATGGAAAGAAAAACGAGGCTTTTAATTACTTTATGAGTTACCTCATTCCCGAGTCTGACTTGAAAATATATGAATTCAACCGTATCATTAAGGGGCTTAATGGGCATACTAAGGAAAGTTTTTTAGTGGCTCTGGACGCTGTTTTTCGCATTGAAAACCGTGGCACAGCACTATATAAACCTACTAAGAAACACCACTTTACGATGTACTTGGATGGGGAGTTCTATTCATTGTATTTGAGACACAGTCAGCGGGAATTTGGAAATCCACTGGAGCGACTGGACACCCAGCTCTTATATGACCATATATTAAGACCTTTACTGGGCATAGAAGATATGCGCAATGATGACCGACTAGGATATACAGATGGTCGCAAGGATATGGTTTACGTAAAAGACATCATAGATAAGGGCGATTTTACCGTAGGTTTTGGGATGTTACCCGTCACAATACAAGAACTAAAAGAAATCGCAGACGCTGGGCTTACAATGCCCCCAAAAAGTACGTATATTGAACCAAAGTTGCGCAGTGGCATCACGATTTACGAGTTTTAATGAGCATAAAAGAAAATATACTTCAGTTTCGTCAGGAAATTCCTGAGCACGTCACCCTAGTTGCCGTTTCAAAAACCAAACCTAATGCAGACTTAATGGAGGCCTATGAGGCTGGTCAGCGTATTTTTGGGGAGAATAAGATTCAGGAGATGACCGAAAAATGGGAGCAACTCCCTAAAGATATTGAGTGGCATATGATAGGTCACGTACAGACAAACAAGGTTAAGTATATGGCACCTTTTGTAAGTCTCGTGCACGCTGTGGACCGTATCAAACTCCTCAAGGAAATTAACAAACAGGCGAAGAAAGAAAATCGTGTAATAGACGTTCTCATTCAAATCAAGATTGCGCGCGAGGATTCAAAATTTGGGATGCCCGTGGAGGAGGCAAATCAGTTATTTGAGCAAGGCAAACTTTCGGCGTATCCTAATGTAAATGTAAAGGGACTGATGGGGATGGCCACTTTTACAGACGATACGGATCAAGTAGCGGCAGAGTTTGAATTGCTGGAAGGGATATTTTTACGCTTTCGCGAAAGCGCAAACCTCTCCATCCTATCCACCGGAATGAGCGGAGATTATAAGATCGCAATTGAAAATGGCAGTACGATGATTAGAGTAGGAAGTGCTATTTTTGGAGCGAGAAATTGAGGTGGACTTGAAGTCGAAGGTGAAACTATAACAGCGAGATTCTCGCCTTCGCGGGAATTAAATTATAAATGAGATTTCCGCCTTTGCGGAAATGACAAAATAAGATTCTATTTACGCAATACTTGACATAGAGACTACGGGTGGAAAATACAACGAAGAGGGTATTACCGAAATCGCCATCTATAAATTTGACGGACACGATGTTGTCGACCAATTTATTAGCCTCGTAAATCCTGAGCGTCCTATACAAGCTTTTGTAGTGGGGCTTACGGGAATCAATAACGAAATGCTACGCAATGCTCCCAAGTTTTACGAAGTAGCAAAACGCATCATCGAAATTACCGCAGGCTGCGTTATTGTGGCGCATAACGCACAGTTTGACTATCGTATTTTAAGTCTGGAGTTTGATAGGCTTGGGTATCCCTTTGAGCGTACCACTCTTTGTACCGTAGAGTTATCACAAGAATTACTATTAGGACATAAAAGCTACAGCCTGGGAAAACTAGCCAAAGCGTTAGGAATCCCGATGTCTAACAGGCACCGTGCAGATGGAGATGCGCTAGCCACCGTGCAACTGTTTAAAATGTTGCTAGCAAAAGATACCGAGAAAAAAATTATACAGGCAGCGGTAAAATCCTTCCCTAAGCGGAATATGGATACAAAGCTCAAAGATATAATAGCCAGTGTACCTTCAGAAACAGGAGTGTATTACATGCACAATGTGAACGGCACTATCATTTATATCGGGAAGAGCAAGAACATGAAGAAACGGCTCACGCAACACTTTACAAGTGACAACCGTAAGAGCAAGCAAATACAAGATGATGTTGTGGAGGTGACTTACGAAGAAACTGGAAGTGAGCTTATCGCCCTGCTCAAAGAAAATGAAGAGATAAAACGCAATAGGCCCAAATTTAATCGTGCACTACGCAGAACTAATTTTAAAGTGCAGTTATCTCATTATATAGATGATAACGGATATATCAACTTGAAAACCGAGAGAGCTGATCCGACTAAAGATGCCATAACCACCTTTAGCAATACTATGAGTGCAAAAGCTCAACTAGAACGTATCATCGAAGCGTATGTATTGTGCCAAAACAAAACAATAATGCACGGAACTTCTGGTAATTGCTTTAATTATACGATTAAGAAGTGTAATGGGGCCTGTATTGAGGAGGAGTCACCAGAGGTTTACAACTTACGCGTCCAGTCCTTTATACAAAAACATAGCTTTGAGAACAAGAGTATGCTCGTAATAGACAGAGGTAGGAAAGTGAATGAACGTTCTGTCGTTCTTATAGAAGACGGGATTTTCAAGGGTATAGGGTTTTATAATCTTAACCATCAACTCAATAATATGGAGATTCTTAGGTCTATTATCACACCTATGGATGATAATCGAGATGCGCAACATATTATAAAAAGCTATACACGCACTAAGAGAAATCTAAAAACAATACCTTTAACTGAACTTGTAGGATAATACCATTTCATTTGAGCAATTCAGAAAACAGAAGCTGGCGACAAATACTTCACGATATTATTTATGAAGCAGACACCCCTGCGGGAAAAGTTTTTGACATAGTGCTTCTTGTGCTGATTCTTGCCAGTATTGCTTTGGTCATGCTTGAAAGCGTAAAAAGTTTTGACGAAAAATATCACGAGTTTTTTGAGGTTGGGGAGTGGGTTATTACCATATTTTTTACATTCGAATACTTCGCTCGAATTATTACAGTTAAGAAACCTTCAAAATATATTTTTAGCTTTTACGGACTTATTGATTTCTTTTCAACGATACCGCAGTACTTGGCTTTTTTCGTTATTGGCTCTAATGCTTTACTCACAGTTAGAGCTCTTAGACTACTGAGGATATTCAGGATTTTAAAAGTCACACGCTATGTAGGCGAGTCTAACAAGCTTTCAAAAGCTCTGAAAGATAGTAGGGCAAAAATTAGTATTTTTCTATTTGCAGTACTCATACTATGCATTATTGCTGGTACGCTCATGTATATGATCGAGGGTGAGGAAAGTGGTTTTACGAGCATTCCAGTTAGTGTTTATTGGTGTATAGTAACATTAACTACCGTTGGATTTGGAGATATTGCACCAGTAACACCCCTAGGACAATTTATCGCTGCCATTATTATGATAATGGGTTATGGTATCATTGCAGTTCCTACTGGTATTGTAAGTGCCGAGTATGCTAAAGATTACAAAAATAAAAATGATATAGTCACTATAGACGGGGAAGATTATGTGCATATGAATACACAGTCTTGTCAAAATTGTGGCACTCGCAAACACCGTGATGATGCACAGCATTGCCATCAATGCGGATATTCTTTATTTGATGAGTAAATATCTCATTGCAATCATAGGACCCACAGCTATAGGTAAAACTAGCCTATCGATTAAGATTGCAAACCATTTCCAAACCGAAATTATCTCTGCAGATTCTCGCCAGTTCTTTAAAGAAATGAAGATAGGAACGGCCGTTCCAGAGCCCGAAGAACTAGATGCAGCCCCACACCATTTTATCCAACATATTTCTGTAGAAGATGAATATAGTGTTGGCCATTATGAAAAGGAAGCAATTGCGCTCACAAAGAAGCTTTTTAGGAAACACGACACCCTAGTAATGGTAGGTGGTAGTGGAATGTATGTAGATGCCGTCATAAATGGATTAGATGAATTCCCTGAGGTAAAAAATGGCGTGCGAGAAGAACTTAAACTATTGCTTGAATTTGACGGTATAGAAGCACTTCAAGAATTGCTCAAGGAGAAAGATCCTGTATACTATGATCAAGTAGACCTCTTTAACCATCAACGTGTGATCAGGGCACTAGAGGTTTGTCTTTCGGCGGGGGAACCTTTTTCTTCTTTTAGAAATAAACCTAGACCTGAGCGGGATTTTAAAACTATAAAAATTGGACTCAAGGCTCCTCGTGAGATTATGTACGAACGCATCAATAAACGCGTGGACGTAATGGTTGAGAATGGACTTGTAGAGGAGGTGCGCAGTTTGCTTTCGCGAAAGCGGTTAAATGCATTAAACACCGTGGGCTACAAAGAACTTTTTGCTCATTTTGATGAGGAATTAACACTTGAAGAAGCCATTGAGAAAATCAAAATTAATACGCGACGCTTTGCTAAAAGGCAACTGACTTGGTATCGCAAGGATGATAGCATTGTCTGGTTTGATTACGAGACGCCTTTTCCTGAAATCGCAGACTACATCCATAAAAAAACGTCTTGATTGCTCAAGACGTTTTGTGTATTCACTAATATCAAACCAGTTAATCGTCTGTCTTAACTACAAGACGGAATCCTTCCCCGTGGATATTTAAAATTTCTACTACGTCGTCCTTTTTAAGGTACTTGCGCAGTTTTGCAATATATACGTCCATACTACGTGATGTGAAATAGTTATCATCGCGCCATATCTTTGTGAGTGCGAGCTCACGAGGCATCAGGTCATTCTCGTGTAACGCCAGCATACGTAATAATTCATTCTCCTTAGGAGATAATTTTATAGGCTCTTCATCTTTATAAGTTAAGAATCTGAGTTTCGAATTCAAATGGAAATTCCCCACATTGAATTCAAATTGTTTACTATCTGCAACCGAATCTACAGCTTTGCGTTGCATAATAGCTTTGATTTTCATAAGAAGAACCTCGCTATCAAACGGTTTATTGAGATAGTCGTCTGCTCCTACTTTATACCCTTTTAGAACATCCTCTTTTAATGCTTTTGCAGTGAGGAAAATGATAGGCACATCCTCATTCTTTTCTCTAATTTCTTTAGCTAGAGTAAATCCGTCCTTATAAGGCATCATAACATCAAGGATACAGAGATCGTAATCGTCTTTCTTGAACTTCTCAAAGCCTTCCATACCATTTTTAGCATGTGTGACATCGTAGTCGTTCATTGATAAATAATCCTTGAGTACGGTTCCGAAGTTTGGATCGTCTTCTACTAGTAAAATCTTTTTGTTTTCAGTTTCCATATTGTTATGATATTAGTGGTAATTTTATAATGAATGTGCTTCCTTTTCCTTTTTCGCTTTCTACGTAAACCTCGCCCTGATGATCATCTACAATCTGCTTTACGTAGGCAAGTCCTAAGCCGTGACCTTTTACATTGTGTATGTCGCCGGTATGTTCTCTAAAAAATTTATCAAAAACCTTTTTCTGCACAGATTTTGTCATTCCATCTCCTTGATCTTGTATTTTTAAGATAATAAAATTCTTAACATTCTCTGTATACACATCAATTTTTGGAGTATCTGATGAATATTTTACTGCGTTATCGAGCATATTTACAATCACATTTGTAAAATGAGATTCATTTGCGAGTATCGACGACTTCGAGGCATCAAAATGAGTATTTACATACCCTTGTCTGTCTTCAACAATAAGTTCTACGTGCATTATGGCCTCTTCTATAAGGTCGTGCAGTTTTACGCGGTCCTTTTTTATGTCAAGCTCATTCTTTTCGAGTTTAGAAATTCTAAGTACATTCTCAACTTGTGCGTGCATTCTTTTATTTTCCTCACGTATCATATTATGATAATAGGACACTTTATCTGAATCTTGAGATACTTTAGGGTTCTTAATTGCGTCTAATGCAAGATTTATGGTTGCAATAGGCGTCTTAAACTCGTGAGTCATGTTATTTATAAAGTCTGTCTTAATCTGAGATATCTGTCTTTGCTTATTTAATTGATTAAGAGCACTAGAATAGGCCAGCATGATTATAAATGTAAAAATTACTGAGAGTGCCACCATACCCGCAATAGAGGATATTACAAATTTCTTTTGACCCGGAAAATTAGCGTATAGGGTATAATTACTCTGTCCATTTTCATCTGCAAATAATGGATGACCATAAGTAGGAGAATCCCCGTCTAAAACGAAATTATCACTTCTCAAACGTGTACTTAAGTTATTACTATAAACAGCAAACTCAAACTCGGTATCCATATCACGCTCCACTAAATCTATCGTGAGCATACGTTTTATCTCATCTTCAGTTACTCTTGTATGCACTGGTTTTTTAGCAGCACGATCGCTAATCATCTTACTAAAATTGTATTTCTCAAACTCTTGCAATCTAGAGAACTCCTGTATTCTATCTTTAATTTCCACAGAAGAGTTATTACCATCAAGCTCGCTACCCTTATCTAAAATATAACGCTGAGATCTATTATAAAATCTTTTGAACTCTATACTATCTAAGTCAAAATCAAAGGCCGGTGAAGCCAACTTAAAATCTTGTTGAAGAATCCCGTTGCGATAAATAAAAATATCATTAGTTGCGGGGTCATCTTGAAATAAGATAAATTCATCAAATGTAAGATCGTCTGGAATACCTATACTATCTGCTAACTCCCTAAAAGGCCTGTATAGATCTTCCAGTTCTTCGTTCTGAATTTTATGAGCGGTTGCAGAAAGTGCTTGACGCGCACTAAATTCAAATTGTTCTCTCTTTGTATTAACGCTGTCTATTATCCAATATCCCTGAACGAATATTATCCCTATAAGGGACAGACTCATTAGTAATATAAGGAGATAAAACAGTTTTTTATTCATTACTCAAAAGTAAGATTTTAACATTTAGAGCTCTTTCCATTTAACCAAATGTTAACAGCAACCTGTCTTACCAATTTTCCTGGAATCGCCTGAGTAAATGTTGATGTATCTTATATACTTCCTGTTTAGTTTTGGAGAAGTCAATATTCTCTATTATTACGTCTGCAAGGGCCATTTTCTTAACATCATCCCATTGTGCATCCATACGCTGTTTTATCTGAGAGATAGAAGCATTATCTCTTTTCCTTACCCGATCAATTCTTAAGTCCCTAGGTGCAGTTACGAGAATATTAAAATCTGTTTGCTTATAACCCCCATTTTCAAATAAGATAGCAGCTTCTTTAATAACATAAATGTAATCTCTAATTAAAACCCATTGCTTAAAATCTCGAGCAACTGCAGGATGGACGATTTCATTTAGAGCGTTTCTAGTTGTACTATTAGTAAAAATTTTATCTGCTATATATTCCCTATTTAAATTTCCGTCTATATAAGCACTTTCTCCAAGTAGTTTTTTTATCGCATCTATTACTCTAGTATCAGACTGCATTAATGCTTTTGCACGTTCATCTGCAATATATATGGGCACCCCATACTCCTCAAATAGTCTTGCTATAGTAGATTTACCACTTCCGATTCCTCCTGTTAAACCTACAATCATTCGTCTACAATTATATACTGCACTTGATTTTGCGACAATCTTGTTTGAGAAACTATAGCAGGTTTTTTGGTCACAGCGAGAGCTAGGTGAGATTCATTATTATTATCACTAGCGGTTATCGCTTCGACTGTAAAGTCTGACACCTTAACATCATCATAAGTAGAGATAGGAACGGCATAAAACAATGTAACTTCCTTAGGAAAAAGCTGTATCGTTCTCCCGTCAGAATTATTAAGCGTAACTGGCACAACAACAGACCCCTCAGTAAACTTCTCAACAGATTGAGATACCTTAACAGTCTCTGGCACAACAGTTACACCTTTTGCAAGATCAGATACATCTATAGAAACATTTTGAGAAACATCCATCATAACATTTTCGAGGACTATTTTTTGAGTGTACAATCTTTCAATACTATCAATATCTCTGCGCGGACCTATAATCTTTAATAGAGAAGGAACTACCGTAATAGAATCTACAGCACCAAAACCAACTTCATAATTAATATTTGAACGCAAAGTAATTGGAATTTCTTTTGATGCTAGCCTATTCGCAGTATACAAAATTTGTTCAGGAGTAATTCTAAAATCATTTGTAGACAAATTTAAAAATTCCTTAATACGAGCTCGTATTCTTTCTTTTGAAAGTGTATAAGTATCATCCGCATTATTCTTTATAAGAGAGTCAAATGGGATGTTTATTATGCTTTCGCGAAAGCTATTACTAACTAATTTAAATCCAATAGTTTCGTAATAAACAGTAACCGTATTAACATCTGAAGCGTCTACAGCAAGATTATCTGGGATACCTACTAAAACTATTGTAAAGCTTTTATTTGTTGTGTATGAATTTGCAAGCTTAATAAAAATAGCCACTACAGTTGTAAATAAGAGAAAAAACAAATATCCCTTAACATTACTATTATCAAACCAATTTCCATTTTTAAGAGTCACTATTTATTTTTATTTAAAAATTAATCAAAAAATAATTCAGGGAATGTTTCCTTAGGATCACTCTTAAGCCAAGATACAAACAATGTAGACTTGAAAAACCCATAACCATAACCAAAAAACTGAATACACACAGCAAAAGCCGTAAGCACCGTAACATGTATGCTTCTAGTTGTGACTAAGGCGTGAATGAAAATAGAGGCAAAATAAATACAATAACAAATAATTGGAAAAAAAACTCCAAATAAAGGGAGTACTAAACTACAAGCTAGACCCGCAATAAATAAGGTTGGAAACCAATATGTAATCTTTGAAGAATCTTTGTGCCAAGTATTTAAAATAGGACGTACAAGACCAAATTTATAAACCTGTTTATAAAACTTAGCCCAAGAAATGCGCCTTTTATGATATACAAAAGCATCAGAAAAAAGCCTACTCTTAAATCCCATCTTCCATAGCCTAAGAACTAAATCTGGATCTTCACCTGGATGAATTTTTCCAAAACCCTTACTAGATTGGAAGGCTTGTTTTGAAATACCCATATTAAAACTACGGGGCTGAAAACTATTTGTTCTAGTATCAGCTCCTCGTATACCTCCCGTAGTTAACATAGAGGTCATTGCATAATTAATAGCCTTTTGAATATTACTAAAACTATCCATAGCAGCATCTGGACCGCCGAAAAAATCAACATACGACTTGCTTAACTCATCCCTTACGTTATTGAGATAATCTGATGGAAGTATGCAATCAGAATCTAAAATTAAAAAGTAATTACCACGTGCCCTTTCCATACCATAATTACGGGAGGCTCCTGGACCAGAATTTGCTTTCTTATAATATGTAATATCCAAAATATCTTCGTACTTCCGAATCTGATCATAACACGAAATACTTGACCCATCTTCTACAATGACGACCTCAAATGAAAAGAATGCACACTTTAGATGGGTCATACTTTCCAGTAACTCACCAATTTCATCTGGGCGATTAAAAACAGGTACGATAAAAGAAAAATCTAAATTCATAATAGCAAAACTATGTGAATTATATGCATAAAAAAAATCCCCAACCTTTCGGTTGGGGACTTTCTAAGTAAAACTTTACTTTATTAGAATATCAGCTTATTGCTTGATGATTCTGTAAGCGCCAGTCTGGTTGTTAATTGTAACATTAACAAGATATACACCAGTATTTAAGTTGCTCATATCAACTGTAGTGTTAAGTGCATCTGGAGATGACTTAGTTACAGTTTGTCCAAGTAAGTTGAATACTTCAACAGTTTGGATTTTTTCTTGAGCAGAAAGGTTTAATACGTTGTCAACTGGGTTAGGATAGAAGTTAAATCCAGCAGCAGCTAAGTCGCTCACATTAAGTGACGCATCATAAGCAGCTAGTCTAAAGTCTCCTGTTAATCCAGCAGAATCAGATCCAAATACACGGATGTAAAGTGTCTCACCAGCAGTTAAACCTGTAAGTTCAACTTTAGAGTAAGAACCTATTCCATTATCATCGTCACATCCTACTTCAGTTAATGATCCACAAGATCCTGTGTAAACAGCAAGACCTGTATCTAAAATAGGATCATTACCAGTAACAGTTTCTTGAGTCTCGATAGTAATATTTGTAGACTCAGGAACTTCAACAGTATACCATACACCGTCTCCGTTTCCGCTAAAGAATCCACAAGAAGGATCTGCACCACCGTTAGATGTAACAGCACCAGTACTTGTAACCTCTACAGCAGAAGTTTCGAAATCCTCATCAGCAGTTAGCTCGATAGAAGTAGAACAAACATCATTGATAAGAGAACAAGTTGTAAATGCTTCCCATCCTGAATCAGTTCCAGAACCATCAGAATCAAAAGATACAGTAATTGCACCAGTAGAATCAGTAGATGTGAATGTAGCAGGAGCACGTAAGTCTAAAGTAAATGGCTGAGCAGTACCAACACCATTATATACACCTAAGAAATCTTCACCAAACTCAAGAGCTACAGAAGTAAACTCTAAAGTAAGAGCACTTGCATTTGCACTTGGGAAAAGAGTAACAGTATATCTCTCATTATTTCCGTAATCTGCAGCAATTCCTCCAGTATCAAAGAAATCTGAATTACATCCTATGTTTGTCATAAACATAGCAGATGCAGCATACTCAGAAGTGTTACCATCTTCATCACATACAGAACGTACCCAAGCAACATAAGATGTACCATCTGCTATAGGAGAGATTGTTACAGCTGTATCTGTAGTGTTTCCAGCAGTACCAGCAATAACGTCAGCAGCTACTTCAGGATCACCACCTGGAGCAGTAAGTAAGTAATCGTAACTTACAACACCGTCTACAGCGTCCCAAGAAACATCAACACTATTATTTGTTACGTTGTCCACTTCTACATCGTCAGGAGCATCACAAAGTGCAGGAGCACAGAATTCAAAAGCGTCAGAGAAACCAGAAGTCTCACCATCACAGATTGCTCTTACGTATAACTCATAACAAGTTCTAGGCTCTAATGTAGTTAAAGCAAAAGTTTCTACGCCTGCGTCAAGGCTACCAGACTGAATGTATGGTCCTACCTCAGGATCTACACCTGGCTCAACTAGAGCATAAAAATGACCGTTAACAGCAGTTGAAAAACCTGAAAAGCTTACATCTGCAGAATTAGGTTCTAAGTTACTCAACATTACATTTTCAGGATCAGCACAACCTAGCTCACTAACTTCGAAGCTATCGATAGCTATCTGACCTACAAAGTTGAAAACTCCGTCAAGGATCGTTTCGAAACGAACTTTGATAGTTCCTCCTCCAAGACCAAGTCCGTCTATATCAAGAGTGTAGTTCTCCCAGTTCTCTTCATTACCATCGCTAGTAGCAGTATTTGAATCTGAAGTTAAAACAGTAGTAAATGTCTCACCGTTATCTGTACTTACTTGTACATTCATTGTGTTGTTTGTAACACCAAAGTTTGAGCTAAAAAATTCATCTACGTTGTTATTTAATGCGAAACGAACAGCCGCACCCTCAACATCAGAAATATCAAAATTAGGAGAATCTAAGTTTGTCATTTGAGCATTAGTACCATCATTTGTTCCGAAAATAACTGCAGGCTGAATAGGATCAACTAAAGCATAACCTCCAGCAGCACCAAAAACACCGTCATTATCTACAACTTCAGTACTTGCAGTACCAGTTCCAAAATCACCTCCATTAAGTTGAGCTTCCTCGTATGTATAAACATAGTTCATACCGTTTTGAGTAAAACACTCTGGATCGTTACCTGTATTAAAAGCATCAGCAAAATCTTCAGTGTAAACATCACCTGCATTTAATACGATGTTATCACAACCAGTCGTTGCGCTTTGAGGTCCTAAATCAACACTATTCCCATCTGTAGCACCACAATTGTTACGCACATAAACATCGTAAGTAGTTTGCTCATCAAGACCAGTAGCAGTAGCACTTGTTCCTGTTACGTTACCAAAAGCAGCATCTGCAGCTGAATAAGTAGGTGCATCACCTGTAGGAACAACAGCATAATCGTAAGAATCAGAATTGTTTGCAGCAGTCCAAGAGAATGCAATTGAATCATTATCAACTTCTTCTACAGAAAGATCAGTAGGAGCTGGACAAACGTCCTCAGTAGTAACATCTACAACCGCAGTCCAAGGACCAGGAGTACCATTACATACAGAACGCACATATACGTCATAATCTGTTGCTGGTAATAAAGCCACAACAGTTTCCATTAAATCTGTAGTTTGATCAGCCTCAACCGCTGGAGGATTAGCAAACTCAGGCGCATCTCCATCATTCATAACAACGTACTGATAAGCATCAGCACCTGATGTACCTTGCCAAGAAATATCAAAAGATGTACTCATAACATTACTAACAGTAACGTTAAATGGAGCAGGACAAGGCTCAGGGTTATCTTGGAAACGGATTGACCATTGATCAACAGTACCAGTATCAAAATTTGCAGAGTCACAAACAAGAAGTGTCCAGTCACCTGAACCTTCTACACCTGCAAAAGCCTCGTTAAGAGAACCACCTTCAGGGGCAAACACTCCAGTAAATGGAGCAGGACCTCCTATTGTAGGTGGGTTACCTTCATCACTAAAGATTGTCTCAGTATATGCATCTGTAGCAAGACCACCATTACCAGTTGACAACTCAATAGTCGTCTCTCCATCTGGAGCTTGTAAAAAAATGTTAAGATCTGAAGACCAAGTATGAGAAATATTCAAGCGAATTTCATCAATCTGCTGTGTATCCCCAATAACACCAATTCCAGTAACCTCAGCATCGAACTCGTCGAAACCAAAACCACAATTGTTGTCATTAATAAACCCACCATCGCCTTCAAAGACCGGGTTTTGTGCTGAAACTTGCAATGCAAAAGCAGAGACAATCAGCGCCATTAATAATGTAATTTTTTTCATAAAACTAATTTTAAATTTAAATAAACAATTAAACCTATTGAACAAACACTATATTCCTTGCAAATATAGAAAAAATAATAACCCATAAAAATTATGAGTTATTATTTTTAAAAAAAGACTAAAGCCACCTGAGCGTTAGATTTAACAAGCCTTTATAACTTGCCGGAAAAAAAATTCTATTTTTTTTGATGTCACAAAATTAATCGTCACCCATAAAAGTCGCCATCACTTCATTGCTTACACCTACATTACTAAAACCTCCGTCATTAAATAAGTTTTGCATCGTAACCCTTTTTGTAAGGTCAGAAAACAAAGTAACGGTGTAATTTGCACAATCCAGCGCAGTGGCGTTTCCTAATGGGCTCATCTTTTCTGCATAAGCAATAAATCCGTCAAATCCCTTTACCCCTTGCCCAGCAGTAGTAGGTGTGGGAGATTGCGATATCGTATTTACTCGTACTTTTTTATCTTTCCCAAAGAAGTAACCGAAACTACGTCCTATAGATTCCAAATACGCTTTGTTATCTGCCATGTCATTATAATCTGGAAATACGCGTTGAGCCGCCATGTACGTAAGCGCCACGATGCTGCCCCATTCATTCATAGCATCTTTTTGATACAATGTCTGCATTACTTTATGAAATGACATTGCAGAGACATCAGTACCCTTTTGAGTCCAATCATATTTCTGATCCGTATAAGCCCTACCCTTGCGCACATTAATAGACATTCCTATAGAATGAAGTACAAAATCCAATTTACCCCCTAAAATCTCTTGAGCTTTTTCTACTAGGTTCTCAAGATCTGCTAGATCTGTAGCATCTGCAGGAATGATTTCAGAACCTGTTTTTTCTGCAAGTTCATTAATCTGACCCATACGCATTGCAATAGGTGCGTTTGTTAAAACAAATTTACCTCCTTCTTCGTGCACACGCTCTGCAGTTTTCCAAGCGATAGAATTTTCATCTAGCGCTCCAAATATTATCCCTCTTTTTCCTTTAAGTAAGTTATATCCCATGACTTTTCAAGTATTAAGTTGTGTCCTTATTATATATACCATTTTCTATAATGTAAATATCGATCAATTAATTTGAATCCTAGAATCCTAATGAAGTAGGTTTTTTGCGTGTTCTATTGCAGATGCAGTATGGTTTCCACCTCCTAACATTTCGGCAATTTCTGTAACACGATCTTCTTCACTCAGCGCAACGATCTTCGTTTTTGTACGACCTTGTTCATCTGTCTTAAACACTTTTAAATGAGCTTCTCCTTGCCCTGCTATTTGGGGCAAATGCGTGATACTGAGCAATTGCATAGACGAGCCCATATTTTTTAAGATACCTCCCATTTTAAGAGCCACCTCTCCACTCACCCCTGTATCAATCTCATCAAAAATAAGCGTCGGCAACTTTTTATGTTTTCCAAGAACAGATTTTATCGCAAGCATTACTCGAGAAAGCTCTCCTCCTGATGCACCCTTGCCTAAAGGCTTTACCTCCATTCCAGCATTTGCCGAAAACAGGAAAGCGACCTCGTCCATTCCATTCCCAAAGAACTCGTCCGTTTGCCGCAGTTGTATCTGAAACTGCGCATTCTCCATTCCGAGTGATTTTAATAAACGAAGGATTTCTGCCTCGAGTTGTTTTATAGCTTTCACTCTTTGAATGTGTAGCTGGCCTGCGATTTTTTCTAATTCCGCTTTCGCGAAAGCAATACTCGCCTTAGCACTTTCTATCTCACCATCTACATTAAGTGACGCCTGCAGATCTGCATCTAACCTGTCGCGAAGGGCAATCAAGTCCGAGGTTTCAGACACCTTGTGCTTCTGCATAAGATTATACAATTGCTGAACGCGAAGATTTGTACGCTCAAGTTCTAGCGGGTCTACATTTACATCGTCTGCCGCACGATCAACCTCTTGAGAGATATCATCCAGCTCAATCTGAACGCTTTGAAGACGCTCGAATAGTTGCTGGTATATCCCCGAAAATTTAGAAACTACGTTTAAACTTGATCGGGCTGCTGCGACCCTATCTAAGGCCCCAGATTCTTCTTCGGCAAGATGAAGTCGGGCATTAGATAACTGAGAAACAATCTCGTCTGCGTGAGTTAAGGTCTTTAAGACTTCTTCAAGCTCCTCAAACTCACCAGGCTTTATCGAAGCTTCATCTAATTCTGTAAATAGGAATTGCTGATAGTCAAACTCCAGTTGTGCATTTTGCTTTCGCGAAAGCAAACTTTTAAGAATATCTTCTTTCGATTTCCATTCTCTGTAATGGCTCTTATAACCTTTGAGCAACTCAACATTTCCTGCAAAAGTATCTAGAACATCAAACTGGTACTCTTTTACAACCACATCCATAGTCTTATGCTGACTGTGAATATCTACAAGACGTTCTCCTAATTGAGACAGCTGCTGTAGTGTGACAGGCGTATCATTTATAAAAGCACGACTCTTACCTGAGGGAGCTATCTCTCTACGCACAATGGTAAGAGGCTCAAAATCTAAGTCTTCTCGCTCAAAAAAGGATTCCAATTTATAACCAGAAATCTGGAAAGTACCTTCGATTATACATTTTTTTAAGGGATCACCCGCACTACTGCTATCTGCACGCTTACCCGTAATTAAGCCTAGCGCGCCCAGCAGGATAGACTTACCCGCTCCAGTCTCACCAGTAATTACGGTAAAACCAGAGTTAAGTTGTATAGCAACCTCTTCTATGAGGGCATAATTTTTTATAGAAAGCGTTTGAAGCACATATCTCTTTTAGAGAGGTAAAGATATAAATCAATACTGCATTGCCAAACAAGCTGAGAGACTAAAATTTAATTTGACGCCATAAGGTGGCCTTAGTTGGCGCAACCCTATTTAACACTTCAACCAATTCGGTAATTTTTACTTGGGGACCACCTGCGTAAATAGAGGCAATTTCCTCGGCTTTTGCATCAAAAAACACACGGCTTAAAAAATTATTTGGTCGGGTATTGTACATTCCTCTCATTAATTGTAGTGTCTCAGCTATTTGAGACTTGGCATCTTCTTGGTTTGTAGACATAATATCCATTCCCTTACGGTGATATTCGTACATCACTTTTGAAAAATCCCTAAAATTAGGAGAAAGTAAATCATCATTTAGTCTAAATCTTGATTGTGGGCCATCTACGGGTTTCCATCCTGGGCTATCACTCTGCTGAGCATTACTTACGATTTGTTTTGCCTCTTCAAAATAAGTTTCGCCTCCCCCTTGCACAAAGGAGCTCGCATCAAGACCAATAATGGTGTAAGCATAAAAAGCAAGCGTTGACACAAGATTGTTGCTAAAAGTCCTACGATCATAAGCAAGCGGTTGGAACTCTACATAGGTAAAATTAAACTGCCTATCATTAAAGTTAAATAGCGGACTGTCATAATTAGATCCAAATACAGGGCGAGAAGATTGTACCTGAACAGAAGCTTGAAAGCGATCTGCGTCTAACTGACTTACGATAATATTAAATGAACAATCGATACGCTCTTGCTGCTTGTAATTTTTATCTGTCCATACGGTATTATTAATAAATTCCGTTACTTGTCGCTCCAGAGTCCTGAAAACCTGTAAATCAGATTTTCCAGTTTGCTCTGCATTAATTACGACGACAGCATTAAGCTCTTGAGCATAACTGGTAATCGTAAAAGATATAAGCAATAGAAAGAGTAAATTTTTCATATAACAAATTTCATAATAGCATTCCAAACATCGACCGCAACTTCCTTTTTAGATTTTAAATCATACGGCTGGACGCTGTCTTTTGTTATGAACGTTATTTTATTGGTTTTCGTCTTAAAGCCAGCACCTTTATCGTTGAGCGAATTTAAAACAATTGCGTCTAAATTCTTTTTATTCAATTTCTTTTTAGCATTCTCAACCTCATTCTCCGTTTCTAATGCAAATCCCACTAAAAACTGATCTTTCTTAATTGCCCCCATAGACGCTAAGATATCTTGAGTCTTAACAAGATCTATTTGCATCTTGCTATCATTTTTCTTTATTTTTTGGTCTGCAATGGCAGCCGGTCGGTAGTCTGCAACAGCAGCCGCAGCTATAGCAACATCTGCATCACCAAAAAACTGATGCGCCGCATCATACATTTCCTGCGCACAAATTACGTTGTGCACGGTAACAGATTCGTGATGAACTTTAAGGGCACTAGGCCCTAAAATCAAATCAACTTTTGCTCCCAGCCCCGCAGCTGCTAGAGCAAGCTCCACTCCCATTTTACCACTACTGTGATTACCTATAAATCTTACTGGGTCAATAGCTTCATAAGTAGGTCCAGCCGTTATGAGCACGCGTTTACCTTTCAAAGGAAGATCACTTAATATATGATCGTTAATAAACATCACAATATCTTCAGGTTCTGCCATACGACCTTGACCGACTAAACCGCTAGCGAGCTCTCCACTAGTTGCTGGAATCATAATGTTACCAAAGCTCTGAAGCTTATTAAAAGTCGAGCTAGTAGACGGATGTTTATACATGTCTAGATCCATTGCGGGAGCAAAATACACAGGACACTTTGCACTTAAATAGGTTGCCAGCAATAGATTATCACAAGCACCATTTGCCATTTTTGACATTGTATTTGCCGTAGCTGGAGCGATGACCATAAGATCTGCCCACAGACCTAACTCTACGTGATTGGTCCAAATAGCATTCTCATCTCCTTCTTCAGTAAAATAACTATGGACTGGATTTTTAGAAAGGGTCGAAAGGGTGAGTGGCGTCACAAAATCCTTTGCCGCAGGAGTCATTACTACCTGCACAGAAGCGCCAGCCTTTACGAATTCTCGTACAAGACTGGCGCTTTTATATGCAGCAATACCTGCGGTAACACCTAATAAAACGTTCTTACCGCGTAAAGTCGACATGTAAATTATGCTTTTGCTTCTTCAGCTACCTCTACAATGCTAGTATCTCTGCTGTAAATACGGTTTTCTAACCATTCCTGCACAGCAAGTGCGTGAGGCTTAGGAAGACGTTCGTAAAACTTTGAAACTTCAATCTGTTCCTTGTTTTCGAAGATTTCTTCTAAACTGTCATTAAACGTTGCAAACTCATCGAGCTTCTCAAGCAACTCTCTCTTAATTTCAGTATTAATTTGAGTGGCACGCTTAGAGATAATTGAAATGGCTTCGTAAATGTTCCCAGTAGGAGCATCTACAAGGTTTTTATCAATCGTCGTTGTATTGATAGGTGCTTCTAGATCTTTAAAATTCATCGTCTTCGTGTTTAATTAATAGCTTCTGCGAGGCGCTCATTAATGTCTGTAATCATCTCTGTAGCTTCCTCATTATATTTTCCGCTAGGAAAATATTTTATTAACGTCTCGTGATATTGTTTTGCAGCTTCCAATCTTTCCGTTACAAGATCTCTCCTACTGCCTATAGCAAATTTATATGCCGAATCTAATCTATAAAAGAGGGCATCCTCTTTAAATTCTGACCCTGGAAAATCTGAAAGAAAATTATCCATAGATTTAATAGCCGCAGGATATGTAAATTGACTTACAGCAATTTTGTTGTACATTTTTGCAATTTCAAACTCTTTCTTTTCAATCTTTGTTCCCAGTTCTGCAACCATATCGTTTGCCACAGGAATTTGAACAGATTCTGGATAACTATTTATAAACTCTTGAAGTTTATCCATTGCTCGCTGGGTGTCTCCTTGATCTAGGTTGTATCGTGGAGAAAGCTTATAATAACTCTGCGCACTTTTAAAAGCGGCATCTTCCCGTTTTGTGCTTTTTGGGTAAGATTTTACAAATCGT
The DNA here is from genome assembly GCF_003688895.1 of Dokdonia sinensis. Classification (GTDB taxonomy): domain Bacteria; phylum Bacteroidota; class Bacteroidia; order Flavobacteriales; family Flavobacteriaceae; genus Dokdonia; species Dokdonia sinensis. The sequence continues at coordinate 23,272 of NZ_REFV01000022.1, forward strand.
TCAAAATTATATCCTGCCAGATAATAATCACCTAATTGATAATAAGTGTCCGAATATTTGTACATCACTCGTTCTGCTTGTGGACGCCCTCTGTAAACAGGTACAATTTGCTCCCAAAGCTTTAATGATTTCTTGTATTTTCCTATGTCGTAAAGTGAATCTGCAAGCGCATATTTTGCACCTATATCATCAGACTTAAGCGTCTCTTGATATGTACTGCAAGAACTTACAACAACAACTAAAATTAAAAAGGCAAGTATATTCTTCATATGGCTCTAAAACAGCGAGCAAAATTACGTATAATTACTCGGATAATAAAATATTGTATACAGTTGCTAAAAGTAGCGGTATAAATGACTCCCTTGCCACTCTTAGCATAAGATTAACGTATCACAACGCCTCTAAGTATGTGCGTATTTTTTTCTCTAATGCGGCACTTGCTTTTACAAGAGGTAGACGCACTTCGTCACTGCACTTATTTTTGACAGCTAGAACAGACTTTATCCCAGCAGGGTTTCCCTCTTCAAAAATGAAGTCAATGATGGGCATTAATTTGAAATGTGCTTCGTACGCTTTCGCGAAAGCGCCATCAAGACCATCTTTAATCATACCGCAAAAAGGCTCAACAACGCCCTGCCCTATCACCGAAATCACACCGTCTCCACCCGCCAAAACTAATGGCAGTGCAAGCATATCGTCTCCAGAAATAACTAAAAAACCATCAGGCCTGTCTCTTAATAATTTTAAAACCTGAACCATATCTCCGGCGGCTTCTTTTATCCCAACAACATTATCAAAATCTCTTGCAAGCCGAAGCACCGTGTCTGGCGACATATTGCTACCGGTTCTTGAAGGCACGTTATATAAAATCACTGGAAGTGGCGACGCTTGTGCTATGGAAGCAAAATGAGCATAAATACCATTTTGAGTGGGTTTATTGTATGCTGGTGAGACAGAAAGAATCGCAGTGATATCAGTCGTGTCTAGGTTTTTTAGTTCATCTACAATAAGCTGGGTATTATTTCCTCCTACACCAAGAACGAGTGGCTTTCTCTTATTTACAACATTTTTAATATGTGAAACTACCTTTTGTTTTTCTTCACTTGTAAGCGTCACATTTTCGGCTGTTGTCCCTAACATCACGATATAGTCCACACCACCCGAGATACAGTGCTCAACGACAGCGGTAAGCCCATCATAATCGACAGATAAATCTTTATTAAAGGGAGTTACTAGTGCCACTCCTGTCCCTCTCAACTGTTGCATTATTTTTTAATTTTTAAAATATTTAAATACTTCTCTAGCTCTTTTATAAAAACGGATTCTTGATCTCTCTTTATCTGAATGGAAAGATCCTGAATATCAAAATAATTCTCACCTATACCTACTTTAAAAGAAGCATTGCTTTGCGCAGACAATGCCAGCAAAGGCAAATTCTCGTCCGTATAATAACTTATCAAAACATCAAAAGACTGCTCCACAAAATTCCTAAGGTGAACGGGCTTAAACACTCCCTTCCACCCTAAATGCTTATCTGCTACCGTTCGCTCATCAACCAGCTCCGCTTTATCCGGATTAGACACATAACTTATAACGGTAAGCTGTGCTTGTGCAATTCCCAGTACCTTGATTAGATCACTTAGTTCTTTTGAATTAAATGGCATTGATGCGTCCTGAAGCAGGGCTACCGAGGTAATTTTTCCTGACGCCCCCGCATAACTCCTTCCTGAAGTAACTGATTTGAGCCTTCTGACTATGGATTTTTCTTTTAATCCGCTTAAAAACATTTACCTTTATATCAAGATTGAGTAACCAAAACAAATGTAGCTAAAAATCCATTTTTACGAGCCTATCTTATGACTTCAATATGCAATAAATATTACTGGATTCTCCTACTCTTGCCACTTACATTCCTGTGCTGCAAGGATGCTGGTTTTAAACCAGAACGCATCAAAGGTGAGCAACTACAAGTAGACCAAAATATACAGGAAAACCAAGCGATTGTAGATTACATAGCACCGTACAAAAAGTCTATAGATGACCAAATGAACAGCATTCTAGCTTATGCCCCAGTATCCCTTTCTAAAAAAGACAGCCCATACAATACTGCGATAGGAAATATGATGGCAGATGCTGTTTTTGAAATGGCAAACCCAGTCTTTACATCAAGAACTGGATACCCCTTTAATGCCGTGCTTCTCAACTATGGCGGTATACGCGCTACACTTAACTCGGGAAATATCACCACTAAAACTGCGTATGAGCTAATGCCGTTTGAAAATGAAGTAGTCGTTGTAGAATTAAGCGGAGCAACGATGAAGAAGCTCTTTAACTATCTCGCTCAAGGAACAGCACATCCCATTGCAGGAATGAGCCTAATTCTCAATAAAGATGGAAGTATAAAGGAGCATCTTATTCAAGGAGAACCTGTAGTAGATAATAACACCTATTTTATCGCGACCAATGATTACCTTCAGCAAGGTGGTGATAATATGACCTTTCTCACAAATCCCATAAGTAAGCTGACTTTAGACTATAAAGTGCGAAATGTGCTCATAGATTACTTTAAAAAATATGACACCATCGCGCCCATGAGAGATAAACGATTTATAAAACTCGAGCAATGAAAAGAAGGTCATTTATCCAGAAAAGTGCTGCGGCAGGAAGTTTAATAGGTCTTAGCGGGGTAACGATGAGCGCTCTTTCGCTTAAAGCAAAAAAACATATCACCATACTCCACACAAATGACGTTCATAGTCACATAGAACCTTTTGACAAAAACGATCCCAAATTTCCAAATCAAGGGGGCGTTGCTCGCAGGATGACACTTATCGAAAATGTCAGAAAAGAAAATCCCAACACATTACTTCTTGATGCTGGTGACATTTTTCAGGGTACACCTTATTTCAATTTCTATGGAGGTGAACTTGAGTTCAAATTAATGAGTATGCTTAAGTACGATGCGGCTACACTGGGAAATCACGATTTTGATAACGGTATCGATGGGTTGTACGCTCAACTACCGCACGCAGATTTCCAGTTACTCACCGCAAATTACGACTTCTCAAATACACTAATGGACGGCCATACGAAACCCTACAATGTCTTTGTGAAAGATGGTGTAAAAATTGGTGTTTTTGGATTGGGAATAGCCCTGGATGGACTAGTGAATAAGAGGTTATATAAAGAAACAAAATATCTGGATCCCGTCGAAATAGCAACTGATATCACTCAAAAGTTACGAAGTTCAGAAAATTGTGACCTTGTCATCTGCCTATCGCATTTAGGATACGACTATAAAGACCCTGACCGAATTTCAGATATTAAATTAGCCTCTTTAACCTCTGGCATTGACCTTATTATAGGTGGTCACACGCATACATTTTTAGAAAAACCTACCATTGTTCAAAATAAGGATGGTCAGTTCGTTTTAGTAAATCAAGTGGGCTGGGCAGGAGTTAATGTGGGACGCATTGACTTTTACCTAGATGACGCAAATAATATAGAAAGTCAAGCAACCGTTATCGAAGTCTAGCCCTTGCTCGCTGCCTTGCGCTCAGAAAGTTCTTTTAAGATTTCGGCTTCAATCATTTGTGGCTTTTCGGCAGTAAAGAAGTAGTTAAAAAAGAAAACATACCCTATCATACTTAAAAAGGTGTGAAATGAAATAATGCTCTCTTGAATATTGTAAAAGAGAAATGCACTTACCAAAATATCAGAACACACAAATGACAAGGAGGCAATGAGAAAATACATTGACTTTTTAGAATATGAATTTAGGTAATACGCTAGTGATAGCACGATCATAAAATATAGCGCAATGTTATAAAAAACTTGACCTATAAAGATGGCGAGTTGCCCCTCCATATATCCGTAAAGGTTTATAAGATGGAGGATTACAAGCACAGCATTGATGAGAATAACGAATAGATAATAAAAAGCTACAACATTACGCGGATCCTGAATCTTGAACTGCCTATAGGCATCTCTCAAAAGCAAAATGTAGCATACAAAGAAAATAATCCCTATGGGCACAAGAAAATAATTATTCACCTCGGCTACAAATAATGCAAGAACATCAGTTAAAAGAAGGAGGCCAAAAAAAGTATAGAATGCATTTTTATCCTGAACTTCCTTATAATGCAGAAAAGTACATAGAAGTACTAACTTGAAAAGAAATCGCATTGCCGCCGTGTAGGTATAAGCATCAATGCTGACGAAGTATAATGTCGCAAGGGACACCAAAATGCATCCGAAGACGCATATCTTGAATTTCATAATCACTTGAATTGGGGGACGGCAAATATATGCCAATTTTATAAAGTAAAATCACCATAAACCGACTTCACTTCTCTTAAACAATTTGAACTGAAAATCTCCTACCATAAATCCAAGAACTAGAAGAAAAGAGGCTATGCTATCATCATTATAAAATCCTTTTCAGAAATTATAGCTACTCCTAACTTCTGAGCTTTCTCCAGTTTGCTAGGCCCCATTTTATCTCCCGCAACGATGTAAGACGTTTTTGCACTTATCGAGCTTGACACTTTGCCACCGTTATCTTCTATTAACTTTTTAAGTTCATTGCGTGGCATTTCAAAAACTCCAGAAACCACAAAAGTTTTTCCCTCGAGTGTGTCTGACTGATTAGCCAGCTTTTCTGCCGAAATTTCCAGTTGCACTCCGTAAGATTTGAGTCTGTTTATGATGCTTATGTTTTCCGCTTTCGCGAAAAACGCCACAACACTCTCTGCAATTCTCCCTCCTATTTCATCAACAGCAATTAACTCCTCCTCTGTCGCCGAAATGATGGCATTTATAGATTTATAATGCTTTGCTAGTTTCTTTGCTACCGTTTCTCCCACATATCTTATTCCTAATGCAAACAGCACGCGCTCAAAAGGAATTTGAGTAGAGGCCAAAACACCATTGACAAGGTTCTCAGCACTTTTTTGTGCCATACGCTCAAGTGGTAAAAGCTGTTCTACCGTGAGCTCATATAAATCTGCATAATTGTAGATTAGGTTTTCAGACACTAAAAGAGCGACGGTTTCCCCTCCCAAACCTTCTATATCCATTGCTTTTCTAGAAATGTAGTGCTGTATTCTGCCCACTATTTGTGGTGGACAACCCGTATCGTTAGGACAAAAATGTTTTGCATCTCCTTCTTCCCTAACTAATGGTGTTCCACATTCTGGACATTCAGCGATATATTGTGTAGGTTGTGAATTTTCAGGTCTCTTAGTTAAATCTACCGCGATTATTTTGGGAATGATTTCTCCTCCCTTTTCTACAAATACCTCGTCGCCTTCTCGTATGTCTAATTTTTCTATTTGGTCTGCATTGTGCAGGCTAGCCCGTTTTACAGTTGTGCCAGCAAGCTCTACTGGCTCTAAGTTTGCCACCGGTGTAATGGCTCCGGTGCGACCTACTTGGTATGTTATTTCGCGCAAGCGGGTAGAAACTTGTTCTGCTTTAAACTTATAAGCCATTGCCCATCGTGGTGCCTTAGCAGTGTAACCCAGTTCTTCCTGTTGCTGAAGGCTATTTACCTTAATCACTACACCATCTGTCTCATAAGGCAAATCGTGGCGGGCAACATCCCAATGATTGATGTACTCTAGCACTTCATCTATGTTATAAGCAAGTTTTGCTTCGTCCGGGACTTTAAAACCCCAATCCCGTGCTTTTTGAAGACTGTCAAATTGTGTTGCCACGCCCAAATTATTTCCAGTCAAATTATATAATAAACATTGTAAAGGTCGCTTTGCCACGGCTGCACTGTCCTGCAATTTTAAACTCCCACTAGCCGTATTGCGCGGATTGCGATATAACTCTAATCCCAAGGCTTCCCGTTCCTCATTCATCGCGTGAAAACCCTCCCAAGGGAGCACAATTTCTCCCCGAATATCAAATCTAGGGGGATAATCACCCTTTAATTGCAATGGCACGGAATTAATCGTCTTAATATTAGTCGTTACATCATCTCCCTGAATCCCGTCACCTCTTGTAACCGCTTTAAGTAATTGCCCGTTCTCGTAAGTGAGACTAATCGAGGCACCATCATACTTAAGCTCGCAGGTATAGCTTACATCCCCATCCACCAGCTTTTTTACTCGGGCCTCCCAATCCTCTAAGTCCTCTTTAGAATATGAGTTATCCAGAGAATACATCCTATGCTCATGAACAATTGTTTCAAAATTCTTAGTCACCGCTCCACCCACACGATGCGTAGGAGAATTTACATCATCATATTCTGGATGTGCCTGTTCTAAATCCTGGAGCTGTTTTAGTTTTTTATCAAATTCAAAATCTGAAATTGTGGGGTTGTCCAGCACATAATAATTGTGATTATGTGCTCGTAACTCGTTGCGCAACTGGAGGATTTGTTCTTCGGCGTTCATTCTTTAATGACTTAATATTTTATGCTAGTTCTACGTTCTATCTACTTTTAACCATTTAGGTACAGGTTGTGGTTTAAAATCCTTAATCTGGGCAAGCAATCCCTCTACAGACGTATCTACAAGCAAAAGTTCTAAATTTTCTTGTTTTAAAAAACCCTTTGCGACCATCGTTTTGAGCATTGCAATAAGGTCATCGTAAAATCCATTTACGTTAAGAAGCCCAATGGGTTTTTGGTGCAATCCAAGTTGTGCCCAAGTGATAATCTCAAAGAGCTCCTCAAAAGTACCAAAACCGCCTGGCAACGTAATAAAGCCATCAGAAATCTCGTGCATTTTCATCTTGCGCTCGTGCATCGTTTCATTTACAATAAGCTCCGTAAGCCCTAAATGAACGACTTCCTTTAGTTTTAAAAACTCTGGAATGACGCCAATGACTTTGCCATCATTATCTAATGCCCCCTGAGCAACCTTGCCCATAATCCCAATTTTTGCCGCGCCATATACAAGGGTTATGTCACGCTGTGCCATTGTTGCCCCTAATTGCAAGGCGACATCTACAATTGCCTTATCATTTCCCTCGCTGCTTCCGCAAAAGACACATATTGATTTTAAATTGTTCATTGTTTTTGTTTTACTTCGGGAGACTATTCATTTAAATTTTCCGCTTTCGCGAAAGCAAACTACTCCCGCATTGCCTTTATCATTCTATCTCTACCGAACATATCTTTACGAAGCTCTACACTTTTGAATCCTATTTCTTTTAATAACGCAATCATTTCGGCGCCAAGATATTCATTGATTTCAAAATACAAAGTCCCTTTCTCATTTAAAAATTTAAAGGCCAGTACTCCTATTTTCTCATAAAATAACAAAGGGGTCTCATCTTGAACAAACAAGGCTCCCTCCGGCTCATTATTAAGCACATTGGCCCGCATTTGTTCCTTCTCAAGTTCACGTACATACGGCGGGTTGCTTACAATAATGTCATAATTTTTGGGTAAATCTTCGGCAGCGAGTATATCTTGCTGGAAAAATTTTACTTTTACGTCGTTGCGACTTGCATTGTTACTTGCAGTTTCTAGGGCATTTTGAGAAATATCTACCGCCTCAATGTGAGCACCCGCAAGATGTTTTGCAATACAAATTGCAATACAACCTGAGCCGGTTCCTATATCTAAAACATTATGAGGTATTTCAGTTACTCTTTCGGCAATTTGTGTGTGGTCTTTTATGACCCAATCTACTAATTCCTCCGTTTCTGGTCTTGGGATAAGTGTAAATCTATTTACCTGAAACTCTAATCCGTAAAATTCGCTTGAACCGATTATATATTGGATAGGCTCAGATCGTTTTAGCCTTTCCATAATCTGAAGCATTTCGTCGGTTTGTTGTGAGTTGAGTATTTTATTTCGCGAAAGCGTAACTTCCACCCTATTCATTCCCGTGACGTGCTCAAAGCTTAGAAAACAAAAAGAGGCCACTTCCTCATCGGGATAGAGATCTCCTAGAGCAATAGCAAAATGTGTCCTGATTTCTTGTACGGTCATTATAAATCCATAAGCATATGCACGGGGCAAGAATAGTGACCCGTATCGCCCATAGGTCCATCAATGTATCGAAAACCTGTGCGCTTATATAATTTTTGAGCTGCTTCCATATAGGGCATTGTCTCGATGTAACATTGCTCAAAACCATAGGTTCTCGCCTGTTCTAAACACGCATCCATCATCGCAGTTCCCAGCCCACGACCACGGGCTTCTTCCAGAAAATACATTTTTTGAAGTTCACACACATTCCCATCATAATTATCCAGCTGTGCGATGCCGGCACAACCTATAATTGTCCCACCATCATCTACTACAAAATATGTGGCGCGATCACGGTCGTAGGTTTCGTGCATCATATCCAGCGCCTTATCTGCATAAGCGGTACCAACTTTAGGCACTCCGAGGTCCACCAGCACTTTTCTGATAACCTGTGCAACTTGTGCATTATCTGCTTTTTCAATAGGGCGAATTATAGGTTTGTCCATCGCTTACAATCGTTTACATTTGCGGTGTGAAGATACACGAAACCTATATAAAACGTTGCTTACAACTTGCAAAAAATGGTCTCCCTGCGGCGATGCCAAACCCGTCTGTGGGTGCCGTTCTCGTGCACGAGGGTAAGATCATAGCCGAAGGTTACACCAGTGCTTATGGTGGTGCTCACGCAGAGGTGAACTGTATCGCTGGAGTTTATGCCGAGCAAAGTCGGAGTACGGAAGCATCCATAAAAAAACTCCTCTCAAAGTCTGCACTGTACGTATCCTTAGAGCCTTGCAGTCATTACGGAAAAACACCGCCCTGTGCAGATTTAATCATCGATAGCGGTATAAAAAAAGTAATTATAGGAACTATAGACCCCTTTGCCAAAGTTGCTGGCGCAGGAATCAAAAAATTGATGGTCGCGGGTTGTGACGTGAGCATAGGCGTGCTGGAAGATGAATGTCGTGAGAGCAACAAGCGTTTTTTTACCTATCACGAGAAAAAACGTCCCTATATTATCTTGAAATGGGCGCAAACTTTAGATGGTTTTATCGCTCCCAAAACTCGAGATGCGCAAAAACCTGTCTGGATCACAAACAAGAGATCGCGGCAACTCGTACATAAATGGCGCAGCGAGGAGCAAGCCATTCTCGTGGGTGGAAAAACGGTACTGGAAGATAATCCCAGCTTGACAACTCGCGATTGGGAAGGAAAGAACCCTATTCGAATAGTAGTTGACTCTAAGAACAATCTTGCGCAAGATTTAAAAATTTTTAATAACGATGCGAAGACTATTTCCCTTGAAGAAAGTGAGCCAGAAGCCATATGCAAAACGCTCTATGAGAATGAGATCCAATCCTTAATTATAGAAGGAGGGCGACACACCCTGCAACAATTTATAGACGCGGGTATTTGGGATGAAGCGCGCGTATTTTATGGAAAAAACATTTTTAGAGATGGCACTAAAGCACCAACAATCAACCAGACATTCTCTGAGACTTCCCGAAAGGCCATTGTAGACGACACATTAATATATTATAAGAACAGCCCATCTTGATTTATTTACTCCTCAGTATTGCCGCATCCAGCTTGATATTTGTCATTTTCAAGCTTTTCTCTAAGTATGAGGTAAACACCCTGCACGCCATTATTGTAAACTACTTCGTAGCTTGCATTTGCGGACTATCATTATACAAAGGAAGTACCGCCGTTGCAGAGATTCCAAGTCAAGATTGGTTCTATGGCACCGTAATCCTGGGGCTTATTTTTATCACCGTATTTAATCTAATGGCTTTGACAACCCAGCGCAGTGGACTCTCTGTGGTCTCCGTAGCGACTAAAATGAGTGTGGTTATCCCTATACTTTTTGGTGTGCTCTATTATAAAGAGTCGTTAGGAATGTTGAAAATCATAGGAATCTTACTCGCGCTTGTTGCTGTTTATCTTGCTTCCATTAAATCCAAAGAGGGGATCTCCATTAAAAAGAAGAATCTCATTTTTCCTTTCCTCGTATTTTTAGGGAGTGGCGCGATAGACACCAGCATTAAGTTTATGGAGGGCGAATACGTTGCCGCAGACGATGTGCCCATTTTTTCGGCGACGATTTTTGGGGCGGCCGCGGTAATTGGGGTTTTTATTATTCTATACCAAATAGTTACAAAGACGTTTACTTTTAAGGCTAAAAATGTTGTGGCAGGGATTTGTTTAGGCATCCCAAATTATTTCTCGATTTATATGCTGGTGCAGGCGCTACGGGCAGACACCTTTGACAGTTCCACATTATTTACCATTAACAATGTCGCGATTGTTATGGTTTCTACGTTTCTAGGCATTCTACTTTTTAAGGAGAAATTGATTTTTAAAAATTGGCTCGGGATTGGGATGGCAGTAGTTTCTATTGTTCTGGTCTGGATTGCGAGTAAATGATATTGAGTAACTTGGGAATATGCTTTTTACGCTTTCGCGAAAGCGTACTATTAATTATTAAATGAAAGACACCTATAAAACGATATCGAAACCTTCTGAAGAGGTGCTGTTCAAGGATAAGAACAGCAAGTTTTATGGTTATGCCTTTCCCGTTACTACCGAAGATGAAGTCAAAGAACACATAGAAGCGCTCAAAAAACAGCACTATCAAGCGAGACACTGGTGCTACGCCTATCAGCTGGGGAAAACCTACGATCGGTACCGAGCAAATGATGATGGGGAACCCTCAAACAGCGCTGGCGCTCCTATTTATGGACAGTTACAGTCCTTTGATGTAACTAATGTACTGGTGGTGGTGGTTCGGTATTTTGGCGGTGTAAAATTGGGCGTTTCCGGATTAATTAATGCTTATCGCACGGGAGCACAGCTCGCCCTTGAAAATGCTAAAATCGTAAAACGCACTATAGATGTAACTTTTGAAATACGATTTGAATATCCCCTAATGAACGCCGCACAGCGCATTATCAAAGAACGGGATGTCACTATTGTGGAGCAAAATCTGGCGTTAGATTGTCATTATGTATTGTCAATTCGTCAAAAGGAGGCAGAGACAGTAATCGATCAATTTAAAGCGGTTTATGGCATCAAGATTTTAGCCGAAGACGAGGAGGAATGACTCTACTTTTTTAATAGGTCCAGAATGTAATCCGGGCAGCGTATCGGTCTCTTTGAATCTTTACTAATAAAGATTAATTCAGCACTCGCAACTGTAAGCAAATCATCACTTTGATTATATATTTTATAGTCAAAAATGATGCGTACAGAAGGTAGCTCCCGAAGGCTCGTTTCTATCTTTAATTCATCATCAAATGTAGCCGATTTCTTAAAAGTAAGCTCAAGCTTATAAACAGGTAGCATCACACCGTTATCTTCCATCCATTTATAGGAAATCCCGAGATTATCTAGCCAGTCAATTCTTGCGAGCTCTAGATATTGTGCGTAATTGCCGTGATGCACGACTCCCATCTGGTCTGTCTCTGCATAACGAACTTTAACAAAAGTAAGGTGCTTTTTCACGATTTGTTTGGATATTTTTTTTGTAGTTTTAATCCCTAGTCAGTATGAGGATTTATTTTTAAAAAACCTATACCAATTCGGTTTTTTTATTAGAAAATTTGTCCACATATTTGCCTTATAAAGGGGGACACCAAAACAGCATTCCTGTTTACTCTCTAATCGACCATATATCTAAGCATAAATCAAAAAAACCTAACCTGTCTAATGACTAAAACTGCGCAAACCGTTTGGGATAACTGTCTCTCTTTTATACAGGACAATATAACTCCCCAAGCATACAAAACGTGGTTCGAACCCATTAATGCGGTTAAGCTTGCAGATGCTGCCCTAAGTATTCAAGTCCCGAGTAAATTTTTTTACGAGTGGCTGGAAGAGCATTATGTGAAGCTTTTAAAAGTTGCCCTTAACAAAGAGTTGGGCGAGAACGCAAAGTTGGTCTACGTGATCAAAATGGAAAACACCTACGGAAATAACCAACCGTTTACCGAAAAAATACCAAGTGCAAACCGCAGCGCAATGAAGTCGCAAGAGGTTGATGCACCTTTTAAAAATAAAAACCCTGAGCTTAAAAATCCATTTGTAATTCCTGGCATCAGAAACTTACAGATAGAATCACAACTCAATCCAAATTATAACTTTGACAACTTTCTAGAAGGAGACTCGAACCGTCTGGCACGCTCTGCAGGAATGGCAGTGGCAAACAAGCCTGGGGGAACTTCTTTTAATCCGTTATTGATTTTTGGAGGTGTTGGTTTAGGAAAGACGCACCTAGCGCACGCCATAGGGGTACAGATCAAGGACAAATATCCAGACAAGACTGTACTTTATATCTCTGCAGAGAAGTTTACGCAACAATACATAGAGTCTGTAAAGAAGAATAATCGCAATGACTTCATTCACTTCTATCAAGTGATTGATGTGCTCATTGTGGATGATATCCAATTACTAAGTGGTAAAGCAGGAACGCAGGATGTGTTCTTCCATATCTTTAATCATTTGCACCAGAACGGAAAACAAGTCATTCTTACTAGTGACAAGGCTCCTGTAGATATGCAGGATATCGAGCAACGCCTACTCTCTCGTTTTAAATGGGGATTAAGTGCAGAGTTGCAACATCCAGGCTTTGAAACGCGTATCTCTATTATAAAGCACAAGCTCTATCAAGATGGTGTAGAAATGCCAGAAGAGATTATCGAGTTTCTTGCAAATAATATCAAAACAAACATTAGAGAACTGGAAGGTGCTATCATATCATTGATCGCTCATTCTTCATTCAATAAGAAAGAAATCACACTAGATCTTGCTAAAAAGATAGTAGAGAACTATGTAAAACATACGAAGCGCGAGGTTTCTATAGACTATATCCAGAAAATTGTTTCTGACTATTTCCAGATGGATGTAGAAACACTACAGTCTAAAACACGTAAGCGACACATTGTACAGGCGAGACAACTTGCCATGTTCTTTGCAAAAAAGCTTACCAAAGCTTCTCTTGCCAGTATAGGATCCCAGATAGGACAGCGCGATCACGCTACAGTATTACACGCCTGCAAAACGGTGGATAATCTTGCGAGCACCGACAAACAATTTAGAAAGTATGTGGAAGATTTAAGAAAGAAACTCGCAGTTTAAGAGATTGTAATATCCGTAAATATTTGATTCACAATACACCTAAAAAAGCAAGTAACATAAAGTTGTAAAAAGAAGCAGAAAAACATCAAAAATAGTTTCTGCAATTAAAAAAACCTTTTATATTTGCAACCGCTAACAGCAAAACACTCCTCCTTAGCTCAGTTGGTTAGAGCATCTGACTGTTAATCAGAGGGTCCTTGGTTCGAGCCCAAGAGGGGGAGCAAGTTAGTAAAAGCCTTTACAGAGATGTAGAGGCTTTTTTTATTCTATTAATTGTCCCGTCCTGAAATAGCGATACACTAAATTCTTAGTGTAATGAAAACACCAGTAACCACTGGGTATGTTAAACGTACCCAAAAAGACTACTCGCTTTCTTTTAAGCTTCAAGTAGTAGAAGAAAT
>NZ_REFV01000023.1 GCF_003688895.1 Dokdonia sinensis
GAGACGGGTGCAACTTCAACAATAGATACCAATGCCCTTTCTAATCCATATGACAATGCAGTCTCTGGACTTACAGCAACAAACGTACAGGATGCTATTGATGAAATCAATGCCTCAGCAGGGACAGTAAGCCTCGTACCGGGAGCAAACGATGGGGAGTTCATCTTTACAGATGCAAGCGGAGCGACCACACTCATCTCAGATACGTCCATATCTACAATCGTAGACAACGGTGACGGGACTTATACCTACACCGACGAGACGGGTGCGACCACTACAATTGACACCAATGCGCTTTCAAATCCATACGACAACACCGTATCGATGCTTACGGCAACAAACGTGCAGGATGCCATCGATGAGATCAATGCCTCAGCAGGAACAGTGAGCCTCGTACCGGGAGCAAACGATGGGGAGTTCATATTTACAGATGCAAGCGGAGCGACCACACTCATCTCAGATACGTCCATATCTACACTCGTGGACAACGGTGACGGGACTTATACCTACACAGACGAGACGGGTGCGACCACTACAATTGACACCAATGCGCTTTCAAATCCATACGACAACACCGTATCGATGCTCACGGCAACAAACGTGCAGGATGCCATCGATGAGATCAATGCCTCGGCAGGAACAGTGAGCCTCGTACCGGGAGCAAACGATGGGGAGTTCATATTTACAGATGCAAGCGGAGCGACCACACTCATCTCAGATACGTCCATATCTACACTCGTAGACAACGGTGACGGGACTTATACCTACACCGACGAGACGGGTGCGACCACTACAATTGACACCAATGCACTTTCTAATCCGTACGACAACACCGTATCGATGCTTACGGCAACAAACGTGCAGGATGCCATCGATGAGATCAATGCCTCAGCAGGGACAGTGAGCCTCGTACCGGGAGCAAACGATGGGGAGTTCATCTTTACCGATGCAAGCGGAGCGACCACACTCATCTCAGATACGTCCATATCTACACTCGTAGACAACGGTGACGGCACTTATACCTACACCGACGAGACGGGTGCGACCACTACAATTGACACCAATGCGCTTTCAAATCCATACGACAACACTGTATCGATGCTCACGGCAACAAACGTGCAGGATGCTATTGACGAGATTGCTGGCACGACGGGAAGTAATGATTCTACTAATGACGCCTTTGTGAATAACACCACAGGCAATAGAGTTGAACTCGGAACACAAAGCGATGGGACTACCACACGCACCTCAGGGACGGAGTTCGTCATAGAGGACTCTGGTGATACGGGAATCGGAACAGAAAACCCTGATGTGCGATTAACAGTAGCTGACACACAGGGTGAATTAATAAGAGCTGTAGACGACCTAGGTGTACAATTAGATATTGAATCAACAGTAGATGATGATATTCTCATTGAACAAAGTTCCAATGGAAGCGGAGCCATAATCCTAAGGAATGACGGTGGTGAGAATGTAGAATATATCTTTACAGAACAAGGACGAATACAAGCTAAAGCTTATGGTGAAAACAATGCAGATGTCCAAATAAGCAATAATCCTTTCGAAAATAGACAACCTGAAGTAGGTATAGCGTCAGATGCCAATGGGAACTTTATAGAGGTTCCGACTATTTTTGCATCGGGGAAAGCAGCAGCTGCAGGAGGTGGCTCAATCTTTAATGCAACTGTTACCAGAAATAGCCTAGGCAATTATACAGTTACTCTTCCTGTGGATATTGGAACCAATTATATTATTCAACTTACCGTAATTAGTAGAAATGGTGCCGGAAATGACAATGCAAATATTTGGTACATAAACCAAACAGGAACAACCTTTGATGTTATTGTAGGTGATAATGACAATGGTGGTTCTGATACCGCGAGATTTGACTCTGAGTTTATGTTTACCGTAATCCGTATGCCTGGATTCTAAAAAAAAGACTATGACAAAAACGATAACTATACTATTGATTTTTCTAGGTTACGCTTTCGCGAAAGCGCAAACCGTAGAAGCAGGACTTATAACTAACATCAAGCAGAATGACGAGACTGTCGATTCAAACATAGATAACGTTGTAGGCACAATAGCTACGGGAGCATTATTGTACGATAATACTCGAACGGGAGCTTACGTATATGATGGAATTAGGTGGAGACGGGTTTATTTTGCACCGAGCATAGATGCAAAGACTACGAGCTATACCCTTCAAGCTTCTGATGTTGGAAATGTAATCACTTTTAATAGTACAACAGATGTGACACTTACGGTTCCTCCAGGTCTTGATCTTGGGTTTAATGTGAGCGTATATCAACTGGGTACTGGTCGTGTGATTTTTCAGGCAGGTGGAGGTGCAACGATTCTAAACAGGCTGTCACGTTTTAGAACGGCAGGTCCTAATGCAGGAGCCGGGATTATGTGTACGGCGGCCAACACCTATCATATCACAGGTGACTTAAAGCAAATTTAGATGAGAAAAATAACGTTGCTTATATTTCTCTTTTTGACAGCTGCTAGCGGGTTTTGCCAAGTGGGTAATTATAATCAGTTCCCAGGGATTACCCCTAACCATACACTGGACGCAAAACTTGAAAATATAAGCTTTGCCTATGGATTACGGCTTCTTGAGTCTGACTATGATGGACCATTTGTCAGATTGCGTAGAGCAAGTGATAATGCTCAGATGGACTTTGGGTGTAATGATGTTGATATGGTGGACGTAGATGCTATTAATACCTGGCGTGCTGGAAGTAATGTTTTTGTAGTGACTTGGTATGATCAGAGTGGTTTAGGGAGGCACGCCCAACAACCCGTATTATCTCGACAACCTCGATTTTTTCCTGACCCTACAAATCCCTATATAGTTCCAGAGAACAACAGCCAGTATCTAGACACACAGACTAATATTCAAATTGCGACTAACGCAGGTGCAAATGCGACCATAGTAATGGTCTTGAGACCCGTAGAACGCGTGCAGTATAATTTTGGTAATTTTCGCAACAATGCAGAACGCTGGACGCCACATATGAACTGGACAAGTGGTCAAGTATTTTTTGACCCCGGCTTTTGTTGTGCAACAAATCGATCTTTTGCAAATAGAGCTTTTACAGATCAATGGAGTCAGTACACGCTACAGAGAGGTACAACGTCTATCTTAATAAGACGTAATAATACAACACAGGTTTCTGGAGCATTTCCAAACCGTCGCTATACCTTAAATCAGAATTTTTTTTTACTTGCTGCCAATACTGGTGGGAATCCCAACTTAACATCAAGGTCCCCGATGGCAGAATTTATAATGTATAACACGGACATCGCTCTTTCCATTATTACGGAAATAGAGGAAGATCAAATTGCTTTTTGGGATCTATGATTAAGAATATTCTATTTTTTGGTTTTTTAGTTGTTTTTGCTTTCGCGAAAGCGCAATCTCCTGACGCAAGATTTTTAACCAAAATTCAAAATGCGACTACTGCTGAAATTAATGCGATTACAGGAGCAGAAGAGGGTATGCTGGTTTATGATAATGAAGTCGAGCAGCTTAGACAGTACGATGGCACTGCCTGGAACGTCATAGAGGGAAAAAAGAATACCGTTATTCTAAACCGTCAAGGTGGAACACTAGCAACACCTAATAATGCGTTTACTGATTTCCCTTTAAGCCCAGCTAATGTTCAGGCTAACGTGGGTACGGCATTTACTGTTCTAGCAAATGGTCACATCACGATAAATGAAGCGGGACAGTATCTATTCTCTGGAGCAACATCTACATCTAATCTTCCTTTAGGCTCTCATAAATACATTATTGGCCTTTGGATTAACGGCACTCAAGTGGCGTATCTCTCTAGGGGTTTTGTAGATATCCCTACGAATCCAACTGATTTTTGGGGCACTTCTGGAACCGTTATCTATACCGCAAACGCTGGAGATGATATTGCTTTTAGATACGTTTTAAACAATAATGGTAATGCCGTAAATGCAGTTTTTACAAACGCAGCAATCACAAAACTATAAGTTATGAAAGAGATCATATCTATATTTATAATTTTTGGACTTATAACTTCTGTTATGGCTCAAGAAGCGTTACATAACTTCGGAAATTTACAAGTGCACGAAGGTGGGCAGTTAGGTTTTCACGGGGATCTCATAAATGATGGAGACTTTGATGACAACCTAGGTCTTGTGGGCTTCTATCACGAAGACAATGGACTTCGTATTTCAGGAACTCGTATTCCAGTTTTCTTTAATATGGAAAGTGATGTACCTAATGATCTCACGCTCGATGTTTCTGTGGGCGTTATAAATTTTATGGACTTTATAGATGGACGCGTTCTTACACCTAGGAACAACACCTCCGTGACTCTAGATTTTATTGACAATTCCCTTTATGACGGAGAAAACGATGACCGTCATGTAGACGGCTACGCTAGCACTTCTGGAGAACTTGATTATAGATTTCCCATAGGTGATGATTTTAGACTACGCCCTCTTAGTGTTTCTGCTTCGCCCAACAATGGGGGCAACATTTTTAATACAGCATATTTCTTTGAAGACCCTAACAATCCCACGACGTTTACAGCTTCTTTTAATACTGATGCCCTAGACAATACACTTGCCATAGTTAGTACTGAAGAATTTTGGGATTTAAATGGTAGTGCCCCTGTCGAGGTTACATTGACTTGGGATAATCAAAGTAACGTTCCAGCTCTTACTGATAATATTGCAAACCTTAGGGTAGTGGGATACTCTATCGCAATGGAGCAATGGGTAGATTTAGGAAACACAGCAAGTACTGGGACACTAGACTCTGGAGAGATTACCTCATCGCTTATTGAGCCCAATCTTTATGAAATTATTACCCTAGGCTCTGCCGTGCAAGGGAACGCAGGAATTACAGTCTTTACGGGAATGAGTCCTAACGGAGATGGCCTTAATGAATTCTTTGTCATAGAAGGAATAGAAGATATTCCTAACACCTTACGGTTATATAACCGCTGGGGACTCGAAGTATTCTCAATGGAGAATTATGACAACTCCTTTAATGGGGAATCCGACGGTCGTTTTAACATAGACGGCAATAACCAGTTACCCGTAGGAACATATTATTACGTTCTTGAATTAGAAGGTCGTAAGGATCTCGCTGGAGCATTTTATATCACCAGGTAAATCACCTTAAAAATTGCATAAATTGTAGTCTCAACACTCCTTTCTTCTTATTTTTAGGTTTCCAGGATTGTTTCTAACCAAAATCACTAACCAGATGGATATCAAACATAAGGAAACCGAAAATAGAGGTTTTTTTCTCATTCGAGGAGAAAAAGGAGTTATTTCTGAACTTACCTATATTAAAAATAGTGACACTCATATTACCATAGACCACACAGAAACAAAGATTCCTGAAGAAGGAAAGGGGTTAGCCTCTAAGCTTGTTGCTCACACGGTTGCCTATGCACGTAAAAACAATCTCAAAATAGAACCCTTGTGCCCCTTTGCCGAAGTTCAGTTTGACAGGCATCCAGAATATAGTGACGTACGCGCATAATGCTTAAAATTATTGAAACCGAGCGCTTATACCTTAGGCAATTTATTACTGAAGATGCCTCGCATTTCTTCGCAATGAACAATGACCCAGAAGTCATAAGGTATACGGGAGACCCACCGTTTACTAATCAAGATGCTGCACACAAATTTATAACTAATTATGACGCTTACGCAAAATACGGATTAGGGCGATATGCTGTCATTCGTAAAGAGGATGATACATTCCTAGGCTGGTGCGGACTAAAATACCACCCCGATAAACGCGTCGTTGACATAGGTTATCGCTTTTACAAAAACTATTGGAACAAGGGCTACGCTACCGAAAGTGCCCGAGGTTGCATACAGTATGCTTTTAATGTATTAAAATACCCATCGCTAGTCGCTCATGCTGCCGTTAATAATAAAAGCTCGCATAACGTACTTGAAAAGTGTGGTATGGACATCGTAAAAGAAATCGATTATGATGGACAACGAGTACTGCTCTATAAACTTGAAAATTCACTGTACGATCTTAAAAATATTACCGCAGAAGATACTTGGCCAGTCCGGCATCCTGTCCTAAGAGCAGGGAGACCGCTAGAAGACGTATATATGGAGGCAGATGAGAAAGAATCTACTTTTCATCTAGGCATCTATTTTAAAGATCAGATTGTAGGTGTTGCCAGTTTTATGAAAGATCATAACCCTATATTTAAAGGTGTACAATCACGTCTGCGAGGTATGGCCGTGCTTCCAGAATATAGAAAGCGTGGCCTCGCAGCTATGCTCTTAAAGAGAGGAGAAGAAATTTTAAGAAGTAAGGGACAGGACGTGCTTTGGTTCAATGCGCGCATTGCGGCGGTTAACTTTTATAAGGAACAAGGGTATACGACCTTTGGCTCTGAATTTGATATTCCTAAAGTTGGCCCCCATTATGTAATGAAAAAACAATTATGAAATTAAAATCTAATATTGCTCCTACCCTGCTTCTCCTATTTATCGTTTGCGCTCTCAACGCCCAAACCATTATATCAGAAGAGGAGCTTCTAGGCAAAGGAAATCCTGATATGACCTCGGGTGATGGCTACCGTTTGCGTCCAGAGGCGGCTCAAGCTTTTGAACTTTTAAAAACTGCAGCCTTAAAAGATGGGATTTCAATAAAAGTGGTTTCGAGTTATCGCGATTATGACCATCAGAATAGGATATGGGAACGTAAGTACAAACGCTTTCGCGAAAGCGGCCTCACCCCTTTAAAATCCATCGAAAAAATTATAGAATACTCCACAATCCCTGGCACTTCTAGACACCATTGGGGGACTGATATCGACCTCATCGATAGTACACCAAAGGTAAAGGGCGACGTCCTCGTACCCTCAAAATTTCACGGCACAGGACCGTTTTGTAAGTTTAAGGAGTGGATGGATGCTCACGCAAATGAGTATGGTTTTTATCTCGTTTACACGGATGCCATAAATAGAAAAGGTTTCAAGTACGAGCCTTGGCACTACAGCTACAAGCCACTTTCTCAGGAATATTTAAAGGAGTATAAAAAATTAGATATACAAGTGCGTCTGGGCGCTGCACAATTAATGGGTGCTGGGTACTTTACTAAAGATTTTATAAACCGCTACCGGACAGAGAATATTATGGATATTAATCCTGCGCTGCTGGATTAGAGTGCTTGAATAATTCGTTTTTCGGCGAGGGCTTCCTTGAAGTCTGATCTGCTGGAAAGCGCTTTGTCTATCCAGATTTCGGCTTTTTCCTTATCACCTTTGTGCTTATAGATTTGAGCTAAACGAAGATAGGCCCAGTCCTTAGGAACACCGTCCTTTGCAGAGTATAACGCAATGTATTGATTGAGGCACTCAATGCCTTGATCCAGTCCGATGCCGTACTGACCTGCTACTTTACCTAATTGATAGTGCAATCTATTATTAGACTTGTGCTTTTCCTGAGCTTCTTGAATCGTGGCAAGAGCTTCTGCGCTCATCCCCTGTTTTTCATAATGCTCATAGAGCTTTGTGTAACAGGTCATAGAACCACCTTCTTTAACAGCTGCTATATAGTACCGCTCAGCATCTTTAGGGCGGTCGTTATATTCGGCGATGTAGCCTTTGGCGAGGTAACCGTCTACTGGGGAAATTGCCGAAAGCTCAGCTGCATATTTTATGGCTTTTTCTTCGCTTCCGCCTATGATTCCGGGCAGCTGAATGTAAAACTCTACAAGTGCCCAGCGGGTTTCTATGTGTTTTGGATCAAGTTCTGCAGCTTTTAAGAAGGCGCCTTTTATATCGCTTATCATTGTTGCCGCACGCAGTTTATTAATTTCCAAAGCTTTCATTCCCATCACACCGCCATACTTATAGTGGTAGTTTGCTACATTTCCGTCTAGTTCGACGAGTCTTTCATAGTATGCTATTGCGGTGTCCCAATCTTTGGCGTGTCCTGCGATATCACCTAGGTATTCTAGCGTTTTAAGGTCATTCCTATTGGACTTGAGATAAGACTCAAATAGGGGCTTTGCGCTTTTGTACTGCTCTTTCTTGAATAATGATTCCGCTTTCGCGAAAGCGGACTCCTGACCACTAGCATTCATAGACACTAAGAATAAGACAACGAGAATAAAGGGGATTAGGTTTTTCATTACGTGCAAATATGCAAAAGGAATGCCAAAGGGAAATTATACTTGATGTTATTTCTTTGGCGGATATTTCTTGTAGATTTTTTCCACCAGTTTTTTGAAATAGGCGTCACGCTGTGGTGGGGTAGCTTTTACTTTTACCGCACTCTCGCTTTTGGCCTGCCAGACCAGTGCATTCTTTTCGTTATCGTAAAAATCTACCGTTATCAGTTGGTTTTGTTCACGGCCACCTATGGGAATCCCACCACCTACGCTCACGCCTAGATTACCGCCACCACCTCCTACTCCAACACCCAGTGTATTTCTAGATTGAGATTCAAACTCTTCTGAAAATAGTGTAATCCATAAGTCTGGATTTTCGGTAAGGGTCATTCCTCTGCTCTGTAACAAGCTGTCGGTATATTTTACAAAACGACGCTCGTCAAATTCTGACAAGCCCGTCACCTTAGTAAAGTCGTAGTTGTAGCTCTTATAACTATCAAAAGAAGCTTCCTTATCGTAGTCATACTCCACATAAGTAGACCCGCAACTGATACAAGTTATCGCTATAAAAAGGGATGAAAAAATCCGCATATAATTTGTTTTATATAAATGTAACAAGATTATATACGGATTGTTGTGGGTTTAGGATTTCTTAACTATTCTTCATTCAACATCTTCCACAATCTATCCTTTAATTCCGTTAACCCCTGTTGCGCCACAGAGGAAATAAACATATAATCTATAGGAAGTTCGCGGTCTAGTTCTTCTTTAAGCTCTGCTTTAAGCTCTTCGTCCAGCATATCACATTTAGTAATCGCGATAAGACGAGATTTATCCAGCATTTCTGGATTGTACTTTTGAAGTTCATTTAATAAGATATCGTATTGCCTTGAGATACTATCTGCATCTGCGGGAATCATAAATAGCAAGGTCGAGTTACGTTCTATGTGTCTTAAGAAACGATGCCCTATTCCTTTTCCTTCGGCGGCACCCTCGATGATACCAGGTATGTCTGCAACAACAAATGTTTTGAAGTCTCTGTACTCCACAATCCCTAAGTTTGGTTTTAGGGTTGTAAATTCATAGTTGGCAATTTTTGGTTTTGCCGCAGTTATAACAGATAGTAAAGTGGATTTCCCAACATTAGGAAAACCAACTAATCCTACATCTGCGAGAATCTTTAACTCTATTGTGAGTTGTCGCTCGTATCCTTCTATTCCGGGCTGTGCATATCGTGGCGTTTGGTTGGTACTGGATTTAAAGTGCCAGTTACCACGTCCTCCCATACCACCTTCGGCGACGATGAATTCTTGATCCTCTTCGGTTATTTCAAAAATTACTTTATCTGTTTCGGTATCCTTGATCACAGTACCTAATGGCACATCAATGTATTCATCTTCTCCATCGTGACCAGTAGACCTTGATTTTGCTCCGTGACCTCCGTGACCTGCCCGTAGGTGGCGTTTAAACTTTAAATGCAAGAGCGTCCACATATTTGGATTTGCGCGAATAATAATGTGACCTCCACGACCACCGTCTCCTCCATCTGGACCACCTTTTTCAATAAACTTTTCTCGGTGTAAGTGCACACTCCCACCGCCACCGTTACCAGAGGTTACGTGGAGTTTTACATAGTCAACAAAATTTCCTTCAGTCATAAGTCATTCAATTCCTGCGAAAAGTAGGAGCCTGCTCCCGTATCGCCATTGTTTTATTCACTCTTAATAGGTGCAGTTTCGTGCATTAAGCCTTTCGCGAAAGCGAACATAAGTTCAAGTCCTTACAACGTATCAATCACTGTACTCAATCGCTCCGTAATCTCGTCTACACTTCCCACACCGTTTACACCGTAATATTTATCCTGCTTCTCATAAAAATCTTTTAGGATAGCCGTCTCTGCATAATATACCTTTATTCTATTACGAATCACGTCTTCATCTGCATCATCAGGTCTTCCAGAAGTTTTACCACGCTCTAAAAGCCGTTTTACCAGCACCTCATCATCTACCTCGAGGGCTACCATCGCAGCTACCTCTGTTCCTTTAGACTCAAGAAGTGCAGCAAGTGCAACTGCTTGTGCTTCCGTACGAGGGAATCCGTCAAAAATGAAACCCTGGGCCTGTGCATTCTTCTCTACCTCTGCATTGAGCATATCTATAGTTACCGTGTCTGGAACAAGTTGGCCTTTATCAATGTATGATTTTGCCAGCGTTCCAAGATCCGTCCCATTCTTAATGTTGTATCTAAAAACATCTCCTGTTGAGATATGAACGAGGTTATATTTTTCTTTTAAAACTTCGGCTTGCGTGCCCTTGCCAGCTCCTGGAGGGCCAAACAATACTAGGTTTTTCATCGTGTGTTGTTTAAGTTTATAAATGGAGGTCAGGTTGCGACCCAGTCCGTTATAGTCGAGGCCAAATCCTACGACAAAGTCGTTCTCAATTTCAAGACCTATATAATCTATTTTATGTGATTTCCTGTAGGCGGCTGGCTTATAAAATAAAGATGCAATGGTATAGGATGCCACGTCCTCATCTTTAAGTATCTGGATAATTGTATCAATCGTATTTCCTGAATCTACAATATCCTCCACCACAATGACGTCCCGACCTTTGAGAGAGGGCTCTGCACCCATTACAGTATAGATTTCGTCGCGTTGCTCCGTCCCGTCATAACTTGCTACTTTTATAAAACTGAGCTCGCACTCACTATCAAATTTCTTGATAAGCTCTGCTCCAAAAAGGAATGCACCGTTAAGCACGGTAAGAAACACCGGCCTCTTGCCCCTGTAATCATCATTAAGTCGTACCGCAACACCATTTACAGCTTGCTGTACTTGGGTTTTAGAAATGCATTTCTCAAAAGTAAGGTCGTGTAACTGTACCGTTTTCATATCACAAATAAGCTACCCCAATGTAAACGTATGAGGTGTTAATCTTAAATTACTTTTCATTTTGAAGCAAGACCTGGGCAATTTTACGCCTGACTCTCACCCCGCGATTAAAGGCGCAAAGATACCAAGGACAAACGACAAAAACCCAAATTCCATCCCGAACTGTCGGGACAAATCTCAAAACACCGCATCACATTCGGGTAGTGGATTTCGATTTTGTATTTTTGAACTGTATTTACTTTCGCACAAGCGAAAAATTTAACCTATGAAAAACCTCTTTTCTTCAGATTTTAAATTAGGCATTCTCGGCGGTGGTCAGCTGGGAAAAATGATGCTGTACGACACGCGTAAATTTGATATCCAGACCTACGTACTAGACCCCAGCGATGTGGCTCCCAGCAGGATTGCCTGTGACCATTTTGAGCAGGGAAGTTTAATGGATTTTGATACGGTTTACAATTTTGGCAAGCAGGTAGACGTGCTCACTTTTGAGATTGAGACCGTAAATATTGAAGCGCTAGAAAAGCTCGAGCAAGAGGGCGTTCAGGTGTTTCCGCAACCTTCTGTGTTGCGTAATATTCAGGACAAGGGCGTGCAGAAGGAGTTTTATAAGGATAATGAGATTCCTACGGCGACTTTTGAGAAGTACGCTTTCGCGAAAGCGATACCAGCCTCATCCCGCTCCTACCCTTATATCTGGAAATCCTGCCAGGGTGGTTACGACGGAAAAGGTGTTGCCGTAATCAGAAAAGCCGAAGATTTAGAAACCCTACCAGAAGTACCCTGCATCGCCGAAGATATGATTCCGTTTAAAAACGAGCTCGCGGTGATTGTGGTAAGAAACGTATCTGGTGATGTAAAAACATATCCGGTGGTTGAGATGGAATTTCACCCCGAAGCAAATCAGGTGGAATACGTGATTTGCCCCGCCCGAATAGACGAAAAAGTAGCCCAAAAAGCCAGAGCAATTGCCGAAAAGGTTTCAAAAGCCTTCAGTCACGTAGGACTTCTTGCGGTGGAAATGTTCCAAACGGAAGACGATGAGGTATTAGTAAACGAAGTCGCTCCACGGCCTCACAATAGTGGGCACTACAGTATAGAAGGAGCGTTTACAAACCAGTTTGAGCAACACCTACGTGCCATTTTAGATTTACCCCTAGGAAAAACCGATAGCAAGGTAGCGTCTGTGATGGTAAATCTAGTAGGTGCCGAAGGTCATACAGGAAACGTCGTGTATGAAAACATTGCCGAAATTATGGCGATGGATGGGGTAACCCCGCACATATACGGTAAAAAAGAAACGCGCCCGTTCCGGAAAATGGGCCACGTGACTATTGTAGACGAAGATTTAACAAAAGCAAGAGCGGTGGCGCAGGAGGTTAAGAAAAAAATAAGAGTAATCGCTCAATAGCTTTTTTGTAACTTTATTAAAAATGATGTTATGACTTCCTTTCAGAAAAAGCAAAAAATAAAAGATCTTATTGACAATCTTGATCCAACACAGCTTGACCAAGCAGATCATTTTTTGACAGACTTACAGAAAAATGAAACTCGAGCTAAGGAATACATCACTAAACTCTTGAAAGAGGAAGAAAACCTTTTTAAAAGACTCGCGCAGTGATAACTCCAAAGCTTATTAAAGAACTCAATGAATTGATATTCTCTCATTCAGGAGGAAGCGCAGGGGTTCGAGATGAGCAAGGACTTCTCTCTGCCATTAATAGACCTTATCAGACCTTTGACGGGAGGGACTTATATCCTACGATTATTGATAAAGCGGCCGCCATTTTTCAAAGCATAATCATTAACCACCCTTTTATAGATGGAAATAAGCGTATGGCTTACGCCCTTATGCGGTATCTTCTCTATCAAGGTCACTTTGAACTTAATGCAACGGAAGAGGAGAAGTATCAGTTTGTAATAAAAGCTTCGAAGGGAGAATTTGAATACGATGACATCAAAACTTGGATTTTGAAATATTTAAAAGCCTAAATAATCAGCTCAATAAAAAAATATGAAAGTAGGAATCATTATGGGAAGCACCAGCGACTTACCAGTTATGCAAGAAGCCATAGACATACTGGCGACATTTAACATCACGACCGAAGTGGACATAGTAAGTGCCCATCGTACACCAGAAAAATTATTTGACTATGGACAGAACGCTCATACTCGCGGTATCAACGTCATTATTGCTGGTGCTGGTGGCGCCGCTCATTTACCTGGAATGGTCGCTTCTCTTTCTCCGTTACCTGTAATTGGAGTTCCCGTAAAGTCACGTAATTCTATAGATGGTTGGGACTCTGTGCTCTCTATCTTACAAATGCCAGGTGGCGTTCCCGTGGCAACAGTAGCATTAGATGGAGCAAAAAACGCAGGAATTCTCGCAGCTCAAATCTTAGGCGCAAGAGATTCTGAAATCCAAAAAACGATTTTAGAGTACAAAGAAGGTCTTAAGCAAAAAGTTATAGAGGGAGCAAAAAGTCTCTAAAAGCAAAGACCGCTCCTGGGGGAGCGGTCTTTATCAATGTGTTGGAAAGTTGATACTGTATTTATTAACCATTCTAAATATTAATCAAACCTTTTTGTATTATACACATTGAGTTGGGGGAAATCTCAATATAAAGTAAAACAAATGTATTGTTTCCTTGTTTATACCCTACAATTATAGGAAAATTCTTAATTAGTTCGATAATTTCAATAATAATTTCGACGAACTACACAATATTTTTAAAATTTTAGAAACTCATGTCAGATTCCTCAAGCATAAATCCACTACTTCAAAACTTTAACGAAGCTCCTTTTTCTAAGATTGATGACAGTCATTTCAAACCTGCTTTCGAGGCAGCTATAGCTCTTAGTCGAAAAGAAATAGATGTAATTACATCAAATCCAGAACCTTCAACATTTCAAAATACGATTGAGGCTCTGGAATATTCTGGAAAAACACTCGATCGTATTTCCAGTATTTTCTTTAATCTCAATAGTGCGGAGACTAACGATACCATTCAAAAAATAGCTCAGGAAGTCTCTCCTTGGTTATCTAAACTGAGTAATGACATTACGCTCAATACTGCATTATTTAACCGTATTAAAAATATATACGCTCAGAAAGAAGATTTAGATCTTTCTGTAGAGCAAAAAACACTTCTTGAGAAAACATTTAAGAGTTTTTCTCGCAATGGAGCAAATCTCTCAGAAGATAAAAAATCCCGCTTGCGCGAAATAGACGAAGCGCTCGCAAAACTAAAGTTGACATTTGGCGAAAACATTCTCGCCGAAACAAATGCCTACGAACTTCACCTTACCGATGAAAAGGATGTCGCGGGATTACCAGAAAGTTTAAAAGAGGCCGCCACGGCAGAGGCCAAGTCTAGGGATAAAGAGGGCTGGGTCATCACACTGGACTACCCAAGCTATATTCCTTTTATGAAATATGCCGAAAACCGTGAACTGCGCAAAAAGCTATCGCTTGCTTTTGGTGCTAAGGCATTTCAAAACAATAAACACGACAATCAGGAAAACGTACTCAAAATTGCAAAACTACGTCACGAGCGCGCCCAGCTTTTGGGATATAAAACGCACGCACATTTTGTGCTCGAAGAGCGTATGGCAAAAACTCCAGAAAAAGTAACGAGCTTCCTCAACGAACTACTTGAGAAGGCAAAACCAGCTGCCGAAAGGGAGTTTGTACAGTTGGAAAATTTTGCGAAAGCAAAAGACAATATTGACCACTTACAAAAATGGGATGGTGCCTTTTATTCTGAAAAACTAAAAAAACAACTCTTCGGACTGGATGACGAGGAGCTAAAACCCTATTTTAAACTCGAAAACGTAATCTCTGGCGTCTTTCAAGTGGCCGAAAGACTATTTGGCCTTACTTTCAAGCAAGTTTCGGATGTTGATGTGTACCATAAAGATGTAAAAACCTATCGCGTGTATGACGATAAAGGAGCATATATTTCTTTATTCTATGCAGATTTCCATCCCCGCAAAGGCAAGCGTGGTGGCGCTTGGATGACTTCTTTCAAATCACAAATGCGTAAAGATGGTGAGAACCACCGCCCACATATTTCAAATGTGTGTAATTTTACACCTTCTACACCTAGCAAACCGTCATTGCTTACGTTTAATGAGGTGACGACACTCTTTCACGAGTTTGGTCACGGTCTACACGGGATGCTTGCAAACACCACATACCCGAGTTTATCTGGGACGTCTGTATTTTGGGATTTTGTGGAGCTTCCCAGTCAAGTGCTCGAGAACTGGTGTTATGAGAAAGAGGCTTTAGAACTTTTTGCAACACATTATGAAACGGGGGAGGTCATCCCGATGGAACTTATTACGAAGATTAAGGCGGCCGCTACCTTTCAGGAAGGTATGCAGACGTTGCGACAACTTAGTTTTGGGCTACTTGATATGTCTTGGCACGGTCAAGATCCCACAGAAATTAGAGATGTCAAGGAATTTGAGACAAAGGCTTTTGGAGATACTTCACTTTATCCTGACACTCCGCAAACGTGTATGAGCACTTCCTTTGCTCATATTTTTCAAGGAGGATACTCTTCTGGCTACTATTCTTACAAATGGGCAGAAGTGCTGGATGCAGATGCTTTTGAATATTTCAAAGAGGAAGGAATTTTTAATGAGAAGATTGGAAAGAAATTTAAGGAAAATGTATTGTCTAAGGGAGGTACCGAAGACCCTATGAAACTATACGAGCGTTTCCGCGGTCGTAAACCTGAGCCAGAGGCTTTATTGCGCAGAGCTGGGCTTATAGAAAGCTAAACTCAATCACTATTTAAACTTTTAAGACACTCTCTCCTTGTAACACTCCAATGTTTTGGACTACTAATATCGTATACAGTGAATATGAACGGTAGTTTAAGTCATTTCAAAGCAATGAGGCAGCGTCGTAAAGAACGTATAGATGCCAGCGAGCATAAATTCCGAAAAGGAAAAGAGAAATACGCTACGCTTAATAATCAATATAAATTTCCTAATCCAAACGCAGAAGAAATTTTTAGAGTCAAAAAGGAGATTAGAGAAAAGTTGAGAAAAGAACGACGCATCAATTATATAAAGTGGACGCTTATTATGATTCTTATATTAATCGTGCTTTACATTGCATTCAGCTTATTTTATGTACGAACTGTTAAGAATTTAGGATAGTTAACCCCCCTTATTCTTCTCCTCAATCCATTTTGACATAAACATTGTGCTGCGCATTGTGTGAAATTGGAGCATCCGCCCTGTAAAATTTGAGAGACGATGCGACTTCAAATAGTTGCTTATCGTTTTTATTTTATAAATGAATTTTTGATCAAAGGTTGACTTTTGGAAATTCGCGTTTATGATTGCCCTACCATTTTCCTGAGCAACTTTCCATTGAGATTCGTTTGAATAAAGTGCTGTGGCCGCTTTCGCGAAAGCGTTATAAAAATCAGTATTACCCTCTTCAAAATAAGGCACCACTTCCCCACTCCACGGGAGACCTTGTTGCATTCCTTCTGCTCCAATCTCTGTCGTAACCGAAGGGGTTCCACATTGCATCGCATCTATAAATTTACCCTTTAAACCCGCACCATATCGTAAAGGAGCCAGCAATACTTTGGCTTTTGAAATAACCTCCATAGCATCATCTGCGCGACCCTTGATTAAGAATCCTTCTTTGGGATTATGCAACTGCATTACCTTGTCTGAGGGGTAAGCTCCGTAAACGGATAATTGCGCTTTTGGCAACTCTTTTCTAATTAGTGGCCAGATAGATTTTTTTAAAACAAGCGTAGCATCCCAATTAGGTCCGTGTAAAAAATTACCGATGGAAACGAAATTATCGTGTTCTGAGTATGATTTAAAGTCTGCCTTAAGTGAATCTAGTAAAAAAGGAATATACATCAATAATTGCGAAGGCACTTTGAAGAAGCTTTCTAGAAGTTCCATTTCAAAACGCGAAATCATAAGTGTGAGGTCACAACGGTAGATGCTTGCAATTTCCCTTAAAGCGATATCTGATATTAGGTCGCTTTCGGCAAATGAGCGATTTTCTTTTAACGCTCCCTCTCTTGCCTTGCGCAGACAATGCAAGTCTTCTGTATCTAGGATTTTTATAGCCTCAGGACAGACGCTCGCGATACGCCAGCCAAACTGCTCTTCGGTCATAAATCGGTCAAAGAGAACGATGTCTGGATCCTCTGCTTCTAGAAAGGCATCAAAACTTGCATTATTCATCTCAATATGATGCGTCGCAATACCTAAAACTTTTAAGTCGAAAGCATAATCACTTTTACTTGCCGTAGAGGCATAGCTCACTTCCCAATTTTGTTCCAGAAAAATGTGCAATAGTTGCAGTATCCTAGACCCAGCTGCCGTGGACTGTGGCTCTACCCAAACGTTGCTTATGACGAGGAGTTTCATAGGGTAAAGATAGGATTTAGGGCATAAAAAAAGGGCTAATCTTACGATTAACCCTTTAGTACTCGAGACGGGACTTGAACCCGTACGTCCTAATGGACATTGGATTTTAAGTCCAACGTGTCTACCAATTCCACCACTCGAGCATCACTTCCGTTCACACAGAAACGAATTGGTAATTATTTTCAAAATTTCAGAGCGAAAGACGGGATTTGAACCCGCGACCCCCACCTTGGCAAGGTGATGCTCTACCCCTGAGCTACTTTCGCATTTTATTATTAACGAATTCAAGGTGAAGCTTTATGCATTCCTCTCGTCGTGTCTCCTCGTCGGATGCAGGGAGCTACTTTCGTATTTTACTATGCCAAAAGGAATGCGCTGTCTATTCCTCTCGTAGTAATAATTCATAATGCAAAGAACTGCTTGCCGTAACAAGCGGGTGCAAATTTAACGCTTTTCTTGTTTTTGCAAAGTATTTTTGATAAAAATATCTTTCCTTCTAGGAAGCTGTATTGCTTTTCTTCTTCACAAGCATCCTCTTGATCTCGTTGAGTTTCATTAAAGCCTCTACAGGAGTTAATGTATCTATGTCTATATGAAGGATTTCGTCTTTAATTTCTTCTAACAATGGGTCGTCCAGATTAAAGAAACTAAGTTGCATTTCTTCTTCGGCGGCGGTTTTGAGTTTTCCTGTGAGTTCCTCACTTCCGTGAGATTTTTCTAACTTTTCCATCATTTTTGTCGCACGACGGAGTACTTGTTGTGGCATTCCTGCCATTTTTGCCACGTGTATCCCGAAGCTGTGTGCGCTCCCTCCAGGAACCAATTTGCGCAAGAAAAGTACATTATCCTTAAGCTCCTTAACAGACACATTATAATTCTTTACGCGTTCAAAGGTCTCGCTCATCTCATTGAGTTCGTGATAGTGCGTCGCAAATAATGTTTTAGGCCGTCCAGGATGCTCGTGCAAATACTCGCTTATCGCCCAAGCGATAGAAATCCCGTCATACGTGCTCGTCCCCCGTCCTATCTCATCAAGAAGCACCAAACTCCTATCCGAAATATTATTGAGAATACTTGCCGTCTCGTTCATCTCCACCATAAAAGTAGATTCGCCCATCGAGATATTGTCACTCGCCCCTACCCTCGTAAAAATTTTATCTACCATCCCGATGTGCGCCTCGCTAGCAGGTACAAAACTACCCATCTGGGCAAGCAATACAATAAGCGCAGTTTGCCGTAGAATGGCACTTTTACCAGACATATTAGGTCCAGTGATCATAATCATTTGTTGGGATTCTCTATCTAGATAAACATCATTTGTAATATATGCCTCGCCTAGTGGCAATTGTTTTTCTATTACTGGGTGACGACCATCTTTAATGGATAACGCTTGTGAGTCATCTACTTTAGGTCTCACATAATTGTTATCTCTAGCCAGCTGTGCAAATGAGCACAACACATCCAGTTGTGCAATAAGCCCGGCATTATTCTGTACTTGCGGTATAAACTGCATCATCCAGCCTACAAGTTCTGAGAACAATTGTTGCTCGATGGCGAGGATACGCTCCTCGGCACCTAGGATTTTGGATTCGTACTCTTTAAGTTCCTCAGTGATGTAGCGCTCGGCGTTTACTAGGGTCTGCTTGCGTATCCACTCTTCCGGGACTTTATCTTTGTGGGTATTTCTTACTTCTATGTAATAGCCAAAAACGTTGTTTGACGCAATTTTAAGGCTCGTAATCCCCGTGCGTTCCGATTCTCTCTCCAGCATTTTATCGAGGTATTCTTTACCCGAAAAAGCCAAATCCCTAAGATTATCCAGCTCGCTGTGAAAACCACTTGCAATGGTATTGCCTTTTAAAACGTTTACAGGAGCTTCTTCATTCAACGTCTCTTTAATCTTGGAGCGTAGGATTTCACAGTCTTGTAATTGCTCTCCTATGATTTTTAAAGCTTCGTTACCCGCTTGTGATGCCTGTGCCTTGATGGGCACCATTGCTTCGAGCGAATTTTTAAGTTGTATTACCTCACGTGGAGATACTTTACCCGTGGCCACCTTGCTTATCAATCTTTCGACGTCACCTATTTGTTTGATCTGATGACGCAATTTTTCAAACAAGACTTCCTGTTCTAGTAAATATTGCACGACATCGTGACGCTTTGTAATCTTTTCTACATTTTTTAATGGCAACGCTAGCCATCGCTTAAGGAGTCGCGCCCCCATAGGCGATGTGGTTTTATCAATAACGTCTAGAAGGGTTATCGCTTTCGCGAAAGCGGAATGATACAACTCCAGATTACGTATCGTAAATCTATCCATCCACACGTACTCATCCTCTGCAATGCGGTTTATGCGAGAGATGTGTTGCAACTTGTGGTGTTGCGTTTCACCCAAATAATGCAGTATCGCACCCGAAGCAATGACTCCTTCCTCGAGGTGATCCACACCAAACCCTTTAAGGGTATTTGTTTTAAAATGTTTGTTGAGCGATTCGTAGGCATAATCGGTCTGAAACACCCAATCTTCTATAAAAAATGTATGAAAGTCGCTTCCAAAAGCCTCATAAAAATCCTTTTTATGCTTTTTTGAAATGAGAATTTCGCTGGGCGCAAAATTTTGGAGCAATTTATCAATGTAAGCCTCATCGCCCTGAGCAGTAAGATATTCACCCGTAGAAACATCCAAAAATGAAACCCCAAGATTCCTTTTACCGAAATAAACGGCACCCAGAAAATTATTGCTACGTGCATTGAGCACCTCATCGTTAAGTGCCACACCGGGTGTCACCAGCTCAGTAACGCCACGCTTTACAATTTTTTTAGTGAGTTTTGGGTCTTCGAGTTGGTCACATATCGCCACGCGACAACCCGCCTTCACGAGTTTGGGCAAATAGGTATTTAAGGAATGGTGCGGAAAACCGGCCAGCTCCGTGCGCTCACTCCCGTTGTTCCGGTTAGTAAGTGTGATATTGAGAATGCCCGCGGCCTTCACGGCATCTTCACCAAAAGTTTCATAAAAGTCTCCCACTCGAAAGAGCAACATCGCATCAGGATATTTTGTCTTGATCGTGTTGTACTGTTTCATTAAAGGAGTGACTTTCTTCTTTGCCAAATCGCTTACTTTTAAGTGGATCGTAAATTTAAAGTTTTGTTTGTGATAGCGCACTTTCCCAAGGCTGAAGTTATGCTTAGTTTTTCACAATTTGGAAATAGCTATGAGTTATGAGCTATGAGCTATGAGCTATGAGCTATGAGCGAAAGTATGATATGCTGTATAAACTAAACTTATTTTTCTAAGTATTCCAAAACTTTCCTTGTCGCCCCCGTATTACTGTTTACATAATGCCCAGAAATCATCCCAGACTGCGTTCTGAAGTTTTTATCCATAAGGAGTTTTTTTAGGATGGTTGAGAGCTCACTCGCGTCTTTTACAGTAAAAAGTCCTGCGAGTTGTTGCAGTCGTTTTGCTTCTGGAAATTTCTCAAGGTTGGATCCCGTAATAATGGGCATGCCAAAGGTCGCCGGCTCCAGGATATTATGCAGTCCAGTCGTTCCCATTGCACCACCTACATAAGCTACAGTTGCGTAGCTATAAAGTCTAGTGAGCAATCCAATAGTATCAATAATAAGGACATCATATGATGCGACAGTGTTTATATCCATTTCAGAATAGAGAACCGTCTTTACTTGCAGTCTTTTCTGGAGTAAGGAAATCTTATCGCTATTTATCTCGTGTGGAGCTATAATAAACTTGGCTGTTCCCTTATTCTGATTGATGAACGGAACGATGATGTCATCATCTTCCTTCCAAGTACTACCGCAAACCACACAAAGTTGATCTTCACAAAACGCTGTTGCAAAATCTAGCGTATTATCCACTTCTATCTGGTGCGAGACACGGTCAAAGCGCGTATCACCACTTATAATGAAATTCGAAAAACCTAATGATTGTAAAGCTTCGGCAGAGGCGTTGTCTTGAAGAAAAAAATGCTCAAATGCGTCGAGATATTGCGTCATCCACTTCCCAAAAGGTTTGAAAAATGCCTGGTTTTCTCTAAACACACCCGAGATAAGAAATGTTCTAATCTTTCGGCTTTTTAGCTCTTTGAGATAGTTGGGCCAAAACTCATATTTTATAAAGAAAACCATTTCAGGTTGTACGATATCGAGAAAATCTCTTGCGTTTGATGGTGTGTCGAGGGGTAGATAGGTTACCGCTCCTGCCTGCCGGTCAGGCAGGTTCGCGAAAGCGGAATTCTTCTTAACCTCATATCCAGAAGGAGAAAAGAACGTAAGCAATAGTTGATGCTTAGGATATTGTTGAGCAACCGACTCCATAACTGGAAGTCCCTGCTCATACTCGCCTAGGGATGCGGCGTGAAACCAAATTACCGGCTTTCTGTCCTCCAAATCCTTCATTAATGTTGAGAAAACAGCTGTCCTCCCGCGCACAAAAAGTCTCATCTTATCTGAGAATACGCCTGTCACGGGAAGTGACCGCTCAACTACTGAAGTAAGAAATGAATACAACCTGCGCATAGGGCTAAAATACCGCTTTCGCAGTAAATAGATTGTCCGTAGGTTGCAGATTTTGTATTTTCGTAAAGCGCTCATAAGAGGATGAGGATGGCGCTTATGGAGCTACTAATTTTGGCAAATGCCAGTTATTTTGACTTATGAAAAAAATACAGATGGTTGACCTTAAAGGTCAATATGCAGCGATAAAAGAACGCGTAGACGCTTCGATTATGGAAGTTATTGAAAATACGGCGTTTATAAATGGACCAGAAGTCCACGCTTTTCAAAAAGAACTGGAAGAGTACTTAGACGTAAAGCACGTAATCCCTTGTGCAAACGGAACGGATGCACTTCAGGTGGCAATGATGGGGCTCGGTTTAAAACCTGGAGACGAAGTCATCACTGCAGACTTCACATTTGCCGCTACGGTAGAGGTAATCGCACTTCTTAACCTTACACCTGTTCTTGTAGATGTGGACCCGATAAATTTTAATATCGATATTGCAGCTGTTGAAAAGGCAATAACCCCTAAGACCAAGGCTATTGTTCCTGTACACCTTTTTGGACAAACAGCAAATATGGATGCCATTATGGAACTGGCAGAAAAGCACAATCTCTTTGTCATTGAGGATAATGCACAAGCCATAGGAGCTACCCACACTGGAAAAGACGGCAAAAAAAGAAAGGCTGGAACCATAGGTCACGTTGCATCCACTTCTTTTTTTCCTTCTAAAAATTTAGGATGTTACGGAGATGGTGGCGCCATTTTTACAAATGATGATGATCTTGCGCATACTATAAGAGGAATTGTGAACCACGGAATGTACGAACGCTATCACCACGATGTTGTGGGCGTAAATAGTAGACTTGATTCCATACAAGCAGCAGTACTCAGAGCAAAACTTCCGAAGCTAGATAGCTACAACCAAGCCCGACAAGATGCTGCTAGAAAATATACAAATGCATTCCTGAACCAAGAAAAAATCATTACGCCTTTTATTTGTGACAGTTGCGATTGTCACGTTTTCCATCAATATACGCTTCGCGTGAAAGATACTGACCGTGATGCGCTCGTAAAACATCTTAATGCAAATGGAATTCCGTGCGGGGTGTATTACCCTATTCCCCTTCACAGCCAAAAAGCTTATAAGGATGAGCGTTACAACGAGGCAGATTTTCCAGTTACAAATCAGCTGGTTAGGGATGTGATTTCCTTGCCCATGCATACAGAGTTAGAAGATGACCAGATAAACTTTATCACAAAGACGGTGATTGATTTTGTAAACCGATAATACTTTAATTATGAAAAAACGACTATTCTTAGTGCTTGCTATCGCCTGCACACTAGCGACTGTTGCCCAAACCCAACTCCTTCATTGCGGTAAACTTGTAGATACTGAAAAAGGGAAAGTACTCTCTGAGCAAACGATTTATGTGACTGGAAATAAGATAGACAAGGTGGTGGCGGGTTACGCTTCCGCGAAAGCGAACGAAACCATAATCGATCTTAAAGATAAAACTGTCCTTCCTGGCCTTATTGACATGCACGTCCATATAGAAGGAGAGACAAATCCTAAGCGATATTTAGAGACTTTCACAAAGAATCCTGCAGATGTCGCTTTTACAGCTCAGGAAATAGGCGAGCGTACGCTTATGGCAGGTTTTACCACCGTGAGAGACTTGGGAGGCAGCGGTGTGAATGTTTCACTACGCAACGCCATCAACAAAGGCATTGTAAAAGGCCCAAGAATCTTCACCGCCGAAAAAGCCATAGGAACCACAGGCGGCCACGCCGACCCGACAAACGGATTTAAAAAAGAGCTTATGGGCGATCCAGGACCAGAAGACGGTGTTATAAACAGCCCAGAAGATGCCCGAAAAGCCGTAAGACAACGCTATAAAAATGGCGCCGACTGTATAAAAATTACCGCTACGGGAGGTGTGCTTAGTGTAAGTAAAAATGGAGTAAATCCACAATTCACGCAAGAGGAAGCAAACGAAATTGTAAAAACTGCCAAAGAATATGGAATGCACGTCGCCGCTCACGCCCACGGCATTGAGGGAATGCAACGGGCGATCAAAGCGGGAGTTACTACCATAGAGCACGGCTCATTAATGGACAAGGAAACCGCGCAACTTATGAAGCAGTACGGGACATATCTTGTTCCAACCCTTTCGGCTGGGAGGTATGTAAGACAAAAAGCAGATATCGAAGGGTACTATCCTGATATCATCATTCCTAAAATTATGAAAGTGGATGCTGGGATTAGAGCTACAATGACGATGGTAGCTAAAGAAGGAGTAAAAATTGCTTTCGGAACAGATGCTGGTGTATTCCCTCACGGTGAGAATGCAAAGGAATTTCAATACATGGTAGAGACAGGATGGTCACCTATGTTTGCAATCCAATCAGCTACGATTACTAATGGTCAAGTGCTGGATGAACCATTAGGCATTCTTAAAGAAGGATACCTCGCAGATATTGTTGCCGTAAATGATGACCCCACAAAAAACATTAAAACGCTAGAAAACGTCGTATTTGTAATGAAAGACGGCAAGGTTTACAAGAACTGACTTCTCAAAAATATCATTACAATACAAAAGCGCCAGCATGTTTTGCTGGCGCTTTTGTATTTATAAATACTGATTTATTTATTACTTCTCAACGATAATAAACTCAGAACGTCTGTTTAATTGATGCTCTTCCTCATTACAAGGGATATTATTACCACAGGCATTAAGAAGCCTTGTCTCACCATATCCATTTCCTGTAAGTCTTGTTGCGTTTATACCTCCTTTTTCGACAATGTATCGTATAGTCTCAACGTTTCTGCGCTGCGAAAGTCTAAGATTATAGGTGTCGTTGCCACGGCTATCTGTATGTGAACGCACATCAATCTTTAATGTAGGGTATTTCTTCATTACTGCAACAACACGCTCTAATTCTAATGCTGCATCCGGACGTATGTTTGACTTGTCGTAATCAAAGTAAATAGGGTTGAGTTCTAATGTCAATCCTAAATCTGTACCTGGAGTAAGATCAATTTCTGGATTAAGGTACAAATCCCTTTGTGCATTTCCTGCATTCAGGTTAGTCTTAATAATTGCCTCTGCAGGGTCATAATTCTCCTTTTCGGCGAGGATAACATACGTGCTACCACATTCTACATCAGAAAAATTAAATTCTCCAGCTACAGTGCTTGTGGTTTGTGCAACGACTTGATTTTGCGCATCCTTTAGAGTAACTTTTGCTAGTCCTAATATGGCATTTGTCTTTCCGTCACGCGTAACTCCAGTAATATTTTGCGCACAGTCAGTAAGTAACTCTTTTTCTCTTGTAAAGGCATAGATATCATCGTTCCCTTCTCCTGTACCTCTACTACTCGAAAAATATCCTTTACCCGTCTCTTCGTTTAGAATAAGTCCAAAATCATCTGCAGGTCCATTGACAGGTTTACCAGCGTTATATGCTTCACCTGGATTTCCTTGCTCGTCCAGTTGCGACACAAAGATGTCAAGACCACCTAGTCCTACGTGACCATCTGTGGCAAAGAATAACTTGTTTTTAGAACTCACAAAAGGAAAAGTTTCTCTTCCTTCTGTATTAATTAATTCACCTAGGTTTTCTGGGGTACCAAAGCCACCGCTTGCACTTACACTTACTTTCCAAATATCAGAGAGGCCTTTAGTCCCTGGCATATCTGATGCAAAATACAATGTTCTCCCATCAGGACTTAATGCAGGATGCGCAACCGAATATTCATCACTATTAAATGGTAACTCAGTAGGTTTCTCCCAAACTCCATTATTTTTCTTGCTACGATAGAGCTTTAATTTATTTGTCCCATCTCCAGACTCTCGGAATTTCTTGTTTGTATAATTATTTCTAGTAAAATACATCACATTGCCATCTTCACTAAAAACAGAACTACTCTCGTGATACTTCGTATTAATATTTTCATTGAGCTTGGTCATTACTGGACTCTCACTCATAGGATTTTTTACAACATATAGGTCCAAAAATGGCTGCTCATTCCAAACATGCTCTAATTGCCCTGTGCTGTTTTCTCGATTAGATGAAAATACTAACTGCTCTCCATAAAAACTAGGACTAAAATCCTGTAACTTCGTATTTATATTCACACGTTGTACAGAATACCTACCTGACTGAGCTGCTATTTCTGCAAGATAATCACGCTCCTTCTCAAACATTTCTGCACGTATGTCATCTGCACTAGCTTTATTAAAAGCAACCATCATTTGATCAGCTTCTATATAGTTTCCTCCACTTTTAAGTGATTGCGCGTATCTAAAGTAGTATTCTGCAGGAATCTCTGCACCGCTCTCAACTAACTGCCCATACCATTGTGAAGCCTCTCGATAATCTGCGGTAAAGTAGTACGAATCTCCTAACTTCTTAAGTACTTCTGGAGAAGCATCTCCTTTTTCTGTGGCATCCAGATAGAGATTGCGTGCATCTACGTAGGCAAGCTCATCAAATTTCTTATTTGCTTTTTTAACCTTACCACTTTGGGCGTACCCATAAACACCGCTCATAATAAAAGCGGCAAGTGTCGCATAATGTAGTAGTTGTTTCATATGGAATATGTTTTATTTCTTTTTTGACGATCGCTTTTGAGGACAGCCAAATACTTTATTATAATATTTATTAGAGATAACTTTTACTCTAAAAATTTAATGTCTGGTACCATTGTTTTTAACGCTTTCGCGAAAGCGTACTTCGCAACTAGAAAAATCTAGGCGATAGTATCTTCTTAGTATTCTTAAATACTTCAAATCTCAAAAAGAACTCATAGCTCCCATCATTATATTGTCTTAACTCTGTAGTTTCCGAATCATAAGCAAATCCCAACATAATATTATCCGAAAGCTGGAAACCTATAAGACCACTTATCGCAGCACT
This sequence comes from Dokdonia sinensis, assembly GCF_003688895.1. Taxonomy (GTDB): domain Bacteria; phylum Bacteroidota; class Bacteroidia; order Flavobacteriales; family Flavobacteriaceae; genus Dokdonia; species Dokdonia sinensis. Next base: position 26,896 of record NZ_REFV01000023.1, read on the forward strand.
CCACCTGTACGCCGCTCCTAGTGTAAGCTTCTCGTACAAAAGGAAGTTTGCTGTAAGATCAACCTGCAATGGTGCACCTTGAACGACTTTAACCATTGTAGCAGGTTTGAACTTCAAGTCTGACCCTAACGGAAAAACCTTACCTGCAGTTAAATAAAAATGCATACGTTCTTCTGCCAAAAATGTCTGATTACCTGTTGTTAAATTACTATTGTCACTCGCCTCAAAATGTTCCGTTTGTAAGAGATTAGGAACACTGAGTCCCAAATATGCACGATCTGTATAATAAAACAAGCCAACACCTACTTGTGGAGAGAAACGATTATCTATATCTGCTTGATTTGTTGCATAAATATCCCCGTCCTGAAAAGCACTCGCTTGACTATAATTGATGTCCAACAAATGTGCTCCTCCTTTAAGACCAAAACTTAGTTTACCAATGTCTGAAGTAGGAATCGTATAGCTAAAATCGATATCAATGTGAGTTTCATTTGTTATAAAAATCTCATCACGCACAAGGTTGAAACCAAGACCAACACGCTCTGAAGATCCCACAGGACTATGTCCAGATATGGAAAATGTGGTCGGAGCCCCGTCAAGACCTGCCCATTGTGTACGATGTAGACCCACTAGACTAAGGGTACCACGTGTACCCGCGTAAGCTGGGTTTATTGTAAGCGGATTATACATATACTGCGTATACTGCGGATCCTGCTGTGCTCTTACTTCTGGGGTCAGAAAACCTCCGAAAAACAAGCTTAGCGAAAATAGAATTACAGAAACTTTTTTCATAAGATGTTATTTTTGGCCGGGATGCTGTTAGAGCATCCCGACGTTATCTCTTTTATTATTATCTATTCAAGTATAATGGTCCTGCGAGTGACTTGGTCTCGCCAGCATCATTTACGTATTCTATTACATAATAGTAAGTTCCTACTGGTAAGAGACCGTCCTGATCAACAACCACACGTCCGTTAGACTCTCCTCTAAAGAATACATTGTCCTGACCGTAGCCTTTGCCGTTCCAAACTTCTACACCCCATCTGTTATAGATGCGCACGGTATTATTAGGGAACTGGTTAATACCACTAATAACGAATACATCATTAAGACCATCACCATTAGGAGACATAATATCAAAGACTTGTATACCATCCTCTGCATCTGGATCTCCATTATTATCCTCAAGAAAATCTGGGATTTCATTGCCATTATCATCGCCTAATTCATCACCATTTGGAATTCCATCACCATCACAATCTAACAACAACCAAGCATCTGACACGCTACCTAAATCTTGACTCATAAAGTCAAAATCACAAGGGTCATTAGGATTTGTACCATCTTGACCTTCTTGACCGTCACCTACTCCATCGCCATCAGTATCTGGATTTAATGGATCCGTAATATTACCGTCAGGATCATCTGGTGTAGATGGATCATCTATACCAGTAATCTCCTCTTCATTGGTCAAGCCGTCATTATCACAATCTGCACTATCAAATGCCTCAGTAGTGTTAACAGTTTGACTTGCCACAACAAAATCACAAGGATCAAATGGATCTGTACCATCATCAATCTCATCCCCGTTAGTCACACCATCTCCATCACAATCTGCATCGAAGTAGGCTTGATCTACCGTGCTAATATCCTGGCTGTCTATGTTGAAATCACAAGGATCGTTAGGATCTGTACCATCTTCAGATTCTTGACCATCGTCTACTCCGTCACCGTCAGTATCGGGATCTAGTGGATCTGTCATATTACCATCAGGATCGTTGTCTGTATCAGGATCATCTATTCCAGTAACTTCCTCACCATTATTTAATCCGTCATTATCACAGTCAAGGTCATTCCATTCCATAGAAGGTGGAAGTGTTTGACTAGCTATCTCAAGGTCACAAGGATCATTAGGATCCGTTCCATCATTTGCTTCGTCACCATCTGTTACTCCGTCACCATCGGTATCAGGATCTTGAGGATCTGTGATATTCCCGTCAGGATCTGCTGGAGTATTAGGATCATCTACACCCGTTGTTTCCTCCTCATTTGTCAATCCGTCATCATCACAATCCAGTTCATTCCAATCTTGATCTACTGTTGAGATATCTTGACTTGCAGCATCATAATCACAAGGATCATTTGGATCTGTCCCATCTTCAGATTCCTGACCATCTTCAACACCATCCCCATCCGTATCAGGATCTAATGGATCTGTCGTTTCTCCATTAGGATCAAACGGTGTATTAGGATCGTCCAGACCTGTGGTCTCTTCCCCATTTGTTAGTCCATCATTATCACAATCTAGATTATTCCAAGTAGCAGTTACTGTAGACAAATCTTGATTTACAGGGTTATAATCACAAGGATCAAGTGGGTCTGTACCGTCAATGACTTCATCACCGTTTGTAACTCCATCGCCATCACAATCTGCATCATTAAACATATCACCTACTTGTGTGATGTCTTGGTTATCAGGATCATAATCACAAGTATCAAGTGGATCCGTGCCGTCGATTACCTCTTGACCGTTAGGAACTCCATCTTCATCACAATCCAGCATATTCCATTCATCTGTAGGAGTTTCTGTCTGATTTGCTATTTCAAAATCACAAGGATCATTAGGATCTGTACCATCAGCGATTTCTTGATCATTTGGAACACCATCACCATCATTATCATCTGTCAAGACAGTTACAGTAACCGTAGCAATCTCCGTAGATGTTGTCCCATCTGCATTTACAACCGTAACTGTGTATGTAAATGTATCTGTTCCGAAGAAATCAGGATCTGGTGTATATGTTACCGTTCCATCAGGATTGATCGTTACAGTTCCATTTGCAGGATCAGAAACCTCTGTAATTTCAAAATCTACACCATAATCTCCACTAAAGGTGTCGTTATCTAAAACTGATATATCAACAGGGGTATCTTCATCTGTTACCGCCGTGTCGTCCATAACATCTACAACGGACACAATCGTCACATTTACTGTAGCCGTACTTGTGTTTCCATTAGCATCTGTAATTGTATATGTGAAGGTATCTGTGCCAAAGAAATTAGGTCCAGGAATATAAGTTACCGTACCATCTCCATTGATCGTTACAGTTCCGTTCATAGGATCTGTTACCGAAGTTACTGTCGTAGGACCGCTACCGATATCATCGTTGCCAATCACATCGATGTC
>NZ_REFV01000024.1 GCF_003688895.1 Dokdonia sinensis
ACTGCTGTTACGCTTCCGCAAAATGGAACCGTAACAATCGTAGGTAACGAAGTGGTGTACACTCCAGATGCCGACTATAACGGGACAGACACTTTTGATTACACGGTAACGGTAACCAATCCTGATGGGACGACCACAACAGAGACTGCTACGGTAGTTGTCACCATCCGTCCAGTAGATGCTAATGATGATAGCGATAGTACTCCAGAAGATACTCCGATTAATGTAGACGTACTGGACAACGATGTTCTTGGTGTCGCGTCTGTAGGTGACATTGGAATGGTAACGGAAGTAACCGACCCGAACAATGGAACAGTAACGATAAATGCAGACGGAACGGTAACGTATACTCCAGACGCGAATTTTAATGGAACCGATACTTTTGAGTATACTATTGTTGTAACAGATGTAGATGGAAACACTAGTACAGAAACAGCGACAGTTACTATTTTTGTAATCCCAGATAATCCATCACTAGAATTATTGAAAGATGGTGTTTATGTAGACGCAAATAATGATGGTGTCACAAATGAAGGAGATGAGATAGTTTATAGTTTTACTGTAACTAACACAGGTGACGTAGTATTGTTTGATATTACAATTTCTGATCCTCTTCCTGGAGTTATTATTTCTGGTGGGCCAATCACATTGCAGCCACAAGAATCTGACACTTCAACTTTTAGCGGTACTTACTCGATTACCCAAAATGATATTGATCAAGGAGGAGTGTTTAATCTTGCTACTGTAAGTGGCGAAGAACCTGGAAATGACCCAGATGATCCTACAGATGATATCACAGACGAATCAGAGGATCCTACACCAGTAGATCCTGAGGATATAGATCCAGATTGTCCTGATTGTACAGTTACTATTTTAGACCAGACGCCTAACATTTCAGTTACTAAAGATGGTACTTATGTAGATGATAACGGAGATGGTATTACTAATGAAGGTGACTTAGTTGTATACAACTTCACAGTTACAAATACAGGTAATGTAACGTTATTTAATGTAACTATCACGGACCCACTTGTGGATGTAATGGGAGGTCCTATTGGTTTACCTGTAGGAACCAGTAATAGCACCACATTTACAGCAGAGTATGAGATTACTCAAGCAGATATAGATGCTGGAGCGGTTTACAACCTTGCTACCGCAGAGGCAGAAGATCCAAATGGCGATCCAGTAACAGACGATTCAGAGGATCCTACACCAGTAGATCCTGAGGATGTAGATCCTGATTGTCCTGATTGTACAGTTACTATTTTAGACCAGACACCTAGCATTTTAGTTACTAAAGATGGTACTTATGTAGATGATAACGGAGATGGTATAACTAATGAAGGTGACTTAGTTGTATACAACTTCACAGTTACAAATACAGGTAATGTGACGTTATTTAATGTAACTATCACGGACCCACTTGTGGATGTAATGGGAGGTCCTATTGGTTTACCTGTAGGAACTAGTAATAGCACCACATTTACAGCAGAGTATGAGATTACTCAAGCAGATATAGATGCTGGAGCGGTTTACAACCTTGCTACCGCAGAGGCAGAAGATCCAAATGGCGATCCAGTAACAGACGATTCAGAGGATCCTACACCAGTAGATCCTGAGGATGTAGATCCTGATTGTCCTGATTGTACAGTTACTATTTTAGACCAGACACCTAGCATTTTAGTTACTAAAGATGGTACTTATGTAGATGATAATGGAGATGGTATAACTAATGAAGGTGACTTAGTTGTATACAACTTCACAGTTACAAATACAGGTAATGTGACGTTATTTAATGTAACTATCACTGACCCACTTGTGGATGTAATGGGAGGTCCTATTGGTTTACCTGTAGGAACCAGTAATAGCACCACATTTACAGCAGAGTATGAGATTACTCAGGCAGATATAGATGCTGGAGCGGTTTACAACCTTGCTACCGCAGAGGCAGAAGATCCAAATGGTGATCCAGTAACAGACGATTCAGAAGATCCTACACCAGTAGATCCTGAGGATGTAGACCCTGATTGTCCTGATTGTACAGTAACATTGTTAGATCAAACCCCAGGAATCGCACTTGTGAAGACTGGTACATTTACAGATGAAAATGGTGATGGTTTTGCACAAGAAGGAGAAACAATAAGTTATACTTTTACAGTAACTAATACTGGAAACGTTACTCTTACGAACGTAATTATTACAGATCCACTCGTTACAGTGATGGGCGGTCCTATAGACCTTGAACCTAGTGCTATTGACACTACTTCATTTACAGCATCCTATGTAATTACTCAGCAGGATATTGATAATGGAAATGTAGAAAACCAGGCTTTAGTGACTGCTCAAGATACTAATGGGGATGATGTGACTGATATGTCTGATGATAATAGTGATATTGAAGATGACATTACCGTTACTGACTTGCCACAAGTAGGAGCAATCAGTTTAATTAAACGAGGTAGGTTTAATGATGAAAACGGAGACGGAATGTCACAAGTGGGAGAGACGATAACGTATACGTTTACAGTTTTTAATACAGGAAATGTTACAGTATCAAATATCATTATAACAGATCCGCTTGTAGAAGTTACGGGAGGTCCTATAACACTCGAACCCGGACAAGGGGACAGTACAACCTTTAGTGCTGTGTATCCTATAACACAAGAGGATATAGATCGTGGTTTTGTAGAGAATCAAGCTCTTGCTGTAGGTCAGGACCCTGATGGTAATGATGTTTCAGACCTTTCAGATCAGGATAATTCACTTGAGGATGATCCTACGATAACCGATCTTCCAGATGCTAATGGAGCTATAGCGTTGATTAAAAATGGAATGTTTAATGATACTAGTGGAGACGGACTGGCTCAGGTAGGAGAAACGATTACTTATAGTTTTACCGTGACAAACGTAGGTGATGTAACATTATCTAACATCACAATTACAGATCCGCTTGTAGAGGTTACGGGAGGGCCTATTACACTCGCTCCGGAAGAAAGCGATAACACAACATTTACAGCTGTGTATGTTCTTACACAAGAGGATATAAATACTGGAAACGTAGAAAACCAAGCAATTGTTGTAGGTGTTACACCGGATGGTGATGAAGTAAGTGATATATCTGATGACAATAGTGATCTTGAGGATGATGTTACTGTGACAGATTTACCAGTTATGGCCAGCCTATCTTTAATTAAGGAGGGTGTGTTCAACGATCTGAACGGAGATGGTTTTGCCCAAGTGGGAGAAACTATCACGTATTCATTTATAGTAACAAATACAGGTGTAGAGACCATAACAAATATTATCATCACAGATCCACTTGTTGATGTGATGGGAGGTCCTATAGATCTGGCGCCTGGCGAAATGGACAGCACTACCTTTACTGCTGTGTATGTCATTACAGAAGATGACATTCTTGCGGGTGGAGTGACAAACCAAGCCATTGCAACGGGTCAAGACCCTAATGGTGAGGATGTAAGTGATATGTCTGATGACAATAGCGAGCTTGAGGATGATCCTACAATTACAGATCTCCCTAGTGATGGATCATCTATTTCTTTAGAAAAAGAAGGAGAATGGATTGACCTTAATGGAGATGGCTTTGCACAAGAAGGAGAGATCATTATATACACATTTACCGTAATTAATACTGGCGATGTGCTATTAAGTAATGTAACGGTATCAGATCCATTACCAGGAATCACGGTAGAAGGTGGACCGATTGATCTTGCGGTGGGTGAGAGTGATTCAACAACGTTTACGGCAACTTATATTCTCACCGAGGATGATATCAATCAAAATCTTGTTGTGAATCAAGCAAGCGTTACAGCTTTTAATGGCACTAATACCATAGATGATCTTTCTGATGATCCTAATGATCCTACAGATTTTGACGATAATGGTGATGGAGAGCCTGATGATCCTACGATTACGGTATTTGAAGGAGTTCTAAACGAGACGGATCTTATAATTTACAATGGTATTTCTGATAATAGCGATACAATAAATGATAGTTTTATTATCGAAGGAATCGAAAACTTCCCAGACAATACGGTTCAGATTTTTAATCGCTGGGGAGTTCAAGTTTACGAGAGAACGGGATATAAAAATGATAGTGAAGCTTTCAGAGGTGTCTCTGACGGAAGATGGACGGTTAGAGAAGGAGAACGTCTGCCTGTAGGAACGTACTACTATATCGTAGTTTACGTGACAGAAGATGGACCTCGCCAGCAAGCTGGATACTTATACATAAGCAGATAACAATGGGATGTACGCTTTCGCGAAAGCGTAACCCCAAAAAAATATCAATTTGCCATAAAGCAAGAAGTATGAAAAATTTATTAGGACTTTTAGTTTTTGCGACTTTTGCCTCCAGTTTTTCTGTGAGTGCACAGCAAGATCCTCAGTATACTCAATATATGTACAATACTGTGGCTATAAATCCAGCCTACGCTGGAAATCGTGGGGTGATGAGTATCGTAGGTCTTCACAGGAGTCAATGGGTAGGACTGGAAGGTGCTCCTAGGACGCAGAGCCTAAGTGTTCATTCGCCTATAGGGGAGGGAAAAGTAGGCCTCGGACTATCTATTGTAAACGATGGTCTTGGTCCTGCAGATGAGACCTATGTGGGAGCAGACTTTAGTTACACGATCAATACGAGTGATGAGGGTAAATTAAGTTTTGGTTTAAAAGCTGGGGGTCATATTTTAGATGTAGATTTTACGCAGCTTAATTTACTTAATAATAGCGACCCGCTTTTTGCTCAGAATATAGATAATCGTATATCGCCGATTATTGGGGTAGGATTGTATTATCATACTGATAATTTTTACGTGGGATTGAGTGCTCCTAATTTACTTGCGACAGACCATTTTGACGTAAGTAATAACAGTAATGCTTCATCATTTGTAGCCCAAGAGCGTATTCACTATTACGGTATCTTAGGATATACTTTTGACCTGTCTGACCAACTTAAATTTAAGCCTAGTACTTTAGTAAAAGCCGTTGCCGGGGCGCCCCTTCAAGTAGATCTTACTGCAAATTTTTTGTTATTTGAAAAGTTGCACGCTGGTGTTGCCTATCGCTGGAGCGCTGCGATGAGTGCTTTGTTAGGCTTTCAGGTTTCGGATAGTGTTCTGGTGGGGCTTGCATATGATAGAGAAACGACTGATTTAGGTGACACAACCTACAATGATGGAAGTTTTGAAGTTTTCCTACGTTTTGAATTATTTAATGAATACGATAGAATGCTTACTCCGAGGTTTTTCTAACTAAAATTCCTATATTTAAAGTAAAGAGAATAAGAGATCTATTAAAACTTACCCAACTTGTTTATTGCTGAAGGCGCTCTATTTTTTTTAGAGCGCTTTCTTTTTGCCGTATCGGTTAGGTAGAGTTTCGTATTTTTGTAGTGCTTATGAAAGAAGAACTAGTAATCCTGGTCGATGAACAGGATAATGAAATAGGGCTTATGCCAAAAATGGAAGCCCACGAAAAAGCTGTTTTGCATCGGGCTTTTTCCGTTTTTATCCTTAATGATAAGAACGAGTTAATGTTACAGCAGCGCGCATTACATAAATACCATTCTCCTGGGTTGTGGACAAACACTTGCTGCAGCCACCAGCGGCAAGGAGAGACCAATGTTGAAGCAGGTAAACGTCGACTACAAGAAGAAATGGGATTTCAGACAGATCTTAAAGAGACTGTTTCTTTTATCTATAAAGCCCCTTTTGATAACGGCCTTACGGAACACGAATACGATCATGTTCTTTTAGGGTACTCAAATGAAGCTCCTAAGATTAATCCAGACGAAGTCGCATCTTGGAAATGGATGGAGGTAGCTGCAGTAAAGGATGATATCGAGCAGCAACCAGGATTATATACCGCTTGGTTTAAAATCATTTTTGATAAATTTTATAAAGAAATCGCGATATGAGAATAACTGCATATCGTAAAGCGCATTTTAATGCCGCGCACCGCCTCTATAGATCAGACTGGAGCGATGACAAGAACAGTTCCGTTTTTGGGAAGTGTAGTAATCCTAACTTCCATGGTCATAATTATGACCTCGAGGTAGGAGTCACGGGAAACATAGACCCAGAAACTGGATATCTTATAGATCTTAAAATTCTTAAGGATATGATTAAAAGTGAGGTAGAGGACGTGCTGGATCATAAAAACCTCAATCTAGAGGTAGACTATTTTAAGACTGCAAACCCAACTGCCGAAAATATTGCAGTTTTTATTTACAATCAGCTGCGTCGGGTGTTAGACCAGAAATTTGAGCTCGAAATAAAATTATACGAGACACCGCGTAACTTTGTGGTATATACAGGAGCATAATATGAAAGCACAAGTAGGGGATAAAGCACCACAATTTGTATTGAGCAATCAGGACGGAAAAACTGTAGATAGCAGCGCTATTTATGGGAAGCAACCTGTAGTTATCTATTTTTATCCCAAAAACTTTACACCAGGTTGCACGGCAGAAGCGTGTAGTTTTAGAGATCATTACGAGGATTTTACAGATTTAGGAGCTGCCGTTATCGGTATAAGTAGCGATAAGGTATCATCACACGCTCGGTTTGTAAAAAAATACAACTTACCATTTACAATGCTAGCAGACGAGAGTGGTAAAGTGCGCAAAGCTTTTGATGTAAAGGGTAACCTGCTAGGTCTCATTCCAGGTCGGGAGACTTTTGTTATAGATAGTGGCGGCATCATTCAGATGCGTTTTGACAGTATGCAAGCCTCTCGTCATATCACAAAGGCGCTCAATATGTTGAAATCACTTCAGGATGCATAATACTTGGTACCCACTACGATTTAAACCTATTTTAAAAGAAAAGTTATGGGGTGGGCACCAGTTGCGTGATTTGTTGCACAAGACAAGTAAGGCTGCGCCATATGGTGAGAGTTGGGAAATTTCGGATCTGCCGGACGACCAGAGTATTGTGAGTAATGGTGTGCACATTGGGAAGACGTTAGGGGAATTAAATAACGCTTTCGCGAAAGCGGTCTTAGGACAAAAAGTTGCCGCACACTACGGAACCAAGTTTCCACTCCTCATAAAGTTTATAGATGCCGCAGATGATCTTTCTGTACAGTTGCACCCCAATGATGCCATTGCCGAAAAGGAGCATGATAGTTTTGGAAAAACCGAAATGTGGTACATCGTGCACGCCGAACCCAGTGCACAGATCATCGTAGGTTTTAACAAAGCAATGACCGCCGAAAGATTTGAAAAAACCATTACAGAAAATACTCTTACCCAAGATTTACAATATATCCCTGTAAAGGCTGGAGATGCTTTTTTTATAGATGCAGGATTGATACACGCCATAGGAAAAGGTGTAGTACTGGCCGAAATACAGCAGACTTCGGATATTACCTACCGCGTTTACGACTATGAGCGTAAGCAGCAAGATGGGACATACCGGGATTTGCATATAGACCAAGCAAAAGTCGCGATAGACTATAGTGAGGATACAAGCTATATTCTCGATTATAACAGAGAAGCTGTAGGTGCTCAACCATTAAAACACTCTCGATATTTTAAAACAGATATTGTACACTTAGCAACGGCGTTTTATACCGTAAGCCGTACAGATTCTTTTACGATTATTATTGCCCTAAACGGAACGCTTACCCTTATTGCTAGCGGAGTTCCAGAGACACTAGCAAAAGGAGAGACCATACTCATACCTGCAGCTTGTGAGGAAGTGACAATTACGGGAAGTGGAAGTAAATTTTTAGAAGTTTATCTATAGGAGTGGCAGAATTGCGCTATTTTTGCATCCAAATATTTTATTATGGCAAATCTTAGAGATTTAAAGAAAGACCTTAACTACGTTTTAGGCGATATCATAGATGCAGTTTACATACACGAAGCACTTAATCCTAAGGGAGATACAAAGAAAAGTGAAGCGATTATAGATGATGCAATTGCAACCTTTGACGAATTAATAGCACGTGTAAACGAGCGTAAAGTAGAAAATCGTAAGGCGCATCTTAATGCGGTACGTGCTGACCTTGAGACAAAGGCAACTGCACTTGTAGAGAGAATCAACGCTTTATAAATTTTTTTTAAAAAGGTGTTGCATATATGGTAAACCCTATTATATTTGCAGCCGCTTTGCCGATGTAGCTCAGCTGGCTAGAGCAGCTGATTTGTAATCAGCAGGTCGTGGGTTCGAGTCCCTCCATCGGCTCAAAAGTCCTCTTCAATAAGAAGAGGACTTTTTGTTTTTATACACCTCTGAACCCACGACCTTTTGTGGGAAAGAATTGATTTACAATTTGCGCTGGAAGCGGCAAATTATAAATCAATTCTTTACTTGTACGGATAGCATCGGCTCTAAAGTTGGCTGTTTTTTTTGAAGATGACTTTTTGTTTTTACACGCCTCTGAACCCACGACCATTTGTGGGAAAGAATTGATTTATCTTTATGGGATAACGATAACAATTCTTGTAATGTACCTTAAGTATATTCTGGTATATCGACAATAAAAGTGATTATATAACGAGTCGTGCGTTATTTAGAAAAAAATATATGGATAGAATTTACAATTTAGATTACTTAAGAGGATTGGCTGCTTTTGGAATTATGATTTATCATTATCTCACTTGGACATATGGAAAATATTCAGCAGAATCTTTTTTAGGTAAATTTGGAATTTATGGCGTTTCAATATTTTATATTTTAAGTGGTCTCACTCTTTATTATGTTTACTACAATAGAATGTCATTTACCAGAGATGACATTTTTTCATTTTTTCGTAAAAGAATATTTAGAATTTTCCCATTGCTTTGGCTTGTGACAATACTTGCAATTGTACTTTCGAGAAATATTCCAAATTTTTATGATTTATTTTTAAATCTATCTGGTCTCTTTGGTTTTTTGAAATGGGACACCTATTTTTCAACTGGAGCTTGGTCTATTGGAAATGAATTAGTGTTTTATACATTTTTGCCGATTTTCATACTTCTTTCCAAGTCATATAAATCTATGATGATTGTGCTATCAATTTCAATTTTTAGCCTTTACGTTTACTTTGCTTTTTTTCTCTTAAATGAAGAACTTCCTTTAAGAGAACAATGGAAAAATTACGTAAATCCATTAAATCAAATTTTTCTTTTTCTCATAGGATTTTTAATTGGATTATTCTTAGATAAGGTGAAATTGAACAATACTCTTCTATCTATTGGCTTAGTAGCAAGCATTTTAATTTTCATATTATATCCAGTATCAGGCGATAGCATAAATATTGTTACAGGATTTAATCGTCTTGGCTTAACAGCTTGCTGTTTACTTATGTGTGCTTCTATTTATAAGCTTGCTATAGAGCTCCCATCTTTTATACACAAGCCTTTAGTAATAATTGGAGAGACGAGTTATTCCATTTATTTATTACACCCCTTAGTTTATAGTGGTGTAGGCATTATAATTACTTTAATAAATGCCAAATTCTTTAAAATAGAGGTTCCAACTTTTATTAAAGTTTCATTATCAATAGCAATAACTCTTTTACTCAGTTACTTTGTTTACAGATATTATGAAAGATATTTTTTAAGATTTGGACGTCAAAAAACAACGCACAAAACCAGTATAAAATAAATAAAACTTCCTTTACAATTCCTGATTTAAGGATGCTTCTTTCTATATCATGTAAGATCAATAAAGGGCTTAATTATCTATAGGCATAATAAAACAAGAGAATTAGGAGTTCTGCAAAAAGGCTTTCGTAATAAATTGTATTTTGAACATTTTGCTGGCAAACGCTAATCTTTCCTGAAACCTTGCTGCTTTAAACTAATCTATAGCCGCGTCTATCCCTGTTTTTTAAAGATTCTTACAACTCAGTCTACAAATCTTACAATTCGGTTTGCTTAACTTTTCGCGAAAGCGTAAAAACTTCATCTTTACACCATAATTAAAACACTACGATTATGGAAACGTCAAGAGAAACAAAATATGCCGAGGCAAAAGAAAAGGTTGAGAAAATTAGAGGATTTTATAACCACCTTATTATTTACTTGATTTTTGTTGGAGTATTCATTTTTATAAATTACAGATCTGGCGCTTACTTTTGGGCTATTTTCCCGATCGCTGGTTGGGGCTTGGGGGTTTTGGGTCACGCTGCTGGGACCTTTGACTTGGTGCCATTTTTTGGCAGAGAATGGGAGAAGAATAAAATTAAAGAGTTCATGGAAGAGGACAGAAACTTATTTTAAGATGGAAACAAGAGAAGAAAAATATATAAGAGCTCGGCAACGAGTGAGAACTATACGTAAGTTTTACGGCAGCTGTATAAGCTTTGTGGTCTTTAATGCATTTCTTGCAGGGCTCAATTACTATACAAATGGTTGGAGCTATATGTGGTTCTTGTGGGTCACGCCTTTCTGGGCAGTAGGCCTTGCGATCGAGGGGATGAAAGTTTATGGGAATAATCTTTTCTTTGGCAAAGACTGGGAGTCTAAAAAAATAAGGCAGTACATGGAGGAGGATGCTCCTAAGGACGAGGTACGTTTTAATCGTTGGGAGTAATGAAGGATAAAGAGACAAAGTATGCAAGGGCTCGCAAGCGGGTTAAAGAAATTAAAGGATTCTACCTGCACCTCACGATTTACTGTGTTGTGAGCATATTATTACAACTTTTTTACGCAGGTGTCTTTGACGATGGTAGTTACTCTTATATGCCGTTTTGGGCAAGATTCATCTCACCTGCAGCTTGGGGAACTGCATTACTGATGCACGGATTGTGGATATTTAAAGGGTCCCGTTTTAAAAATATCTTTAAAGATTGGGAGGACCGCAAGATAAAGGAGGTGCTGGAGCGGCAGGAACGAGAAAGAAAGCAATGGGAATAGTTTTTTACAATTTACTTTAGGATTTAGAAAAAGGACAAGACAACCGTAATGGACGATAGAAAATTAAAATACGAGAGGGCAAAAAAAAAGGTGCAAAATCTTAAAGGGTTTTATACACACTTGTTCATTTATGTGATTATAAATATCCTATTGCAATTATTTTATGCAGGTGTTTTTGACTTCGGTACGTTCTCTAAACATTTTCCCTATTGGGTGCGATTTACAACGCCATTTTTTTGGGGACTATCCTTAGCGGGACACGCCGTATGGATTTTTTATGAAAATGGAACAAACCATTTTCTTAAAGCCTGGGAGGAGCGTAAGATTAAAGAGATTCTCGATAAGCAGGAGAACGAGGGAAAACAATATAACTGATCATAATAAACAGCACAGCCATGAGATCAATCATTTACATCATACTTTTTGCAGGCTTCGGCTTACAGGCTCAAGAATCATTTGTGATTACAAACGTAACCGTTTTTGATGGAGAAAAAGTACTAGAAAATCAGAACATTACTGTTGCTAGTGGTAAGATTATCGCTATAGGTCAGGACGAGCTAACTACTGAAACAACTGTAGACGGTACAGGTAAATTTGTAATGCCTGCGCTCACAAATAGTCACGTACACGTATTTAATGTGTTGGGTCTTGCTCAGGCGGCTCAAGCTGGGGTGCTTAATGTTTTTGATATGCACGGTATGGAAACATTGCAAGGAGTTCTCAAAGAACAGAGGGATAATCCAAAACTTGCAACCTTATACAATGCCGGCTTTGCAGCCACCGCAGCTGGAGGGCACGGTACACAGTTCGGTTTTCCGGTTCCTACACTTGAGAAGCCAGAAGATGCAGACCAATGGGTGACAGATCGAGTAGCGGCAGGAGTAGATTATATCAAAATTATTGTCGAACCTTGGAAAAACACCATCTCCCACGAAACGGCCAAAGCAATCATAGAAGAAACTCATATAAATGATAAAGTTGCTGTTGTTCACATATCTAAAGCAGAGGATGCCCATCAGGTATTTCTTAATGGCGCAGACGGCCTTGTGCATTTGTGGTGGGATAACCAAATGACAGAAGCACAAATGGAAGCCATAACCGCTAGAGAAAATATATTCGTAATCCCGACTGTACTAACTACGGTGCTTATGCAAGAATTATTTATGGGAAAATCAAAAGAGGAGGCAGGCGAGCTTAAAAATATGATGCTCACAGAAATCAAGAGATTGCACGATGCTGGTATTACCATTCTCGCAGGAACAGACCCGCCTAATGCAAATATTAATATGGGAACAGATCTTTATAAGGAGTTGGCGTACCTGAGCGAGGCAGGAATACCTAATCTTGAGGTCTTAAAAAGTGCAACCTCTTACCCCATGGATAAGTTTAGGATAGCAAATAAAGGATACCTAAAAAAAGGTTATGTTGCAGATATGCTCTTGCTCTCTAAAAATCCTATAGATGACATTAAAAATATGGAGTCTATCGAGATGATTTGGAAAAATGGAGTACTACTCACTAAGTAAAGCGTATCCCTTATATTTATAGCCTAAGATTTAAAATTTACCACAATGAAAGTACTCATCATCGAAGACGAAAAACCATCTGCCAGACGCCTTAATCGTATGCTGTCCGAGCTAGATGTGCACGTAGACACGATGCTCCATTCTGTAGAGGAAGCGGTAAATTGGTTTCAGAAAAACACCCATCCAGACCTTATTTTTCTTGATATTCAGCTTTCAGACGGGCTTTCATTTGAGATTTTTGATGTGGTAAAAGTGGAGAGTGCAATCATTTTTACAACAGCCTTTGATGAGTACGCTCTGCAAGCCTTTAAACTCAATAGTGTAGATTATTTGCTTAAGCCCATAGATGATGAAGACCTTCAGAAAGCGGTCACAAAATTTAAAAACCGTATCCCAAAACAACAGGATGTCTCTCTCAACTTTGAGGATATACGTAAACTTCTAGGAGCCAATCCCGTAGAAAGAGAGTATAAAAAACGCTTTACCACAAAAATCGGATCGCATATCAAGATGATAAATGTAGACGAGGTGGAGTGCTTCTACAGCGAGAACAAAGGCACCTATGCCGCTACAACAGATAATCGCAACTACTTATTAGACAGCACGCTAGAGCTTCTTGAAAATGATCTAGAACCTCAGACCTTCTTCCGCGTAAGTAGGAAGTTTTATGTAAATATAAATGCCATAAAGGATATCATAGCTTATACGAACTCTCGCTTAGAAATCAAGTTAAACAATTGGTCAGAGCAGCAAATTATTGTGAGTCGGGAACGTGTAAAGGATTTTAAAGTGTGGTTGGAGTAGGTCTGTTACGCTTTCGCGAAAGCGTACTACGCACCATTATTCTTCTTTATCTATTCTATTTTCATTGAAAGCGCTAGGGAGCAGCTGTGGTATAAACTTCGTAAGTAATGGGAGGAGAATGCCGCCTCCGGGTAAAATAAAAATTGCCAAAGATGGTACGCTCTTACAAATGTCAAGCAATTGTTCCTTCACGATTTGCTTCTCCTTTTTATTGAGGTCGCGCCTTGTAGACTGACCTAGAAGGACAACAAGGTCTTTACTCTGTATAATTTCTGTGATTAATCTGTTTTTGTTTCTCAAGATAAGCTTTGTAACAGTGCCACTTGTCTGAGTATAAAAATGCTTCACAGGGTTGCTATAGTTGAGATAGGTAATCTTCCCTTTGTTTTTTGTGATAAACTGATGCACAAACATCGTAGACGCTGCTATAACATCCTCGGGTAATGCAAGAACCTTTCCTAAATCTTGTATAAATGTATACTCTGCCTTGTCTAGTTGATTATCATCCCAAACGGCTAAAGCAGCGAGGTCCAGGATGTACCTTCTTGTAATCTCGTAGTCAAACTGTTTGAAGTTTATCTCATCTAAGCTAGTCGCCTTATGAGCAATTTTACTATTGTAGTGTATGGAGCTCTCAAAAAGTTTTATGAGCAGATCGTCATATTTTTCCTTTTCTTCTTTCTTTTTAAGTGCAAGCCAGATGGTATTTGTAATAACTGCCTCTAACTCTCTAGCATAATTTATGGGGTTATTATCTGTAAGCAGAAAATGGTCAAAGGCGAGCACATCTGTAAATAAAAGGGCATTGGTAATGAGATGACTAAAGTTCTTCTTGAACAATGGCTCATTGGTCTGAATACGTTTTTGTAATAATTTTTCTAATTGTTCATAAGGAGATTCCTTTCCTAATTGGATATGGAAAGCAGACTGTTTTTTATTAATGAAAGCATAGAATTGTACGATGGTTTTTATACAATCTTCATCACTTGCATTGTCTATAGTATCGTAATAGGCAAAAGCAAGCGCGTCAAAGAGGTTTACTTTTGTGCGTTCTTCTTCCGTCCATTTAAGCAAGTTAGCTTCTTCTTTAAATGAGGTAGATACTGAAGCACCATATACAAAACCTCGCGCTCTTAGACTGCCGTACATATCATCCATCCCGTTTTCAAAGGTGGCTATACCAGAATGAAATGATTTAAGATGTTTTTTTATCCAGCCAGATGCAGAGGGATTCATAATTGCTAATGTGCTTTAATCAAATACGAAAGTAGTTCATTTTAATGGGAAACCACGATCCCTAATAGTGAAGTGCGCTGGCGATTTAGAGGTCAAATTATTGTCAAATGGCATCCACTTAATATCATAATCGCATCATTTAATCGACTAAGTGCATTAAAATATCTATTAAATACATTAATTTTGGCCAAAATTATTAATATCATCTTAAATCAATGTTAGGTAAATTGTACTTAAAAAATAAGATTCACGTAATTTTAATTACTTGTTTGTTATTCATTTCTGCAGTAGTTACTGCTCAAAAAAATCAAGTCGTAAATGAAGATTTACAACAAAAAGTAAATAATGGTGAGTTAAGCACTCAAGATATTTTAGATTGGAAAATCACGAGTGAACACATCAGTAGTACTAGTGGTGTTCATCACATATACTATAGACAGCAATTTGAAGGTTTAGAGATACAAGGGGCAGAAGCAAGTGTGCACAAAGCACAAAACGGAAAGATTGTAGCCAGTCATAATGATTTTATAAAGAATGTATCTTCTTACGTTCAGGGAAGCAGAACTCCACAAATAACTCCTGCGCAGGCCCTAAATGCGGCAGCTCAACAATTGGGTTACGGAGGAGCAAGCTCGCGCATTATAAACGCACAGAATAACAAAAGTAAATCTGTATTGCTAGAGGCTTCTACCATATCAAGAAGTCCTGTCCCTGCTAAACTAATGTACACTTATTCTGAAAAACTTGGTCTACGACTGGCTTGGGATATGTCTATAGAGTCAAAAGTAACCTCTAACTGGTGGAATGTAAAAATTGACGCCAGTACAGGTGCCTTGCTAGATAAGATAGATTGGATGGTAACGTGCAGTACAGAAGGAAATCACGTGCACGACTTGAGCAATGCACCTACCTCGAGTAGTGCGATATCAGTAGATAGTTCTTGTGAAGATGTAACGGGTATGGTACTGGGAAATTATGAAGTTTTTGCGATGCCAGATGAGAGTCCATTCCAAGGTACAGGGGCACGTCAGATTGTTGCAAATCCAGACGATGGCTCTGTTGCGGGTTCTCCATTTGGATGGCACGATACTAATGGTGTCGCCGGAAACGAATTTACTATTACACGTGGCAACAATGCTCACGCTTATGAAGATGGCGATAACTCTGGCTTTAGTCCAGATGGAGGTGCAAATCTAGATTTTACTGAAACAAACACAAATGAGGATTTCTCTTTTGACGAAAATTATTCTACTGGCACACAGTCTGAAGCTGCTGCAGTAGTAAATATATTTTACTGGTCTAATATCATACACGACATTCTTTATGTGTATGGAATGGACGAAGCAGCTGGTAACTTCCAGCAAACTAATTATAGTGGGAGTGGCTTTGGTAATGACTATGTACGGGCAGAAGCTCAAGATGGTTCAGGCACCTGTAACGCAAACTTTGGAACACCTCCAGATGGAAGTTTACCTAGAATGCAGATGTACACGTGTAACAGCCGTGATGGAGATTTTGACAACGGTGTAGTAATACACGAATATGGGCACGGTATTTCTACGCGTCTAACTGGCGGTGGAGGAAATTCAGGATGTCTTTCTGGTCAAGAGCAAATGGGAGAAGGATGGAGTGACTGGTATGCACTTATGCTTACGTTAGAGCCTGGAGATGCAGGTGATGATAGCCGTGGTATCGGAAACTGGTTATTTGGAAATACTCCTAATGGAGGTGGGATCCGACCACAGCCTTATAGCACAGATTTAGCAGTAAATTCTCAAACATACGATAGTATCAAGACAGCAGTAGCCCCTCACGGAGTAGGGTCTGTATGGTCAGAAACGCTATGGGAAATGACTTGGGCACTAATCGATGTGCACGGAGTAGACAATGATATCTACAATTTTACTGGTGATGTAAATCAGGATGCTGGTAATGTACAAGCGATGGCTCTAGTAACCGAAGGGCTTAAATTACAACCTTGCGGACCTGGATTTGTAGATGGGCGCGATGCGATTCTTGCGGCAGATGAGGCTTTATACGATGGAGCAAACTATTGTACATTATGGACGGCTTTTGCAAAGCGCGGGTTAGGATTTAGTGCAACGCAGGGATCTTCTAGTAGTAAGACAGATAATACAGAAGCGTTTGATATGCCAGCAGTACAAATTCAAACGGTTCAAGAAATATGTGTAAATGAAACTGTTCAGGTTTATGGAGACGCTTTTCCTAATGGAGGAACTTTTTCAGGACCTGGAGTTACAGATAATGGTGATGGCGTAACATACACATTTGATCCAGCGGCTGCGGGTATAGGTATGCATACTATAACATACACCGCTCCACCCTTATGTAGTGGCTCAACAACAGGTACTTCTTCTATAGAAGTAACATCAGCAGTTCCAGACATTGTATGTCAAGACATTACAATAGACTTAGATGAAAACGGAGAAGCATCGATAGCATATTTTGATATTGTCCAGAATCTACAAACACCAGATTACGAAGTAAATACATCTGGTGCTTTTTCACCTATTGATATTACTACTTCAGGAACACAGGTATTCTTATCTGATGACGACTTAAGTGATGCACTACCTATAGGCTTCTCTTTTGAATTTTATGGTATCGAGTATACAGAATTCTATATTTCTTCAAACGGATTTTTAACTTTTACACCACAGGGTAATGGGTGTTGTAGAGGAGGTACCATTCCTTTTAACGATGGCAATAATAATATCATTGCAGTTGCTTGGGATGATTTAAATCCTAATGGAGCGGGTGCAATAAGATATGAAACAATAGGAACGGCTCCTAACCGAAAGTTGATAATGGAATATGATGAGGTGCCGTTTTTTGGTCAGTCAGATTTAGTAGATGCACAAGTCCATCTTATTGAAGGGACCACACGTATAGAAATTCATACTACGAGAATTGACCAAGATCCAGAAGTAACTCAAGGAATTGAAAACATAAATGGTACAAAAGCGGTATTTATAGATGGTCGTGTGAGAGCATCTTGGAGTGCAACAAATGAATTTATTTCATTCGAGCTAGGCCTTCCTCAAGGATTTAGTAATTGCGGCACTGAGACAGGTTTTTCCCTCAGTCAGAGTGATTTCACTTGTGGGGATGTAGGTGAGAATGCAGTAACAATCACCATTACAGATGAGAATGGTAATGAAAATAACTGTACAGCTACGGTAACGGTAAATAGTGGATCAGCGCCAGTAGAACCAGTAGCTACTTGTCAAAATATTATAGTACAACTAGATGCAAACGGTGTGGCGTCAATAACTGCTCAAGATGTAAACAACGGCTCTAGTCTATGTGGCGGCGGCGATCCTAACTTGGCTATAGATATTACCAACTTTGATTGTTCTAATATAGGAGACAATACAGTCCAGCTTACAGTCTCAGACAATAATGGAAATAGTGCTACTTGTACAGCTACGGTAACCGTAGAGGATAATATCGCTCCTACGGTTGCTTGTCAGCCTATTACAGTACAATTAGATTCAGATGGTAATGCAGCTATAACTGCAGCTCAAGTTGATAATGGATCTTCAGATTTTTGTGGGATCGACACGATAACTTTGAGTGCTACAAGCTTTACGTGTTCGGATGTAGGTGAAAATACAGTATCGCTTACAGTCACAGATGTAAATGGAAATAGTGAAACATGTGAGACTATTGTAACCGTACAAGATAATGTTGCGCCTGCAGTAGTATGTCAAAACTTAACAGTTGAGCTAGACGAGGCAGGAGTTGCGAGTATTACAGCCTCAGATATTGATAATGGTTCTTCAGATGTTTGTGGGATAGATAGTCTCTCTTTAGATGTCACATCATTTACTTGTGATGATATTGGAGCAAATACAATAACACTTACCGTGACAGATAGCAATGGGAACTCAGCAACCTGTCAAGCCACAGTAACCGTTGAAGATAATACACCACTTACCGTTTCTGGACCAGGAGACATATCTGTAGAAACGGATAATAATGATACGTCTTGTGAAACAGTCGTAACTTATGACTCAGTAATTGGAACTGATAACTGTGGGCAAGATCAGATAACCGTGGTTCAAATCGCTGGTTTAGGGAGTGGAGAAGTGTTCCCAATTGGCACAACGACCGAGACTTACGAGGTGACAGATGCAGATGGGGTGATAACAACTTACAGTTTTGATGTAGTGGTAACAGACGGTACTGATCCTGAGATTACAAATTGTCCAGGTAACACAACAGAAACTGTAGATGAGGGCACCGCCTTTACAATTCCAGATTACAGCACGATCGCTACATTTACTGATAACTGTGATGATAATCTGATCTTTACACAAATACCCCAGCCAGGAGTTCAAGTGCAACCAGGGACTGCGACTACAGTCTCTTGGGTAGTTGCAGATAGTGCTGGAAATGAAATAGAATGTAGCTTCACACTAGCTGTAGAAGAGACTCTGAGTGTTCAAGATTTGCAATTTACAAACGCCATTCAGCTTTTTCCTAATCCAGTTAGTGAGGATTTGAATGTATACTATACAGGAAATGATAAGATTACGTCTATTTCTGTCTATGATGTGAGTGGTAAGGTTGTGCAGCAGCATTCGGAGGGAGAGTCATTAGAAGTGCTTTCAATGCAAGATGTTGCGGCTGGTGTTTATTTTGTACAAGTCAAGAGTAAAACGTCTATGGCCGTAAAGCGTGTCATAAAAAAGTAAGTAAACTCATCTAATTTTATAAAGGGATAGTTGCGCTTTCGCGAAAGCGAAACTGTCCTTTTTTTTATATTTGTAAGTATAGGTCACATTTTCAATTACTTGAACAGGGTTTTCCCTTTTTTACTCTTAATACGGAACAATCGAACGGTGTTTTTTGCCGATGAAATGTCAAAAATGTCCGCCGAAATTCAATTTTTTCGTTGAAAGTTAATATATTGCGCACCCCTTAAGAGTAGCGTGTATTGTAGCTATTCTAAAGCAAAAGTCCTCCATAAAGAAAGTGGTAGACAAGATGAACCCCCTATGTATTTCAATACTATGATAATTTCGAAAACTACAAGAACAATTAAAAGATTAGGAGTTGCTTTAAGTGTTGCAGCGGCCATAGCTGTTTCAATATACTTTTATGATAGCGTATCCTCAGTAAAAACCGATGCTCCTATAAGTGAGGTTGAAACTGGTTACTCCGATTTCCTCATAAATCACCCCTTTCGCGAGGCGATGAAGATGTCTAAGGAAGATCGTAAGGCAAATGGGCTTCCCCCTAATGCTTATTTTGAACAAGAATATCTTTATAGCGCTAACCCTGAATTATTGCGACCTACGCCAGAAAAATTATTTGAAATTCAGGAAGAGTTGCTCAGAAATAGCGAGATGAAGGCAGCGCCGGGTGATGTATCAAATGCGTGGGTAGAGCGTGGTCCTAATAATGTTGGTGGTCGTACGCGTGCACTTATGTTTGCTCCAGGAAGTACTACAACAGTTTTTGCTGGTGGTGTGAGTGGAGGTCTTTGGAAAAATAATGATATTACAAGTGCTGCTACACAATGGCAACAAGTTACAGGTGTGCCAGGAAATTTATCTGTCACTTGTATTACTGTAGATCCTAATAATAGTGATAACATGTGGATCGGAACTGGTGAGGTGTATACCTTCAGTTCTATAGGAAATGGAATATATAGGTCTACAGATGGTGGAGATACCTGGCAAAGTGTTTTTACTGGAGGTGCTTCTCTTAATAATAGAATTGCCTATGTTCAAGATATCATTGCTATAGATAATAACGGGACAACCGAAGTCTTTTTTGGTGCTGGATCTACTATTTATGGGGACACTGTTACAGGTCCTTATGATTTTCCAGGAATCAATGCAATCGGACTCTACAAGAGTACAGATGGCACAACGTTTAATTTACAGACAGATGCCGTTCTCCAGACAGGAGGAACTCGATATAGTCCCAACAATTTTGACATAGGAGCAGATGGTACTTTGTGGATGGGTACTCGCAATAACGCTTTTGGAAACGGCGGAGGTTTTATATTCTCATATGATGGTAACACCTGGACAAATGAAAGAGATTTAGGAACTGATGGCCGTATTGAGGTTGCTGCGTCAAAACAAGACGCAAACAAAATATATCTTCTAGCAGAAGATCAGGTAGATGGTGCAAATCCGGTGAAAATCTTTAGAACTACAGATGCTTTTTTAACCGCTCCTACATCTCTAGCGCAACCTAATGATGTGGATAATGGAATTCCAGCTTCGGATTTTACAAGAGGGCAGAGCTTTTACGATTTGCTTTTAGGGGTTGATCCATTAGAAGATGATATTGTATATGTGGGAGGTATTGACTTGTTTAAGTCGACCAATTCTGGAAATTCTTGGACTCAAATTTCAAAATGGTCGAATAATAATAATTTGGCTGCATTAAATGTACCATTGATTCACGCAGACCAGCACGGAATTGCATTTGCAGTAGAAACTGGTGCAACGACTGGAAGAATACTATTTGGAAATGACGGAGGCGTTGCTTACACGAGCAATGGCGGTGGTGATAATGCGCATAGAAACAACGGATACAATGTTACTCAATTTTATAAAGCAGATATTAATCAAGATATAGCAATAGATAAACTGATTGCTGGAGCACAGGACAACGGAGTTCAGTTTCTTGATGGAACACCTGAATCACCTTCGCCATCTGTTGAAATAGCTAGTGGAGATGGCTGTTGGGTATTTATAGATGAGCAAAGCCAGTTTATGTTGGGCTCGTTTGTATTTAACAGTTATTCTTATCATAATATGGCTGGAGTTAATCTTGGAACTTTACCCGCACCATTAGATCCTGCAGGAAATGGTACAACAGACAGACTTGGAGGAGCTGGGGACTTTGTAAATCAGTGTGGACTAGACAGTGATGCAAACATTTTATTTACAAATGGTACTGTCGGCGCAAATTATCAAATTTTTAGATATATTATTGATCCATCAGTTCCTTCTGTAACTTCGGATATTATTGATGACGGCCTTATCAATCACATACCTACATTTTTTATGGCGTCACCATACACTACGGACAGGGTCTTGGTAGGAACAGCAGTAGGTAGAGTTCTTGTAATTGACAATGCCAGTACTGGAGCACCGACATATGCTAGCTTAGGAAATCCTGGAGGAGTTACAGGAGCAATATCTGACATACGTTACGGTGCAACTGAAAATGATATTTTGGTTACTTTTCATAATTACGGTGTAAATAATATTTGGTATAGTGCAGACGCTGGTGTTACTTGGGTGAGCAAAGAAGGAAATCTTCCAGATCTTCCAGTAAAAGCTATTCTTCAAAGTCCTTTAGATCCAGATGAGGTTATTGTTGGTACCGATTTAGGAATATGGAAAACTAGTGATTGGAGCAACGTGAATCCTGTCTGGACACAATCTCAAAACGGAATGAGTGATGTCAAAGTGACTTCCCTAGAATTGAGAGCGGCAGATAATACAATCGTAGCCTCTACCTATGGTCGTGGAGTGTTTACAGGAACTTTTGAGCCTACGGGATCAATTTGTCCGTCTAATGGAACAACGACATCTGACATTGGAATTACGAATGTTTCTATAGGAGACATAGATAATAGCGATGGACCAGATAAAAATGTCGGCTACGAGGATTTTACATTAATTTCCACTACCGCTGTGGTAGGAGCAACTTGTGATCTTAGTGTGAGTGTAAATACTGATGGAAATAATACCGTTGAGGTAAGAGTTTGGGTAGACTGGAATAATAATCTTGATTTTGACGATCCAGGTGAGGAATATGATCTCGGTACTGCCACAAATGTGGGAGACGCGCTAACAGATGCAAGTCCATTCGCCCTAACAATTCCAGACGGAACCATTCCAGGAAGCAAAAGAATGCGCGTTTCTGCTAAGAATGGAAGTGCTCCTACTGCTTGTGAAATTGATTTTGATGGAGAAGTAGAGGATTACACATTAATTGTGGCAGATTACTGTCCGCTAAGTGGTAACGATATTTCGGAGGAATATATCGGTAATGTAACGATTGGTACAATTAACAATACATCTACTACTGACGGAACTGGATATTTTGATTATACAAGTCCTACCGTTGCTGCAACAGATATTGAGATAGGAAGTACTCCACAAATATCAGTTTTAAAGGTATGGCCAACACCAGCTACATATAATGAGGCAGTTACGGTTTGGATTGATTACAATCAAGACGGAGACTTTGAGGATGACGGTGAGACCGTAGTTTTAGACGGTGCATCCACAATCACTCCTGTAGATACGAACTTCTCAGCTCCTGTACCAAACGATGCCAAGTTGGGAAATACCCGTATGAGAGTTTCACTGCAATATTCTAATACGGCCGGTACAACATTTAATACCTCGTGTGGAACTTATAATTTTGGTGAGACAGAAGACTACACTGTAAATATAGTAGCGGCTACAGCTTGTTCTCAAACAAGAACCTATAATGGTACTTGGGCAGGTGGAGCACCAACAAGTAATGAAAAAGCCGTTTTTGCTTCCAACTACAATACAGCAACAGCGAGTATTGATGCTTGTGAAATTGAAGTTCAAGCTGGTGTAACGGTTACCGTAAGCGCGGCTACATATCTCAAGGCTGAAGGCAATATCGCAGTAAACGGAACTCTCATCGTTGAGCATGAAGGAAGTGTAGTACAGGTAGATGATGCTGCTACTGTAACAAAAGGGGCCGGTGCGGTCATAGAAGTACGTAAAACGACCTTGTCTATGAAACCTAGAGACTTTATGTTCGCAGGAACACCTATGACAGGAGAAACACGTGATGGGGTATATGGAAATGTAGTTGATGCAGCGACATCTACAAATGACCAAGCCTTCAGAGTAATATATCTTAATCCAGAACTTTTTGAAGAAGATCCTGCCGTAGCAAATTATGCTCCGTATATGGGTGCAGAGACGTTCTTAAGTGTTGATAATACTTTCTTAGGGAACCACACGACAAATGAACCTATTGTCCCAGGGGAAGGATTAGTTATATATCCACAACACTCCTTTACTGCAGATGGTATTACGACTACTTATGATTTTACTTATAATCAGGGAACTTTGAATAATGGGGTAATTACATTCCCTATTAACTATAACGGCGCTACAGAAGATAACTTTAATCTTTTGAGTAATCCTTACGCCTCTGCTATAGACATTGTAGAATTAATGGACATCAACCCGATGATTACTGAAGTGTATTTCTGGGAGCACGCCACAACACCTAATAATTCTGTTCCGGGATACCTAGGGTCAAATCCTGATATGATGGACTTCTCGATGCGTAATCTCACAACAGGGATGGCTGCGCCTAATAGACCAGGAAGTACGCCGTCTCAATATATAGCATCTGGACAAGGGTTTGCGATTAAGGCGTTACAAGCTGCATCAGGAACTACAGAGGTGACTTTTAATAATGCGATGCGCGTGACTGGGAATAACAACCAATACAGAAATACTGAAAACAAGGAATTACTGTGGTTAAAAATTTCAAGTGGGAACTATGACTTAAACAGTACAGCTGCTGTAGGATTCTTGCCCGAAGCGACTGCAGGTATCGATCCTGGATATGACAGTAAGCGTATGGCAACACCTATTTCAATATATACATCGCTTAAATCTGGAGAACAATTAGGAATCCAAGGTAGAGAGCCATTTGATGATGAAATGGTTATTCCAGTTGGTGTTGCTACAGCTCTAGAAAATTTACAATTTTATACGATTGGTCTAGATTCTTTTGAAGGAACAAAAATGACAGAAACGCCAGTTTACCTTATAGATTTACAGAAAGGAATCTATACGAACCTCAAAGAACAAGCATATACTTTTAGCACGGCTACTGGAAATGATGCCGAGCGATTTGTGATTACTTTTAGAGAGCCAGAATCTTTAGGCGTAGCTGAGCAGGGTAGTTTTGAAAATAGTATCCAGCTGTTTCCGAATCCTGCAAAAGATATTGTTACTATAGCATTTAACGGACCAGAGGAATTACGTAGTGCAAAGATTGTTGATGTTCAAGGTAAACTTGTAAAGCGAGTAGATCTTTCCAACTTTAGTGCACAGCGAGTACTTAATGTTTCAGATCTTGCGACAGGAATCTACTTTGTTGAGATTTCCGGTGTCTCTTCGGCGACAGTCAAGAAGTTAATTGTAAAATAGATACTCGTTCAGTTTATATAAAAAGAGGCTGTCTGAAAACTATTCGGACAGTCTTTTTTTATTAAGGGCTATTTCTATTATTCAATCGTAAATGTTTTACAAGTGCTATTTGTTATCAGTTAGTAGTTATCAGTCTGCTTTTAGA
>NZ_REFV01000025.1 GCF_003688895.1 Dokdonia sinensis
AGCCCGCCAAGGACATCCATCTCACGGCTGGTAAGATCAAAAACCTCAAGACCATCCCCGTCAAAATCACAAAGAGCATAGTCGTCAGGAGTGTCATTGGGCATTGGGGTGTCTAGAACGATGAGCTCAACGGGAACAACCGTGGCGCAGCCACCAGCATTCTCCACACGTGCCCAGACGGTCTCTGGGTTCGAGTTGTTTGTATATATGTTCTGATCTAGAGCATTGGTTACGTTTGGCGGATCTGCCTCTGCTTCTGCCTGGGTACGGTAGTAGGTGATGACAAGGGTGGGGTTACCGGCCCTGATCTCATCGTTCTTGGACGAGAGCATAAAGGTGGTGCTGTCATCATTGTCGGGGTCGCAGAGCTCGTAGGGAGTAGGGGCAAAGACCGAAGGGGCTTGGAGTACGGTAATCGCAATTTCGCCTTCATCGTGGCATCCTGTGATATTATTTGTTACTCGAGTATATAGTGTATATGGATAAGGTGGAGGAAGTGTCTGGTAATTGAATTTATCTACACCAGCAACACCATCTATAGCATCTTGAGGTGTATTATGATAAGAAACTGTAAAGTCAGCAGGCGTATTGGGACCAGCAATGTTTTGATCATTGATACTCAAATCTACCATTACAATCCCATCAGGAACATTATCATCACATACTTCAAAGGTTGCCATATCGTCAAAAAGGACAGGATCCGGATTTAAAACTAAAGTAAGTGGTACGACGCTGAAGCAATCAACTCCGCTAGATTGCTCCGTTACTCGAGCAAATACTACTTGTGTAGGTGGAGTTGTTATGGGGAAGTCTGCAGCAAAGGGATGCATTGTTTCATCTGGAATGGTTGAGACGGCTGTTTGGTCATTTGCATCTGCTACATTGTCAAACCAAATAATATCATGGTTCGCAGGATCTAATGCGCCAAGAACTTCTGCATTTCGGCTTGTTAAATCATAAAGCTCTATGCCATCATTGTTGTCATCACAAAGAGGATAGTCTGCTGGTGTTGTTGCCTCGGGAGAACGCACAATTGTAAGGGCAAATGAGTTTTGCGGACTCTCACAAGCAGCGGTTCCCGTGGTTACCTCGTAAGTGTATATGGTGACTGGATATTGGTTCGGAAAGAAGTCAAAATAAGTAATAGTCTGTCCTTGAGTATAGGTATCTCCAGTTCCATCAGGATTTGTTGCAAAGTATGCATTAGGACGCGCGGCTCCCATTTGGGTAATTTCTGGGAATGTAAAAGTGTCACATTCATTCTGATCTGCTATAGGGTCGAGTATAGGAGTCGCTACAACTGTCACAAATATAGAATATGGATCCCCTGTACAACCATCTGCGGTGCTTGTGGGTGTTATAATATATTCTACAGTAGTATCTACCGTTGTGGTATTTGTGAGCGTGTCATCTATAATTGATGTTGGATTGCCAGGAGCAAGTGTCTCTCCAGTAACGTTTGGGTTGTCTACAGCCTCCCAAGAAAAAGTAGAAGGCAATGTCACCGTGGGATCGAGATCAATGTTGAGGGTTTCTGTTGTACAGATTTCTTGATTGCTTGCAATACCATCTCCAACTGGTTCTGGATTAACTGTAACTGTGACTGTAAATGGAGTTCCAGGACAATCTGATGTAAAACCAGTTCCTGTAGGCGTGACAGTATAAATTACTGTTTGTGCCAACCCAGAGACATTATTAAGAACATCCGTTATAGTTGTAGCCGTATTTGCTACTGTCGTCTCTCCTGTTACGTCAGGGTTATCTATCGCCAGCCAAGAGAAAGTAGAAGGAATACCCACATCTGCCGTTAAATCGTGGGCTAACGCAATATCACTGCATAAAGTTTCGGTAGCGTTTGTGCCTACAGGTTCCGGGCTTACGGTTATTGTTACTGTAAACGGTGCTCCTGGACACATACCAACACTTGTAGATGTTGGTGTAACTGTGTAAACAACGTCTTGATCTGTAAGAGATATATTTACTAGAGTGTCTGTGATATCTGACGTAGTTGTTACGGTTGTCGTCTCACCCGATACGTTTGGATTATCCGTAGCGATCCAACTGAATGTTGATGCCACATCAACATCCATTGTAAGATCGTGTGCTAGTGTATCTTGAGAACATACGTCCTCTGTAGCATCAGTACCTATAGGTTGTGGGAATACGGTAACGACAAGCTCAAATGTTTCTCCAACACAACCTAGTGGATCACTCGTAGGAGTTATGGTGTAGGTGACCGTTTCAATAGCCGTTCCTGTATTAATAAGAGTATCTGTTATGAGGTCTGTAGTAGTTGTAGTTGTAGTCTCACCAGTAATATTTGTATTATCTGCAGCACTCCAAGAAAAAGTTGAGGCAATGTCAACATCTCCATTTAAATCGTGAGCAAGCGCCGTACCTTCACAAACTTGTTCCGTAGCATCTGTTCCTACTGGTTCTGGATTTACAGTTACGGTCACTGTAAAAGGAGTCCCAGGACAATCTGATGTGAATCCACTTCCTGTAGGAGTAACTGTATACACGACTATTTGAGGAGTACCAGACACGTTATTTAATACATCAGTAATTGAAGTTGGAGTGCTGGGCGTAGTCGTTTCTCCTGTTACGTCAGGATTATCTGTCGCCAGCCAAGAGAATGTAGATGGAATATTAACATCTGCATTTAAATCGTGAGCTAGTGCTACATCACTACACAACGTTTCGGTAGCGTTTGTACCTACAGGTTCTGGGCTTACGGTTACCGTTACTGTAAACGGAGCTCCAGGGCACATTCCAGCGGTTGTAGATGTAGGAGTTACTGTATAAACTACATCTTGATCTGCAATAGAGGTGTTTACAAGTGTATCCGTAATATCCGTTGCCGTAGCCATTGTGGTAGTTTCACCTGTAACGTTAGGATTATCTGCTGCCATCCAGCTGAAGGTGGAAGCTACATCAACATCTGCTGTGAGGTCGTGTGCTAGCGTGTCTTGAGAACAAATATCCTCTGTAGCATTTGTGCCAACAGGTTGCGGGAACACAGTAACTACAAGTTCAAATGTATCTCCCACGCAACCTAATGGGTCGCTTGTAGGAGTAATGGTGTAGATTACTGTCTCAATAGCAGTTCCTGTATTGATGAGCGTATCAGTAATGTTATCTGTGGTTGTCGCAACAGTTGTTTCTCCTGTAATATTTGGATTATCTGCCGCGAGCCAAGAAAACATAGCTGGAATATTTACATCTGCATTAAGATCGTGAGCGAGTGGAGTTCCTTCACAAACCTGCTCTGTAGCATCTGTTCCTACTGGTTCTGGATTTACCGTGACAGTTACCGTAAAGGCCGCTCCTACACAATTTGTAGTGAATCCACTTCCTGTAGGGATCACGGTATAGATTACCGTTTCAGGCATCGTAGTAACATTAGTAAGGATATCAGTAATTGAGGTTGCCGTACTGGTTGCTGTCGTTTCTCCTGTAACATTAGGATTATCTGCTGCTTGCCACGAGAAGGTTGATGGGATATTGACATCTGCCGTGAGGTCGTGAGCTAGCGCTATACCACTACAGGATGTTTCTGTAGCATTTGTCCCGACGGGCTCTGGACTGACAGTTACGGTAACTGTAAACGGTGCTCCCGCACACATTCCTGGCCCAGTGGCAGTAGGTGTTACCGTATATATTACATCTTGATCTGTTGTACTTGTGTTCGTAAGAGTGTCGGTAATGTCTGATGCGGTAGAAGTCGCCGTCGTTTCTCCTGTTACATTTGGATTGTCTGCTGCGCTCCAAGAGAATGTAGATGCTATGTCTACATCGCCATTTAGATCGTGCGCTAGCGCTGTACCTGTACAAATATCTTCAGTAGCATTTGTTCCTGTAGGTGTTTGATTAATAGTAACCGTAAACATTTCCTCATCTGAGCAATTAGAAGGTATCGGAGATGTATCAAATATCCAAATATCTTGTGTTGTGGTTATTGTACTATTATTTGCAATGGCTGTTCCTCCGCCCATTGCTTGGCTCGCTGTTCTATATTCTGGTGCGTAGGCATCTGTCACTAAAGTTGCAATGTCTGGTAGTGTAAATGAATCACAGGCAATTTGATTACCTGGATTTGCAATTACTGGAAATGGATTGAAGACAACATCAAATTGTTCCGTATTGGTAGCACCTGAGGGTAGAGAAATAATTACCTCATAAAAACCAGTATCCATTACATCGATAGTATTGAATCCAGGGCCATTAAAAATAACAACTGGACCACCACCCATTCCATCATCAAAACTCCATTGATAGTTTGTAGCTAAAGGATCTGTAGCATCTAATGTTTCGGTATCTCCTTCACAAAGCTGAGAACCTACTACTGAGCAATCTAATGCTGATGGTTCACCAAAAGTCAAATCAAACATATTAAAAGAAGCTGAAAATCGATCAACTGCAATTATGATTTCATCTCCCGGCACCACATTGATTGGACTAGATTGTGGGCTTCCTCCTGCTCCTTGACAATTGTTTGTTGATGTCGTACTCAGACCTGTATTTCCAGGAGTACCTGAATAATTTATTCGATCAGGAGTTCCCATATTGTCACAATCTGCATTTAGCCAAACTGCGAAATCGTAATCATTAGGAGTTGTAGGTTCAATCTGAAAAGTAAAAGTCGAGACTTCATCGATTAAAATGAAATACCAAGCAACTCGATCTCCATCTATATTTGTACAAGGACCGTTAATTGGGATAGGCGAAGGATCAGAGGCTGTATTGTTTAATCCATCTTGACTAGTGCATATAGGTTCTAGGATATCACAAACCTGAGACTGAACAGCAAAACTTCCTAAAAAGAGGAAAATAAATGCTACAATGTGTTTAGGGAAAGTTTTCATTTATTACAGTTTTTCGATTTGTTGTTCGTGTAAAATCGTATTTCCTGATTTGAACTTCAGGTTATATTTTCCTTTAAGGAGGAAACTGAGATCATATTTTTTAGTAGCTTCGATTAGTGCCACTTCTTCAAAAGACTTTACTATCTTCTGATTTTTGTCTAAAATTTCGACAGTAAAATTAGTTTCAATAGGAAAAGAATATTCTATAACTGCAGATCCTTGAATGTTTTTTGATAAAAGATTAATAGGTTTTGGATTGTTTCCTTCTGATTGTGAATAACTAGAGGTTGTAACCAATAAAAAACAGCCTAGAACTAGGGCTTTAAGTAGGATTTTCATACATAGGGTGTTTAAGGCGATGAAAATATGAAAATTATGTGAAAAAACTGTTAAATCAAAGTGGTTTTGTGTAGCGCATATGCTCTAGATTATAATCAGGAATGCTCTATACTTCCTCAAATCTTGTCTATATTAAAAAGAATTTGGACATTCGTTTATAGTATCTCAATTATATGCTCTACCAAGCCAAGCACTTTTTAAAATTTCGCCGAAAGGCAAAAAATGAGCACGGCATACATTCTCCCTTTGTGTATGATCTGGTGACCAAGTGCTTTTATGATAAAGAACCAAAGCCTTATTATAAACGTCTTAAACAGTATAGAAAAGCCCTACTGGGCGATAAAAGGACGATTACGGTAACAGATTTTGGCGCAGGATCGCGAGTTTTTAAAGGTAGTGAGCGAAAAATTGCTGCTATTGCAAAGCACGCTGGTGCCCGTAAAAAACGTATGAAACTGCTGGCTCGATTGGTACATTATTTTGAGATGCAATCCATTCTTGAAATAGGTACTTCAGTAGGGATGGGAACGGTAGCTCTTGCTGCCCGGTCTGGTTCACAAGTAACGAGCCTTGAAGGTTGCCCAGAGACGGCTCAAGTTGCTAGGGAGATGCTTAAACGTATGGGAGTTATAAATGTCGATGTTGTTGTGGGGCGTTTTTACGATACGCTAGAGTCGTATTCTGAGAAGAGCGAAAAAAAGCTGCTTCCCTCAACCTTAGACTTAATTTATTTTGACGGCAATCACGCTAAAGAAGCAACCCTATCTTATGTAAATCTGCTGCTACCTACGGTGCATAATGACACGGTATGGATTCTGGACGATATACATTGGTCACCAGAAATGACTGCCGCTTGGAAAGCTATAAAAGCTATGGAAATGGTAACCGTAACAATAGATTGCTTCTGGTTGGGATTTGTATTTTTCAGGAAAGAACAGGCGCGGGAAGACTTTTTAATTCGGCTTTAGGAATTAAAAATGACACTCTCTTTTATGTAAGACAGGTATTATCTTTAATTTTGAAAGGTTCTTGACTATCCTAAAAAAAGAATAACTATGACAACAAAGCAATTTTGGTTCAATCTACCCGTAAAAGATGTGGCAAAAGCTACGGAATTTTACAGAGCATTACGCTTTCGCGAAAGCGAGATGCATCCCAGTAACAACCATATGGCGCGATTTTTTATAGGAGAGCAGAAGGTAGGGATGATGCTCTTTCCAGATGCTACGTTCGAAGAATATACCAGCCACAAGGTAACAGACACAAATTTAAGTAGCGAAGTGCTCCTTAATATAGATGCCCAGAGTAGGGAAGAAGTACACGATTATGCCGAAGTTGCCAAAAAAGCTGGCGGTACGGTTTATCTGGAACCGCAATTACTGCAAGGATGGATGTACACGTGCGGCTTCTCAGATCTAGACGGGCACCGCTGGAATGTCCTATATATGGATATGGAAAATATGCCGAAAAGAAATTGAACGCGAACTTGAATTTGAAATCGAAGTCAAGCTTAAAGAAACAATATAAGGTGGTTGAGTGATTTTACTTTTTCACGAAAGTGAAAAATTAAAATTGTCTCGAAACTACCGCAAACAACCAACAATCAAATGAACCTCCACATATCAAACACGAAACAAGACGTTGCACAAGAATTTTCAAAATTTTTAATTGATTTTGCGCAGGATAAAGAGAAGGTGACCGTCGCGCTTTCTGGCGGAAGCACGCCAAAGGTTATTTTTGACATTCTTGCAGCAGATTTTGGTGACAAGGTAGATTGGTCTAAGTTTTATTTCTTTTGGGGAGATGAGCGTTGTGTTGCTCCTACAGATGAGCAGAGCAATTACAAAATGACAGTAGACCATTTGTTTTCAAAAATTGAAATTCCAGAAGCTAATATTTTTCGCATTCAGGGCGAGAATAATCCTCAGTTTGAGGCGCAACGCTATGGTTTGGTTTTAGAAAAGGAATTACGAATGGAAAATGAAGTGCCGCAGTTTGACCTCGTGATTTTAGGTATGGGGGATGATGGTCATACGGCTTCTATTTTTCCGCACGAGATTGAGCTTTGGGATTCAGATGCATGGTGTGCTGTTGCAACACATCCTGATTCTGGTCAAAAACGAGTCACGATTACTGGCGACGTCATAAATAATGCGGCAACGGTTGCCTTTCTCATTACAGGAAAAAGTAAAGCCGAAAAAATCAAAACGATTTTTAATAAAGAAGATGGTTATCTTCAGTACCCCGCAAGCCTCGTAGCTCCTGTAGATGGAGAATTACATTGGTTTATGGATACAGAAGCATCCCAAGGGATACAGAATTAGAGCTTTTGTTTACTTCTTGGTAGAAGATTTTTTAAATCTATCTCATAGGCGCGCTTTTGCCTATTTTTGCATCCTCAAAATTTTAATATGATTGCAGTAGATAATCTTGAAGTATCCTTTAGTGGCGACACGCTTTTTAGCAATGTCTCATTTTCTATAAATGAGAATGATAAAATAGCTTTAATGGGTAAAAATGGCGCCGGAAAGTCCACAATGATGAAGATCATTGCTGGAGTCCAAAAACCCAATAAAGGTAATGTGCGTACTCCCAAAGATGCTGTAATAGCTTACTTACCGCAACATTTACTTACTGATGATGATTGTACGGTGATGGAAGAAGCGTCTAAAGCTTTCTCCCACATTCTAGAAATGAAGGCCGAGATGGACCGTCTTAACAAGGAGCTAGGAACTCGCACCGATTATGAGTCTGATGGCTATATGGACATCATTACAAAAGTTTCTGAGCTAGGAGAAAAATATTATGCCATCGAGGAAACAAATATTGAAGAAGATGTAGAGAAGGCACTCAAAGGTTTAGGATTTAAAGGAACGGATTTTGACCGTCCCACGAGCGAATTCTCGGGAGGCTGGCGTATGCGCATCGAGCTTGCAAAAATCCTGCTCAAAAAACCTGACTTAATTCTGCTGGATGAGCCTACGAACCACGTGGATATTGAGTCTGTTATTTGGCTAGAGGATTTTCTTATCAATAAAGCAAAGGCAGTAATTGTAATCTCCCACGATAAGGCATTTATAGACAATATTACTAATAGAACCATCGAGGTCACGATGGGACGCATTTACGATTATAAGGCAAACTATTCTCATTACCTAGAACTACGGGCAGACCGCCGTTCTCACCAGATCAAGGCTTACCAAGAACAACAAAAATTCATTGCAGATAATCAGGCGTTTATAGACAGATTTAAAGGGACTTATAGCAAGACCAATCAAGTGACTTCTCGTGAGCGTATGCTCGAGAAGCTTGATATTATCGAGATAGATGAAGTGGACACGTCTGCCTTAGCCTTGCGTTTTCCGCCGGCGCCGCGTTCTGGAGATTTCCCTGTAAAGGTTAAAGGACTGACAAAGAAATATGATGATCACGTTGTCTTTAGCGATGCCAGTATGGATATCGCTCGAGGCGAAAAAGTAAGTTTCGTCGGTAGAAATGGAGAAGGAAAATCTACCATGATAAAAGCCATTCTCGGGGAGATAGAGGTACAAGGCGATTGCCAGCTAGGACATAATGTAAAAGTGGGCTACTTTGCGCAAAATCAGGCCGCCTTACTCGATCCTGAACTTACGGTTTTCCAAACCGTAGATGAAGTTGCTAAAGGTGACGTGCGTACCCAAGTAAAAAATATCCTAGGCCGTTTTATGTTTTCCGGAGACGATATCGAGAAGAAAGTCAGTGTGCTTTCTGGCGGAGAGAAAACAAGACTGGCGATGGTAAAACTATTGCTGGAGCCTGTAAATCTTCTCATTCTCGATGAGCCTACAAACCATCTTGACATTAAATCAAAAGACGTGCTTAAGGAAGCTTTGCAAACCTTTGACGGCACTTTAATTCTCGTAAGTCACGACCGTGACTTCCTGCGCGGACTTTCAAAAAAGGTTTTTGAGTTTAAAGAAAAGCGTGTTATTGAACATTTTGAAACCATAGATGATTTCTTAAAACGCAATAGGATTGAGAATCTCAAGGAGATAGACTTGATGAAGGCTTAGTATGTTCCAGAAAATAGAAAGCACAGTCTATCCCCCTCAAATACCAACATTGGTATGGGACGGTGATTGTACGTTCTGCAAGTTTTGGAAAACGCGCTGGGAAATGCGCACAAATGGAAAGTTATCCTTCAAGCCCTATCAACAAGTGACCGAAAATTTTCCAGATATTCCTGTAAAGGAATTTAAGAAAGCCAGTAGATTTATTGATACTGACGGTCAAATCTATAGCGGTCCAGACAGCGCATATCGCTCACTTTACGTTTCGGGGAATTCCTTTTGGCACAAACTGTATCGCTCACAGCGATGGTTTGAGTGGCTCAGTGATTTTGGATACAATCACATTGCAAAGAACAGGTCATTTTACTATAAAATGACCATTAACTTCTTTGGGAAGAATCCTCAACGACTTCGGTATTATTGGGTATTATATTTGATAGGTTTATGCATATTTATGGGTTGGTTACATAGGTGCCTTCTGTGATATTTAGTTCTACCTGCTCAGTTTTAAATAAATTCTCTTTATGAAAACAGTATTACTCTGTCTTTTTTCTGTTCTATGTGTTCAAGCGCAGGAAGTACAAATCTTTTCTTTTTATTTTCCTAATGACGGTGCACATTTGATAATGAGCCAAAAGAAAAAAGCAGATAGCTTAAAACTTCTTTTTCAAAGGGACTCCATCACGATTGTATTAACAGGATATGCAAATGCTTATGCGAGTGATGCTTATAATCTCAAACTTGCACAAGCAAGAATCAAAACGGTGAAGGATTATCTAGCACCGCTCAAAGTAAATCAAACGGATGCCATCGGAGAGTTGGACGGATATTCTTGGGAAGAGCGTAGGGTAGACGCCACCATAACTATTACAGAACGCAACATTCCAGATAGCACTCAGTTTAAAAAAGATGAACCCATAGCTACAGGAAATAAAAGGCGTATGCTCTCTTCTCGCAGGCTAGATATCACTTCTTATAGTGAGCTAGAAATAAATGAAAAAACAGTACTTTTTGGTATTTTCTTTCAGGGTGGAACTGATAGAATGTTAGGATCGAGTAGTGAGATCACCCTTCGTAAATTGTTACGATTTATGAATGGTTACCCTAATCGTAAAATTAAACTCACAGGTCACATTTGCTGTTCTATGGATAAATCTCCAGAAGAGGACGGAACAAATAATAGAACAAAGTCTAACACACTTTCTTTGGACAGAGCAAAGGCCGTGTACGATTATCTAATACGCAAGGGAATTTCACCCGACCGAATGGCATATGAGGGTCTCGCTTATCTAGAACCTCTCGATTGGGAAGAAACTAAAAACAGACGGGTAGAGATCACGATACTAGAGTAGTACATCACTTTTGCAAAGCGTACTTTGGGCAGCTCAATTTGAAATTTTTCAAAATTGCTTCGCATCGTTTACTTCGATCCAGTATCCGTCTGGGTCTTGGAAGTATAGTTGTCGAATATTATCGGAACGTGTAGAAATAGCCTTTGGCGTTCCGGGCCAGTCGCTATAATTTATTTCTTTTGAGTTTGCGCTTTCGCGAAAGCGGTCAAAATCATCTACCGCCAGTGCAAGATGAACACCTTTAGGAATTTTCTTGTCCAGACTGTCCACCTCGATTATATGCAGTTCCTGTGAGTTTCCTAGTCGAAACCACCTAATATGACTGAGGCCAGTGCCATTCTTGATTTCTTGAAGTCCAAAAATATCTTGGTAAAAGGCGACGCTTCGTTCAAGGTTTACAACATTTATGGCATAATGGTCTATGGTAAATTGCATAGGTTCTTGAGCTTGGGTTTGAAATAAACTAGCGAGCAAGATTGAAAGTACGACAAGAGGTTTTAATGCGGTCATTATTTATTGTTTTACGAGTCTCTTGTAGGTATTCCCTGCGCTCACAAAGTACACACCACTAGATAAATGTGCAACGTCAATGTTATTTTTTAATGCTGCGGGCTTGAAAACCTCAAGTTTACGACCATTTACATCATAAATCGTTATTTCCTCTAGCTTATCTCGAGTGTGCTCCACAGTAAACGATCCCTTAGTAGGGTTTGGGTAAATGAGGAAATCTCCAGTATTGAAA
Source organism: Dokdonia sinensis (assembly GCF_003688895.1). Lineage (GTDB taxonomy): Bacteria > Bacteroidota > Bacteroidia > Flavobacteriales > Flavobacteriaceae > Dokdonia > Dokdonia sinensis. The sequence continues at coordinate 11,348 of NZ_REFV01000025.1, forward strand.
TCTACTAGGCTAAGTTCATTTTCTCCCTCGAGCACCGTGAGTGTTCTGTTTATGGAAGGTTCAAGAATCTCATCTACAATTCCAGAAGGCCATCTTACAATGACTTTTTCTATAGCTGTTGCGGTTGCAATTCCAAAATGTGTTTGCAATGAATTCTGTGTGCCGTAACTTTCTCCGGCTCGCACTTCTCGTATTTGGAGTCCCCAATCTCCATAGAGCTCGATGCGGGCGCCTATTCCATTGGAGTTACTTTCATCTCCTTTTAAGTCAAGTTTTATCCAGTTGTTCTCGTTGCCGTTATTTAAGAATAATTGGTCATTTGCGCTGTCGCTAGGGTTATTAAAACCACTCGCATAGCCCGCAATGATGTCTATAAAGCCATCATTATTTAAATCACCTACCGCGGCGCTCTGTACGTGATCCCCATTGCGTGTAAAAGGATTGACAGCTTCTGTAAATGTTATATCCCCGTTATTAAGAAGGATTTTATCATCACCATCTGTCGTGGTCATATAGATATCTATAAAACCATTATTATCAAAATCTTCCATCATCACCTGAATGCCAAACCCTATTTCCTGCAGAGCTGTTTCTACCCCAGTTTGAGCGGTAATATCTGTAAACGTTCCATCTCCGTTATTTGCATAAATCTGGTGATTAGAAAAATGATTTACAATTACCGCATCTAAGTCTCCATCATTATCTATATCTTCAAAGTTAGTGCTCCACGTTTGGGTCATAGGAAGCAGGCCAGCACTTTCGGCGACATCAGTAAAGTTATTGTTGCCATCGTTTTGAAAAAGAAGATTCAAACGACGGCCGTCCATAGGGTCATCTACACCCTGACGACACTTAGAAATGTAAAGATCCAAGTCACCATCATTATCATAGTCCATCCATATAGAACCATAATTACCAGAATTGTCTGAAGCTACAGTACTCGAGGTATCTATGAGTCCTAGGTCATAGGTAAGGTTTCCGGAGCCATCGTTTTTATAGGGGTTAGATAATCCATCATCGTGACATCCAAAAAAATCGATATTTCCGTCGTTATTAATGTCTACAAAGTTTGCGTTTTGTAAAAAGATATTTGGACCGTCAAGGGTTTCGACCGTAAAAGATGTCCCAGAGGCATCTGCTTTGAGCAATTTTAGGTCATCGTATGATCCACCAAGAATAATGTCGTTAAAGCCGTTGTCATCCACATCGGCAATGGTCATTCCCCACGGGCCTCCTATGCCCGTTCCTAATGCTGCAAGGGTAAAGGAGCCGTCTTCTTGTTGATATTCGATTTCTAGGTTTTGAGCACCGTCCAGACGTATGATGTCGTCCAGTCCATCATTGTTTACATCAGTCACGGCCATAGCCACGCCACTTCTTAAGTTGTTATTTACTAATAGGTCAGTAGCATCTGAGAAGGTTAGTTGCGCTTTCGCGAAAGCGGAAATCATTAAAATTCCAGCTAAGAGGTAAAGATTGGTTTTCATAATACTTGTTTTAGTTTTGTGGAACAGGCGGTGGTCCTGGAGGAACAATAGCTTCATAAACGGCGTCACCTTTGCGTTCTTTATATTCGGCTTTTACTTCTTGTACTAGTTTTGGGTTTTCAAAAAGGTCGAGCATTGTCATAGACATTGCTTTGCTGGCATACGTCATTCCTTTGTGCCCTATGGACATCCCACCACAAGCAACAACGGCCCACGAGTGCCACGGTGTGTCCTTAGGAGCGGTGGTTACACCTAGATTGATATTTGCCACGTTCCAGCTCACGTCACCTACATCTGTACTGCCACCGCCAGGATTCTCCTTAGTATCCTCTAGCGGATTGATATCACTATCCATCCCAACTTGTGGCTTGCCCGTGACTTCCTGAATTTTTTTACCAAAGGCGACTTCCTCAGCCGTATATTGGATAGGGCCTAAAAGTTCTAGGTTTTTTTGCATCACGGCGCCTCCTGTTCTGTTTACAAGAACCTCGTAAATTCCAGAAATAAGCGAGACTTTATAGTCGACATCTGCAAGTATCGCAGCACCTTCCACCATTTCTTGTAATCTTTCATACACCGGCATCATTCCCTTACGCTCCGTATCACGCACGCGCATCCAGAGACGGGAATAGTCTGGCACCACATTTACCACTTGACCACCATCTTGTATGTGATAATGCATACGTACGGTAGGTTTTACGTGCTCTCGGTAATAATTAACTCCCGTGGTATACAGCTCTAACGCATCTGAGGCTGAGCGACCATTCCACGGGTCTGCACTGGCGTGAGCGGCCTGACCAAAGAATTCTATTTTAAAGTCTACAAGTGCGAGTGAGCTTTGCACATCTGCCTTTGTACTGGCAGATGGATGCCAAGAAACATTTACGTCTACACCATCCCAAACACCTTCACGTACCATCCATATTTTTCCAAAGAATTTCTCTTCAGACGGTGTTCCCATAAACTTTACCGTTCCTTTTATCTTCCCGGCTTCTATCTGCTCTTTTATGGCGATTGCTGCGCCCAGACTTGCTGCGCCAAACATATTGTGACCACAGCCGTGACCCGGTTTTCCTTCCTCCAGCGGATTTTTTGTGGGTTCCGTTTTTTGAGACAGGCCGGGCAGTGCGTCAAATTCGCCCAAAACACTAATCACAGGACTTCCTGAGCCATAGGTAGCCACAAATGCGGTAGGCATCCCCGCAACACCACGGTCTACGGTAAAGCCATTTTTTTCGGCATAGCTGGCGAGGACCTCGGCAGATTTTGTTTCTTCAAAAGCGGTTTCTGCCAGCGCCCAGATCTCATCTGAAATTTTGATGAGTTCGGCCTCGTGCTTTTCGACAGAGGCAATAACGGCTTTTTTAGTAGCGCTCATTTTTTGAGCCGAAAGGGATATCGAAAAGATTCCTACGGCGAGGAGAAGAAGTGCTTTTTTCATTTTGGTGGGTTGTTTGTGTGCTTCTAAGGTACGCAAAATGAGAATATGGAATTTGAAAAAATGGAATGTCCCGATTGTTCTTCTGAATGTAAATGATGTTGAGTTGCTTTAAATCAAGTAGGTGGCGTTACGCTTTCGCGAAAGGTTTATTAGATATAAAAAAAGCCAGAACTCATTGAGTTTTGGCTTTGCTGGGTTTTTGATTTAACGGTTTTGGCTATGAGTAGTTGCGTGGTTTAGCGATTAACTTTTTAAGTACACACCAAACTGAAAATCCGCGAGGATTTTCAGAAGTAGGCGAGAACAAGCAATTACTTATAGCCATTGTGCCTGTTGCACAACTCCCTAAAAATAGGTAATTTCATGGTATGCAAGGCAAGAAGGTATATCAAGAAAAACTTTTTAATAGTTTCCAGTTAAGTGATCGTGTTCCAGAGTTTAATTTTTATCG
>NZ_REFV01000026.1 GCF_003688895.1 Dokdonia sinensis
ACCGTAACGAACACCAATGTTAACGATGCCGATTGTGACGGAGTCCCGACTTCGGAAGATTGTGATGACAATGATGCTACCGTAACGAACACCAATGTAAACGATGCAGATTGTGATGGCGTCCCCACTTCAGAAGATTGTGATGATAACGATGCAACCGTAACGAACACTAACGTAAACGATGCAGATTGTGACGGCGTTCCAACAAGTGAAGACTGTGACGACAACGATGCAACCGTAACGAATACCAATGTCAACGATGCAGATTGTGATGGCGTCCCCACATCTGAGGATTGTGATGATAACGATGCAACTGTAACGAATACCAATATCAACGATGCCGATTGTGATGGCGTTCCAACATCTGAAGATTGTGATGATAACGATGCAACTGTAACAAATACCAATATCAACGATGCCGATTGCGATGGAGTTCCGACGTCAGAAGACTGTGATGACAACGATGCAACCGTAACGAACACCAATGTAAACGATGCAGATTGTGATGGCGTCCCCACTTCAGAAGATTGTGATGATAACGATGCAACCGTAACGAACACCAATGTTAACGATGCAGATTGTGACGGAGTCCCGACTTCGGAAGATTGTGATGACAATGACGCGACTGTAACGAATACCAATGTCAACGATGCAGATTGTGATGGTGTTCCGACTGCAGAAGATTGCGACGACAACGATGCAACAAACACAAACAGCAATGTAAATGATGCGGATTGTGATGGCGTTCCAACATCAGAAGATTGTGATGATAACGATGCAACCGTAACGAACACCAATGTAAACGATGCCGATTGTGACGGAGTCCCAACATCTGAGGATTGTGATGACAACGATGCAACTGTAACGAACACCAATGTAAACGATGCAGACTGTGATGGCGTTCCAACGTCTGAGGATTGTAATGACAACGATGCGACCGTAACGAACACCAATGTTAACGATGCCGATTGTGACGGAGTCCCGACTTCGGAAGATTGTGATGACAATGACGCGACTGTAACGAACACTAACGTCAACGATGCCGATTGTGATGGAGTTCCAACAAGTGAAGACTGTGACGACAACGATGCAACTGTAACGAATACCAATGTCAACGATGCAGATTGTGATGGTGTTCCAACAAGTGAAGACTGTGACGACAATGATGCTACCATAACGAATACCAATGTCAACGATGCCGATTGTGATGGCGTTCCAACATCAGAAGATTGTGATGATAACGATGCTACCGTAACGAATACTAATGTCAACGATGCAGATTGTGATGGCGTCCCCACTTCAGAAGATTGTGATGATAACGATGCAACCGTAACGAACACTAACGTAAACGATGCAGATTGTGACGGCGTTCCAACGTCTGAGGATTGTAATGACAACGATGCGACCGTAACGAATACTAATGTCAACGATGCAGATTGTGATGGCGTCCCCACTTCAGAAGATTGTGATGATAACGATGCAACCGTAACGAACACTAACGTAAACGATGCCGATTGTGACGGAGTCCCGACTTCGGAAGATTGTGATGACAATGATGCTACCGTAACGAACACCAATGTAAACGATGCAGATTGTGATGGCGTCCCCACTTCAGAAGATTGTGATGATAACGATGCAACCGTAACGAACACTAACGTAAACGATGCAGATTGTGATGGCGTTCCAACTTCGGAAGACTGTGATGATAACGATGCAACCGTAACGGACACCAATGTTAACGATGCAGATTGTGACGGCGTTCCAGCTTCAGAAGACTGTGATGACAACGATGCTACGATAGGCACTATATGTGAAGGATTGATAGAAGTTCGAAAGACAGCGAGTTATACAGGTTCACAAGTAGGAGATATAATTTTCTATACAATCGAAGTAGAGAATATAGGTGATGTACCGCTATTTGATCTTGTTTTGATAGATACTTTCTTAGATGCAAATGGCAATACCATGACCTTAAGTACAGAGCCTCAATTTACAGGAGCGAGTCAGAATAGTCCAGAAGGTCAACTACAAATAGGTGAGATAGCCACTTATCTCGCTACTTATCAAATAAGCCAACAGGCAATTAGCTCGGGTGGCGTTAGTAATAGTGTTTGGGCTGGGGCAAGCACGCCTTTTGATACTATTGTTTCTGATATAAGTGATGATGATGATGACTTTGATGGGAATATGGTAGATGATCCTACAATCACAATTTTTGATTGTCTTGTAATCTATAATGAGTTTTCTCCTAATGGTGATGGTGTAAATGACACTTTTGTGATTACTTGTATCGAAGATTTTCCAGGTAATACACTAGAGGTTTATAATAGATGGGGCAATCTAGTTTATAAAACAGTTGACTACAAAAATGATTGGGCTGGAATTTCAAATGGTAGATCAACTATCACACAATCTAAAGAACTCCCTGTAGGAACCTACTACTACGTACTTGATGTTAAAGACGGGTCAACTCCTAAAACAGGATGGTTATATATACAACGATAAAACTCAGTTTTTAACGAAGATTAAAATGATACAAATGTTATCAAAGATAAATCAATACCTGACGATTTTTTTAGTACTCTGTTGTACTATAAATACTATGGCTCAGCAAGACCCACAGTACACGCATTATATGTACAATACAATGTCGGTAAATCCAGGTTATGCTGGACAACGTAATACTTTAAGTATAACAGGTCTTAACAGAACGCAATGGGTAGGGATAGAAGGTGCTCCAAACACATTTTCATTTGCTGCTCACGGCCCGATGCGCAATGAGCGCGTAGGTTTAGGCTTAAGCGCTGTGGCAGATCAGTTGGGCCCAGCCCAAGAAATCTATGTAGACGCTAATTTCTCATATACAATTCCTGTGTCCTACTCAAGAGAAACAAAACTTTCATTTGGATTAAAGGGAGGAATTCACCAGCTAGATACTGATTGGAGTAAAGGACAATTTCAAAATCCTGATGTTACATTCACAGAAAATATTAGTTTACTGAGTCCAACTGTTGGAGCTGGATTGTACTTACACTCGAATGACTGGTATTTTGGAGCCTCTGTTCCTAATATTCTTTCGACGAGTCACTATGATGATTTTAGTGAGTCCATTGCTTCAGAACGTTTACATGTGTTTTTGATCGCTGGGATGGTGTTTGATCTTAATCAAGATTTAAAATTTAAGCCTTCCGCTTTCGCGAAAGCGGTACAAGGAGCACCAGTAATAGTTGACGTGTCTGCAAATTTCTTACTTTATGAAAAGCTGAATCTAGGTGTTGCCTGGCGCTGGGACGACGCATTAAGTGCGATGGCCGGTTTTCAAGTCACCGAGGGATTAATGATTGGGTACGGGTATGATTATACAACATCTGGATTAAACAATTATACTAGTGGATCTCACGAAATCCTAATACGATTTGAAGTGCAAAAATTAGGAAGATTCTTATCACCGCGCTTTTTTTAAACTACACATAATGAAACAGATAACAAAAATTATATTTTTAATAGGTTTCTGTGCCCTTTCTCAAGCACAACAGATAAGACGAGGTACTTTAAAGGATTACTCAAATTTTGATTATACTGGGACTATAGAGGTTCTTGAGAAACTAGCAAATAAGAAAAATCCTTCTCCTGACGTTTTTTTAAAACTAGCAGATGCCTATTATAATAACGGTAAAATGGACGAAGCTGCGAGATGGTATGAGCGCCTATTAAATACTGAGGCTATTATTGATCCTGAAATTTATTTCAAGCAGTCTATCGCGCTCAAAACAATTGGAAAATATGAAGCTGCAAACGAATCGATGTTGAAATTTACTAAAGTTTCGCCTCAGGATTCTCGAGCAATAAGATTTCTTAGCTCAAAAGATTACTTAGATAACATTGTCGATAATTCTGCATTTATAACTCTCAAAAACTTAGATATCAACACTCCGTTATCTGATTTTGGAGGTATTTTATACGATGAAAATTTAATATTTGCTTCTTCAAGGGATGAAAGTGAAAAAATTTACAAGTGGAATGATCAACCGTTTCTAGACTTATTTGAATTATCTACAGATGGTGCTATAAGTGAAATTCAAGGAGACATAAACACAAAATATCACGAGTCTTCTGCTGCCTTTACAAGGGATGGTAAAACGATGTATTTTACTCGCAACAACTATTATAAGAAAAGACTTAAGGGGGATGAAAATAACTCACATCGCCTCAAAATTTATAAAGCAAAGAAAGTAGATGGGACTTGGACAAATGTAGAATCGCTACCATTCAATAGTGACGATTACAGTACAGCACATCCTGCTTTAAGTCCAGACGGTAAAACCCTTTATTTTGCCTCAGATATGCCCGGTTCTCTAGGAAGTTCTGATATTTTCAAAGTTGCGATAATTGATGATGATATTTATGGGAATCCAGTAAACCTAGGCTCAAAAATTAATACTGAAGGAAGGGAGAATTTTCCCTATGTAAGTAAAAATGGAACGTTGTATTTTTCTTCAAATGGACATATAGGTTTGGGAGGTCTTGATGTATATGAAGTAGAGCGTAAGGCAGATGACGTTCAAATTAAGAATATCCTTAATGTAGGAAGACCCATAAATAGTTCTTACGATGATTTTAGTTTTTTCTTTAACGATAAAGCCTTGACGGGTTACATAACGTCAAATAGGCCAGGTGGAAAAGGAGATGACGATATTTACTCCTTTGCAAAAACAGAATGCACTCAAAATTTATTTGGCATAGTTAAAACAGAAGCAGGAGAATTACTCGATAATGCGACGATTATACTCACTAGCGATAATAATGCAGTATCCGAACTACAGACCGATGAAAAAGGTTCTTTTGAAGCTAATTTTAAGTGTGAGAGTCGTATAATAGATATCGTAGCCGCTAAGGAAGGTTATGAAGAGGATAGGATTTCGATATCTCTGGAAGTACCTAAATCTTCATATGAAAACACAACGGAAGCTCGTCTTACACTTAAGGAAAAGACGAAGGTTGCTGCTATCGGAACGGATTTATTTAATTTGTTAGATTTACAACCTATCTATTTTGATTATGACAAGTCCTTTATTAGGAATGACGCAGCGATGGAGCTAGAAAAGATTATTAACTATATGAAAGAATTTCCTAGCGTAAAAATAGAGGTGAAGTCTCATACCGATGCTAGAGGAAATGATTCTTATAATCTAGCATTATCCGAGCGTAGAAATGCGGCTACTAAGGCATACCTTATAGAACAGGGTAATATTACACCAAATCGCCTGTCAGGCAGAGGTTATGGAGAAACACAATTAACAAACAATTGTTCGAATAATGTCCCTTGTGCAAAAGAGGATCATCAAGCTAATAGGCGAAGTGAATTTATCATAATTGAAAATTAATAAACAACAATAAAATGGAACGCAGAATTTTTTACCTCATTACAATTGTCCTAATACTTACATCTTGTAAGGAAAACACTTCTACATCTCTGGCTCCTGAAAAAGCATCTCCTGCCGAAGAACAAATTAATGCTTATCCTATATTAACTTTTGAAAAGATGGAGCACGACTTTGGAAAGATGGATCAAGGAGATGAGTTAAGCACGACTTTTAAATTTCAAAATACTGGAGATGGTATTTTACAGATATCATCTATAAAGGCTAAATGTGGGTGTACCGTACCTAATGATTGGCCTGCTGGACCTATACTTCCTGGAGATAATGGAGAGTTTACCGTACAATTCAACTCACGTAATAAAAAAGGTCGCATTCGTCAGCCCGTAACAATTAACTCAAACACAAAAAACCGTGAAGATGTTGTAACTATTACTGCAGACGTTCAGGAAAACGAGTAAATTCCTATCATCTTTCATCCCTGATTATAAAAGTGTTCTTCATTTAAAGCGAGAACACTTTTTAGTTTATTACTTTAAGATTTTAAATGCTGTTAGGAGTCAAAAACGTTTGATGCATTTAAAATAGTCTTACACTTACGTGAAATGAAAAGGCGCAAACAGTAACAATTTTAAAATAGCTTCATAGGAAACCTAAGTGATTGTTCAAAATATATTTTTACGAAATCGTTTTCGTTGAAGAATTGATAATTCTCATTGTTTTATTTTAAATGAAGTAAAGCAATACTATTGAAAAAGATTGTCTTGTAGCTTTAACGAGTTCTTAATAACTTGGATATGCTGGTATTAAGTTACTTGTGCGAAGCCATTACTTACTCGCAATAATAAGCCCGTGATCTTTAACTCTGATTGTTTGCCAGTGATTTTGAAATCTTTTGTCACAAATTTTTATTGATTCTTTTAAAAGTTCCTATTGATTGTGTAAGTTTGAAACCTGTGTTTAGCAGAATAACTTATGATTAAGAAAATTTTGAGTCTGAGTTTTTTGAAAGACTTGCATTTCTAACATTTGAATAAATTAATTACTATATTTAACCTTTTCTAATTAAAAATTTAAGATCAAGAGCAATGAAAAAATTATTCTCTATTATGGCACTCGCTGCTGTTGTTGCCTTAGGCACGCTTAATGTAAAAGCAAACAATGTGCAAACAATCGCACCAGTACAAATACAGCAAATCATTGCAGATGATGCTGGAACGTCCCTTCAAGATGCACCCGTCGAAGAAGAATTGACATTTACACAAGATTTGAAAAAACGATTTATTGAAGGTGGTCCAGGATTTATGGGAATTGTACTTCTTTGTTTGATTCTTGGTCTTGCCATTGCAATCGAGAGAATTATCTATTTAAATCTTGCTTCTACAAATACTAAGAAACTCGCTCAGGAGGTTGAGGATGCTCTAAATAGTGGAGGAGTAGAGGCTGCAAAGGAAGTTTGTCGTAATACAAAAGGACCTGTAGCATCTATATACTATCAAGGTCTTGATAGAATGCACGAGGGTACTGAGGCAGCTGAGAAAGCTGTGGTAGCTTATGGTGGAGTTCAGATGGGACAACTTGAAAAGAACGTTTCTTGGATTTCATTATTTATCGCACTTGCGCCTATGCTTGGGTTTATGGGAACTGTAATCGGGATGATTCAGGCCTTTGATAAAATTGAAGCAGCAGGAGATATGAACCCAGCACTTGTGGCAGGAGGTATTAAAGTTGCACTTCTGACAACGGTATTTGGACTTATTGTAGCAATTATCCTTCAGATTTTCTATAACTACATTATTGCAAAAATTGACAGTATCGTAAATGATATGGAAGATGCTTCAATCACTTTGATTGATATGCTATCTAAGCACAGAAAGTAATAAAGAGTAGTAATACCTAAAACATATATATATTATGGCATTACATAAAATTTTTAAAATATTAATGATTGTCCTCGCTATTGCCGGTTTGATAATGGCGGGATATATCTGGACCTTGGATTCTGAGGCACTTCAGACAGCTGTAAAAGCTGGTGGAGTAGATTCTGTTGATACGCCTTGGATCAATGCAATAATGGGGCTGGCCTGGATCGTTCTGGGAGTAACTCTCGTTATCGTATTTATCTTTGTTCTTAAAGGTCTTTTCTCAGGAAATGCAAAGAATACGCTAATTGGTATCGGAGCCTTTGCTTTGATTATAGCTATTGCTTATTTTACGGCAAGTGGAGTAGAAACGCCAATGAAAGATGGTGAGATTCTTTCTGCAAACGGATCAAAGTGGGTAAGCGCTGGAATTAATGCGTTCTATATGCTAGCAGCGATAGCAATAGGATTAATGTTATTCTCAGGAGTTAAAAAACTAGCTAAATAAGAATTATGGCAAAGAGATCAGCACCAGAAATTAATGCAGGGTCGATGGCAGACATCGCTTTTCTCCTCCTTATCTTCTTTCTTGTAACAACTACAATTGATAAAGACAAGGGGCTGATTAGACAATTGCCACCACCTATTGACGAGAATGCACCACCACCACCGGTGATTAAAAACAAGAACTTGTTTATTGTACAAGTAAACCGTAACAACGATTTGCTTGTTGAGAATGAGTTGATGGAGCTTAAAGATTTACGTCAGGCAGCCATTGATTTTCTAGATAATGGAGGAATAAGTGCAGGAGAAGAGGGCTATTGTGACTATTGTCAGGGTGATCGTCTTTCAGATTCTTCAGACAATCCTAATAAGGCAATTATATCGCTTACAAGTGATCGTTTGACAGATTATGATACCTATGTAGCTATTCAGAATGAATTGGGAGCTGCTTATAATTTTCTTCGAGATAGAGAAGCACAAAAAAGGTATGGATGGAAATTCACCGAAAAAAGTGCAGAACTTAATGAAGGAAAAATCGTTGGAGAGGCTGCTAAAGATGCCGTTAAAGAAAAGTTGAGTGTGATTAAGGATTTATTTCCTTTCAAACTTACTGAGGCAGAAGCAAAACAAAATTAATAACAGTAACTATGTCAAAATTTAGAAAAAAAGGCGGGAATGAACTTCCTCCTATATCAACAGCATCACTTCCAGATATTGTTTTTATGTTACTTTTCTTTTTTATGGTAGCGACTGTGCTTCGTAAAAATGATCTTAAAGTAGAAAACATTCTTCCGAATGCAGATCAAACTGAAAAACTTGATAAAACGAGAACTGTATTCATCTATATCGGAAAGCCTAGTGCTCAATATCGAAATGCGGGAACAGAATCTCGTATTCAGATAGGAGATAAGTTTGTCGATGTAAAAGAAGTAAAAGGAGCTGTTTTCGAAGAAATTAATAAGCTTAGAGATGAGTTACGTGACTACGTAACTGTTGCCCTTAAGGTGGACGCAGATGCTAACACAGGTATTGTGAATGATGTAAAGAAGGAGTTGCGTGAGGCAAACCTTCCTAAAATTATATATATTACCACCCAGCAAGAAGCAGTACAATAAGGAAAACTCATTGAAAATTTTTTAAAAACGCCTTGACCTATCAAGGCGTTTTTTTGTTTAATAACTTTGTCCCGTCCTGAAATAGCGATACACTAAATTCTTAGTGTAATGAAAACACCAGTAACCACTGGGTATGTTAAACGTACCCAAAAAGACTACTCGCTTTCTTTTAAGCTTCAAGTAGT
>NZ_REFV01000027.1 GCF_003688895.1 Dokdonia sinensis
TACACTACATTTTCAATCTCTGTCTATGAACATCGCTAGAGGTGTTTCTCTAAGCGGGTGCAAATGTACAACTGTTTTTTAATATAGCAAGCAAATAAAAAGAAAAAATAAATCTTTTTAAAACCCCAAAAACAACAGCACAAAACTTAAGAACATCCCCGCCAAAACGGACGGCAAAGATAACACAGATTTAATTCCCCACAAGACAAAAACTAAAGAAAATATGTGAAATTTTTAAAACCAAATAAACAACAACACAAAAGACTCTACCACAGAAAGATACAAAAACATAAACTTCACAAAACCTAAAAGGGCTTACGTGAAAGCGGGGGAAAGAAAAAAACTTTAAAACAGCTTAATATATTAACTGTAAAACTCCTTAAGTAGATTATCACTTTTAATACAAGCATGAATATTGTAAACCTTACAACAACCACCTATATTTGCCTTCCAAATTATGGAACTATGATTAAGATAACCTTGCCAGATGGCAATGTAAAAGAAATAGAAAGCGGCGCTACTCCAATGGACGTCGCAAGAAGCATTAGTGAGGGATTAGCACGCAATGTTATTTCAGCAAAGTTTAATGGCACAACGGTTGAGACTAGTACTCCACTAACCGAAGATGGTTCGATTACATTGTTTACTTGGAATGATGATGAAGGAAAAACGGCTTTTCGCCATTCTTCATCACACGTTCTTGCTCAAGCTATTCTTGAATTATACCCTAGAGCTAAACTTACGATAGGACCAGCAATAGAAAATGGATTCTACTACGACGTAGACTTGGGCGACCAAACGATTTCTGACAAAGATTTTAAGAAAATAGAAGATAAAATGCTCGAAATCGCTCGCGGAAAGCACGATTTCAAAATGCGCGCTGTAACTAAACAAGAAGCGCTGGACAAATATAAAGCCGAAGGAAACGAGTACAAAGTTGAACTTATTGAGAATCTTGAGGACGGGACAATCACCTTTTGTGACCACGATACATTTACTGATTTATGCCGTGGTGGACATATTCCCAATACAGGGATTATAAAGGCCGTAAAAGTGATGAGTGTTGCAGGTGCTTACTGGCGTGGTGACGAAAATAAACCACAACTTACTCGTGTTTATGGAACATCGTTTCCAAAGCAAAAAGACCTAAAAGAATATCTAGAGCTACTTGAAGAGGCAAAAAAGCGAGACCATAGAAAATTAGGAAAAGAACTAGAACTTTTTACTTTCTCGCCACGGGTGGGCCAAGGGCTTCCTTTATGGCTTCCTAAGGGCGCTGCATTACGTGAGCGATTAGAAAATTTTTTAAAAGACGCTCAGAAAAAACAAGGTTATGAGATGGTCATCTCACCTCACATAGGTCAAAAAGAACTTTATGAGACTTCAGGTCACTATGCAAAATATGGTGCAGACAGTTTTCAACCCATACATACACCTAATGAAGGAGAAGAATTCCTGCTTAAACCTATGAATTGCCCGCATCATTGCGAAATATATAATGCACGCCCGTGGAGCTATAGAGAACTTCCCAAGCGCTATGCAGAATTCGGGACAGTATATCGATATGAACAATCGGGAGAACTACACGGGCTAACGCGAGTTCGAGGATTCACTCAAGATGATGCACACCTCTTCTGCACGCCAGATCAACTGGATGAAGAGTTTGTGAAAGTCATTGACCTTGTGCTATATGTTTTTGGTTCTTTAGGATTCGAAAACTTTACCGCTCAAGTCTCCTTACGGGATCCCGAAACTCCAGAAAAGTACATCGGAGATGATGAAAATTGGGTAAAAGCCGAAAATGCCATCTTAAACGCTGCAAAAGCAAAAGGACTTAATTATGTCATAGAAACAGGTGAGGCAGCATTTTACGGTCCAAAATTAGACTTTATGGTAAAGGATGCTTTAGGACGCAGCTGGCAATTAGGAACTATCCAGGTAGATTACAACCTTCCAGAGCGTTTTGACCTCACCTATAAAGGCAGTGATAATGAGCTACATAGACCTGTAATGATACACCGTGCTCCTTTCGGGAGTATGGAGCGTTTTATTGCAATATTACTGGAGCATACGGGTGGAAATTTCCCACTATGGTTAATGCCGCAACAAGTTACCATCCTCACATTGAGTGAGAAATATGAGAATTATGCTCAGAAAGTTTTAAATTTGATGGAAAATGACGAAATTCGCGCTCTTATAGATGATCGAGGAGAGACGATGGGCAAAAAGATACGAGAAGCAGAAATGCAGAAAGTACCCTATATGATTATCATCGGAGAGCAAGAAGAAGAAAACGGCACGATATCTGTAAGAAAACATGGAGGAGAGGATTTAGGCAGTATGACTGTAGACGCTTTCGCGAAAGCAATATCTGAAGAAATCGCCACCACAATGAAATCATTTGAAGAATAGTAATAACGAAATTTCTGTTTCATCAGGAATTTAAAAAGAATAAAGCCATAGCAATACGTAGAAAAAGATCAAGAGGTCCAGCAAGGATCATTAAGGAAGACCAACACAAAATCAACCAAAAGATTCGTGCTCGTGAAGTACGTCTCGTTGGAGATAACGTTGTAGTAGGAGTATATCCTATTTCAAAAGCACTTGCACAAGCAGAAGAATTAGAACTTGACCTTGTCGAGATCTCTCCAAATGCAGAACCGCCTGTATGTAAAATAATGGACTATAGGAAGTTCGTTTATGAGCAAAAGAAGCGGGAAAAAGTATTAAAGGCAAAAGCAAGTAAAGTCGTCATAAAAGAAATACGGTTTGGCCCTAATACAGATGATCACGATTACGAGTTCAAAAAGAAGCATGCCGAAAAGTTCTTAAAGGAAGGAGCAAAACTTAAAGCCTATGTATTCTTCAAAGGGCGTTCTATTATCTATAAAGATCAAGGAGAAATATTACTCTTAAGACTGGCGCAAGAATTAGAAGATCTAGGAAAAGTAGAACAACTTCCTAGGCTTGAAGGTAAACGTATGACAATGTTCATCGCCCCGAAGAAGAAATAAGTTTGTACTAAGGACTCACGCTCCTATAAGTACTGAGTTAATTTAAAAATAAAGAACCCTCCTACTCTATTTGAGTTAGGAGGGTTTAGTAAGAAAATAAGTGAGATAAATTTAAAACTAGGAACAAATGCCTAAAATGAAAACAAAATCTAGTGCCAAGAAGCGTTTCAAGCTTACAGGAACTGGGAAAATCAAAAGAAAGCACGCTTTTAAAAGTCACATTTTGACTAAAAAATCTAAAAAGCGTAAGCTTGCTCTAACGCATGATGGCCTTGTGCACGACGCAGATATGAGCAATGTTAAATTGATGCTTAATCTTAAGTAATCCGTTTAACCGGTTAAAACAAATTTTTAAACCCTGGAGTTAGGCAACAAGCTAGTTTTCCAGCTACGCAAATTAGAAGTGGCAATTATTGCCCGCCTACTACAAAAACACATTAAATTATGCCAAGATCAGTAAATTCAGTTGCTAAAAGAGCCCGAAGAAAAAAGGTGATGAAGCAAGCAAAAGGTTACTTTGGAAGACGTAAAAACGTTTGGACAGTAGCAAAAAACGCGGTAGATAAAGCAATGCAATATGCATACAGAGATCGCCGTCAGAATAAAAGAAATTTCCGTTCACTATGGATTACTCGTATTAATGCGGGTGCTCGTATGCACGGGATGTCGTATTCTCAATTTATGGGAGGAGTAAAAGCAAATGGAATCGAGCTTAACCGAAAGGTGCTTGCAGACCTTGCTATGAACCACCCAGAAGCTTTTGAAGCTGTAGTAAACAAAGTAAAATAAGGCGCAAGCCTATTATAATAACATCTCACTTATCACCAAGCCCGCTCGTAAGAGTGGGCTTTTTTTGTGCCTATTGTCTAGATATATATAATAGTTTGCTTATTAAAAAGAGGATAAAAAAATTAGTATGCTTTCGCGAAAGCGTAACCTCAAAAATCATATTCATTAAACTAATTTGTATTATGTTAAATATCTTGTTAATCCAGGCAATTGTTAAAAGCCAATAGAAAACGATATTTTGAAAAATATATAATTATTTTTAACAGTTACTTAAGATTTGACAATAAATTGAGCTTTATGCGATTAAAATATTTTCTTTCGGTTATTTTATTTCTTGCCTTTTTAGGGCAAGTATTTTGTCAACTTGGATCTACACATTACATACCGCCACTTCACGGTCAAGAGCCAATTAATAACAATGAGGTATTCATTTACATGTCAACTCCCAATCCCGTCCCATTTCGAGTAAACATCCTACTGGGTAATGGTACTGTATTAGGATCAGTTACCATATCTGATGGTGCCCCTGCAAATTTTAATACTAACGTCGGGGGAACCTCTGTATTAAATACAACCACCGCTCAATTAAACACAGTTCTAAACAATAAGGGAGTTATACTTGAAGGAGAAGGTTTATTTTATGCTAGCGTTAGGTTAAGAGCTGTTAATTCCAATCATTCAGGTTATTTAGTTGCCAAAGGTGAAGATGCTTTAGGAACCCGATTTAGAGTAGGCTCTTGTCCACTTACTCCGGGTGGCTTGAACAATAGCTTATTTACAAGTATTATGGCATTTGAAAATAATACTCAAATTATAATAAGTGACTTTGACCCTACAATGGTTTTTCAGGGTGGTACTTTACCGGGGGTGATCTCTTTAAATGCTGGGGAGACTTTTGTAATTTCTGCTTATGAAAATTCTAGTCCTGCAAATAGAGAAGGATTTATTGGAGCGCTAATAGAAGCCGATAAACCTGTAATAGTAAATACTGGAAACTTAGCAACAAATTTACCAGACTTTGTTGATAGTGGAGGTGCTACACAAAGCACTATTGGCAATGATTTAATGCTTGATCAAATTGTAGATGAATCCTTAATTGGGTATGAATATATGCTCGTGCGAGGTCGTGGCTTAAATGTCCTTGAACGGCCTATGGTTATAGCCACAGTACCTAACACAGACATCTTTGTTAATGGGACTTTCTTTGCCACAATTGCTAACCCAGGAGACTATTTGTTTCTTAATCCTGAAGCTTTTCAACCGGCTGCGGGGCCACATAGAAACATGTACGTTACATCAGATGATCCCTCAGACCCAACTGATGCTCAAGAACCTTTCTACATGTATCAATTCTTAGGTGGTGGAACCAGTACGGCCACCCCTGGGCTTATTTTTGTACCTCCTTTAAGTTGTTTTTTTCAAAATGACGTAAATTCAATTCCAAACCTAAATAATATTACACCAACTGTCAGCAACTATTTTGGAGATATTGCAATTACCGCGTTCACAGGAACGACAGTAACCTATAATGGAGCTCCACCACCTACAGCTGCCCTAGCAAATCCCGCTACAACGGACTGGGTGACCTATCTAGTTACAATCCCTACTGCTGGCGCTGGAGATGGTGTTATTATAGCTGATGGTCCTATTGCAGTAGGCTACATAGGTTCTGATGGTTCCAGTGCAGGGTTTGGAGGTTATTATTCAGGATTTGCTGTTAATCCAGAAGACACAGAGACAGATGTATGTACACTGGGTGGCCCTATTGATTTAGTAGACCGTATTGATGGAAATCCAGCAGGAACAGGTACTTGGACACCACCACTCAATAGTGGAGGCAATATATTTGACCCTATGATTGACCCAGCTGGAGTGTACGTTTACGAAGAGCTTGGAGCTTGTGCAAATATCATTGTAGATGTGACGGTAACATTAGTAAACAGCCCAGATATTGACGAAATGCAATTGCCTGATTTAACCGTTTGTGAAGCAGATAACTTTATGCTTGCCGACCCAGCGATGATTATGGGAGCAAACCTCTCTGGACCTCAATACTATACAGACACCCAAGCAAGCGGAACTGCCACCTTAATAGACTGGACGACAGAAATATTCAATACTATCGGAACACAAACGATTTATGTATATGACGAGACCAGAGCAGAGCCAGATAATTGTACGGATGAAGTTAGTTTTACGATAACAGTAAATGAAACACCTGATGCGACCACAAATGACCCAGAAGTTTGTGCAGGCGTAACAAGTGCTCCTATTATAGTTACACCTAATTCTGGCGTGCCAGTCAATTACACGATCGATTATGATCCGATCGCAGAGGGTCAAGGCTTCGCAGATGTTGGTGCAGGAACCCTACCTATGCCCGTAACCCTAACAATGGCAGAGTATACGATTCCATCAACAGCAAATCCAGGAGTTTATAATGGGATTCTCACCTATTATGATGCAGCAGGTTGTACAGGCACAGACTCGTTTACAATCACAATTTTTGAAAATCCAGAAGCCAGTACAAATGATGCAACGGTTTGCCAGGGAGTAACTTCTGAAGAAATCACAATAACTCCTATTTCAGGAATGCCTCAGAATTACAGCATTGATTATGATGCTGTTGCAGAGGCTCAGGGCTTTGTTGATGTTGCCTCCGTAACTATGCCAGATCCTATAACTGGTGCAATGTATGTCATTCCAGCGGCTGGTTTACCTGGAACCTACAACGGCATCCTCACGTACATCGATGCAAATGGATGTCAAGGTACTGACGATTTCACCATTACTATAAATGAAAATCCAGAAGCAGAAACAAACGATACCTCCGTATGTCAAGGAGAAACTTCGACTCCCATAAATGTTACTCCAAGTACAGGCACACCAATCTCATATTTTATTGATTATGACGCTTTCGCGGAAGGAGAAGGTTTCGTAGATGCTGGTACGGCAATGGCTCCTTTACCCTTAGCAGGAGCAAACTATGTAATTCCTGCATTAGGTGCTGTAGGTGACTACAACGGAACGATTACTTACTTAGATGCAAATGGCTGTTCTGGCACGGATACATTTACAATTACTATTGACCGACAGCCCCAAGCTACCGCTCCAGCAGCCCCTTTGGAAGAATGCGATGATGCTACTGGCGGAAATGATACAAATGGTATTACAGAATTTGATTTAACGACATTTAATCTCGAAATTTTAGATGGTCAAAACCAAGCCGAAGTACAAATAACTTTTCACGAAAGTGCTATTAATGCAATAGATGATATGTCTCCTGTAGGCCCGCTGTATACAAATACTACAGCAAACCAACAGACAATTTATGTCCGAGTTGAAAACATAGATAACGAGAATTGTTTTGCTACTACGCAATTTGAAATCATTGTAAACCCTCTCCCAGTAGTTACTGATGTAACGCTAGAACAATGTGATGATGATACAGATGGTTTTGCAATATTCAATTTACAGGAAGCAAATATTCTTATCTCTGCAGATGCAGCAAATGAAACTTTTACCTACTTTGAAACTGAGATAAATGCTATTGATGATATGAGTCCGATTATGATGGACACGGCATATCCTAATCAAGTAGCCATAAATGATGTGGTCTGGGCTCGTATAGAAACTCAAAATAATTGTGTTCGGACTGCGAGAGTAGATTTACAAGTGTCTACTTCTCAAATTCCTCCTGGTTTTGAGATATCATATGAAGTTTGTGATAATGATAATGATGGAGACGCCTCAAACGGTCTAGCTAATTTTAATTTTGCTAATGCTACACCACAAATTATTGCTCTTTTCCCACCTGCTGACCGACCAAATCTTATTGTAACATATTATAACTCAATAGCTGATGCAAGCTCGGAAATTGATGCGATAATGGACATTAGTAATTTTGACAATACAGTAGCTAATCAACAATTTTTAACCGTCAGGGTAGACAATGTGACTAATAATAGTTGCGCTGGTTTAGAAGAAAACGCAATTGTTCTCAACGTAATTGGTAATCCTGAGGCAAATACCATGGTGGATGATTATGATTTATGTGATGAGGATAACGATTTAATTGAAATTTACGACCTCAGAAGCTTGGAAACTGAAATACTGGACGGTTTAAGTACAGCAGATTATTCTGTTGTTTTCTATGATGACCCAACGAATGCTGAAAATGAAATGAGTCCGATTACAAATGATTCTATGTACCCGTTCAACCCAGGAAGTACACCTGCTTTACAAACTTTGTTTGCCAGAGTTACAAATGAGTCTACTGCCGATCGTTGTTTTATAGTTATAGATTTTGATATTGTTCTCAACCCAGATCCTATAGTGAATACACCTTCTGATCTTCTCGTATGTGATGACACAGCACCAGACGGATTTACAACCATAAATCTTACACTAAAAAATGACGAGATTAAAGGAGTTAACACTACTGGAGTAACAGTAACCTATCACTTGGACCAAATGGGAGCAGATGATGCAGACCTATCCATTGTGAATCCTACAATGTTTGTGAATACCACAAATCCGCAAACAGTTATTGCTCGCGTCACAAACAACAGTACACTTTGTTTTGACACCATCCCCCTTCGTGTTGAAGTCCTCCAAGCCCCTTCGGTCTTTGCCCCTACTCCTTACGAGCTCTGCGACCCCGACAATGATGACAGCACCACCTTTATGCTCTCGTCCAAGAACGATGAGATCAGAGCCGGTAACCCCACCCTTGTCATCACCTACTACCGTACCCAGGCAGAAGCAGAGGCAGATCCGCCAAACGTAACCAATGCTCTAGACCAGAACATATATACAAACAACTCGAACCCAGAGACCGTCTGGGCACGTGTGGAGAATGCTGGTGGCTGCGCCACGGTTGTTCCCGTTGAGCTCATCGTTCTAGACACCCCAATGCCCAA
>NZ_REFV01000028.1 GCF_003688895.1 Dokdonia sinensis
AGGTAATATATCTCCTAAAGAATACATGCCCAGATTTGATGAAGAATTTAAATTCTTCATCAAATCTGACCTAAATAATAATTATTTGTCGAATTTTAAGGTGTCCTAATTAGGGGAAGCCTACACCCCAGTAATCGTAATAAGCGCCTGTCTTTTTAAGGTAAGTATATAGAGTTTTCAATTCAGGTAAATTATCTCCGAAAACATAATTGTTGAAAATTTTGGTTTCAAAATAGAGATGATGTTTTTTGTAATTAGCCAATGTTTCATCTGAGACCTTAATCGCAGTATTTGTTTCGATTAGGGAAGAATTTAATTCGAATAAATCTTCTTTCAAAGAAGAATTACTATTCTCTAATGTGGAATTCTTCTCTTTGTACAGTTCGATTAATTCATTGCTATTTATTAAGAGTCTATCAATTCTTTCAAGTTCAACCCTTAAGTCTTTATAAACGTCGATTTCAAGTTGCAATCCTTTTGGAGCTAATGGTGAATGCCATTTTTGATTAGCTAACTCTTGAAACATATTCTGTGCTTCAACAAGACTATCTAAGTAAATTAATCGCTCTACCCTTTCCTCAAAAGAATGTAACAATCCACGGACGAAAATTTTTTTGTCTTTATTTTCTTGAGAATAGATAGACGCTGCTTTTGATAAAAAATCATTGTCGTCTCGCGCATTTAAATATATTGAAATCCAGTTTTTTTTGAGAAAGTCCGTTAACTCAAATCGATTTTCTATCATCTGAACAACAAAAATTGAATCTTTTATCGCAGAACTTTCATTTTTAGCATATTGTTGCCAATCACTAATCGTTTTTTCAAACTTATTTTTCGCATTTTTTCTGGCAATATTAAGATGCTCACTGAGTTTTAACTTGAGTAAATCAAACTTAGGTAAGAACTCACCGAAATCAGGTAAATCTAAAGGCTTTATTTCCATACATTCTTCATTGCTTCCTCTCTACTTTTAGACGAGAGCTTAATATATTTTTGAAAACTACTTAGGGATTTGTGCCCTGTGATACTCATTACTATGTCTTGGCGCATTCCATTTTCTAACGATAATGTAATGAATGTTCTGCGTGCGGTATGAGTGCTTATTCGTTTGTGCTTAGGAATGATTTCGTCAGTTCGTTTGTTGCCAATATAAGATGTTTTGACAGTATTAGCAGTAAATCCAGCTTTTTGACAAGCTTCTTTAATGTATTCTCTAAATTTCTGGTCACTTATTATAGGTAAAGAATAATCATATTTTTCTAATATATAGCGAGAGTAGCTATTTAATGGTATTCCAAGATTGTTCTTCTGTTTTTTAGAGTTTAAAAAGATATGTCCATTATGTATGTGGTTCTTTGTAATCTTTGAGTAGTCGGAATATCTCATTCCCGTAGTGCAACCGAATATGAATACATCACGAACTCTCTCTAAACTTTTTTTCTTAAATTCAAATGTATAAAGGTGGTCAAGTTCTTTTTTGGTAAGTGCAATTTCATCTGTTTCGCTTTTAGGTTTTTCAAACTGCTTAAATTCATAGTTCCTATGGTGGTTATATTTTGCAGCCCAATTCATAAAGGTTATAATAAAACCTATGTTTCTACCGAGAGTATTATTCTGATGTTTTAATGTGCTTCTACTATAATTTACAAAAGCCACATAGAAGTCATTATTAATTGTATTAAAGTTAATTTTATAGTTTTTCGCCTTAGAAAACTCTTCAAGCACCCTTTTCATATTTTCATAAGTTTTGATAGTGCTTTGGGCAATTTTGTTTAGGTCTCTCTTTTCTTGAATAAATGCTTCAAATAGAGGAAAGAATGACTTGGAATAGGTTGCAGTTTTTTTGAATTCATAATCAAGCTCCTCTCTTATTCTTTTGACAGTTAAAATATCGTTCCGCATTTCAATTCTTGAGCAGACAACTTGGAAGGTTTCAGCGTATCGACTTAATTGATTGATAGTGGAATTTATTTGAACAGCTTGAGCTGTTCTTCCTCCAATTTTAATAGGAAATTTACTTTCAGTATCCCATTGACTAGGTAGGATGCTTTCACCAGTTGAGTACTTAAGATACTTGCCCTCACTTTTAATGTTAGCTCTCAAGTAAATGAGAGTAGGTGTAGCACTTTTGGGATTCTTTAAATTAAAAGTATAGGTATAACTCATTGTAAAACTATGAAGGGGCATAAATAGGGGCATAAAAAACTTATAACCCCTAATATTTTGCATTTATTTCTGATATTGTAAAGCTAACGATAATAAGCGTTAACAAGTTATTTCACTACGGTTAAGTTATAAATAGTATCAAAAGGTTCGAATCCCTTCCTCTCTGCAAAAGGAAACCTGCAACTGGAAGTTGCAGGTTTCATTTTTTTTTCAATCAAAACCCCGAGCTTGCTCGAAGGGTTTTTGCTTTAAAAAAACCCAAGCCCTTTTTCTGTGTTATAAAAGGTTTCTATGCTTACCCAAAATATCCCATCGGGATCATCGCAGATAATCTCTTCCATTCTACTAGAAATTCCTGAAAGTAGCTTGGGTAAAATTGTAAATATTTAATTTATAGGGATTTTTTTTGTCAAAAATGTTTATCAAAATGAAATTCTTTTTTTTTTGGAACTACTAAAGTGATTCTTAGAATGTGTAGCCGTTATAACATTTTCTTAAAAAACCTAAACACTTCTTTTACCTTTGTAGTACATCCTCATAATTATGAAAAACGCATTTAAACTGTTCTCAATTTTATTTTTACTATTCTCAAAATTGTTAGGCCAAGAGAATGTTCAATTAGATGATAATGATTTAATTAATAAAGTAGAGCGCTACATACTTGAAGAAAAACAAGACTCCGCCCAGTATTTTCTTCAGAAAATTACTATCGATACAGGCTACATCTCTATTCTTAAGAAGTTAGCCACAGACAAGAACCCAGACTATAAAGCCCTGCGCGATTTTATTGTCAGTGTTACAAATACTGCTGATGTCGATTACTACAAAATTTCAAGATTTATCAATAAAAATGTAAAACAACCCGATGTTCAAGACAAAATCAACAGAGATTACACAAAAATAAAAACTGAGCAAATTACCCAATTGCGCAACGATGGAGATTTAGATAAATCGACGGTAGAGAATGAAAAGCTAACTAAGTACATCAATTCTTTTGACCAGAACGAACGGGATGTCGCACTAGCTAGTGCAAATGCAAGTTTTCACAAGGCTGTAATGGCTTTCATTCAAAGAGATTTAGAACAAGTAAAAGAAATTTTAGATAATGCTATAGCCGTAGCAGAAAAATATAACGATACCGAACTCAAAATAGGAGCTCAATACTATTTAAGTAATGTATATGTAGTTGAGGGTAAACTACAAGAGTATATAGAAATTAATGAAGAAAATTTAAAACTGGAACGAGAGTCGTCATCAGAAAGTGCCTACTATAGTGCTACCGTTATCAACCTGTTAGATGCATATATCTATATAGGAGGTAAGGATGAGAGGGTTCAAGAACTTCTAAATGTGCTTTACAACCACCCACAAAGCCGTAAGGATAGTTATGCATTGTATGCTAAATATTTAGGAACATTACCTACTGATTCTCCTTACAAAAGGCAGATTTTTGAAAAATTCAACGTCAAAAATACAAAGGAATTTGCCGAACTAACAGTAGCCAGAACTAAAGATGTACTTAACTCAAATGACTATTATTTTGTGCTCATCGAGAATTCTGGTGCTCTAGAAAAAGAT
Source organism: Dokdonia sinensis (assembly GCF_003688895.1). Taxonomy (GTDB): domain Bacteria; phylum Bacteroidota; class Bacteroidia; order Flavobacteriales; family Flavobacteriaceae; genus Dokdonia; species Dokdonia sinensis. Next base: position 3,745 of record NZ_REFV01000028.1, read on the forward strand.
AATTTTTTAAAAGAAGCCATACGCTTTCAGGAAGAAGCAGTCGAGGTTAATAGAAAAGTTTACTCTCAAGATTTGTCAAAATCATTAGCGGCTTTTCAGACAGAGCAAGCCGTAAAAATCAAGGATATAGAAATTCAAAATGAGAAAAAACGAACACGGATATATGTTATTGCCGCAATACTAGGTGGGCTATTACTTGTTGTATCATTGTTTTTTCTTTTGAAGACAAGGCAACAATCTAAAAAGCTCAAAGAAAAAAATAAAATTATAGACGAAGCTCTCAAAGAAAAAGAGCTTTTAGTCAAAGAGATACATCATCGGGTAAAAAACAATTTCCAAATTGTATCAAGTCTCCTTGAATTACAGTCCAAAGGTATCGAAGATAAAAAAGCACAACAACTGGCAAATGATGGAAAGAATAGAGTAAAATCTATGGCACTTATACACCAGCGTCTCTATCAAAACGACTCTGGTCTCATCAGTTTTGACAGCTATATTCGGGAACTTGTTAAGGAAATTTCAGCGATGTATCAGACTGAATCTGGTGTTAAAACAACAATAAAGGCTGATGATGCTTATTTTGATGTAGACACGGCGATCCCATTAGGACTTATTATTAACGAGCTTATAACTAATGCTTATAAGTACGCTTTCGCGAAAGCGGACTCCCCAGAACTAAACATAATCCTGAAACAAAATCAAAACGACTATAGCCTAACGATAAAAGATAATGGAGGGGGAATGAGCCCAGATTTTGATTTTGCCAGGGCCAAGAGCTTAGGTTTACGATTAGTAAAAAGGTTAACAAAACAACTTCAAGGATATGTTATTATAGAGTCGCTTGAGGGCACATTGTTTAATATCTCTTTTAAAGATACTTCACAACGTAAAATGGTAGATTAAATATCATTCAGAACAAAATAACCGCGTTCAGAACATTTATGAGGATAGAGAGTATAGTATCGTTAAATTGTCACTAAGAAAAAACTGATGTCAAAAGTTCGCATACTCGTAGTAGAAGATGAAATTTTAATTGCAGATAATATCTGTGATCATCTCGAGGAGTTAGGTTATGAGCCGCTGGAACCAGTATCTAATTATACTGGAGCCATTGAAGCCTTAGAGGCAGAACATCCAGATATTGCAATTCTTGACATACAATTAGCAGGCAAGAAAACCGGTATAGATGTCGCAAGGATAATACGTGACAAATACAATATTCCATTTATATTTTTAACATCAAATAGCGATGAGCAAACCGTTTCCGAAGCAAAGGAGACATATCCCCCAGCTTTTCTAGTAAAACCTTTCAGTAAGGCAGAGCTTTATACTTCTATAGAAATTGCGCTTTATAATTTTAGTGGGCTCCAAGGATCCTCTGACAATAAAGATTTTATAATTAAGGATGCCGTCTTTTTTAAAGAAAAAGGAAGTTTTCTAAAATTACTTTTTAAAGATATTGAATACATCAAAAGCGCTCACGTTTATGTAGAGATCTACCTAAAATCTAATAAAATGCACGTCGTTAGGACAAGTCTTAATGACATACTCGACAAATTATCTTCAGACTTTATACGGGTACATCGCGGGTATATCATCAACACTCAATTCTTACAACGCATTGAGACTACATCCTTAACAATAGGAAATACAACTATTCCTGTAGGTGTAAAATATAGAGAAGGCCTGCTCAGCAGGATCAATCACTTCTAAAAACATCTCTCTATCACACTTTTTCAAGTTTCAGAACATTACATCTGGTGTTCAGAACATTATGCTTTCGCGAAAAGTATATTCTACTAGTTTTGCTCTAAAATGAACATTTTGTCGATGTTTTAATGTTTTTCATCGTTTATTTAATTCATTGACTGTAAGTCAAAAAGGATTAATAATTCCTTAAATGTTGACTAAAGAAGTTATTTCAAAAATACCTTAATGAGAACTAAGCTTATTCAGTTTGATACTATGAGACTCTATTCTATATGCCTATTAATGATTACTTTCCTGTCGTTTGAGCTCAATGCGCAGGTGTATGAAATTGACGACCAGAATGGAAATGTAATTACAGCTTGTAGTGGTACGTTCCTAGATTCGGGCGGTACTACTGGAAATTATGGTAATGACGAAAATCTAAGTGCAACCTTCCAGTCAGGTTCTGGTCAGCCCATCTCCCTAGACTTTACAACTTGGGATGTTGAAAATCAAGCTAATTGTGATTGGGATGGCTTAAGAATATACAATGGTATAAATAATAGTGCCCCTTTAATAGGAGTTTTTTGTACTGTTTCCCCAGGTACAATTACCTCCTCTAATGCTAATAATGCATTAACTTTTGAGTTTTATTCAGATAATATTATAAACGAAATAGGTTGGGAGGCAACCATTTCCTGTAATAGTCCGACAATAGATTTTTGTGACCCCATAGCCTCTGGGAATGTAGATACTGATGGAGATGGTGTTACTGACTTTTGTGATCAAGATGATGACAATGATGGTATTACTGATGCTAGTGAAGGATATGGTTGCGGTAAGACTTCAGACTGGGGAACAGCTCCTTGGCTTTGGACAAACGGGAATGATAATGACACACTTAACGGTATTGCACCTGATTTAGACTTGACAATTAATGTTGCTTCAACTACTGCAGGAAATTTAGATGCCCTTGGAGGTACTCAGATTGATAACACATATTTTGGGGGAATCCCTCAGCTCGGGGTATTTTTTGATCCTGCGGCTAATACTGGAACTTCCCCAGTAATTATTACGCTCACGTTTAGCAGTCCAGTAGACAATTTTCAATTCTTACTTTCAGATATAGATGAAAGAGATGGGAATATAGATCAAGTGACTGTGGTCTCAGATAATGGGAATCCTATTATGTCACCAGCCTCAGCAGGAGTGTCTAGTGTAACCGTTGCGGGGAATGTTGCACAGTCTTTTACAGGAGGAGGAAACTCAGATAATAGCGATACTGGAGACGTACGGGTAAATTTTCCTCAAGCAATTACAGTTGTTACCATTACTTATGAAGAGATTGGTGGACTCGCAGACCCTACTTTAAGGGGAATCGGGATTCTAGGAGGGATGATTTTTTGTTCAGGACCGGATAGTGATAACGATGATATCCCGGATTATTTGGACGAAGATAGCGATGATGATGGTTGTAATGATGTTATAGAAGCGGGGCATACTGATGATGATAATGATGCCGAAGTGGATGGGACAGGATATGACACTACTAATGGATTAGTAATTGGAGCATCCTCTGCATATACCGGGAATAATAATGATGTCGTAACCGATGGTCCGGATGCCGATAATGATGGAATATCAGACGCCTGTGATAGTTGTCCAACATTAGCAAACCCTGCTCAAGAACCCGACGCCGATTGTGACGGAGTTCCAACATCAGAAGATTGTGATGACAGCGATGCAACTGTAACGAATACCAATGTCAACGATGCAGATTGTGATGGTGTTCCAACAAGTGAAGACTGTGATGACAACGATGCTACCGTAACGAATACCAATATCAACGATGCCGATTGTGATGGCGTTCCAACATCTGAAGATTGTGATGATAACGATGCAACTGTAACAAATACCAATATCAACGATGCAGATTGCGATGGAGTTCCGACGTCAGAAGACTGTGATGACAACGATGCAACCGTAACGAATACTAATGTCAACGATGCAGACTGTGACGGAGTTCCAACATCTGAGGATTGTGATGATAACGATGCAACCGTAACGAACACTAACGTAAACGATGCAGATTGTGACGGCGTTCCAACGTCTGAGGATTGTAATGACAACGATGCGACCGTAACGAACACCAATGTCAACGATGCAGACTGTGACGGAGTTCCAACATCTGAGGATTGTGATGATAACGATGCAACCGTAACGAACACCAATGTTAACGATGCCGATTGTGACGGAGTCCCGACTTCGGAAGATTGTGATGACAATGACGCGACTGTAACGAACACTAACGTAAACGATGCCGATTGTGATGGCGTTCCAACATCAGAAGATTGTGATGATAACGATGCAACCGTAACGAACACCAATGTTAACGATGCCGATTGTGACGGAGTCCCGACTTCGGAAGATTGTGATGACA
>NZ_REFV01000029.1:0-2500 GCF_003688895.1 Dokdonia sinensis
TGTTGTTGTTTATTTGGTTTTAAAAATTTCACATATTTTCTTTAGTTTTTGTCTTGTGGGGAATTAAATCTGTGTTATCTTTGCCGTCCGTTTTGGCGGGGATGTTCTTAAGTTTTGTGCTGTTGTTTTTGGGGTTTTAAAAAAGATTTATTTTTTCTTTTTATTTGCTTGCTATATTAAAAAACAGTTGTACATTTGCACCCGCTTAGAGAAACACCTCTAGCGATGTTCATAGACAGAGATTGAAAATGTAGTGTATGGTAGCGGTTCTGAAACGAGTTCAGAATGAAAGGTTCGATTCCTTTACACTTAACGAGAAGCTTTTTCTTTTTTTTAGGAGAAAGAAGTCCTGGATAGATTTCAGGATAAAGTTCATTGACTTATTGAATTGACAGCGCGTTTTATTTTAGCGATCTTATGGTTGCTTTAAGAAGAACCACTCCTTTTTTTAATTGGAGTATAAAGAAATTGAAAACTAGAATCATTAAGAACTTTGAGTTCAGATTTGGAGTCCTGTAAATTTATTTAAAATACACGATGAAGAGTTTGATCCTGGCTCAGGATGAACGCTAGCGGCAGGCTTAACACATGCAAGTCGAGGGGTAACAGGAGTAGCTTGCTACTTGCTGACGACCGGCGCACGGGTGCGTAACGCGTATACAATCTACCTTATACTGGGGAATAGCCTTTGGAAACGAAGATTAATGCCCCATAGTATCATATACTGGCATCAGTTTTATGATTAAAGTTTCGGCGGTATGAGATGAGTATGCGTTCTATTAGTTAGTTGGTAAGGTAACGGCTTACCAAGACTTCGATAGATAGGGGTCCTGAGAGGGAGATCCCCCACACTGGTACTGAGACACGGACCAGACTCCTACGGGAGGCAGCAGTGAGGAATATTGGACAATGGGCGCAAGCCTGATCCAGCCATGCCGCGTGTAGGAAGACTGCCCTATGGGTTGTAAACTACTTTTATATGGGAAGAATAAGATCTACGTGTAGATTGATGACGGTACCATAAGAATAAGCACCGGCTAACTCCGTGCCAGCAGCCGCGGTAATACGGAGGGTGCAAGCGTTATCCGGAATCATTGGGTTTAAAGGGTCCGTAGGCGGGCTTGTAAGTCAGTGGTGAAAGTCTGTGGCTCAACCATAGAATTGCCATTGATACTGCAGGTCTTGAATTATTGTGAAGTGGTTAGAATATGTAGTGTAGCGGTGAAATGCTTAGATATTACATAGAATACCGATTGCGAAGGCAGATCACTAACAGTATATTGACGCTGATGGACGAAAGCGTAGGTAGCGAACAGGATTAGATACCCTGGTAGTCTACGCCGTAAACGATGGATACTAGCTGTTCGGAACTTGTTTCTGAGTGGCTAAGCGAAAGTGATAAGTATCCCACCTGGGGAGTACGTTCGCAAGAATGAAACTCAAAGGAATTGACGGGGGCCCGCACAAGCGGTGGAGCATGTGGTTTAATTCGATGATACGCGAGGAACCTTACCAGGGCTTAAATGTAGATTGACAGGTTTAGAGATAGACTTTTCTTCGGACAATTTACAAGGTGCTGCATGGTTGTCGTCAGCTCGTGCCGTGAGGTGTCAGGTTAAGTCCTATAACGAGCGCAACCCCTGTGGTTAGTTGCCAGCGAGTAATGTCGGGAACTCTAGCCAGACTGCCGGTGCAAACCGTGAGGAAGGTGGGGATGACGTCAAATCATCACGGCCCTTACGTCCTGGGCCACACACGTGCTACAATGGTGGGGACAGAGAGCAGCCACTGGGCGACCAGGAGCGAATCTATAAACCCTATCACAGTTCGGATCGGAGTCTGCAACTCGACTCCGTGAAGCTGGAATCGCTAGTAATCGGATATCAGCCATGATCCGGTGAATACGTTCCCGGGCCTTGTACACACCGCCCGTCAAGCCATGGAAGCTGGGGGTACCTGAAGTCCGTCACCGCAAGGAGCGGCCTAGGGTAAAACTGGTAACTAGGGCTAAGTCGTAACAAGGTAGCCGTACCGGAAGGTGCGGCTGGAACACCTCCTTTCTAGAGATTGTCTATTTATAGGCATATCAATGGACAAAGAATGTTGGACTATAAAGTTCGGTTCTAGTTTTCAATAGCTGTCGATTTAATATTTTTTTTAGATTTCAGGTATGAGATTTGAGACGTGAGATTTTTATCTGATATCTAGTATCTTATATCTCACATCTATCAAACAGTCTCATAGCTCAGCTGGTTAGAGCGCTACACTGATAATGTAGAGGTCGGCAGTTCGAGTCTGCCTGAGACTACTGCCCAGTGGGCAGACACATTTTAAGAGGTGTGTTTGTGTATTGGATTTACGCTTTCGCGAAAGCTTTATAACTTGCGATGTTCATTTGCACTGGAGTTGTTTCAGTGTCACACATATTTTGAAGGAAATTTTAGAAGTTGGGTTTGTTGCGGGTATTGATACTCAAGACTCATAACTAATAACTCATAAC
>NZ_REFV01000003.1 GCF_003688895.1 Dokdonia sinensis
TTAGGTAATATATCTCCTAAAGAATACATGCCCAGATTTGATGAAGAATTTAAATTCTTCATCAAATCTGACCTAAATAATAATTATTTGTCGAATTTTAAGGTGTCCTAATTAGGGGAAGCCTACAATTAGGGGAAGCCTACAATAATATCGGAATTGACAAATGGAATCTGTTCCTATCCCGCTGACGATATTTGGTATGACAATAAAACAATAGTCGAAGATGCTCATAAAGAACTTCTTGAATATGAAAACTCTCTAAAACCAACTGAATGGAGAATGCACAAATTTGAAGGTTGGAATGAATAAAAAATAACGAAATGCTAAAAACGGTATAAAACAAATAAAAAACCACAATCAAACCTCAAAATCTTTATAAAACCTAATTTAGTTCTGTAGTTCTAAAGAGCATTCGATCTATTTTAAATTTTACAAAAGACTATTCTATACGGGTAGTCTTTCTGCTTTCTTAAAACGTTAGTCATATGTTTCAGAAAAATATAGGTTTCATTCGTACAATCTACAATCCTCCTACCCTATGCTATTTCTTTAGCATACTTTTACACATTGCAGTATAAGAGCATATCTATCACAATTTAAGAAGGACACCCCAACAAATGCAACATCTCAAAACCCACTACCATCCCGATATAAAAACACTAGAAAGCAAAACCATTTTTACAAGGCTTGCTACTAGAAGTATCGCAATGCACGGCAGTGATATTTTATTGATGTATACAGCCCGTTACGAAGATTACAGTCTTCCTGGAGGTGGATTAGACGTAGGAGAAAATCAAATAGATGGAATGATGCGAGAACTCAAAGAGGAAACCGGAGCTAAGGATATTAAGAACATCAAACCCTTTGGCATTTATGAAGAATACAGGCCTTGGTATAAACCTGATTATGATATCCAGCATATGATTTCCTATTGCTATACTTGTGATGTAAATGCAATTCTGGGGAAAGCAAACTTGGAACATTACGAAATAACTAACGGGATGAAAGCCGTATGGGTTAATATACACGAAGCTATATTGCACAATAATAAAACAATGGCTACGAGTGAGAAAAAAGGAATGTCCATAGAACGAGAAACATTTCTATTATCCCGTATAGCCCAACATTTACAAAATAGTTCTAGAAATACGATATCTTAAACGGCCTTATGCAAATAGAAATTTTAGACTGGATACAGTTATGGTTCAAAAATAATTGTGATGGGGAATGGGAGTACGGATCTGGAATCCAAATTACCACACTAGATAACCCAGGTTGGGACGTTGAGATAGATGTGTCTAATACCTCGCTTGCAACTTTTGACATTCCTTGGATTCTTAATGAGCACGGAAAGCAAGATTGGTATGGCGTAAAAATTGAAGACCAAAAATTCAACGCTTCTGGAGATGCCGGAAAACTGAAATTTCTTTTGGAACTATTTAAAGAAACTGTCGAAAAAATAGAACGCATAAAAGAATCCTAGACAAGACGTTTTGCTTTTATCTTTTCATTGTTTGAGCAACTTTTAATGGGGCTCGTTACGCTTTCGCGAAAGCGTAATACTAAACCTCCCACGATGATGGCTTATTAGTCTCATCATTTTGACAATGAATTATATAAGGGCGGAACGATTTTTTTACATTTAAAACTTTGTGAAGCTCTCGTTTGCACATCAAGATAGTTTTGATCAAATGGGTATTGTTTAATATTTGGACTTTTATAAACACCAAGATAGACTTATAATTACCTGCCATTTTAAAGAATAAAAGGCAAGCTGAAAATCGTTATTTCTTACCTCTGCTATTTTTTTCTTAAAATTTTATTAAAGTTTTGTAACATAATGCCGATTACTTACGTATAACTAGTGTAAGAACCCAAATCTTTTCACAGCATTTTCCTATGAGACAGCTTAAAATTACAAAGCAGGTTACTAATCGTGAGACCGCTTCCTTAGACAAATACCTACAAGAAATTGGAAAAGTAGACCTCATTACTGCAGATGAAGAAGTAGAGCTAGCACAACGTATCAAAGCAGGAGATCCCAGAGCATTAGAGCAACTTACAAAAGCAAATTTGCGTTTTGTGGTATCTGTTGCAAAGCAATATCAAAATCAGGGATTAACACTTCCAGATTTAATTAATGAAGGAAATTTAGGATTAATAAAAGCGGGACAACGTTTTGACGAAACTCGTGGTTTTAAATTTATTTCTTACGCTGTCTGGTGGATTAGACAATCTATTTTACAAGCTCTAGCAGAGCAATCACGCATTGTGCGTTTACCTCTCAATAAGATTGGGTCAATAAACAAAATAAATAAGACATACGCTTTTCTTGAGCAAGCACACCAACGCCCTCCTAGCGCAGAAGAAATTGCAAAAGAACTGGATATGAGCATTAAAGATGTTAAAGAATCTTTAAAAAACTCTGGACGCCACGTGAGTATGGATGCGCCGCTTGTGCAGGGAGAAGATTCTAATCTTTATGATGTCTTAAACTTAGGAGAATCACCTAATCCTGACGGTTCTCTTTTACACGAATCTCTAAAAACTGAGGTCGAAAGAGCACTAGAGACACTTACACCTCGCGAAGCAGATGTAATTCGTTTGTATTTTGGTCTGGGAGACGAGCCAGCCTTAACGTTAGAAGAAATAGGAGAAACCTTTGACCTGACTCGCGAGCGCGTACGGCAGATTAAAGAAAAAGCCATTCGTAGGCTCAAACATACCTCTAGAAGTAAAATCCTAAAAACTTATTTGGGATAGTCTTCGTATATTTACAATACGTAAGAAAGTAATTAACGCCACAGGCGACCTAATAACAGCAACAACAGTTTATCATAACTGTTCGTTTTTTGATTGATGAATGAATCCCCGGCTGATTACCGGGGATTTTTTTGTTATTGGTTAGGTTAAAGGTTGTTTTATTGTGGTTGTTCTCAAAAAATTGAAACTTTTTCCTTTTCAATTTTTTGAGAACTTTCCGTTAAACAATCAAAAATCAACTACTGCCTACCGGGGATTTTTTTGTGCATTTTAATCAAATTTAAATGGGGCTAATTTCAGTTGTTCTAGAGGGACTGTATTCCTTTAGTCTTTGAGGATTCTCCCTTAAGATGGTAAGATCTACTGATTACGAATGTAGAGTTGCATATCTCAAATTGCGGCAATTCAAATACTGACCTCTTTAAATTCCTGGTAAATCCCATATATAAATGACTGAAATTTTAAAATTTAGTCATATCCCCTACCTTTACAAAAACAAACATAAAAATGTCTAAACCCATCATTGCTCCATCCATACTAGCTGCAGACTTTGCAAACTTACAACGTGATATTGAAATGATAAATCACAGCGAGGCAGACTGGTTTCATATAGACATTATGGATGGCGTGTTTGTGCCCAATATCTCTTTTGGGATGCCTGTGCTACGCGATATTGTGAAGCACGCTACAAAGTTTATGGATGTTCACTTAATGATAGTAGATCCAGATCGCTACATTGAGACTTTTGCATCTCTCGGAGCAAATATGCTTACCGTGCACTACGAAGCCTGCACACACCTCCATAGAACGCTACAAGCCATAAAAGCTGCTGGTATGCAAGCCGGAGTTGCTCTTAACCCGCACACAAATGTGAGCTTACTAGAGGACGTTATAAATGACATCGACTTGGTTTGTGTGATGAGTGTTAATCCAGGTTTTGGCGGGCAAAGTTTTATAGAAAACACGTGCGCAAAGGTGGAGCAACTCAAAGCCCTTATAACGCGTAAAGGAGCAAAAACATTAATTGAAATCGATGGTGGCGTTACAGATAAAAACGCAGCAAAACTTGTAAATGCTGGTGCAGATGTCCTAGTGGCGGGGAGCTATGTGTTTAAATCAGAAAATCCTGAGCAAGCTATATTGCGTTTGAAGTAATACTTCAATAATATAAAACAGAAAAGCATCGATTTTTATCGATGCTTTTCTGTTTTATAAAGGGAGAAGTTAGTCCCTAGACAAGAATATTCTTAAAATATACCAGAACAGTAACATTAAAGATGCAAAAAGTCCCAGAGCGGCCGCAACATATTGCTCTTCGTGATATTTATGCACCATATTAGAAGTTGTGTACAAGATAGAACCCGCCGCAAGCGCAACCATCCCTACACTAAACCATAGCCCAAGATCAAAACCGAATAAAGTTCCTGCAACAATGAGCCCCAAGGCAATTACAAAACCTATGGTAAGTCCTGCTCTTAAAAATGAAAAGTCCTTTTTAGTAAAAAGTACAACGGCAGAGAGTCCTATGAACAAAGCAACAGTCATAACCGCAGCCTTCTGTAATATCTGTACACCGTCCACGACCGTAAAGGCCATAAACAATAAGGGTACAAAAATAAAGGCTTCGGCGATTACGTAAATGAGTAGTGCACCATAATGTACCTGCTTGTCATCAGACTTAAGCGCCATATTTTCAGCATAGTTCGTCACAAACATAAATGCTCCTAAAAGGAGTAACCAGCTCCATCCACCTATGAGCGACAATGCGAAGCTCACAATGGCTTCCGACTGGAAAAAGAAATACTCCGCAACTATAAAAAGTAATACTGCGAGTGCTACGTGGGAATAGGTTTTCTTGAAAAAAGCTACACGTTTTTCATCAGACAAGGTTGCAACTGTGGCTATTTGAGGTTGTTCTATTTGTTCCATCTTGATTAATTAGTAAGGCGTAAATGTAGCAAGAAGTTTCTTGCAAAAAACAATAAATAATTTGATTCAGATTTTATTTCAGTATCCCGCAAGGTCATAATTGAGCATTCTCCTCATCCGTTCATAGAGAATTGGAAAATGAGTTTTAAAATCGTTGGGCGATTCAAAAAAGTATTCTGCAAGAACGGCCATAAACTCATATTGATTTGTGAAGGCATACGCTCTAAAGTATTTAACCTCATCTAGTTTATCTTTAAGATCTTGGTCTGTTAGTCGGACTAAAATCTTCTGAAACTGTCTTTCAAAACGGATAGCATCTACATCCTCACTGCGCACCGCATCCAGTTGCAACGCGTGCATAAATTCGTGTATTCCCAAATTGAGATTATCATCTGTAATGCGGTACCCTTTTTCAAAATCTTCCCAAGACAAAACTAGCGTACGCTGGCTTGGATTAAATTCACCTTTATGGTACTCATCGTTTATGGCACTATAGAACGCTGCAGGATACAACAATATATTTTCGACTAGGGCGTACAAATAGTGTTTCCTTCCGAAGGTGAGCATACAGCCTACGGCAGCAATGAGGAGTTTCATTTCTTCTGTTACAATAAGTCCGTCTCTTCCTATAAATTTTTTAGAGCCTACAAATGTTACAACACGATGCTCATAGCGCCGTCTTTCTTGAGAAGATAGCTTGTTGTAGAATTCAAAATTAGATTGTAGGTATTTTCTTTGCTTTCGCGAAAGCGAACGAAATACCCATAAATCGCGATATAGTAACCTGTGCGTCTTATTTGCGTACCAAGTCTCATATAGTCGAAACAATACATAAAACACCCAAAGGACCACTAAAGCAAGCCCATAGGGTGCCAGCCAAGCATATTCTTGGGTATGTCCTTGTGATGTCATAATTGCTCAACGTGCGAATTTGGGGTTCTATTACTCGATGGAGATTATTCTGGCTTCAATCACCAGCATTATCTCTTACTAGCAGATTCTCCTTTAAAACTCTGACTACTATTCTTAAACAAGATATTAAAAGTGGTGAGACTTCCATAAATCCTAGTAATATATTGTTGTAAATCTATCTTATCCTGATCGTCAAGTGTCTTACTCGCATTTATCTTTTGTTCCATAACACGTATCCTATCTCGTACCATTACGATCTTATGAAAAAACGTATCAATGGGAACCTCTTTGCTACTAAGGTTACTATCGCCAGGGCTGAGCGTCATTGTGCCTCCCTTCCACTTATCTGCAATGGGCACAATTTCAGAAATGTCGCTATATCGTTTAAGGAGACTACGCAAGGTTTTTTCTACCTCATAAAAGCTTACCGTGTCCACCTCATCCTCTACAGCCTCTATAATTTCAATGTCATCATCTAGGGGTATGGTCTCGATACCCTTATCCATAAATGTTACCCAGTACATAGTTGGGTTTACATTAGTCACCACTCCAGAACCGTGTTCTGGGTGTATTATTCTTGATCCTATTCCTAATATTGACTTCATTATTCTAATTTACTTTTTGGTAGTTTCTGAGCAAGTCCGTAGCCTTTCTTTTTACTCACTCTATAATCTCTTTTTGACTTCTCCGTCTCACCCAATCTCTCATAGGCCTGCCCTCTATTATATTCTGGACGACCATCATCCCAAGCATTTGCATCTATAACTTTAGTAAGATGTTGTACGGCTTCCTCATATTGATTCATTTTTATCTCAATAATCCCTAGGTTGAGCAGCGTAGGATTATTGGATGGTGTTACAGCAAGAATTTTTAAGAACTCCTCTTTTGCCGCTGCATAATCTTTCTCCTTAATAAATGCAAAACCATTTTTATACCACGCTCTAATATCCCCTTCGTTCTTACGGCTGGTAAATTTCTCTCTAAAAGTAATGAGGCTGCTATCGTTAGGGTTAGCCTTTATGGCCTCATCTACTACGGCGGTAGCACGATCTGGATCTTTATAAAACTCAAATATTCGTGTTGCTTTTGCCTTCCATTGGCGTACATCATTAGGAAAACGTTCTAGTCTTGCATCATAGGTCTTAAAGTAATTTACGGTATCTCCCTTCTCCCGATATGCGTTTAAGAGAATAACATAATTATTCTTAATTGCCGGATACTTTTCAAATCCTTGTTTAGAGTAATAGATGGCACTATCTAAGTCTTTCTCACGTTGTCCATAAATAATAGCCTTGAGCATCTTGGACTCATAGTGATGAGGAGCAAGTTTGATGGATTTATCTAAGTGATTTAGGGCCAATTTATCATTACCCTCACTCATAGCATACATGGCCACCACATGTTCGTTTGGTCTTCCTACGCCAGCGATTTCAAAAAAACCGTCCAGCCTATTCTTTGCCTGATCATACGTATAGGTATAGTCTGCAGTCATTAAGTTTTTCCCCATGGTATCTGCTAGAACGTAGTTTTGATGTACGTAAGATTGATATTTTGCAAATGATATTACTGCTGCTAGGGCTCCCACAATTCCCAAACCTAAAACTACTGGGACAAGAGGCAAACTTCTCTGCGCGCGCTCCTCTTTATCTACTCCAACTGCATCTGCCGCTCCTTTAAAGGCAACTATGACTGCTGCAATAATTGCAAACAGACCCTGGATGGGCGTACGTTCCATGGGAAAGTTGATGGTTGCATCTAACCCATAGGCCATAAGGGCAAAAATGAGTACGAGATACATCCAGCGATTTTCGGAGTCTTGATGCTTAAAAAATAGTAAGAGTATACTTCCTGCTAAAATCACAAACATAAGGAGGTAAGGAAGGAAACCTAATATTCCCGTCTCTGCAAGCACTTGTAAAAAATCACTATGCACACGTAAGGGATAAAGGAATCTGTCTACGTCTGATCTACCAAAATATAAATCCTTGCTCGTAAGTTTCCAGTTTCCCAGTCCTACACCCATAACTGGATTTGCCTTAAAATCATTTATAGCCATCTCAAAGTAAGTAAAACGTCCTGAGTCTACTCCACCCGTACTAGACTGAGCTGGTTCTCTTATAATAGCAACGCCATTCTCGTCACCAGAAGCAGTTGTAAGAATATTTTTATAACTATTTGCTTGGGTTTTATCCAGTCGGTTGGTATTTGTAACCAGAAGGAAACCTGCAATGAGTATTCCCATAATAGGTAGAAGAGGATACTTAAGCTTTCGCGAAAGCGTACCCGTACGTATCCCATCTATAAAGAGATAAAGAATTAATAAGGAAAATGTAATGGTCGTACTGAGCATCGCCGAACGTGCACCAACATAAAACAGGGCCGTAAAACCTACAAACAATGTTGCGATGGACATATACCTCCAACGTTCAGTATGTTTTAAAACACCCCAAATTATAAACGGTAAAGTAATCGCAAGGAATGCCGCCGTCACGTTACGGTTACCGAAAAGCATTTCAGTTTCCTTGAGTAAAGGCACAGTACGTTGTACATCCCAGTTGTCGATAAAGTGATACACAATTTGTATCCCTATAAGAAAAACTACAACATGAACAACTTTTACAAGAAACTGAAAAAGGCGCTGGGGAGCCAGTTGGAATGTGAGATAGAGATTGAACACCCCAATCAAAGTAATACCTACCCGGGCGATATCCTTAACCCCTTCAGAAAAATTTATCGTATTAAAAATAGATGCCAAAGCAACGATAAAAAAAAGAGCGTACGCGCCAAAAAACCAAAAAGCAACTCTAGAAAAATTTTGAACCGTCAAAAGTTTACGATTACTAAAAATTAAGACGAGCCCTAATAAATTTACCAACCCAAAATAGAACCATTGCGAGCCTATAGGATCTACAGATTCAAATCTTGGAATAAAACAAATCACACAGTATAGTGCGACTAATACCTTGAATCCCAACAAGTTTATGGTAGTGTCTGTATTTTTCAATTGTTAATTTTTTTTGACTTAGGCCTTCATTAGCCATTACGAAGTTAAGAAAACCTTAAAACTCGGAGTGTTAAGATTTAATTGGGAACATGTTAACGTCTTCAAGGAAACCGCAAGAGCCTTTGTTACGTAAGTTGAGCAGAAGAACTAAAATCTTAAAAAACGAATTATGAAAAAATCAAGCTTATTATTAGCGGTTGGAGGAATGTTAGCCATAGGGGCAGCATTAATCGCAGCCGATCACTTAGATGCTCCCGCAGTAGGAGGAACAACTGCAGACATTACTGATGTTTTTGCTTTTGAAGGCGCAAACCCAGACAATACCGTATTTGTAGCAAATGTCCAAGGATTACTGGCTCCAGGGTCGGATGCAACTTTTGATGAAAATGTACTTATTGAAATAAACATTGATAATACTGGTGACTTAGTTGAGGATCTTGTAATCCAAGCAATCCCAAGAAACGGTCAGATGTATTTCTTCGGACCAGTAGCACCAGGGACAACAGGATTATCAGGAGAAATTGTATCTAATGCAATTACTCAAGGACAAGTTGAAATTACTACTGGCAATAGTGCTCCTATCGTAGCTTCTACTAACGGGGTTTCTTATTTTGCTGGACCGAGAGAAGATCCGTTTTATTTTGACTTCAACACGTTTAACGGTGTAGTTGGTAACTCAGATGACATGACTGGACCTAACGGTGGTTTTAAAACGGCTGCGAATGCAGAAAATCCGTTTGCAGGAACTAATGTCTTATCTATAGTTGTAGAAGTACCTAATTCACTACTAGGCGGAACTTTTGATCACCCTGCAGGAACAGGAGTACAAGTATTTAATACTTGGACAACTGCAAATAGAAAACAATAAATAATATCAAATTTTAAAATCTTACAATTATGAAAATGACATATATAAAATATTTTTTCTCTGCAGTACTTGCTGTTTCTTTACTAGCAAGTTGTGGTGATGACGATGATAACGGAACCATAATCAACCCTACAGACGATGATGGAGGAATGACTACTGATGATGATGGTGGTGTAGCCGTAGATTTTTCAGGAACATTTGTTCAAGAAGATCAAATGGGTCGTGCAGCTATAAATACAGTACTTAGTGGTACAGATATGAATAAAAATAACTTTAATGTTACTATTCCATCTGAGATGACTGCAATTTACCAACCTATCTTTTTACAAAGAGCAGTTGATTTACACGCTGCTTTTGAAGTAGAATATGAAGAAAATATTCTAGGCTTAGACGCCACTACTCTCACAACAATTCTCGCAACAGATGTATTGCAAGTAGCACCTGATGGACCAACAACGTATTTCAGTGGAGATGCCGTCCTTACAGGGCGTAACCTGACCGACGATGTTGTAGATGTATCATTAATTCTTCTTTTTGGAGGGGCAAACGGAGATCGTTTTAATGGTCAAGATTTAGATAATGATGGTACTCCTGACTTACCCATTTTAGTAACTGATAACGTAAGCGGTGCAGGAGTAACACCTGGAGCCTCATTTCCTTACTTAGAAGCACCTGTGCAATAACTCTTGCCAGGACTTAAAAGATCAAAGCGCCTTCCTTTTTTTTATAAGGTGGGCGTTTTCTTATTTATAATTTATTAAAACAAGACAAAATGAAATTATATATAACTTTTCTAACCGCTCTAGTTCTATTTTCTTGTTCTGAAAATAAGATAACAGATACACAAGATTATGATAAGTATCTGGCAACAAATAAAAATGAGGATATAGAAAAAACCCAAAAAGAACTAGAATTCTGGAACTCCCGAATAAAAGATGATAGTTTGCAATTAATTTCTCTAGCTAAGAGTGGAGGGATTTACAATACCTTGTTTGACAAGACAAAGGACATTAACCAACTCAAGAATGCAGAAAAGGTACTTAAGAAAAGTGCAACCATAGCCGCCATAAAAAAGGAATCATACCTACTCTCCCTAGCACAAAACTATATCTCGCAACATCGTTTTCAAGACGCAAACAAGGTTATTGCAGAAGCAAGAGCCATAAGCCCAAATAAAAAGGAAGTCTCTTACCTAAGTTTTGATATTGCGATGGAATTAGGAAAATATGATCACGCACAAGCGTATTTAAAAAGCATAGAGAACGTAAGCGACTTTGGTTACCTCATCCGCTTGGCCAAATGGATGGACTACAAAGGCGAGCTAGACAAAACCATTCATAATATGGAAGAAGCAAAGCGCATTGCAGATGCTAGTAATAATCCCTCTCTTAAAACTTGGACGTATACAAACTTGGCAGATTATTACGGACACGACGGTCGCATTAAGGATTCTTACATACACTATGTAAAATCACTAGAGTTAGATCCCAACAATGCTTACGCAAAAAAAGGAATTGCTTGGATTACTTACTCCTATGAAAATAATCCGGAAGAAGCATTACGTATCCTTAATAGCATTCCTAAAGAAAACTATAGCCCTGATTACTACTTACTCAAGGCAGAAATTGCAGATTCTCAAGATAATCAAGAATTGAAGAACAAAAATCTTGAAATGTACTGGCAATCTGTAAATAAGGCTGAATATGGCGGTATGTACGACGCTTACAATGCTATTTATCTAGCTGAGGAAAAGGGGGATTTTAAAGAAGCTATAGTTCTAGCTCAGGACGATGTGAATGAAAGACCTACACCAGAAACTTACAGTACCCTAGCTTACATCTACAATCTCAATGGAGAACCTGAAAAAGCACTTAAGATTATAAAAGATCACGTAGAGAATAAAACCTATGAACCAGTCGCTCATCTGTATATGGCTCAGGTGTATAAACGTAATGGACTCCAAGACAAAGTGATGCCCATTAAAAAAGAGCTTTTGGAAGCCAGTTATGAACTTGGCCCAGTCACAATGCGAAGTGTAAAAGCGCTTTAATTGCTACTAGCGTAATACATTGTTAAAATTATGCTGTTTACAAAACCCTATAACACTGAACTTCGTAAGTATTACTGAAGCAAATAACGATCAACTTATACACGGCATTAGGGGTAATGTTTATGATTGGTTTACTGAGTTAAATTAAAGTGTGGATTTTGATTTTTTGTTTTGTTATGCGATCTATTTCAGTTGGTTACTTGAATAGATCGCTTTTTTTTGACTAAAAGTCAATGGACTCAGATTTTTTTTGAACTAATGAGTTATAGACTACTGCAATCCAAGTACCTTTTCCTATTCCCTAGCAAACTCCCAAAATATAAGTATTACCTTAAACAAGAACATACACAAACTAATTAGATGAGGCTGTAGGAACATAAACTGGAGAAACAAATACATAAAAAAGGATGTAGGCGTTGTGGCTACATCCTTTTCATTTTATGCTATATGATTCTTAGATTATGAAGATACTACCCCAAGTGTATAGAGTTGATCCATTGTAGGACCTGCGCTTCCACCTGCCGGCTCTAAAGTTATCCCAAAAGCTTCAGAAGCATTAGGATTATCTAGTTCAATAATCTGAAGCCCTTCTGCATTATATGTGTCTAGAACTCCCATACTTGTTGGGGTGAGTGGTTCTAGAGTAAGTGACCAGACTTGGTACACCTTTCCAGCAGGTGGTTCTGGTAGACCGCTTACATCTATATAGGCTTTATTAGAAGCTTTGTCCCAGAAAACAGATGCATAAGCTTGCGGAGCGACAGCTTGACCAGCAAGTGGTACTTTTATCACATCCTTATGCCGTATTGCATTTAGAACTTCTTTAGTCGCAGCTAGATTTTCTTCGGCGACTTGGGTTTTACCTTCTTGTAGTATTTGTTCTCTTTCTAGATCAGATATTTGAGTTTCTAGCTTAGAGACTTCTCTGGACTGAAACAATAATCCGACCAGCAACAATGCTGCGGCTGCGTAGCCTATATAAGCAATGATAGGGGTACGCTTTCGCGAAAGCGGAATTACCTTTTCATCATCACCAGTAAACTCTAGTTTTGATTTAATCTTAGTCAGCATTTTCTCCGGACTATACGGCGCAGCAGCCATCGATAACTGTTGTAATGCTTTTTCTATTTCTTCTACTTCTTGTGCAACTTCGGGGTATTGTTGCAAAGCTTTATAAACTTCGACGTTTTCTTGGTGAGTTAAAACACCGTATACGTAAAGCTCAAGAATTCCAGAATCTATGTATTCTTTCATATCCTAGTTATTAAACGGTGAGTGATTCTCGTAATTTGTTTATACAAATTCGGTTTCTGGTCTTGATGGTTCCTAATGGAATTTCAAGCTTTTCCGAAGCCTCTTTCTGCGTAAATCCTTTAAAAAATAAAAGATCTATTACTTTCTTACAGATTGGTTCCAATAGGTCAATGTATTTCTTAATTCCAATGGCATCTATCTGGGCAGAAAAATTGCTTTTATCCTCGAGAATATCTACGAAGTAATCTGCGGTTTGGTTCTTTTTTTGATTCTTAAAACTCTTAGACCTTGTTTTGTCTATCGCTGCATTGCGAGCGATATTAAGAACCCATGTAAAGAAACGGCCTTTTTTGGGGGAATAAGTAGGCGCCTTATCCCATACTTTACAAAATACATCTTGCAAGACTTCTTCTGAGAGTACCTCGTCGTGTAGCACACTATTTATTATCCCAAAGGTTGCTTCGGAGTACATCTCATAGATACGCTCAAAGGCCTTTTCATTTTTAGATTGCAGTTGTGCGATCAATTCGTCAGGTTGCATAGGGAATTTTTAAATTATGTTATAAATGTAAGCGTTTTCAAGAAACTACTCACACTTTATGCGGGATTACACGTTGGTACCTTAAAAAGGTTAATTTCTCTATGAATACTGTTACAATGAGTTTCGATACTGTTCATCGGGATCATTTAAGGTTTCTATTTTTGGCATATTGACTACCAACCGTAACCAATGCAAAAGATGATTTTTGCACTAAGTAGTTTATTATGTTGAAAGAAAAAGGTTTGAGAATTATTATTCTCCCAAAATCAAATAAAACACATGTTCCAGAGAGTCTGTACGAACTAGAGTTACATCCAGAAGGGGACGATGCAATTCTAAAAATTGAATTATCAAAAAATGGTCACGACAGCTATACGGGAACTTCATCTGAGACTGCAAAGCATAAAATATTTTCCATCCCAACTAGAAAGCTTTTAGAAACACTTAATGGAGATGCTCATTATCAAAAAATGAGAACCGCTTTTAGCAATCGTGAGATGAAGCTCTTTGAGGAGGCTGTAAAAATTATAGATGAGGAAATCGCGTCCCTACCTACCATAGAGGTATTATCTAGACGTGTAGGATTTAATCAGAACAAACTACAGCACGCTTTCCAGCTTGCGCACAACATCTCCGTAAATGAATATGTAAAGCGTAAGCGCCTCGAACTGGCGGTGCACTATCTTGAAAATTCCAGCCACAATATGTCTGAAATAACTGAGCTTATAGGGCTAACTAGCAGGAGTTATTTTGCAAAAACGTTTCAAGAATACTATAATATTAAGCCATCTGCTTACCGGAAGCTTAAAAAACAGGATGCATTGCTCAC
Organism: Dokdonia sinensis; assembly: GCF_003688895.1. Taxonomy (GTDB): domain Bacteria; phylum Bacteroidota; class Bacteroidia; order Flavobacteriales; family Flavobacteriaceae; genus Dokdonia; species Dokdonia sinensis. Next base: position 14,151 of record NZ_REFV01000003.1, read on the forward strand.
CCAATCCATCAAATAGTCTCGTAAAGCTTCATAGTGACTTTATAATATGAATATGTCTTCCACGATTTTTGCTTCTTAGGGACTTACAAATGTGTTGTGGGTTACGCTTTCGCGAAAGCGTACTTATACTTCTTAAAAGATGTCATAAGAAAGTGTATTTGACTTTGCTTGATTAAATCTGTATACCGAATCCATACCTGAATGAGAGGTTTAAAGGCAGAATGAAAAATCTAGTCTTCTATTTGACTATATTTAACTGTAAAACCAATTCAAATGACTAAAAGTATATTTTTCTTGTTAAGTCTAGTGTTATTAACTTCCTGTGGGAGTCAGAATGCCATAGACTCATTCTATAATGCTCATAAAAATGACGATCAGGTTCAAGCAATCCGAGTACCACGATTTATGCTCACGCTATTGAGTAGTATTTCCCCAGAGGTACAATCACTCATAGGTAATACTAAAGACCTGCGATATATGCAGTTTCCCAGCACCACTATGGAGAGAACAAAAGCTTTAAACAATGAAATGGCGACAATGACCGGAAATTCGTTCATCGAAGTGTATCGCAATAACGACAATGCTAAGCGCAATGTAGTATCTATAAGAGAAAAAGGAAATACTGTAAAAGAAATTTTAATTTATAATAACGACGCCTCTAAAGGCTCATTCCTTTACTTTAAAGGCAACTTTGATCCTGTAAGAGTGAGAGAAATGGTAAAAAACAAGGATTTTGAAAAACTGGATGATGTCATAATAAATCAGTTCAATATTCAGTAATTCTTAGAAACTCTATCTTGTCTAGTCCTAAATAACCGATACAGATTATTAAAGGATTAAAATTAATATTTAAGAGACTGCCTTTTAAGACAGCCTCTTTTGTTGTGACCTCGAAGGGATTCGAACCCCCAACCGTCAGAGCCGAAATCTGATATTCTATCCAGTTGAACTACGAGGCCATTGTTCCGATCCTAAGCAGCGGAATCTTTTAAATATTATGCGAGTTTAGCTTTAACGACCTTAGCAACCGTACCGCCGTCTGCCTTTCCAGCGACTTTTCCGTTTACCATTCCCATTACTTTCCCCATATCCTTCATTCCCTGAGCGCCTGTTTGAGAAATTACTTCATTCACCACGGCTTCAATTTCGGCCTCGCTCATTTGAGCGGGGAGAAATTGAGCAATTACTTCGACCTGAGCGAGCTCAGGTTCGGCAAGATCCTCCCTTCCTTGCTCGGTAAATATGGCCGCACTATCTTTTCTTTGTTTAACAAGCTTCTGGAGTAATTTAAGCTCTTGCTCTTCTGTCAATTCTTCTTTTGCACCACTCTCTGTTTGCGCCATTAAAATGGCCGATTTTATGGCACGTAAAGAGGTAAGTGCGTTTTGGTCTTTTGACTTCATCGCAGCTTTCATTTGCGTCATTACTTCAGTTGATAAACTCATAACTATTGTTATTTACGCTTTCGCGAAAGCGTACCAAATACACTTTCTCCAAACGAGCACGAAGATAAAAAAAGAAACCCAAAAGTTAGGGGGATAACGATCGGGTTTCAATAAATAAAACTTAAGTGTAGCTGTTCTAATCTACATTGTCGTGCAAGAAAGAATTATTACTTCTTAACTGAATTTCGTCATTATCATCTGTAGAGAGTGTGGTTCTAGACAAGCTTCCATCCTTCCTTGGTGCATCTTCCAGGTTTATACCCATCCGTTTATAGGCAGGCTGCTTTTCTATCTCCTCAATACGCGCTTGATTGTGATGAAACTTATAATTAAATTCCTTCATCTTGCGTTTGCGCTCTGCCGCTCTATCTACGAGCAGTTTAGAAATAGGGCTATTCATTGGGTCTATCTCTTCCTTATCTACTTCTTCATCAGTCACGGGAGCAACAGTTTTAGTCTCGAAGACAAGGGTTTCTTCTTTTATAGCTTCATCTTTTCTAGGTTTAGCGGCCTGCATGGAGTTTTCAAGTTCCATATAATCCTCAAGACTATAACGCTTCTCTCCATCCTCCTCGTTTACAGTAACTGGGATAATTTCGATAGGCTCATTTACCTCGATAGCGGCGGTTTCTTCGTCTAATGAATACCGTACAGGCGCTTCCTCTTTATACTCTTCTACAGCAGTATCAGTAGGAGGCAGCATATCGAACTCGAGCATTCCTTGATTTTTAGGTTGCTCTTTAGGCTTTTCCTCCTCTTGTCTGACTGTGGTATCTATAATTTCAAAATCGGCTTCATTATTTACCAACACTTCATCGTAAACGACATTTATATTTCGTAAAATATCAGTTGTAGGAATGATGTCCATTTTTAATTGTTCTGGCACTTGAGGAATATGAGCTTTTTCGGCTTTCGCAAAAGCGGACTTTACCTCATCATTATTTTTTATCTCCTCGGGACGTGGTTCTATATGCTGCTTAGGGTTTGTAGCTTTTTCAAAAACGTTTACAGCCTCATCGAGATCTAAGGTGTGCACTATCTTTTCTGGTGCCACAGGTTGTTGTGGTGTGATAGGTGCTGCAGGAGGGATTTCCTCTTTTGCCTCTGGCATTAGATTGTGCTCTGCACGTTGCTCTTCCTCCAGCGTGTGAATTATTTTTTTAGTCTCTACGTTTACAATCTCGTTTTGTTGTTCTGCGTTAAATCCCGTTGCAATGATTGTTACAGAAACAGCATCTCCTAAAGATTCATCTTCGCCCACACCCATAATGATATTTGCGCTATGTCCTGCTTCACCTTGAATATGGTCATTTATTTCTCCTATCTCATCTATCGTTATTTCATCACCTCCAGAAACGATAAGTAACAATACATTTTTTGCACCGTGTATTTTGTTGTCGTTAAGCAGCGGAGAATCCAGCGCCTTTGAAATTGCCATATGTGCACGATCTGTACCACTTGCAGTAGCACTTCCCATTATGGCAGTTCCTGAATTACTCAAAACAGTTTTTGCATCTCTAAGGTCAATATTTTGTGTGTAGTGGTGTGTTATCACCTCTGCAATACCTCTTGAGGCCGTAGCAAGAACCTCATCTGCCTTACTAAAACCGGCTTTAAAGCCTAGGTTTCCGTAGACCTCACGCAGTTTATTGTTATTGATAACTATGAGGGAGTCTACCTGAGCACGTAATTTATCAACTCCTTTTTGAGCTTGCTCATTACGCATTTTCCCCTCAAACTGAAACGGAATGGTAACGATCCCTACGACAAGGACGTCCATCTCACGAGCCATTTTTGCAATTACGGGAGCTGCTCCCGTTCCCGTACCACCGCCCATTCCTGCAGTGATAAAGATCATTTTCGTATTGGTATCCAGCATCTTCTTAATATCCATCTCACTCTCGATGGCTGCCTTCTCCCCTACTTCTGGATTTGCTCCTGCGCCAAGACCCTCTGTAAGTCCAACCCCAAGCTGGATCTTATTAGGTACCGTGCTATTTTCCAGCGCCTGTGCATCTGTGTTGCAGATAACAAAATCTACTCCCTTAATGCCCTGCTGGAACATATGATTAATTGCGTTGCTACCGCCTCCACCTACGCCTATCACTTTTATGACATTGCTCTGGTGTTTTGGTAGATCAAATGTGATGTTATCAAATTGTGTCGTACTCATATTGATTTGTTTTTGCCCCTTAACTAGATTTCCGCGAAGGCGGAAACCTCATTCATTGATTAACTGCTTAATTTTATTCTTGTAACAATAGAAATCATTCCTATCATTGCTATATCGCTTTCGCGAAAGCGGAACCCAAATTCCACTTTTCCTAACCTCTATTCTGCATTATCCAGAAAGTCCTTAAACTTGTCTGCCCATTTATCAAAAATGCTCCTTTTAGGCGCTTGAGGTTTTTTTGTTGTCACTTCCTTTTCTTCTGCTATATCCTCTTTAATACTTTCTGTAAACTCATCTTCTTCTTCGGCAATTTCTTGTGCTTCTTCGCTATTATAAAAACCGTGCTCTAGGCTGTTCATCACAAGTCCCACAGCCGTAGCATATAATGGGCTTGTAGTCTCTGCATCGCTATCTCCAGCCAGATGCTCATTAGGATAACCTATACGGGTATCCATACCCGTGATGTACTCTACGAGTTGTTTCAAATGTTTTAATTGGCTTCCTCCGCCCGTTAAAACAATTCCCGCGATAAGCTTCTTTTTTTGCTCTTCGTGACCGTAATTCTTAATCTCTAGATAGACCTGCTCAATAATCTCTACAACTCGCGCGTGGATGATTTTTGAAAGGTTTTTAAGCGTAATTTCCTTAGGCTCACGACCGCGAAGTCCAGGAATAGAGACAATCTCATTGTCCTTGTTTTCTCCTGGCCACGCAGAGCCAAATTTTATTTTAAGCAATTCCGCCTGTTTCTCGATAATAGAGCAACCTTCCTTGATGTCTTCGGTAATGATGTTTCCGCCAAAGGGGATAACAGCCGTATGCCTAATAATTCCATCTTTAAAAATGGCAAGGTCTGTCGTTCCTCCTCCTATGTCTATTAACGCTACCCCAGCTTCTTTTTCTTCTTGACTCAGCACTGCATTTGCAGATGCTAGAGGTTCCAGTGTGATTCTATCTAGTTGCAATCCAGCACTTTTTACGCATCTTCCTATGTTTCGGATAGAGGCTACTTGACCTACAACTACGTGAAAGTTTGCCTCTACACGACCACCATACATCCCGATAGGTTCTTTTATCTCACTCTGCCCATCCACTTTGTATTCCTGCGGAAGCACGTGTATGATTTCCTCCCCAGGTAGCATAACCAGTTTATGCACCTGATTACACAATGTCTCAATATCCTTGTTGTCTATGACCACTTCTGAGTCATCTCGAGTAATATAATCGCTATGTTGTAGGGAACGGATGTGTTGTCCCGCAATACCCACGACAACATCATTAATTTTAATTCCGGAAACATCTTCTGCCTCCTGTACCGCTTGTTGTACGGACTGTATGGTCTGGGTGATGTTATTTACCACACCGCGATGCACCCCAAGACTTTTGGACTTCCCGATACCGAGAATCTCCACCTTGTTGTACTCGTTGTACCGCCCTATCATCGCCACAATCTTTGTGGTCCCTATGTCCAGTCCTACTGCGATATTACCTTGTTCCATACTTTTATTATTTTGAGTTTTTCCGCTACTTCGACTGCGCTCAGTACAAGTTTCGCGAAAGCGTACTCAGTCCCCAATTCTTATTTCTTTGTACACACCACTTGATTGCGATATTTAAGAGTGATCGTGCTGTATTTATCTAAACTTTTATCCTTTTGCGCTTTTTGGTAAAAAGCTTTGTAATTGCTAAACTTACTTTCCAGCTCCTCCACCTTCCCCAGAATAATCTCATAGCCTAACTTTCTCGCCTCGAGAACATACTCGCCATTTATCTTTCTTTCTATCCCGATGATATGCTTTGTTAGGAAGTCATCATTTCGCATAAAATCTGCTAGTTTATGCACCTCTGCAATATTCTTTTTTGACGCTCCCGTCACCAGTGGCACGTGTGCCGAAAAATTACTGGACAACGGCATCTCCTCCCCGCTCTCATCTATATAAAAAGAAGTAGCACCATTGAGGCGTGCAATAGGCTTGCGTTGCTCGATGGTTACTCCTAGTTTTCCGCCCATTGTTACATAAACATCTGCGTTTTTGACAATTGGGTGCGCTCTCACGCGCTTTTCCATATCACTCAAAGCTAAATTTTCTTTAGCCGTGCCCGTAACCTTACCGTTACTTACTATCAACAATTTATTAACGGTTTCTCGCGTAACAAACGGGGTACTCTCATCGGTAAAAGTCACGGCAATATCCTCAACGGTGCGCGCCTCGTTACGCTTTACCGAAAAGCCGAACAAAAACACCGCCAACCCCAGTAAAACCAACAGTTTTATGTAACACCAATTAACTCGCACGCTTTAATGCTTTTGTTATTTTTATTATTTCTACACCTATATCTCCCGCGCCCATCATCACAATTATCTTCTGAGATGCATCCTTCACGCAATCTGCAAGTTGTGATTTTTGAATTTTACGCTTTCGCGAAAGCGTCATTTGACTCATTAATGCGTCGCTATCTATCCCGTCAATAGGTTCTTCTCTTGCCGGGTAAATATCCAGCAAAATAACGGCATCAAACCGTGAAAGCTCCCGCGCAAATTCTCCCATAAAATCCCGCGTCCGGCTAAATAAATGTGGCTGGAAAATGGCCAGAACTTCTTCCTCTGGATACATCTCCCGCACACTCTGATGTACCGCCGAAATCTCCGTAGGATGATGTGCATAATCGTCTATGAGCACAAGATCGTCAGTCTTTATTCTATATGTAAATCGGCGATTTACGCCAGAGTAACTTAATAAAGCTTTGGGGAGCAACGTGGTTGGGGAGCCATATTTCATTGCCATTCCCAAAGCTGTTATTGCATTAAAAATATTATGCCTCCCAGGAAGATTAAATACTAAATCTTTAATCGTTCCCTCGGGATGCTTGAGGTCAAAAACATACTGACCTTCGATTATTTTAATATTTTGAGCACTATAATCTGCATCGTCTTCTATACCCACCGTATTTCCCTCCAGCGGAAGGCCATTTTTTACAAATCGCATAGACGGCACCACCAATGATCCAAAATCGGTAAACGTTTGTACCAGATCTGCCTCGTTCTCATAAATATCCAGATGGTCTGCATCCATTGATGTGATGCACAGGATATTAGGTTTCAGTTGTAAAAACGAGCGGTCGAACTCATCTGCTTCCACCACAATGACCTCATTTCCTTTTTGGATGAGATTTCCGTCGTAATTGTTTGTTATCCCGCCCACAAATGCCGTAACTGGAGCTCCAGTATCAGCAAGGAGATGACCGAGAATACTTGATGTCGTTGTCTTCCCGTGAGTCCCTGCAACCGCTAGTGAGTACGTTTGATTTGTAATCATTCCCAACACTTCGGCGCGTTTTTTTATGTGGTATCCGCTTTCGCGAAAGTGGACCAACTCACCCATCGTTTTAGGAACAGCAGGCGTGTAAACAATCAATGTATTTTCAATATCACTAAAACGACCATCTACCGCCGAACCCTTGTCCTCAAAATGAACCGAAACACCAGCCTCCTGGAGCTTTTCGGTAACATCACTAGGTGTTTTATCATACCCCGCAACCACTTTACCCTCATTGTGAAAGTAAAATGCCAGCGCACTCATCCCTATCCCACCGATACCGATAAAGTAAATGTTCTGTATGTCGCTTAAAGGTTTCAAGGTTTAGTGTTTAGTGTTTAGTGTTTAGTGTTTAGTGTTTAGTGTTTAGTGTTTAGTGAAAATATAATTCTCAATTACAAATCTTTAAAATTCAATTATTCTGCATCTATCTTCCAACCTCATTCTCCCTTCTTCCAACTCCCAACTTCCTTCTTCCTACTTCCCGCTCCCAACTCCCAGCAACTTCTCCACCTCATCCACAATGTCATTAGTGGCGTTAGGTAAAGCGAGTAACTTCATATTTGCTCCTAATTCTTCTCTTCTCGTCTCGTTAGTCATCAGTATTTCGAGAGCACTTTCGAACTTTTTATTCAGTTCACTTTCTTTTATCAAAATGGCTCCGTCTTCTTTTTCGATGGCCTTTGCATTTTTTGTTTGATGGTCTTCTGCGACGTTTGGGCTTGGGATAAAAATGGTCGCTTTCCCGACGATGCACAGTTCGCTTACGGAGCTTGCGCCTGCTCTGGAAATGATGACATCTGCAGAAGCATACGCTAAATCCATTTGATCTATGTAAGCCATCACACGAACATCATCGCTTTCTAAATCTTTATAGCGCTCGTAATACAACTTTCCCGTTTGCCAAAGCACTTGAACGCCCAGCTTCTTAAATAGTGGCAACTGCTCACTTATCAAAATATTAATCGCTTTTGCACCTAAACTTCCGCCAATGACGAGAACAACTTTTGAGTTGGGTGACAATTCATATTTCGCGAAAGCGTCATTACGTTTCCCCTCAATTTCCAATACATCAGAACGTACGGGGTTTCCCGTTTTTATAATCTTACTTTCTGGAAAATACCTTCCCATATCGTCATACGCCACGCATATCTTCTGAACGGATTTTGCTAGGAGTTTATTAGTAATCCCCGCATAGCTATTCTGCTCCTGAATAAGTGCTGGTATTTTCTTGCCAACTGCTTTTTTCAGTAACGGTCCGCTTGCGAAACCTCCCGTACCAATTACGACGTCTGGCTTAAATTGTTTCAAAATTTTTCCCGACTTCCTCAGACTACTCAGTAATCGGAACGGAAATTTTAAATTTTCTACACTCAAGGAACGTTGAATTCCTGTGATATTGAGCCCCTCAATGGCAAAACCTGCTTGAGGTACTTTTTCCATTTCCATACGGTTTTGCGCACCCACAAAGAGAAATTCCGTGTCAGGATGACGGCGCTGAATTTCCTTTGCAATCGCAATCGCGGGATAGATGTGACCACCTGTTCCTCCTCCAGATAATATGACTTTATAGGGCTTCACTAAGTATGTCTAATGGGTTTTGTTCTGTTTCTTCTTTGGCTTTGGTCACTTGTCGCTTTGCGCTCACGCTTAAGACAATTCCTATCGCAAGACAAGTCATCCAGATCGAGGTTCCTCCACTACTTACAAGTGGTAATGTCTGTCCTGTAACTGGAAATAACTCTACTGCAACAGCCATATTTATCAATGCCTGAAAAACGATGGGCAATCCTACACCGATGACGATAAGTTTTGCAAAAACTGTTTCTGCCTTATGCGCTACTACAGTTATTCGGAAAAGTAGGAGCATATAACACAGCATTAAAAATCCTGCGCCTACCAGTCCAAACTCTTCGACGATGATGGCATATATAAAATCTGATGATGATTGGGGTAAAAAATTCTTTTGCACGCTCTTGCCAGGCCCTTGACCGAATATTCCTCCGGAGGCTATGGCAATTTTAGCTTTTTCTATTTGATAGTCGGCATCCGCATTTGTCTCATCGTTTGCAAAGTTTTCCACTCGGCTTATCCAGGTATCTACTCTATTTGGGAACATTCCTGGGAATGCCTTAGCCAGTAGCACAAAGAACATTAAGGCGACAATTCCAGTCGCGATGATAATTCCTAAGTACTTTAAAGGGTATCCGCCTAAAAAAACTAATGCAATAACCATTGTAAATATGATGGCCGTTGTGGAGAAGTTTGCAGGTAAAATGAGCGCAAGCACCAGCGCCACGGGCGCCCAAAGTGGCAATAGCGTTTCCTTAAAAGTAACTTCTGTATCCTTGATTTTAGCCAGATATCTTGCCACATAAACCATCAAAACAACCCCTGCAAAAGTGGAAGTCTGGAACCCTATTCCCACAAAAGGAATTTTGATCCATCTACTCGCATTTGCTCCGCCCACCGTCGTTCCCTGAGCGAGTGTCACCACAAGTAACAGAATCACAAGAGGGACGAAAATGACCGAGAGTCCTTTAAAATAGTGATATGGTATCTTATGAACGCCATACAACATCGCGAAGCCTAAAACGAGGTGCATCCCGTGCTTTATGAGAAAACGGATAGTGTTACCATCGCCTCGTATGTAAGCGAGATTACTAGCCGCACTGTACACCGGTAAAAATGAGAACAACGCAAGCAAGGCTACAATAGCCCAGATGGCTTTATCTCCTTGTAATCCTGACAATATGTTTTTAAAACTATTACTCATTGCACTTTCCGCTTTGGCGGGTTGTTTACTTCTTTTAAATTGTTATTCAAACAGCTATGTTTTCTGTATTTATTGAGTTCCGCTTTCGCGAAAGCATAAAAACCACTCTGATTAAGCCAACACCCAATCTTAAGTTGGGGGACAAATTGGGCGCTGGCTCCTCAAATCAGAATTAATCTATAGGTCACGTACGGCCGCCTTAAACTGGCGCCCGCGGTCTTCATAATTTTCAAATAAATCAAAGCTCGCACAAGCCGGAGACAGCAACACATTATCTCCACGCTCTGCAACCTTGTAGGCTATTTTTATCGCTTCGGTCATCGATGGGGTTTCCACAATAACATCTACCATGTTCCCAAAATGACTCATCAACTTTGCATTATCCACACCTAGACAAATAATAGCCTTTACCTTTTCATTTACCAGCGCATATAAATCACGATAATCATTGCCCTTATCCACACCACCCACGATCCAGACCGTAGGTGCACTCATACTATCGAGCGCATAAAAAGTAGCGTTCACATTAGTCGCCTTACTATCGTTAATGTACTGTACATTGTTAATCTTTAGTACCTGTTCTAGACGATGTTCCACACCCTGAAAACCTTCCAGACTCTCACGTATTGTGGCCTTCCGAATTTTAAGCAAGTTTGAAACCGTAGAAGCGGCCATTGCATTTTTTGTGTTGTGTTGTCCTTTTAAGGCTAGGTTATCTGTGGTCATTGTAAATGTGTTGTTATCTATTTGTACTACTAGGTTGTTGTCTTTTATGAAAGCACCGTTTTCAAATTCTCGATGGAGTGAAAAAGGCAATAATTTTGATTTTACGGGATGTTTTTTAAGCCAATCCGTAATCACAGGGTCATCTGCATCATAAATGAGATAATCTGTTTCTTTTTGGTTCATCGCAATGCGAAACTTAGATGCGATATAGTTTTCAAATTTGTAATCATATCGGTCCAAATGATCTGGCGTTATATTCGTTATGACAGCGATATGCGGTGCAAAATCCACCACTCCATCCAGCTGAAAACTGCTTATCTCCAGCACATAAGTCTCGATATCCTGCGTCGCCACCATCTTTGCATAGCTGTCACCTATATTTCCTGCAATGCCAGGTTGCAATCCAGCCTGCTCGAGAATATATCCAGTAAGCATCGTCGTTGTGGTTTTCCCATTGCTTCCCGTAATCGCCACAATTGTTGCATCTGTATATCGCGATGCAAATTCGATTTCTGAGATTACTGGAACCCCTTTCTCGACTAATGCTTTTACAATAGGCGCTTTATCAGGAATTCCCGGACTTTTCATCACGAGGTCTGCATTGAGAATTAAGGCGTCTGTGTGACCACCTTGTTCCCACTCCAATTCATAATTTGAAAGAACGTCCTTATACGTTTCGTTTATTTTTCCGAAGTCTGAAACAAAGACTTCGTATCCTTTTTGTTTTGCTAGAATCGCCGTTCCTACGCCACTTTCTCCTCCTCCAAGTATTGCAATTCTTTTCATCTACTTTCTCTTTTACGCTACTTCGACTACGCTCAGCACAGGTTTCGCGAAAGCGTACTCTAACGAATCTTGAGCGTTATAATCGACAGTACTGCGAGTAAAATCCCAACAATCCAAAACCGTGTGACTATCTTACTCTCGTGTATTCCCTTTTTCTGATAATGATGATGTAACGGCGACATCAAAAAGATGCGACGCCCTTCTCCAAATTTTTTCTTTGTATACTTGAAATATCCCACCTGCATTACGACCGAAAGGTTTTCCATCAAGAAAATCCCACAAAGAATCGGGATGAGCCATTCTTTACGAGTAGCAATGGCGAGTACCGCGATAATCCCACCTATGGTAAGACTGCCCGTATCTCCCATAAATACCTGAGCAGGATAGGCATTGTACCACAAAAACCCAATGAGTGCTCCCACAAAGGCTGCAATGAAGATGAGCATCTCACCAGTTCCCGGGATATACATCACATTGAGGTAATCACTAAAAACAATGTTACCGGACACGAAGGCGAAAATCCCAAGCGTTAGAACTACAATTGCACTCGTCCCCGCAGCGAGTCCGTCGATACCATCCGTTAGGTTTGCCCCGTTTGAGACAGCCGTGATAATGAAAATCACAATAGGGATAAAGATGACCCAAGCGTAGTCTTTCCAGTCTTCATTAATAGCCGTTACAATAGTTTCATAATCAAGCTCATTGTTCTTCACAAAAGGAATGGTGGTTTTGAGGCTCTTTACTTCCTCTGTAAACTTCTGGTCACGCTTTGTCTCCGTGATTTCAAGCTTCTCTGTTCCCACTTCATTTTTAATTTCCTGACGGACGGTAATATCACTATGAAAGAACATTGTAGCTCCGACGATAATCCCAAGGCCCACTTGTCCGATGACTTTATATTTACCAGCAAGACCTTCCTTGTTCTTTTCCATCTTCTTCTTGTAATCATCTAAAAAACCGATAATTCCCATCCAGACCGTGGTAATGATGAGCAAGACAATGTAAATGTTATCAAGATTTGCAAAAAGAATCACAGGAATAAGCGTCGCCGCAATGATGATAAGACCTCCCATTGTAGGCGTCCCAGCTTTTTCGGCTTGACCCTCTAGGCCCAGGTCACGTATTTGCTCACCCATTTGTTTACGGCGCAAGAACTTTATAATGCGTTCCCCGTAAATTGTTGATATACCAAGCGATAACAATACGGCAAGTGCCGCTCTAAACGTACTGAACTGAAACAATCCCGCACCCGGCAAGTTGTAAGCCTCATCTAGAAATTTAAAAAGGTGATACAGCATTACTTATTCAGTTGTTTGAGGGTTTCTTTTACTATTTTATAATCGTCAAAATCAAAGCGCTCCCCTTTTATCTCTTGATAGGTCTCGTGTCCTTTTCCAGCAATGAGAATGATATCACCAGCATTTGCAAGTTGGCAAGCGGTTTTAATGGCTTGCTTTCTATCTGTAATACTGAGCACCTTTTTTACATTGATGGGCTCTACACCTTTTTCGATTTCGGCGATAATGGTTTCTGGATTTTCTGATCTTGGATTGTCACTTGTGATGATTGCTTTAGTGCTCAATGCGCTAGCGATATGACCCATCTTAGGACGTTTTGTGGTGTCGCGGTCGCCTCCAGCACCCACTACCGTTATGAGTTCCTCGTTTTTTGTTCGGATGTCATTTATGGTCTCAAGTACATTTTTAAGGGCATCTGGCGTATGTGCATAATCTACAATTGCCGTGATATTACCCTCAGAAATCAGATATTGGAAGCGACCAGACACACTTTCCAGTTCACTTAAAAGCTGTAATGCTTCAATTTGTGTAAGTCCTAAAATTTCTGCAGTTGCATAAATTGCGAGCAGGTTGTATGCATTAAAAGTCCCAATGAGCTTCACCCAGACTTCCTGATCCTGAATCTTAAGCAAGAGCCCGGAAAGTTGATTTTCCAGAATCTGCGCGCGGTAGTCTGCATAGGACTTTAATGCGTAAGTAAGTTTTCTAGCTTTAGTGTTTTGTAACATCACCAAGCCGTTTTTATCATCTATGTTTACGAGCGCAAAAGCGTCCTTAGGCAACTCATCAAAGAATTTTTTCTTTACGTCGCGATACTCCGCAAAGGTGTCGTGGTAATCCAGATGGTCGTGTGAAAGATTTGTAAAAATCCCGCCTTCAAATCGCAATCCTTCCGAACGCTTTTGATGTATGCCGTGACTGCTTACTTCCATAAAACAGTACTCAACACCAGCCTCAGACATCTCAGCGAGATATTTATTTATGGTTAGGCCATCTGGAGTGGTATGCGTCGCTTTGTATTCTGTTTTGTCCACTAGAATTTTTACGGTCGAGAGTAAACCTGTTTTGTATCCCGCTTTATTAAAAAGTTGATATAGCAAACTGGCAATCGTCGTTTTTCCGTTAGTACCCGTAATTCCTATCAGCTTTAAATTCTCCGAAGGGTTTCCGTAAAAATTGGCTGCGATAGTCGCCAGCGCACTTGAGCTGTCGGCTACTTTCACGTAAGTGACACCATTTACAATTTGCTCAGGCAACTCCTCGCACACGATGGCAATTGCACCTTGCTCGACCGCCTTAAGAATGTAATCGTGCCCGTCACTTTGAGTGCCACGTATCGCCACAAACACATCATTAAGCCCCACTTTACGCGAGTCAAAATGCACGTCAGTTATTGCCACGGCAGTATTTCCGACTACGGCCTCCAGCGTTACCTTATACAATATGTCTTTAAGCAATATCACGACAGTTCGAGGCTTATGGTTTGATTCTTTTCTAGTTTTATACCCGGTTTAATGGACTGATTTTTCACTTTTCCGCTTCCGCGAAATTTTACTTTGAGACCTAGATTCTCTAAAAGCGCCACGGCATCCATTCCAGACATTCCTTTAACATTAGGAATAGTCTTGTGTCCCTTATTCACATTTGTGTAGTACTTCTCAAAATCCCCCTCAATCGCCGAAGGATTTGCTCTAGGCAACACTACCTCATCAATTACCGGCGTGTCTGAATAGATTTTTTGAGCTATTTCTTTGAAAACTGGAGCTGCAACGATATTTCCGTAGTATCCAATAGACTTCTTAGGTTTGTGCACGACCACGATACAAGAGTACCTCGGATTATCTGCTGGAAAGTATCCCGCAAAAGAAGAGATATACCTCCCTGGCTCTATCCAATACTCTATCTGGCAGGTTCCTGTTTTCCCGGCCATCGAAAACTCGGGGCTGTATATATTTTTAGCAGTACCGCGCTCCACGGTTTTTTTCATCATTTCCTTTACAACATCTATCGTTTCCTGAGATGCAATTCGTGGATTGATTACTTCCTTTTCAAACGTCTCTACCGTTTGATCCCACTCTTTTACTTCTTTGATAAAGCGTGGCTTTACCATCTCTCCATCATTTGCAATGGCATTATAAAAGGTGAGTGTCTGTAGCGGGGTAAGTTGCACTCCATACCCAAAGGCCATCCACGGCAAGGTCGTCCCGTACCAATCGTCATCACCGGGATACGGAAATTTTGGCTTTCCTTCGCCTATGATTTCAATGCCTAATTGATCGTTGAGGCCCATATTAAACAATCGTTTTACAAATCGCTTTGGGTTGTCTTTGTAGTTTTCGTTTATCATTTTCGCGAAAGCGGTATTACTACTCAGCTCAAAAGCCTTTGCAGCACTTATCTTTCCGTAACCGCCCCATTTAGAATCGAGCACGGTGCGATCATAAAATTTTACGCGTCCGTTTTCAGTATCGAACACGGTGCTGGAATCAATCACCTTGTCCTCGAGGGCAGCGACCATAGACATCAACTTAAAAGTCGAACCTGGCTCGTGCGACTCACCTACTGCGTAGTTGAGGCGCTCATAATACTTGCCTTCTGGTGTGCGACCTAAATTTGAAATGGCTTTGATCTCACCTGTCTCTGTCTCCATAACAACCACGCTACCGTGGTCTGCCTCAAATTTCTCGAGACTTTGGAGTAGGGCGTTATGAGCCACATCTTGAATATTCACATCGATGGTAGAAATGACATCGTAGCCATCTCTAGGCTCCACCACGTTGCCCACACCAAGGGGTTTCCACTCACCTTTAGATATTTTTTGCTTGAGGCGACGCCCTTCTTTACCTCTTAAGTAATGTCCATAGGCTCCCTCAAGTCCAACTCGTGTGAAATAGCCACTATCGTCCTTGCGCTCATAACCCACGGTACGCTCTGCCATTTTTTCAAGTGGGTGCTCACGCTCCGTGTGTTGCTCGATAATGATACCGCCTTTGTATTTTCCTTTATTAAAAAGAGGAAGCGCACGGATCTTCATATAATCACCGTAGCCCAGCTTTCTAGCAATAAAGAGATATCTGTTTTTTGTAGAGCGGGCTTTTCGTAATCGGTTTTCGTAGTAAGAGGCAGGTTTACCCAATACTTCCGATAGTCCTTTTGAAAGTCCCACAATATTCTCGCTAAAATGTTCTTTAGAAGGAGACATCGCATCCCAGCGGATGTCATATTTAATTTGTGATGTAGCAAGTAAACTACCGTCCTCTGCATAGAGATTCCCGCGAGTAGCTGGAATGGTGACCATCTTTTCAGTACTCGTGACCGCCATCTCGCGATATTTGTCACCTTGAAAAACTTGGATGTTTACCAATTTAATCGTGACGGCAAGTGCAAAGATGAACATACATCCAGACACAAAATACAAACGGTTCAATATGTTCTTTTCGGTGGTTGCCACGATTATTCTTTACTGCTTTTTACTTTTATTTTTTTCGGTGGCACGTTAGATGGTTTTACACCTCGTGCCTCGAGTGCTTTTGCCACACTACTATTTGTTTTCAGTTTCCAAAGCGCCAGTCTCGCATCTACCGCCTCACTTCTCAACTCCTCCACGTGCTCTTTTAGCCTTGTTATCTCGTGCACTTTCTCATCGGCCCTGTGTGAACTTGCAATCATAACCAGTGCGAGAACAGAAAGGAAAATGATCATACGCCAGTTTTTAAAAGCATCCTCGTCTACAAGAAATTTTCCTTTGAGTATGTTGTTGATGTTCTTTTTCATTTTTCACCTCACCTAACCTCTCCTCAAGGAGAGGCAATTTAATTCTGAGCCCTTATATTTTTTCAGCTATGCGCAACTTTGCGCTTCTTGCTCTGTTGTTTATTTTAATTTCTGCATTACTTGGCACGACGAGCTTTCCTACTTTTTTAAAGGGCACCTCAAAGTTTCCGAACATATCTCTTTCTGGCTCCCCTTCGAACATTCCGTTGCGGATGTACCTTTTTACTAAGCGGTCCTCTAAAGAGTGATAGCTTATGAGGCTTATCCTCCCTCCCGTTTCAAGCAATTGCTCTGTCTGCAGCAGAAACTCTTTTAACACCTCAATCTCTTGATTTACCTCGATGCGGATTGCCTGATAAATCTGCGCTAGGATTTTGTGCTCTCTATGCTTGGGTAAAAATGGCGCGAGCACTTTTTTGAGTTGCTCGCTTGTTTTAATTTTTGCAATACTGCGTTCTTGTACGATTGTTGACGCTAACTTAGGCGCATTACGCAATTCTCCATATTGCCAGAAAACCTGTCGCAACTCCTCCTCACCATAATCATTTATCACATTGTAAGCAGAAAGTTTGTCCTTCTGATTCATACGCATGTCAAGATCACTCTCAAAGCGTGTAGAAAATCCGCGTTCGGCCACATCAAACTGATGCGAACTCACCCCAAAATCCCCTAGGATTCCATCCACTTTTTTCAATCCGTGAAAACGCAGAAAGCGTTTTATAAATCTGAAATTTTCGGGAATCAACGTAAACCTATCGTCGTCCAGTATGTTTTGCAGAGCGTCTGGGTCTTGGTCAAAGGCGTAAAGCTTTCCGTTATCACCCAGTCTATTTAATATTTCTTTGGAATGTCCACCTCCGCCAAAGGTCACATCCACATAAACACCATCTGGTTTTATCGCCAGACCGTCTACGGTCTCGTGCAACAGTACGGGGTTATGATAATCCATCTGGTATATCGCTATCTCCCATTACTTCTTCGGCGAGGTCTGCAAAGTCGACCGTCGCTTCATCTATGGCTTTTTCGTATAAATCCTTATCCCAAATCTCCAGAATGTTAAATGCAGCGTTCACTACAATAGACTTGTCGAGACTTGCAAAAGCCCCCAAATCCTTAGAGACCAGAATCCTTCCCGTACTATCCACCTCAACGGGCTTTACACCGGCATTAAAACGGCGAATGAATTCGTCATTCTTTTTATTAAAGCGGTTGAGCATATTCACTTTTGCACTCAGTGTATTCCACTCTGCAATCGGGTAAAGCTCTAGACATTTTTGGAACACAGCACGCTTAAGCACAAAGCCATCCTGAAGTATGGGTGCCAGTTGCTTTTTAAACGCTTGAGGCAACATGAGTCTGCCCTTAGCGTCTATTTTGCATTCATAAGTTCCTATTAAATTGAGCACTCGAATTGGTTTGGTTACACTGTTTAAACTCAAATATAACGCAAATATTACCACTTTTTACCACTTTCTACCACTTTGTTGATAAGTTGCACCACCTTCCACCACTTGTTAACAATGCGATGGCTTTTTTGTCATTTCAAAAATGTGGAGGTAAAAGTTAGATTATGAGTGGTTACGCTTTCGCGAAAGCGTACTAAAAACCATTCTTATTACCATAAACAATTCTAAATAAGGCATTAAGAACATAGCCCTGTCCTGACGTTAAGCATTTATAAAAAAAACGACCAATGAAAACCGAAATACCTATATTTGCTTTAACCGACGGCTAACCAACTTTATGGAACACAAACTAATTACGGAAGGAAAATTTACGTATCTCGAAGAGGGCGAAGGCACCCCAATCATTATCCTGCACGGGCTTATGGGTGGATTGAGCAACTTTGATGCGGTTACTACTTTCTTTTCGGAAAATGGTTATAAAGTTGTAATCCCTGAGCTTCCCGTATATACGATGCCACTTATTAAAACAGGGGTTAAATCGTTTGCAAAATTTCTTAATGAGTTTATTAAGATGAAAGGCTACAAAGAGGTTATTCTCTTAGGAAACTCGATGGGCGGACACGTAGGACTGTATCATACCAAGATGGCTCCAGACCGTATTAAAGGTCTTGTTATTACTGGTAGTTCTGGTCTTTATGAAAGTGCGATGGGAGAAAGCTACCCTAAGCGCGGTGACTACGAATACATCAAGAAAAAAGCTGAAGGTGTATTTTACGATCCAAAAATTGCCACCAAAGAGATTGTGGACGAGGTATACGACACCGTAAATGACCGAAACAAATTACTCAAAACACTTGCTATCGCAAAAAGTGCAATTCGCCACAACATGGCGCAGGATCTTCCTGAAATGCACACGCCTACCTGCATCATTTGGGGAAAGCAAGACGGTGTAACACCACCAGAAGTTGCCGAGGATTTTAACAAACTCCTTCCCGACTCTGACCTTTTCTGGATAGATGAATGTGGACACGCAGCGATGATGGAGAAGCCCCACGAGTTCAATGAGATTTTGTTGGGGTGGTTAAAGAAGCGTGGGTTTTAGAGATTGTAGAAGATACTTTTTTCTTTTCAGCACTAATCTATTACTCAAAGGTGAATTCCCTACTTTTGCAGTATGAAAATCAAATCTGCCCAGTTTATTGTCAGTAACTCTGAAGTTAAGAAATGCCCGCGCACGCGATTGCCAGAATATGCATTCATAGGTCGCTCTAATGTGGGTAAATCCTCGCTCATTAATATGCTAACCAATCGTAAGGGACTTGCTAAAACTTCTGGACGGCCAGGAAAAACACAGCTTATAAATCATTTTTTGATTAATGAGAACTGGCACCTTGTAGATTTACCTGGATATGGCTATGCTCGCGTTTCCAAAAAGGAGAAGAAAACCTTCCAGCGCTTTATTACCGATTATTTCGAGCAGCGAGAACAAATGATTTCTGCATTTGTGTTGGTAGACTGCCGTCACGAGCCCCAAAAAATCGATATGGAGTTTATGGAGTATTTAGGGGAAAAAGAGATTCCATTTTCCATCATTTTTACCAAAGCAGACAAGGAGAAACCCAAATCCTTAGAGCGTAAAATTGAGCATTACAAAAAAATTATGCTTGAAGGTGTGTGGTGGGAATTTCCTAATTACTTTGTGAGTAGTGCAACGAATGGTGAGGGACAGGAAGAGATTCTCAATTATATTGAGGATATTAATGGGAATTTAAAATTAGGTTAGTCCCAATCTAATTTTAGCACATTATTTACTTCGTCAATTAAAGCCTCTAAGTTTTGAATCTCCTTAAAACGCTCTGTAGCAATTGCTATTTCTAGTTCGCCATTCCTTTCGGCTAGAACGATGGGGAAATCGTATTTGGGAAGCCACTTTGATTTATAAGCTTTAAGGAACTCATCTTTATGCAAGAATATGAGAGGGCTTTTTATGCTTTCGCGAAAGCGTACCCATTCCTCTTTTTCTCTGAATGCGCCAAAGGTAAGACTACACAAATCGCACTCATACGTTTGAGGACTCAAAATTTTATGAGTTGCATCCAGCAAAGCATTGAGGTTGCCAGAGTTTGCGTTGTATACAAAAATAAGCTTCATGACGTAAAGATAGTCTGTAAGATCGAGACATCATTACATAAAAAAGGACGCCCATTACGAACGCCCTTTTCACAACTAAATCAACTCAATCACTAAACACTATCTTTTAATAAGACGACGCACAATACGTGAGTTATTATTATTGTCTGTAATTTCAACCATATATACACCCGTAGTCAACGTACTGATGTCTATAGATTGTGCATTAGTCACTTGTTTAATCACTAGTACTTGTTTTCCTAAGATGTCATACATTGTTACATCAACTTGAGTGGTTGACCCTGCAAAGTCAATCGCAAAGAAGTTAGTTGCTGGATTAGGGTACATTGTGATACTATTATCTAATGTTTCTTCACCCACACTAAGATTCTCGTCCACAATAAGATTGAAAGAACAGTCTGTAGCATTTCCGGCCGCGTCTGTCACAGTAATCACAACTTCTGTTTCTGAACCTTGAGTAAGCACAGTACCCGCTTCTATATTTTGAGTAAAAGTGATCCCTAGTTCATCAGAACAGTTATCGTTAAAATCGATGATTGTACTGTAATCTGGTACAATAAATTCTCCGTTATCATCACCACCTTCAATCTGATCGTCTATACATTCGATTGTAGGGAATGTAGTATCAGTAACTGTCACCGTAAACGATACTGTAATACTGTTACCATTAACATCTGCCAGTTCATAAACAACCTCTGTTGCTCCTACTGGGAACAAGCTTCCGCTAGGCAATCCTTCTATAAGAGTAACCGTTACTGGCTGTCCAGAATTATCAGTACCTGTGATGTCATCGTATACAACATTTGCTCCACACTCATCTGCATTAGAACCTGTACCTACAAAAATATCTACCGGAGGATTGTCCACCACAGGTGGCTCTCCATCTACTATTCTGTTTACTGTAACTGCATTGTCAGAGATATCTGAACAGTCAAGATCATCCAGTGATGATAATGGCTCGCCTATCTGGTCAAGACCATTGTTAGGCACTCCTCTATAAGACCATCCCCAGATTTCACATACTCCTACACCAGCACCATCTAAATCTATTACTGTTGAGTTCACAACATTTAAGATCAATCCTGTAGCAGCATCTGTGATCACATATCTGTATGAAAGATTCTCTGCTCCTGGATTTTCGTGTGATACAACAATAGGGTTAGGAATTCCGTCACCTACCTGAATGGTTACTGTAACATCATCATTTACTACTGTCGTAGGCTCTCCTTGAGCATCTGTTGCAGCAACATCAAGTGCTACTGTTCCACCATCGGCCACCTCACGGATTACCGTGATCGCATTGTCAGAAATATCTGAACAGTCAAGATCATCCAGTGATGACAAAGGCTCACCTATCTGGTCAAGACCATTGTTAGGCACCCCTCTATAAGACCATCCCCAGATCTCGCAAGTACCAGCACCGGCACCGTCAAGACTGATCGTGTCGCTAGCTACTACGTTAAGGATAAGACCTGTCGCAGCATCCGTGATCACATATCTATAAGATAAGTTCTCTGCCCCCGGGTTCTCGTGGGTTACCACAAGTGGGTCTGCATTTCCGTCCACACAGATCACAGCCTCAAGACCGTCTGCGCTTACTGTTGTCGTTCCGGTAGATGAGGCAGCAACATCAAGTGCTACTGTTCCACCATCTGCAACCTCACGGATTACCGTGATCGCATTGTCAGAGATATCTGAACAGTCAAGATCATCCAGTGATGATAAAGGCTCACCTATCTGGTCAAGACCATTGTTAGGAACACCTCTATAAGACCATCCCCAGATCTCGCAAGTACCAGCACCGGCACCATCAAGACTGATCGTGTCGCTAGCTACTACGTTAAGGATAAGTCCTGTTGCAGCATCTGTGATCACATATCTGTACGATAGGTTCTCTGCTCCAGGGTTCTCGTGTGTTACCACAAGTGGGTCTGCATTTCCGTCCACACAGATCACAGCCTCAAGACCGTCTGCGCTTACTGTTGTTGTTCCTGTAGATGAGGCAGCAACATCAAGTGCTACTGTTCCACCATCTGCCACCTCACGGATTACCGTGATCGCATTGTCAGAGATATCTGAACAGTCAAGATCATCCAGTGATGATAATGGCTGTCCGATCTGGTCAAGACCATTGTTAGGCACTCCTCTGTAAGACCATCCCCATATCTCGCAAGTACCAGCACCGGCACCGTCAAGACTGATCGTGTCGCTAGCTACTACGTTAAGGATAAGTCCTGTTGCAGCATCTGTGATGACATATCTATACGATAGGTTCTCAGCGCTTGGATTCTCGTGGGTTACCACAAGTGGGTCTGCATTTCCGTCCACACAGATCACAGCCTCAAGACCGTCTGCGCTTACTGTTGTTGTCCCTGTAGATGAGGCAGCAACGTCTAGCGCTACTGTTCCGCCATCTGCCTCTTCACGGATAACATCTAACGGATTAGATAAATCAAAACAACCTTCTAAATCGCTAAGATTGCCTCCAACTTCTTTTCCTAAAAGACCGTCTTCATATCTTATGTACCATATCTGACAAGTTCCTGTTCCTGCCCCATTGAGATCAAATGGACCTGCAGCCGGTAATGCTAAAATTTCATTCGTTGCAAGATCAGTAATAATCCATCCAGCGTTTGCTCCTATGCTATCTTCTGGATTTACCATTGTTACTCCGATAGGATCTGCTACTGTATCCACACAAATAACAGCGCTTAATCCATCTTCGGATACTGTTGTCGTATTATTAAGATTATCTGTCGAAAAAACGATCTCACTAGATAATGCTGCGCATTCTAATGTTAAGTTCACTGTTTGAACAACAGATGAAGCACTCACACTACCATCAGAAGCTAGAACTCTTTGATAATATGTCACTGTGTCGTCCATCGCTACACCTTCGGCGATAAGCGCATCTCTTACTGCATTGTTATTGTCAAATTGTAGCGCTGTTCCAACTTTTTGATTAACCACGATGTTCTCGAAAGCACTATCAACAGCTAGTTGATAGCTATATACTACTAGATTTCCGTTAGGATCTGTAGTTGCATCGTAAGTAACTGTGTATGGATTTTCATCATCCGTACCTATTGAAATATCAGCGTTATCTGCTGGGCTCGTAATAGCAAAACCGCTTACAGGGAAATTATTTTCACTGTTAAGGATTTGCCCTCTTAACTCTCCACTTGCAAATTGTGTAGAGTGAATGTTGAGATAAATTTCATCATTAAGAAGGAAATCACGCTGTGCTTGTGTAATTTCAAAGGCATTAGTGTTTGCTGTGTATACACCTCCCTTAAGATCTGCATCTGTAGTAGCGTTGATAAGGATTTGAATTCCTCCATTGCCTGTTGCATCACTTAGGTGCAGATGTGACCCTCCTGCAATATTTGCATCAAAATCACCTATTAGATTATTAAATGCACCAGTAACTACAAGGTTAAGACCAGAAAGTTCTAGTTGAACATTTCCGTTTCCAGTTGTTATGATAGGTTGCACTTCGTTTTGACCAGAAAGTGCTGTACCTAGATATGTTTGAACAAGAGGTTGTAACTGTCCTCTTATTTCGCCTGGAGCGAAATCAAGACTATGTACATTTACGTATAAATTTCTATCAAAAAGAGCATCTACCTGAGCATTTGTGAGCGTAAAAGTATTCT
This sequence comes from Dokdonia sinensis, assembly GCF_003688895.1. GTDB lineage: Bacteria > Bacteroidota > Bacteroidia > Flavobacteriales > Flavobacteriaceae > Dokdonia > Dokdonia sinensis. The sequence continues at coordinate 37,659 of NZ_REFV01000003.1, forward strand.
CACTTGCACGTATTACTGCATTTCTATTATCTGTTGCTACGTCTGGAGTAATAATAAATTCAATTCCTCCATTACGACCTGCGGCCGCTAGGTGTACGTGAATTCCTCCAGCAAGTGCTGTATTCAAGTCTGCAGATAGATCATTAAATGAACCACTTACAGAAATGTTTCCTTGACCATCGTTAGAAAGGAAAATACGTCCATTTGCAGCAGTGTCAGTCACAATTACTTCTTGCGCTCCTGTAAGTCTTGCTCCAAATACTGAAGAAGATAAAGGTACAATCTGTCCTCTCAGTTCTCCTCCAGGGTTGTTTACAGAATGTATATTGATGTAAAGACCTTGATCTGCAATTTTCGTAAGTTGGTCTGCACTTAGAGTAAATACATTATTTGCTGCCTCAAAAACCGCCCCTTGATTATCATCGTCATAAGTAGGATTAAGAGGGAAAATTACTGGACCATTGCGTCCCGCAAAATTATCGTGTATATGTGCCCCGTTTGCTAGGTCCACACGAATCTCACTTGACAAACCATCAAAAGAGCCAGAAACCGTAAGCTGATCACCTTCAAGCTCAAAAAGCATATTTCCTTCGGCAATAGTGTTTACTGCAGGAAATTCATTACTTCCTAATAAGGTAGTTTGGTAAACTGTATCTGCATCGATAAGAAGCTGTCCTCTTAACTCACCTCCTGGGAAAGCTGTGGTATGAATGTTTACATATAATTCTCTAGCGTTTATTGCAGCTACTTGATCATCTGTAAGTGTAAATGTATTATTTGCTGCTTCATACGTTCCAGAACGTAAATCTGGAGAAACAGTCGTATTTAAAAGAAACTCGATCCCTCCATTACGTCCAGCAATAGCTCTGTGCACGTGTGCGCCACCTGCTATATTTGCATCAAAGTCGCCTGAAAGATTTTGAAATGAACCAGTAATAACAAGCTCATTGCCGCTTAAAGTAGCAGTAATCGAACCGCTAGCATTTGTGAGCGCTGCTGGGTTTTCTTGAATTCCACTTAATTGTGCGGTAAAAATGACATCCTCAGCAACAGCCTGATTTTCAGCTCCTATTGTAGGTGTTCCTACTGAAAAATCGTCTGGAGTGCTCAGCGCATTTGTGCTACCATTAAAAGCTAGGGAATTTCCTGCTGTTATGGCTGGTGCTACTAAGGCAGCATCATTCCATAATCCAGCACTTACGGCAACTCCTGCTCTTGTTGTACTTGAGGGTGCCCCCCATTGTACAAAATCTACAATAGCATTGGTGCTACTGAAAGACGCTGAGCTATAAAGTGCCACCTCATCTGCTACTCCATCAATTATATTAAAATTGTCTATTACTAAGATTTCTCCAGGTTGTAAATTTGCTACATTTCCTGATGCAATATTTAAATCACCTACACGATTGTAAATAGGCCTCTCGCACAACCAATAGTTTGTAAGATCAACTGAGTTTGTTCCATTGTTTTTGAGCTCTACCGTTCCTCCCGGGAGCACTTCATTAATTACTACCTGAGCATCTACCGCTAGCGAGCAGAGTAGAAGACAGAGCAGTAACCCAAAATTGAGTACTTTACTTTTCATTTTCATCTTTTTTAAAATTTATTATTTACAGTTATTATGGACCCACCCCGTCTCTTTTTCACAAAGACAGGACGAGTCCTTTTATTCTTATTCCCAGAAGTTTGCTCCCACGTCCTGAGCATCTCCAGTATATGTATAGTTGTTAGATTGAGGCACAAAACTTCCAGCATTATCCCATCTCCCTGCAGTTACAGCTTGACCAGATCTTGCCTGATTAGCCGCTCCCCACTGGACATAATCCAGAAGTATTTCTGGATCTGATGAGCCAAAGGTGTTTGTAGCAAACACACTAAGTCCATCAGCCACAGGATCCATATCGTAGTTTAATGTGAGCGTCTCATTTGTAGATAATTCTGTGTCACCGCTAGTAATATTCCCTATACGAGCGTAAGTACCAGGCCCTAGACATAACCAGTAATTACCGACCTCAACAGTAGACCCACCTAGATTGGTTAATGTTAAAGTGTCATTGTTTGCATTTACATTAAGAATACGTAGCACTCCTTCAGAATCACTTTGAACTTCCTCACCTGTCCAGAAGGAAGAACCTACGTTAGATGCTTCTCCTTCAAAAGTGAATACATTTACACCAGGGGCAATATTGTTCTCATCATCCCATCTTCCAGCTGTAACAGCCTGACCTACTCTTGCTTGGTTACCGCTTCCCCATTGCACGTAATCTAGTAATACAGAGGGGTCAGAGCTCCCAAAATCGTTAGATGCAAAAACTGATAGTCCGTCTTCACTCTCATTTACATCATAGGTAAATGTGATAGATTCACTAGGCTCAAGTACGGTATCTCCATTTACTAATCCAGAAACCATTGCATAAGTTCCAGGCCCTAAACACATAAAGTAACTTCCTGTATCCAGAGTACCATCTCCTAGGTTTGCTAGGGTTACTTGATCATTTATAGCATCTACTTCTATAATACGAAGTAAGCCAGTTCCATTTCCAGAAACATCTGTGTCTGTTTCTGTATTTGTTTCTTCTTCCGGAATGTTTGTTTCCGAATTAATTTCTGTGTCATCTGTACTACAGCTCATTGTCATTGCAATAGCTATAAGTGGTAAAAAAATCTTTTTCATTTTTATAAATTTTAATTGCGTTATTACTGTTTGTTGAGTGCAAATAAACCACCGATACTTACCTAATTTCAACTAAAATGGGGTGAACGGGAAAACAAAGCCTTAAAACGGAAAGCCTCTAATCCTTTTTATAGTAAGGGATTACAGCGTTTCGCTTTTGAAGTACAGTAAAAACAGGTTGAGATCGCCCTAGTCTAGACCTTGCGCTAGATTGAAGCGAGAATTGTAGGATTAATAGGTATACGCTTTCGCGAAAGCGGAAACCCAGACCTATAGACAAGGTGGAATAAATACGCTCTAGAGAGGAAAATGGAAATCTATTTTAGAGCCAATAAATATCATCCTAGCGTTTTAAGCCGAAAGAGCGCATATTCTTTTATAAAACTTGTAATGAGGAGGAATTCTCTCGTGGACAAATACCTTAAACGAGGATCATTTTCGGAGAGGATACCGGCTTTAATTGAGAAAAGGATTTTATAATTTCTATAGAGAATGGTGTTTTACGAACTAACGTCTTTAGCTTTAGCTTTAGCTTTTGCAAAAGCACAATACAATTAGTATTAAAACCACTGGACACAAAAAAACCTCAGCAAGATGCTAAGGTTTGAATCATATAAGTAAATAAGAACACCTAACTATAGCTGTAAGAAATAAGTGGCGTTAAATCCAAAAAAGAAGTTCCCATCCTTAAAGTTGAAGTTTCTTCTAGTTTGCGTGATAAATGTGTCCTCTGTAAAGATAGGATTGTTAGTCATTGTAAATTGAAGTAGTAAATATCTCACATCCCAGTTTACGCCTAGCGCAAAAGAACCAAAGGTCTCAATACTCTCCAGCGGATTTGCCACATAATAGTACTCAGACACGAGACTGACGTGATTCCCTAATTTATATCGACCACCAAAGCCTACAGCAAAATGATTGTGATCATCCAGCGAGTTGCTCGATGAGCTTCTGTGCACGAAGGTAGGTGCAACTTGCAAAGAAAAATCTGTATTTATTTTTCTTGCGATGAGCAATTGACTGGTAAATGCGGTTCTATTAAAAAACTCACTCCGATCCTCTACCCCTGTAAGCTGTCGTGAACGATAGGTTGCTGTTTGCAATCCTGTGATTCCCACGGGGCTGCCGTCTCCCCCGGCTCCTTGTTGCAAAAATCGATATTTTACGTATCCATCTGCAATTCCATTAGGTGGACCATAGCCTACGCCAGCGGTGAATCGGTCAGAAAATGCGTAATCTACTCCAAAACGTGCGCACATTCTATCTGCAAAAAAATTATTGTTGCTCTCTTCTGCCGTATTCCAGTAGCGACTCATAAATGTAACTTCGAGAGCACCTTTTTTTCTTGTTTCTATAGAATGCCCTATGGAAAGCCGATTGCCTTTAAACGTAGACATCACATATTCTGGTGTATCCACAGGTTCACTCTCTAATATAGACCAGAGATCTTGACCCATCATTTCAGATTGCAAGTAACTTAATACTAGTAGGGATGTTAAAAATAGTTTACTTCTCATAAGGCTTGTATTCGAGGTTAAACTTTACTTGAATAGCATTTGCGATGTTAGGCGATAATAGGGCGGGTATTTTAATATTGTAATCTTTAACTAAAACCTCGATATCTCCTTCTAAAGAAAATGTATCCCCTAGATTATTAATATTAACCTTGAAGTCTACGGGTTTTGTTACGCCACGTAGGGTAAAATCACCTTTAATAATGCGAGTTTGAATACCTAAGGTGGAAGGATCAAAATCAATTATATTTCCCTGAAAAGTGGCTTTGGGGAACAGGTCCGACTCCATATAGCTCTCATTAAAATGCTCTTCCATAAGAGACTTTTCAAACTTAAAAGCCTTTATAAGAATACTTACAATGATTTCCCCAGTATTTGTGTCCACCACACTCTGGACTTGATCGTTCTGGGCTTTGATATTTTCTACAGAGGTGTAGGAAAAAAAAGTCATCTGTCCCTGCCTGGCGAAATATTGCTCCCCATTTTGCCCGAAGCATACTGAAGATATTAAAAGAAAAAAGAGTAGTATTCTTTCCATATATGATAATTAAACGAGGATACAGTTAAGTAAAATTGCGTCTAGAAGAAGGCCTTTTAAAATTCCCTTAATGACTACTTCTTCTCCCACAGCCAAAGTTACAATGTCATTATTTTGATCTCTTTGCATCTCGCATAAAATATGTCGCTCCCTATTATCTCCGTCTAGTATAATAGAGTATACTCCATCACGCACAGTAATCTCCTTGATTACCCCTTTTACTTCTATAGCCTTCTCGATGTAGGGACTATATTCAACATCATTTTTTGCCTGAAGCTGTGTAAATAGTTCGTGAGTCGTAAGACTTGCCTGTGTTCTTACAGTCCTTATATCTGTTTTATCTTTAAAAATATATGAACCCAGCAATATAAAGCCCGCAAATAGCAAAATTGCGACACTTAGGGCCATTGGATTTTTGTAATGTTTATTTTTCATTTGAAAAAAGTTTAGCCTCTGCGCGGTGGCGTTTGCTTTTCCTTCTTAAGTCAAAAGTACTGTAAACCCAGCACTAACGACTACTAATGAGAGCGTAAGATTGCTCAAAAGGAAATACAGGCTTTAAAACGGAATAGAAAATTTTAAAAATTAATGGATACCCCTTAGTATGAATTACTTTTACATTGATATTTATTAGGACAATGAAAAATTACCGTATCTACAGCTACATTACTTTAGGTTTTGCCTTATTCTTTTTTGTAATCTCACTATTCTCGACCCCATATTTTGTGCGGCACACTATAAAGTCTTCTTTAGAAAATGACATTGCTGCCGGAAAACAAGAAGCATCTCAAATGGCGTTGTTATCTGGTGAGTTGCTCAATAAAAATGTGGATAAACAATTTGTAATCGAAAGTATTCAAAAAGCAATTGCAAATACAAATAACGAAAATGTGTTTTTGTCTGTCATAGATTGGTCAGGAAAAGTGGTATCCTATCCAGACGTAACAAATATAGGAATTAGTACCAGTGACTCCTCTAATGAAGTTGCTACTATGGAATCTCTCATCACCCCAGATGAACTATATGAGATCATTACATCAAAACTCCTAGAGGGAAATCAAAATATAGGCTCAAACATAATCTACATTAAATCTATTCCCAATTCTGACCTGATCGTTGCTACTCATATAAACGAGAAGAAAATACAGGAAAAAATAGATAGAACAAGAAATCAATTTAATATTGCTTTTTTAATCCTAGGTCTCCTCACGCTTTTATTCACTCTAAGTATCATACGCTATTTAAGCAGTTTTTATGAAAAGCTTTTAGACCAGAAAACTATAAAGATAGAAGACAGTGTGCTCAGTTTATCTAAGCTCAATAGCTCGCTGGATGCATACCAAAAAAATTTACTGGAATTAAAAAAATCTCAGGTACAACTTCCTGAAGAACAAACACAGGAAACACCCGTTCAAAATATCGAAAAATCCAAACAACGCTTACTTACCTACGTACGTAATGAGCTTGTTTCTATACCCACAGAAGACATCGCTTACATATATGTGGATAACACCATTACTTATGTCATCAGAAAAGATGGAAAACGCTCAACTACAAATGACAGTCTAGATCAAATATTCTCTAGTCTAGATGAACAATTATTTTTTAGAGCAAATCGGCAAATAATTGTAGCGATACACGCCATTGAGACGATTACAAAATTTGGCAATAGTGCATTAAAAATTCAAACAGATCCTGAGTCAGAAGTAGAGATTGTAATCGGTAAGAACAAAGCCGCTTCTTTTAAACAATGGCTGGATCTTTAAGCTGACACTAATTAGTGTACGCTTTCGCGAAAGCGTAATCTTACTTCTTAGTAAGGTTAAGGTGCTCTGCAAAGTACTCACAAAAATCCTTCATCGTGTCGGCCATTTTATCATCTCCCGTTGCCTTGCGAAAGGTACTAGTCATCCCCACAAGCGTCTGGTGAAAGAATTTTTGCATTTCGTCTACAGGCATTTCTTTAGTCCACAGGTCTATGCTCACAGTCTCCTGTTGCTCGCTATCCCATAAAGACAGTAGCATCGCCTTTGCCTCTTCATTTGCAGCACCACCATCACGGGCGGTCCACTCCATCTTTTCTGGAACGCGGTTTTCATCTAGAGAAACAGTTATTTTAATATCAGATTTATGAACAATTGCCATATTGCTAGGACTTTTTAGGTTTATATTTTGCGCTTGCAAAGATAGTAGCTGCATCTTGAACGAGCATCGTTTTAAGCGGGACATCGCTATTTTCCATATAGGATTTTACGATTTCGTACCCTATATAGCGACCTATGCGACCAGGAGTCTCATTATCAAAAGCAAGGTAGAATTTAGAAAACGGCGCAGGATCTAGAAAACGCGTTCCCAGCTTGCGGTCTGTGGCATATAAAAGTTCCTTAGACACAAAATATTCCCACACATTCTTTTCATTTTCTTGAGAAAAAACATATTCATCTTGGGTAAACCCCAAAACTTCATATTCCGTTTTGAGCGACAAGAGTTGCTTTGCAAAATACACGAGCTTTCCTTCATATATCATTTGTGACAGGAAGGTATTCCCCTGTGGAAGCGCTGTATGCTCTCTTGCAAAAGCATAGGCCACATCGATGTCGATTTGATTAGGCTCAAAGTACCGCGATTGAAACTTAGCGATATTACCATAAAAATAATGGTCAGCGCCTAAGTATGTGTCTAGAGCGACAATTAACAAACTATCTGCAAGCACCACTTTATTGCGATAATCTACCTCAGAAATTATGGTAATAACCTTTGGGTCTGGCTGCTTCGGGTAATAATATTTTATGTGCTTAAATACATTCTCTAGGGCAACTTTCTCTTCGTCAAAATCTGGAAAAGCTTTTGCTACTTCGCGATTGAGTTCTTGCTGTAAGGTATCTTGAAATTTATTTGCCCAATAGGCGTCGTCATATTGCTTGGCAAATAGATAGGGAAACTCTTTTTTTAACTTTGGAAGTTCAGCCATAGATGATTTTGCAAATGTCTTGTCAAATCTCACCACCTCAACTTCTACGGGGATTTCACTCACCGCATCCGGTATTTTTGCATCATCTGAGCAGCTTATTATTGCTGCCAAAATGAGTAGCATCACCATCATTTTCTTCATAGAGTTTGTATCTTTAAGGTTGTAAACGATAAACTTGGATAAATCTTATGAGGAGTCCGCTTTCGCGAAAGCGTAGCACTCCCAAAGCAACTCCAAAAATACCATTTTTTAAAACTTTAAAATTTCTTCCAGATGCAGACCGAAAAAGTGATAGACCATATAGTAAACTGGCTAAAAGAATACGCCACCAAAGCAGGAATGAACGGTTTTGTAATTGGGATAAGTGGTGGAATAGACAGCGCACTCACCTCAACGCTGTGTGCAAAAACTGGTCTACGCCTTTTATGCGTTGAGATGCCTATACATCAAGACGAGCGCCAGGTTGCAAGAGGCCGTGAGCACATTGCTCAACTCAAAAAACGCTTTGCAAACGTTACAAATGTTGAAGTAAATCTCACACAAACCTTTGAAGATTTAAAAGTAGCGCTACCTGCAGTAGAAGAGAGCGAGCAACTCAATCTCAGTCTCGCAAATACCAGAGCGAGATTACGTATGAGTACCCTGTATTATTTTGCTGGGCTTCACAAATACCTTGTGGCGGGAACTGGAAATAAGGTAGAAGATTTTGGCGTAGGATTTTACACTAAATATGGTGACGGCGGTGTAGATCTAAGTCCCATCGCAGACCTTATGAAATCCGAAGTGTTTAAACTCGCAGCGGCACTTGATGTTCCTGCTAGTATTCTTAAGGCAAAACCCACAGACGGGCTTTGGGGAGATGACCGTACAGACGAAGACCAGATAGGTGCAACTTATGACCAGCTGGAATGGGCAATGACACAAGATGATTTAGGTAAAACTGCAGCCGACTTTGAAGGGGAAATGAAACGTGTATTTGCACTTTACAAAAAACTAAATAATGCAAACCAACACAAAATGAACCCAATTCCAGTATGTGAAATACCCGTTCATCTAAAGAATTAACACTTTTATCGATTAACAACTCATTTATGGGTAGTGAGAAGCATTTCTTTGTACTTTGCGTTTATATTTAAAATCCCCCGATTTTAACTGTAAAATTACCCAACCAAATGGATAAAGTTTTAATCGCTGATCATCATCCGATCACGCGCAAGGGGGTTACCTCAATTCTCCGTGCAGAAGAAAAATATGACGTCATAGGATATATAAGTGACGGTAATGATTTGCTTGGTTTTCTAACAAAAAATGAAGTAGACATTCTAATTTTAGAAATTGATATCCCAAATCTCAATAGCATCACAGCTATTAAAGCGATAAAAAGGGAGTTCCCACACATCAAAATATTTATTTTAAGTTGCCACCCTGAAGAGATGTATGCTCTAAGTGCAATAAAATATGGTGCTGCCGGATATGTTTCGAAAACGGCATCACTACAAAAAATACTAGATGCTGTAAATCAAATACAAAGGGGAGGTATATATCTTAATGAAGACTTGAGCCGTCGTCTTGTAGACCAAGGAAGCACTACTCAAGGACTTGCATACAAATACAAACGCCTATCTAGCAGAGAGATAGAAGTACTAAATCTTCTTTCAAATGGTAGACGAAACAAGGAAATAGCTTCTGAGCTGGATATTAATGAGAAGACGGTAAGCACCTATAAGATGCGTTTGCTTAAAAAACTAGATGCCCAGAATGTTGCAGAACTTATCAAGCACGCTCGGCTATTACAAAGCGCGAGTATCTAATTAAGTTTAGCCGAAAAAACTCTGCCCAACTTCTCATTGAGCAAGGTGTTGAGACTCAAATAATCCTTGATATCGCTTAAAATATCACTGTTGTTATTCTCATTAGAAATGGTACCAGAGAGTTCTTGAATTTTTTGACTTATAAGATAACCACGCAAGCTCAAGATAGTCTCAGAAACAAACTGCGCGATACTCTTGTCCTTAGTTTTTACAAAAACATCGCGGTCTTGCCATCTATGTAACGTATATTTTTCCTCGCCAAAGATGATACTGGATATCTCTGAGGACTCTTCTGGAGATAGCTCGTTTATAAAACTATCTACTTTAAATTCCGGATTAGTACTAAGCTTCTCAACAATTTTTGCGTACAAAGATTTAAAGAGGTCATTTGTAAACTCTACTTCGTCCTCTTGTAAATCGAGGTATATTTTCTCAAATACTTTTGCCTTATGCACAACCGGTTCTAACTCTAGACCACCATCTTCATTTTCTTTTAACACCAAGTCTTCAAAATCTTCTTCTTCCTGCCCGTAAAGTAGCAACGCCTCTATGAGTTTGCGCTCTAGTTCGAACAATACGTTTACTTTTTCTGCGGGAGCAACAGTTTCATCTTGAATTATAGAAAAGGGTTTAGGAGCGTCTTTTTTCTGCTGTTTTGAAGCTTCCTTTTGATTTTTATTTGAAATTTGGGCCAGCGTGTTGTACAATACAGACTCAGAAATATCCATAATGCGTGAGCATTCTTGCACGTAAATCTCTCGCTTTATGGTGTCTGGTATTTTTGAGATACTCTCCACCATATCCCGAACAATCTCCGCCCTTTTTATAGGATCTCCTTTGGACTGCTCTACAAGAAGCTGTGCTTTGTACTGGATAAAATCCTTTGCATTCTCATTAAAGAAATTGAGTATCTCTTCTTGGGTATGCTTTCGCGAAAAGCTATCTGGATCCTCTCCATCAGGAAAGGCACATACCTTTACATTCATTCCCTGCTCCAGAATTAGATCTATACCGCGTATGGCCGCTCTTTGTCCCGCCGCATCTCCGTCAAAGAGTACGGTAATATTTTTTGTCAGTCTATTAATAAGTCTAATCTGGTCTGACGTAAGTGCCGTTCCTGAAGAGGAAACTACGTTCTCTATTCCAGACTGGTGCATCTGGATGACATCTGTATATCCTTCGACGAGGTAGCAGTTATCCTCTTTGGCTATGGATTGCTTTGCATAGTAAATCCCATAGAGCACTTTACTTTTGTGGTAAATATCGCTTTCTGGAGAGTTCAGATATTTTGCTGCCTTTTTACTGCTGTCTAAGATACGTCCACCAAAACCAAGCACGCGACCACTCATAGAATGTATAGGGAACATCACCCGCCCCTTAAATCGGTCAAACTGCTTTTCCTCTTTTACAATACTGAGCCCCGTTTTTTCTAAAAAGTCAAGTTTATACCCCTTGCGCAATGCTTCACTTGTAAATGCATCCCATTGATCAGGATTGTATCCCAATTGAAATTTCTTTATCGTCTCATCTGTAAAACCCCGTTCTTTAAAATAGCTAAGCCCGATGGCTTTTCCCTGCTCAGTATTGAGCATTGTCTCGTGAAAGTAATCTCTGGCATATTCGCTCACGACATACAGACTCTCACGCTCCGTCGCTGCAATCTTTTGCTCATCGGTTTGCTCAGTCTCCTCTACTTCAATATTATATTTTTTGGCCAAATATTTTATAGCCTCCGGATAACTAAAATGCTCGTGTTCCATTATAAATGAAACCGCTGTACCTCCTTTTCCACTTGAAAAATCTTTCCAGATCTGTTTTACAGGAGACACCATAAAACTGGGTGAGCGCTCGTCTGAAAATGGAGAAAGCCCCTTAAAATTAGACCCTGATTTTTTTAGATTTACAAAATCACCTATGACCTCCTCTACACGAGCAGTTTCAAAAACTTTGTCTATGGTCGATTTGCTTATCACGATTTACGCTTAGTCTTTTGGCTTTTGGCTTTTGGCTTTTGGATTTTGGATTTTGGCAATTTGACACAAAAGTGAGTCAACTACAAATATATCATACTAATATGTATTGGTTCGTACCAAAATACGAATTCCGCTTTCGCGAAAGCATAAAAAACACCTCCACAAAAACGGAATCACAGCTTAAAACAAACAATGTCTTTTAGTTCAAGAAAAATCGCAAGCCTAATGAGAGGTTATGTTGCTCAATGGGATTGTCTTTAAAGGTTGGGCTTAAATCATACTTTGCATAAAGCGCCGTTCCCCGAAGGCCGATATAGGCACTCAGTCCATAAACAAAGTCGTTTGTATTAAAATCTCCTCTTGTTTTTTGCTTGACCTGATCTCCATCCACATCAAACTCTAATTTCTGAACGTTTGAGAGATTGATCCCTGCATAACCTCCAAGGCCGAAAACTGGTCTATTGTGATAATGATGTGCTTCTCTTCCTTCACCGTAGACACGTTTCTTTTTTCCACCAAATTCAAAATGCAATGGCAACACCAAGTTCGTTTGTCTAAACTTTGCCGCGTTCTCTAATTTTTCAGGGAAATCAACTGTTATGGTTTCGTCACCATTTTCGGCAAAAGCTAGGTTGTCCTTTAATCGCAACTTGTTGAATTGCAATTCTACTCCATAACGCACACGCCAAAAGTTAGTTTCCCGAGAAAGCGCCGTAGTCCAATCCCATCCTAAACCAATATATCCTCCAGAAAGGCTAAAGTCTTCGCCCAGACCTTCTCCATCTACTACCGCCGTATTTACTCCGAAGGTTACAATGGGATTATTTTCTGTTCTGGAGTATTTTCTTTCTCTTTTGCCTACTTTTCCATCGTTAACGGTGACGCCATAAACTCTTTTTCCCTCTCCGTCTTCATCTCCCAAGCCTATCATGACTTGTGTCCCAAAATCATTACTGATTCTCCCGTTGCGCCCCACTAGAGCGATCTGATTATCAATTATAGAGGTTTCATTTTCGATATTGAGCGCGGCACTTTCGGCCGCCTCTTTTTTTAGGGCCTCGGCTTCGGAGGCGGTTATGATGTCCTTAGCAAGTTGAGCATTGATGTAAGCCACTCGGTTTTTTAATGTTTCCTTTTCATTCTCGATGACCCGTTCTCGCTTATCCTTAAGGTATTCTATCTGATACTGTTTTTCTTGTTGCTCGTCATCTTGCGCCATTCCATTTTGGGCAAAGAAAGCTACTGTCGCCACTAGGGCAATTTTAATAATGGTGTTCATAGTGTTTGATTTTTGTGCGCCTGTTAATGACGCTTATTGATGAAAATTTTAATTATTTCTATCTGCTACGGCATCTCTGGCGGTGTAAAACCCTTCCTTAAGTATACCGAAGACTTTGTCTTTAAATGTTTCTGGGTCTATGTCTGCCTCTACATCCAGCAATAGGGCATTTGCATCTACCTTATTAGATTGCTGGTCAAAAACACTAGCACTTATTATTTCCCGCCGGGCTTGTTTTAATAAGGCATCAACCTCTGTGTCTGTCACAGCATTAACATCTACTTGTGTCATAATTTCCTTAATTTTCTTATCAATGCTATTTTTCAGTATGGGACTTTCCTGCGTAGGCTTATCTATACTATTTTCCACAATGACTGTTCCTCCGTTCGTTTTTTCATCGGTGAGTACAGGGTTACTTATTTGTTTAAATGATTTCGATTTGTTTACTACGATAGCTGATTCCGCTTCTCTTTTTTGAGATTTATTTAATGGCTCAGAGATATCTTCCTTTGATTCATTAGACGATTGCATTACTTCGTTCGTTTGAACAACCTCAACATTTTTAGAATCATTAATTATCTGTGGCGCTACTATTTCCTCAGACTTGGTGCTCTCCTCTTGAGGTGCCTCTACAAAATTTGAATCGTTAGGAGACACATCGTTGCTCAATACAAATAAGGTTATAAGTGCCCCTCCTACAAAACTTGCGGCGATTGCAGACCAAAGTACGATTGTACCTTTCTTTTTCCCTTTCTCGTTATCAAGCTTGCTCGATATGCGGTCCCACGCAGCGCCCGTGGGAGCGATGCGACGCTCTTCCAAGCGTTCTTTCATATTATCTTCTAGCTTTATCGGTGCCATAGCTATAGTTATTAAGTTCTTTTAATCTTATCTGTAATTGCTTGCGCGCTTTAAAAAGTTGACTTTTTGAAGTGCTTTCTGAAATACCTAGTTCCTTTGCAATTTCCTGATGCTTGTATCCCTCTATGGCATACATGATAAATACGACGCGGTAACCTTCGGGCAAATCATCTATCATTTCCTGCAAATGCTCTACTTCAAAACTGGATTGAATATTATTTATAGATTCATTGCTTTCAATTGTTCCATCTTCAGAAAAGTATAATTTCTTTACTGCGCGTAGATAGGAAATACTCTCTCTTACCATAATCCTACGAATCCAACCTTCGAAACTCCCTTCGCCTTTAAAACTCGATAGATGTGTGAACACTTTTAAAAATCCGTTGCACATTGCCTCTTCAGCTTGATGGACATCTTTTATATAGTAGCGACACACGCTGAGCATTTTAGAAGCGTGTTGTTCGTAAAGCTCACGTTGCGCATCCCGTTGCCCTTTAATGGCTCGTTTTATAAGTTGTTTCTCACTATTGAGTTGTATGATTCTCATACTTGATTGATGGTTTCTATTTATATAGACGCAGGAGTTTTCTAAAAGGTTGCCTGAGGGGAAAACTTTTTTGATTAAAATAGAAAAACGAAATTAGAAAGTAGTAATCGATAGCTTATGGCACAGCAATCAAATTTATAAACAAGAGAGTAGGATCGTTAAAACCCACCCTTCGGCTACGCTCAAGATTCGTGATGTACCGCTTACTAAATTGATTGAGCTTACTTCTATGAGTTTCTCTTATCGTCGAAATGACGACTCGCTTCGGTTTCGATTTCCTAAAGTTACCCTTTGTACTTCATAGGAAGATGCACCACCTTTTTAGTCTCGAAAAAATCTTCTTTAAAAAAACTCGGCAGGTGGTAGATTTTTGCAGTAGTATATTTCTGGAGTTCTTCACTCAGGTCTCCTCCTTTAAGATATAGGATTCCGTTTTTAAGTTCGTGGTTACTTTTTTTGGCAATATGGCCTTTCACCCAGCGCACAAATGTTTCCATTTGGGCAACTGCTCTTGAGACGATAAAATCATATTGACCTGGTACATTCTCGACGCGGTCATTTGTGGTCTTGACGTTCGTAATTCCGAGCCCGTCCACAACCTCATTAACTACTTTAATTTTTTTACCGATGCTGTCTACCAGATGAAAATCTACTTCAGGATGCAGTATCGCAAGAGGAACGCCTGGAAAACCACCTCCAGTTCCTACGTCTAGAATTTTTGACCCTGGTTTGAATCGTTGCACCTTTGCAATCCCCAAAGAATGAAGCACGTGACGTAGATAGATCTCATCAATATCCTTTCGGCTGACGACGTTTATTTTAAGATTCCAGTCTTCGTACAAAACCCTGAGTTGCTCAAATTGAGCCTTTTGAGTCTCTGTTAAATCTGGAAAATATTTTAAGATGATATCCATAGGGTCCGCTATTCTCGAGCAAAAATACTCAAATTACCGCGTTAAATTTTGCTCATAACTTCTATCGTGGAGAATATATGTTTATTTTTACTCGTTGGTAATTTATTATTTACGCTTTCGCGAAAGCGTACCTATACAAAATACCACTAAGCGCAATATTTGACACAAAACTGCGCTTACCCTTAAAAAATAAAATATGGATACTACCATTAAATTCTCACGTGTAGATTCGGCTAAATTCTTCCGAACACTCAACAAACGCGTGAATACCTACTTTAAAGAGAATGAAATAAAGCGCACAGGAAACTGGAAATTATATATAAAGGCCATTGTAATGTTCTCTATGTATCTCGTTCCTTACTTTTTGTTTATGACGCTTGATATGCCGTGGTGGGTGCAACTCCTACTTACAATATTAATGGGTGTCGGGATGGCTGGCGTTGGTATGAATGTGATGCACGATGGTAATCACGGGTCATTCTCTAGCAAAAAATGGGTCAACAAATTAATGGGAAGTTCCATTTACATCTTAGCTGGAAACAGGTCTAACTGGCAAGTACAACATAATGTATTGCACCATACCTATACAAATATTCACGGCCACGATGAGGATATGGAAGCGGGACGTATACTTCGATTTTCAAAGCATAGCGAGTGGCGCAAGCACCACAAATTCCAACAATATTATTCCTTTATCTTGTATGGTTTACTCACCATAAACTGGGTAATTACGGCAGATATCACACAGATGAAACGTTATATCAAACGTAAATTATCTTATGGTAAATTACAGAGCCCTACAAAGCAATGGAGTACCCTCGTAATTACAAAACTTATTTATGTAGCCATCTGGCTAGTAATACCTCTTGTGTTTTTTGATATCACTTGGTGGAAAATCCTTCTAGGCTTTTTTATTATGCATTATACAGCTGGAGTAATCTTAAGTGTTATTTTCCAACTTGCACATATGGTAGAAGATGCGCATATGCCACTTCCAGATGAAACGGGAACGATGAAAAATACGTGGGCAATACACCAGTTATTTACTACCGTTAACTTTAGTACTAAAAATAAAATTATGAACTGGTTCTCTGGCGGTCTGAATCACCAGGTAGAACACCATATTTTCCCACACATCAGTCACGTGCACTACACAAAGATTAGTAAGATTGTAAAGGAAACTGCACAAGAGTTCAACCTACCTTACTTTGAGTACAAAACGACTCGTAAAGCGCTTGCGGCTCACTTCCGCCACTTACGTGAGATGGGAATGCAACCTGCGATATCTGCATAAAAACAGGTGAATTTTTCAGAAAATATCAAGCGCCAAATCTCATAAGGATTTGGCGCTTTTTGTTACCTTGCATTGTAAATTTTGTATAACCAGAAAAGCATAGGCTAGAATGAGTAAATTATCTACTAGAGTGACAAATATGGCAACCAGCGCGACGCTAGCAATGGCTGCAAAAGCAAGAGAATTAAGAGCCGAAGGCAAAGATATTATAGGACTCAGTCTGGGGGAACCAGATTTCAACACTCCTGATTTTATCAAAGACGCGGCCATTCAAGCTGTAAACGATAATTATAATTCTTACACTCCTGTAGATGGTTATGTAGACCTCAAGGAAGCAATAATCACAAAATTTAAACGCGATAACAATCTAGATTACAAGCTACCGCAAATTGTAGTTTCTACTGGAGCAAAGCAATCTCTGGCAAACATTGCCTTAGTTTGTCTAGACCCTGGCGATGAAGTTATTTTACCCTGTCCTTACTGGGTAAGCTATGCAGATATCGTAAAAATCGCCGAAGGTGTTCCCGTAGAAGTAAAAACCTCTATCGAAACCGATTTTAAAATGACCGCTTCTCAACTCGAGGCTGCCATTACGCCAAAAACAAAAATGCTTTGGTACAGTTCACCTTGTAATCCATCGGGTTCCATATACAGTAAAGAAGAATTACGCGCCCTTGCAGATGTGCTGGCTAAACACCCTCAAATCGTTGTGGTAAGTGACGAGATTTATGAGCATATAAATTATGTAGGAGCACACGCAAGTATGGCACAGTTTCCAGATATGTACGACCGCACAGTTACGGTAAACGGCGTTTCAAAAGCCTTTGCAATGACCGGGTGGCGTGTAGGATACATAGGTGGACCAGAATATATCGCTCGCGCTTGCAACAAGATGCAGGGACAGATTACCAGCGGGACTAACTGTATCGCTCAGCGTGCAGTAATTACAGCTCTGGAGGCACCCGTGAGCAAGGTAAAGTATATGGTAGATGAGTTTAAGAATAGACGTAAACTTATTCTCGATCTATTGTCAGACATCCCAGGTTTTCAGTGTAATGAGCCAGAAGGTGCGTTTTATGTATTCCCTAATATCTCTCACTATTTCGGTAAAACACTGGGCGGCACAAAAATTGAAAATGCAACTGACTTCTCTCTCTACTTACTGGAGGCGGCAAATGTTGCCACGGTAACCGGAGTTGCTTTTGGAAATCCAGATTGTATCCGTATATCATACGCGGCGAGTGTGGATAATATTAAAGAAGCGATGAAACGTGTGAAGGAGGCAGTATCCTAGGTTTCGTTTAAGCACAGATCCAAATAATGATCTTAATGCCATCTCATTGTGAGGTGGCATTTCTTTTTTATAGGTATCTTAGTATAGTAAACCATTGAGGGCGTGAAATAGTACGCTTTCGCGAAAGCAAAACCAAATGAAAAAAATACTACTCGCAGGACTAGCCTTAGTAACACTTATCGCCTGTAAAAACGAAACCAAAGAAACCGAAGAGACTCCCAAAAATGAAGTTGCCTTTAACACGCTTCTGGATGATTATTATGAGGAAGGGCTTAAGTTAAATCCACTTAATGCGACGATGACGGGTGACAATCGCTACAATGACCAGTTTCCAGATGTCCTTTCTGCCGAATATAAACAAGAGTTGAAGGCGTATTATAATAAATACAAAGATGCGCTTGTAACTTACGATGATGAAAATCTGAGTGAAACGGAGCAGATGAGCAAGGAAGTCCTCTTGTGGGATATTAATGTAAATCTGGAGGGAATGGAATATAAAAAAGACCTGATGCCCATAGACCAGATGTGGTCGCCACATTTAATGTTCGGTCAGCTGGCAAGTGGTGCAAGTGCACAACCATTTAAAACAACAGAGGATTACCGCAACTGGCAACTGCGAGTAGATGATTACCTCGTATGGCTCAATAGTGCTGAGGCTAACATGCGCAAGGGCATAGAAGAAGGTTATGTCCTTCCTAAGTCACTTATCAAAAAGGTAGTGCCACAAATGGATGCAATGGCACAACCAGATGTGGAAAATCACCTCTTCTATACCCCTGTCACAAATTTCCCAGAAGGAATGACTGAGGAAGACAAAAATATCATCCGTACAGATTACAAGAAGATGATTGAGGGGAAGGTAATTCCTGCGTATGCAAAAATGCGCGACTTTCTCGCAGGAGAATATATGGATGCTGGGCGCGATAGTTCTGGATATTCAGAGTTATCAGATGGTTCTGAATATTATAAATATGCCATAAAATATTATACGACCACGAATATGACGGCAGATGAGATTCATAATCTTGGCCTGAGCGAGGTTGCCCGCATACGCACCGAAATGGAAAAGGTAAAAGCGCAAGTTGGCTTTAAAGGGACACTTCAAGAGTTTTTTAACGACGTGCGTTCAAACAAAAAATTGATGCCTTATGATACTCCTGAAGAAATCATTGCCAACTTTAAAGAGATGCTTGAGACCATCAAGCCACAAGTGAATCAGCTATTTAGTGTACAGCCTAAAACGGCTTTTGAGGTGCGTCGCACAGAAGCTTTTAGAGAAAAAAGTGCCAGTGCAGAGTACAATCCAGGATCGCTTGACGGCACGCGCCCTGGTATATTTTATGTCCCCATTCCAGATGCTGCTACCTACAATGTTTATTCTGATGAATCATTATTTCTACATGAGGCCATTCCGGGGCATCACTTTCAGATTTCTTTAACTCAAGAAAGTGAGGTGTTACCACAGTTTAGGAAAACACTTTGGTACAGTGCTTATGGCGAGGGCTGGGCTTTATATTCAGAATCGCTTGGAAAAGAACTTGGGCTTTATACAGACCCGTATCAATATTTCGGAACACTGGGAGCGGAAATGCATCGCGCCGTGCGTCTCGTTGTTGACACCGGAATCCACACCAAAGGCTGGTCTCGTGAGAAAGCCATCGCATACTGCCTAGAAAACGAAGCCGAAAGTGAGGCCAGTATCATCTCAGAAATTGAACGCTATATGGCTATGCCAGGACAGGCGCTTTCCTACAAGATCGGTCAACTTAAAATACGTGAGTTGCGTGATCGTGCTTCAGCGGCGTTAGGAAACAAATTTGACATCCGCGAATATCACAAGCAAGTTTTGGAAACGGGATGTATCCCGCTGGCGGTGCTTGAAGAGAAGATTGATGAATGGATTAAAGAAAACAAGATATAAATCCCAATTTATTATAATGAAATATTTATTTCCCATACTTTTTATACTTCCTAGTTTAATATTTGCTCAGGAAGGCGATTATGCAGCTGACAGGCTTATATTAAAATTTAAAGAAAAATATTCCTCTTCAGAAATCAAAAGTTTGATTCAGGCTGAGGAATTTCAGCTTCTCAATGACTTGTTTGACGTTCAGTCCTTGAGAAATATAGGAAGCCATAAAACAAATGACACCTATGTTCTTTCTTTTGCTCTAGGTAATTATGAAATTAATGAAATAGCATCATTCTATAAAGGCTTAGATTACATAAAATTTGTAGAGAATGATTTTACTATGACTGGCGCTGGACGAAGAGTATCAGATCCCAATGACCCGCTATTTGAGAGCAGACAATGGTCTATGAATAACGAAGGCACCTTCTCGCTCTCTCCTGCAACGCAAGATGCTGATATTGACATGTTAGAGGCTTGGGAAATTACAACTGGAGATCCGGATTTAATAATAGGTGTCATAGATTCTGGCCTCCGTTTAAATCATCCTGAATTCGAAAATCGAATCTGGATTAATAATGCTGAGACTGAGGATGGTTTAGATTCTGACAATAATGGATATGTGGATGACATTTATGGATGGGATTTTGTAAATGAAGATTCCGACCCTACGGATGATCACGGTCACGGTACTAATGTTACAAGCATATTAGGAATGACAGGAAATAACGACATCGGTTATGCTGGGGTGAACTGGAACTCAAAAATAATGACTATCAAGGCACTAGACAGCAATAATTCAGGCTTCTATTCTTCAATGATTGAAGCAATTTATTATGCCGTAGACAATGGATGTGATGTTATAAATATGTCTATAGGAGGAAACTCTTCCTCAACCGCATTAGAGGCGGCCATAAATTATTGTTACTCTCAAGATGTGCCCATTGTAATTTCTACTGGAAACCAAGATGGTGTTATTCAGTATCCCGCACAATATGAAAACTCAATCGCTGTAGGCTCTACAAATCCTGATGACTCTCGTTCCTCTCCTTTTTTTTGGAGTTCCACAAGTGGCAGTAACTATGGACCAGCTTTAGACTATGTAGCCCCAGGAAATTATATATATGGAGCAAAGTATGATTCTGATACTAATTACAACACCTACTGGGGAGGCACGTCACAAGGCGCTCCTCATGTTGCGGGAGTAATTTCCTTGTTAAAATCGTTAGACCCTAATCTCACGGTAGACGAAATCAATAATATTCTGATAGCAACCTCTCAAGATGAAGTGGGTCCAGCAAATGAGGACACCCCTGGATTCGACAACTTTTTTGGTCACGGTCGCATAAATGCCCATGACGCTTTACAAAATGCCAGTCTCTCCATTGTTGAAAATAATTTAGCTACTTTTCCCGTTTACCCCAATCCTATTGCCTCAACTGGAGTTTTAAGAATTGGCACTTCAGAAAAACTAGATTTGAAAATCATCAACAGTTCAGGGCAGCAGGTGTTAGAAAGAATACAATATCAAGACAGTAACAATGGCCTCAAGATACCGAGATTAATTAGTGGTCTTTACATACTACAAATCACAAACGGAAATGGCAATAGTCATTTTAAGAAGCTTATTGTTAAATGAAAAAATAGCACCTCCATACTTGATTTATTTGTTTATAATCCGCTTAGTGACAGACGTATTACTTGCGAGATTATATATTGTAAAAAAGTAAATTCCTCCTTCTAGACCTTCTAGGCTTAAACTTACTTTAGTTCTCGCCATAAAGGTATTTTGTTTAATCAACACCCCACGTATATCATAAATTTTATACCCTGATAATGGAACTTGACTTTGTACACATAGGAAATCATCTGTTGATTTAGGTTATAACTTAAACGTTGCATTACATTTTTCCTCTATGGACAATAATGGCTAAAAATTCCCACCTTTAGGACCTAAAAGATAGGCATCAAAAGATTCACCATTCTCAAATGCATCAGGATCCTCAACACCTGTTAACAGCATAATTACTGCTTGACCTGAATAATCTGGAAACCCCGGAGCTTCCAATTCCAAAGTCGTATAGTACTCAAATGCCGAAAGGACATTCCCACCGATACCATTAAAGTCTGCAGCATTGTGAATGAATTGGATCTCGGCATTTTGAGCTTTTAGACACGATATCCAATAAACTAATATGACCGTAGTGATTAAAATTTTCCTCATAATAAGTACCTTAGATAATTAAAGACACTTATTTTGAAAAAGAAAATCCTACTCCTAGGCTCAGGAGAACTCGGTAAAGAATTTGTAATTGCCGCACAGCGCATAGGCCAGACCGTAATTGCGGTAGACAGTTATGAAAACGCACCAGCAATGCAAGTTGCACACGGTTATGAAGTCATTAATATGCTAGACGGCGATGCGCTGGATGCTATTGTTGCCAAACACAAACCAGACTACATCGTTCCCGAAATCGAAGCCATACGCACAGAACGTTTTTACGAGTATGAAAAGCAAGGATATACAATAGTACCCAGTGCCAAGGCTGCAAATTACACTATGAACCGAAAGGCCATACGAGACCTCGCTGCAAAAGATTTAGGACTAAAAACGGCGAAATATGAATATGCCACTTCCGCGAAAGCGTTAAAAGAAGCTGTAAAATATGTCGGAATGCCATGCGTCGTGAAACCCTTAATGTCCTCTAGCGGAAAAGGACAATCTACCATAAAAACCGAAGCCGATATCCAAAAGGCCTGGGAATATTCCCAAGAAGGCTCCAGAGGCGATGTCGCCGAAGTTATAGTAGAGGCCTTTGTAAACTTTAATTATGAAATCACCTTACTCACAGTAACGCAGCGCGATGGCAAAACACTCTTTTGCCCACCCATAGGACACCGCCAGGAACGTGGTGATTATCAGGAAAGTTGGCAACCCGCCACAATGGAAGACATACATCTCAAAACTGCCCAGGATATGGCCGCGCAGGTCACAGAAGCTTTGGGAGGCGCAGGACTCTGGGGTGTAGAATTCTTTATAGCAGATGATGGCGTTTACTTCTCTGAGCTCTCTCCCCGACCACACGATACTGGAATGGTAACTTTAGGAAATACACAAAACTTTAATGAGTTTGAATTACACCTGAGAGCAGTTTTAGGATTGCCTATTCCCGAGATTACACAAGAGCGTATTGGAGCCAGTGCGGTTATTCTGGCAAGCGCTCATAGTGACAATCCTCGTTTTGAAGGAATTGAAACGGTCGCTATTGCTCCAAAGTCAGACTTTAGGTTATTTGGAAAACCGAGTTCTCGACCATATCGCAGGATGGGTGTTGTGGTTGCCTATGATGACTTAGGTGGAGATATAGAAACTGTGACGAAACGAGCTAAAGAATTGGCGGGAAAGGTGCGGGTGTATTAACAAACGTGTTAAAGAATATGGATTGTAAACCAAATTGCACGTATTACAATCATTACATTATATCTATATTAAAATCTATTATCTAAATAGTGACTGTAAATGGGAATGAACATTTTCGGATTTAAGCGCAAAAAAGAATATACGGCAGAGGATATTTTAGAACAACTTGATAGGTGCGCAAACGATTTCACTTTTCCAATGCTTGATAATGGATATATCTATCCTGTTCACTCGAAGTTGAGCGCATACAGAGATGGTAATCGCTGGGCTTTAATTATTGAGGTTATAGGATTTAATTATCGTAGTGGCGGACACAATGGAATTAGCAACTGTTTGCACACATACGGAAACTGTATTGACACAAAACCTGGAACTGATAACGCTAATTTTCTTTATATAACGGATAG
The DNA here is from genome assembly GCF_003688895.1 of Dokdonia sinensis. Lineage (GTDB taxonomy): Bacteria > Bacteroidota > Bacteroidia > Flavobacteriales > Flavobacteriaceae > Dokdonia > Dokdonia sinensis. Next base: position 61,066 of record NZ_REFV01000003.1, read on the forward strand.
TAGTTCAGATCATCCAACTTTCGATGACGAATACGAAGAAAGTTTAAATCCAAAATCGAAGACTATGATATTGCGAAAAAATGAAATCGCTATTAATCATAATCGGAAATTTTACATAAATAAGGGTATTGAGTTAGAAGAAGATGATAAAATTTTTATTTGGGAATTTTTGAGAGGTTTAGAACCTGAACATAATAAAGACTTTGAGGCAACTGAAAACGAGATTAGAACACGAATCCCAAGGGACCTGCCACAAATTATGGAATTAACCGAATGGAATCATCCTGACTGCGCTGACTCTGAACTTCCTAGTAGAAATGAAACATTTCAGCAAATAGCAAAGGTCTTGGAAACTGGAAATACAGAACTTTACAAGCCGAATGTAAAACCAAATAATCATTGGAAAAATTGGCCTGCTGGAGGAACATTGTAAATTAGTAGGCGCCCTAACTTGCAATTCAGCATACAAATAAGCTGCAACATTATTTAGAAATAAATTAAGCGCAAGCAATCTAAAGCATCACTATCAGCAATATAAAATAAAGAGTTTCATCTTTAATTTCCTTCTATAATTCGAGAAGGAAAATTTAGAATCAATCCCTAATTAAAGGCAACGTACTACATCGTAACAACCCCTCCTGCTTTGCAATCTCTGCATAGGGCACTTCCTCAACAGTAATATCCTGATTGCGCAACCAAGTATTCAATCTGGTGAAATTGCGCTCAGAAATAACAACCTCTGGAGAAATACTGAAGATGTTTGAGTTCATGTTAAACATTTCCTCTGCAGTAATTTCAAATATGTTTTCTTTTCCGTAAAATTTTACCAGCCACTCATACTCTTTCTCTTGTAGAAACCCATTTTTGTGGAGAATGGCTTTTCCTTTTCCCACGGGTTGGAAACAGCAGTCTAGATGAAGTGCGTTGCTGTATGGGTCGGTATTTGATTTCCTTAAATCAAAAGACATCACTTTCTTTCTAGGAAAAAGCTCCTGAATCATTCCTACTGCCAGCATATTAGTTCGGGCAATGATATAGTCTGAATAATCGTCACCACGGTAGGTGCCTATAAAAATGTGGTCATCTGCTAGCATAACATCACCACCTTCAATATGTGCCTCTTCGGGCAATCTAAAAACGTGCGTCGCTGGCACTTGATTTATCACATGCTGTATCGCATCAATTTCCTCTTCTCGGTCTGGAAGAATGTTAGCCTTAAAGAACCTATTGTCAATAACAAAACCAATGTCCCTAGTAAAAATCTGATTAAGATTCTTTATTATTTCTGGCCTAAACACCTGTACATCGTATTTATGAAAAACTGCAGCCACAGCTTCCATCTCTGGCACCATATCTTTTTCTAAGGGATATGTGCCCTCACGCAAGTGAAGTGCAGACTTAGGGTCATAAGCATCCTCCAGTTTTGGTGTAGGACCATTACTTTTGGCAGTTCCTAGGACTACTGCTCTAAGGCGAGAGGTTTCATTCTGTACATTGAGTTTAAGCATAAAGCGAAGATAAAAATTCCAAACCTTAAAATATCAATTTAAAAATTGGAAAATAAATGGAATCATAAACACTGTTATTTTACAAGTGGCACCCAAAATTCTTCTTGAGATAATGGATCCATAGGACCTTTATAATTCTCATCCATATATTCAAACTGAGGACGAGCGTCCAATTCATACGGAGAATGAGGCAACCAATCTGTCATCACATATTTTACTAAATCCCCAAAATCTCGCGGTAGTCCCTGATATTCAAATACAGCCCAATGTCCTTCTGGAATCTGTAAAACTTCCAATCCTTGAGGAATCTTTTTAAAACTCATTACAGCCACTCCTGCCCACTTCTCAAAAAATGTGGTGGGAAGAAATGGCTCCTTCAGGAATGAATCATCGTATATCTGGATACTATAGCTACCAGCATCTGCCCTGTGCACAATTTCCTTTTTACGAGGTCCGAATGATTGCCACAATTGTTGTGTCGTATTTTCTGCAAGAGACATTCGGCTGTGTATCCCAACGATATGGATAGCCTCTCTTTTTATAACTTTTGGGTCTCGGAATAGTTTTGTTTTCACGAAAGTGAAGATAAAATTTTTACGCTTTCGCGAAAGCAAAATGGATTATAAAAAAAGAGCAAGCACAATGCTCGCTCTTTAATGAATAACTTTATACGTTCTGATCTATCTTTTTGAAACTTCTTTGAATTCTCTAAAGTTTTCTCCGGTATACACTTGACGTGGACGACCTATAGGTTCTTTGTTTTCCCTCATCTCTTTCCATTGTGCTATCCATCCCGGAAGACGGCCTAAGGCAAACATTACCGTAAACATCTCTACAGGTATGTCTAATGCTCGGTATATAATTCCAGAATAAAAATCTACATTAGGATACAACTTACGATCTACAAAATAAGAATCTTCCAGAGCTTCCTTCTCAAGACCTTTTGCGATATCAAGAACCGGGTCTTCGATTCCTAACTGATTTAAAACGTCATCTGCAGCAACTTTTATGATTTTTGCACGTGGGTCAAAATTCTTGTACACGCGGTGACCGAAGCCCATCAAACGGAAAGGATCTTCTTTATCCTTTGCCTTAGCCATATATTTTTTGGTATCGCCACCGTCTTCTTTAATACTTTCGAGCATCTCAATAACCGCCTGGTTTGCACCGCCGTGTAATGGTCCCCAAAGTGCACATATTCCAGAAGATATAGATGCAAATAGTCCCGCGTGTGATGACCCTACCATACGTACTGTACTTGTCGAACAGTTTTGCTCGTGGTCTGCGTGTAAGATGAGTAATTTATCTAAAGCGTCTATAACAGCTTTATCTACTTTGTATTCTTCATTAGGTTTTGCAAACATCATTTTGTGCAGATTCTCAACGTAGCCTAGCGAGTTATCGCCATAGTCAAGTGGCTGGCTTTTTTTCTTGCGCATAGCCCATGCAGCAAGAACAGGAAACTTAGCAAGTAATTTTACTATGGTCCTGTACATATCTTCTTCTGAATCTACATTTACCGAAGATGGGTTGAAGGCTATAAGGGCAGACGTTAATGCGCTCAAAACACCCATAGGATGAGCTGATTTAGGAAAACCATCTAGGATTTTCTTCATGTCCTCGTCTACGTGCGACTCAGCCTTAATGTCTTTATCAAATTTATCTAGTTGAACCTGAGTCGGAAGTTCTCCAAAAATCAATAGGTAAGCTACTTCTAAAAAGCTTGCTTTTTCTGCTAGTGCCTCAATAGCGTAACCACGGTAGCGCAAAATTCCTTCTTCACCGTCTAAAAAAGTAATTGCGCTCTGACAAGATCCAGTATTTTTATAACCAGGATCAATTGTAGTGACACCTCCTGTTGCTCCTCTGAGCGTTTTGATATCTATTGCTCTCTCCTGCTCAGTTCCTGTAATGATAGGAAATTCATAGCTCTGTCCGTCTATCGTTAGTGTCGCCTTGTCTGCCATTCTCTTATTATCGTTTTATTGTGATTATCTTTTTTTGAGGAATGCTAAATTACGAAAAAAGAGTCGCTTTTATTAACATTTACCTACCACAGCAGGTTAAAAAAAGCTTAAAATGAATTTTCGTTTTATTCCATAAAAAAAGACTTGCACCATAGCACAAGCCTTTTTACCCAACTTCAAAATAAACTCCAGTCTCCTGAAGTATGTTTTTAAAAAAGAACGGGTGACTAACACAAGGTCAAACCGACCCGTTCTCTTACCCAACTTAAAATCGTCATTTACACTTGTTATAGCTCATGGTAATTCTAATTGCCGGGTATGAAGTCATTGAGAAGTGCGATTTCAAAAAAATTCGGGAGAGTGATCTTTTTTAGATCGCTTTCGCGAAAGTAAAACCAATATCAAATCGCAGTAGGTATTCTCTAAGCGACGTTCATAACATTTGGGATTAGAAAAGTAGCTAAAATGCTCACTTATACTGTTTTGTGTGTGTAATATTTTTCTTACTTATTAAAAAATAAAATACAACTATTTGATTATTAATTATTTAAATAAATAAATTTTGTTGAAAACAATACTCCTAGAGGAACAAAAAGATACAAAAAGGAAGATTTCCATTAGAATAAACCAGTAAAACTTACATTTAAACAGGATCAAAATGTCATTTGTCGTTGTTTTACATAAAAAAACCTCTCAATTCTGAGAGGTTTTTAATAAATTTAAATAATCAGTTTTTAGATTTTAAAAGCGTTTTGCTTTGGAAAATAAGCTGTTGTCCCTAAGCTCTCCTCTATACGAAGTAACTGATTATATTTTGCCATACGGTCAGATCTAGAAGCAGAGCCTGTTTTAATCTGCCCCGTATTAAGTGCAACTGCCAGATCTGCTATTGTATTATCCTCCGTTTCGCCAGAACGATGTGACATCACAGATGTGTATCCTGCATTGTGCGCCATATTAACCGCTGCTATGGTCTCTGTAAGGGTACCTATTTGATTAACTTTAATAAGAATTGAATTGGCAATGTTGTTTTTAATTCCTTTAGATAGTCGCTCAACATTTGTAACAAATAAATCGTCACCAACGAGTTGTACTTTATCTCCAATTTTATCAGTAAGATATTTCCAGCCATCCCAGTCATTCTCATCCATTCCATCTTCTATAGAGATGATAGGGTAGTTTGCAGCAAGTTCTGCAAGATAATCTGCCTGCTCCTCGCTTGTTCTTATTACACCTGTATCACCTTCAAATTTCTTGTAGTCATATCTTCCGTTTACATAAAATTCGGCAGCAGCGCAGTCTAATGCCACCATAACTTCGTCTCCCCATTTATATCCAGCTTTTTCTACTGCTAGCTTAATTGAGTCTAATGCATCTTCTGTACCTTCTAGTTTAGGAGCAAATCCTCCTTCGTCACCTACCGCTGTGCTCAATCCTCTATCGTGCAGGACTTTTTTGAGATTATGAAATATTTCTGTACCCATTTGCATTGCGTGCGTAAAGGTCTCTGCTTTTACAGGCATTACCATAAATTCTTGAAAAGCAATTGGAGCGTCACTATGTGATCCTCCATTTATGATATTCATCATAGGAACTGGAAGTGTATTTGCGCTCACTCCTCCGATATAACGATATAATGGCATATTGAGTTCTGCAGCGGCGGCTTTTGCGCAAGCAAGAGAAACACCTAAAATAGCGTTTGCTCCTAATTTTGACTTATTTTTCGTTCCGTCAAGAGCAATCATGGTCTGGTCGATGAAATTTTGCTCAAAAACAGATATACCTAACAATTCTTGAGCTATAATGTCATTCACATTATCTATTGCCCTAAGAACTCCTTTTCCCATATATGCTTTTCCACCATCTCGAAGCTCTACAGCCTCGTGTTCACCGGTAGAGGCGCCAGAAGGAACAGCAGCACGACCCATATAGCCATTTTCTGTGTGAACATCTACCTCTACTGTAGGATTACCTCTTGAATCTAAAATTTGTCTTGCGTGGATATCAATTATCATACTCATATTTTTGGTCTTTTTATATTGTTATAAAGGTACAATATGTCTTATGTTCTTAGATAAAATGTGATGCGTAATCACGATAACGTTTTCGCGAAAGCGTGACTATTTAAATAGAAAAACCTGATGTTTCCATCAGGTTCAAATAACTATGCTGTTACGCTTTTAATGTTGTCTATAAACTGGTCAAAAAGGTAGGTTGCATCATTAGGGCCAGGACTAGCCTCTGGATGATACTGCACAGAAAAACAATTTTTGTTTTTCATTCTAATTCCTGCAACAGTATGATCGTTAAGGTGTACATGTGTGATTTCAAGATCTGCATTTGCCTCTGTCTCCTCACGATTAATGGCAAAACCGTGGTTCTGAGAAGTGACTTCACCCTTACCAGTAAGTAAATTCTTTATAGGATGATTAATTCCTCTATGCCCGTTGTGCATTTTGTAGGTAGAAATACCATTTGCTAGCGCAATTACTTGATGTCCCAGACAAATGCCAAAGAGCGGGTTGTCGTCTGCAATTATATCTTTTGCTACCTGTACAGCATTTTCCAGCGGCTCTGGATCTCCAGGCCCGTTAGACAAAAAATAACCATCTGGATTCCACGATTTCATCTCTTGATAGGTGGTATCAAATGGAAAAACTTTAATGTACGTCCCACGCTTTGCAAGGTTGCGAAGTATATTACGCTTTATACCGATGTCCAAAGCAGCAATTTTAATAGGAGCATTCTCTTCTCCAAAAAAATAAGGTTCTTTTGTAGAAACTCTGGATGCAAGCTCAAGTCCATTCATACTGGGAACCTGGCTTAGTTCCTTTTTTAACACTTCAATATTATCGACCTCCGTAGAAATCACGGCGTTCATAGCTCCATTGTCTCTTATATAAGCTACCAAGGCACGTGTATCTACATCTGAAATTGCTAAGAGGTTATTCTTATTTAAGAATTCTTGTAACGACTCCTGAGCGCCCTGTCTTGAATATGTATAACTGAAGTTTCTACAAATTAATCCTGAAATTTTAACTCCATCTGATTCGGTTTCTTCATCTGTCGCACCGTAATTTCCGATGTGAGCATTTGTAGTTACCATGAGCTGACCAAAATAAGAAGGATCAGTAAAAATTTCCTGATACCCAGTCATTCCCGTATTGAAACAAACTTCCCCAAAAGAAGTTCCCTCTTTATTGCCTACAGATTTTCCGTGAAAAATAGTGCCGTCTGCAAGTAAGATAAGAGCTGGACGGTTAGATTGATATTTCATATAAACATTCTAGTTTGAGTATTGCACCACATTAAATGTTGTACAAAAATAATTGATTTAATTACATAAAAAAAGGGATTTGCCTAAACGACAAATCCCTTTATTATATTATTCTATGATGAAGTGATTACTCTTCCTCATTGCTTGCAACTGGAGTTACTGGTGCGTCAGCTTTTTTACTTCTACCACGACGAGTAGATTTCTTCTTAGCTGGTTTACCTGCATTATAGATTTCATTGTAATCTACAAGCTCAATCATTGCCATATCTGCATTATCCCCTAGACGATTACCTAGTTTGATAATACGTGTATATCCACCTGGACGATCTCCTATTTTTGCTGCAACATCTCTGAAAAGCTCTGTTACTGCATCCTTCTGACGAAGCTTTGCAAATACAATACGACGGTTATGAGTCGTATCTTCTTTTGACTTTGTAATCATAGGCTCTACAAATTGTTTAAGCGCTTTCGCCTTAGCAACTGTAGTATTAATTCTTTTATGTTCTATAAGAGAACAAGCCATATTTGCAAGCATAGACTTTCTGTGAGCAGTCTTTCTTCCTAAGTGGTTAAATTTCTTTCCGTGTCTCATGACATTTGGTTTTTAACATCATCTTGCTCAATCTGCCTCGTGCAGAGAGTAAAATATGATGTTTACTTAATATAATTATTTCTTACGCTTTCGCGAAAGCTTATTAATCCTTATCTAATTTATACTTCGCAAGATCCATTCCGAAGTTTAGACCTTTAACATTAACAAGTTCTTCAAGCTCAGTAAGTGATTTTTTACCGAAGTTTCTAAACTTCATTAAATCATTTTTGTTGTAAGACACAAGATCTCCTAAAGTCTCAACTTCCGCAGCTTTAAGGCAGTTCAGCGCACGAACCGAAAGGTCCATATCAATGAGTTTTGTCTTAAGCAATTGACGCATATGAAGCGATTCTTCATCATACGTCTCAGTTTGTGCAATCTCATCTGCCTCAAGCGTAATACGCTCATCAGAAAAGAGCATAAAGTGATGAATTAATGTTTTTGCCGCTTCAGTAAGAGCATCCTTAGGATGTATTGAACCGTCTGTTATAATTTCAAAAACCAACTTTTCGTAATCAGTCTTTTGCTCAACACGGTAATTTTCAATACTGTATTTTACATTTCTTATAGGGGTATAAATAGAATCTGTAAAAATTGTGCCTAATGGTGCATTAGATTTTTTGTTTTCTTCTGCAGGGACATAACCTCTACCTTTTTCTATGGTAATTTCCATATTTAAATTTACCTTCTTGTCCATATTTGCCACCACAAGTTCAGGGTTAAGCACTTGGAATCCAGAAATAAATTTTTGAAAATCTCCAGCAGTAAGTTGATCAATACCAGAAAGTGAAATAGTAACAGTTTCGTTATCTATCTCTTCTATCTGCCTTTTGAAACGTACTTGTTTAAGATTTAAGATGATTTCAGTTACATCTTCAACTACACCAGCCAATGTAGAAAACTCGTGATCCACACCTTCAACACGTACTGAGGTAATTGCAAAACCTTCTAAAGACGAAAGTAAAACTCGTCTAAGAGCGTTTCCTACAGTTAACCCGTAACCTGGTTCTAAAGGTCTGAATTCGAATTTACCTTCAAAATCAGTAGAGTCAATCATAATGACTTTATCCGGTTTCTGGAAATTTAATATTGCCATATCGTGTTTTCTAGCTTTGGTTAATATTATTTAGAATATAATTCGACGATGAACTGCTCGTTGATGTTTTCAGGGATCTGAAGACGTTGCGGAACAGATACATAAGTCCCTTCTTTCTTATCGTTATTCCAAGTTATCCACTCGTATACGTGCGAAGCATTTTGTAGTGAATCTGAAATAGCTGTAAGAGATTTTGATTTTTCTCTAACTGCAATAACATCTCCTGGTTTAACAGCATAAGAAGGAATGTTTACTAGTTCACCATTTACAGTAATGTGACGGTGAGAAACTAACTGACGAGCACCTCTTCTAGATGAAGATATACCCATTCTATATACCACATTGTCTAAACGACCCTCACAAAGCTGAAGTAAAACCTCACCCGTAATTCCTGGGGCACGGTTTGCTTTGTCATAAAGGTTTCTGAACTGACGCTCTAGAATCCCATAAGTGTATTTTGCTTTTTGCTTTTCGGCCAACTGTATTGCGTATTCAGATTTCTTTCCTCTACGTCTGTTGTTACCGTGTTGTCCTGGAGGATAATTTCTTTTTTCAAAAGATTTATCTTCTCCAAAAATCGCTTCACCGAATTTACGGGCGATTTTAGTCTTGGGACCAGTATATCTTGCCATTTCTTAAGTTGTTTGTTAAAGGGGGTAAGGAATTAAGGTCAATCCTTCGCAAACCGTGCTCCCTTCAGATATTTATACTATTATAATTAATTAAACGCGACGTCTCTTAGGTGGACGACATCCATTGTGTGGCATAGGTGTAACATCAATAATTTCTGTTACTTCTACTCCGCCATTATGAATTGCACGAATAGCCGACTCACGCCCGTTACCAGGTCCTTTCACATAAACCTTAACTTTACGTAAACCTGCTTCGTGAGCAACCTTTACACATTCTTCCGCTGCTACCTGAGCTGCATAAGGAGTATTTTTCTTAGAACCTCTGAAACCCATTTTACCGGCAGATGACCAAGAGATTACATCTCCCTTTTTATTTGTTAAAGAGATAAGGATGTTGTTAAATGAAGCAGAAACGTGAGCTTCTCCTACAGACTCAACAACAACTTTACGTTTTTTTGCACTTTGCTTTGCCATTACTTCAGGTATTATTTAGTTGCTTTCTTCTTGTTTGCAACAGTTTTACGTTTTCCTTTTCTAGTACGCGAGTTATTTTTAGTACGTTGTCCACGAAGTGGAAGACCCACACGGTGACGTATACCACGATAACAACCAATGTCCATAAGACGTTTGATGTTTAACTGAACTTCACTACGTAATTCACCTTCAATAGTGTAAGTACCTACTGCGTCACGTATACGACCAATTTCATCATCGTCCCAATCTGAAACTTTTTTACTCACGTCCACCTTTGCTTCTGCTAAGATTTCTTGTGCTCTACTCTTTCCGATTCCAAAGATGTAAGTTAATGCAATTACACCTCTCTTTTGTTTTGGGATATCTATCCCTGCAATTCTAGCCATAACTATTAACCTTGTCTTTGTTTAAACCTAGGGTTCTTTTTGTTAATTACGTATAATCTGCCTTTGCGACGTACAATCTTGCAATCGGCACTTCTTTTCTTTACTGATGCTCTTACTTTCATATCAAGCTTATTTTCCGCTTAGTAGCGGTACGTTATGCGAGCCTTTGACAAGTCGTAAGGGCTCATTTCTAATTTAACTTTATCTCCAGGCAACAACTTAATGTAGTGCATACGCATTTTACCTGATATATGTGCTGTCACTACGTGACCATTTTCTAATTCTACTCTAAACATCGCGTTAGACAATGCTTCGATTATAGATCCATCCTGTTCTATTGCCGGTTGTTTTGCCATTATGCTACTGCTTTTCGATTTTTACCAGATTTCATAAGGCCATCGTAATGTCTATTCAGCAAATACGAATTTACCTGCTGCATTGTATCGATAGCAACACCAACCATAATGAGAAGCGATGTACCTCCATAAAACAATGCCCATCCCTGAGTCATACCAAAGACATTAACAGCAATTGCTGGAAATATTGCTATTGCAGCTAAAAATATAGAGCCTGGCAACGTTATTTGAGACATAATTCTATCCAAGTATTCTGCGGTTTCAGTTCCAGGGCGAATGCCTGCAATAAAACCTCCACTACGCTTAAGATCATCTGCCATTTTATTGGTAGGAACAGTAATCGCTGTATAAAAATATGTAAATACAATTATCAACAAAGCAAATACTAGATTATACCAAAAACCAAAGAGGTTATTACCAAAATTAGCTTGCAGCCAGATTCCTGCACCCGTTTCTTTTAACCACGCTGTACCTCCAATCAATCCAGGAACAAACATTATTGCTTGCGCAAAGATAATAGGCATTACCCCAGAAGCATTAAGTTTTAACGGAATATACTGTCGGTTTCCAAACACATTTTTCTCATAACTCCCAGTAGCAGTTCTTCTTGCGTAGGAAACAGGTATCTGTCTTACAGCCATCACCAAGAGGACACTAAGTAAGATAATTACAAACCAGACTACAATTTCGATAAGAATAAGAATAACTCCCCCGTTAGATTGTGTTACACGTGCTGCCCATTCTTGTAAAAAAGATGAAGGTAAATTAGCAATAATCCCAACCATAATCAATAATGAAATTCCATTTCCAATACCCTTATCTGTAATTTTCTCCCCTAACCACATTGCAAACACACAACCTGTTACAAGAATTAATACTGAAGATATATAGAATGTAGGAGTTAGTCCCATTACAAAAGCACTAGTTCCACCCATAAGCGAAGGTAGTGCGGCAAGGTAACCAGGTGCCTGGAGTAAACAAATTCCGATGGTCAACCATCGCGTAATTTGATTAATCTTGCGGCGTCCACTTTCTCCTTCTTTTTGTAGCTTCTGAAGATACGGAATAGCTATACCCATCAATTGTACAACGATAGAAGCAGAGATGTAAGGCATAATTCCTAATGCAAATACAGAGGCATTAGAAAATGCTCCACCTGTAAATGCAGCAAGAAGACCCAACAAACCTTCATCAGTATTATCTCTTAGTCCTTCTAACTGAGACGCATCAATACCTGGTAAAACTACCTGAGCACCAAATCGATAAACTAAAAGAAGTGTTAGCGTCAGAATAATTCTATTCCTAAGCTCCTCTATCTTCCATACATTATTTATAGTATCTAAAAATTTCATCCTTGATGGGGTTTATAAAGTTACAGCTTCACCTCCAGCACTCTCAATAGCTTGTTTTGCTGTTCCAGTAAATTTATGAGCGGAAACTTTTAATTTTGCTTTAAGCTCACCACGACCTAGTATTTTAACTAAATCATTCTTTCCAACAAGGCGATTCTCAATCAACGATTCTATGGTAACTTCATCTTTAAGTCTACCAGCATCTACGTATTCTTGAAGAGTATCTAAGTTTACGCCTGCATACTCCTTGCGATTAATGTTAGTAAATCCAAATTTGGGAACACGACGTTGAAGCGGCATTTGGCCTCCTTCGAAACCTATTTTCTTAGAATATCCAGAACGAGACTTTTGACCTTTATGACCACGCCCTGCAGTACCACCTTGTCCAGTAGCCTGTCCGCGACCCTTGCGGCTATCGTTTCTTTTAACTGCGCCTTTTGCAGGCCTTAAGTTATTTAAGTTCATTTGTAATCTTTTATTTAAGCTTCCTCAACAGAAACTAAATGACTCACTTTATTTATCATTCCAAGGATGTTAGGAGTATTTTCGTGCTCCTTTACCTGGCCAATTTTTCTTAACCCAAGAGACTCTAATATTCTCTTTTGGTTCTGTGTGCGGTTTATAGCACTCTTTACCTTTGTTACTTTAATCTTTGCCATCTTATTATCCTTTAAATAATTTAGTTAAAGAAATACCACGTTGCTTTGCAACTTGCTCAGCACTTCTTAAACGAAGAAGCGCATCAAAGGTCGCCTTTACCACATTATGAGGATTAGAAGATCCTTGATTTTTAGAAAGTACATCGTGTACACCAACTGATTCAAGCACCGCACGAATGGCACCACCTGCAATCACCCCCGTACCGGCAGCTGCTGGCATAAGTAATACTCTTGCACCTCCGTATTTTCCTTTTTGTTCGTGAGGAATTGTACGTTTAGTTAATGGAATACGCACTAAATTTTTCTTTGCGTCCTCTACTGCCTTAGCAATAGCACTTGCAACCTCCTTAGACTTTCCAAGGCCCTGACCAACAACTCCATGTTCGTCACCTACAACTACAATCGCAGAAAATCCAAAAGCTCTACCTCCCTTTGTTACTTTTGTAACACGTTGTACACCTACTAAACGATCCTTCAAATCAAGACCACTAGGCTTTACCAACTCTACATTTTTATAATTCTGATACATAATTTTCTTAGAATTTAAGTCCGCCTTCTCTTGCGCCTTCTGCTAGTTGTTTTACTCTTCCGTGATATAAGTATCCACCGCGGTCAAAAACCACAGCTTCTACACCTGCTTTAATAGCTTTCTCAGCAACAGCTTTTCCTACGAGTTTTGCAGTTTCCACTTTGTTACCCTCTGTCTTAGCTAAATCTTTATCGCGTGATGAAGCGGCAGTAATAGTCTTACCGTTCAAATCATCAACTATTTGTGCGTAAATTTCTTTATTACTTCTAAACACACAGAGTCTTGGGCGCTGTGCAGTTCCAGAAATATTCTTACGAATTCTAAGGTGAATTCTATTTCTTTTTTGACTTTTTGATAATGCCATTTCTCTATGTATTATGCAGATTTACCTGCTTTTCTTCTAATAATTTCACCTACAAACTTAATACCTTTTCCTTTGTAAGGTTCTGGTCTGCGGAAGCCACGGATTTTCGCGGCAACTTGTCCTACCAACTGCTTATCAAATGATGTAAGCTTAATTCTAGGATTTTTTCCTTTATCTGATACAGTCTCAACAGTTACTTCAGGAGCAACTTCCAATATGATATTATGAGAAAAACCAACAGCTAGATCTAGCTTCTGTCCTTGATTACTCGCACGGTAACCTACTCCTACTAGTTCCAACTCTTTAGTCCAACCTTTAGATACACCTTCGATCATATTAAAGATTAAAGAACGATAGAGACCATGCTTTGCTCTAACATCTTTCTTATCTGAATCTCTTTCTAGAGTTACAGTTCCGTCTTCAACTTTTATAGTAATACCTGAGTATTCTTGTGTAAGCTCTCCTAATTTCCCCTTTACGGTAATAACGTTATCAGCAATGGTAAGTGTAACACCATCTGGTACTGTTATTGGGCTTTTTCCTATTCTTGACATTTCCTTCTCTTTTTATTGGATTAGTAAACGTAACAAAGAACTTCGCCACCAACATTATTATGTGCTGCCTGTTTTCCTGTCATTACTCCTTTAGAAGTGGAAACGATAGCAATTCCTAGTCCATTAAGGATTCTAGGCACTTCAGATGAAGATACATACTTTCGTAAACCTGGCTTACTTATTCTTTGTACATCTCTAATTACTGATTCTTTAGTAATACTATCATATTTCAAGGCGATTTTAATCGTTCCTTGAGCAGTAGCATCTTCAAATTTGTAACTTAAAATGTAACCTTGGTCAAATAAAATCTTTGTCATCTCCTTTTTAAGGTTTGATGCTGGGATTTCAACAACTCTGTGGTTTGCTGCGGCAGCGTTTCTAATACGAGTTAGAAAATCTGCAATTGGATCTGTATTCATTTATTTATGTTTCGGAGGTAGTTTTTTGAGTAATTTCCAGCTTTCGCGAAAGCACACTCAAAACCCGCCACCAGTTTATACTTAATTTACCAGCTAGCCTTTTTAACACCTGGGATGAGACCTTGATTTGCCATCTGACGAAACATCACACGTGACAATCCAAACTGTCTCATATAACCTCTAGGACGACCCGTTAATTTGCAACGGTTGTGCTGACGTATAGGTGAGGCATTTTTTGGTAATTTCTGTAACGCTTCGTAATCTCCAGCTTCTTTCAAAGCTTTACGTTTCTCAGCATATTTAGCTACAGTTTTAGCTCTTTTTACCTCACGGGCTTTCATTGATTCTTTAGCCATCTCTTAATTCTTTTTAAATGGTAAACCTAGTTCTGCAAGCAAAGACTTTGCTTCCTTATCTGTAGTGGCAGAAGTTTCGAAAGTAACATTCATTCCGTCAATCTTCTTAATTCTGTCAATATTGATTTCTGGAAAAATAATTTGTTCCTCAACCCCCATATTATAATTTCCACGTCCGTCAAATCCGGTCGCCTTAATACCATTGAAGTCGCGTACACGTGGTAGAGCTGATGTAATAAGTCTATCTAAAAACTCATACATACGCTCACCTCTTAACGTTACCATAGTACCGATAGGCATTCCCTTTCTTAATTTGAAAGTTGCAACATCTTTTTTGGACATTGTTGTAATTGCTTTCTGACCAGTAATGAGTGTAAGCTCATCCATTGCATTTTCTACAAGTTTCTTGTCTGCAACTGCGGCCCCAACTCCACGAGATACAACAATCTTGCGTAATTTTGGAACTTCCATTACATTCTTGTAACCGAACTCTTCTGAAAGTGCTGCGACAACGCGATCTTTATACTCTTGTTTTAATCTTGGAATATATGCCATGACTATAAAATTTCGTTTGTTGATTTTGCAAAACGAACCTTTTTATCTCCTTCCATACGATAACCTACACGAGTAGCTTTACCATTCTTGTCTATTAAAGACAAGTTAGAAATTTGAATAGGCGCTTCTTTTTCTTTAATTCCACCCTGAGGATTTGCGGCGCTCGGCTTTTCGTGCTTCTTCACCATATTTACACCCTCAACGATAGCTTTATTCTTTTCAATAAGCACACGCACTACATTACCCTCTTGACCTTTATGGTCTCCAGCAATAACTCGTACTGTATCTCCTGATTTTATCTTAAGCTTTGTCATTATCTTATGTATTAAAGCACCTCTGGTGCTAATGATACAATCTTCATGAACTGTTTGTCACGAAGTTCTCTGGCCACAGGTCCAAAAACACGAGTACCGCGCATTTCACCTTGAGGACCTAAAAGAACACAAGCGTTGTCATCAAAACGGATATATGATCCATCAGGACGACGCACTGCTTTCTTTGTACGCACAACTACTGCTGTAGAAACTGCTCCCTTTTTAACTTGACCGTTCGGTGTAGCGTCTTTTACAGAAACCACAATTTTGTCTCCAACAGAAGCATATCTTCTTCCAGTACCGCCTAATACACGGATAGTCAAAACTTCTTTTGCCCCTGTATTATCTGCTACCCTTAATCTTGATTCTTGCTGTAACATATTACTTAGCTCTTTCTATAATTTCTACTAGTCTCCAGCACTTTGATTTACTCATTGGACGAGTTTCCATGATACGAACAGTATCACCCTCGTTACAATCGTTATTTTCATCGTGCGCTACGTACTTTTTCGTTTTTAAAACGAACTTTCCATACATAGGGTGCTTTACCTTTTTAACTTCAGAAACCACAATAGATTTCACCATTTTGTTACTGGTAACAGTACCGATACGCTCTTTTCTTAAATTTCTTTTTTCCATCTTTAGCAGAGTTATTGTAGTTCTCTTTTAGTTAACTCAGTAGCAAGTCTTGCAACGCTACGTCTTAGACCGCGCAACTGAATAGGATTCTCTAATGGAGATATCGTGTGGGCCATTTTAAGATCTGAATAAGCTCTCTTTGCCTTCACAAGTTCTTCTTGTAATTCTGCTACAGATAATCCTTTTACCTCTGATTGTTTCATTGTATTCAATTTTATTCAGCTGAAAAATCTCTAGCTACGATATACTTAGTTCTCACAGGAAGTTTTTGAGCTGCTAGTCTAAGTGCTTCTTTAGCCACCGGCTCAGATACACCACCTAACTCGAACAATACACGTCCAGGCTTTACAACAGCTGCCCAATACTCAACAGCACCCTTACCTTTACCCATACGAACCTCGAGAGGCTTCTTTGTGATAGGCTTATCTGGAAATATTTTAATCCAGAGAGTCCCCTCTCTTTTCATAAAACGTGTTGCTGCGATACGCGCTGCTTCTATTTGTCTTGCCGTAACGAAGCTTGAATCTAATGACTTAATCCCGAACGTACCATTAGAAAGCTGGTGCCCTCTATTAGCAAGTCCTTTCATACGTCCTTTCTGCTGTTTACGGAATTTTGTTTTTCTAGGCTGTAACATTTTTTGTTGTCTTTTAAAAAATTACTTTCTACGACGTGGCGCTCTGTTATCCTTACGAGCTCCACCTTTTGATTTACTCTTTGCGAGACCAACCAAAGGAGAAAGTTCTCTTTTGCCATATACTTCACCTTTCATAATCCATACCTTAATACCCAATCTACCATAAGTAGTGTGAGCTTCTACTAAAGCATAGTCTATGTCGGCTCTAAAAGTTGATAAAGGAATTCTCCCATCTTTATAAGACTCAGAACGTGCCATTTCTGCACCGTTCAAACGTCCAGAAATCTGGATTTTAATACCTTCACTATTCATACGCATTGCAGCCGCAATTGCCATCTTTATCGCTCGACGAAAAGAGATACGATTCTCAATTTGTCTTGCGACACTCTGACCTACCAGAAATGCATCAAGTTCTGGGCGTTTGATCTCGTGAATGTTTAGTTGAACTTCCTTATCTGTGATCTTCTTAAGCTCTTCTTTTAACTTGTCTACCTCTTGTCCACCTTTCCCGATAATAATTCCAGGTCTAGCAGTAGTGATAGTAACGGTTACAAGTTTAAGTGTACGCTCAATTATTACACGTGAAACACTAGCTTTACTTAAACGAGCGTGGATATAACGTCTAATCTTGTCGTCTTCGGCTAACTTATCGCCGTAGTCGTTACCACCATACCAGTTAGACTCCCATCCTCTGATAATTCCAAGGCGATTTCCGATTGGATTTGTTTTTTGTCCCATTTAATTACTTGCTTTGTGTGTTATCTTTAGCACCAATCACGACAGTTACGTGGTTGCTGCGCTTTCTTATTCTGTGAGCACGACCTTGTGGTGCTGGACGAAGTCTCTTTAACATCGCTCCACTATCCACCTTGATCTCCTTTACAAATAAATCTGCATCTTCGATACTCGCCTCCTCGTTCTTTGTTTCCCAGTTTGCTATTGCAGACAGGACAAGTTTTTCAACGCGTCGCGATGCTTCTTTACTACTAAATTTTAATAATTGAAGGGCTCTCTCTACCTTTTGACCCCGTATCATATCCGCCACAAGACGCATTTTACGTGGTGAAGTAGGGCAGTTATTCAATTTTGCGAAAGCGATTTGCTTATTTGCAGCTTTGCGTTGCTCTGCTGCTTCTCTTTTACGAACTCCCATTGCTTCAATTATTTTTTACCTTTATTTTTCTTATCAGCTCCGTGACCACGGTACGAACGTGTAGGAGAGAACTCCCCTAACTTGTGTCCTACCATATTCTCAGTTACGTAAACCGGTACGAATTGACGGCCGTTATGTACTGCAATTGTTTGCCCGACAAAATCAGGAGTAATCATCGAAGCTCTAGACCACGTCTTAATGACTGTCTTCTTATTTGCCTCAACGTTTGCAGCAACTTTTCTTTCTAACTTATAGTGAACGTAAGGTCCCTTTTTTAATGAACGTGCCATATCTTATTATTTCTTTCTACGTTCTACAATATACTTGTTACTCGACTTCGTTTTAGATCGGGTTCTATAACCTTTTGCAGGTATACCGTTTCTACTACGTGGATGTCCTCCTGAAGATTTTCCTTCACCACCACCCATTGGGTGATCGACAGGGTTCATCACAACAGGACGGGTACGAGGCCTTCTACCTAACCAGCGACTTCTTCCAGCCTTACCACCTACAAGAAGTTGGTGATCACTATTTGAAATTGCACCTATTGTAGCCATACAAGTCACAAGGATTAGTCTTGTTTCTCCTGATGGCAACTTTACCGTAGCAAACTTTCCATCACGAGCCATTAGTTGAGCAAAGGCACCGGCACTACGTGCCATTACAGCACCTTGACCTGGACGAAGCTCGATACAAGAGATGATTGTTCCCAATGGAATATCCGACAATGGCATTGCGTTTCCTATTTCAGGCGCAACATTTGCACCCGAAACTAAATTTTGCCCTACTTGAAGACCATTCTGAGCGATCACGTAACGCTTTTCACCATCTTGGTAACTCAAAAGCGCAATAAACGCAGTTCTATTAGGATCATACTCGATAGAAGTAACTGTCCCAGGAACTCCTGTCTTGTTACGTTTAAAATCGATAATACGATACCGTTTTTTATGACCTCCGCCTACATAGCGCATCGTCATTTTTCCTGAATTGTTTCTACCACCAGAGCGTTTTTTCGGAGCCAAAAGGCTTTTTTCCGGCTTATCAGTTGTAATCTGGTCATAACCATTTACAACTCTAAATCGCTGCCCTGGAGTGATAGGCTTTAATTTTCTTACTGACATTTGTTTAAATTAAATGTTGTTATAAAAATCTATTGTATCACCTTCCGCCACCTGTACAATTGCTTTTTTAACAGCACTTGTTTTACCAGTAACAACCCCAGTCTTCGTGTAACGAGTCTTGCGATCTGGACGGACATTCATTGTGCGAACTTTCTCAACTGAAACCCCATAAGTAGCCTCAACAGCTTTCTTAATTTCAACCTTGTTCGTTCTATTATCTACAACAAAAGTATAGCGATTATTTAACTCACTATCTGTTGTAGCTTTTTCTGTAATAACGGGTTTTATTAAAATACTCATAGTGTCTTATTTAGATAAATTCGACTCAACACCTTCTAAAGACCCCTCTAAGAACACTACATTATTAGCGTTAATAATACTGTAAGTGCTTAATTCAGAGCTAGTTACAACTTTAGTGGTCTTCAAATTGCGTGACGACAAATATACGTTATTATTTGACTCTCCCAACACTATCAAAGATTTTTTATTCTCAAGCCCTAAAGCCTTCAGCACATTAACGAAATCTTTCGTTTTTGGTGCATCAAGATTGAAGTCTTCAACAATAGTAATTGCGTTATCATTTGCTTTCATTGTAAGTGCAGAACGACGTGCTAATCTCTTGAGGCCTTTGTTAAGTTTGAAAGAGTAATTTCTTGGTCTTGGTCCGAACATACGACCTCCACCTTTAAAAACACCAGACTTAATACTACCCGCACGAGCTGTACCAGTTCCTTTTTGTTTTTTAATTTTACGAGTAGATCCAGCAATCTCTGCTCTTTCCTTAGACTTGTGCGTTCCTTGGCGTTGATTTGCCAAATATTGTTTTACATCTAAATAAACCGCGTGATTGTTAGGCTCTATTGCAAAAACAGCATCAGAAAGGTCTGCCTTTCTCCCTGTTTCTTTTCCTTTAATATCTACAACTGCTACCTTCATTACTTCTGAATGATTACATAAGAGTTCTTGTGTCCAGGTACGCACCCTTTCACCACAAGTAGATTCTTTTCAGCAACTACTTTCAAAACTCTTAAATTTTGAACTTTAATTTTGTCACCACCCATACGTCCTGCCATTTTCATCCCTTTGAAAACGCGCGCAGGATAAGATGCTGCTCCAATTGAACCAGGTGCTCTGAGACGATTATGCTGTCCGTGAGTAGCTTGACCTACCCCAGCAAAACCGTGACGCTTAACAACTCCTTGAAACCCTTTACCTTTGGAAGTTCCCGAAATATCGACAAACTCTCCTTCAGCAAAGTGATCTACAGTGATTGCGTCACCTAATTTAAACTCTCCTTCAAATCCTTGGAACTCGACAACTTTACGCTTAGCAACAGTTCCTGCTTTCTTGGCGTGGCCTTCAGCAGCTTTGTTTGACTTTTTTGCGTCATCGAAACCAAGTTGAAGGGCTTCGTACCCGTCAGCTTCTTTGGTTCTGACTTGGGTGATTACGCAGGGACCTGCTTCTATAACGGTACAAGGGATGTTTTTCCCGTTCTCGTCAAAGATGCTGGTCATACCTACTTTCTTTCCGATTAACCCAGACATATTTATAAATATTAATTATTAAAATTCAATTCAAAAAACAAGGCCGAACACGTTCGACCTTGAATGTGTGTTTCCGTTTTTCCCTCGCTCGCAGCTCAGGACAAATTAGTGTGGGGTTAGTTTACGCTTTCGCGAAAGCGTAAAAACCTATCACACTTTTATCTCTACTTCTACTCCAGAAGGTAATTCTAGTTTCATCAAAGCATCAATGGTCTTTGAAGAAGAAGAATAGATATCAAGCAAACGTTTATAAGAGCTAAGCTCAAACTGCTCACGTGATTTCTTGTTTACGTGTGGAGAACGAAGTACAGTAAAGATTTTCTTATGTGTAGGAAGTGGAATAGGTCCAGTCACTACAGCTCCAGTTGTCTTTACAGTCTTTACGATTTTTTCAGCAGATTTATCTACCAAGTTGTGATCGTAAGATTTCAGTTTTATTCTAATTTTTTGACTCATTTTCTTGGTAATTAATCGTTTGCTGTTCCTTTTGCTGCTGCAATAACTTCTGCAGAAATGTTAGCCGGAGTCTGATCATAATGAGAGAACTCCATAGTAGATGTCGCACGACCTGATGAAAGCGTACGTAATGTTGTTACGTAACCAAACATTTCAGAAAGCGGCACCGTTGCCTTAATAGTTTTAGCACCTGCACGGTCTCCCATACTGGTCATCTGACCACGACGACGGTTCAAATCTCCTACAATATCACCCATATTCTCTTCTGGAGTGATCACTTCTAACTTCATTATAGGCTCCATAATTACTGCTTTGGCAGCTTTTGCAGAGTTCTTAAATCCTAATTTTGCAGCAAGTTCAAAAGAAAGCTGGTCAGAATCCACATCGTGATAAGATCCATCCTTCAATGTTACTTTCATAGAATCTACTTCATATCCAGCAAGTGGTCCATTAACCATCGCCATCTTGAATCCTTTTTCTATAGAAGGGATAAATTCTTTAGGAACGTTACCACCTTTAATAATGGATTCAAACTGAAGTCCTACAACGCCCTCGTCTGCTGGTTCGATAGTAAATACAATATCTGCAAATTTACCACGACCACCAGATTGTTTCTTGTACGTTTCTCTATGGTCTGCAGCTGCAGTAATAGCTTCTTTGTACTCAACCTGCGGCTGACCTTGATTCACCTCTACCTTAAACTCACGTCTTAAACGATCTACAATTACATCAAGGTGAAGCTCACCCATTCCAGAAATAATAGTTTGTCCTGAAGCCTCGTCTGATCGCACTGTAAATGTTGGATCCTCTTCTGCAAGTTTTGCAAGACCCATACCTAATTTATCTACATCCGCCTTAGTCTTAGGCTCTACCGCGATACCAATAACTGGATCTGGGAAGTCCATAGATTCAAGAACTATAGGATGATCTTGGTCTGTGAGTGTATCTCCTGTTTTAATAGATTTAAATCCAACAGCAGCTCCAATATCTCCAGCCTCAATAAAATCAATTGCATTCTGCTTGTTAGCGTGCATTTGATAGATACGAGAGATACGTTCTTTTTTACCTGAACGGTTATTTAAAACGTAAGAACCTGCGTCCAAACGTCCAGAATAAGCGCGAAAAAATGCTAAACGACCTACAAAAGGATCTGTAGCAATTTTAAATGCAAGAGCAGCAAATGGCTCTTTTACATCTGGCTTACGCAATTCTTCTTTATCTGTATTAGGATTAACCCCAACAATACCCTCCTTATCCATAGGAGAAGGCAGGTAACGACATACTGCGTCAAGAAGGAATTGAACTCCTTTATTCTTAAATGCAGATCCACAGATCATAGGAATGATAGACATATCCATTACGGCAGCTCTAAGTGCAGCGTGCACTTCGTCCTCAGTAATAGAATCTTCATCTTCCATATACTTCTCAAGAAGATTCTCATCGTATGCAGCAACCTCTTCTATGAGTTTACCACGAAGCATTCTAGCCTCTTCTTTAAGGTTTTCCGGAATATCAACAACATCAAATGTTGATCCCATTCCTTCCTCGTGCCAAACAATCGCACGGTTCTTTACCAAGTCAACAATTCCTTTAAAATCCTCTTCATCACCAATGTTTAATACAATAGGAACTGCATTAGAGCCTAACATATCTTTAACCTGCTGACAAACTTCGAGGAAATTTGAACCCTGACGGTCCATTTTGTTTACAAACCCAATACGTGGCACTTTGTAATTATCTGCCAGCCTCCAGTTTGTTTCAGATTGAGGCTCAACACCATCTACTGCACTAAAAAGGAATACTAAACCATCAAGTACACGTAAAGAACGATTTACCTCTACGGTAAAATCTACGTGACCCGGAGTATCGATAATATTGAAGTGATAATCTTGAGTTTCAGGAAGTGGCTGTGCATTTTCCATCGGGAACTTCCAAGTACAAGTAGTTGCAGCAGAGGTAATTGTAATACCACGCTCCTGCTCTTGCTCCATCCAGTCCATCGTAGCCGCACCATCGTGAACTTCACCGATTTTATGGCTCACTCCTGTATAATAAAGAATACGTTCTGTTGTAGTGGTTTTACCTGCATCAATGTGCGCGGCAATACCAATATTTCTAGTAAGTTTTAAATCTCTAGCCATTTCTTAGAATCTAAAGTGTGAGAATGCTTTATTTGCTTCAGCCATCTTATGCGTATCAACACGCTTCTTTACTGCAGCACCTTCTTCCTTAGCCGCAGCAAGAACCTCAGAGGCAAGCTTAAGCGCCATAGACTTCTCATTTCTCTTTCTTGAGTAGCTGATTAACCACTTCATCGCCGTAGAGATCTTACGATCTGGACGTATTTGCATAGGAATTTGAAAAGTCGCTCCACCTACACGGCGGCTACGCACCTCTACGTGAGGCATTACATTAGATAATGCATCTTTCCACAACTCTAAGGCTGTTTTTTCTTCGTTTGTATTTTTTTCTTCTACGATATCAATTGCATCATAAAATACTTTAAAAGCTGTAGACTTCTTACCGTCCCACATCATCATATTAACGAATCTTGTTACTAACTGATCGTTAAATCTTGGATCTGGAAGAATAGGTCTCTTTTTGGCCTGTCTTTTTCTCATTACTTCTTCTTAAAGTGTTGTTGTTTTACTTCTTAGGGCGTTTTGCTCCATACTTAGATCTACGTTGCGTACGTCCTGCAACACCAGCGGTGTCCAGCGCTCCACGAACGATGTGATATCTAACTCCTGGCAAATCTTTTACCCTTCCACCTCTAACTAATACTATCGAGTGCTCTTGTAGATTGTGACCTTCTCCTCCGATGTATGCATTCACCTCTTTACCATTTGTCAAACGAACACGTGCTACTTTACGCATTGCTGAATTAGGTTTCTTAGGTGTAGTCGTGTAAACACGAGTACATACGCCGCGGCGTTGTGGGCACGATTCTAAAGCAGCCGATTTACTCTTCTTAGTTATTTTGGTTCTACCTTTTCGTACTAACTGTGAAATTGTTGGCATAATTTCTTCTACCTAAAATTGTTTAATATTTTATAAACTCCCTTTTTAAGGGCTTGCAAAAGTAAGGATTATTTTTCATCCATCAAATGATACTGCATTTATTTTCAGCCAGAAACCAAAATAATTGCACTTCATACCAGAAAGTCTCCAAAACCGTTAGCTTTACACGATCAATAAATAATACACTTGAAGGTTACTTACAACACTATTTTTGTCCTTATTACATATGCTATTTTTCTCCAAAGTTCAGAAGCACAAGAATTGAACTTGAAAATTTTAGGATATACAGATATTGAAACTGAGATTATTGATAGTCTTTCCTATCAGAGAAAACACCAAGAGTACCAGAGTATTTCTCAAACCATAGAAAAAGCCAAAAATGATCTCGTTGCTCTCGGATATTATGACACTAAAGAAATTGATCGTAAAAACTTTACCGATAACACCTACTCTGTACGATTGCACCTAGGAAATAGATTTAAAAGGATTATTCTCCTCATTGATGAACTTTCATCCTTACCATCGTATCTAAAAGGTACAGGCTACCCTATTCAAGAAAACTGGATTGATGTGGAGACCGCTTTCGCGAAAGCGTTACTAGAACAACTTACAATCATTGCGGCAAACAAAGGCAAACCGTTCTCATCGTTTCAAATACAAAATATATCAAAAAGGAACGACTCGATTTTGCAAGGAGAATTAAAAATAACAGAAGACACCATCCGAAACATAAATAACATAATCATCCAGGGATATGATAAAATGCCTATGTCATTTATAAAGAGATATGCAGGTCTTAAAAGTGGCACACTCTTTAATCGCCAGAAACTTTTAGAAAAACAGGAAGCGATTAACAATTTACCGTTTGTGACCGTCAAAAAGGATTTGGAAATCCAGTTCACTAAGGACAGTACTAATGTATACTTATACCTCAACAAGCAACGCAATAATAGCTTTGATGGTTTTCTGGGGTTTTCTACAGATGAAACAAATAACCTGATACTCGACGGCTATTTAGATTTAGTTTTACGCAACAACCTTAACTATGGCGAATCTCTCATTCTGAATTATAAAAGTGATGGGAACGACCAGTCCCAACTAAAGGTAAGCGCAGACCTCCCCTACCTTTTCGGCAGTCCGCTGGGGGTGAATGCAGAACTCTACCTTTTTAGAAAAGACACCACGTTTTCCGAAACTACACAACAAGCCTCCCTATATTATCAAGCTAGCCCGAGAATCAAGATCAATACAGGATACCAATATAAGACTTCTGATAATTTACTAGACATACCAGGCTTAACCTCAAATATTTCTGACTATACAAGCAATCGAGGTACTTTATCCCTCACTTACGCTGAATTAAGCTCTAATGTACTTTTCCCAGAGCGCCGGTATTTTTTCGCTCAAGGCGAAATGGGACAACGAAACACAACCGATTTTTCCGAACAGCAGCTAAGTTTTCTTACCGTCGCGCGGAACATCTTTAAACTTAATGATACGAATGCGGTATACATTCAATCTGCCACGCAAATACTATTTTCCGACTCGTTTGTAACAAATGAGCTTTACCGTTTTGGGGGCATCACAAGCATTCGAGGTTTTGAAGAAAACAGCATTTTTGCAAACCTATTTTCTGTTTTGAATACCGAGTACCGTTATACTATTAACCCAGGCCTATATGTCCATAGCATTCTGGACGTTGCTTATTTTGAAAACGAGCTTATAGATGCCGAAAATGAATTGATAAGCTTTGGTTTTGGTGCAGGTTTAAACACCAAAGCGGGTCTCTTTAAAATCAATATTGCAAACGGAAAGAGCGATGGGCAAGAATTCAAGTTTTCCAACACTAAAGTGCATTTGCAATTACAAGCTAAATTTTAATTATTCCAAACAGGAAACCGAATACCTAAAAGCACTCTTTTATGAGAAAATTAAACTTTTGAGTTTCTTTATTTTTAAGAGGCAAAAAATCCAACCTCAATTCGACTACCTAATTGTACTATGCTAAACAGAAATGACAAAACGTTAAATTTAACATACAGATATACCGAAGCAATAAATTAACATACTCTCAACATTCATTTCTAAGCCTAATAACAGCTAAGGCTGGTTATAACTTAAGGCTAGCGATTTTTATATTATTTGAAATTTAGTATCAAATAGTTGTGTAATTAACTTTTTATTGTGATTTTTGGCATTGGCTAATTCAAATAATTTATAAAAATGAAAACAAAGTTTAGTGGAATTTTAACGCTATTACTGGCGTTTGTAGTGCAAATGACATTTGCACAGCAAAAAACAGTTTCCGGAACTGTAACCGCTGATGGAGGACCTTTGCCTGGTGCAAATGTCATTATCAAGGGTACATCTACAGGAACTCAAACAGATTTTGATGGTAACTACACAATTCAAGCAAGTGCAACAGATGTGATTGCATTTAGTTTTGTTGGGTATAGTACTAAAGAAGTCACAGTCGGTGCGCAAAGCACGATTAATGTAACTCTTGAAGGTGACAATGCTCTTGAAGAGGTTATTGTAACTGCACAAGGTATTAAGCGTGAAAAGAAAGCGCTAGGATATGCTGTAACCTCAATAGGCGCAGATGCATTATCTAGTAAACCATCTACAGATGCAGTACGTGCACTTACAGGTAAAGCTCCTGGAGTAAACATTCAACAAACATCTGGACTTGCAGGTTCTGGTACTAACATAATAATTAGAGGATTCTCTTCTATTAGTTTAAGTAACCAGCCTTTGTTCATTGTTGACGGTGTTCCTTTTAATTCGGATACTAACAATGATAGAGGATTCCAAACTGGTGGAGCAACTGCTTCGAGTCGTTTTCTAGATCTAGATCCTAACAACATCGAAGAATTATCTGTTCTTAAAGGTATTGCTGCTACGACGTTATATGGATCACAAGGTAGAAACGGTGTGATTTTAATCACAACAAAATCAGGTTCTGCTGGAGAAAACGCAAATAAGAAGTTAGAGATTTCTGTAACAAATTCTTATTTCGCAACAGAAATAGCAAATTTACCTGATTACCAAAACAATTATGGTAATGGTTTCTATCAAGCATACTCTCAAGCTTTCTCAAACTGGGGACCTAACTTCAACACAAGAGGTCAGCTAGGAGTAGCTGAAGATGGAACTGTAACTCACCCTTACGATAGAGCAGCCCTCGCTGGTTCTTTTCCTGAGTTTCAAGGTGCTCGATACGATTATAGACCATACAATAGCGTTGAGCGATTTTTTAGAACAGGAAATGTAGTAACAAATTCTGTAAATGCTCAAGGTGCTAATGGTGACACTTCATATAGTTTGAATGTAGGTCGTACTAACGATGAAGGTTTTACTGTTAATAACGATTATAAGCGTCTTAACTTTGGACTTGGAGGAAAGCATAAATTTTCTAACGGATTTACCGTAAGTTCAAGCTTTAACGTGGTTAGAACTGACAGAAACACGCCACCAGCAGGTATTAGTTTTGGTAGTAATCCAGCAGGAGCTTCTTTATTCTCAAACGTTCTTTATACACCAAGAAGTGTAGATTTATTAGGACTACCTTTTGAAGATCCAGTAACTAGAGAAAGTGTTTACTATAGAGGAGGTAACGATATTCAAAATCCACGTTGGACTTTGAAAAATATCAATGACAACGAGCAAGTAAGACGTTTCTTTGGTAATATTAGTACCAATTACGATCTTAACGATTGGAGCTCTTTGAATTATCGTATTACACTTGACCAGTATACTCAAGTACAAGAGTTTAAAGCTAATAAAGGTGGACCTCAGATTAATGGAGGGTCTTTAACTACGTCAACGCGACTAAACACAGTTTGGGATCACACACTTAGTTATAACTTCAGTAGAGATATTTCTGAAAAATTCAATATCGGTGGTACAGTAGGATTTAACGCAAGACGCGAAACCAGATCATCAAGGTTTATCAGTAGTACTCAACAATTCGTATATGGATTGTTCAACCACTCAAACTTTGAAGAGACAACAGCAAGCAGCTTTGAATCAGAAGAAAATATTTTTGGAGCTTATGCATCAATAATATTTGACTATGACAACTTCTTGTTCTTCAACGCTCAAGCTAGAAATGATTGGTCTTCTACACTAGAAGCTGGCAACAACAGTCTTCTATACCCATCAGCTTCGGTATCTTTCGTACCTACATCGGCTTTTGAGGGATTAAGAGCTAGTAATGCGATTAATTTCTTAAAATTCAGATTAAGTTATGGAGAGTCTGCAGGTTTCCCACCGCCATACAGAACACGTGTAGGATTAAATGCTTTTGCTAATGCTTATCAAGATCCACGAGATGGATCAACAGTAAATGCATTAGGAATTAGTGGTAGACTAGGACAACTGGGTCTTCTTCCTGAAAGAATTCAAGAATTAGAAGCAGGGGTTGAAGCACGATTCTTTGGTAACCGTTTAGGTATTGATTTATCTGTATATAAAAAGACAAGTAGTGATCTTATTGTAGATCAACTCTTACTTGACCCATCAACTGGATATAGTGTTACATCTGGAAACACCGCAGAGGTGGAGAATGAAGGTCTGGAATTAGGATTCAACTTTAGCCCTATTAAGGGAGCTGATGCAAATTCTTTTAACTGGGACGTTAGTGGACAGTATACCATAAACGAAAATATTGTAGTCGAAACTGCTCCTGGACTTGAAGATGGATTTGTAATACCTGGGGGTGGATTTACAAACCTTGGTAACTTTGCAATACCTGGACAACCTTATGGTGTAATCCAAGGTACTTCGATCGCAAGAGATGACAACGGACAACCGATTGTTGCTTCTGATGGAAACTATTTAGCAAACAATGATAATACTATCATTGCTGACCCTAATGCAGACTGGAGAGGTACTGTGATCAATGAATTTTCTTGGAAGGGACTATCTTTCCAATTTCAACTTGAGTATCAGCACGGAGGAGACATTTACTCTACAACGGCAGCAGCTCTTCTATCTAGAGGTTTAACAACAGATACAGATTTTGACAGAACTCAAACTTATGTTCTTCCTGGTGTAAATGTTGACGCAAACGGTGTTTCAACTCCAAACAATGTGCAGATTACTGCTACTGATTTAGGCTTTGTTAATTCTGGTTTCTTCATAGACGAACAAGCTATATATGATGCAACTCACGTAAGATTGAGAGAAGTATCTTTAAGCTATAGTTTACCAAAGAAGTTTCTTGAAAAAACACCTTTTGGACGAATGAGTATTTCTCTTATCGGACAAAACTTATGGTTCAAAGCAGTTAACGTGCCTGAAGGTCTAAACTTCGATCCAGAAGTTCAGAGTCTTGGAGTTGGTAACGGTCAAGGATTTGACTTCCTTACTGGTCCAACTGCAAAAAGATATGGTTTTAACTTAAATGTTACTTTTTAATAAAAAAAATTATGAATTATAAATTTAAAAGCATTCTTGCTCTCCTGGCACTTTTCGCAATTACTGCGTGTGAAACAGTAGAGTTAGAATTAGTTGAAAATCCTAATCAAGTCTCTGAGGAATCATTGGACCCGGATTTTCTATTCAACAATGCCCAATTAGGATTCATAGGATTCTTTAATGCGGCAGCAGGTGGAAACGGCACTTTTACGCAGGATGTAACCAGAATGCGTCAACTTAGTGGTGGTAACACTTACAATAATGCTTATGCACCAGTTAACTTTAATGGTTTATGGACCGTGTATAGTAATGCATTAATTGACATTAGAACTCTTGAAGAACCAGCACTTGAGACGGGTCTTACATATCATATAGGAACTGCTAAAGTTATGGAATCTTATATTGTTTCTACCTTAGTAGACTTATTTGGGGATGTTCCTTATTCAGAAGCTCTAATGGGAGAAACAATTACAAATCCAACAGCTGATCCGCAAGCAGATCTTTACAAAGTAGCTTATGATCTTCTTGATGAAGCTATCGTCCTTCTTAGCGAAGAGCCAAGCCTCTACCCTTCTGAAGATTTATTTTATGGTGATGGTGATGGTGAAGTAAATGAAGATACTGCCACACTTTGGATCACAGCGGCTAAAACACTTAAGCTTAGAATTCTTAATAACGCACGTTTAAACGGTAGCGCATTAGGAGTTGATATTGTAGCTGAGGCGAATGCATTGTTATCTGAAAATGACCTAATCGATACTCCTGAAGAAAATTTCACTTTTCAGTACGGTTCAAGTCGATTAAATCCTAATACACGTCATCCAATGTATAATGGATTCTATGAAAATGCTGCTGGTGGATATATGTCTAACTGGTTTATGTGGCAACTTGCTGTTGAAAAAGGGTTTGACGACCCACGTCTACCATATTATTTTTACAGACAAGATACTGATGCTACCGATGAAGACCTCTTTACTTTAGATTGTCTTGGAGCAGCTATTCCTGCTCAATACAACTCGGTTAGCTCTTTATACAATAGCACTATCGTTCCATTTTGTGTAACCGATGCTGCAAGAGGATACTGGGGAAGAGATCACGGTGATAATAGTGGTATTCCACCAGATGCGACAAAAAGAACCGCTCCAGGATTATATCCTGCAGGTGGGAAATTTGATGCAGGTGAAGGAGGAAGTGTTCAGAATGCAGGTACTGACGGTGCCGTAGGTGCAGGAATTGCTCCTATCTGGTTATCTTCTTTTACTAAAGTAATTCAAGCTGAAATGGCCCTTACTTTAGGAACTCCTGGCGATCCAGCTTCCTTGATGGAAGATGCCGTACGTGATTCATTTAGTTTAGTTCAGAATTTTGCTGGATTCACTCTTGATGATGCTGATGCACAAATGGACCTAGAGGATGCTAATGATGACTATGTAACTTTCATTTTAGATGAATTTAGTGCTGGAAGTGATATCAGAAAACTTGATCTATTAATGAAAGAGTACCACATCCTTGCTTGGGGTAATGGTTTAGAAACCTATAATAATTATAGAAGAACAGGCTTCCCTAGCAATATGCAACCTATGATCCTTCCTGATCCAGGTGCCTACTTTAGAAGCGCATTATATCCTAACAACTATGTTACTCTAAATACGAACGCTAATCAGAAAGAGCGTACAGAACAAATCTTTTGGGATACAAATCCAGCTGGATTTATTGACTAAATAAAAAAAATAAATCATGAAAATTTTAAAAAATATAAAAACTGTCGGAATCACCCTAGCTACAGCTGCAGTACTTATTGGGACTTCTAGTTGTACAGAAGAGGAAAAATTTCCTCTACCATTTGGTGAAATAGGCGCTGAAATTCCTGGAACGCTACCTAACGGTGCATTTCTTAAGACAATAGAATCGTCATTTACTGTGGATCTGTTTAACTTAGATGGATCAACTATAGACCTTCTTTTAGAGGCAAGAGATTCTGACAACGGAAATTTATTACAAGACGTAGACGTATTTGTAGCATTTGCAGATTTAACTCTAGATGATGATAATGGGACACCAGACGATCCTTCTGATGACCCTAACTTTTCTGTAAGTGAAGTTATGTTAGAAACCATCCCAGGAAGTGCCTTTACTGCTGGACCTGATGGATTTCCTCGAGTATCATACAATAGCTCTGTGACTGATGCAATTGATGCTTTAAGTCTTGATCCAAATTTAATTAATGGTGCAGATACTTTCACCTATAGATTTGAATTGAATCTTACAGATGGTACTTCTTGGTCATCAACTAATTCAAACCCAAACATTGCTACTGAATTATTCTTTAGCTCACCATTTCAGTACACGACTGAAGTAGTTTGTTTATTTGAAGCAGATGATTTTTTCTCAGGAACTTACTTAATGGAAGAGTTACTAAGAAATGACAACCCTTTCCAAGGAGGTTTTGGAGATCACTATCCAGATGCTGTTTTAGTAGACATTACTGCAGATGGAACACAGCGTTTCTTTGATTTTACAATTTATCCTGACTCATTTGTATTTGCTCAACAAGCTACCATCAATTTGATTTGTGGTAAAATATTCTTTACAACTGATGCAGCTCCTGGAGGATCTCTAGGTTGTACAGGTGGAGCAAACACTATTCAAGATATTCACGCTCAACCACAAGCAAACTTTGATTTGAATCTTGAGGATGATGATGTTTTCGAATTTGATGTTTCTGGATTCGGTCTTGATGACGGAGGTTGTGGTACAGGAAGTTACCCTATGCGCTTACGTTTTACTAAGCAATAATTAAAAAATTAATTAATTATTTTAAAGAGGCCGATATATATCGGCCTCTTTTTATATTTATTCTATGAGCACAAATCTAGAAATATTTGGCACAAGAGCCATTATAGAAGCCATTCAGGCAGGAAAAGAAATAGACAAAGTCTTTCTACAAAAAGGACTTAACAATGCACTTACAAGCGAGTTAAATACTCTTATCAAGAAAAATGGGATCAATTTTTCATACGTACCAGTCGAAAAACTCAATAGGCTTACTCAAAAAAATCATCAAGGAGCTTTTGCAACTATCTCACCTATAGCATATAGAGACTTTGAGACTCTAGTGACACAAACTATAGAATCAGGTGTTAATCCCTTATTTCTTTTATTAGATCAACTTTCAGATGTTAGGAACTTCGGTGCCATTATTCGTACAGCAGAATGTACTGGAGTACACGGTATAATTATTCAGAAAAAAGGAGGCGCTCCTCTCAATGGCGTTGCCGTAAAAACCTCTGCAGGAGCTGCTTTTAATGTACCCATTGCAAAGGTGGACCATATTAAAGATGCTATTTACTATTTACAAGGATCTGGCATACAAGTTATCGCAGCAACAGAAAAAAGTAACATCAGCCTTTTTGAAATGGAACTGTCTTCCCCTACTGCCATCGTAATGGGAAGAGAAGATAGTGGTGTCTCTCCAGGCGTACTTAAAATTGTAGATCATAAAGCTAAGCTACCTCTAATGGGAGAGATAGGCTCACTTAACGTATCTGTAGCCTGTGGCGCATTTTTATATGAGACCGTTCGGCAGAGATCATAGGCCTTCAGTATCATTCAGCTTAGATTCTTTGTACTCATAATGTATCTCTACTTCTTCTAATGGTTCTTCAGGTTCTATTTCGATAAAATTTCCATTTTCGTCAAACTGTTTCATAAAAGGATCATCTTCGGCATTGTAATCTGGTTTTTCCCAAATATATTTTGCAGGCAATGGTACGCTTTCGCGAAAGCGGAATGCTAACAACAACCCCGCAATCAAACCTGCTAAATGACCTTCCCAAGATACTCCAGCTTTGATAGGTAAGGCACCCCAAATAAGGCCACCATATAAAAAAACTACTACGAGTGAGAGCGCTATAAGTCGATAATGCTTCGCAAAAATCCCCTTAAAAAAAAGAAAAGAAACCAAACCATAAATAATACCGCTCATCCCAATATGATAGGACGGTCGTCCCAACAACCATGTCCCCAAACCACTTAAGATTAAAATCCAGAACAATACCGCCCAGGAAATCTTTTTGTAGAAATAAAATAGGGCCATAGCAAGCACAAAAATGGGAATTGTATTGTGCCAAAGATGAGTGACTCCTGAATGTATAAATGGCGAAAAAAATATACCGCGCAATCCTTTAACAGTCTGCGGTCTTACTCCATAGGTCGTAAAATCTACATGAAATGTAACCTCCACCCACATTACTGTCCATATAACAAGGACAAACAACAGTGGATATAGGACAACACCATAGTAAAACGGAAATGATTCTTCTTCTCTAGACATTTGATCTAAAGTTTGTCAAAAGGTAGTCCACAATTTTAATTGCCGTTAAATTGTCAGTCTTAGCCTAGACAAAATACTTATTTTTATACAATGAATATACCCCTAGCTGAGCGTTTAAGGCCGAAAACTCTTGATGATTATTTGAGCCAACTACATCTAGTAGGACCACAAGGTTCCTTACGAGGCGCTATTGAGGCAGGAGTGATACCCTCATTGATACTCTGGGGACCTCCTGGAATTGGTAAAACAACACTAGCAAACATCATCGCAAGCACTTCAAAAAGGCCATTTTACACCTTAAGTGCCATAAGTAGCGGAGTAAAGGACGTACGGGAGGTTATTGAGAAGGCAAAACAGAGCGGAGGTCTCTTTACTCAGAAAAACCCCATCCTTTTTATAGATGAGATTCATCGGTTTAGTAAATCACAGCAGGATTCTTTATTAGGTGCAGTCGAAAAGGGTTGGGTTACACTTATAGGCGCCACTACAGAGAATCCTAGCTTTGAAGTAATACCTGCATTACTCTCAAGATGCCAGGTTTACATCCTGAATCCCTTCGGTAAAGATGATCTTGAAAATTTATTATTTCGCGCTTTAAAAGAAGATGATGAGCTAAAAAAGAAAAATATCACCCTGAAAGAAACTGAGGCGCTTTTGAGACTAAGCGGTGGAGATGCCCGTAAGTTGCTCAACATCTTTGAACTCATCATTGCTACGGAATCTTCTTCTGACGTGACAGTTACCAATGATATGGTAATGTCTAAAGTGCAACAAAACACGGTGCTTTATGATAAAACAGGAGAACAGCATTATGATATAATTTCTGCCTTTATAAAGTCGATAAGAGGCAGTGACCCTAACGCGGCTGTCTACTGGCTTGCTAGAATGATTGAGGGCGGGGAGGATGTAAAATTTATAGCGAGAAGGCTAATCATCTCTGCTTCAGAAGATATTGGAAATGCAAATCCTACGGCGCTTGTGGTTGCTACAAATTGTTTTCAAGCCGTGAACACCATAGGATATCCTGAGGCTCGTATCATACTGAGTCAGTGTGTCACTTACCTCGCATCAAGCCCTAAGAGCAATGCTTCATATTTAGCAATAGGTAAAGCTCAAAAATTAGTAAGGGAAACAGGCGACCTATCTGTACCACTACCCCTGCGCAATGCTCCTACAAAACTGATGAAAGATATAGGTTATGGTAATGAATATAGGTATTCACACGATTATCCAGGAAATTTTATTGCTCAGGAATTTCTCCCCGAAGAAGTAAAAGGGACCACACTCTATGATCCAGGTGCAAACCCTCGTGAAAATGCATTAAGGGAATACCTCAAAAAACAATGGAAGGATAAGTATGGGTATTAGTTTACTTCTATAAATCGCATAGTTACCATACCTACGCCTTTTATCTCCCTGTTAATTAGAAATTCGTCACCAGAAATCCTACCCTCTCCAGAAAAGTCTGTGGTTTCAACCAAAAACACATTTGAATTTTTAAGTCGTGCGGCTCCTATCTCTTTTGTACCGTCAAAAACTATAAAATTACCACCAGCTTGAACTAACTTATAGTCACTGTTTTCGCTCACGAAAACCCGCACAGCTTCACTGGAGTCAGCGTTAGTGACGATTTCGTCAATATGTTCCTTGTTTATATCTGGAACCTCGATTACCTCTTGAATTTCTTTTTTATCATCGGGCTTAGAAATAGCGCTTTGCATCTCTGTTTCGGCCGTATCTGAACTTGTAGTCTTTTTGTCATTACCAGGCTCGTATTTATAATTCAGGGCTTCTATAGATAGAAAAGCCTCCCGGAGCGCCTCGTGATAGGACTCTTTATAACGTTTATCTTTACTATCTCCTTCTTCAGAAGTATAAACTACAATATTATTACAGTCCCTTAGCACAACTTTTAGTTTTGTCCTTAAAAATCCGGAATTCCCAATCACATCAGCATAAAGTACATCACAACGATTATCAAGAACGTAAGCAGGAGCTTCTAGCCCACCCTTATAAGCATCGAATCCATACTTTTTAAATAAGAACACCGTAAGTGAGTTCACCTGAAATTCGTCCGGACTTTTTAAAAATTCAAACTGATTGGGAACAAGAACATACTTATAATTATTTACGCTTTGCGCGAAAATGGAATTACCTATAAAAAAAGCAAATAAAATGGTGTAGAAAATCTTCATCGTTATTAATCTGGTTCAAAGGTGAACTGAAAGCCCAACTGCAAAGAAGCATTGTAAGCTTTGGCAAGGTTGGGATAGTCCAGTAAATTATCAGCGGCAAGATAAACATTAAAATTCTTAATATTTGCCGAAAGCAACAGGCCTACATTGCGCTTTGAAAATGCGTCGAGTGTATAGGTTAGTTTTGTTCTGAGTAGGCGATTCCATCGTCTATCATAATAGGCAGTTAAGGCACTGTTTATTGCTCTGGGCCTCTTTATAGCAAAGAATTGAAGACCGACATTACTCTCATATTGGTTCTTGCCACCATTAGTACAGTCGCAGTCTCCAAATAGATTCTTACCAAATCCATAATTCAAACCGGCATTCGCCTTAATCGGCCTCCAGGTTGTGTAATTAACCTGCAAAGAATCGTTGAATGGCAACTGCTCCTCAATCTCATCTTCAAGGTTCTCCCAATACGGCGTTGTCGCGGTGCCGTCAAGAACTTGAGGAAAGATAAATTCTATTCCTTGCAAGTCATAACTTCCCGTAAGTTCATAATTATTAACGTCGTCGCGATGAAATACGGCACCTATATCTAAAAGACTTCCGCTAGCCGTCCACTTTTCTGACAATGTATAAGTGCCCCCTACATCCAGACCTATTCCTAAATTTTTGCTTAGAATTGCTCGTGCTACGGGGCTCGCTTCCTGTTCTATTATTGAGACTAATCCAGAAGTATTAGCTCGGACACTGGCATTTTGAACTTCGTGACTATAAAAATTATCTCCTTCGGGGGTTGTTCTAGTTATAAACTGCCCTCTGTTATTTGTACTATTTACATTTACAATACTCGAGTACAGCTTAATTCTGGCTCCTAAACGTAGTTTCTTAGAAACCTGCTTATTTACTCCAAAGTGGTATACTGTAAGTGCTTCTGCAGCTACCGAAAGATCATTGAACTCAAAAGGAACATCGATATATGAAGCATTTCCTTCGTATGCCAAGATGGCTAAATCCCTAGGAAAATAAACTATCGCATCCAACTCTTGATAAACACCACCCGAATAATAAATGTCCTTGAATCTAGGTTTCCATCCAAAAGAAGCTATCTCGATTTGTTCGTTTACGGTAAAGAAATCCTTATCTGAAAGATTAAAAATAGCATCTCTTACTCTCGCATTAAAATCACCACCTTCCTGAAAAATATCGTAAACACTTATCCCAGATGATCCAGCACTTAGAGAAAATCCGGAGAAAAATGGAATTCCAATATGTTTTTCAAAGCTGTGAGAAGCACCAGGATTAAGCAATAAAGTCTGAGGTAAGTTATCTACATTATAGAGTAATTGCTTATTCTGCCCTAAAACATTAAAACCTAGGCATAAGATAAAAAGATATACTAGCTGTCTCATAGTTACAAGTCAGAGAATTCCAGCGTGTACACTGCCTTACTCTTATGTCCGAGTGTACCTTCTAAAGGCTGTCCATTGGGCTGGAGGGTCAATTCAATAAACATCTTTATCGCATTCTTAATAGAATCTAGCTCTGGTGCAATAACGATTTCTGTAAATTGAGTAGTTTCTATTTCCCCATTTAATGAGGGGTCTACTTCAAAAGAGGTCTCATATAGAATATCGTCCTGCTCATTAAGAAACACGGCGCGATTAAAAAAGCCTTGAGAGAATGTATTCTCATATTGAAATAAAAAGTCAATCTGTACTAGATTGTCTTGAATGAAGGTGTCGTCCAGAAACTCTAAACGCGTAGTATCTCTAATCACTAGAATGACCTCCTCTGTAACCACGTCTACAAAGTTGGAGGTGTCAAGATCAAAAAAGATAAGGTCTAGGTCCACTTTTTGAGTAGTGGCAAAATCGTCTGCTTGTTCAAAATCAACATCTTTCACACAAGAGACTGATGCAAACGACAGTGCAATAAGTAATAGCCAAAATGTACCTTTTAAAAGGTAATTCATACTTAGGGGGTTTACTCTTTAACGCCCCATTTTCCTACAATATTGCTAGAGGTATTTTTTAATCTCCAGAAGATGGTCTACAAATAACTGCTCTTTTGGCAATATTGCCTTATGATAGTTAAAGCATATACTGGGCATCCCCACTCCTATTGCTCCTAGAATATCTGCTTCGTATGTATCACCTATCATAACGCTGCTAGAAGCAACAGCCCCAGCGTCATTCATCGCTTTATGAAAGACTTTAGGATTAGGTTTTTTAACACCGGCCGACTCAGATGTGGTAACGGTATTAAAGAAATAATCAATTTTAGAGTTTACGAGTTTCTTGGTCTGTACTTCTTCAAAACCATTTGTGATAATGTGAAGTTCATACTTTTGTTTGAGATACTCGAGAAGTTCTGTCGCTCCGTCAAAAAGATGATTGTTGTCGGGTAAATACGTAATGTAATCTTCGGCGAGGGTGTTTATAAGATCATCAGATAAAGATACTTTGAGGGTATCAAAACTTTTTTTTAACCTTCCGTAGCGTAACTGTTTTTTTGTCACGCGTTCTTCTCGATACCATTTCCAGTACTGAAAATTGATAGGTTCGTAGATTTTAAGAAACTGCTTTAAATCTACTTCAATGTTATGGAGTGAGAAAATTTTCGCGTAAGCGTAACCTGAGTTTTTATCAAAATCCCAAAGCGTGTGATCTAAATCAAAAAAAACGTGTTCTATATTTTTAAGCATCTCGCAGTACTATAGTTTTTAATAATTCCTTACCCTTAGGATAGATGACAGAGGTGTTCGTAAATCCTATAATAAAATACCCATTCACTGCTTTTGCCTCTTGATAAAGGGACCGTATAGTAACCATATCTATGGTACCTCTGCGCTCATCTACCAGTAACCTGTCCTCTGAACAGGTAGGATAAAGAATCAATGGTGTTTGGATTTCATAGTCGAGGTCATAAAAAAGAAATGGGCTACAAGTCCCTGCTCTAAAACCGCTATGCGTCGCATAATGCATACTGTAATCTTCAACAATTTCCTGATCTATGCAATTGCGATAGGTCTCTGGCAAGTGAATCAAATTATGTGTAATAGCTACTTGATCAAGACTACGGTTTACAATGTCTTCAAGCCTACGGCGCTCCACCTTGAGCATAGGTAGGGACTGAACAGCGCCCTTAGAAATCATAAGACCCACCTTACTATAATCTGCCACCATCTTAATGAGTGACTGGAACGTGGATTTACTATGTTTCACATTGCGACTCTCTTCTGAAAAATCACCAAGTTCAAAGAAAAATTGAATTTTTGTTGTGGTCTGTTTCTGGATATTAATAAACCAAGTAAAAGAATCATAAGGATCTTTGCGAGCACCTAGGAGTACCTGCAATCGGTCAAAATTACGTCTCAATCTAAAATTGAAGAAATCACTGAAAAATCCCCCCAACGTTCTGAGCAATCCTAATTTTCTAAAAGCATATGCCTGAGGCACCTTTACCAGCACCTTTTCCCTAAACAATCGCTCAGGAATGACAAAATCTTTAAAGTGCCTCTTGAATAAATACTCTAAGCGCTGCACCCATATATCTACTACGGGACGGTGCAAGAAATGGTTTTGAAGCGCAAGACTCTCTGACGCAGGGTATCTTCCCAGCTCATCTTTTACATGTGGCAGATATTCCTCATACCTACTTAGTAGGTAAAAAGTTGCCGCAAAAATATCATAAGGCATCGCACTCATCTCACCTACTTGAAAAAAGCAAGGTACCCCATTCCAGTCTGAGACCTTTATGGACGCATCTGTTATTCCCTGTTCAAAAAGTAAATCTGTACTTTTAAAATGGAGCTCGTTGCCCAGTTGCTTTTGGGTATAGGAAATTTTTGGACCCTCGTGAGCCACGACCTCCTCCACTTTTGAGGTAAATGAAACCGGAAGCCCAAGCATTCTTGTAAAAATATGCTTAAAGGTGTAGCTTATTCTAGGTGTGATTTTGTGCGTGTAAACGAGCAGCATCTGGAGGGTAAAAATTACAGTATGCCTTCATCGGCAAAGCTAAAATACGTCTTTTCGGTTACAATAATGTGGTCCAGGACTTTGATATCAAGACTCTCGCCTGCTGTTTTGAGTTTTTGGGTAATTTGCCTGTCAGCCTGACTGGGTTTTAAAGTTCCAGAGGGGTGGTTATGCCCCAGCACGATAGCAACTGCTCCTAGCTCTAGCGCTGTCTTAAGTGCGAGACGTACATCCACAAGTGTTCCCGTGATACCTCCTTTGCTCAATTGCTTTTTATCAAGAACCTTGTTCGAATTATTGAGATAAATAACCCAAAATTCCTCGTGTGCAAGGTCGCCTATGATAGGTTGTAAAATGCTATAAGCGGTTTCACTTGAAGAAATACGCTTTCGCGAAAGCGTATCACCACCACTTCTCCTCCTCCCAAGTTCAAGCGCCGCGGCAATACTTACAGCTTTTGCCTCTCCTATCCCCTTAAACTTCATCAAGTCCTTAATAGTAAGCTTTCCCAGTTCCATCAAGTTATTCTCTACCGAAGCAAGAATGCGCTTGCTTAGACTCACAGCACTCTCATTACGACTGCCAGACCCTATTAATATGGCTATTAGTTCTGCATCGCTAAGTGCTGTTCTTCCCTTATTGAGTAGTTTCTCGCGGGGGCGGTCATCTTCTGACCAGTTTTTAATAGAAAAGGATTGCGGTAATTCTTCTGACATAGAAATTAAAGATAATACTTTACCTTTAATGGCGACTATGGTGTATTTACAAATCATAGAATAACTCGAACCAATACGCAACCTGACCTATGAAAAGTTTATTTGACGAAAGTGCTTACCACGAAATCAAAACACGCCTCCAAAAACTCACGCCAGACCACACTCCCGAGTGGGGAAAAATGAACGTCGGGCAAATGGTCACCCATTGTCAATTTCCGTTCAAAGTTGCGTTGAGCACAAAACCGCGCAAACGTACTTGGAATCCTATCCCATTAATGTTTAAAAAATCTCTGTACAGTGATAAACCCTGGAGAAAAGGATTACCTACGGTCAAAGCCGCAAAAATTACAGATCAACGCGACCTCTCCCTAGAAAGGGAAAAACTTGTGAGTATGATAGATGCATTTTATGAGAAACGGGAGCAGAAGGAATGGCTACCACACCCTATGTTCGGTAGTTTTACTCCAGAGCAATGGGGGAAATTAGAGTACAAACATCTGGATCATCATCTCACTCAGTTTGGGGTTTAATTAAATGTAATGACTTCAGTACATTGTCGGGGTGGTTGTTTTCTAGTTTTTGTAAATTTTTTCTTTACAAAAACTAGAAAACTTAAAGTTAATATTCATTCCTTAGTAAACATCTCGATCATCACTTATCAAGGTTCGGGATTTGACGTATTTTTCAAACCGTTACTGCTTCCCGAAGATACCTTCTAAATGGCAACATCTCCTTGTATACTTCAACAATATAATCCTCAAAATCTGTTGCGAGTACACGCTTTCGCGAAAGCGTAACCTCAACGGCAAATGTTTTATGACGCAATAGATTGATATGAGGATGGTCTTGAGAATATCCCTTAGGGGCAGTCTTGAGTTTTTCATCTTGATAAAGACCTCCAAAGGTTTTTTGAAAACTTGGCTTGTCTATAATCGCTTGTAATTCCTCTCCATTGTAATCTATAGCGCTCCGTATACTTTCAAGTATTTCCTTTTTGGGACGCCAGTAACCTCCAGCGAGCAAGTTTTGCTTGAGGCCTATCTCAATGTAAAAATCACCTTGCTTCGTTTTTTGGTCCAATCCCGCCCCAAAGTGATCCTTATAAATAGGTTTATTAGGATGGAACATTAAATTGTTGTTTATCCTGTTGATGGCCTTCTTTCCAGGAGTATCAAAGTACTCTTTATCTATTTTAGCAAATTTCTGGTTGAGCCTATCTAGCCAGTCTATATGTGCATCACGAATGTCGTGATATTCCCTGCGATGGGCATCCATCCACTCTTTTGAATTATTGTTTTGGAGCTGTTCTAAAAATTGATAAAGCGATTGAAAGTGCATTTTTTCTTTTAAAATTAACAGTATTTAGGCAGAAATGAGTGCAAGGTTAAAATGTTAACGTATTATTTAGAAAGAATTGGTAAATCATTATCAAAAGCATTCAGTTTAACATTTACATTTGTCCTACTAATCAATAACTCGAATTATGAAAATGCAAAAAATAGCTGTCGCCGCTTTACTACTTGTAGGGCTATCATTTACGAGTTGTCGCGAGAAGACAACAGAAACTAAAACTATCGTAAAAGAAGTTGAAGTGGAAAGAACAGAAGAAAAGGAAGGTATTCTAGAGCGCACTGCAAAGGAAATCGACAAAGAAGTGAATGAGGAAATCAATGAAGAAATTGATAAAATCGGCAACGACGACAACTAATAGCAACTAACCATTATTTACATTATTATGAAAAGAATATTTGCAACATTAGCAATTATTACTTTACTAGGTTCATCGTTTACAATGACATCTTGTAGAGAAAATAAAACCACAACTATCGAGGTAGATAGTAGTGATGATATCGAAGACGCAATAGACGACGCAGGAGATGCGATTGAAGAAGGCGTAGACGAAATAGAGGAAAACACAGGTACCGGTGGTACTGACGATAACTAAACAAAAGATTATGAAATTATATAAATATGCAGCGCTTTTACTCGCTGCCGGAACAATAACCCTCACATCTTGTAGAGAAGAGAAATCTGAAAAAGAGAAACTTATAGAAGAGATGAAAGAAGAGGGAGCTACCATCAAAGAAAAGAGCGACGATG
Organism: Dokdonia sinensis; assembly: GCF_003688895.1. Lineage (GTDB taxonomy): Bacteria > Bacteroidota > Bacteroidia > Flavobacteriales > Flavobacteriaceae > Dokdonia > Dokdonia sinensis. The sequence continues at coordinate 103,763 of NZ_REFV01000003.1, forward strand.
ACTCTTATAAAATCAAGATGGAGACCGAGGACGGTAAGGAAGTAAAAATCAAGGAAGAGGACGGTGAGACTAAGATTAAAGTTGACGACGACTCTAAATAGATTTTAAATTCCCTAAGCAAATGGGCTATAATTCGATTGAATTATAGCCCATTTCTTTTAAGGGTTGTCCAGCAGTTACGCCTTAGCGTGTTTACCGCCCAACTGTAACTTCAATTCCTCCATAGATTGTTGTAATTCCTTGAGTAGGTTACTCTCAGAGTTCTCTTCCAGATTAAAAGTGAGCTTGCTGCTCACTTGCCAGATTTCTTGAATATCACTTACCGAAACTTCATAAGGAACATATTCTTTATTGAGTGATACTAGTAGCACCTTAGAAGCATCAGGTAATTTTTGTAATTTTTTTACGACCACGGCATCCTGCATTACAATTACATACACTTTATTGTCTGCCGCATAATCTAAGCTCTCGACGCCTTTTGCCAGCACCCAGTCTTCAGGTCTAAAGTTAGGAACCATACTATCTCCTTCTATTTGAAAACCGCGATAGGTTGCATTTCTATATTGTGGGAGCGGAAGGTCAAAGGCAGGAAGATTTTGATACCATTCTACATCTTGAATATTGTTGGGGTAGCCGGCAGCCGCCTTCTGGTTAACCATAACCATATTCTCGTTGTCCTCTTTATCTACAATCACAACTTTAGGACTTACATCACCTTTATCCGTATTGAGATGCTTCTGATTGCTATATCCATAAATCCATAACGGATTCACGTTAAAAAGTCGCAACATCTCTGTAACAACACGTCCAGAAAGTTTTGTCCTCCCGCGTTCTATGTCTGCCGTGGAGTTTTTAATGCCCAGTTGCTCGGCAAATTCCGACTGTGTAAAATCGTGGTCTTCCCGTATTTCTTTAAATCGGCGAATTTCTGAAGCTAAATCGTTTGTTCCCATACGGTAAATCTAATAAAATTTGGAATAATTCCTAGTTAAATTTTAGTTCGCTTTTTATAAATACGTCTTCAGCGTATCGCGAAATTTTTTTCTGGAGCAAAAAAATCATATCCCCATTAAGAAACTTACAACATTTCACTACTCCATAAATCGCTATTTTTACATCGAATTCAACCCTAAATTATAAGACATGAAAACCCTGTATATAGTAATTCTAGCCCTCGCAACTACAGCTATTTCTTGTAGAGAGGTAAAAGAAAAAACCAGCGATGCCACTAAGGCCACAAAAGAAGTTATAAAAGACGCCGGGGATGCACTAGAGGAAGCAGGCGAAGAAATTAAAGAAGTCGCCCAAGATATTCAGAAAGAAACTAAAGAAATGACCGAAAAAGGTGGTGAGTCTATGAAAGAAGCTACCGAAAAATCACAGACGGACGATAACTAAATGTAGTCCAAAAAAATCCCCTTCGCTCAAAACCGAAGGGGATTTTTTCTGGGTTAATCTTTTAGTACTACGCCTCCCAATCTGCGCTTGAAGCTGTAACCTCACGATTAATTTTACGCATCAGTCCCTGTAAGACTTTTCCAGGACCTACCTCAACAAAATTTAAGGCACCATCTGCAATCATCTGTTGCATACTTTGTGTCCATTTTACGGGCGCTGTAAGTTGATCAATAAGATTTTTCTGAATATCACTTTCATCCATAACAGCGGTTGTGCTCACGTTTTGATAAATGGGACAACTAGGTTTTGAGAATGTTGTTGCCTCGATAGCCGCAGCAAGTTCCTCACGAGCAGGCTCCATAAGTGGTGAGTGAAAAGCTCCTCCCACGGGAAGTACTAAAGCTCTTTTTGCTCCTCGCTCTTTCATCGTTTCACAAGCCCTTTCTATTGCAGCTACCTCTCCAGAAATCACAAGTTGTCCCGGGCAGTTATAGTTTGCCGCCACAACAATCCCTTCAGTTTGTGCACAAACTTCCTCAACAATATTGTCATCTAAGCCCAGAACTGCTGCCATTGTAGATTGTTGTGCCTCGCAGGCCTTTTGCATTGCAAGGGCTCTCTGAGAGACAAGTTTGAGTCCATCTTCAAAGTTTAGAGCTCCGTTTGCTACAAGAGCAGAAAACTCTCCCAGAGAATGCCCTGCAACCATATCTGGCTTAAAACGGTCTCCCATTACCTTACTCATAATAACCGAATGTAAGAAAATGGCAGGCTGTGTTACTTTAGTTTCCTTTAAGTCGTCGACGGTACCTTCAAACATGGTGTCGGTAATTTCAAAACCTAAAATATCGTTTGCCTTAAGGAATAAATCTTGAGCTTCTGGGTATTTTTCAAAAAGGTCAAGGCCCATCCCTGAAAATTGAGCTCCTTGTCCCGGAAATATATATGCGTTCATAAATTTTTCAGTTAGTTTATACAAAAATACAAAGAAGGGTTGAGTCTTGAAATGGGCTAGGTTACGCTTTCGCGAAAGCAAAAAAAACCTCTACAAACAAGTAGAGGCTCTTCCATTATTTATTACTCATTGTTTTTTACGGCTTCAATGTTCCTGAGACACCTATATCCGTTTTCTCGCCAGCTACCGTTCCATATAACATTTTAAATAGGGAAACAAATTTATTATGCTTCGTATCCCAGTACCTTGCTTCGGTTGGTTTAAATGAGATAGCGGTCAAGTTTGGATCATCCACTCCATCAAACCAGTTATCATCTGACTTCCCATAAAGATCTTCTAATATCTTCTTATCGCGAGTAATCACAGCTTTTCCAAAAACGCTTAGAAATTCCATATCACTAGGTTTCGAATACAAAAGCTGTACATCGCTATCTTTCTGGATATCCTTATTGTGGTCGCTGTCTGCACCGCTTAAGAACCAAATGTTTCCAGCTTCATCCACTTTCTTTGTGGACATAGGAATTGCTCCCAGAGGCTTCTGACCTAGGTTTGTCGTCATCATTGCAAAGTCGATGTCCTCTACGAGTTCTTTAATTTTTGCTTTGGCTTCTTTACTGTATAAGTTTTCTGTGCTCATAATCTTTTTTCTTTAAAGATAGTACGCACAGTAACCTTTATCCGTGAAAGGTTTGCTAAAAGTATTTCTTTAAGTATTAATGTTTGTTAAGATGAAAAAATATTACCTCTTACGATACGTCTCATATGTAAACGCATAATTATGACGATCATCCTTGTCGTGGGTTTCGCTGCCTACTAGCTCCCATGTATCATCTGGGATTTCAGGAAAAAACGCATCTGCCTCGAAGGTACCGTGCACTCTTGTAAGCTCAATATGACTGGCATAGTCCAACCCCATCTTGTAGATTTCTCCACCACCTATAATAAAGGTGTTTTCATCATCCTTTGCATAAGCCAGCGCATCTTCCATGGAATGTACAACAATGGCGCCCTCAGCTTTGAAATCTCTATTTCTGGTGATGATAAGATGCGTTCTGTTGGGTAAAGGCCTGGGGAAAGATTCCCAGGTCTTACGTCCCATAATAATATGATGACCAGTCGTTAGCTTCTTAAAACGTTTAAAATCATCCGGCAAGTGCCATACGAGATCTCCATCTTTTCCCAGCGCGTTATTTTCACCAGCGGCTGCAATCATTGTAATCATAGGGGAGAATTCTGGTCTGTAAATGGTTTTTCTGGATACGTTAGTAACGGACTTTTTTTTTCAGGTAATGGGTTCTGAGCATCTATCTGTTGCTGGATCTGAGCGATTTTTGCTTTTTGTTTTTGCACTAACTTATCCACTTGCTCCTTTTCCCACTTCTTGTTCATAAAGCTTCCTAAAAGGAAAACATTGATAAGGTGTACCAAGAAAAAGAAGATCCAAATCAAAATAGCCCACACAAACCAAGGTTTCTCAAAAGGTTTGAACTCCTCGCCTATTCCCAAAGCAAGATTAAGAACTATTAATAAAATTGCACCGGCGAGAAAAACAACAAAGTGCCGATACAGATTTTTCTTCTGTCGCACTCGCGCCTGCGCATTCTCTATAAGTTCCCGCTGTTCGGGGTCAATTGCTGTTTCCTTTTTCTTTGTAAATAGTCCCATAAGTCCGACCTTTATATTGTCTTATAAAAGTATTGCTTTATAATCCAATTCTCAATCACCTTATGAAAAATTTTAAGAAAGTATTCCCGATTCTCCAGCAATACACCTACCTCAATACCGCCGCGTCTGGACTATTACCCACTCCCGTTATGGAGTGGCGACAGGAACACGACCTCGACTTTTTAGTGGGTGGCAGTATGCTCAAGGAGAAGCAGGGGAAAATACTTTCTGGAGTGCGCGAGAAAGTAGGAAAGCTTTTTGGTTGCCTGCCGGAGCGTGTGGCGCTGGTTCCTAATTTCTCCTATGGTTTTAACACTCTAGTTGAAGGGCTGGAAGGTTCAGAAAAGGTATTGTTGCTGGAGCAAGATTACCCTTCGGTGAACTGGCCGTTCACGTCACGGGGATTTGATGTGCGTTACGTTTCTATAACTGAGAAAGTGGAGGATGATATTGAGGCCGCTTTCGCGAAAGCGCAACCCCACATATTTGCATTTTCATTAGTGCAATGGCTCAACGGGATAAAACTGGATCAAGAATTTCTAAAAAGTTTAAAAAGCAAATACCCCGACACCCTCTTCATTGCCGATGGAACTCAATATATGGGAACTGAGGTTTTTGACTTTGACAACTCGGCAATAGATGCTCTGGGGGCGAGCACCTATAAATGGATGAATGCCGGCTACGGCAACGCCTTTTTCCTTTTTAAAAAACAAGTAGCCGAAAAAGTAGGCGCACAAACCACTGGGTTTAATGCCTTGCAAGGGAAATACAAGCCACAAGAGGGAAGTTTTTTAGGGCGCTTTGAACCAGGACATCAAGACACATTAAACTACGGAAGTCTGGGTGAAGCAATTGATTTAATCAACCAAATAGAGCTGGAAACCATCCAATCAAAAATCGCAACACTCGCCACGAGTGCAAAAGAAGCCTTTGCCGAAAGAGGTTTAATAGACTCCGCAATCACAAATCGAAAAAACCACAGCAGTATTTTTAATATAAAAGGGGATGAAGCGCTCGTTCAAAAATTAAGGACAGAAGACATCATCGTTATTGCTCGAGGGGAAGGCGTGCGGGTAAGTTTTCATTACTTCAATACGGAAGATGATTTAAACAGATTACTGTCTTTTTTATAGCGATTTTATGAAAACAACAGGTAATTTATTCTTATTCCGCTAAGGATTCTGCAATTTTATTACGACTTGTTGTCTAAATTTCGCAAGTGCAAACGTTTTCGTTTTACGCTATTATAAAAATTCCCCTTATCCTATTATCAAATTGTAAAAAATGAAGTTAATTCCCTAATTTATAAGTTTTTAACACATACTTCCTTTACATTTACCCCATTAAATCAAACTAGAATATTATGCCTATTACTAAGAAATATTTAAAATCAAAACCAGTATGCAAAGTAACTTTTGCAGTACCAGCAGCAGAGGCAAACTCTGTTGCCGTAGCGGGAGATTTTAACGCGTGGGATACCACAGCAGCACTTAAAAAATTAAAGAACGGAACATTTAAAGGAACTTTTGATCTTCCAGCAGATAAAGCTGTTGAGTTTCGCTACGTAGTAGACGGACAATGGCAAAACGAAGCCGAAGCAGACCGTTTCCAGTGGAACGAATATGCTGCTGCAGAGAACTCGGTACTTGAGCTGTAGATACCCCAACTCAAGATAAATTATAGAGCGCCACTTTTCCTCAGGAGAAGTGGCGCTTTTTTTTTGCTACGTCTCTAAACTTGAACTATCTAATGCGTTGCGCTTCGAGCAATAATTTGTTTGTAATATCATAAAGTCGTAAAACATCTCCTTGTAGATCAAAATGATGTACGCTATTGAAAACTACAAAATACTCCTCATCCAAAGCCGAACGGCTATCACAAAGCAAATGACTTGCAAGAATTTTAGAGAATATTAAGCTATAGCCTAGTTGCTTAAAGAACAAATGGTAGTTATTACAGCCCGTAGAGCCCCGCATGATACTATTATTTGCATTGATAACAAGATCTATCTGGTTGTTGTTTAGGCTTCTTCCATTAAATCCTACTACTTGAAAACTTCCATTTAAAGTCGGGGCATCAGTTGCGTACTGTGGTACCCACATTTTTGATGTTTCTTTAATCAATCTATATCTTACCACTCCGTCGTCCATAACTGGCAACGGTTGGGCTTCAATGGTATATTCAAAGCCTTCTTCTGCTTTAAAACCCTCAATAGCATCCATTCCTACTATTTCCAGGCTTGCTCCTAGCGTATCGAGAAGCTGTAGACAGCGTTCTGACTCGGTATCGTCGCAGTAGATCGTATAAGGTGCGACTTCTAGAGTAATTTTCTCTTGCGCAAATAATGCAAATGCACTTAATACAAAAAAACTTAAAATAACATTTTTCATATCTCATTGTTTTCAATAAAAATAGTGCATAAACTTAAAATTTTCGTTTGATTAACAAATACTTAGCTTCTTAAGATGTTACTTAAAAAAGAACAGAAAAAAAATACTTTAGTGGCCTAAAGCACTAAGTTTAAACTTATAAATCACACTCCTATTATACTCAGTTGTACGAGACACTTTACTTACTACACTCCTTAGAATTTTCCCACGAACCGTTATCTTTGCCCACTATGACAAAAGAAGCCATAAAATCACGTATAGACCTAGGAGAACTACTTCCGCTTATGGAAGAATTCTATACAATTCAAGGGGAAGGCGCACATACAGGTAAAAGCGCCTATTTCATTCGCATAGGTGGTTGTGACGTGGGCTGTCATTGGTGTGATGTAAAGGAAAGTTGGGACGCGGCAATTCATCCTCCTACTGAGGCAGATGCGATTGTAGAAAATGCCGCAAAATATAGCGATACAATTGTTATCACAGGCGGTGAACCGCTTATGTGGGATATGGAACCGCTTACGCGAAAGCTAAAGGCTAAAAACTTACAGGTACATATCGAGACCTCTGGCGCATATCCGCTCACGGGAACGTGGGACTGGATTTGCCTCTCGCCAAAAAAGCGTATGCTCCCTAAAAAAGATGTACTGGACAACGCTCACGAACTTAAGGTCATCATATACAACAAGCACGACTTCGAGTTTGCCGAAGAATATGCTCGCAAAGTAAACAAAGACTGCACACTTTTCCTACAACCAGAATGGAGCGTTCGGGAGAAGATGATTCCACTTATTGTGGATTATGTGATGGCAAACCCAAAGTGGAAAGTTTCTTTACAGACGCATAAGTACTTGAATATTCCATAGGAAATCGAAGTTGAAGTTGAACTCGAAGCTGAAAAAGACGTAGGACGTGATGGCTGACGCCATCTGACCTAGGATGTAGGACAAAAAAGCACAATCTAAAGTGGTTGAGTGATGTAAGAAATCACATAAATAAACTCGGGAATAGTGCTAATCAAAGTCGCTCACTTTTGCGTGCTCACTGCTAAGTGATTTCTCGTCACGGCGTTTCCCTCGAAATGTCATCTCTCATCACTTGTATGTATCTAAAGAGGTTTACCTATTCACAATACCGCTTTCGCGAAAGCGGAAAAAAATAACTCCCAACTTCCAGCACCCAGCATCCGGCATCCAACTCCCTACTTCCAACTCCCTACTTCCAACACCCAACACCCAGCACCCAGCATCAAACCCACATCCACCCTTCACAATTTCCTATCTTCTATTGCATTGCTTATTTTTGAATAAAAGGCAAACAATCTATGCGAGTACATTTTATAGCCATAGGCGGGAGTGCGATGCACAATCTGGCGCTGGCACTACATCATAAAGGAGATGCGGTTACGGGAAGTGACGACACCATTTTTGAACCGTCTAAATCTCGGCTAAATAAGTATGGACTCTTGCCAGAGTCTTTTGGCTGGTTTCCAGAAAAAATCACTTCAGAAATAGATGCCGTAATCCTCGGAATGCACGCTAAGGAGGACAACCCAGAACTTCTTAAAGCCCAAAAATTAGGGTTAGACATATTCTCATACCCAGAATATCTCTACGAACAAGCAAAGAATAAAACCCGCGTTGTCATAGGCGGTTCTCACGGGAAGACAACCATTACTTCTATGATATTGCACGTGATGCACTATTGGGATAAAGAGGTAGATTATATGGTGGGAGCGCAACTGGAAGGTTTTGACACGATGGTGCGCCTTACAGATGACGCAGATTTTATGGTGCTAGAAGGAGACGAATATTTAAGTAGTCCCATAGACCGCAGGCCAAAATTCCACTTATACAGACCAAATATTGCATTACTGAGCGGTATTGCTTGGGACCACATTAATGTTTTTCCTACCTACGAGAACTACGTGGAGCAGTTCCAGATTTTTGTGGACAGTATGACTAATGGTGGTGCAATGATTTACAATACGGAAGATGAAGAAGTAGTAAACGTAGTCGAAAATGCCACCGCGCACATCAAGAAATATCCTTATAAAACCCCAGAATACACAGTCGAAAATGGCGAAACACTCATCGAGACTCCCGATGGGCCAATGCCTCTAGAGATTTTTGGAAAACATAACCTCAATAACCTTGCGGGCGCAAAATGGATTTGCCAGCATATGGGCATCGTCGAGGAAGATTTTTATGAAGCCATCGCAACCTTTAAAGGTGCTAGCAAACGCCTAGAAAAAATTGCTGAGAACAACAAAACGGTTATCTACAAAGACTTTGCGCACAGTCCATCGAAGGTCGAAGCCACAACACAAGCCGTAAAAGAGCAATTTCCTGACAGAACGCTAGTCGCTTGCCTAGAGCTCCACACCTATTCCAGCCTCAATCCAGAATTCCTAACCGAATATAAAGGTGCTTTAGACAGTGCAGATGTTGCCGTGGTCTTTTACTCCCCCCACGCTGTAGAAATAAAAGGACTGGAAGAAGTAACCAAAAAGCAAATTGAAGAAGCCTTCCGTCGTAGGGATTTAATTATTTATACGAACCCGTTGGATTTTAGGACATTTTTGTTTGGGCAGGAATTAGAGGATAAAGCGATATTGCTTATGAGCAGTGGGAATTATGGTGGATTGGATTTTGAGGATTTGAAGGGGTTGGTATGAAAAAAATAATCTTTATATCAATAATGCTTTGCTGTTCCATTTGTCTTGGACAATCCTATTTTTTTAATAAAGAAATTATTTACAATTGCTCTAATGCTAGAGAGTCACAAGATTCTACTTATGAGAACAGAAGGTATTTCATAAATACTGAAAACTCAAAGATTGTTGCTATTCTCATTGATAAAGGGGAAGACCGCTATAAAATGATATTTAGAGATGACAAAAAAGACCGCATTGCCGAAGTTTCCCTAGATAACTTTATAATATCTGAAAATGGGAATCTTGATATTTCTAGATCGTATTTAGTACATAACTCATATCACGGAATTAGGAATTTAAAAGACTATGAAATAAAAGCAGAAAGATTAGACAGCTCCACCACAAAGTTTGTTTATTCATATTCAAAAAAAAGCAACCCTCGCAATATAACTTCTCATACCTTACATACTACCGATGTGAAATTTTCAATTCATTCAGGAATAGGCTTTGGAGATTACTATTCACGTTTAAAATGGGACAAAGAATTGAAGAACAAACTCATTATTCGCGCTTACACAAATAGAAAAGATGGAAGCATTACAGATGACAATCGTTTGGAAAGCGTAAGAGATGTTCAATTTACAATCCTTTTTAAATGAAACTATTCTTGCTTACATTCCTTACTTTTCAACTATATGCTCAACAAGATTATAAGTTTGACTATATGGCGGTAATGAAGGTCCAAGACTCGACGAGCGAACATAATTTTAATGATGAAAAAAACGCATATAGACTTATAAATTCAAAAGATGACAGCTATTCATTACTTATCAGAGAAATCGGAATTGACTCCATCAAAATTTACTTCAGTGACAATAAAAATAAAATAGGCGGGCATGGTAGATTGAGTATTGAGAATTTGAGCGAATCATCTATTTGGGAACTGTCATATTGGGTACAATATGATAGACTTATGGAGAGTCCAATAAGAAGACAATTTCATATCACAGAGTCTCAGTCAAGTGGAGATTCTATAAAGTATAGTCTAAAGCGGAAACGAATTTCTAAAGACAAAAAGAACAATATAGCAGAGCGGATATATATAGCTAATAAAGAATGGAACACCCGCTACCCTTTCAAAGGCTTTGACACCTTTAAAAAATTTTTTAGAGACGATAAAGAATTGACAGCATTTATCACAACACGTTACATTGTAGGACTAGATGGAAAAATGAGAAGTAAAGAAGAAGTATTATCTATCGAAAAAATAGAGCGTACATTGAGGCTACAGGATAAAAAATACTACCAACCTAAAATAAAAAACTAAGCCTTATTTCACCTGAATATGTATGTGATCATCATGACGCACGGCACGACAACCGTGGTATCGCAACTTACTATGTTCTAAACCCATTCGCATCTTTAAATGAGGTTCTATAAAAACTTTAGAAATAGCTCGTTGATTTAATATAGATTGTATCAATTTTTTATTCGCTTTTACGGAAAATAATAACGAGTCAGAATTTTTTCCCAATGTGAGATATTTGGGAAAATCATATTGCCAATAGCCTTTACTCTTACAGACATCATTTTGATTATGTTCCGAAGCCAAAGGTTTTTCAAATACTCCATAACCACTTCTGGAAGGTTTTGTATTAGTTAATTCCCCAGAATCATCGGTATAGAGTAATGATATATCTAATTTCTTTCCATCATTATGGCTTAGATGGGGCAGTAAAGGAAACCCATCCCAGAAAGGGAAGTTCCCATCCAGACAATGAACTTCAATAGTTGGATATGATTTGCGCGCATCTAGAGTTACTTCTCTTAAAAGTGTGTTTACTTTAGGCACTACATAGTTTCTGTTGGCTATTGTCGTAAAGAAGTTATGAATAACAACTCCGTCGCCTGTAGCTATTTTTTCTCGTCCAAAAACAGGAGCTAGATAAGGCACAATCAGAAAAGTGCTCAAAAGATAAATACTGGCAAAGACAATCCAACGTACAGCAACTGACTTTCGAAATAGAATCACCACAACGAGATAGATTATACCGCCTATCTGTGTCAATACAGTAAAAAATAAAATGAGCGTAAGGTGACCTATAAATCTTAGAATACGCATCATTTCATCTTAGAAAACAAATCCCAAACCACAACCCCACAACTCACAGCAATATTAAGCGAGTGCTTTGTCCCAAACTGAGGAATCTCAATAACTGTATCACTAGCTGTTACTACTGATTGTTGCACTCCTTTTACTTCGTTGCCAAAAATGACTGCATACTTCTTACCATCTTCTGCGATAAAGTTATCCAGCATGACGGCCTCTTCCGCTTGTTCGATAGCGCATACTTGAACGCCTTGAGATTTTAGTTTTTTGACTAGTTCTAAAGTGTCCTCTACATATTCCCAAGCGACGGCATCTGTTGCTCCCAGGGCTGTTTTTGTAATGTCTTTATGAGGTGGTTGCGCAGTAATCCCACACAGGTATATTTTTTCAACCAGAAACGCATCTGCCGTTCTAAAAACGGAACCCACATTATTTAAACTTCGGATATTATCGAGAACGATAATTAAAGGAGTCTTCTCCGAAGCTTTGAAAGCTTCGATGTCCTTGCGGTCGAGTTCGCTATTTTTTAGTTTTCTGTTTTGCATAATAAATTCGGAGGTTTCGATACGATTCCAACTTACCCTTCGGCTACGCACAGGGGGCGTCGGAATCACTCAACCACCTTTGATTGTGCTTATTTGTCCTATGTCTTAGGTCAAATGGCGCCAGCCATCAAGTCCTACGTCTTTTTCGACTTCGATTTCCTTTTACACTTTTCTGTTTCATTCAGACCTACAAGGAGGTCTTCGTACCTCAGACAACACCTCGCATGTCTGGATTTCTATTAAAATTCAGCTTCGGCTTCATCTTCAGCTTCATCTTCATCTTCAGCTTCATCTTCAGCTTCGAATTCGATTTCGTCTTCGATTTCAAGCGAAGCGCGTGCGCGCCCTATTTCTGATTATATCCAAAACGCCTCAACTGCCTTGCATCACTGCGCCAGTTCTTGTTTACTTTTACGTACAGTTCTAGGTGTACCTGCTTACCGAAGAATTTCTCAAGATCCTTTCTCGCTTCCACTCCTACTCTTTTAAGTGCCGACCCCTTGTGACCTATGATAATTCCTTTTTGCGTCTCGCGCTCTACCATAATAACGGAACGCATCCGGATGATAGTTTCTTCCTCAAAAAACTCCTCAGTATCAATCTCAACCGAATACGGAATTTCCTTTTTATAGTGCATCAGGATTTTCTCGCGTATAATTTCATTTACAAAGAAACGCTCTGGCTTATCCGTAAGTTGGTCTTTAGGGTAAAACGGTGGCGACTCGGGAATAAGCTCAATGATGCGATTAAAAACTTCAGTTACCCCAAAGTTCTCTAAAGCTGATATCGCAAACACCTCAGCATTTGGAACTTTAGTCGTCCACAAATCCATTGCTTCTTTGAGTAACTCTTCGTTTCCTTTGTCTATTTTATTGATGAGCAACAGCACAGGAATTTTGGCATTGCGTATTTTTTCAAAAAACGCTTCGTCTTTCAGTTCTTTCTCTCCCAATTCTACGAGGTACAAGAGCACATCTGCATCTTCAAAGGCACTTTTCACAAAGTCCATCATTGAGGCCTGTAGTTCGTAAGCCGGCTTGATGATTCCAGGTGTGTCGCTTAGCAATACCTGAAAGTCTTCTCCGTTTACTATTCCAAGAATACGGTGTCTTGTGGTTTGCGCTTTGGACGTGATAATGCTCAACCGCTCGCCCACAAAGGCGTTCATAAGCGTAGATTTCCCCACGTTCGGGTTTCCTATAATGTTTACAAATCCTGCTTTATGTGCCATGTCGTTTTCTTTGGTGCAAAGGTAGCAAATGCGTAAACTATGGTAGCGGTTCTCACTTAAAAATGAAGATACTGGTATTGGGTATAATTACGCTTTCGCGAAAGCGTAACCAACCGCCAAATCCTCCACTAAATTAATAGGCTTTTCCAAAGAAAATTTGCCGAAAATTAACGTCCTTTGTAGTTCAAAAACTTAAAACCAACGACTATGTCTTTTACAGACCTATACGATTCTGGCGAGCACAGTAAGAATGTGGCGCACTTTGCTTCTCTGGTTCATCTTGCTTCTTCAGACGGGGAACTCAATGAAGAGGAAATTGCCCTTTTAGAGCGTTTTAAACGCAAACTAGATATACGCGATTCAGAATACAAAGAGATTATAGAAAACCCAAAGATGTACCCAATAGACCCTCCTACGTCTAGTGAGCGCAGGCTGGAACGTCTTTTTAATCTTTTCCAGATTATCTATGCAGACCACCAGATAGACGAGGCTGAGCGTAAGTTGCTTAATCGCTATGCAAGAGGATTAGGCTACACGGATGAGGCGGCCGAAGTCATTATTAAGAAGTCAATTAAAATTTTTGGTGGAAATCTTGACTTTGAAGACTATCAATACTTAATCGTTAAATAAAACGATTTACCGTAAATATTTAGAAAGCACTTCTTAAGAGGTGCTTTTTTTATTGTCGGGGTTTATTGCGACCTCTGTCGTAGAGCACAATGCTCCCTGCGACTGCTACATTAAGGCTCATCTTAGACGGGAATTGCACGAGGTGGTGTGACTTCTCAATAGCTTTATTAGATAGCCCGTGGTCTTCGGCACCTAGGAGGTATACGCATCTTCTGGGATGGTTGAAATCTTCTAATGGCTCGGCTTTTTCATCCATCTCTACCCCTACGATTCTTGCGCCTTTGGGTAGGTGGGCATAAAAATCTTCAAAAGTGTTATAGTGAAAATAAGGCATTGCCTTTACAGCATTATGAGTATCACTTGCCTGTTTTGCGTAGCGGTTGCCTATGGTAAAAATAAAGCTTGCACCTAGATTTTGTGCACTACGCCAGAGTACGCCCAAATTTTCGGGTGTTTTACCATTCTGGATACCGATACCGAAGAATTCGTTTGAAAAGTTGTCTACTTGCATTGGGCAAAAATAGGAGTTTGTAAAAAAATGTTCATCTTGATGTGACCTTTTTCGCGAAAGCGTAACTAATACCACAAACCATCACAAAAACAATTCATTTGAATTCTAAAGAAACGCGATTTACAACCTTGATTAAGGACAATGAGGGAATGATTTTTAAAATCTCCCGAGCCTATTGCGATAATACGCAGGACCAGAAAGACCTGTATCAGGACATTGTATTCCAGTTATGGAAGGGTTTTGACAGCTTTCGCGGAGATTCAAAAGCGAGCACTTGGATGTATCGCGTGGCATTAAATACTGCCTTTTCTTTTCTACGCAAGGAGAAACGTAAAGGACACAAAGTACAAATGGATGACCTCCAGATTGCTTACGAGGCTCACGACCCAATACTGGAAGAGCGTATCAAAGAAATGTACAATCAGATACGCGCCTTAAGTGACGTAGAAAAGGGAATAATGCTCTTACTCCTAGAAGGAAAAAAGTACGAAGAAATCGCCGAAATCACCGGATTTACGCGAACCGCCATAGGCACAAGAATATCCCGCATCAAGGAAAAATTAAAAAAACAACTCGTAAAAAAATAAGACTATGGAACTGGAAGAAATGCAAATTGCCTGGTCACAAATGAGTAGCGAACTCGAAAAACAAAAACAACTCACAGACGAACTTATTATGAAAATGGCACAACAACAGTACACCTCAAAAATCAACAAAATACTACGCGCAGAGCGAGTGGGAGCGATCATATGCTTTGCGACTATCATTTATATTCTTGTGAACTTTACAAAGTTTCAATCCTGGCAATCACAAGCGAGCGCTGTCATACTTGTAATAACTTTATTTGTGATGTCTGTAGGATCCCTTTTTTTACTCAAGAAAATGAAGGCGATAAATCTACAGCAAGATAATCTGAGCACTACGATTAAAAAATTTTCTAAATACAAGAAGTACACCTCGCAGTTTCAAAGGGGAAGTATACTCGTAGGCTTTTTTGTACTGTTTGCGTCTTCGGCAGTGTTCTCTGTTTTATTTAGTGGGAAAGATATGTTCTTAGAAGTTGACCTCACAAAGATGATTATTCCTATGATTTTTGGACTCATCATTTTTGGTATAATTGCCTATTTAGGAAGCAGGTTTTACGGAAAATCTCTTAAAGAGGCGCAACTCATTATTGAAGACCTAGAGGACTAGTTTTTAGACTTAGGACGTTCAAAACAATTTACAAGCATCTCGTACAATTCGGGATGCTTTCTTTTAAACAAGTCTGGACGCTCAAAGAAATATTCTGAGGCTACGGCAAAAAACTCAGCTTGGTTTGTGGCGCCGTATTTTCTTATATCGCTCTCATCATTATTGATACGTTCCATCTCGCGGTGCATCAGTGACAGCCAGGGCTCAATATAGCGATGTTCTAATAGTCGTTCAGGAATACCATCAGTATCACCGTCTAATTTATCTAGTAAATGCACAAATTCGTGTACGGCAGTATTGCCTTTATCGGTAGCATTTGAAAAACCGTGGTATAATGCTTTGCGCGAAAGTATCATCTGGTTCTCAAACTGCCCTGTTCCTACCATCCCGGCAATACGCCGTTTAGGATCATCCTTATTAAAACCTAGATCTTCATTAAAGTGGCCCGGATAAATCAAAACCGTCTCCAGATTATCATATACCCAATCCCCAAAATTAAATATAGGAATCACCGCACTCGCCGAAACCAGCATCCTATCCTTATCCGTAAGTTCAAATTGTACGGCCTCGACATTAATTTCGGCGAGAAAAGCCATCATTCGGTTTTGAAAAATGACTTTATCCTTTTCATCGAGCTTTCGGTAAAAGAGGACTTCTTTCTCTAGTACGGGTTTCCATTGAGAAGGGAAATGTTTTTGAGGACGCTTTCGCGAAAGCTTAATAAAACCAAACACCATTAACCCCAAAAGTCCAATACCTAAAATAGAAAATACTATCATTTATTGTCTTGCATAAATTGAATAATCTCGTCGAAGCGATCGCTCCACCCAAAGATATATTGCGTAATCATAGGAACGTGCTTTTTATCCAAAATTATAGGCGCAACTCCCGGCTGAAATTCCTGCAAAGCCTCTGTAAAACGGTTGTTTGCCACCGTGATAGATTTGTACGTTTTACTGCTCAAATATATCATTACTGGCGGGGTCTTCTCATTTAGAAAATAGATGGGCGAAGCATCTTTCCACTTTTGTTCATCTGTCGTCCAGGTGGTTTTATAGTTGTTATACTCCTGCGGTGGGTTGCTCTGTAAGTAATGGTGCATATCCAGCCCAGCGCTGTCATTTAGAATGATACCTTTTATATCATCGGCGTAGATACCGTATTTAGGATTCAATACGGCAAGTGCGCCCAGATGTCCACCAGCGCTGTGTCCCGTGATGTAGATTTGTGATGGATCGCCTCCGTAATTGCTTGCATTTTCTTTTGTCCACAAGATAGCCTGTGCGATCTGTTGCGCCATCTCATCGTAACTCGCATTTGGGCTGAGTGTGTACCCAGGTAAAACTGCAAGTACGTCGTTCTTTGCAAAGTTGCGCCCTAGCCACCAGTAAATTTCTTTTTTGCCCTTGTTCCAATTTCCGCCGTGCACGTAGATAAGGACTGGAGAAGGTTTATTTTTTTTGCCATTTGGTTCATAAATATTTAATGTGGGAGCGGGTACTGATGTTCCGTCTAAGGATAGGACCTTATCTGTGCCCAGATAAGAAATATCCTTATGCTTTGTGCTCGCACAACTCGTAAAAAACAGCGCGATAAGCGCTGTATAAATTAAAATTCTCAATAGGTCTGTTTTAGATTATCTGTTCTCTTTCATTGCCTCAGTATAATCCTTGGCAAGATCGGTTTTTTGGGCTTCGGAAAATACTTTTCCTGCAAGTTGGAAAAAGGTATGCTCTTCATCTTCTAAATGGTGCTCTACCTTCTCACAAAGTTGTTTTGCGTAGGTAAGCCATGCTGGAGAATCCATATCGGTCTCATCTATTTTCTCAATAAGTTCATCCATCTCGTGATGCTCTGCAATACCGTGACGGGCGTGCTCCTGCATCATATCGTTATGTATGAGCGGACTGTAAAAATGTCTTTCCTCCGCATCGGCGTGTACTTGTAGTTCCTTTTTTAGGTCTTCCCACATTTGCTTGCGACCCTTGGAGTCTCCAGAGGTGCTGGTTACTAGTCGGCATAGCTCGCGTTGCTTGTCGTGGTCTTTTCTTATTGCTTCAAAAATGTTCATCATAATTGGTTTTTAGTTTATTTAAAAATACAGCTAGCACCAGCAAAAGGATGTTAATGAAAAACCAATTACAAAACCCTTAACCTTTTTTAGGGGCAGTTTCCTCTACTTTTACAAGGAACCAAAACCAATAATATGTCACTACTAACCATCATTTTAAATATTATTTTTCCACCACTAGGCGTAGCCGTCGAGAAGGGCGCGGGGAAAGATTTAATCATAAATATCATTCTTACCATTTTAGGATTCATCCCAGGTGTGATACACGCATTCTGGGTAACAAGTAAATAGAAAGTTTTTACGCTTTCGCGAAAATTTTAAAACTCACAACTTCTGCTCTTTGAACTGAAGTTGTGAGTTTTTGTTTCTGTATTCCACAAAAATTTTAATAGGTTTTCGAATTTTGAACAAATCCTTCTCCTGATGCAACCAGCTCTTGTATTTTTACGTAAGTTTTGACAGCTAACCTAATCACACTTACCTATGCGTCATTTGTACGCTTTATTGCTAATATTTCACATTTTCGCTTTAAGCGCACAAGAAGAAAAAGTACGCCCCTTTGACCTCGAAGCAGATTTGTTTTATGGCACTATCCTAGAGCATAACCCAGATATTTCTCATCTCATTACGGAGCATCCCACGGGATTAATGCTCGCCTACAACCGAAAAACGTATGGCTTTGAAGAGTGGGAACGACGATACAATTTTCCGGATGTGGGATACACTTTTGCTTATCAGGATATGAAGAATTTCCATCTGGGGGAAGTATATTCCGGATATGCGCACTACAATTTTTATTACTGGAAAAGGAGATTGCAATTCAGAATAGGACAAGGAATTGCGGTGGCGACAAAGCCTTACGACCGTGAGACCAATTTTATAAACAACGCCTACGGAACACGTGTGATGAGTAGCACGATGCTCAAATTTGGGTATAAGCAGAATAATATCTGGAAAGGTTTTGGTCTGCACGCAGGTGTTTCCATAATACATTACAGCAACGCAAACTTGCGTGCACCAAACAACTCCACAAACACCTGGGCTTTTACCGCCGGTATCAACTATTTTCCCGATTATGAGAAAATGCCCGACTACATCCCAATGGGCGAAAAAACCAAATACAGCGAGCCCTTGCATTATAACGTGGTGGCACGTTCTGGCGTAAACCAAAGCGACATAAACAACAGTGGTCGTTACGGCTTTTTACACCTCACAGGTTTTGTAGATAAACGCATCAATCACAAATCAACACTTGTGGGTGGAGTAGATGTTTTCTTTTCTAACTTTTTAAAAGAGTTGATACGCTACGAGTCTATAGCCTTGCCAGATAGTGGCGTCACGGGTGATGAAGATTGGAAACGTGCAGGAATTTATGTGGGTCACGAGTTGCATTTTGACGAGATGTCTTTTGTTTCAGAACTTGGCTATTATGTGTACTACCCCTTTGATTTTGAAGGACGGTTTTATAATCGGTTGGGGTTGAAACGGACTTTTGGTGATCATCTTTTTGGGGTTGTAACGGTTAGAGCGCACGGAGCGAAGGCTGAAGAAGTTGAATTTGGTGTGGGGTGGAGGTTTTAAAGCAATTAGAGAATTAGGGTAATTAGAAAATGAGATGATGAATCTGAGATTAAAAATATGTGTACTTGTTTTTTTGCTCCTAACTATTGTTTCCTGCAATACCGAAGACACCTTAACCTGCCTAAAAACCACAGGTGATGAAATTTCAGAAACCTACGACCTAGAATCCTTTGATAAGATTATTGTTTACGAGCGCATACAGCTCATCGTTAAGGATGCTCCCGAAGTAAGTGTGCGATTAGAAACGGGAGAGAATTTGCTGGAAGATATGGAGGTTTTTGTGGAGGATGGTGTGCTCAATGTGCGCAACAATGGAGCGTGTAATCTCTTTCGTGATTATGATTATTCTAAGGTATATGTAAGCGCTCCAAACCTTACAGAAATAAGAAATAGTAGTGGATTTACCGTTTTAAGCGATGGCGTAATCGGTTGGGAGAATCTGGCACTTATTTCTGACGACTTGATAGAAGAAGACTTTTTCCATAAGGACGGAGACTTTAGGATGACCCTAGACTCAGAAAGTGTACTCATACAATGCAATGGACTTTCCAATTATTTTCTGGACGGAAGTATTGAAAATCTAGATATTAATCTTTTAGAAGGTGACAGCCGTTTACCGTTAGAAGACCTTATTGTTCAAAATGTGATCGTTAATCATACAGGAACAAACGACATTATCATTGCACCCTTACAATCCATTACTGGCGAACTCAGAAGCACCGGGAATTTAATTTTAAAGAACACTCCACCTGTAGTTGAGGTGGACGAGCTGTTTACTGGGAGGGTTATTTTTGATTGAAACCCCAGCTCTTTTCTTTTGAAGAACATTTTCATTGTACGTACTTATCTGTAGTATTGTTCCGCCAATTTTCATTTTCCCCGCCCTGAAGGGAGTGAAAATTGGCTCAACTGAGAAAAAAGTCATCCACCACGACGGATTGGGAAAATTTTTTTCGGTTTTAAATATGTTCATCACAAATAATTTAACCGTTTAAGAAAATAGCTGAGGATGGATGTTGACAATTTCTAATGAGATTATCAGTCTAAGGTGGTTGTCCCGATAGCTATCGGGAGATTTTAATTTTCGCGAAAGCGAAAACTAAAAATTGTATCAAAACCTCTGATTTTGAAAAGACACCACAACACATCACAGGTGCGGAATTAATTCCGCACCTGTGATGTGTAAAATAATGTGATTTTAAGAAACCTTTCTCCTATAATACGCCAGCAAATCCTCTGCACTCGCACCAAACCATTTACGCACATAAATACTCCAGAAGTAATATTGTAATTTCCAAACGCCGTTCTCATCGTAGCGTCTTGCACTGGTGGTAAGCCATTCCTGAATGACTACAAACTTACGTCTTGCGTAGAGTTTATTAATAAGGTCATTATCCTCATAAATAATGTAGCGTTCGTCAAAGGTGCCGAGCTCTTCAAAAAGTACTTTAGTAATAAACTGGCTCTGATCGCCACCGCGACAGGCCCGCCATCTAAATTGGGTAAGCCACCCAGCCAGTCGTAACCACCAATGGTTTGAGTCAAATTTCATCTTAAAACAACCTGCTGGATTCCCAGCAACTACCTGCTCGATGATGTATTTGTCAAAGTTTTTTGGCGGATAAGAATCTGCGTGAAGGAAATATAGAATGTCGCCTGTGGCTTGGTGTGCTCCAGCATTCATTTGGACGGCACGACCTTTATTAGACGCAATAGATTGTACAACAATGTCGCTTCGGTTGAGGAAGAAGCTTACTTTATCCGTCGTGTTATCTGAGCTTCCACCGTCTACGACTATGATTTCGGCAAAGTTTGCTTTCGCGAAAGCGGAATCACACAAATGTTGCAACAACGAGGATATCGTTTCTGCTTCATTAAGTACTGGAATTACTACCGAAATACGGTGTTTCATAAAATAAGCAACCTAGGTTAGACAAACATACGCAAAAACCAAAGGGCTAGTTTTGTATACACTACTGTTTATTAAGTCCCCAATCGTATTCCTTGAAGGTCACCGGGGCGTCTAAACGCGCTTTGGTATCTGAATACGTGTTCACATAAGGAATTAAACTCTCATTCCCGTTAATGTAAAAATCCTTGGTATAAAATTTAAAGATGGAGGAAAGCTCGGCTTTGTCCTCAGTAATCGTGTTTTTGTCGCAATTTATAAATTCTGTTGTGGCTTTATCTAACTGTTCATTTATTTTCCCAGCCGTGTATGCTTCCCGCAATAATGGCGGACAAGAAATGGAAGCGCAATTGATAGCAAAATGAATACGCGGTTCATTCATCTTGCGCAGGATTCCATTCTCAATCCCGCCTAGAGAGAGTTCGCGATTGCCCACTTTTGCACGGCCTTTTGTCCACGGTCCATCTATATCTTTTATGCTTTTTACATTGGGGTTATCTAAAATTAAGTCTATAGTCACCGCGTTGTAGAGGTTTATATAGTAGGCGAGTAACTCCTGCACGCTCCAGTCATTATTGGGATCTAACTCGGCAAGTTGGTTTAAATATCCTTCCAAGAGTGTTCTATCTTCCGTAAATCCGTCATAATCTACCAATCCTTGTGCATTCACGTGCTTTTTCAGCAAACTGTCAAACTGCGAGTGGTCTACATTTACTGCCGAATTTGCGGTGGTTGAAGTAAGCGGTTGTGTAACCTCTTTAGTGGGTTGTCCTTGTGAGATGATCCCGCCGGCAGAGAGGACGGCGCAACTTTGGACCGTATAAGTGATGAGTAGAATTGAAAAGAATCGTAGTATATTTTTCATTATGGTCATATTGATTGGGCTAAATATAGGGTACGCTTTCGCGAAAGCGGACTCCCTTAACGTCACCTTAAGCTAGTTTTAGGAAAACATTACTGATCGTTAAGCGCCCAATTATAATCCATATACCGCACCTTAGCATTTGTCGAAATTTTTGTCTCAGAATATTTATTGAGATAATCAATAACAGAACCGCTTGTTTTAAAATCCTTAGCAAACCAGTCAAAGATTTTAGAAATCTCAACGCGGTCTGTGGTGATAGTATTCCGTTTTGGGTCGTTTATAAACTTTGAGGCAAGGCTCTTGAGTTGGCTATTAACCTTCTCCGCCGTAAAAGCTTCGTTGAGCAACGGCGGACAAGAAAAAGAAGCACAATTGATTCCAAAATGAATTCTCGGGTCGCCCATTTTCCTCAAGATTTGATGCTCAATCTCATCCAAATTGTAATACTTCTCACCCAATTTCCAAAACCGTTGCTTCCAAGGGTCTTTAATATCCTTAATACTCTCTAATGGCTGATGACGAAGGATTAAATCTATCGTCATTGCATTGTAGGCATTCATCCAGTATGCGAGTTTTTCGTTTCTAGACCAATCTTCAGTAGGCATATTTTCACCCAAAGAGGTAATATAAGCTCGTAGCGTGGACCAATTTCTTTTTATCGCATCATAATTTACATTCCCCGCTTTAGATACATTTTGCACGAGAATTTTATTGAAATTACTGTGGTCAAAGGTTGTACGAACTTCCACAATCTCATCCAAGTACTGATTACTATCGTCTATAATCTCTGGAGTTTCTGGAGCAGGCACCACTTCAATAACTTCTGGTAACTCCACACAATCTTCTTTTGGAGTTTGGGGAGTTTCTATACTATCAGACTCTTGTACATCTGGCGTGGTTCCGGATCCGTTTTGAGGTACGGTTACGACTGTTTGTGTAACAATCTCTGGAGATTGGGGTGCGGGCGATGTTCTTTTAGAGCTTCCGCAGGAAGCTATTATAATCGCAACTAGTAAATAAATTGTGTTTCTCATATAATATTAAAGGCAAAAATGATTCCGCTTTAGTAAAAGCGTATAAAAGCTAATTTCTCGCTGAGTAAGATTACTCCTTCTTTTCAGACATAGGATAGGTAACCTGACCCACAAAATCCTTCGGAAAATTCTCATCTCCTTCAAAGCCCAGTTCGATATCACGACCATCGTGAGGCACGTGGCTCGTTCCAAAAATATAATCCCAAAGACTAAGCGTAAGTCCAAAATTCACTCCATATCTATGATCCTCTGGCAATTCCTTAGAATGGTGCCAGATGTGCATTTTTGGGTTATTGAAAATATATTTAAACGGCCCATAATCCCAACCAATGTTAGCGTGATTCAAATGCCCAACAGTGAGTGCTGTAAAATGAATAATTGCCACATATGACAAATCAAAACCTCCTATTATCGCAATTGGAATATATAATAATGACTTATAAACGATAGGCTCTACCCAATGATAGCGCATCTGCGCCGCAAAGGCCATTTCTTTAGTCGAGTGATGCACTTTATGAAAATTCCACAAAAACGGAACTCGGTGCAAGAGTCTATGCGTATTCCACTGCACGAAATCTGAAATGAGAAAGAATATCAACAGCCCGGCACCAAAAGGCAGCGTATCTACATCAAAAAGTTGAAGATCTTGTAATTCTAAACCTATCAATCCCAAAACGTCATCAAAGAATAACGCCGCTGTATTTGTCAAAGCAATAAAAACGATCAAGTTGAGCAGAAAGAAATTGAAAAACATATAGAATGTATCCATCCAGAAATCTTTCCTAAAGATTTTCTGATTTTTACGCCACGGAAAAGCTATCTCCAGTGCCCATACCACCAGCGAGACGATAATCAAGCCCCAGAAATAGTTGTCCCAATCGTTTTGGAAAAATATCTCGCGCTTAAAATATCCCCAGTAGTTGGAGTAAGATTGTAGTATGTTATCCCAGTATTTGTTCATATTTCTGGCATCCCCACGAAGGCGGGAATCTCATATCCATATTCGTTGCTTGACCTGCGAGGTTTCGCCGGAGGCAACCTTGTAGGTCTATTTCAACAAAACGCGTTCTAATTTAAGAACAATTGTTCATCTCATTCAGACCTACTAGGAGGTCTTCGTACCTCAGACAACACCTCGCAGGTCGGTGGCTTTCACTTCTTCCTAACAACACCCACCCCCATCGTAGTGGTAGGTAGATTCACTTATAAAAATATCGTTACGTCCAAGATCTGCAAGGGCTCCGGCCGTTTTATCACAAATTGCGAGTGGTTGGTTTTTATCCAGTACGTGTCCTTTCTTATCATCAAAGTAAGACTCAGATCCATAATAGATCGCTGCTTTTCCAGTAAAGACACAAGGTCCATCTTCTGGCATCGGATCTTTAATCGCGGCAATCTCAATAGACTCTATGTAAATAAGTTCATCTGTAGGATAATCTGCAGGACTTAAAATACGGTAAGGCTTACGTGCTCTAATTTCTATCGTCCCAAAACCTACATCTGTAAGTGCTTTTACATATTCTTTAATAGGTAAACTTCCCGAAAGGCAAAGTGCACGTAGTCTATCATCGTTGCGCAATGCGTCGTTCATTTCTTGCTCGCAGGTAGGATCGCTCATTACGAGTCTACCACCAGGTTTTAGTACGCGGTACATCTCTTCGATAGCACGTTTTAAATCTTCAGCTTTAAAGATGTTGAATAAGCAGTTCTGCGCAGCTACATCTATAGAATTATCCTCAACAGGTAAGTTGAGTGCGTCTCCTTTTTTAAGGTCTACAAAGTCGCTTTTAAACCAAGGGTTCAATTCCTCTGCTTCTTTAAAGTTTTTGCGAGAAGCCTCTAGCATTTCATCTACCACATCTACACCTACAACACCGCCTTTCGTACGGTTAAAGTAAGAGAATTGCAGTAATTCCATACCGCCACCTACGCCTACATAGAGGATTTTTGGGTTGTTTGTTAAGTCACGAGCATTTACGGTGCTTCCGCATCCGTAGTTCATCTCCTGCATTATTTGTGGAATTTTTAAGCCTGGTAATTCCCATACAGGGTTTGTGGTACAGCAAAGTCCTACATCTGGCGTGAGTGCAGCTTCTTTATATAAATCGTTGGTTGCTTCTAAGTAGCTCATAGAAAATCTCTTTTTGTCATTTCCGCGAAGGCGGAAATCTCATAGTATATGCTTTTTTATTTTTACGCTTTTTCAAGACGTCTTCAGCGTTTCGCGAAAGCGTAGTCTAAAGTGTTTTAATTAATTCTGTAAATAGGGTAATCATAACAGGCTCTGCTTTGCCAGCCATTTCTATAATTTCTGGAATATTTACAGGTTCTAGGTTATCTGGGTCGCATTCATCGGTCAGAACTGACACGGCCACCACGGGAAGTTTTAAGTGATTTGCCACAATGATTTCTGGCACCGTACTCATTCCTACAGCATCTGCTCCTATGATTTTTAAATAGCGATACTCGGCGCGCGTTTCGAGTTGCGGTCCAACGACTGAAGCATAGACACCTTCATGTAACTTGATATTATTTTCTTTGGCAATCTCGCGTAGCTTTTGGTTCATCGCTTTATCATACGGCGCACTCATGTCTACAAAACGCTCTCCCATCTGCTCGACGCCTTTAAAGGCGAGTGGTGATCCACCTTGCAAGTTAATGTGGTCGTCTATAAGCATCAATTCGCCCTTCTTAAAGTCAAGATTAATCGCACCCGAAGCATTAGAAACCAGCAATTTTTTAATTCCCAAAGCGTGCATCACGCGCACCGGATACGTGACATCTGTAAGCGAGTAACCTTCATATACGTGGAAACGTCCCTCCATCACAACCACTTTTTTTCCTTCTAAAGTCCCGTATATGAGTTTTCCGGTGTGAAACTCTACCGTAGCTGTGGGGAAATTTGGGATGTGATTGTAGCTTACGGTTTTTATGATATCAACCTTGTCAAGTAACTGGCCAAGACCCGTTCCTAGAATGATGCCGATTTCTGGTGCGTCAAAACCTTTGTCTTTCAGGTAATCGGCAGTTTGATTTATGAATTGTTGCATAGTATTTTTTTCAATTTTAAATATAAAGTTTTTCCCCTACTTTAAATAATGTGCAAACTCTGGATAGGGCTTCAAATCTTCGGCAAAGTCGATATCGTTTAGGGTTTCTAGAGTTGCTACTTCGTAGCTTTGCAGATCTTTCGTCGTCGCTTCAAAAACCGTTTCCCCACCCCATTCTTTGTTGTAAAAAACGTCTTTTACAAGTTTATTCATCCCCAGCAAATAATATCCGCCATCTTGCGCGGGACCTATAACCACATCATTAGTATCGAGTGCCATAAAGGCTTGTTCGATATGTTTTGGTCGCAAGTCAAATAAATCACTTCCCACGATGAGGACTTTCTCGTAGCCGTCTGAGTACGCTTTCGCGAAAGCGTTATGCATACGAACCCCTAAATCGTCACCTTCTTGTTGAAACTTTTCAAAACGCGCACCGTCCCAAATATCATTTTCCCGCACCAAGACTGAGTAGCCTACACGTCGTGTACAATCTACTTGCGCAACCACATCACGAGTATGCTTGAGTAATGTCTTGTAAATTTCAAGCGCATTTTCCTGACCGACGCCTTGTGCAAGTCTGGTTTTGACTTTGCCCAGTTCGGGGTTGCGGGTAAAGATGAGGAGCAGGTTTTTATTTTGCATTCTGTTCCTTTTTCTTAAAATCTTTATATAAATAGAACTGACTTACAAATAAAACTGCGTGAGATAACATTGTGAGATATGCACCTTGATTAGTTTTCCAACTAAAGTCTGACCATTGAAAAACACCGATAATATCGATGATTAAAAACAAGGCAAAAAGGCAAGCTAAGATGAGAAATATGGTTGATTTTTTCATTTCATTTTTTATTATTCCAACTATCAGCTTTCTTGATGGCGATGAACATCCCGATGTTTGCCACAATTATAAGCGAACTTGAAAGGTAGTCCTTCCAGTCTGACGTTTCATTCGTAAGATGATAGGCCAGAAGACCGAAACCTCCGATGATGAGAATTGTAAATATGATAGGTATGTATTTGTTCATTTAATATACTTTTTTGCCAGTTTTCAGGTATTTCCCCCAGACTTTAGAATACACGTGCACGCTGTCAGTCACTTTTCCTTGTGCATTTACCACGTCGTAACCCTCGTCTTTCCACGCAAAAATACTTCCGTAAAGGTTTTGGACATCGGTGTAACCCAATTTTTTAAGCTTCTCCCCAAAATCCTCTGAGCGTATTCCCACGGAACAATAGACGACAATTGGTTTGCTTTTATCCGCTTTCGCGAAAGAATATATGCTATCATTTACCTTTTCTGAAACCCAAATGGCATTGGGAATATGGCTCACCTCATACTCTTCTTTTTTTCGAGTATCGAGAATGAGATAGTTCTCTGCGCCCATCTTGAGCTCCTGCACGGAGATGTAGGGAACAGACCGCGTGTTGTATTGTTTGAGCAACACATCGATATCGGTCTGTCCTATCGCTGTGGCGAAGGAGAGTAGAAGTAATATGCTTAAATAAATTTTCACTTTATATAATTTAATCTTGTTCATTCAGACCTACAAGGAGGTTTTTGTGCCAAAAACAACACCTCGCAGGTCGAAATAGCAACTTCGATTTCGAGTTCAAGTTCGATTTCTCATAGCTTCACCCCAAACCCTTGTAATCCACTTTCAAAGGGTGGCAAAATCTCCGTGTTATCCCAAATCCCCGTTAGGATGGTTCGAGCATACTCTTCGGGCAATACCCCGTTATGCATCAACTCGCTCGTGAGCTTATGATTATAGGCAAAGGTATGATGCTTATAATGAAATACCCCATCGCTATCATCTAGAATAGCATACCAGACTTCTGTGTTCCCATCATTGGCCGGCATCCCGATGACGCCGGGATTGAGCCATAGTTTGTCATCTTGCTCCGTTGCAAAAGGTAAGCCACAATGTCCGCCAATGATCACATCACTATCGGTAGCCTCAAAATTGGGCACTTTCACCTGCCAGGGCGTCGATTTAAATATAAATTCTGACACATTAAAGTACGAACCGTGTACAACCGTCACTTTCTTTCCTGCATACGTAAACTGGATATGGTCTGGCAAGTGGCTCATTACTTCAAGAGAATTTTTGCTCAGTTTGCTTTGCGCGTAAGGATACCACAGTTGGCTAAACCCATCACAGCGCGAGCCTTCTCTAAAATCACAGCCACAATCTTCGGCGCCCTCCCGCAGTTGGATTTCTACGTTGCCAGCGATACTTTGTGCACCCCAGATTTTAAAGAGCTGTACCGTTTCTTCGGGTTGAGCGCAATAGCCCACGATATCTCCGGTACAGATGCAATTTTCGGAAGGGATTCCGTGCTTTTCGGCGATGGATTTTAGGGTTTCCAGCGCCTGCAAATTGCTGTACACTCCTCCAAAGAGTAGGACTTTTCGCGAAAGCGTACCTAAATCGATTATTTTTTTACTCATATAAATTATACTGTTCTCAGAGTCAATCTGATAGTAATATGTTTTGCCCAACAGCTATTCTTATTTAACCTGTTCATTTTTTTCATTGCCAAAAAAACGAACCAAAAAAGGCTAGGCTGAACCGACCTTTACTAAAAATTTCCCTCGTTTCGGCGCAAACTAAAGGCGTAGTATTTTTCAAATCAAATTCTCTATTTATTTAGATTATTTCATATTCATTAGAATAGTTAGGCTGGCGCTAGTTTGCTTAACCCTACACTCACATCATTTTTTACGTAAAGTTCGCTTAGGCCATCTTCAACCATCTGATTTTTTACTGTTTATCCATACCGGTATCAAATATAAAAGGATGCACGCCCCGATGCCCCAGACGTTTGTCCAGAGTAAGTCGGCATATTTTCCTGTGGTAAAAATGAGCGACGAGGGTAGTACGTTAAAAACGAGTACGAATCCAAAAACAATCCCATTAATCACACTCAAATAAAAGCTGATTTTTGGTGCTGGCTTTCGCCAAAATAAAAACACCGGAGTAAGCCCAATCACCATCGTTCCCGAAATGGTCGTGGCGCTCAGTATTTCTGCGTTTAGGAACACGGGAATAGTTCCCAAAACCGCAATAACCGCCATTGACAATCGACCGAAAGATAAGTTCTTTCCTAAATTCAAATCCACCGAAAGCAATTTTGAAAATGAAGAAAAGGTACTGTCCAACGTAGAGGCCGCCGAGGTAATCATAATAAAGTTAATGACCAGTAAAATAACCACTCCAAACGCTTTACCAACTTCCACCGCTGCCTGCCCTTCCATTCCTTGTGATTGCGCATACACTCCGATGATTGAAAAAAGCACAATAGAAAATGCGCCTAAAACAGAGGCAAGGAGGAAACTGCGTAGGGTGATTTTTGGCGAACTCAAAAAAGCTCTATCCGTTAACACTGGGTCGTGAAAAGGATACGAAAACGACTGAATGAGCGCCGCAAAAAGCAAATTCAGTCCCAAGTCAAAACTCCACGTTCCAGAAGTCAGTGCTTCTTTGATCGTAAAATCATCCACCGAAAATATGCTCCACAGAATCACACAAAGCAAAATGGCAAAAAGCCCCATCTGGATGACATCTGTAAATATGGAGCTGCTCAACCCACCTTTAAGAGCATAGGCAAGCGTTAAAATGGTAAAAACAAGAATCGCCCAATAATACGGTGCACTCCCCATTTCACCAAAATAGGAACCAATGACCATCGTGTTGCTCCACACCTCATTAAATAATCTAATAGCTATGAGAATGGAAAAAAGTTGCATAGCCCCTTTCCCAAAACGACTGCTTAAAAAATGATGAATGCTTTCGAATCCGCCCTTTTTACGCATTTGGTAAATAACTATTCCAGCCACTGCAAATGAAAGGTAATATCCAGCATACGCCACACCGCCTACAATACCAAAACTCAGTCCTAGATTAGCCGCGTTTGTAATACTCTTTGCAAATATCCACGAAATGATGAGACTTCCCGTGAGCATAAAAGCGCTGGGCGCTTTCTTGCGATGAGTTGCTTTAAAAAAGGCATCGGGAGTTTTGGCAAGTGGAGACAGGAAAAACAGCCCCAAACTTGAGGCGATTAGTAATATCCATTGCCAGATGGTTACGTCCATATATTATCCGCGAAGGCGGATATCTCATCACGCCTTTATTAATTGTTATTTCTACATCGGAGGTTTCGATACAATTTTTAGTTTTCGCTTTGGCGAAAATTAAAAATCTCCCGATAGCTATCGGGACAACCACCTTAGATAGTTAGTTTTATTTCAACTCTGTCGGCACATCTCCCTGACTCCCTCTTCGAAGAGGGACACTGTTGCGGATATTTTTTTTGCAAAGCAAAAAAACAACGTCTGAGTGTTCCCCTCTTTGAAGAGGGGCTAGGGGAGATGTTCGCAACAGTGATCATTTTAATTGTTATTTTCATTCCGGAGGTTTCGATACTTTTTCTATTCCGCTATCGCTTCATAGAAAACACTCAACCACCTTAGATAGTTAGTTTTATTTCTCACATCTCACATCTAAAATCTCACGTCTATTCCACATCCCACCAAACTCTCACATTCAGACTATTCCCATCAGTTGCGTTAAAGGCAGTTTGATAATTATCTGCATTCAGTGCTTCTTCTTCAGAAGGATAGGGCATACGGACGGGAATCAATCCTTCGTTCAGGCTTGCCTGTACATTCATAAATTCAGGAAAACCCGTGCGACGATACTCTACCCAACCTTCATAACCGTTAATGATGTTTGCAATCCATTTTTGGGTGATGATTTGCTCCAGCGGACTGCTATCTGGATTATTAAATGATGCGTTTCCATCCAGATAGCCATCTGGCATATCAGTTTGCCAGTAGTCAAAGGCTTGTGCTACGCCAGTTTCATAAAGTCCTTCGGCATCTGCAGTAATCAAACCTCTCTGTGCGGCCTCAGCAAGAGCAAAAGTCGTTTCCCAAGCGGTCATAAAATTGGCATCCAGCACCGATGTATCTTCTCTAAACGCCGTTCCAGCTAGCGATAAATCGCCCAACACCGCAGCAGACGAAGTGGCATCAATCCCATTAATTAATCCGTCAAATTCCCCTGTACTTGTCGCTGGACGGAAGAAGGTGCTCAATCTTGCGTCGTCTAAATCGACCAAGATATTTTCCATTGTTTCTGAAAGCACAAAATTGTTAAAATCACCCACGCGCAATTGTGCCAAACGGAAACTATTGGGCTCCGTGTTTGAGAAATTGAAAACAGCATTTTGACTATTGTCCGTAATGTAGTTTCCTTCATTAAAAATAGCTTGCAACTCGGCACCTACGTCTATTCTATCCGAAATACGGAGCAGGTGTTTGATTTTAAGGCTGTTTGCAAAACGCACCCAGTTGTCAAGATTTCCGTTAAAAAGAATGTCTCCTTCCAGCGCAATTACATCATCGTACGTTTCGATAGCCTCAATCCCTTTGTTCAGATTGTCCAGAATTCCACCTTCGGCAAGGTAAATATCTTCCTGTGCATCATAGGCCGGAGTAACCGTTCCATTAATTCCATTAAAAGCTTCTGAGTAAGGTACATCACCAAACAAATCGGTAAGTCCTGCGCTCATATAGGCTTTTAAAATCAAGGCCGGGCCTTCATAAACGGCAAACGTTTCACTTTCCTGAGAACGGTTTAAAATGATTTCGTTGTCCCGTAAATTAGTATAAAAAATGGGCCAGGGATTTCCGCCCAACTGTGGCGACTTCAAGGCGTGACGGTCAAAGAGGTTAAAATCCAACGCCGTACGGTGTTGGGACAACAAGTCTCCCGCCACAAAGCCTTCGTAGCTCATCTGCTCGCCAAAATCATAAATCACCTGCCGTAACAACAAACTGGGTTGCACACTCACAGGGTCGTTAGGATTGGTATTGATTTCTTCAAAATCATTGGAGCAACTGCTCAGTATGAGCAAGAAAATACAACTTAAAAAGGGTGTCATTTGTTTCATAATTATCTTGTTCGTTCAGACCTACAAGGTTCCCGCCTACGGCGGGGAAACCTCGCAGGTCGAGATTTGTTATTTCATTCAACTTGGCTAAACATCTCCCTGACTCCCTCTTCAAAGAGGGACACTGTTGCGATTTCAGTTTTGCGTAGCAAAACATTCTTCCGAGTGTTCCCCTCTTCCAAGAGGGGCTAGGGGAGATGTTCGCGATGTTTTATTATTTTTGTTTACGCTTTCGCGAAAGCGTAATCCAATCATTTTTAAGTCCTAAATCGTACATCAGATGGCGCCAGCCGTCCGGTTCTACGTCATTTTCGATTTCGATTTCAACTTCAATTTCGATTTCAAAAGTTAAACCCTGCCTTAAACCCAAAACTTCTCGTCGTCGCATAACTCAAATCCTCCACGCCACTCACAAACCCTTGACCTTGTACGGCCAATTGTTCTGGGTCAAAATGTGGGTTTTCGGTAATGGCAAAAAGGTTACGACCTATGATGGACAAGTCCACATCTACACCTTCCTTTAAGCCGATGAATCCTTCCTTGAGTTTAAAAGAATAGCCCACCGAAAACTGACGCAACTTTAAAAATGAGGCGTCATATATATTGTTCTCTTCGTGATTACGGTCGTAAAACTGACGGTAATAGCTCTCTGCACTCACGGCGGTTGTGTTCGGCACAAAGACTGGATTTTCCGCCGTTCCCGTATTGACTACACCCTGGGCAATAATTCCCTCTTCTGGGCGGAAAGCGGTTTCGGCGAGTTGCCCTCCTACGTTTCCTAGAGCTCTGGTTCTAGAGACGATTTCGCCTCCCTGACGCCAGTCCAGAAGGAAGGATGCGCTCCACTGTTTAAAGCGAAATTCATTGTTCCAGCCCAGATTAAAATCTGCGGTGTAGTTTCCTAGTTTTTGGAGATTATTATCAGCTATAAAACGACCATTTTCATCTATGATAAAGTCGCCATTGTCATTTTTAAGATAGCCCGTTCCGTAAAAATCGCCTATCTCGCCACCTTCTTCTACTTGGAAGAAAACAGTTTGGTTTGCACTGTCATAAATGCGTGAGAAGGCCAATGTAAGTCGTCCGTCAGATTGTGGCAAACTTTCTACCACAGACTTATTTGTACTAAAATTAAAAGTCGTATTCCAGCGGAAGTTGTCATTTATAATTGGCGTTATCCCAGCAATAACCTCAATACCAGAAGTCCTGACCTCGCCACCATTAACCACCTGCTGATTAAAGCCTGAGGAAATCGCAATAGGGAGCGAGATAATCTGGTCTTTGGTAAGCGCATTGTAGTAGGTAAAATCTACATTCAGTCTATCTTTAAAGAAACGTACATCTGCACCCACCTCGTAGGATGTGGTTTGCTCAGGACGAAGATTAGCATTTGGTATAAAATTCTGGGCGCTAAAAGTGGGTTGCCCCTCAAAAGGTGTTTGCGAGATAAACGCACCAGAAGTTTGGTACGGGTTTGTGTCGTTACCCACTTGGGCTACGCTTGCGCGAAATTGTAAGTAACTCACCGCCTCTGGCAAAGCAAAAACCTCAGACCCAATAAAGCTCACACTCGCCGAAGGATAGAAAAAGGAAACATTATCTGCCGAAAATGGTGTCGCTAGCGAACTCGACCAATCGTTTCTTCCCGTTACATCGAGAAAGAGGAAATTTTTATAACCCAATTTTGCAATCCCGTAAAAGGAATTAATACGTCTCTCGGACTCAAATTGAAATGCCTCAATAGGCGAGGCCGCGTTGTTCAGGTTAAAAATCCCAGGTTGTGCAAGATTGGTGGTTTGCACTTGTTTGGTAGAAGCTACTTGGCTCAGTCTGTTTCCGCCAAGGCTTGCATTTAATGAGAAGTTGCCAAAGTCATTTTTATAGTTCAGTAGGAAATCGGTGTTTATTTCTCTGAAGAATACATCGTGTTCGGCATAGCCTCCGTTTTGGAAACGGTTTGAGCTAAAGTTTCTGAGGAACTGTCGGCGCTCGTTGCTGTAATCCATCCCGGTGCGTATGGTCAGGTCAAGATTTCGCGCAAGCGTTTGTGTAAGTGCTACATTACCAAAAACACGGTCGCGATTAAACGAGTTTCTGTTTTCTTGCAGAATAAAAAATGGGTTGTCAAAAAACGTGTAGTTAAAGGAATACTGTTGCACGCCCTCAAGTCCCGGTTGCCAGTAATCGCGAAGGCTGTCTATATTTAACGAGCGTGGTCCCCAAGCCACGAGCGAGTAATTTACATTCTCGCTCCCGTAACCGTTAGACGGGCGGTTGTCACTTCCTGCATTTACATAGCTGATGCTCGCACGAATTTTCGTTTTGTCCGTCGGTCGAAAGTTGAGTTTGGTCGCAATGGTCTGTCTGTCGAGATTTACACCCGGAATGA
The DNA here is from genome assembly GCF_003688895.1 of Dokdonia sinensis. Taxonomy (GTDB): domain Bacteria; phylum Bacteroidota; class Bacteroidia; order Flavobacteriales; family Flavobacteriaceae; genus Dokdonia; species Dokdonia sinensis. The sequence goes on from NZ_REFV01000003.1 coordinate 137,905, forward strand.
TGGACTCACTACGCAGGTCAGTAAAGGAAAAACGGTAATCGCCTTTGTCAAAGCCATTGGCCACCGATACATTATTTATGGTCGTGATTCCAGTTTGATAAAAATCTTTGAGGTTGTCCGGATTGGAACGGAATTCCGTCGGAGTGATGGGCAATCCTGAATAGAGCGCCGTATCTCCACCACGCACAATCGTACCATCGGGCAAAGTCACCGGACTATCAAACTGCGGAATCAAAATCCCCGCATCCAGCCGTGGTCCCCAAGAGTAGGTAATATTATCTGAAATTCCGCCGCCGAGACCATCTACATATTCAAACACACCGCCTTGCCCTTGCCCAAATTCATTTTGGAAATCGGGAAGCTGGAAAGCACTGTCAAAGAATATGGAGGAGTTTATACTGATGCCGAGGCCTTTTGTGTTTTTACCGTCTTTGGTTTCGATCACGATAACCCCATTAGAAGCGCGCGTTCCATAGAGTGCGGCCGCACTAGGACCTTTTAGAACAGACACCGAAGCAATATCATCTGGATTGACCTCCATTGCGCCATTCCCAAAATCTACTTCCTGAAAACCCGCGGCCGCCTCGTTTGTAAAATTGAAGACTGTATTGTTATTGATAGGAACTCCATCCACTACAAAAAGCGGATTGTTATTAGAGAAGGAAGCCTCACCACGTATGCTTATGCGAGATGATGAGCCTACGCCAGTAGCACCCTGTGTAATGGTAACTCCGGCTAATTTTCCAGCAAGGTTGTCCAGAAAATTGACGTTTTTCACTTCGTCTATATCTTCAGATTTTATCGTTTGGACGGTGTATCCTAGTTCGCGAGTATTTCGTTTTACGCCCAAAGCGGTTACTACCACCTCGTCCAGTCCTTCCTGTGAAGCTTGTAGCGCAACATCTATCTGTGTCTGATTGCCTACAGTTATTTCCTGAGCGGTAAAACCTAGTCCAGAAAATCGCAATACGCTCGTGGCGTTTGGCACCTCGATACTATAAAAGCCATTTTCTGCAGTGACGGTTCCTTGTGTTGAGCCTGTAAGAATGACATTAATAAACGGGATGGTCGTTCCATCATCTGCGCTGGTGACCGTTCCCGTAATGGTAGTCTGTGCGCACAAACTCGCCGTAAAAAGCAAGAGTATGCCTATGTAAAAGTGTTTCATTGGTGAATGTTCGTTTGTAAAAAATAGCAATAGACAACACACCGAGATGGCGTCGTCAAAAAAATCAACTACAAGCGAACTGCGGGGAGCCTTTATTGAAATGTGCTTTCGTAAGCGATTCAAAAAAGCGTTCAAAAGAAGAAAGAGCAAGAACAAGCGTTCGGCTCAGGATATTTTTTAGGATTTGATATAAGCACGGGGAAAGTGTTGCTTTTTTCTGGGCAACCACCGCCACATCTGCAAGGGTATCTATATCTGATAATGTGGGTAATAATTGCGGATTGAAGGAATTCCGCTTTCGCGAAAGCGTACTCATAATCACTTCACTCAGCTGTGCCGACTGCCACGGTAAGTTTTTAAATTGCTCAGGGCGAAAATGGCTCCTGCGCAGTCCCATCAGGTAAAATCCACCGTCCGTACTGGGTCCGAGCACCAGTGCCGAAGTCTCCAACTGTGCCACCGCCGAAAGAATATGACCCGCCGAAAGATGTGGCGTGTCGTTCCCAATGGCAATGACATTTTCAAAACCTTGCGCATACACCTGCGAGAGCGCGTGCGTTAACCTATCTCCAAAGGAATCCCCCACCTGCTCCTTCTCCGAAAAATGAAAATACGGAAGCCCCGTATCTTCTACAGTCTCAATCGTTTGTCTATTAAGCTCCTCAAAAAGCGCCACAGACTGTCTGAAAGACTTGCGTTGTGCATCCTTCTGAGCGCTCTGGGCGAAGATGAGTATGGCGGTTTTTTTAGTTATGAGTTCAAAGTTATGAGTTCAAAGTTATGAGTTATGAGTTCGGAGTTATGAGTTGCGAGAAAATACTCTGAACTCATAACGCTACACTCTTAACTTGTTAGGCCACCGTCCCCTGACAACTACTCCCCGCGCCAGCGGTACAGCCGTAGCAGTGTTGAGAGATGACGATGTTTCTGCCTTCCAGCAGGTCTTCGTTATATTCTGATATGTGCTGGGACTTGCCGTTTACGGGAAGTTCTAGCATCTGGTTAAAATCACAGTCAAATAAATAACCGTCCCAGCTTATGGAAAGGGTATTTGTACACATTACATTTTGAACAGCCATCGGGTTGTATGCCTCAACGAGCTGATACATATAATCCTCATAATTTTCAGAAGCGATAAGGTAATCCAGAAAACGAGCGATGGGCAGGTTTGTAATCGCAAACAGATTATGAAACTGAATGCCAAAATCTTCCATCAGCGCCTTTTTAAAGTCTTTTTCCATACTGGCTTGGTCGCCTGGAAGAAAAGCTCCTGATGGGTTATAGACTAAATCGAGTCTCAGATCACTATCTGGCAAACCATAACCACGTTCATTTAGTTCTTGAAGCGCTTTTATAGATTTATCAAAAACTCCATCACCACGTTGCTTGTCTGTTTTTCCGCGTGTCCAGTGGGGCATTGAGGAAATGACGTGAACGTTGTGCTCTTTGAAAAAATCTGGGAGATCGTAGTATTTTTTGTTGGCTCTTATAATAGTCAAGTTAGAGCGCACGATAAAATCTTTGATACCCGCTTTACTCGCTTCTTTTACAAAACGGCGAAAATTAGGGTTCATTTCTGGAGCTCCGCCTGTCAAATCCAGCGTGTGAGCGCCCGTGTTACGTATTACTTCCAGACATTGCTCCATCGTCTCCCACGTCATAATCTCCTTACGGTCCGGTCCAGCATCTACGTGGCAGTGGTCGCACACCTGATTGCACATATACCCGACGTTTATCTGGAGGATTTCAAGCTTTTTGGCTTTGAGCGGGAATTGTCCCGTTTCTCTTATTTTCTTTGCAAAAGTGGGAAGTTCGCCATTAGCAAAAATACCGTTGGATAGAACCTCCAACTGCTTGTTTGCTTGTGCTAGTTCGTTTCCTTCTTTCTTAAGTGATTTTGTTGCTGACATTCAAAAATTTTTATTGTCATTTCCGCGAAGGCGGAAATCTCATCCACACATAGCAGTTTGTACTACCTTTCCTGTGTTTCTTTTTTTCTTCAAAAGTATTTGACTTTAAGTATGCTTTCGCGAAACGCTGAAGACGTCTTAAAAAAGCGTAAGACTACCCATCCAACTTATTTACTTTATTCATCATCATTACCCCGTGCACTAAGGTTGCCCCACTTTTTATAGCGGCACCTACGTGTACAGCTTCCATCATTTCTTCCTTTGTAATTCCTTTCTGGAGACCGTCTTTTGTGTATGCGTCTATGCAATACGGACACTGCTCTGTGTGAGCCACAGCAAGAGCAATGAGGGATTTCTCACGTGCTGTGAGCGCGCCTTCTTCAAAGACTTTTCCGTAATAATCAAAGAATTTTGTTCCCAGTTCCTCACTCCACTCGGTAATCTTGCCGAATTTTCTGAGGTCTTTTGGATCGTAATATTGGTCTGCCATAACTTTTAATGTGTGTACGCACGAATATACCCTTAATCGTAAGTTCTTACAATTACTTACGAGAAAAATGAAATTTGGGTTTGGTTATTTCTTGATTTTAGGAGATTGAGAAAAGTTTACATTTTTTTAAACAAAGTTGTTGTTAGATTTCAGAAAGGTTTTATATTTGCATCCGCTTACGCGAGGTACCTTAGCTCAGTTGGTAGAGCAACGGACTGAAAATCCGTGTGTCCCTGGTTCGATTCCTGGAGGTACCACATTAAAACCCGATCTTTTGATCGGGTTTTTTGTTTATTATCGGACAGACTCCTTCTTAACAGCTTTATGCAAAGCATCGTTAGACTTTTTATTCCAAGGGAATTTCCCTTCAATTTCTACTTGAATGGAAAGGCTCAAGATAATCCTGATGACAACGATAAGCCCAAGGATTAGTACAGATTCAAGATCAGGCTCTGTAATAACCGTAGCCATTATATCTGCCGCAATCAGTATTTCAAGACCTAATAGAATCACCTTGCCCAGATTGCGACGTAGTTCAAAATAACAATCTTCTTTTCCTTTGATCGCGGCGATACCGTATTTAAACAATGCCGTTATAGCCCCTACGAGAATTATCGTGATGCCTATAGCTTCAATAATCTTTGCCGCAATATCGATATAGTGTTCTAAGTCCATAATTAAAAAATATTTAGTCAATATATTTAAGGCTTCATATCTTATCAAAAATACTGCCCGATCCCAAACACAAACCCACTCGTAGCATCTGGTGTCACTCCATACCCATAATCTATGCGGAAGACGGCATTAAAAATGCGTTTATGAATAAAACGAAGTCCGAGTCCGGGGTACACGCGTAGGTTTTGGTCATCACCAAAATCTCCAAAATCCCCACCCGGATTCCGCCAAGAACCGGCATCTACAAACAAGTTTCCTTGTAGAATAAACCAATCCTTATCTACCAGCGTGTGACGATATTCCGTGTTTAGCACGATGGCCGCGGTTCCTCTGTCGATGGTATTTCCCACGCCTCGTATATTCAGATTATTATCCACAGAAAAAGGTGCAAAGGGAGACTCGTCATTTGAGGCCACTCCCAGACGGAGACGGGTCGCCCAGTTTCCTTTTCCGCTTTCGCGAAAGCGTACAAAATACTGAAAATCGTTCCACCCTATTAAAAAGTCTGGCAACGTAGCGTCCGAAGATATGACGTATTGAAAATTAAAGGTGCTCTTAAATCCCGAGACATATTGGTAGAAATAATCGAGTCCGTCGTACTCGTAAATCCCTTTATACAAACGCTTATTTACATTAAAATCCTGAGGGATTTCAGGATTTGTGGCTCCTTGCACATATTCATAGTCTTCGTTAAAAAACGTTACTCCTGCCTCAATGCGGTGTCTAAAATTGAAGTTATACAATCCCAAAACTTCAAATGAAGTGTTGTTATATTTATAATCTGCAACGCCCTGAGCAAGAAAAACAGGCTCTTGCGTGGTCAAATCCTGAAAATTGAGCGCCAGTCCAACTTTATTGCTAAATAGAAAGGGAGCTCGAAGATTGATTCCGTAAGAATCATAAATGTCCCGCTGATAAAATCCACCAAAGGCGATGTTACGCCCCAAAGTATTAAATTCATAGAGTCCTAGCCTAAAGGCAAATTCATCGTCGTTTGTAGTGTAAACATTGCCGTTAGGTATGAGCGTGAAGTTTTCTTCGATATTGTAAAATACATTGTACTCGTTTTCTCCGGCAGGAAACACTTGGTAATACGCATAAGCTACCGCTGGTAAACGCTTTAACCGTATCATATCACTATCCATCGCGACAGAGTCCAGTACGGTACCGGTCTTCACATCGCTTATCATTTTTACAAAAGAAGACTTGAGTTTCTTGTTGCCCTGTACTTTCAGGTCAGCAATGGTGTGCGACTGTGCGCTCATAGCAGTAGCAATGAGAAGAAAACAGATGATACATAACCTACGAAACATAAATAGTAATCCTGTATTTTAATAGAACAAGCGACTGTGAGCTTTTCCTAGTTTTATTCTAAAAGTATTGACCTATCCCGAATACAAGTCCGCGATTTTTTGTGGCACCCCAGCCTACACCGTAGTCCAACCGAATAACAGCATTAAAAATACGCTTATGTATGAAGCGTAACCCTAATCCAGAATACGCCTGAATATTACGAATACTCGCAAGTTGGTCAAAATCTCCACGAGGCGCGCGCCACGATCCGATGTCTGTAAACGCGTTCCCTTGAATCACAAACCATCCTTTCTCTAGTAGGGTATGACGATATTCTGTGTTGAACGAAGTGAACGCTGTTCCTCGAGCACTATCGTTACCTGCACCACGCAAGTTAAACTGATTATCAACGGTAAACGGCGCAAATTCCGAATCGTTAAAAGAGGCCAGCCCTAACTGCAATCTGCTCGCCCAGTTACCCTTCTCTCCTACTCTTTTGTAATACGCTGTGGCATTTCTTGCCACCAGTCCCTCTTCCAGCAAACCTGAACCTCCTATGATATATCTCGCATCTAGAATATTTGTAAAACCATCAAAATACTGATAATCGATATCTAATTTAAAATACTCGTACTCACCTCTAATGGCAACTTTATCTGCGGTAAGGTCGTTCGGAAAATTAGCATCGATTTGTGTGTCATTAAAATCATACCTCTCCTCATATACCTTTACCCCTAGCTCTACCTTATTGAGAAAATCAATCTCGTACATTCCGTAAACTTCCCCTCCATTGTCCTGCTTTGTATAGTTAATACCGCTTTCGATTAAGTAAATAGGTTCAAAGGTTGTATTCCTAATATAATTAACTCCCAATCCTAGTTTATTAGTAAAAAGAAAAGGCGCCTCCCAAAAACCACCGTAAGAATCAAATACGTCTCGTTGATAAAACCCACCCAAAATCTGACTTTCTCCTAAAAAGTTGAATTCAAACACGCTTGCGCGAAAAGCAAAACTCTCGTCATTTGCTTCAGAAATACGCAGTCCTGGGATGATGGTAAAATTTTCTACAACGTAATAAGTAAGGTGATGTTTCCCATCTGCCGAAATGGAATCGCTTACACTCGCTTTTGCAATTCCAGGGAGTCTGTTGAGCCTTGCAATGTCTGTTGCAACTTTTAAAGAGTCATATGCTGTCCCAGTTTTTACCTTCACCAGCCTACTGAGAAACGAGGATTTAGTTCTCTTAAGTCCCGTAAATTCTAAAGAAGTGATTTCAGCTTCTTGTGCGATTATTAAAGTAGAAATTGCACAAAAGGCAATCGTGAGGATGTATTTCATCAAAATGCTGTGAATCTCTGTCGATTAATTCGATTTGTAAAACGTACGTATTACATCTTCGGCTGGTTTGTTCTGAGGTGTAAATTGATGATTTTCCACTCCTCCGACCTTGTCGTGCTGGATAAACCACTTCCATATAAATCCTCCTGCGAGCCATTCTTCTTGCCAGACGGATTGAAAAAGTCCTGTGAGTGCATTTGCCTGTGCTTCCAGGTTTACAGCGTTCATAGACCGGTCTGCCTTCCAGGGTTCTTTTCCTGCAAAGTCCACGGAGCGGTAACCAAATTCTGTAAAAATCACTTTCTTATTTTCCGCTTTCGCGAAAGCGGACACCTCATCCTTCCATTTTTCCCACCCCGCTATTGTACATTCCACCGAAGGAGTCTGGTCTTCACACACGGGAAAATAAGCGTCTATCCCGATGTAATCCAACGCGCCCCAGAAAGGTGTGCGCTTGTATTCATCCCAGTTTGCCGCATACGTTAACTTACCTTTGTAAACGGCCTTAATTTCGGCGATTAACTTTGTCCAATAATCAGGGCGGTTTACCACAAACTGCTCCAGCTCCGTCCCGATACAAAAAATGGCAGTATTTTCTTCCTGGGCGAGTGTAGCATAGTCCAAAATAAAATCACGATACGAATTCTCTAGGTCGATCCATTCCTCCTCTGTTTCCATCTTGAGATAGCCTGTAAATTCGCCGTGGCGAATCCAGATTTGAGGTTTCATCATTACCTCAATACCGCCTTTATGCAACTGTGTAACATAGTTGCGACCTCCTTCACGGGTCTCGCCATACCATTGCCTGTCCGTATTATAAACGATTTGTGGTTTGTCCATTTCTGGCACAAATCCAAAAGGCATCACGGCCGCATAATTTGCATTGAGATCTTGCACAGGCTTCACGTGAGAACTATCTACAGGACTACGATTTGCCACAAAGCTCACCCCATTTATCTTTTTATCCTTAGCGATTTGAGCAGAGCAAGCTTGAAGAAAAATCATTAAAAGCAAGAGGCCAGCGTATTTTTTCATCTGTGCAATTTTGGTTTTAAAGATAGGGGATTTTAGGTCGTGTTGTTTTGTTGTCTGAGGTTTCGATTCTATTTTAAAAAGTGTTTGCGACACTTTTTAAAATCTCTCAACCACCTTTGTTTTGAAATTTCTATGTAAACTAATACGCTAAGGTTTCGATATGAAATTAAAAACTCAAAAACCTGTCGCGCCTATGAGCGCGACAGGTTTGACACAAAACTTGATTTTTAGTGCACTTCAATCAAGTTTCTGTCTACATTCTAAAATACTGCTCTCAATCCAAGATTAAACGTTTGGCCTAATCCTGTATCGTTTCCTCTTACAAAGTTGGTATACAATACCTCAAGATTGAGCGCATCTGTAAGTTGGTACTTTGCGCCACCACCTACGGCGGTAAAATCTTGAGAAAAATTATTTCCTAAATCTATGAGTTGAGAATGTTGTACTAATCCCAAAACGGTAAATTTTGAACTGGGAAAATAGCTTAAGAACAAACCTGGTGTCAATCGTAAGCTGTTATTTGCAAAGCTCTCTTCCTCATCTCCTAGATTTAATTCTGAGTTCAAGTCTGCAAAGAGTTGCCAGTCACCTCCCGAAAATGTGTAATCGTAGAAAAAACGATTTTGCCACGTGTAGCTTTTCTGGTCAAGAAAGACACCTTCTTCACTTTCATTATCCACTAACGGAATAAAAACAGAACTTTGAATTGAAAAATTATTCACATTAGAAAACGGAACAAACTTAACTGAAGGAGCTATAGAAGTAATCCCACTTCTTGCAGTCCCGCGCTCTCCGTCAAAAGCAAATACATCGAGCACACCCCTACCACCCACGGTACTTGAGCGCGCTTCTAATATAAGCCCAAGATTCACACGACGACTGTCAGAAACCCCAGTATAAAACTCGAGCGTAGAGGTGAAGAAATTATTTCTTGGGATATCTTGATTCTCTCCGTTGGGACCAAAGGTATCTTCCGTCTCTGTGTACAAGTTATTGAACCATTTGATATCATATTGCCCTTTGGCAATCAGTTTTGACGGAGTCAATGTTTGTATTACAGAGCCTCCTAAATCGGTGTCGGCTTCGGTGTCTTGTGCATAAATAGTTGTAGCGATAAGGCATATTGCGCCTAGAAATAAATGTTTCATTTTATTGGATTTGATTGTTTGGATTGTGCTTTCTGCACCCGATTGCCTTTTCTGTAATGAGCAATCGAGTGAGAAAGGCTTTAGTTTTAGTATTATTCCCTCGAGCGCAGTCGAGAGGCTACTACAAAATAATTATTTAATAAAGAGTTCTCGACTGCGCTCAAACGGACACATTATTTTACATCATTAAGCGTCCAGTCATAGGGATAGTAGGATAGTTTTGCATTTGCTGGAATAGGTTCTTTGCGGTATTTATTAAGAAAGTCTATCTCGTTGCCATTGCGCACAAAGTCTTCCTTATACCATTCAAAGATCTGTGAAAGTTGCACTTTGTTACCTTTTACTTTAATGAAGTTCGGATTGTTTACCGCAATTTCGGTCTGGCGTTGCAACTGGCTTTCCAGTTTAGATGGTGTATAAGCCTCATCAATAATAGGAGGGCATCCCAATCCAGCACAGACTAGCGCAAAATGGAATCGCGGTTCGTTAGGAAACTTTGCGCGTAGCATTTTGTTTTCGATATCATTCAGCGTAATGGAAGTGCCACCAACGTCGTATTTATTTTTATCAAAAAAACCTTTGATCGAGAGCGGTTGCTTCACGGGATACTTCTCAATAATACCTTTAATAACTGCAAGATTATAGGTGTTTATCCAGAATGCCTGATAGGTTTTTGCATCGCTAGTGCTCACTTTGATTTTTGAAGCGTTTTCTAATAGCTTATGTAATGTTTCGGGATTTACTTTTACTTTAGCATAATCTACTCGTCCATTTTTTACGTTTGCTTTAAAGAAAGCATCTGCTGTTCTAAAAAAAGCATCGGTGTCTTGCGCATAGATTTCTGTACTCAGCGTACCTACAAAAAGTAGTAGGATGAATATTTTTATCGATTTCATAGGTTTTGTATTTTCTGTGCAGTCGGTCGGTGGTTTTTGTTTTCGCTTACATCGATCGGTGATATTTTTTTACAAAACTGCACGTCTCCTCTATAATGAGAACCTTACAGACTAAAGGGCATTTAGAAAATATCTAAATAAACATCATCCCGTTAAGTTTACTATCTTTAAAACGACCCAAGGGGGAAATTAGAATGAAATTTTTTGGGTTTACGCTTTCGCGAAAGCGGAGGTTTCGATACAATCCGCCGAAAAGGCGGATCACTCAACCACCTTAAATTGTTAGGTTGATTAAAAATTAGAAATAAAAGCCCAATCCAAGGTGGTTGAGTGATTTCAAACGAGCGAGAGCTTGTTTGAAATAGTATCGACACTACCGAAAACAAAAGCCAAAGCAAAGGTGGTTGAGTGATTTACAAATCGCAAAAAAGCGATTTGTAAATAGTATCGAAACCTCCGACATCAAAAGACCAACAACTAAAGACTACCGACTCATATGCAAGACCACATCGTCATCATAGGCAACGGAATTTCTGGCGTGACCACCGCCCGACATATTCGGAAGGCCTCAGACCATAAAATCACCATCATCTCTGCCGAGACAGACCATTTTTTCTCTCGCACGGCGCTTATGTACATTTATATGGGACATATGAAATATGAACATACAAAGCCGTATGAAGATTATTTCTGGAAGAAAAACCGCATCGACCTTAAACGCGCTTTTGTAGAAAAAGTAGACCACGAGCATAAGCAATTACAACTATCTGGAGGTGAGACGATGTCGTATGATAAGCTAGTGCTTGCTGTGGGCTCAAAACCAAATAAATTTGGCTGGCCAGGACAAGATCTCGATGGCGTACAAGGATTATATTCTAAACAAGATTTAGACAAACTAGAAGCAAATGCACCTGATAACCAAACGTGCAAACGTGCTGTAGTTGTAGGTGGCGGCCTCATTGGTATCGAGATGGTCGAGATGTTACTTACGCGTGATATTCCTGTGACATTCCTCGTACGAGAAGATAGTTTTTGGAATGGTGTGCTACCTCCTGGCGAGAGTGCAATGATAAACCGTCATATAAAGAGTCACCACGTAGATTTACGTCTGGGTTACAATCTAGACTCCATTTTACCAGATGATAATGGTCGCGTACGGGCAATCACCATTAAGGAAACTGGAGAGGAAATTGAGTGTAACGTGGTAGGACTTACTGCAGGCGTGACGCCAAACATAGACTTCCTAAAAGATAGCGGTATCGAACTTGGTAGAGGCATCAAAGTAAACCCGATGCTAGAAACTAATATTAAAGATATTTACGCCATAGGCGATTGTGCCGAACAGCACGAGGGCATTAATGGTCGTAGACCGATAGAAGCCGTGTGGTATACTGGCCGTATGATGGGCGAAGCCCTTGCCCAAACCCTTACGGGAAGACCAACGCCCTACAATCCTGGACATTGGTTCAATAGTGCAAAATTTATGGACATCGAGTACCAAACCTACGGTTGGGTATTTTCAAATCCTAAAGAAGGTAATACCCACTTCCACTGGATACATAAAGACGATGATAAATGTATCACCATTGAGATGGAAGAAGGAACGCGCAAGTTTATAGGTATCAACAATTTTGGGATACGAATGCGTCACGAGCTTTTTGACCGCTGGCTCAACGAGGAGAGGTCAACAGACTATGTTTTAGAACATCTCAAGGATGCCAACTTTGACCCAGAATTATACGATCATTACGAAAAAGAGATTCTCGCAGAGTATAATAAGCAGTACGGTACTTCGATTAGTCCGAAGAAGAAGAGTTGGAAGCGGATATTTGCTTGATGAGTCGGCTGTTTGATGCCGGAGGTTTCGATACAATTTCTTTAAACGTTGCAAACGTTCAAAGAAATCACTCAACCACCTTTGATAGTTAAGTTTAAATAGAAATAGAAAAGCCGAATCTAAGGTGGTTGAGTGATTTCAATGAAGCGTAGCGGAATTGAAATAGTATCGAAACTACCGAAATGAAAAAGACCAAGCAAAAGTGACTGGCGAGTCGGAAGTTTCGATACAATTTTATCATTTGCCTGTAGCAAATTGATAAAATCACTCAACCACCTTTGATTGTTAAGATAATTAAAATATAGAAATAAAAGAACCAAGCCAAAGGTGGTTGAGTGATTTACAAATCGCGGTGAAGCGATTTGTAAATAGTATCGAAACCTCCGAAATGAATTAACAAATTATAAATAATGCCCACATCTTATATGTACATCCTACAATGCCACGATGAGACATACTATGTAGGCAGTACGAAGAACATAGAAAAACGATTAGCACAACATCAGTAAGGAGAAGGCGCACAATACACAGCACGCAGATTACCTGTAAAACTAGTTTACTTTGAAGAATACGAGCGAATAGATATTGCTTTTAACAGAGAGAAACAAGTACAAGGCTGGAGCCGAAAAAAACGTGAGGCGCTGATTAATGCAACCGAGTATTTGTTGCCTGAGTTGGCGAAGAAGGTGTTTCGGCAATAATGAGCCGGAGGTTTCGATACAATTTTATCATTTGCCTGTGGCAAATTGATAAAATCACTCAACCACCTCAGCGAGTTATTGAAATTAACAATTTAAAATAAAAGAACGATCAAAGGTGGTTGAGTGGTTTTTAATTTTCGCGAAAGCAAAAATTAAAAAATGTCTTGAAACCTCCGAAAACAAAAGAACCATATAAAACCATATGAAAACAATAAAAACCATAGGCCTCATCATCTTCCTTACGGGAATGGCAATCTGGACAGGCTCCCTTTTTATGGGCGAGTTCAAACTTACCCAAGAACAGCTGGACAGCTTTATAGAAAACAAAGGCATTAAAAGCGAACTCCTAGCCGAGAAACTCCAAAAAGATGTCGTGGGTAATGCCTATGGAACCTTTGAATTCTCAGGGGCGGTGCGTGGGGCGCTGGAGGCAAATAATGAATATTACGATGCGCAAATCGCCAAATATGACGCTGCCAAGGAATGGGACAAAAAAGGGGAGCAGTACCAATATCGTATTAATGACAAAGACTTCCAGTCGTTTACATTTACACTTGCCAAAAAAGCAGGATCAGGTTTTGTAAAGGAAAACGCGGGACTGATGTGGTTCTTGACTTTTGGATTGGGGATTTTTGGTGCGCTTATGTTCATCTTTCCTAATCTTGTTTTATTGGGAAAACCAGGCATTAAGAACGACCACATTTATCACAACAGCGCGACTAACCGTGGGTGGATTGCTTGGGTGGTATTAATATATCTTGTATTGTTTTACCTCGCGCTCTATTTCTATTCTGACTATGTGGTAAACTGGACATTTATTCTCGACCCGATAAGTAATGCGCTTAATGGTGGTGATGCCAGCCAGTGGTTTGTATACGGATTTATGTACTGTGTCATTATGGTCACGATGGCGGTGCGTATGTATATCAAATACCGTCATAACAAATACCAGATCGTGCGTACCACTTCTGTATTGTTCTTTCAGATTGTATTTGCCTTTCTCATTCCGGAGATTATGGCGAGCCTTGGGAAGCCAGGCTATGACTTTAAAAATGCCTTCCCGCTAGATTATGACTTCTTCTTTGAGTGGAATTTACAATCACTTACAGAAAGTGGCAGCATCGGGATTTTTATCCTCGTTTGGGGGATTGTGCTTACGCTGGTTATTGTGCCCGTGATGGTCTATTTCTTTGGCAAACGCTGGTATTGCAGTTGGGTTTGTGGTTGCGGTGGTCTCGCCGAAACCCTAGGAGATCCCTACCGCCAGCATTCTAATAAAACAATGAAAGCGTGGAAACTCGAGCGCTGGCTCATACACTCCGTCCTCGTGTTCTCCCTCGTGATGACCCTCGTCACCCTCTATTGCTATTTTACAGGTGCAGAATCCCTACTGGGCATTAACACGCAGTGGATCAAAGACACCTATAGCTTCCTCATAGGCGCTTGGTTTGCCGGCGTGATTGGGACCGGCTTCTACCCTATTTTTGGCAATCGCGTGTGGTGCCGTTTTGGCTGCCCGCTCGCCGCATATTTAGGCTTTGTACAACGCTTTAAATCCCGTTTTAGAATCACCACAAACGGTGGCCAGTGTATCTCTTGCGGTAACTGCTCCACCTACTGCGAGCAAGGCATAGACGTGCGCGCCTATGCTCAAAAGGGCGAAAACATCGTACGCTCCAGCTGTGTAGGCTGCGGAATCTGTAGCGCCGTATGCCCTCGTGGCGTGCTCAAACTAGAAAACGGCCCAGAAGCAGGACGCATTAATCCTACGCAGGTATTGCTAGGAAACGATGTGGACTTGATGGATTATGTAAATAATGAGCAGGATATGGCTTAAGGGGTTTTCTTTTATGCTTTCGCGAAAGCGTTTGTTCACCCCTTTAATTCCTGTCAGTCAACTAGTATATAATCTTAAATCAACCCGTGCGACTAGATAACTATATCGGGTATTCCGTAATAGAGACCCATAAAAAATTAGCGGTTAGCAATGATGCTTACAATCTCTCGATCCTGCGCTGCGGCCTTTGGTGCTTTCTTAGGTAAAGCTAAAACCACAGCTGTTGCCTGACCCTCAAATTCCCGTATATTTAAAAGACAAAACACTCGATAATCAACCTAACTAGGCATCAAAATGAAAAATCTACTTATTGCTTTATAGTTTATACTAGCAGCGGTGAGCATTTCCTGCGCACAGGAGGTAAACCCAGAAGAAGAAATCATCAAGATCTCCCAAGAGAAATGGGAGTGGATGGCAGACAAAAATGTTGACGAGCTAGCCAATCTCTTTGATGACGGAGCAAAATTTGTTCATATGAGTGGGACTTGGAATAAAGAAAAAGTGCTAGAAATCATCAAAACTGGCAGTATTTGGTATAAACATGCAGATGTTAAAGAGGTTGCTGTAGAAGTTTTTGACAACACCGCCATCCTCTTGAATCGCATTACATTAGTAGCTGTTGTACGTGGCAATGAAGTTTCTAATGAATTTACTGTGACAGAAGTTTATCAGAAACAAAATGAAGATTGGAAATTATTGGACTTGACCTTCAGCAGCGTGCGTGATACGCATACTATCGAAGACTAATGCCTATAATTAAAAAACATTAAATCCTATGCGACAGCTTTTCATCTTAACAATCATTATCCTTTCCAGTACTGCTAGCATCTCGTTACAAGCCCAAGAAACCAACTTCATAAACGACTACCTAGAACGCTTAGAAAACTCCCAGAAATACCTCAACCTCGTTGCAGCAGCAATGCCCGCAGAGAAGTACGAGTACAGAGTGACACCAGAGTCTATGAGTTTTGAAGAACACCTAATGCACATTGCTTGGGCTATGGATTGGCACAGTCAATCGTTGTTGGGAGGTCGTCCAGCTCGAGATTGGGAAACAGACAACGAACTCAAAGTCGCTTCTAAAACCAAAGCAGAAATGATTGCTACGGTCAACAGTACTTTTGAAACCACGATACAATTCATTAAAGACTTTGACACCACAAAACTAAACGATAAAGTCGCCTACGGCGAACTCGAGCGTAGCAAGCGCCAAGTCCTGCAAATCCTCTCAGACCACATTACCCATCACAGAGCACAGATGCTTGTCGCGATGCGCTTAAATGGATTGGTACCACCGCGGTATATGTTGTTTCAGTAGTTGTCGGAGGTTTCGATACAGTTCTTTAAAACGTTTGCAACGTTTCAAAGAACCACTCAACCACCTTAGGTTGTTCTGCTTCATAAAAAAACCAAAGCAAAGGTGGTTGAGTGTTTTTGATTTATGCGATAGTAAAATCAAAAATGTATCGAAACCTCCGAAAACGAATAGCAATAACAACATTACGCACTGTGATTAGCATTTCGCGAAAGCGTACATAGACCCTTACAAAGTTATATTTTACAGGAGGTCGCCCTGTGCATATTCTTTAAAACACTTCAAATCAAGACTATATTACTCTGAAAAGCAGTAATATTTGGTTATTTTTAGATAAATGTAAATTGTCTATCAATGAGATCAGAAAGTAAACCGCCCGTGTCATTTTGGATCGTCGCCGTATTTGCCATCATATGGAATGTTGCCGAAGTATATTTTAGCTCCTTTGAATTATCGTTTCTTGAGCGTAATCTTACCGCTGAACAATTTAAAGTCATTGAGTCTATACCCATTTGGTACTCCGTCGTCTTTTTAGCAGCGCTGTTCTCTGAATTTTTAGGGAGTTTAATGCTATTTATGAGAAAGAAAATAGCAACCTTATTTTTTGGAATATCATTTATAACATTAGTGTTTGTAGAATCTTATTGGCTCCTTTATTACGATATAAAGAATGTTTCCATTGTTATTTCTACCATCGTGCCCATACTTGTGATTGCAGTGGCGGGTTTTCTTTATTTCTATAGTAGGAACGCCACAAGAAAGGACTGGATTTCATAAAAGCACTGTCTAAGCTAAATGAACAGACGCTTCTAGAGTTAATAGAGTCGCAACAGGGTTAAGATTTTAGTAAATATCCAGTACTGATTAAAAAGCGGACAGTGGCGACCTAGTATTTTTGAAATCTAAATTGTTCTTATCTTCATATTCCTATGAAATATCTTCTTTACCTCTTCCTGCTCTTCACCATAAGCTGTAATTACTCTCAAAAAGGGCAACCCGACGAACAGACAGTAACTTCTGAAGAAAGCGAGATAGACGCATCTGTTATAGAAATGTGGAATGATTACATCACTGCAAACCCCGAAGCCGCTACCCGTGAACTCCCAGAATCCTGGTTCTTTCACAATAACAAAGCAGATGCAAACCGTTTAGGAAACCTAGTCGCCGAAGGTAAGAAACAAGCGGGCTCAAGTTTATATATTTGGTATGAGGAAGCGGGAGCTCCATTACCAGAATCTGGCGTAAAACACATCATTACGGACTTTGACGGGAAAGCGCTCGCCATTATCGAAATCAAAAAGGTCGACACCATTCCCTTTCACCTCATCACCCCGACATACGCTTCCTTAGATATGGGAACAGATGTTGAACTGCTAGAAAAATGGAGAGAGGCTCACAAAGCATTTTTTACCAAAGCACTTGCCGAAAGTGGCGACACCTTCACTAAGGATATGCTAGTGGTGTGTGAATATTTTGAAACCGTCTGGCCAGTATCTAAAAACACAATAACGCCTAATGCATTATCACTTGCCTTGCACCCTAATTCGTACGCGCTGTCTGCATTGCCAGATACCGTAGAAGCCACCATGTACAATACCACGACAGATACCATTATAACAGGATTACATTATTCCATAGAACATCTTAAAAACGGTAGCTGGGAAGATGTCGTTCCAGATTTAATATTTAATGATATAGGTTATGAATTATTTCCTAACGGCGCACAAACGTTCCCTATAAATCTTCTTCATAATAAAATAACGTACAAGAAGGGTAGCTACAGAATATCAAAAAGGTATTTAAAAGACGATTATCATAGAACAAGGAAGCAATATCCTGTTTCGGCAAATTTTACAATTTTTTAGAACTCGCACTAAAGTGTAAATCCGATTTTAATCCCTCCCCATTTATAGGAACTCCCCGTCGTAATCTCTTTTGTACTTACAGACCGTGCATACTCAAAGTAGAGCGTTCTCGTTTTCAATACAATCCCATAATGAAATTGTCCTGTAACGCGAGTTACATCACTTGATGCAATCGTATATGGACTATCCCGATTTATCAAACCACCTTGTAACGTAGCATCATAACCCACAACACTAACCGTAGGTTGCGCGTATGCGTAGAGTTTAAATCCATTGCGATTTGTAATGGTCGAGAATCCATTATTTATAATACCCACAGTGCTATTCATTCCTATTGAGGCATTTGTAAAAAGGGTTCCGACTTTTACATTTGCACTCGCTTGAAGCGAAAATAAATCTCGATATCGCGCCAGCTGTTTCTCATAACCTACTTCATAATTGAGCACAACATCATTTTTAATCTGATTGCGCCACCCCGATGGAATCTTATTCCCCGTAGCCTTATGAATTCCAGTTTGCATCTCTTTGCCAAAGGCCGCTGGCCCCATCAGTCCGATACTAATTGAAGAGGTAAATCTGCTACGTTTTTCTGTGTCTGTTGCGACTATGAAACTTTTCAGGAATATGGCGACGGCAAATGGCCGGTCACCTTCCTGTATTTCTGGTAACTGGTAATCATCTGGCGTAAACCCGATGTGCTCTACGGCAAGGCCATAGCGCATTTCGGCGTTTTGTGGTTTATAAAAAAGATAGTTGGCTGGATTCGTTTTAAAGTACGGTGCGACAAGCTCAAAACTATAGCCTTGTGTATAGTTCTCATCACTGGCAGCAAAATAGTCGTTATCGTAATTAAACCTAAAGTAGTTGTTGCTTTTTATATCACGATAAGATATCAGGTTATCTATTTTTTGAGCAGTCATTAGCTGCTGCACAAGAAACAGTACAACACAAAGAGCAAGAGTTTTCCGCATAAAAAATATACGAGTATTTGTGGTACGCGGTTTTATGTTTACGCTTTCGCGAAAGCGTACCCATAACCATCCCCACTCCCTTTTCCAAAAAATGAGTCGTAAAAAACCTCGTTAAAGTCCGTGGATTATATTCCTGTCCTGAAAATAAGATCTACACCAACAAATGGGGCACTATCAAACTCAGAATTGAGTCTTGTGCGGTCGTCACCACTCACCTGGAATGTAAGAATCTGAGCACCTACTTTATCGCCTTGAGCATACGTTCCATAATCTGTAGTATCTAATCCTACACGACCTCTGACAATAAGTGTGTCATCCATAAAGCCATAAGCGGCAAACAAAGAAAATCGAATTGATTCTTCTTGAACATAAAAAGCTGAGTCTACTTCTGAAAGATTGTAGGATTTTATGGAGGTAAGAAGATTTGCACCTAGGCTAAGATTGTCTGTAAGAGAGTAATTTGCATCTGCACGAATAGGGAATACAGCATTTACATAAAATTTTCTATTCTTAGACTTATACCAGAGTCCTACTAAAGGAGTAATCGTCGTTCCAAAAAGCTCTGACGATGCATATCCTCCAAACTTGAGTCCATAACGGCTAGTATATTTTTTTTCCAATAATGCGAGACCACCCATTTGGAAATCATCACTACCTAAATCATCAAAATCTGATGCAATTTTAGGTAACAACACATAGGTTCCTGTCCAATTTTTTTTGTGACTGTATTTTACTCCAGCATTGAGTCTGGTCATAATCAGGTTTGTTCTGCTTGGCCCATGATCTAATCCTAGTCTTGTATTCTCATACGTAAATCCAGCAATGAGCACCGCTTTACTCGTAATGGGTACAGGAAAATTTGCCTCTAAAAGCGTGTTTCCTACTTCCGTTTCATTATCATTATCTATATTTCCGAGCGTTGCTCTACTATGAGATAGTTTAAGAAGATCAAGATAATCTTGAGCACTCACAGTATAACTCACAAAAGAAATGGCAAAAAATAAAATTAATGATTTCATAAAATTTTAATTATTTGGGAAACACATAGTATACTTCCTAGTTAAGATGATTTAGAATATTTAATGGAGGTCAAACTACAATTTCCCCAAGGAAGAAAGATAACATAAAAATAATCCTTTATCAAAACTTATTTAATTACAATCCAGAGATACAGTATCATCTGCATCTAGGGTCCAATTAAGATTTTGATTATTAATTTGTTCCTCACTCGCCTCAATACACGATAGCGGATTGTTAGTCACATCAAGTCGGAATAAGCTGGGATTATCCACGACAGAGATAGCATTAATTTCATTGTCACTCACTTCCAGAAGTTCGATTACTGGATTGTTTGTAATATTAATCGTGCTTAAATTATTATTACGTAGGCTCAATTTTTCTAATACTGCAAGATTAGATACGTCTATACTAGTTAAGTTATTCCCGTCTGCATACAAGAATTGAAGTTTAGTATTTTGTGAGACATTCAGAGAGGAGACATTATTATTCTGCAACCATAGATTGTAGAGATTTGGACAATTCTCTATTCCCGTGAGATCCTCGATACCGAGATCGTCTACCACAATTTGATCTACTAAAAGAAGTTGCTCCGTGATGACTGATCCGTCTACAACATCATCTGCATTTATGCTAACGAGATAGGCCTCAAAAACAGGATCTGGAATTGCAGTCCGATCGACTACGACCTCTTGCATTTCTTGTTCTGTAGACTCCATATTTTGAGAATCTTCATCTGTACTACAAGAGTAGAAACAAGCTAATAAAATTGTTATAAGAAAAATACTGGAGCGCATAAAAACTACTTTAGAAGTTAACGCTAACAAGATAGGAAATGTTTAATCTTTTTAATTAATTGATAAACAAAAGTTTAACTATTTCTTTTAAAACCTATCCCTTCAGAATTGCTTAACTTCGTAAAAACGGCACTTTAAAAAATTCGTTAGCCAAAATCTCAACTATGAAAACAATTTTAAAATTAATAGGAATTGTAATCCTTCTATTGCTCATGGCAGGAGCGATAGTGTTCTTCTTCTTCCCGCAAAAACTAATCGATTTTACGAATAGTGGCTACGCAACTGCTGCCCAGCTGGAACGGAAGGTTATAGATATAGATGGTTATACGGTACACTTTTATGAAAGCGAAGCACCTAATGAAAAAACTCCACTGGTTCTTTTTCACGGTATGGGAGATGATAAAAACAGCTTTTTACAAACGGCCGAAAAACTTTCTGAACATTATCACCTTATCCTGCCAGACTTAGCTGGTCACGGTGAAAATGAGCGCAAGCAAGGAATGGATTACTCCATAGACGGGCAAGCAACATTCCTACACAATCTCGTAAATGAATTAGGTATTGAGAATTTCAATCTTATAGGAAATTCGATGGGTGGACACACCGCCGCTGCTTATGCTATAAAATATCCTGATTACGTAAAAAACCTCGTGTTACTCAATGCGGCTGGAGTAAAACTAGATGACCACGTGGTGTATACTGGCTTTGGTAAGAATATAGAAAGTGAGGAAGAGTTTGACGCCGTGCTCGACCGTGTTTTTTATGAAAAACCTAGTTTACCAGGCCCCATAAAAAGTCTTATGATAGAGCAGATAAACAATAGCAAAGACTTTGTAGACCATACACTAGTACCTGCAATAAAAACCGGCAAATACTTTAATCTCAAAGACGAGGTATCAAACATTACTGCTCCAACGCTTGTACTATGGGGAAAGCACGACCAAGTTGTAGAAATGAACGTCGCCGAATACTATTCTGATAATATCGCTGTGTCAGAACTTAATCTTATAGAAAATGCAGCTCACTCTCCACAACTGGAAGTACCAGATATCGTGGCAGATGCCATACACGATTTTATATCAAAACCTAAAACCGCTATGATTAAATACACTAAAACCGCCCACGCAGCAAAGGTTCAATACTACCGTTGGTACACCTTTTATGAACGCGATTTTGAAAACGTACAGCGTCTAGAGCATCAATTGGAAATCCTAGATGAGGATATCATTATGAAGTCGGCGGCGGGAGAGATGCAAGGACGTGCAAATTATCCAGAACGGCTTAAAGTTTATAAGGGCTGGAAAAATGCTCACCATGTAAAAAATATAGATGTACAAAAATCAGATGATGGTCGTATAAATCTTGAGGCAGATATCATCTATCAAAACCTAAAGCCAGATGGTGGCAATGATAG
Organism: Dokdonia sinensis; assembly: GCF_003688895.1. Lineage (GTDB taxonomy): Bacteria > Bacteroidota > Bacteroidia > Flavobacteriales > Flavobacteriaceae > Dokdonia > Dokdonia sinensis. The sequence goes on from NZ_REFV01000003.1 coordinate 159,612, forward strand.
CTACGCTTTACATTATAGCACCTTTTTAAAAGAGAGACCCGACGAGCAACTGCCTATTTTTTCAGAAATCAATATCAAGCCTACAGGAACAATTGAAAACCCAACTTTTGAAGATGCATATCCTACAAATAGAATGTTGTCATTAATGCATTTCTGGCTACTTAATATGGAGGAATTAGATGGTAATGTGGAACCGTTCATTGAAATACTTGAACCAGATTTCGAACTTAATTTCTCCTCGAGTGGAGCCCCAATTACAAGTATAGAAGCATTAGAAAAGTGGCTCAATGGCACACCTACTCAGTTAAAACAGAGCAACCACTTTCCAGAGAATTTTGCTGTTCAAGAGTTGGGCAATAATGAATATGAAGTAACAGTAGATTTTGTGTGGCGTGGCGTAACAAAAGAAAACAAAGGACTCAAGGCTACAACAACTCATAAATGGCTAGTAAAAGACAATCCAAATGATAGATTTGCAAAAATCAAAAACGTTAATGCTACTCAGAAAGTGGCACTAGGTCCTCTGTAAAATTCGTACGATAATTACAAGAATCGCTGTGTGAAGTATATCATGCAGCGATTTTTATTTTATCTAAAATAGAATCTCAGTTTTGTAAGCTTTCGCGAAAGCGTACGTCTATTCTTTCTAAAATCAAAACAACCAAAATGATTACAAAAAAACATCTATTACTAGTAGCCTTAGGATCAATAGTACTACTCGGATCCTGTGGAGAAACCACAAAGAAAGACACACCCGAAAGAACTGTAGTCGCAACAGGACAAACAGCTCCAGAATACAACAGCCAAGACCCAAAATCAATGCTAAATGCTGTTGCGTATGCACAGGGCGGGTGGAACGATTTATATGACAAAAAGGACGTACAATACACCTACAGTTATAAAATGGGCGACGGTAAAGAAGACATTTCAACCGAACGTTATATCTTTCATTCTGAAGCTTCTTACGGAAAATATTCTAAAAACGAAGTAAACGCAATGCCAGGTACCGAAGGTGAGGTAGTGCAATATTACGATGGTAAGAAAGCCGTAGCTATGGTGGATGGCAATGTAATAGAGGATCCCGCAGCAACTGGCGGTGCAGACTTTTTAAGACGAGCAAATCACTTTTGGTTTGTGATGCCGTATAAACTAAGTGACAAGGGAAACATCTTTAAATCTCTAGGTCAAGAGGGATACAATGGGGTTATGTATGACAAAGTAGAGGTAACGTATGACCCAGCTGTTACAGGGAAAGCGCAGAATGACACCTATATTTTATATATCAATCCAGACACAAAACTGATAGACCGTTTCTTTTTTTCGCTACCAGCGATGGGTATGAATGTACCTGCAATTGCGGCAAACTATTCTTACGAGGATATAGATGGGCAAATGATTGCTACAAAACGCGCTTACTTTATGCCTAACGCAACTGGAGGATATGACGAGGTACCTAGCATCGAGCAAACGCTGACTAATATAAAATTTAATAATGGGTTTACGCCAGAGAACATCACTAAATAACCCCTCCACGTACAAGTAAAAAAGGAAGCTGAAATAGCTTCCTTTTTTCGTTTTATAACTTAAAGTTTTTCATCTCCTGCAACGTCCTATAAAAATCTTCTTGTTTTGGTCTGTCCTTAGGAATATGGCGCAGTGGTTCAACTGCCTTCAACGTATCAAAACAATCTGTAGGGAGTTGCTGGTACAGTCTTGTACCTGCCGTTTTCCAATCAATCATTTCATCAGAGACCTTTTTTATGGCTTTGGCTGGATTTCCCACGATAAGCTGTCGTGCTTCAAAGATGCTTTCGGCTTTTACAAATGCCATTGCACCTACAATACACTCATCCCCAATCACGGCATCATCCATTATCACGCTATTCATTCCAATCAGGCAATTGCGTCCAAGGTTTGCTCCGTGTATCACAGCTCCGTGACCGATGTGTGCGCTTTCGCGAAAGCGGATACTCCTCCCTGGAAACATATGCACAGTACAATTCTCCTGAACATTTACCCCGTCTTCCAAAATAATCTCGCCCCAATCCCCACGTATGGCCGCACCGGGGCCGATGTAACAGTTTTTTCCAATAATCACGTTGCCTGTAACGGCTGCGAGTGGATGCACAAAACTGGATTCGTGTACTACGGGAATATGTCCTTTAAATGAATAAATCATAAATGGCACAATTTATATTCTTAACGTTTATTTTATCCGTGTTCTATGAATGAGAGGGCTAGGATAAGGAAGTTCTATTTAAAACGTTTTAATGTCTCCTTAGTAAATTCACTTAAAACCAATTTACCAGAAATTACGGCCCTTTCGGCAAGTAATTCATCCCAGTTCTCAGTTCCTGTCCACATAATTTTTTTCATCTCCCGCATTGCTTCGGGATTGTAGGTGCAAAGATTTTCGGCAAAGGCTTGTACTGCTTCATCTAATTCTTCTGTGCTTTCGTATACCTGCGCATACAGTCCTTTTGCTCGTGCCCACTCGGCATCATAAAAGGTGTTTGCATCAATGGCGATTTGAGACATTCCTGTTAATCCTAGTTTTCGCTCCACCGCAGGCCCCACTACAAAAGGACCAATCCCTATGTTGAGCTCGCTCAGTTTGATACTTGCAAACTTGCTAGCCATACAGTAATCTGTTGCGCTGGCAACGCCTACGCCTCCACCCACGGTCTTACCCTGCACGCGACCTATGATAAATTTAGGACACTTGCGCATTGCGTTAATCACGTTTGCAAATCCAGAGAAGAAAACCCTACCAGTTTCTGCATCATTAATGCTAATGAGTTCCTTAAAACTGGCTCCAGCACAAAAAGTGCGGTCTCCACCTGATTTGAGGATTATGACTTTGACGTCCTTATTCTCACCTGCCTCGGTAATGGTATTGGCAAGTTTTGCTAAAATATCCCCAGGCAAACTATTGTGCGCCGGGTGAAAGAATTCTATAGTAGATATTCCGTTTGCTATGTGTTGTTTTACGTGTGGTGGTGTCATATTTATCTCCCGCGCAGGCGGTATTTAATTTACTAAGTCAATGCGCACTTGTTGCGCATTCACTCAAATAAAGTCCCTAAAGTTAATTTATAAGTCTTTAAAACGCTCTTTATTGGTTATATAATTGGTGAAATCCCAATCTGCAGCAAGGTCTACCCAATATGGGTTCATAAGCTCGATAAGATTGATTTTCCATTCTCGTTTCCACTTTTTAATCGTTTTCTCACGGCGTATAGCATCCATTGGACTGCTGTGAACTTCAAACCACACTAATTGCTTGATATTGTATCTTCCAGTATGTGTTTCGTAAGTTGCATTTTTATGATCAAAAGTACGCTGCTTTATATTATTTGTCACACCAACATAGAACAACCTATTCTCAATATGAGCCATTATATAAGTGTACATTGTTTTCATAGACTAAACCCTTTAATATGGATTGTGCAATGATTGTTTGATTTTACAGTCCAAGTCGGGGGAAGCGGTCGCGCAACGAGTGCGCGACGACTTATATATCAAATCAGGTTAAACTGCTCAAAATGATGATTCAAATGCTTTCTAAAAAGTAGGTTCCATTCATATTTATCTAAATACCCAAAAGTTGGATTCTTTGTAGTTGCCTTGGGGTTCTTTTTAAAGTAATCTTCGGCGATGGACTTTGCTTCCCAAAATTTGAGTTTGGCCGTTTCTAAACTGTCGTGACGTAAATCCTCTACAGCTCCTTTTCTGAGTAGTGGCATTTGGAAATTTTTCGGCATTCTTTCATAATTCCAAAGCGTTGCAGCTACTTTCTCAAGATGCTTTTCAGGAGTATCGATTTCAAAGTCCTGAAACTGCCCAGCAGCTACGCGATAACTTCCTTCGAGATGTTCCACCATATGCTGCGGTGTCATTATTCCCCAGTTTGCTTTTGAATCTTCAGCTAATTTTGCGAAAGCAGACCGAATCGCATCATCCGTCATCTCGACAAACGTGGTTTGCTTTTTCTCGACCATTGTGAGAATAGTTGCTACCGCAACCAGAGCAGTTGCCTCTTCATCCGTTTTACCGTTTTCATAATCTACAGGCTCAGCGTCAAAAACTTCTACATACCACTTCACAATGCCACTAGGGTGCTCTCTACCGCTCACATCACGCTCTCTTTTTTCCTTACAGGTTAAGCGTACATAAATGGTGTCATTGTGATACAGAGGACGCAGGAAACGAATATCTTCAAGCCCATAATTTGCACTTACAGGTCCTTTGTTAGGATACACAAACAGCCCTGCCGCCGCCGAAATAATGAAATATCCGTGTGCCGTACGTTTCTTAAAAATACTGCCGTCCAGACTTGTAATATCTGTGTGCGCATAAAAATGATCCCACGTAAGGTTTGCAAAATTCTGGATATCAGTATCTGTAAGGGTGCGTTTGTGGGTTTTTAAGCTCATTCCCGGTTTGATATCCTCATAGTGGTAGGCAAACGGATGCTTTTCGGCTTCTGTGTAGGCGCCATTGGGTTGGTAAATCCCCGTAATAGTCGAAAGTGACGTAGGACTTCCCTGTACTGCACAACGCTGCATAAAATGTTTGATACCTCGCAGTCCGCCCATTTCTTCTCCCCCGCCTGCACGTCCAGGACCGCCGTGAACTAATAATGGTAATGGTGAACCGTGGCCGGTACTTTCTGGTGCACTTTCTCTGTTTAATGTTAAAATTCTTCCGTGATGGGACGCGGCTTCAATGGTGTACGCTTTCGCGAAAGCGTCATCTGCCGTAACCACACTACTCACTAGCGATCCTTTACCCATTTGAGCCAACTCAATCGCCTCGTCTATATTTTTATACGGCATCAGGGTACTCACAGGACCAAAGGCTTCCACCTCGTGCACTTGCGTATTTTTAAATGGATGATCCTCCCTGAGTAAAATAGGACTCATAAAAGCCCCTTTCCCTGCAGCATCTCCCATCGCTTCCACACTATCCAGCGTACCGTAAACGATTTGAGCGGTGGCGGTGAGTTTCTCTATTTGGCTTTTTAGAGTAACGCGCTGGTTATTATTAATAAGCGCGCCCATTCTTACTTCTCTCAGTTTTGGGTCGCCTATGACGGTACGTTCTAATTGCTTTCCAAGTGCAATTTGTACATCTTCCATTAAATTCTCTGGAACAATTGCACGACGTATCGCCGTACATTTCTGACCGCATTTTACGGTCATTTCTTTGCGTACTTCCTTGATAAATAAATCAAATTCTGGCGTTCCTGGGACTGCATCAGGTCCAAGCACAGAAGCATTTAAGCTATCTGATTCCATTGTAAACGGAACGCTCTCTTCTATTAATCTGGGGTGAATACGGAGTTTCTGACCTGTGTGCGCACTTCCCGTAAATGTAACGACATCTTGACTTTGGGTGGTGTCTAAAATGCTAGTCGTAAGTCCTGATAACAATTGTAATGCTCCCTCTGGAAGAATACCACTATTAATAATCTCTCTAACGACAACTTCTGTAAGAAATGCGGTTTGTGGTGCAGGCAAAACAACCGCAGGCATACCCGCCATCCAGTTTACAGCACACTTTTCTAACATTCCCCAAACCGGGAAATTAAAAGCATTAATGTGGACAGCCACTCCCTTTTTGGGTACTAGAATATGATGCGCCATAAAACGACCGCCTCGAGATAAATCTATGGGATCACCCTCAACTGCATAACTTTGGTCTGGGAACAACTTACGCAAACTCGCATTTGCAAACAGATTACCAAAACCTCCTTCTATATCTATCCAGCTATCAACTCTCGTTGCACCTGTTTTATAACTGACCTCATAAAACTGCTCCTTGCGTTTGTTGAGATAAAGCGCAAGCTTCTTAATCATATTTCCACGTTGCTGGAAAGTCATATCTCGCAACACCTTCCCGTTGTCGCGACCGTATTGCAAAGCTCCGGCGACATCCAGCCCTTCGGTGCTTGTAAGACCGATGATTTCGCCATTAATGGCGTCATACATATTGCGGGTATTCTTATCGTCACCAGCAATCCAGTTGCCGTTTATATAGGATTCTAGAATCATACTATCGTTGTTTTTGAGATCGAAATCGGAAAGTAAATCGATCAAAATTTTATTGATTTTATTCCGCTTTCGCGAAAGCTTATCCTTACATATTCACATTCTCAATCACCGCGGCGTACCCTTGCCCCACACCAATACACATCGTAACCAGTGCATATTTCTTCCCTTGTTCTTTCAACTCCAGCGCCGCCGAATATGCAATACGTGCGCCCGTTACACCTAGTGGATGCCCGATAGCAATACTTCCCCCGTTAGGATTGATTCTTGGGTCATCATCTTCAAGTCCCCATTCTCGGATACACGCCAATGCTTGTGATGCAAACGCTTCATTAAGCTCTATAACATCCATATCCTTCATCGTTAGCCCAGCTTTTTTCAGCGCTTTGTTTGAAGCTTGCACGGGACCTATTCCCATAATTCTAGGCTCTACACCCACTACTGCAGAAGATACGATTCTCGCTAGAGGTTTTAATCCATATTTTTTGACAGCTTCTTCACTAGCTATAATAGTCGCAACAGCGCCGTCATTTAACCCTGAACTATTCCCAGCAGTAACGCTTCCACCTTCTTTTTTGAAGGCCGGGCGGAGTTTTGCTAGAACCTCTTTGGAGCTATTTGGTTTTATAAACTCATCATCTTTAAAGATAATTGGGTCTTTCTTACGCTGAGGGATTTCTACCGGAACAATTTCTTTTGCAAGTCTGCCACTAGATTGAGCTTTAGCGGCTTTCATCTGGCTACGATAAGCAAATGCATCTTGATCTTCGCGAGAGATATTATACTTTTCGACAAGATTTTCAGCGGTATTACCCATTCCGTCAGTGCCGTATAATTCTTGCATTTTCGGATTGATAAAACGCCACCCAAAAGTAGAGTCGTACATCTTACTATCACCGCCAAAAGCGCTACTAGGCTTAGCAATTACATACGGCCCGCGGGTCATATTCTCCACACCTCCAGAAATAAATACTTCTCCATCGCCCGCTTTTATCGCACGATTTGCGTGAATCATTGCCGAAAGACCAGAACTACACAAACGATTCACAGTCTCTCCCGGTACTGTAAATGGTAAACCTGCGAGTAGCAAACTCATACGGGCTACATTACGGTTATCCTCACCAGCCTGATTTGCACAACCCATTATAACATCGTCATACGCTTCTTTTGGAATTTCGGGATTACGTTTTACAATTTCTCGTATAACGTGCGCTCCCAGATCGTCCGTACGCACGGCGCTCAGTGCTCCTTTATAATTTCCTATAGGCGTTCTTATGCCGTCTATGATGTATGCTTCCATAAATTGAAATTAAAATCGAAGCTGAAATCGAAATCCTGCTTTGATCTATTCTTTATCAGTTATTTATTCTTCCCAATCCTTGCTTGTTCTATATACAACACCTTTAAAAAGTGCTACTAATTCCTCTCCTCGCTTCACTTCAACGATATTAAAACCTACTTTAGTTTTTTGAAGGTTTACCGTAGCCTCGGCAGTAATGTAATCTCTTTCTTCTAATGCTTCGATGTGATTTATGCTCGTCTCGATGGAGACGGCATATTTTCCGTGCGTATTAGCGGTAAAGCCAAAAGCCGTATCTGCTAGCGAGTAACTTATCCCACCGTGAGCTTTCCCCATACTGTTGAGCATTTCATTTCTTATTGTCATACCGACTTTAACATAGCCTAACCGGGCTTCTATTATCTCTATTCCCAACCATTGACTATACAAGTCTTGGGAGAGCATCTTTTGAGGAATTAGGGATTTGGTATTAGGCATTAGCATTGTTTAGGTTGCTTGTTATCTGATTCGTTCTTTTATTTTCTTCCGTAATGATGACATCATTTTGGTCAATTCTGATACTAACATTCTATTCTCTTCATCTGTGTAAAAATCTATATAACCTCTTCTCCTAGCTTTTGTACTGCAACTCACACATTCATTTGCGCTATAAATTGCGTGATTAAGGTGCTTTACAAATTGAGCATCAGAGCCAGGATATCCTTCAGCAATATTAAGTGCTATGGAGTCTGACGCTCTTCTGAACTGTGAAGAAAGTGCATATAACTCGTGCTTTGGAAAATCCTTTACTAATGTGTCGATTATTTCTCCAAAGTCCATTGCCTTTTGATAAACTAGTAAATCTTCAAACTTAAAATGGTAATTACTTTTCATCGCATCAAATTACTAATACCTAATACCAAATCCCTAATGCTTCAAATGGGAATCGTTAATCAAAAAATCGTTTTCCTTCTTTACTCATCCTTCTCAACAATGGTGAACAACGATATCTATCTTCTCGGTATTCCTCATACAATCCATCCATTTGCTCAACACACCATCCGATGCCTTTTTCGTCGGCCCAGGCGAGTAATCCCTTGGGATAATTCACACCTTTGGTCATTGCATTGTCAATATCTTCGGCGCTGGCGATGTTCCAGAAAAGTGCGTCTGCGGCCTCATTAATAAGCATTACTAGGATACGGTCAAATATTAGATTACCTGTTTCTTCATTCTCTTTAGGGTTCGCTTTCGCGAAAGCGTTCTCAGCCTCCACATCTCCATAATTATAATATCCGCGTCCCGACTTTCGACCCAGATAACCTGCCTGACTGTAACGCTGTTGCGTAAAGCTAGGTTTGTACCTTGGGTCTTGATAAAAGGCGTTAAATACTGTTTCAGTCACAGTATAGTTTACATCATTCCCTATAAAATCCATCAGTTCAAAAGGTCCCATTCTGAATCCTCCGATAGATTTCATAGCCCAATCGATAGTCGCAAAATCTGCAATACCTTCTTCATAGATGCGTAACGCTTCTCCATAAAATGGGCGGGCCACTCGGTTTACTATGAAACCTGGAGTGTCTTTGGCAATTGCCACGACTTTCTTCCAACGTGTAATTTCTTTCGCGCAAGCGGTCAAAACATTTTGAGAAGTTTGCACTGCAGGTATAACCTCAACCAACTTCATCAAAGGTGCAGGGTTAAAAAAATGAATCCCTATGCAACGCTCTGGTTTCTGTAAAGAAGCCGCAACAGAAGCGATAGACAGGGAAGAAGTGTTAGAGGCGATAATGCAGTCCTCGCTCACATAGCTTTCTAATTCTTTAAAAACCTTTTGCTTAATCTCAAGATTTTCAACAATAGCTTCTATGCTCAAGTCCGAATCTGCAAGGTCCTTGAGTTGGTTTACGTAGGTGATATTACCTTGAATACGAGATTTCTCTCCTGCATCAATGCGCCCTTTCTCAATAAGCCGATTTAAAATTTTCTCGAGCGCAACTTTTGCTTTATCGAGAGCTTCCTGATTCAAGTCAAATAGTTTCACCTTGCAATCTGCCGTTGCCGCAACTTGTGCAATTCCCGAGCCCATTGTTCCTGCTCCGATTATTCCGACATTTTTTATCATTTACTATTGTTTGGCTAGGGGTTGAAAATTAGTTGTTTCTTCCGATCTACAAGAAGTCTGCTTTGGCGGGGACACCTCGCAAGTCTGGGTCATTATTTTCCTTTAAAATTAGGTTTACGTTTTTCTACAAATGCATTGACTCCCTCAGCAAAGTCTTTTGTTTCTGATGCCTCTATTTGGAGTTTTCCTTCTAAATTAAGTTGTTGTTCTAAGGTACTGCTCATTGATTCATTAAGAAGTCGTTTTGTAAGTCCTAACGCTTTTGTAGGCATTTGCGCTAGAGTATTTGCAACTGTTGCCACTTCGTTTTCGAAATCATCTATGGAAGTTACTCTATATATCATTCCCAACTTCTCCGCTTCGGTTGCCGTCACTTTATCGCCCAGCATCATTAGCGCACTTGCTTTCCCAAAACCAATCAGCCTAGGTAAAAAGAACGTTCCAGCACTGTCTGGAATCAAACCTATCTTACTAAATGCCTGTATAAAACTTACTTTCTCGTGAGCTATCACAATGTCACACGCCAGAGCAATATTTGCTCCCGCGCCAGCCGCAACCCCATTTACAGCTGCAATAATAGGCTTTTCTATCGCACGTATTTTTGTGATGATAGGGTTGTAATGTTCCTCTAATATTTTTTTGAATCCCGGATTGAGTTCAGGGTCTGTAACTTCTTTTAAATCCTGTCCAGCACAAAAAGCCTTACCGTTTCCAGTTAGAATGATAGCTCTTACATTTTCATCCTTCTCACAAACATCGAGTTGCGCTTGCAATAGCAAAGCCATCTCACGATTAAAGCTATTAAAAACTTCTGGGCGGTTTAGGGTTAGCGTGGCAACACCGTTATTTATTTCTTTTTGTATAGGTTGGGTCATAATTATGGCCGCGCAGGCGGGTTTCTTTTTATTGGATTTCGTTCTGTTTCATTTATAAAATTCCCGTCTTCGCGGGAATTACTTCAAGCATTTAAAATAGTCAAAAGGCTCTTCACAAGCATCACATTTAAATAATGCTTTACAGGCTGTGGAGCCAAACTGGCTTACTAAATGCGTTTCTGTCGAGCCACAATTAGTACATTTTACAATTTTCTTATTTCCCAATAATGCTTCTTTGTCTGCCTCGGAGGTTAAGGGGGCTGCAATTCCATAATCTTCCAGTGCTTTTCGGCCACGAGGAGTAATCCAGTCTGTGGTCCAAGCGGGTGATAGTATGAGCTGGATTTTTGCGGTTTTTCCCGCTTTAGCGAAAGCGGAAACAATATCATCCCCAATAACATCCATCGCCGGGCATCCAGAATACGTGGGAGTAATTTTTACCTTAACGATTCCATCAACCTCAATCGCCTCCCGAACAACACCCATATCCATAATAGAAAGTACAGGAATCTCAGGATCTGAAACCGAAGTTAAAATGGCTTCCAAGTGGGGTTCTATGTTCTGAGTTGTTAAAGTCATCATGTGCCGGTGATTTCGATACAATTTTATCTTTGTTGTTGCTTTAATAAAACCACTCCATCACCGTAGTCTGTTATTTTCAATTTCCCTTGAATATTAGGGGACTTACCATTCCATATTAGGATAGGTGCGTTGCATATATTGCATATCTGAAAGGATATATCCCATATGTTCCGAATGAATTCCCTGCTTGCCACCCTTATGCCAGTATTTACTTTCTGGGATGGCGAGTGTAGCTTCTTCAAGAACTTCAGTAATCATTTTATAATAGGACTTCTTGATCGCTAGAGTATCCACTCCTATTCCTTGAGCAATCATTTCTTTGTCAGCGTCAGTTTGATGGAAAAGTTCATCTGTGTACATCCATAAATCGTTTACCGCTTCCTGAATACGGTCGTGACTTTCTTGGGTTCCGTCACCCAATCTTTTTATCCAATCTGAAGAAAAACGCCAGTGATAACTTACCTCTTTAATAGACTTTTTTGCAATCGCGGCAAGTGTTTCATCTTTACTATTTTCTAATTCTTTGAGAAAAAGAAAGTGAAATGCGTCAAAAAAGAATTGACGTGCAATAGTGTACCCAAAATCTGTGTTGGGTTGTTCGACTAAAAGCACATTTCTGTATTCACGTTCTATTCTTAAGAACGCAAGACTATCCTCTGTCACTTTATCATCGGCTATAATCTGTGCCGCATACTGAAAATAACTGCGCACTTGTCCAAATAAATCGAGTGAGATATTAGTCAGGGCAATATCCGTTTCCAGACTAGGTCCGTGACCGCATAATTCTCCTAAGCGCTGACCCAAGATTAAGGAATTATCTGCAATACCTAATAAGTATTTATGTAAGTCCTCTAGCTGTCCTGTGGACATGTTCCCTGAAGGGAGGGCATCATTTGCTAATGTATTATTTGTCATAATCTGATTATTATTACTTCTTCTCCAAAGAAAACTCAGATGAAGGATCTACATATGCTTCACCTCATCCGGTAAGTCATAAAATGTGGGATGACGGTACACTTTATCTGCAGCGGGCTCAAACATTTCTCCATTGTTCTCAGGATTGCTTGCAAGGATATTACTACTCTCCACCACCCAGATACTTACACCCTCACTGCGACGCGTATAGACGTCACGAGCATTGGACATTGCCATCTCGGCATCTGCCGCGTGCAGACTTCCACAGTGTCTATGCTCTAATCCATTCTTGCTCCTTACGAAGACTTCCCAAAGGGGCCAGTTCTTTTTGCTCATACTAAATGCCCGCGACGGCGGGTATCTTATTAATGTTAAAGAGGTTTTGTTAATTCAAAGCCCTCTCTGCCCTTCGGGCATCTCTCCCAGAGGGAGAGAATTACTAGGCTGTTTTACGCTTTTTAGCTCTAGCCTCTTTCTTATCTGCATACGCCATTGCTGCATCTCGCACCCACGCACCACGTTCCCAAGCGCCTACTCTATCTTTCATACGCTTTTTATTACACGGTCCGTGACCTTTTACAACTTGCCAGAATTCTTCCCAATCGATTTCACCAAAATCATAATGCCCCGTCTCTTCATTAAATTTCAAATCTGGGTCCGGAATTGTTAATCCCAGTAAATCTGCTTGCGGTACGGTCTGGTCTATGAATTGCTGGCGTAACTCATCATTAGATTTACGCTTCAATTTCCATTTCATAGATTGTTCAGTATGCACAGACTCTGCATCTGTAGGGCCTAGCATCATTAGGGAAGGCCACCACCATCTATTAAGTGCATCTTGCGCCATATCTTTTTGCTCTTGTGTTCCCTGAGAAAGCTTGAGCATAATCTCAAAACCTTGTCGCTGGTGAAAACTCTCTTCTTTACAAACTCTTATCATTGCACGAGCATACGGTCCATAAGAGGTACTACATAATGGCACTTGATTAATAATTGCAGCACCATCTACAAGCCAACCAATAGCTCCCATATCTGCCCACGTGACAGTGGGATAATTAAATATGGAGGAGTATTTAGCTTTTCCGGAATGCAATTGATCATATAATTCCTCACGAGAAATACCCAGCGTTTCACACGCAGAATATAAATATAAACCGTGACCAGCTTCATCCTGCACTTTAGCAAGTAAAGCGACTTTGCGACGTAGCGACGGTGCTCTGGAAATCCAGTTTCCTTCTGGCAACATCCCCACAATTTCAGAATGCGCGTGCTGGCTCATCTGGCGGATGTGTGTCTTGCGATACTTCTCCGGCATCCAGTCTTTAGGTTCAATTTTTTCGTCGCGCGCTATGCGGGCTTCAAAAATTTCTTCAAGATTTTTTACTTCTTTATCACTCATAACAATTGTATTTTTATAATGCTTTCGCGAAAACTCTCTAGCCTATGGGCATTTTCCCCTTAAGAAAGAAGTTAAGTTTTTCTCAAAACCAATAATTATACATCAAAATTTACTCTAACATTCTCTGAAGTTGGAACGGCCTGACAACTCAATACTAAATTTTGAGCCACTTCCTTCTCTTCCAGAGCATAATTCACTTTCATCTCAACACTACCGCCCTCAACTTTACATTTGCAAGTTGAGCATACACCGCCTTTGCAGGCAAATGGCAAATCTGCTCCCGCACCTAAAGCAGCATCAAGAATATTATCATACTCTTCTGTCATAGTGAAGTGAAATTCTTTTCCACCATCTACTATAACAACCTCTATACCCTCCACTTTGCGTTGCGACAAGCGTTCTGCCCTTGCTTTATCTTCGGCAGTGAGACCTGTAATAAACAATTCAAAATGAACAAGTTCTTTAGGCAACCCTTTTTTTACCAAAAAGTCACTCACATAATGCACCATTTCCTCTGGACCGCAAAGAAAAACCTCGCTTGTATCTGGCACATCGATAAATGTTTTGGTCAAGATTTCCATTTTCTCATCGTCAAAACGACCATTGAACAATTCAATATCGCGTTTTTCTTTTGTCAAGAAATAAAAGATCTCTAACCTTCCAAAGTACTGATTACGAAGTTGCTCTAGCTCTTCCTTAAAGATAATAGATTTTGCCGTTCTATTTGCATAGAACAACTTGCAAGTAGACTCAGGTTCAGCCGCGAGATGTGTTTTTATCATTGACAACACAGGGGTGATGCCACTGCCAGCTGCAAAGAACAGATAGTTCTTACCTTTTGCTGCTTCCACTGGAATACCAAATTTCCCGCTGGGTGCCATTACATCAAGCACATCTCCAGCTTGTAGCTTCTCATTTACATAGGTAGAAAATACGCCTCCAGGAATTTGCTTTACTGCAACTTTCCACTCACCATCTAAGGGGCTTGAACACAAGCTGTACGATCTGCGCACATCCTCATCATTAATCACCGCCTTAAGTGTTAAATGTTGTCCAGAAGTAAATGCAAAATCTGACTGAAGATTCTCTGGAATGTCAAAAGTCACAACAGAGCAATCTGAAGTTTCTTTGTAAATCTCCTTAACGGTTACCGAATGAAAAAGTGCCATAGCTATTATAAATACTACGTAAAACTAACGATTGTTAGTTAATTATGCAAGTGAATATTGTTAAAAGCTTATTGCACAACTCCTTGAAGCAAAATCTCACTTAAATCGTCTATGAGTTTCTCTTTTTGAAGGTCGGCTTTTCTGGGAATCCAGAGGTAGAGGTTTCGCAAGGTACTGAGCACTGAAAACAGCAGGATCTCATGACTTACATTTTTAAGCTGTCCAGATTGTTGCCCATTGAGCACAATCTCGCGAAAGCGTTTTTCATACTGATTACGCAATTTCAGGTAATATTCCAGTCGGTCTTCCAGATGCATCCAGTCATTATTAAGCGCTGCCATTCCGTATGGATTATCTGCTGTCAGGGTTATGTGCTGTGCGACTACAGCTTTTAATTTGGCTTGTGCATTTGTTTCTTGAGCTACAATTTCCTCTATACCCTCGGTAAAATCTTCGGCAATAGCAAAGATGATTTCGGACAGAATTTGTTGCTTGGAATTTATGTGATTATACAGACTGGCAGCCTTTATCCCAACAGCATCTGCAAGATCACGCATTGTCACGGCGCTATATCCTTTTTGTTTAAAAAGTAATGCTGCAGTTTGTAGTATTTCTGCTTTTCGGTCTTTAGTTTGCTTCATTTGACACTCATCATTTGGGGTGTTTATTGGGAGGTTACGCTACTTCGACTGCGCTCAGCATAAATTTCGCGAAACGCTAAAGACGTCCTCTTCGAAAAGCGCACTCAAGCCCATAATCTTCTACAAGATAGTATTTTATTTTTTCGCTACCGAAATTTTTACTGTTGCGTGTAATATCTCCGTAATTTTGAGACTATGAATGGTATGATTGAAACGAACCCACTTATAGATCGCTTGCCACCGCATTTAAAGCAGTTTATAAAACCACAGAATTACGATGAATACACGGCTATAAATCAAGCTGTGTGGCGCTATGTAATGCGCAAAAATGTAGATTATCTGGCAAAGGTAGCTCACGAGAGTTATCTGGACGGTTTACGCCAGACGGGCATTTCTATAGATAAAATCCCATCTATGTATGGGATGAACCGCATCCTTAAAGAAATAGGCTGGGCAGCCGTCGCTGTAGATGGTTTTATACCTCCTAATGCATTTATGGAATTTCAAGCCTATAAGGTGCTCGTCATAGCAAGCGACATCCGAACGCTGGAACATATTTCCTATACTCCTGCCCCAGATATCATACACGAAGGAGCAGGTCACGCCCCCATTATTGCGAGTCCTGATTATGCGGAGTATTTACGACGTTTTGGCGAGGTGGGCGCCAAAGCTATCTCCAGCGCCCACGATATGGAAATGTATGAAGCTGTGCGAGCGCTCTCCATCCTAGAAGAAAGCCCTCCCCCTAGCCCCCTCCCAGAGGGAGAGGGAAAACTAAGTGATGCTCAAAAATCATATTTGCAAAGTATCACTGATGCAAGAAACCGTGTCGAAACGTTGCAAAACAGGGAAGTTACCTCCTCAGAGATCGCTCTAATACGAAACTTACACTGGTGGACGGTGGAATATGGAATGATAGGTACACTAGAGAATCCTAAGATTTATGGTGCAGGATTGCTTTCATCCATAGGTGAGAGTGTATGGTGTATGAAAGACGAGGTCGAGAAGCTACCATATTCTATTGACGCGGCTTATAAAGAATTTGACATTACAAAACCACAACCTCAATTGTATGTCACTCCCGATTTTGCTCACCTTATGCAAGTGCTGGAAGAGTTTGCAAACACTATGGCCGTACGTAAAGGAGGATGGCGGGGCCTGCAAAAATTAATAGACTCAAGGCAGACGGGGACTATTGAAATAAGCACGGGTCTCCAAGTAAGTGGTACGTTCACAAGAATGATTCAAAATGAGGACAATGAAGTTGTTTATTTTGAGACCAGTGGTGAAACTGCGCTCGCTTATCGCGAAAAAGAACTCATAGGCCACGGAATATCAAGACATAAAAATGGATTTAGATCTCCCTTGGGTAAACTAAAGGGCATCAATCTTGCTATTGAAAATATGGGGCCTCGCGACCTTGAAGCTTATAATTTTTATGATGGAAAATCAATTTCCTTCGAGTTTGAAAGTGGCATTACCGTAAGCGGTATGAATGTCACGGGAATGCGCAACCTCAACGGTAAATTAATGCTTATTCAGTTTACAGACTGTACAGTTCGTTATAAAGATGAAGTTTTATTTACTCCAGAAATGGGCGACTTTGATATGGCGGTAGGAAAAGAAATTATCTCGGCATATGCTGGAGCCGCAGATTTTATGTCATTTCCTATCACCGTAAAACCATCTAACACGAAAACCATTAAGGTGGAGCGTACAGAAAAAGAAGAGGAGCTTATTGCCTTGTACGAAAAAGTAAGAGAGCAAAGAGCAGATGATTTTCTAGAAGAAAATCCTGATGCTTGTGTTGAGACTCTTGATATTTCTATGCTACAAGATGTATTTGAAAAACTTAAAAGTGATTTTCCAAATGACTGGTTACTCACCTTAGAAATATACGAATTAGTAAGATGGGAAAATTTAAGCAATCACCTGAAAGACATAAAACAAAGACGTCCCGAAGTGGCCCATCTTATCCAGGACGGACTTGACTTAATACATAACGAATAGACTATGGGATTTTTATCATCACTCTTTGGCAATAAAACAGATGCAGTTCAAGAATTTAAATCACGAGGAGCGGTCATTCTAGATGTACGCTCAAAAGCGGAATATGACAGTGGCGCAATCCCTGGTTCAAAACATATCCCATTACCCCACTTAAATGGAAAAGTTGAGGAAATTAAAAAGTGGAATAAACCGGTAATCACTTGTTGCGCCTCTGGAATGCGCAGTGCAAGCGCTGCTGCAGTCCTACGAAAAAATGGAGTAGAGACAATGAACGGCGGTGGCTGGTTTAAGCTGAGCCAGCGTCTTGACTAGCACGTGCTGTTTAAAAGTCAAAACTTAGAGTTTCAATGTTTCAAAATCTTCTGGTCTCTCGACAACTGTGTTTTGGTATTCTAAAGTCCATCCTAACGAGTTTGTGAGAATGTAAATTTTACTGAGCTCGGAAATCAAACGGTTTTCTGCGTTGGTATACAGCTCTGACGCTTCGATTTTCTTTTTGAGGCTCGTCTCAACACGAGATTTGATCTTGTTATAATCTTGTGCCTCAAACTGATTGAGGTAATCCTGCTGAACATCATAATACTCGATGTTAGGATTAATTTTGAGTTCTGGAGTTGGGATACTGGTAATGCGTACTGTTTTTGTGGTCTCGTCTATTTCGGTTATGACCTGGCTTAAGTCGTAGGAGATACTTGCCGTAGCATTAACAACTACTAGTGCTTTTTTCTTTGCCGTAAGGACATCTACGTAATACTTTTTTGAATCTTCGTAGGTCAAGACTTGCGCATAACTTCCTTCGGTAACTATGAGCTTGCCTACGTTTTTGAGTTGCTTTTGGATCAGGGCCGTATTTGCTTCTAACTGTTCGCGCTCGTCCTTGTTATGTTCACAATACCGGAGTCCAAAAACGATTGCCAGTGTCAACACAGCTCCAAAAAGTATCTTCCTCATTGCCTCATAAGTTTTAAGGAAAGGTACGGCAATTCTAAAAACTGAGTATGAAACCATCCTACTTTGATATATGAAAGTAGGATGGTGTTTAAGTACGCTTTCGCGAAAGCGGACTACTCATTTTATTCCCGAGTAAGGGAAACAGGAAAGTCTTGCCCAAACCCAAAACTAGAGGGATACTGAGGACTACCTTTATATTTTTCCGAAATTTCTGGAACACGGGACTCGAGGTATGCCTTAAGTTCATTTACGGTGATTCGTTTATCACCACTATCTGCCTTTCCGCTCAAGGCTTCTAATAATGCATAGGTGAATACGCCGTGACCCAGCTCTGCAAACTCGGTAGCAAACTGCTCACTTCCCGAGGCCGTAAGCCAGTGCGTACCCGTACTTCGTGCTAATTGAGCGATTGCCTTTTCTTCGGCAGCGCCTCTGGCAGCAATAGTATTTAAGGCACCTGCACTTTGACAGGCATCAAGGATGTATAATTGTTTTTGTGCCAGAATATTTGTGGAAAGCTCTTTTAGGTCACTTGCAGAAATTCCTTTTTGAGCAAGCGATGTATCGTTGCCGTAAAGCTGCGTAACGTCTGTAGGGACAATGTAAAACTCTTTCTCGTTATTCATTACTCCGTGACCGGCGTAATAGAATATGAAGATATCTTGCGGTTGTGCTTCTTGAGCAATACTTTTGAGTGCCTGCGTGATTTTCTCTTTTGTAGCCTCTGTATCTTTTATGAATGTTGCGTTTTGAGATTTTGTAATCCCCATCATTCCTTGTTTAATTGATTCCTCGAAGCTCGTAGCATCTGCCTTTGCATAATTGAGGTTATACTTTCCGTTTTTATAAGTATCTATACCTATCGTGAGACTGTGCAACACAATACCTCTGGAGAGAGGCAGGTCGCTCTTGCCTTCGTAAACTATCTCAAGAATTGCCGGAGGACTTTCGGTCTTTTGACTATTGACCGCAATTGCCTTAAAAACATTTTTACCTGGCAACAGTTTTAGATTATATGTTTTTTGAGTAGTGTCATCTTTTACATCATCTTCGACCGTAAGATTACGAGCATCACCTATCACTCTCTTGTCATTATGGTAGAGCCGTATCTCTATGATCTTATCTTCTGGAGCCTGAGTGTCCAAAATAAGTGATGCATTTTCGTTTGAGGCAATAATTTGCTCTGCTTGGGCATCATCCTCAACGGTGAGGTTTCTAGAACCATCTTTATAGGTAAGTGCTACAAATGGCGCTGGCTTAAGATTATTGAGGTCTATGTCATTATCCTCTGGTCTTTTATGATCGAGCACAATTCCTAATAGATTTGGAATATAATACCCTTCATACAATTGCTCAAGAGGCAAAATGGCGTCGCCATTTACATAATACATTGTTTTAATTGCAGTCTGAGATCCGTCAAAATGACCTTGAGGTGTTACAAATGCCCAATCTTTACTACCTTCAAATAAATAGAAGTTTCCTGCTCGCTCTCCGGTGTGTATGTCCCAAAGAATAAGCTCGTTCCCTTCGCCAGAGCTTATTAAGAAGTCATTTCCCAAAAATTGAACATTCTCAATCTCAGATTCGTGCCCTTTCAAAACAAAATGCAAGGTTCCATTTACAAGATCACTTATAAATATGCGATCCCCTTTTGCCTGTACGCTGGCAAGCAAGGTATTTTGTGCATTAATGTCATTAATGTCACTGTTAAAAGCCCCTCTTATATCTTTCCTACTCAAAAACTTACCCGAACTTGCGTTAAAGTAATCCACCTTTAGCCCATAATTAGACACAGTGATATATTCGGTATTAGAGATGGCATAAATACCTGAAATACCATCATATTTTACTCTGTACAATTCCTCCCCTTTATTGAGATCAAACATTGCAATATAATTGTCAAAGTAAATCGTCTCTCCCCTTTTAACCTTGACCATTACCGCAGCCCAGCTATTATCTGGACTTATAGCAATGGGATGATTTGCATTATAGTCTGCAACCTTTGCTTTAGGTGATTGTAGGATTGTTCTATTCCCCTTTATATCGTAAAAACTAATGAATTCATCACCTCTTAATCCAGCAATGCTTCCATCATCACTTAGCACAACTTTATCATTATATCCCAGCTCTGCAGTGAAGTTTGTATACTCTTCTTTCTCGAGATCATACACACGTAAAGCTCTTTCTCTTATCATAGATGTGGCGATCAATTTTCCCTTATTGCCAAAAGAAGATTTTGTCACATCTATGGGGAAATTAATTTCTTTTGTTCGCACGCCACCTGGGGTTACTGTCACCATTTTTGGATCTTTAGATCGGAAATCTCCGGTAAAAAAAGACATAGCATCCCGGCTAGCCGTAAGTGAAGTCGGGGTTATCAAACTTTTAAATGCAATTGTTGCACGCTCTGACATCTTCTTTGGATTTACTAGCTCAATATCGTGCTCCTTACTATCTCCCACCCAAAGTGCTTTCTTTGTACTTCCTATTCCTGAAACCGCTCCTAAATCTTTATAAATAAGCTCTTTACCGTTTATATAATTTATGGCAAGCAAACCTTCTTCGGTAGCAAAATATATCCTTTCTTCATCAGTAGAAATACTATATAGTCGCTCTAGGTCAGACTTGAACTGTTTTAGAGCAAACTTTTTATTCCATTTGATTTTACCTTTAAGGTCTGTGACATAGAATTGGAACTCTTGTAACTCCTGTGCCGCCATCGAAAGGACGTTTCCATTAGGTAAAAATTCATAGCCAAAATTCATAGGGTTCGTTATCTCCTTCGACGGCAAGTCGTATATAAATGTCTTATGATCCGTATGTGTAAACATCAATTTACTCCCGTCTGGTGAGAGGCTAAGCCAGCGCGCATAACCGGATATCATACTTGTTGCTCTATCTACTGGTTCCTCATAAACTACAGTAGGTATGGACTTAGGAGATTTTTGATAATATATACGCCATTCTGTGCTTGCATATTTATTCTCGACATAATAAAACCCTGACCCTTCGAGCGCTGGGCAGGCTCCCTCTATATCTACAAACTGCGAAACAATTTTGAGCGACGGCACCTCCCTCATTTGCAACACACCTCCTATACGAACAGCAAGATACTTGCTATCTGCCGTAAAGAATCCATTTGTAGGGGAAATGACTGGGACATCGGCTAGAATGTTCTTGCTTCCAGTCGCCCATAACTTAATGCGGCCGTCACTTCCTAGAGTTGCGACATATTTCTCATTTGGTGATGTCACGATTTTATTAATATACGCGCTATGATGAGCGGGCACGGTAGGAAAAACACTTTCTTGAGCTATTAATTTTGTAAAACCAAGGAAGCTCATCACTACTAGGACTATTTTCGTATACGCTTTCGCGAAAGCGTACATATTACCATAATCTCGTCTCATAATTATAGGTGTGTTAGTTCAACCATTAGAGGTACTACATAGCCAGAAGCTCCCTCTTTTACCTTAAACCCAGGTGTCGCCGAAGCATACTCAATATCCTTTTTGTCAATGAGCTTATTACCCAATGCCCTCTTAATCTTAGTAGTGAGGCCACCTTCTGTATTTTGCATAGCTGAGAGTAATTGCGTCTCGTCTAACTTTTGCTGACTAAAAAGAATAAGCAAATAATCTGTCCCTGGGTTGTTATCCATACGGATGACCTTTTTTTCGCTAGGAAAAGCGATGGCCGAGTTTGCCCCTATGAGCGGTGACATACCATCTGCATATGGTAAAATCTTATTTATTTTCTGACTTAAATCTGTTGCAAAAGCATAAATATATCCTTCATTAACATTATTGAGATAAAATCTAAAACGGGTTCCTGAAGCATATCCCTTTGCTCCTTTGTAAGCTACGAGATCCTCGCCCTCGACATCATCCTCTACCACAAGATTACGTGTAGAAGTTCTTCTCACATCTATTTCTTCACCTGTATTGAGTTCAAAACGCAGACTACCTTCTGGCAACTTTTGAGCAATAGGCTCTACGTCTGGCTCGTTATCTGGCTTATCATCGGGAATGTTATCTGGATCAGGTTTAGGCTCTTCTTTTTTCTTATGATAGCTGTAGGGTTGTAGTGCTCCCAGACACCATTCATCAAATTCTTTATAGGGCACCCAAATATATCCTCCATCTCCCCATTGTGTACTCCAGCTGTTTAAAACTCTTATTGCACCACCCTCGTAATTATCATCATAGCCTACAGCCACCATTGCGTGGTATCCGTGTTTTTTGGCTAGGGTACCTTTATCAGAAGGAAGGGAACGCCATACTTTTTTTGCCTTAAAAAAGCTTTCTGGCAATTTCATTCCTATTAAAACGGGATAACCCTCGCTCAAGGCCTTCTTCGTGGCGTTTACCCTAAAGCCCGGCTCTTGCTCGTCGTAAAAGAAAAGTGCTTGATAATCCCTGATTCTATAATCTATTGCCTCAAGTTGCGAAGCCTGTGTGATTTGTGCTCCGCATTGATAGGGGAAATTTTGGAGAAAAGGAGCTCCTACGATTTTCAAAGCTTCCATTCCTAGTCTCGGGTCTGCTCCTCCCTGGCAATTAGCATCCCCTTCTTTTTTAATCTGTTCATAGATAAAGGATGGCGACAGGGCATATCCTGTGATTTTTTGCTTGTCCTTAATATTAAAGTCCTTTGCAAGCATCGTGGTACGCAAACCATAGGCTGCCGCATAAGCAACACAGGTGCCAAACCTGCCTTGGTCGCCGGGAATAGGTGCAAATTCCTCAAGAGAGTAAGCGGCCGGAAGATTATCATAAGTTCCCGCTGTAAACTGTACTTTGTAGGGAATGCTCCTGTAGCTTCCAGGATCCCAATTCATTCCCATAGGATAATCTTGGGCAAGGAGTGTTGCTCCGATCAACAAAAATAGATAGGTAATTGATTTCATAATGTCTTGATTTTTACACTATAAAATTCCTACAAATTACCTGATATTGAAATAGGGCATTTGTCGTATTCTCATCTCTTTCAAGGTAAAACTTACGATGTTTTCCCCGAAAAAGGCAAAAAAATAGATTAAAAAAATGACTGGCAGATTGTAAAAGGATGTTGATTTTTACGCTATTGCGAACCTGCCTCGCGTCAGGCCGGAGCGTCACCTTATAAAGGCTACCATCACTTCTAACTTTAGGTTCTTGTTAGATAAGGTTATGCTTCTTAGCCTTCTGTACCGCCTCAATTTTAGAATGTACCTGAAGTTTTTTGTAGATGTTCTCAATATGTTTACGAACGGTACTCGGAGACAGGAACAAGTGGTCTGCAATTATGGTGTAGCTCAACCCCTTAGACAATTGTTCCAAGACCTCGATCTCTCGCTTAGAAAGACTTATTTGTTCCTTGTCGTTTAGATTTTCAATA
The DNA here is from genome assembly GCF_003688895.1 of Dokdonia sinensis. Classification (GTDB taxonomy): domain Bacteria; phylum Bacteroidota; class Bacteroidia; order Flavobacteriales; family Flavobacteriaceae; genus Dokdonia; species Dokdonia sinensis. The sequence continues at coordinate 182,993 of NZ_REFV01000003.1, forward strand.
CTTGTGGGATTGCGCAGAAGCTTTAATGTCTTCATCGCGATAGAAGGATTCATCGCTGCTCCCCCCTTTAGCGTTTCGATGATACCGCTGTGTAGATCTTCTGGATTTACTTCTTTGAGCAAGTATCCATCTGCGCCTGCTTGGATAGCCTGAAAAATATTCTCGTCATTATCAAAAACGGTAAGCATCACAATTTTTATATGAGGATACTTTTGTTTTACGATTTGCGTAGTTTCAATACCATTGAGAACAGGCATCTCAATGTCCATTAAGATAATATCAAGATTATGATTTTCTTCTAAATGCGTGAGTGCTTTACTTCCATCCATAGCGGTCCACTTAATTGAAATATCATCAAAAAAGCTAAGCTTATCCTTAATGGCTTTAGTCAGAAAAGAATTATCGTCTACAATAGAGAGTTTGATTTTCATAGGATTAAAAATAATCGAAAAAATCAAACCCTCCAGTAGGGCAATTGCCCTAGTTTATAACATCAGCTGTTATCCTTCAAAATCGTCGTCTCCACCATCATCACCACGACCACCGCGCTCACGCTGTTTTTTCTGGTTAAATCTGTAGGTGAACGAGAGATTTACCTGTCGCACCCGCCACTGGAATTCGCTATCGCTTCTAAAGGTAGGCGTATCTGTAAATGAACGTCTCACACGGGAGTTAAAAAGGTCGCTCACGTTAAGGCCAATGGTCGCATTATCATTTATAATGTCTTTACTGAATGCTAGATTTACCGAGATAAGTCCTTTAGTATCTGTCTGAGCATTATTTGTAGGACCTCTATAAAACATATTGGTCTGCCAGTCTATTTTATACGGCAAGGTCACTTTTGCACTACCTCGAGCAAAGTAACTTGTATTCTCCGCCCCGAAGTCAGTACCATTAAATTCTCCCTCCGATACAAACCTGAAGAAATTAAAGCTACCGTTGAGTCGCAACCATTTGGCAGGATTATAAAGCACACCAGCTTCAAAACCATAACGTTCATTACTGCTCAGGTTTATGGGAAGGCTTCGTACGATGGGAATACCGTTAGGCGTATCTTCTCCTGTTTCTTCCTGAATGCGCTCAAAACTATCGGTCTCTCTCTGGTAGTATATGGAAGATGTTAAGGTAAGTTTATCCCAGCGTTTGAGATATCCTAGGTCAAAAGCATTTGCAAATGCCGGTCTCAAATTAGGGTTTCCCTGAAAGATATTTGCCTCACTTGACCGTGACGGGAACGGATTTACAGACCTTCCTCTGGGCCTGTTGATTCTACGATTATAACCTAGGGTAATATTCTCGCGATCATTAAGTTCGTAAGTTAGATTGAGCGTAGGAAACAGGCCGTCAAAAGTTCGGTCAAAGTCAACCAATAAATCATTTACAACATCTGTCTGGACACTTTCTTCATCTAAGGAGCCACGAAGTCTCGTGTGCTCATATCGCAATCCTGCAAGAAAAGAGAAATCACCAAATTTATTTCCATACTGCGTATACACCGCATTTACATCTTCATTATAAGTAAAAATGTTAGATAGGTCATCGTTTCTTAAAAACGGGCCACCTGGGAATTCCTCTTCGGTTGCGAGCTGATTTGTCACCGTTTCCTCAAAAGTTCCTCTGTACCCAGCTTCAAACTGTGCATTCTCGCCTATGGGCAAGACATAATCCACTTGACCTAGGTATTCGTTCTGAGTTTCATTTATGAGAATGTCTTCAGTGGGCAGTATTTCATCTTCTGGAAAGGTCTGGAACTCTTCGATGATAGAACGTTCTGTCTCTTCATCATCTGCCCACTGGAAATCTACGGTGAGTTCGTGACCGTCTTCATTGAATTTTGTGATATAGTTTAAGGAGAGCTGGAAACTCGTATCTTCTTCGGTTTCTAGCTCCGTACGGGTTCTGGATTCTAGGGGTGCACCATCTGGTCCAAAATCGTCTGTAAAATTATCGGTCATATCTTCATCATCTCCCAATCTCAGGAACGCACTAGCGGTCACCGAGGTTTTATCACTCAGAAAGTATTCCATACCAAGGTTGGTATTAAAACCTCGATTGAGACGTTCGTACTCTCGATTTTCTAAAACCGTAAGGTCTACATTGCCGTCCTCTAAAAATTCATTCCTAAAAAATGCATTTCCTGGGGATTGTCTATATCGTATTCCTGTTGTATTAAAAATGTTGAACTTATCTGTTCTTAAATTAATATTTCCAGTCAATCCACTTTGTAACGGAACCCCGTAGTTTGCTTGAATCTGTCCGTTAAGTCCCAGTGTTTTTTCCTTTCTCAGGATAATATTAAGAATTCCTGCGGTTCCTTCGGCGTCGTAGCGTGCGCTGGGAGAGGTAATGACTTCTACCCTTTCAATCGCTTCTGCGGGCAATTGTTGCAATGCGTCTGTACTCCCAAATCCCGCTATGGCACTGGGCCTTCCATTTATAAGAATGCGCACATTCCCATTTCCTCTCAGAGCAATCGCTCCATCTACATCTACAGTTACCGAAGGCACATTGCTCAATGCATCACTTACCGTTGCACCACTTGTGGTTAAATCCTTACCTATGTTATAGATTTTCTTATCTAGTCTGACTTGCACCTCTGTAGTTTCGGCACGTACGATTACTTCATTTAATGCTTGAGAATCCGTCTCAAGACTTATATTGGGGAGTGTAATATCACTAATTAGTTTTTGATTTGTAAGCGTTTTAGGCTCGTAAGAAATAAACTCAAATTTTACAGAGTAGGTACCTGATGGTACTTCAATATTGTATTCACCTTTCTGGTCTGTAATCCCACCTGTTACGATTTTTCCGGCTTGGTCTGTAAAGGATACTGTGGCATATTCCATTGGAGTGTTTGTATCGGCATCAAAAACTTTTCCGTTTACACTAACCTCTCTTTTGATTTGATTATCAGGACGTTGTCCAAATGCAATAGAGGTAACACCCATTAATGTTACCAATAGTAATTTTTTTAGCATAGCAATTTTTCTTATTTCCTTTTTTTGGACTTTCAAAGTTATCCTAGGTTTAAACTGCTTTACCCAATCTTTTGTTAAAAGAAAACGACAAACGTTAAAAGCCTGTTTGCCGTAAATATTGTTTGTGCTGTTGCTGATTATGCTTTCGCGAAAGCGTAAAAAAGTCCATTATACACGTGCTAGAAAAATCTAAAATTATCATCACCTACCTCACCCTTTTGTCCCAGGGTATTGAACTTGTAACTCAGACTAAACATAACGTACTGCTCAAGCACGGTACTTTGAATATCCTGAATAAAGTTTGCGCTTGCCGTACGACGTGCGTTAGTATTTTGATCTAACAGATCGTACACCTTCATTGTTGCAGTAAATTTATCTTTATAGAAACTGTAGGCCACCGTTGTGTTCCAAAACCAAGCGCTACGTTGAAAACCTGCGGCGATGTTGGGGTTGTAGTTATAAGTGACGTCATTACGCCACTCCAAGTGATCTATCATATTAAAAGTTGTATTAATGGATACATCGTGAGATACAAATTCTTGATCTTCAAAAGCGGCGATGCCAAACTCATTTGTTGTAAGATTAAGGCGATACTCTGTCCTTAGGTTTCCTACGCTTTTCCAATCTAACGTTGTGTTTACAGCTGGACCTGCGGTGCGACGCTTACTTGCATACTGCACGTCGTTATTAAAGTTTACCGACCTGCTTAAATTCACATAGCCTCTTGCCCCAAGGTCTAAGCTTCTAATGGAATCCAACTTAATTTTCTTATTATAGTTTGCACTTAAGTAGGTAGAGTAATTGCCATCTACATTTTCATAAGTAGTTCTCCGTACTAAATCCTCTCCTATGACAGATCTAGTTACAACATCGTCTTCTGTAACATTAATATTACCATAAAAACCATAACCGGCTCCCTTCTGAAAATCATAATTTCTAAAACTTACATACCCGGTATATCTATTTGCCGGGGATAGGTTGGGGTTACCTTGTACTATATCGAGTGGATCTGTAACATCTATAAAGGGGTTAAGTTGTTGTACATCTGGCGGATCATTTGTCTTTGCAGCTCTTGCGTAGATAGACATTTTAGGAGAAAAACGATAATTTAGGTTTGTTGTAAACTCTACAGCTTCAAAATCCTGTTCTATATCTAGTTCTGGCCTAAGGTTATCTGTATTTTCTAGAGTTCTAAACACATAACCCGAGCTAGCGCTTAAGGAAAGTTTGTCTGTTCTATAACTCAATCCTATTTCTGGAAAAGCTCTAATATTACGCCCTTCGAAATTAGTGCTCAATAATTCATTGAACTGATCGTACTGTTGCGTGGACTCATTAAAATCAAAAGTGGACCTTCTTCTTTTTCTCAAGTCATTCCGGTATCCTAGGTCGAGATCTAAAAATAATTTTTTTGTAATAAGTGGCGCACGGTAAGAAAGATTCACATTAAATCCTGTAAGATCCGTCTCTCCGTCTGTAAATTGATCTCGCGTGATGGTTTCTGGATTGTCACCAAAAATTTGTGTCGTACTCTGAACAAAATCTTCACTTTCCTGACGACTCAATTCGTTTTGAACTCTTGCTCTAATAAAAGCTCCCTTATCTCCCCACTTCTTAGTAATCGAGATATTGTTCTCAAAATCATTACCCGTGTTTCTAGTAAGATTGCTATTTTCCGACTGGTTAATGAGATCGCCAGTTTCATTGAGAGACTCTTCATTGCGAGCAAAACGTGACTCTCTATCTGCCCTATTAAAAGTGGGTCGGATGTTTACCAGAATAGTAGAATCTCTCTTTATATTGATATTTCCATTTACATTGTGACTGTCTGCATTTGTATCTGATCTAGATATGCTATTTGTAAAGAAGCGTCTATCTGGTAAGATGTTTTCTCTCTCTACGATGCGCTCGTCAAAGGAGTTTGCACCCGAATAAAAATAGTCCAGACTCGCATCTACATCTTCTGAATAATCATCTGCATAATTTGCCCCTATATTGCGACTATTTACTATTCCTTGACCACCGCCAAAGGATCTCCCATCTAAAGAAAAAGTTCCGTTACTGCTCACAGACATACTACTTATGTTAGTAAACATTTTTTGTATCTCTCCAAAACTAAATCCGGGGGAATTGATATTATTCCCGCCCGCAAGCACACTTATGCGCCTGTCGTTATTAAACGAGTTTACAATACCCGCATATTCAAAACGATCATCAGTCCCCGCACCACCAGCGACCCTACCAAAGAGCCCTTTATTTTTCTCCTCAGAAATCGTGAGATTTATCGTTTTACTGTCATCATCTCCTTCTTCACCCGTAAATGCTTCGTCATCTGACTTGGTATCTACAACTTGTATTTTTTCTATAATCTCTTTTGTTAAGTTACGCGTAGCAATCGTCGGGTCATTACTAAAAAAGGGCTTCCCATTTACTAATATCTTACTTACCTCTTTACCATTTACGAGAATTTTGCCATTTTCATCTACCTCGACTCCAGGTAATTCCTTGAGTAAATCCTCTACTGTTGCATCTTTTTTGGTCTTAAAAGAGCTCACATTAAATTCTAAAGTATCCTTCTTTACCGTGATGGGAGCTCTGCTTTTGAGCACAATCTCGCCTAAAGTAGCTGCAGAGATTTCTAAAGAGATATCGCCCAGTTTAATTGCTCCTTGCGATAGATCTACTTCCTTAGCATAATTTTTATAGCCCAAAAATGAGACGTTTACACGCGCTCTTTTCTCCTGACTCCTGCCTTCAAGCCTAAAAACTCCCTCTTGGTCTGTGATAGTATAGGTGACAAGCGTACTGTCTTTTACCGTTTCTAAAAAAACAGTGGCTGCCTCGAGGGTTTGATTGGTCTCTTTGTCCTTAAGTGTTCCTGTGATGGAGAATGATTGCGCTTTCGCGAAAGCGGAAAAAAGAAATATTCCCGCAAGAAGTAGTAAACGTACTGATTGCATAATGTGATGATTGATGAATGAACGTAAAAATGCCAAATCTCAAGGCTTTAAAGGGAGGAATACCGTAAGATTAAGAAACCTTTAACAAAAACGCAAATATTCAAAATATAGTGTTCCTTAATATTCACATTTCATTGGGACGCCCCGAATGGAGAAAGTCGTAATTTTAAATTGAAATCAAATACCAACCGAAATGAATAAATTTATAAAAGCGCTTATTGCGGGTTACGGCGCAAAAAAATTAGGCGGCGGCTGTATAAGCACCATTATTATTTTCTTAATTATCTGGTGGTTACTCGGGCTGTTTGGGTAGCTGGAAGCTGGAAGCTGGAAGCTGGAAGCTGGAAGCTGGAAGCTGGAAGCTGGAAGCTGGAAGCTGGAAGCTTAATATTAAAAAATCCTCTCAAAATTTGAGAGGATTTTACATTTTAATACGTTACACTTCGATTACTTTAGGTTACTTCTTTCTAAAATAAATTGAAATAGGAACTCCTGAAAAATCGTAGGCTTCACGCAACTTATTTTCTAGAAAACGACGATAGCCATCCTTGAGATACTGTGGTAAATTACAGAACAAAGCAAACTGTGGCTGCGGTGTAGGTAACTGCATACAGTATTTAATTTTTACGTACTTACCTTTATACGCTGGTGGCGGGAATGCCTCGACTAGCGGTAGGAAAAATTCGTTAAGCTCACTTGTTTTAATACGACGTGTTTTGTTCTCATATACTTGAACGGCTGTCTCTATAGCTTTAAAAATACGCTGCTTTTCCAGAACTGAGATAAAAACAATAGGTACATCTGTAAAAGGCTCTATCTGCTGTTTGATATGCTTTTCAAATTGCTTCATTGTTTTAGTATCCTTCTCAACAAGGTCCCACTTATTTACCAGAATCACAATCCCTTTACGGTTGCGCTGGGCGAGCCAGAAGATATTTTGCACCTGCCCATCAAAACCTCTTGTAGCATCTACTACAAGTAAACAGACATCTGCATGTTCGATTGCTCTTACAGAGCGCATTACAGAATAAAACTCGAGATCCTCCTTAACCTTAGCCTTACGACGAATTCCAGCCGTATCCATAAGGTTAAATTCAAAACCAAAGCGATTGTATTTTGTATCTATGGAGTCTCTCGTTGTTCCCGCAATATCTGTTACAATGTAGCGCTCCTCTCCAATCAATGCATTGATAAAAGATGATTTCCCAGCATTAGGCCTACCCACAACTGCAAATCGAGGCAGCTCTGACTCCTCTACTTCTTCTTTTTCTGGTAGCGCTTCTACAACCGCATCTAGCAAGTCTCCTGTTCCGCTACCATTAGTTGCGGCAATGGTGTAGAAATCTCCTAATCCTAGATTATAAAACTCTACTGCATCTGCAGCACGTTTGTTATTATCTACCTTATTTACAGCTAGAAATACAGGCTTTTTTTGACGGCGAAGCAAGTTTGCAACTTCCTCATCCATTCCAGTAATTCCGTGTTCTACATCTACCATAAAAATGATAGCATCTGCCTCACCTATAGCCAGTTCTACCTGTTTATCTATTTCTGCCTCAAAGACGTCGTCGCTTCCTATAACGTATCCTCCAGTATCAATTACAGTAAACTCACGACCGTTCCAGTCTGTTTTTCCATAGTGACGGTCTCGTGTGACACCGCTTACAGCATCTACAATCGCCTCACGACGTTGTACTAACCGATTAAAAAATGTGGATTTCCCTACATTGGGACGACCTACAATTGCAACTATGGTACTCATTATGACTAATTTTTTATAGTTTGCAAAGATACGTTTAAATGTATGAGCAACGCGTATTCTGGATGTAAATGGAAGCAACGATTAACTGCTAATGATTTAATAAAATATTCTGTGAGGAAAGAGCAGGTTGTACTTTTATATTTCTAAGAATTTATATGAACATCTTTATTATTGTTTTCCTCATAGGATTATTAGGTGCTGTTCTCGCATCCCTTCCTCCTAGCGCTACTAATCTGGCAGTGGTTAAGTACACCTCAAAAAAAACACTATCAAAAGCGCTTCAGTTAGGATACGGTGCCGCACTAGGCGAGGTAGTCGTTTCTGGACTAGCTATGGTTTTTGGAATTTTTGCCCAGCGCATTTTTAGAGAACATCTATGGATTCAGATATCATTTATCGTTTTGATGGGACTTGCTGGAATCTATTTCTTAAGAAAAAAAGAGAAAGAAGCATCTAACAATGAAGATTCAAGTCTACCTACGCGATTTATAAGCGGTTTATTATTGGGTGCACTTAATATCCCAATGTTTATTTACTGGACAGCAGTATTTTCAGTTAGTTCTAAATATGTGATCCTAAACGAAAACGCTCCTATTAAACTAATCGTTCTCTTCCTGAGTGGCGTCTTTTTAGGGAAGTACTTGATCCTTTTTCTTTATGGAAAGTTGAGTAATTATATGACAGAGAACTTCGCTAGTTTTAAGGGTAAACTAAACACCATTATAGGCGTTGTGCTCATTCTCGCTTCCATTGGACAGGCCATTAAATTGGTGATCGATTAGTGAGGTAAAAATGTAAGCTTTTGCAAAAGCAAACTACTAACTCGCTATGATTTTTTCCTTATTCATAGCTGTTTTTGCAACATTTATTGGGGCGCTTCCTCCAGGAGCTTCCAACCTAGCTGTTGTAAAAACCACAGCAGAAGAATCCATACAGGAATCTCTAAAAATCACTTACGGTGCTGCGACTGGGGAAGTGCTTGTAGCCATTATCGCATTGTCTTTCGGAATGATGGTACAATCATTTTACGATAAAAATTTATGGTTACAAATAAGTTTTAGCGCGGTGATGGGGGCATTCGGATTGTATTTTATATTTAAAAAACAACGCAAAGAGACAAAGACAAAACCTAACAAAAAAAAATTTTTGCGCGGCTTCATTTTTGGCGCTATCAATCCGCCGGTATTAATTTATTGGATGGTGCTCTTTTCTATCTCGAGTAGTTATTCTAGCATTCACGAAGGCTCTCCGTGGTTCATACTGCTCTTCTTTTTTACTGGAGTATTCCTGGGAAAGACAGTAGCCCTTTATGGATATGCCTTATTGAGCAGGTTTATAATTCAAAAAAATGGTCATTTTAAGTCAATGCTCAATAATATTATTGGTATTGTGCTTGTCATTCTTGCCCTTTTACAAGGTTCAAAACTACTCTTCTTTTAACAATCGCATTAAATTAAAGCACAACTGATCTACTTTCCCGCTTTCTGGACTCAAACCAGAGATGTTAGACAAGAGTGCTATGGCTACTCTAGTGTCAACATCCATTGCAAGTGAGGATGTAAATCCTCCTGTCGCCCCATTGTGCCAGTAGAATTTTTGTCCGCTCTGAGCCTTTATAATATGCCATCCTAGTGCGATATCCATATTATTGTTTATGGTATGAGTACGTTTTCGCGAAAGCGCAAGAGCATCATTCCCACCAGCAAAATGCGCTTTAACAAACAAAGACAGATCCTCAGTAGTCGATATAATTGCTCCAGCAGGAGCCATAGCATCCATATCCCAAAAGGAAACGGATTGTCCATCCTTATCGAGACCACTCACCAGAAATTGTTCCACATTTACATTACCAAACGTGGATTGCTTCATTCCAAATACTTTAAATATCTTTTCGGAAATCAGTTTTTTGTATGGAGTATCATAAACTTGGGCTAGTGTTTGTCCTAACAATCCAGCGCCTAGATTAGAATACCCATATGTTGTACCTGATTTATTCTCTAGCTCTAATTGATCTGCTAGATATGAGTCAAGAGAAGCTTTATCATAAATCTTATAAGGATTGTTCACCTCAAAACCTTGTGCGTTAAAAATATTAGAAGGGAGACGCGGTAATCCTGAAGTGTGATTTGCCAGTTGCTCAAAGCTGATTTCTATATTGCCCGAGAACGGAGCGTTGTAATGATTAGTTATAGATTCTTTGAGACTTACTCTACCTTCTGTAATCGCCTGAGCGAGCAAGGTAGAAGTAAACACTTTGGTCACAGACCCTATTTCATACGCATAGGGTTTGTGAGCGATGACGCTTAGCGTATCATTATCTCTTTTTACATCCACAAAAGTTTCTTGGCCTTCGTTCAAGAATGCAAATGAGATCTGCGTATTATTTGGAAATCTCTTTGTCTGTTCATAAACCTTTAAACTTATCGCCTCAGATGGGAATTGAGTTGTATCAAAACCGTTAACAGCCTCGCTGGTTTGTGCCTGACAAGAAAACAAGGTAAAAGCACTTAAGATTAATGTATAAACTATTTTCATTTCTGGAAGTTTGACACTATAAGTCCAGATAATTTTAAAATGTTACAGTAACTCCATTCTTACCACATACCCTTCCCAGCTCCTCACATTAAAAACAGTATCATCTTCAAAGATTAAATACTGTCCTTTAATTCCTTTAAGCGTTCCGTCGTAGGCGGGAGTTTTGTCCAGATTTAGCGTTTTTAATTTTTCTGGATATCGCTCTACTGGAAAATGTATATGCGTTTCTTCGTTTGTATCTATATAATATTGCTGCGCTTCTTCAGGGATGTATTTTTTGAGCGCATCGCGGTGCTCGGCCAGGTTTACATCTTCAATCTCGTTTTTAAGCATTTTGCGCCAGTTGGTTTTATCTGCCACGTGCTCTTTGAGTGCTAATTCCGTAATTCCTGCGAGGTAACGGTTGGGCACCTCGACAATCTCGATGGCCTCGTGAGCCCCTTGGTCTATCCATCTTGTAGGCACTTGCGTCTTGCGCGTCACACCTACTTTTATATTACTAGAATTTGCTAGATATACAATATGGGGTTGCAATTGCACTTTTTTCTCATATTCCAGATCGCGTTCCTCTTCATCCAGATGTGCTTTAGACAATTCTGGTTTCATAATCCAATCTGCAGCTTGGGGAACTTTGTAAAAATCGTCATAGCAATACCCCTGGCGGAAAATCTTCTTATTTTCTCCACAAGCGAGGCATTCATACTTTACAAACTCAATATGTATGCGTTTACCTATGATTTGATTCATCTGGATAAAATCGCCATCCATAATCAAATAATAATTGATAGGGTCTGTAAATTCGGTTTGCATTTTTCTGAGGACACCTTGATACTGCATTTGTAATTTTAGATTTTATGATGCGGGGAAAATGGTTAATTTAGCTTTTTATAAGTGTTTTTTTTTGCTTTCGCGAAAGCGTAATAAACACCCATATATTTTAGTAAAGATACCGACTTTATGCCTATACCTCTTGTACATTCTATTGCTTCTTGGTTTCTAAAAAAACGCGTCCACCAGATGGAGCTTTTTATGAAATACCCTGGCGAAGTACAGCAGGAGTTGCTTGAACGGCTCCTAGCAAAGGCAAAGGATACAGAGATAGGAAAAAGACACGGTTTTAACTCCATCACAAACTACGCAACTTTTGCCGAAAGGGTGCCTCTTACAGATTATACAGAAACGCAAGAACACATAGAACGCAGCCGTCGTGGAGAAAATAATATCCTCTGGCCCACACCCATAAAATGGTTTGCGCAAAGTAGCGGTACGACGAGCGCAAGAAGCAAGTATATTCCTGTAAGCCCAGAGTCGCTGGAGGACTGCCATTATGCTGCTAGTAAGGATTTACTCTGTATGTACCTTAATAATAATCCTGACTCTCAGTTATTTTCGGGAAAGGGACTTAGACTGGGCGGTAGCAAGAAACTCTATGAAGATAAGGGTACCGTTTATGGAGACCTCTCTGCTATATTAATAGATAATATGCCATTTTGGGCAGAGTTTAGCAGCACCCCTAATAATGATGTATCTCTTTTAAGTGATTGGGAGATAAAAATGCAAGCAATTGTAGATGAGACTATACAACAAAAGGTGACTAGTCTTGCCGGAGTCCCTTCGTGGATGCTAGTACTCCTAAATAATGTACTGGAAACAACTGGCAAAGAGAACTTATTTGAGGTATGGCCACATCTGGAGGTATACTTTCACGGAGGTGTAAATTTTGCTCCATATGTAGACCAATACAAAAAGATTTTGCCTAAGAATGATTTCAAGTATTATGAAATCTACAACGCCTCGGAGGGATTTTTTGCCATTCAAGACCTCAATCACAGCAAGGAACTCCTCCTAATGCTAGATTACGGAATTTTTTATGAATTTATTCCGATGGATACTTATGGAACTTCAGAAGAAAAAATTATTCCGCTATCTGAGGTTGAGTTACATCAGAATTATGCCATAGTCATTACCACAAATGCAGGATTATGGCGCTACAAAATAGGAGACACGGTACGCTTTACGAGCATATCACCTTATCGCATTAAGGTGAGTGGCAGGACGAAGCATCACATTAATGTTTTTGGCGAGGAGCTCATTATTGAAAATGCAGAGGATGCGCTGCGCAAAGCCTCACAATTAACCAAGTGTGAAATAAAAGATTACACCGCCGCTCCAATCTTTATGGAAGGAAAAGAAAAAGGCGCTCACGAGTGGATCATTGAGTTTAAAAATCCACCTGGTGATCTAAAGGTTTTTAACCATCATCTGGACATTGCCTTACAACAAGTAAATAGTGATTACGAAGCAAAGCGATTTAATAATACTACCCTAAACGCTCCAAAAATACACGCGGCTCGACCAGGTTTATTTTATGACTGGCTCAAGGCCAAAGATAAATTAGGTGGACAACATAAGGTACCGCGCTTATCAAACAGCCGGGCCCTCCTTGAAGAATTATTGCATATAAATAGCTAATACTCTGATAATAAATCAAAAAGAGCTTTTTTATGCAAAATACACACTAACCCCACATTTGTTGTAAGAATAGGCGTATTTGTGTTGTTGAACGACTATACACATCATCTTATCTAAAAGTTGCCCAAAAGTTTCAGCCTTAACAAATTGAAATATAATTTAGTACCCTAATGGTACCCCAATATCATAAGATTATAGATTCTAAAATGAAGTTAGTACACACGATAACACTCTTGTTATTTTCGATAACGCTCATTGCTCAGATAGAGAATGATGCAGAATATGCTGTTCTTGAAGACTCAGACAAGGCACAAATATCTTCTAGTCAGATAGGTGATAACGGCTTTAAGTTTGAAACTTTTAAAACAGGTATAAATTCTGAATATGCAGATTATGGAATAGGCTTTTACAGGGAGAAATTTTTGTCATTTTCTGCTCGTAAAATTGGAGCTTTAGCAAAAAAAGATCCCGCTACTTCAGAACCCTTTACAAAACTTTATTGTTCAGAAATAAGCTACGAGTATGATTTAAACCGCCCTAACTTATTTTCCCACATTCTCAATAAAAATGAAAATTTAGGCACCGTTTCTTTCTCGGCAGACGGGAAGAAACTATTCTATACTGCAAGCTCAGACAATGACACACAACGCTTCCAATTGTATAGTGCAGATATGAATCCAGAGCGTGAAGGACAGTTTATTAATATAGAGCTAGTTCCTTTTAACAATCCAGATTATTCTTTTGAAAACCCTCACTTAAGCCGTGATGGAAAAACGTTATTCTTTGCTTCTAATCTACCTGAAGCATTGGGTGGATTTGACATCTTTCAAGTTAGCATAAAAGAAGATGGCTCATATGGTGACGTAGAGCGCGTAGAGGGCGCGGTAAACACAGTGCTAGATGAAAAATTTCCACAGACGTCACTAGATGGTAAATATCTTTATTTCTCATCTAAGGGTCACTCTAATCTGGGTGGCTATGATATTTTTAGAAGTCGTAAAGCAGATTTAGGGTATGTTGCAACGCGTAATCTGGGAAACACTATTAATACATCTGCAGACGAAATCGCCTATATTCCAGCTACAAAAACAGTAGGATATATGACTTCAAACCGCAAAGGCGGAAAGGGAAGTTATGACATTTACAAGCTTACAGAGTTTATGGTAGACCAGACCGCAAGCGGAGTTGTGCTTGATCTAGAGACTGGGATCCCACTTGAGAAAGCAACTGTTGTCTTACTAGATGCCCAGGGAACTGAAGTTGCTACATTACAAACTGCTCCAAACGGAACATATCGTTTTCCTGTAGATGCTTTTCTAGAGTATACTATCATTGCTTATAAAGACGGTTTTGAGAATGGATCTCTAGACTTAAAAACAGATACAAATCTTGTAAGCGTATTTGAAAACAACCTAACATTAAAAGCAGCAGCCGCAGAAATCATTAAAACAGATGAAAAATCGTATATCAAAATAGATAATATACAGTTTGACTACAACAGCTCAGATATCAAACCCGTAAGCACCGTTACGCTCAATACCGTTTTCCAAACATTAAAAGCAAATCCTGATATAAAGGTGGCTATTAACGCTCACTCAGACCAGCGTGGCAAAGACAGCTATAATCTACAACTTTCAGAAAAACGCGCTGCATCTGTATTACAATATCTTACGGACAAGGGCATTTCTAAAAGTCGATTAATCTCAAAAGGATACGGAGAGACACAACCCATAAATATATGTGACCCGTGTAATTTAGAACAGTACGAGGAAAATAGACGAGTGGAATTTGTCATTATTCCAGACTAAATTATTCTAGTATTAACCATTTTATTTTTGAAGTAGTCATCAGTTGGGGGACTGATGGCTATTTCTTTTTTAGCACATTGTGCAGAATTAAAAATGCCGCTTAGCTTCATCGCTAGCGGCTTTTTCTATTCGTTGTGTGATGTATTTACTCCTGCTCGTGCACAAGCGTCGCTTCGTAATCCTCAACATACTTAAAATCTTCAAACCAGCGATTAGAGCTCAATATGTCAAAAGTTACTGTAGTATCTGTTTCTGAAACTTTATTGAGTTGCCAGATAATGTCTTTTGCTTCCAGAAAATCACCCTCTACAAGCTCTTCCTTAAAGAGCCTCTTAAGTAATGTATTATCTGGCATTCCTTGAGCAAGTACTCTTATGATTTGTGCTTCTGTATCGTCTTTAAAAACATCAAGCATCATTTTGCTTTTTACTGTAAACGTAACGTGAAAATGGATTGCCTTAGGATGCGGAAACTTACCGTTATAGGCCTTATATAAAATTTGCCCAGCGTTAAAAAACGTCTCATGCATAGACATATCTGAGTATTCTTCCCAAGGATGCTCGTTGAGCATTTCGTGTGATAAATTAGCTATCTGCCCTTTATTGAGCTGATCTTTAAAAAGATATTTTAGCACAATTTCGGCGGCCTCGTTGGGTTCATTGTCAGATAGTGACAGCAGACACATTTCTTCTAATTCGGCATCAGATAGTTCGGCGGTGTCCCCATAGTCCATTATTTCTAATAGGTTTCTATAGTCGTCAGTATTCCAAGAGTTTGGTAACACTTCGATTGTTTTCACGTGGTCTGAAGTGACCTTTATATTTATTTTCATTGCTTTCTATTTAAGAAAGAAAGGTAGATAATCGTGGGTCACGGTTTAGTTAAGGACAGCATAATAATTTATGCATACTAGAATGGGCTTTAGGTTACGCTTTCGCGAAAGCGTAAAAAACCTCATCACCCAACATTATCTTACTTAAAATCGCTCGTTTATCAAACATTCAGGAAGTATCTACCCACCGCAAGGAAGTATATACCATAATGTGGACAGAAATGCACCGACTACAAGGGCATAACAAAAATGAATAATTATGAAAACCACACCAAAGTCTATTTTTAATCTCATAGAGATTTTTAGCAAAGCAAAAAGAACTGTTGCTCAGCAAATTTTTAAAACGAACTGTGACACAAATTTTCACGATGATTATTACTGTGATTCAGAACGACCATATATCAATTCATAAACAACAATTATAAACTTTAAAACTTAAAATTATGAGCACATTTAATGTACCAACTAGAGCAGAAGTAAGCGAGACCAACCAAGCAATTTTTAACAATCTGGAAAAAGCGTTGGGATTTGTTCCTAACCTTTTTGCAACCTATGCTTATTCTAAAAACGCACTTAAAAACTATCTGGATTTCTCTAATGCGCCGAGCTCGCTCAAAGCAAAAGAGAAAGAAGTTGTAAATCTTGCAGTAAGCGAGGTAAACGGCTGTGATTATTGCCTCTCTGCTCACACCGCAATCGCAGGAATGAACGGATATACTCCTGAACAAATTCTTGAATTACGTTCTGGGAGAGCAACTTTTGACAGCAAACTTGATGCGCTGGCTAAGCTCGCCAAAAACATTACCGAAAATCGCGGTAATACAGATGCAACTATACTTGAAAACTTCCTTAACGCGGGATGGACCAAGGAAAACCTTATCGATACCATATCACTTGTAGGAGATAAAACCATCTCAAACTACATCAATAATACTACGAGAATCCCAGTGGATTTTCCAGCAATCCAGCCTTTGGAATTAGAGGTTGCCTAGTTTTCCGCTAGATAGAAAAGCTCGCTTTAAAGTGAGCTTTTTGTTTTCTTAAAGGCGGTGGGTGGCATACCTGTGTGCTTCTTAAAAAATTTAGAAAAATGTCCCGCATCATTAAAGCCAATTTCATATGCGACCTCCTCGGCATTTTTATCTGAATAGAGTAAGAGGCGTTTTGCCTCAAGAATAATGCGCTCATTTATAATCGCAAGTGGCGATTTATCTCCTGATTTTTTAAAAAGGTTTGAGAGCGTTTTTGGGCTTTTAAAAAGTAGCTCGGCATACGCTGCTACTTTGTGTTTTGACTTAAAATGCTGTTCTACGAGAATATGATATTGCCGTACAGTGTCAAACTGTGGTTTTGGTATATCTGGCTCGGGCAATTGCTCTTTTATGAGTCGGCTCGATTTTATGAGTAAGCGTTTGAGCAATACCCGCAACATCTCACCCTGGATGTGATCGCGCGTCTCAAATTCTTCTTGAAACATAAAGAACATCGCATCAAAACTTTTAATGGATTTTTCATCTAGTGCTATTTGTGGAGGCTTAGACGACCCATAAAACAAGAACCCATTACAAGAAACCTCTGCATCGTGATCTTGTATGCAATAAAACTCACGGTTAAAAAGTAGTGCAACAAGGCCGTCGCTTTGAGCTACTTCAAGCACATTAAGTGGTGTACAAAAAATGACCTGTCCTTTCTCTAGTTGGACCTTGTATCCATCTACTATAATTTTTCTGCTAGCTTCTTTTGCCCAGAGGATTTTGTACAAGCCTTTGTCTGCCAGCAATTGTTGTGACGGGGCACAATTAAAATCTGTTAGAACGAGATGACTTTCGTCTTTTGCGTTACGATATTCCAGTTTCATAGCGGTAAGTTACAAAATGTACAAGCTGTCGGGAAGTATGTCTATGGTAGGAGGTGTTTCCTTACGGTAATTTTGTTTTATAATAATTGCGCAGGGTGAATGAGATTTCCGTCAGAGTTTAGCCTGAACGTAGCCGAAGGGCAGAAATAAAATAACATTATGAAAACACTATATATCACATTCGTCACATTAGTACTTACTACATCATTGCTCTCTCAAAACTATTTGGTGAGTAATACGACACGTTCTTACAAAACTCAACCCAGCACATCTATTTCCTCTTTTGTGGTCGAGGTTATAGATGACACCACATTTGATTACCGAGAGTTTTTGAGTCAGAGTTCGGACTCTCAATCCCGATTTCGCATAGGTTCTGAAAGAGTTTCAAAAAGAGAACTGACAAAAATTTTCAGAAAAGGCAGTAGAAAATCTGAAAATGTAGGGCAATTTAAAAATTACTTATCTGAAAACTATCCAAGACTCTCTAGCCAGCTTTCGACTATGGAAATAGGATTACTTTTTGAGCAGTTCAGTAAAGGAACGGTGACTCGGTATTTGAACGAATTGCCTAGTATTCTATAAAAAGTGGATTGTTAAATGTCCGCTTTCGCGAACCTGCCTTGCCGGCAGGCAGGAGCGTATATCTCATAAATTCTGAAAATCAATAGAACTACCTAATCATTTAGGTAATAATATACGTTTTAAACAGCCTGTAGTTTTGCTAAAACACCCTCTGTTTGTTCAGCATCTATCATTATAATGGGCTCCGCATAGAGTAACGGCATCCTCTCTTTATACGTTTCTCGTAATCTGAGATTAATTTTATTAAAAAGTAGTGATTTAGACACCCCTTTTAATAGGTGTCTTGTGGTTTGTGCTATAGTATCATTACTACCTATTTCCTTAAATATTAATTCTTCTGAAATCATTGCATTTGCAATGAGCTTTTCTTTGAGAAGATCCTCTGCGATGGCGTGCAAGAGTCTTTTATCTTCTGAAATTACTTGTAGCGTCATCATAATATTCAACTTTTCGGAACTTAAAAATAAAAGTAAGCCATTAAACACTATCACAAAATAAAGTTAAACTTTTTTATTCAATAGCAATACTATTATATTTGTACAATGGAAAGTCTACAAATACATATAGCGGTAAGTGACGCACTTTACCTTAGAAATCCCGAGAGTACCGAGCTAGGTCGTAAAATTGTGGGAGTAAGCATAGAGCTCATAGATGAGCTAGGTTTCGAGGGGTTCACATTTAAAAAATTAGGTCAGCGCATAGGGTCTAACGAGAGTTCAATTTATCGCTACTTTGAGAGCAAGCATGCATTGCTGGTATATCTTATAAGTTGGTACTGGAGTTGGGTAGAGTACAAACTCGTTTTTGCTACCACAAATGTTATAGATGCCCGTTTAAAACTACGAAGTTCTATAGAGATCATTACCCAGAAAATAACTGAAGACACCTCTATCTCTTTTGTAAATGAAGTTCTTCTTAATAAGATTATCATCGCTGAATCCTCAAAAGCGTATCACACTAAAGATATAGATAAAGAAAACGCAAAGGGTTTCTATAAAACCTACAAGCGCGTTGTGCAACGTATTAGTGATTTTGTACTGGAAGTAAATCCTACATATGAATTTCCGCATATGTTGATTTCTACTGTAATAGAAGGGGCGCACCACCAGCGCTATTTTTCCCAGCACCTCCCGTCGCTTACAGATGTGACTGATGGTAAAAATGACATTGTGCGCTTTTATACAGATATGGTGTTTAAGGCACTCGGGGAAGATTAATTGAATAAAATGATTTCCGCTTTCGCGAAAATGAAAAAATATAATTTCAAATGAAAGAAATGACACCTTGGCAACGCTTTGTAAATATGCTCGAGCTAGACAGACGCGACATTAGACAAATCCTTTTTTATGCAATATTTGCTGGACTTGTGGCGCTCACTTTACCTCTGGGTATTCAAGCCATTATTAACCTTATACAAGGAGCGCAGGTTTCTACCTCTTGGATAATCCTAGTAATCCTCGTAACTATAGGAGTCGCTTTCCAAGGAATATTACAGCTTATGCAGGTGCGTATTCTGGAGAACATCCAGCAAAAGATATTTACGCGTTCCTCATTTGAGTTTGCATATCGTTTTCCGAAATTAAAAATGAGCGAACTCCATAATTATTATCCCCCAGAGCTGGCAAATAGATTTTTTGATACGCTTACCGTACAAAAAGGGCTTTCTAAAATACTATTGGATTTCCCCGCGGCAATACTTCAGATAGTATTTGGCTTGATTCTCCTTTCTTTTTATCACCCTTTCTTTATTATATACGGCTTCCTTCTCGTATTACTAGTATATCTTGTATTTAAGTTTACTGCAAAAAAAGGTCTAGAGACTAGTCTAGCAGAATCAAAAAATAAATACAAAGTAGCTCACTGGCTGCAGGAAGTAGCACGTTCTCTTGTAAGTTTTAAATTATCTGGGCGTACCTCACTAGCTCTTAATCGTAATAACTACCTCACAGAATCCTATCTTGAATCGCGTGAAAAGCACTTTAAGGTCTTGTTACTTCAATTAATCCAAATGATTGGCTTTAAGGTACTAGTTACTGCTGGGCTTCTACTCATCGGAGGTTTACTAGTTCTTAATCAACAGATGAATATAGGCCAGTTTGTGGCAGCAGAAATCATTATTCTCTTAGTCATAAGCTCTGTAGAGAAGCTCATCACAGGTCTAGAGAGTTTTTACGACGTACTTACATCATTAGAAAAAATAGGTCAGGTAGTAGATAAAAAAATGGAAGCACAAGGTGGCTCAAATCCCTTTGAAGTGCGAGATGATGCTACTATACATATAGACCACGTAAGCTACGCTACTCCAGAAACAGGGAACATACTCAAAGACATCAATTTAGACATTTACACTAAGGACCGCTTACTTATTACTGGGCTATCTGGATCAGGAAAGTCCACATTACTTAAACTACTCTCTGGTGTCATTGAGCCTACCGCGGGTAACATATTTATAAATGACTTTTCTTTCAAAGGAATGCATCCTAATTCATATAGATCACAGATAGGTCAAGTGTTACCAGAACAAAGCCCTTTTGAAGGAACTATTCTTGAAAACATAAGCTTTGGCAATTCAGAAATAACTACAGAGAGGATATTTGAAGTCATACAACAAGTAGGTTTACAGCCATTTATTCGCGCACAAGTAAATGGACTGCAAACTATATTGTTTCCAGAAGGACAGCAAATCCCACATACCATTTCTAAACGTATACTTCTTGCTAGGGCCATTGTGCACGAACCTAAAATATTAATGCTTAAGGATGCTCTAGAGCATTTTGAGGCTAATGAAGCTAGAAGTATTATGAACTATCTCGCGAGTCCAGACCGACCTTGGCTACTCATCGTGACAAGTAATAACCAAGATTGGGAAAAAGTTTGCACTAGACATATCATTCTTGAAAGGGGTACTATAATTTCAAAAAACAACTAAGGAATGCTTAACATAACTCACAATCATCTCAAAGACAAGGCTAAAGTAGAGGCGTATCCCGCTTTCGCGAAAGCGCATAAAACCGAACATTTTAAATACTTCAATCGGTTTTTAATTGCATTTGCCATTGTGGGTGTAATTGTATTATTCTTACCGTGGACACAAAATGTCAACGGTAGAGGATATGTGACAACACTCACACCAGACCAGCGACCTCAGACTATCCAATCTCCTATTCCAGGGCGTATTGAAGAGTGGTACGTGCTCGAAGGAGAAGAGGTAAAAAAAGGAGATACGATACTACGCATTTCTGAAATCAAAAATGAATACCAAGACCCACTGCTGGCAGAACGCACGCGCCAGCAACGAGATGCTAAAAGCAATGCCGTGGGCTCTTATAAATCTAAAGTACAAGCCTTAGAAAACCAGCTAGTTGCACTTAAGCAAGAACTCTCGTTAAAACTACAACAAGCAGAAAACAAACTGAAACAAGCCCGCTTTAAAGTAGAAAGCGATAGCATAGACCTTGTTGCAGCAAATACGAACCGTGATATAGCGCTGAAGCAATATAATCGTACCGCAA
This sequence comes from Dokdonia sinensis, assembly GCF_003688895.1. Classification (GTDB taxonomy): domain Bacteria; phylum Bacteroidota; class Bacteroidia; order Flavobacteriales; family Flavobacteriaceae; genus Dokdonia; species Dokdonia sinensis. The sequence goes on from NZ_REFV01000003.1 coordinate 204,292, forward strand.
CGCTAGAAGCCGAAGGTTTAAAATCTACCGCAGATGTAGAAGATAAAGGGCTAAAACTACAAGAAACAGAGGCTAAGCTCATCTCTCAAGAACAAAAACTTCTGGGTAGTAAAAATGCAGTACTTAATGCATCTATTGAAATAAATCGCACCAAAGCTGAGTATGCAGAAAAAATTAGTAAGGCGCAAAGCGACAAGTTTACCGCGTCCTCATCACAGTTTGATACAGAGGCACAAGTGAGTAAGCTAGACAACGCATCTACTAATTATGAAATTAGGAGCAAATTACAGTACATACTAGCCCCTCAAGACGGTTTTATTAATAAAGCTATCGTAAGTGGTTTGGGAGAGACATTTAAAGAAGGAGAAAAACTGGTTGGGATTATGCCCTCTAATTATGAGCTAGCTGTAGAGACCTTTGTTAGACCCATAGATTTACCCCTCATTCATCAGGGAGAACATATAAGAATCGTATTTGACGGATGGCCAGCAATCGTTTTTAGTGGGTGGCCAGATGCCTCCTTTGGAACCTATGGCGGTGTTGTGGTCGCGGTTGAACGATTTATTAGTCCTAATGGAAAATTCCGTGTACTTATTGCTCCAGACCCAACCACAGAGCCTTGGCCTAAAAACGTGCGAGCAGGTTCTGGTGCACAAACCATAGCCCTATTGCAAGATGTCCCAATATGGTATGAACTATGGCGCCAGCTTAATGGCTTCCCACCAGACTACTACTTACCAGAAGGAGTTTCTACAGAATATAAAGAGAAGAAATGAGCACAATTATAAAATTTATTATTGGGAGTTTGTTTTTTGCTTTCGCGAAACCTGTCCTGAGCCAAGTCGAAGCAGCAGGCTTCTCACAAGACACCGTTTCCTCAGAAAACATCCTCTCTTTTGAAGAATACCTGGGGTATGTAAAGCAACACCATCCTCTTGCAAAACAAGCAGAACTTGTTTTAAGCACAGGAGAAGCTAACCTACTTAAGGCGCGTGGTGGTTTTGATCCAAAAATCGAGGTAGATTACGACCGAAAGAAGTTTAAAGACACCGAATATTATGATCAACTTAATGCTACCTTCAAAATACCAACTTGGTATGGCATTGAATTAAAGGGAAACTTTGAAGAAAACACTGGAGAATTTTTAAACCCCAATCTCAATGTTCCTGATGAAGGATTATACAGTGCTGGCGTTTCCTTTTCACTGGCTCAAGGATTGCTCATAAATGAACGTATGGCAACGCTTAAAAAAGCACGTTTTTTTGAACAGCAAACAAAAGCAGACAGGGATTTATTAGTAAACAATTTAATATTTGAAGCAAGTCTGGCATACTTTGACTGGCTAGAAGCAGTAAATGAGCAACGCATTTACAACACATTCTTAGAAAATGCCACGACACGATTAAAAGCTGTTGAACGAAGTGTCGCTGAAGGGGATAAAGCCGCAATAGACATTACAGAAGCCCGCATTGCAGCACAAAATAGAATTTTAAGTCTCGAGGCAGCACAACTCAAAATGCAAAAGACCAGACTCGTTGTGAGTAATTTTTTATGGCTAGACGGTATTCCTCTTGAAATTCAAGAAGGTATAAATCCAGTACTTCCTGAGCAAGAAAGTCTTGAGAATTCATTATTATTAAGTGGCATTACAGATGCCGCATTCTTACTAGAGAACCATCCAAAATTAGTAAGCCTAGATGCAAAAATAGAAGGGCTTGAGGTAGATAGATTTCTTAAAAAGAACAAACTCTTACCTAAAGTAAATTTACAATATAACTTCCTATCGCCAGAGGCAGATCAGATCAATAGTTTTAATACTGCAAACTACAAAGCCTTTGTAGATGTGAGTTTTCCTATTTTCCTTCGAAAGGAACGTGGTGATTTGAAGCTCGCAAAGCTTAAGGTTCAAGATGCTGAATATGAACGCACGGCCACTTCCCTATCTATACAGAATAAACTTGATGCTACTCAAGCAGAAATTACCTCACTCACTAAGCAAAATGCACTTATCGCAGATATTGTGGTAGATTACCAAGCATTAGTCCAGGCAGAGGAACGTAAATTCTTTTTAGGTGAAAGCTCTCTGTTTTTGATAAACTCCCGAGAACAAAAATTAATAGATGCACAGCTTAAGGCAAATGAAATTTTAGTAAAAGGCCTCTCAGCAAATGCCAAGCTTTATAACGCAGCAGGGTTGTAATGCTGGCATTACAAATTCTGAATTATTTTATAGCTTTTTAATAACTAGAGAATACTAGAGTGAATTCTGCTGCGATTAGTATGAGTGCCTTTCCTAGTTTGTAAGATTTCCTCACATAAAAAAAGTCACAACTTTAAAGTTATGACTTTCTTGCTTAGTAGCGAGGACTGGACTCGAACCAGTGACCTTCGGGTTATGAGCCCGACGAGCTGCCTACTGCTCTACCTCGCGATGTATGTATCCAACAACACGTTTCTTGATAGGCCATCAGTACTGCGTTATTGGACGGCAAATATACAACATATTATTGCTCTACACAAAATAGAAACCATCTATTTAACATTTAATCATAAAGTTTGAGGCTAAGTTGCTTGATAGGGTATATTTATGTTATGAATAAAATTTTACGCACCTCACTTCTAAGCCTAACAACACTCCTTTTATTGATAATAATTGGTTGGTTTTATACAAACTTTACAATCAAAAATAAAATCACCTACTTTCTGGAAAACCGACTTCCCAATCATATAAATCTACAATATGACGATCTTACACTTAATATTTTTGAAGGAACAGTTCATTGCCTGAACCCAAAAGTCTTAATAGGTAATAAAATGGATACCATAATTCACACCAGAGTACTGGCAGAAAAATTTATATTAGAAGATGTGAGCTACTGGGACTACGTATTAAAGGATAAGATTACTATTGAAGATATAAAAATCCAATCTGCAAAAATTGAATATTACATCGATAAATTTCACCCAGAGGGAAGCATAAATGAGCGTACACCCTTAGTCCAACTTTACAAAGATTTAATTGTAGAGGAATTGAGTGTAGACAACGCGCAGCTTAAAATATACAATGGCAAAAAAGATCCTCTACTGTTTTCTGGAGATGCACTTACTCTTGAGATAGACGACATCTTAATTAACCAGAAAACACTCACCCAAAAAATCCCCTTCAAATATTCAGGTTATAATGCAGAAGGCTCTCAAATTTTCTTACAAGCGGGTCCGTATGAAAACTTAACTCTTTCTCATTTTTTAATTGAAAAGAATAGAGCTCAGTTAGATACTATAAACTTAAAAACAAAGTACTCGAGACACCAATTGTCTCAAACAACTCCTAATGAAAGAGACCATTATAATTTAAAGGTAGATCAGGTTAATATAGAAGCATTAAATTTTGGATTTATCGAAGCAAAATTCTTTGGGTCCAGTAGGCAAATTAATATGAAGAATCCTTCTTTAGACATTTATAGAGACAAACTCGTTGCAGACGATCTGAGTGAAAAATCGCTTTACAGCAAGATGATACGAGACATTCCTTTTGACCTTACCATAGACACACTCAGCATCAAAGACGGCAGCATAAGCTATAATGAGAGAATAAAAAAAGAGAATAATGGTGGTGCCATAACTTTCAAAAAAATCAGTACAGAGATTGTTAATCTGAGCAACACCTATGAGATTGGAATTAAAACAGAAATTAACATTTCTGCAATATTTATGAAAACAACTCCTATAAAAGTAGGCTGGGGTTTTGATGTCAATGACCAGACAGATAAATTCTTATTAAAAGGAGAGGTAGGCAAGCTACCATCGGCAGATTTAAATCCGTTTACCGAGCCCAACCTTAATGTCAAGCTTACTGGTATGACAGATAAACTGTACTTTACCGTAGATGGTAATAATAGTAGATCAACTATTGATATGCGTATGAAGTATGAAAACTTTAAAATAGAATTAATGCAAAAAAAGGGCATTGGGATAAATAAGTTACTATCCAAAGTAGCAAATATCTTTATAAGAAATAATAGTAAAAGTGATGAAGGCGCATTTACTGAGGGTAGCGTAACTGTTCAAAGGGATACGACAAAATCATTTTTTAACTACCTCTGGCTCAACTTGAGAAACGGTCTCCTAAAAACATTGTCTTAAATTCTGACGACAACCTTTAGTCACTTCATTATCCAACAAATAGCATCTACGCGTTCTTTAAGAGTAAATGCCTCAACATTAGCCTGCACTAAGATATCCTTTGCTATCGTAATCGCTTGAATCCATTTTCGATCGCTTACTATTGCTATTTTTCTAATATTTGCGCTGTGTTTTACATCAAAAAATACCTGATTCATAAAAGCCCCCATTTTTATATCGTCCACCTCATCTTCTTCTAAATATAAATTGATGTTTGCGTTAGAAGATAGTGTTTCTTTTATCTTGCGCTGTATAGCTTTTACGTCGCCTTGAGTAATCGCGTTTTCAAATACAAATCCTACCGTATCACCTGCAATATTGAGTTCGACTATCATAAGACTTCATTTTAACTCTAATACAAACACTAACCGTTAACTCGTTTAACTCACCTTCAAAGGATGAAATTTAAAACTATAACATAAATAAATTAGAATACCATTACTGCTTATAAGATACGCTTTATTGCTCTATATCCTGAGCAGAAAATTCTGACAACTCTCCACTCTCAAATCTGGCCATCACCTCTATTGGATTGCAGCATACTTCACAATCCTCTACATATGTAGCAGAGACAGAAGGGTCTAGTAACATAGATATCTCCTCCCAGCAGTAGGGGCATTGGAAAAAATGTTCGTACATACTATATTGTTAGTTTTTTTTACGCTTTCGCGAAAGCGTACTTCTTAAAAATCAACATTAAGCAATTGACCCGTAAGCTGAAGCAATTGGATCTCAGCAAGTTTTGCTGTGTATTTTGCAGCATTCTTAGTGGTCTGAGCGTTTAAAAGGTTGAGTTGTGCCTGACGAAATTCTATACTTGTCACCTGCCCCAGTTTGAATCGTTCTTGAGAACGTTCAAAATTTGCCTGATTCGTAATTACGTTCTGCTCCTGAAGCCTGTAAATAGCAAGTGCATTTTTATAGTTACCCTCTGCATTTGCAATATCTCGATACACTTGCTGCTCTAACTGCTCTTTAAGCAATTGCTGACTATCTAACGCTATTTTTGCATTCTTAAGCCCCACAACAGACTGTCCTCCGTCAAAAAGATTCCAACGTAAACTAGCGCCCGCAGCTAGAGTGTTAGAAGTACGTGTTGTTCCTGGAAAAAATGCCGAGGCGGGGTTGTTTGATAAATTCCAACCGTAGCTTCCTGTTAGACCTATTGTAGGCAAAAATAGCCCCTTGGTCTTTTTAATCTCATAATCTGTAATTACAATATCTTGTTCTGCTTGAAGTAGGCTGACGTTATTAGACTTTGCTTTTTCTACATAACTTTCCATCACAAGTTCGTTTAGGAACACTAAAGTAGTGTCCGTACTTTTTAAATCTTCTAGCTCACGCGCAAGTACTACATTGAGGTCACGCTGCGCATTGCGCAACTGTTGCTGCGTGTTCAGAATATTAATACTATCTGTTACGATATCTACCTGTGCATTTAAGATTTCAAGTTTATTTACCTGCCCATATTCAAACTGATACGATGCACGGGTTTCTCTCTCTTTAGAGATCTCTAGCGCGTCACGTAAAACATTTAAGTTTTCTTCTATGCGCGCCACCTCATAATAAACAGAAAATAACTGCAACATTGTATTTTCTATAGTCTCACGAGCTTCCAGTTGTGATAGGTTGTAGCGCTCCTTGAGTTGCTTATAGTTATAGTACCGCCCCAATCCATCAAATAAGGTGTAACTCGCATTTATAGATGCGTCATAACGGGTGGTCTCTGCATCCAGAATTTCAAAATCTGGTCGCGGATTTCCGTTTTGATCTAACGCACCATTAAAATCTGTGTTACTACTCGTACGGTCAAAGTTTGCTCCCGCCAACCCAAAAACCGTGGGTAGATAATTAGAGTTTAAAATACTCGTGTTATTTTCGGCAACAGAAACTTGATTATTTGCAAGCTTAATTCCAAAATTATTTTCTAGCATTTGTCTAACAGCTTCTTGTCTTGACAAATAATCTAACTGTGATTCTTGGGTATACGCTTTCGCGAAAGCAAAAAAAACAAAAACATAAATCACACACTTTATTACACTTCCTATCTTCATCCTATACTTTTGATTTTATGCACGAGTTCCTGCAATGTAAGTTTCTGTTTAAGGTTTTGAGCACTTGCATAAATAATTTCTTCGTCCCCAAGCATTAAAATTAAATCTTCTTCTACTTCTTGTAAGCTCATATCTGCAGTAGTATATGTATTTGTGTTTCCCTGATGTTTGAGTACAATGCTACTCCCCTGCTGCACGAGACTAAAATTCTGATAATCCAAAAATCTATTTATACCACTCAGCATTTTAAAGCCTATTCCCCCAACGACAATGAGCAATCCATACCCAATAAGCTTTCCTAGTGCAAATTCATTATTACCAAAAAAGATAGCCATTAAAAGCCAAAAGCCTAACAACCCAAGCAGCGAGAGCACAAAACCGATAAGTGTAGAAACAACATCCATAAGCTTTGCATGACCTGTTCTTAGAACCGTGAGTCCTTGTGAAGAGCTATCTACCGTGACTTGAAATCCTAAATCATACAAATACTCAAAATTTTTAATAGCTGTTTCTTTTTGAGCTATTTCTTCTTCGAGAATTTTTGTGTCAAGCACAAGCCCTCGTTTGTTTATCTCTTTTAGAAGATTGAGCTGCGCTTCGTACGTAAGTTTACTGGCATTATCTAAAACGACAATAAGCTCCCTCCCACTATGATCTTTATACAAATTCATTAGGCAGTCTCAGTATTAGGGTTAAACGCCACTTGCTTGTTTTCTGGATTTGCTTCGGCTTCGTTTTCTGCTTCTTCCTCCATTTCCTTTACGGCTCGCTCGTAGTTTTCGCGAGGGACTTTTCTTCCTTTTACCAGTTTATCTGTTGTGGTTTTTGCCCAGTTACTGAAAGAAAGAAATATAGGTAACATTACAAGTGTGAGCACTGTTGCAAACCCAATTCCATAAGCAATACTAATTGCCATTGGGATTAAGAATTGTGCCTGACGACTTTCTTCAAAAATAAGCGGCGCCAGTCCAGCAATCGTTGTAATAGAGGTTAAGAATATAGCTCTAAAGCGAGAACGTCCAGCATCAAATATCGCATCGTCAAAAGTCATTCCTTCCCGTAAATTCGTATTGAATTTTCCAATGAGCACCAACCCATCATTTACCATAATTCCTATTAATGCTATGATACCCAGCATAGAAAGGATATTTACAGGAAAATCATGTATCCAATGTCCCCAAGCGACTGCAGGCAAACTCAACGGGATAAGTAATAATAACATTAAAGGCTGGCTATAGCTTCTAAAGGTAAATGCAATTACAATATAAATGAGAAGCAACACGGCAAGTCCAACTGGCTTTAAAGAGGCGGTTAACTTTCCTGCCTCTCTGTTCTGACCTTCGTAAGAAGGAGTTACCGTAGGATATTTAGACAATATTTCGGGCATTACGTTTTCGCGAAGGTCAGTCATTACATCTGTTGCGCTTACCTCTTTTGCATTTTTAAGATCGGCAGATATCTGAATCTCGCGCCTTCCATCTAAGTGGTTTACGGCAACGTCTCCACGTTCTATACTGTAACTCGCAATCTCGTTAAGCGGCACTTTTGCTCCCGTAGGGGTTGTAATACGCATATCGTCTAGATCTGTAATAGACGACCTATTATCGCGATCGTAGCGCACCCAGACACGTATCTCATCCTGGCCACGCTGGAAACGCTGTGCTTGTGTCCCAAAGAAACCTGCACGCACTTGTGTCATCACGGTCTGTAGGTTGAGACCCAGCGCATAAGCGCTTTCATTAAGTTCTAATCGTATTTCCTTGATTCCCGCCGGGTCATTGTCTGTCACATCCTTAAGAACAGGGTTGGTTTCTAAAGACTCTTTAAGCTCTGCTTTGGCAGCTTTTAACTCTTCTATGTTATTACCGAGCAAGGAGACTGAAACTGGACTCCCTCCAAAGTTTCCTCCACTACCATACACGAGACTCTCTACCCCAACGACAGGTCCTACTTTCTCGCGTAAGCGGGTTGTGACCAAATCACTTGTAATCGCATTGGGTCGTTCTTCTCCTGGCAATAAATTTAAGGTAAGTGATGCTTGAGATGCTCCTGGACCCACAGTCTTAATTAGATTCTCAAAAAGCTCTGTATTTGTGCCTGCCAAATATTCGTCGGTAAGTTCTTTGTTTACCTCGATGGCCTTTTCTTCTATAAACGAGATAATACTATCTGTCACCTTTTCATTTGTTCCATTAGGCATAGATAGCGTTACTTGAACACGATCACTTGCAATCTGTGGGAAGAACGCCCCGCGTATGATTCCTGCTTGAAAACTTCCCATTGTCAAAATGATAAAGACGACGAAAAAAGAGAACATTAAAAATTTATAATCCAAAGCAAATCTTAAAATTGGACTGTATAAATTGTCACGCAACCAACTCATTATACGGTCTCCAAATACATTAATGTATCTAAGCTTTGAGAATACATGTGCCATTCCTTTTTTAGGTGCATTGCTTTGTTTTCGTAATGCCTTAGAGTGCGCTAGGTGGGCCGGAAGTATGATTAAAGCTTCTACTAAGGATACCAGCAACGTCAACATCACTATGACAGAAACCTCACCGAAGAATTCACCTATACGACCATCTAAAAAGAGAAAAATCCCAAAGGCCAAAATTGTCGTTGTAATTGCACTTAAAATAGGAGGCAGTACTTCCATCGTCCCATCTACTGCGGCTTGTATGGGAGTTTTACCACGTTCATAATGCTGATATATGTTTTCGGCAATTACGATTCCGTCATCTACTAGAATACCTATCACGATAATCATCCCAAAAAGAGATAATACGTTTATGGTAACATTAAAATATCCTGCAAGCATAAACATCCCGAGAAAGGCTACAGGTAAGCCAAAAGCCACCCAAAAGGCTAGTCTTGTGTTTAAAAATACAGATAAGAATAACAGGACAAGTAACATCCCGACTACTGCATTTTCTGTAAGTAATTTTGTACGTTGTACTAGTGTGATAGAAAGATCATTTACTACCGCAAGCTGAACGTTATTATACTTCTGGTTAAAATCTTCTATATAGACCTTTGTTGCCTCTGCTGCACCTATTAGATCTTCAGTATTAGTAGAAGTAATCGTAACGTTTACCGCGAGATTACCGTTGTAATAATTTGCGTTAGGTGTTTCAGAAAAACGATCTCTTACCTCTGCTACATCTTTAAGACGTATTGTTCTCCCATTAGGATCTGAGCGCACTATAACATTTGAAAGTTCGTCACCGTAGTACGAGCGATTATTAGCACGTATAAGATACTCCTCTGCTTCTGTTTTTATCGTTCCTCCCGTGGTTAGTATGTTAGAGCGACTTACGGCTTGCGACACCTCAGCAAAGGAGAGATTATAAGCAAGTAAGCTGTTTTCATTTACTGATATTTCTATCTCCTCGGCGGGATAACCCGAGACATTTATTTGAGAAATTCCGTCTATTGCCCTTAGGTCATTTTCTACCTGGCGACCTATTTGTTTTAAGGTTGCAAGGTCGATGTTCTCCCCACTTATTGCAAAAGATATGGTTTGACGTATAGATTCTTGCTTGGACACCACAAGCGGCTCCATTCCCGTAGGAAATGAGGGAACACGGTCTACCGCGTTCTTTACTTCCAAGAGCATAAAATCTATATCTTTTCCTTTCTCAATCTCAACGTTTATGTTTCCGCTGTTTTCGCGAGAAGTAGACGTAACACGTTCTACGCCGTCAAGTCCCTTTAAGTTATCCTCTATTTTAAGAACGATCCCTTCCTCTACTTCTTGAGGAGATGCTCCAGGATAAGTTACATTGATATTGATATTCTTAGAATCTACTAATGGAAAGAAAGATGACTTTAGTGATAAAGCTCCCACAACGCCAAAAACAAAAAACATAAGTACAATCACATTTACTGCGACGTGATACTTAATAAAATATTCAATTATCTTGCGCATCCTAATTGTCTTGTGTTTGGGTGTTTTCTTTGCCTTTATAAACTTTTACAAGCATCCCTGCATAAGCGCCAGGTACTGGTTTACTTACAATCGCAGTTCCCTCTGGCACACCTTTTACAACCACTTCCTTCTCAGAAAAATAAACAGGGTTTACTTTAATTACATCAAGAATAGAGTCACGCACGGCGAAAAGCTGATTTTCTGGCTGTAATAATCCTCGGGGGATAGAAATAGCATTCGTTTCTTCTTTGGCTTGAAGTACGGCTTCTAGATATACCCCTTCTCTAAGTTCTTTATCGCTTACTTCAATGTAAGCGTTTATTGTTTGTGATGCTTGGTCTATATTTCCATTTACTCGGGTTACTTTTCCCTTATACTGTTTATTACCGTCTATGGTATTCAATTGCACTTCGTTTCCTACTTTTAACAAGTCTGCGTACGTTTTACTTATTGCCACTTCAAGTTCGTAAACACTAGTATCGATAAATTCTCCTAGCTTCTGTCCAGACCTCACGAGTGTTCCTTCGGTTACTAAAGCTTCAGTAAGAATACCGCTGAAGGGTGCTGTAATTCTAAATTTTCCTAATCGCTGTTCGAGATTTTTTACATTGTAATATGTGGTCAGAATATTTCGGCCAGAGATAAAGTAGCGTTCTTTCTCGCTGGTGATTTCTGGAAGTTCTGGTGTGGTTTTGTTTACGTCAAAATTATTGAGGTAAGTATCCCATTTTACGAAAGCGGAAGGATAGTCCAACCTCAAATCTGGCATAATAGCAGTGATCTGATTATACAATGCACTTTTTTGAGATTGTACGGTTGCATAATATTCTGAGCTATTTAAACTAAGCAAAGTTTCTCCCCTGCTGTAGGTTTGCCCTGGTTTAAAGAGCTTGCTACCCTTTTGTAGCACTCCTTGCACCTCAGAAAAAAGCTCCAACCGTCGCTGAGAAACCAAGTTTCCATTTGCCGAAATATTAATGGGTACAATTCCATTTTTTACGGTGTCAACAAAAACGGTTTTTACGACTTTTTTAGGCTTGGGACGAGTCCTCTGATTACTCGCTACGATGGCCTGAGATGCAAAATAAGCCCCTATAATAAGGAGCACCCCGAGGAGGGAAAGAATAATTTTACGCATTCTGATAATTTTGGTTGATTTCGACTCATTTGCCGAAATGACAAAGCTAAACCTGCTATTTGCGTAGCCGCGTTAAAATACTCTTAAAAAAAGTCAGAATCTCCCCGGAATAATAGGAACCAGATTTTGAAAAACGCCTATCCCCTTATTTGCCCACTTATTAATTGACTCATCGTCTAGGACAAGGAAGATCATACATTTGTATTATCATAAAAAAGGTGTCGCACCCCCCAACTATTTCCCCCAACGATGCTTTGCATCACGCGGCACCTTTTGTTTATATATAAAAACCTCGACACAGATATGTATCGAGGTTTTGATTTTAATACGCTTTCGCGAAAGCGGAGTTCAAGAAATACTAACTCAACGCATCGAGCTCCTCAGTTATTTTCTCCCAATCTTCCATAAACTGGTCGAGTTGCTTTTTCTTCTTGTTGTAATTCTCAAAGAAATTAGGTTTTGCCATGGTCTCCTCATAGTTTACAGCAAGCTGGACATCTATTTCCTTAATCTCGCGTTCCAGTTTATTGATATTAGACTCTACCTTGCTCAATCTGTTATTTAGGGATTTGAGCTTCTTTTGCTCTTCGTAGGATTGTTTTGTCTCCTTTGGCTTATCGGCTACTTTTTTTATTACGTCGCGTTTTTCGATTTCGCGCAAGTTTGTCACTTCACGTTCTTCTAAGTAATAATCTATATCTCCTAGATATTCTTTGATACGCTGGTCTTTAAATTCGTACACTCTATCTGTCAAGCCTTGCAAGAAATCACGATCGTGAGACACGACTATCAGGGTTCCTTCAAACTGTTTAAGACTATCCTTAAGTACATTTTTAGATTTGATGTCGAGGTGGTTTGTAGGCTCATCCATTACTAGGACATTAAAGGGTTGCAGCATTAGTTTTGCCAGCGCCAGCCTATTGCGCTCACCTCCAGAAAGGACGCGCACATACTTATCTACCTCTTCTCCACGAAACAAAAACGAACCGAGAATGTTGCGCACATTAGGCCGTGTTCTTTCGTCTGCCGCGTCGATCATTGTTTCCTCGACGGTTTTTGTACCGTCTAGGTATTCGGCTTGATTTTGAGCAAAATAACCTATTTGCACATTATGCCCTAACTTCACTTTACCGTTGTGTTCGAGCTCGCCCACAATGATTTTTGCCAGGGTAGATTTGCCCTGACCATTTTGCCCGACAAAAGCAGTTTTTGTATCCCGCTCGATAAGTAAATCTATATTTTGAAGCACTTTTTTGTCTCCATAGTTCTTTGCAACGTCTTCAGCCTCTACTACTACTTTGCCAGGAGTTACAGATACTGGAAAACGCAGGGTCATCACGCTGTTATCATCCTCATCTACTTCGATACGGTCTATACGGTCTAACTTCTTAATGAGCGATTGGGCCATTGTAGCTTTAGAAGCCTTTGCGCGGAATTTTTCGATGAGTTTTTCAGTTTGCTCTATTTGCTTCTGTTGATTTTTTTGAGAAGCCAGTTGTTGCTCACGTAATTCCTTACGTAGGACAAGATATTCTGTATATGGTTTTGGGTAATCGTAAATGCGCCCAAGTGAAATCTCAATGGTACGATTTGTTACATTATCCAGAAACATCTTATCGTGAGAAACTATTACTACTGCGCCAGTATATCCTCTTAAAAATGTCTCTAACCAAATAATAGATTCTATATCAAGGTGGTTTGTAGGCTCATCCAGCAATAGGATATCATTATCCTGTAGTAAGAGCTTTGCAAGCTCAATACGCATACGCCATCCACCTGAGAATGTATCTGTGATCTTCTCAAAGTCTTCTCGCTTAAAACCTAATCCTTGTAAAATTCGCTCAGTCTCTCCCTTATAACTATAACCCCCGTGCACCTCATACTGCTGCTGCACATCGTTTATATCAATCATTAATTGATTGTAACCTTCACTTTCATAATCTGTGCGCGTCGCCAGCTGAGTATTGATATCCTCCATTTGCGCTTCTAGTTTTTTTATTTCCTGAAAAGCTTCGTAAGATTCTTCAAGTACGGTGCGACCTTCAACAAAATCAATATCCTGTTTTAAAAAACCTATGGTTACTTCCTTTTCAATCGCTATAGAGCCTGTATCATACTGTTGCTCGCCAGAAATAATGCGAAGCATCGTAGACTTACCAGCTCCGTTTTTTCCCACCAATCCTACGCGGTCACCGTGACCTAATCTATAGGTGATTTCTTCAAATAAATATTCGCCCTGAAAAGAGACGGAAAGGTTATGGATATTAAGCATTCGTTCACATAAATTTGGTGCAAAGATGCTTAAATTTGCACAAAATAACCTCTGGTTTATGGGATTTATAAAAGGCACAAAATTATATAGCATTTTTACAGGAAAATGCCCTGTTTGTCATAACGAGTCCATGTACGAGGAGTCTAACCCTTATAAACTTAGAGATACGCTTAAAATGCACGAGCGCTGCTCCCATTGCAACACAAAATATAAAATAGAACCCTCCTTTTTTTACGGTGCGATGTATGTGAGCTATCCTGTTGGGATTGCATTTGCAACTGCTGCCTTTGTAATCACTTATCTCTTCTTTGGCGCTACACTAGTAAATACTTTTCTAGCTATTGTAGGCACGATGGTTATTTTTATGCCCATCATTATGAGGATTTCTCGCAACATCTGGATTAACTTTTTTATGAAGTATGATCCAAGTAAGGATGAGCTTTCTGGAGAAGCTAGTGTCTAATTACGCTTTCGCGAAAGCGAAAACATCTAGAAAACGTCTTACTGACTATTTCCTTTAAGTCCTGATTTATTAAAAACATAAAAACCCGACAGTACATAAGCACCATCGGGTCTCGAAGCAACCACGCCTCATCAAACAACAAACGATGGCACTATCGCACCATCGTTTATTGCGTTTCTATTTATTGTCATTAAACCATTTTACATCTCGAGTATTCTTTTGCACAGCAATGGCTGCAAAGAGACTTAGCGTAAAAGACATCCCGTAAAAACCTTTCTCACTCAATTCCAAGTCTGCATTCCAGAGACCGATGACGAGTAGTAAAATAGATGCCATCGTGACAAACCAACTCAATCCATAATAAATATCTGTCACCGGAACACCTTCCATTCTGTCTCTCACGCTCTTTTGCACAGAGATTACAGAGAAAAGTCCAAAAAGTAAGATAGTAAAGTAATACCCTTTCTCGTTCAGAAACATATCTGCATTCCACAGTCCTACACAAAAGGCAATCATCCCCACAAAAAGTGCACTCCACGATGCCGAGATAAATGCTGGCGACGGCTTGTTTTCAAAAGGAGTATTATCCTTCTTTTTTGACGTTTCAAAATTCTTGTTTTCGGTAGTTTCAAATTGATTTTCCATAATAATTGTTGTTTGTTGTTATTGGTTTTTTTGAGGAATTGTCCTCTCTGTTTTCGTATTCGGTATTCGACTTTTTTACACGAGGGTTTTAAGTTTAAGTGTTTTCGTTTTCGTTTTCGTTTTCGTTTTCGTTTTCGTTTTCGTTTCTAAGAGAGCCTTCGTTCTTCAAGTTCAAGTTCGTTTTCGATTTCATAATATGGTCTCCGCAGGAATAACAATGCGGTAAATGCGCATAGTTCTGAGTGCCACAGGTATCGCAATTCTTAAAAAGTTCTAGTCCGCAATGCCTGCAATATGGGGTGATTTTGTAATGCAACAGCGCTCCTTTTTTGTGACCGCTTTGATGCAATTCATTAATGAGATAATCTTTCCCGCAGCTAGGGCACATATGATTTTCTAGGGCTTTCTCTGCCGTTTCTTCCTTAATTTGTTCAGAACGCTCTTTTGTACTGCGTTGTAATTCTTGTTTTTTACGTTTTACAAAAGCTCTCAAATATCTAATAGCATAAATCCCTATGAATACGGAAAGTATTATCCCGATACTATAGCGCACATATCCCCCATAACTGGGTAAGTAAGGCACAAGTCCTACAAAAAAGGCGTACATCGAGAAGAAGACAAAACCACGAAATAATGGCCAGTAACTATTTCCCCTTCTCTTGAGTAACATATATACACCTATTAATAGAATAGGCAATACAAACAGCAACCTGCTCAAGAAAATGCGCAGTTCATAAGCGCGTACTGCGGTAGTTAGCAGCTCATAGGCCTTTTCTTGTTCTGCTGTAATACGATTATAATTTGCACTTATAGTGGACTGCAAATCTTCAATACTCGCTTTATGCAAAAGGCGTTCTTTCGTAATTCTTTTAATAGAATTTTGTAAAGAGTCCATCTCACGATTACGCAAATTGATCTCATCATTTACTGTATTGGATTGCGTTGCCGTACGATTAGAAATCCACGATGCAAAGGATTGTCTTTTTTCGTCCAGCGTTGTTTGTTCCAGATCCATTCGTAATTGGATCGATTTTAGTTCGTCTCTCTTTATCTGAGCTTCTTGCTCGAGACTATCTGCAATTACTCGATATTTACGAATATCTGTCCCGGGCTCATAAGTACTTAACTCTGGATAAGGCTTCACACTATCCATATCCCAGATAATTCTATTTGCCAATCCTATTAAAAAAACTGCAAGTGCAATACTGATAACGTAGTGTATTAAAGTGGTGGTCCGAGTAAGCTTTTTATTATTAAATTCCATAGTTGTGGTTGCTTGATTACGATACAAAGATGAAGCAGCCATTACGGTTTACAAATTCAACTTTTACATAATACTTATGATATAAATAAAACGTAACACTTATTAATTACTATATTTATTGAATTTTATAATTATTTACTTACGATATAAAATGTCTTTAAAACTACTTATTGATACGTTACTACCTGAAGAAATACCTCTTTTCAAATCTTATCTGAGGAAAAGAAACAAGCGCAGCAGCACAAAAAACATAGCGCTCCTGGATGCTGTCGTAAATGGTATTGAAATAAAAAATATAGACACGCATCTGTATGGAAAGTCTTCAAGGAATGCCTATCACGCATTATCAAAACGCCTACACGACAATCTCATAGATTTTATCGCCAGTCGTAGTTTTGAAACCGAAGCTTCTGAAGAAATGGAAATATTCAAACTGCTCCTCGCAGCACGCATCTTTTATGAAAAACAACATCACGCCCCAGCCCGCAAGACACTTTTAAAAGCAAAAGCAAAAGCCCAGAAAATAGACCTCTATAGTGCCTTAAACGAGATTTATCATACGCAAATTCAGTACGCTCATTTACACAAAACAGAAGATTTAGAAATACTCATCGCAGATTTTGAGGAGAATCAAAATCTGCTCCTACAGCAAGAAAAACTCAATATTGCATACGCCACCCTCAAGGTAAAACTAAAGGCGCCTCAAGCAGATATGCAGAAAACCTTGCTATCCACTTTCGGGCAATACGGTATTACGATTAACAACACTCTTACTTTTAAATCGCTGTACCAGTTGCTGGAAATCATAACCTCTGCGGCACATCTTATATCCGATTTTGCTGGAGCGCTTCCTTTTATTACAAATATCGAGCAGGCTATTATCCCAAAAATTCAAGATGGAAAACACTTATATTATAGGATACATTATTTCTACTTGATGACAAACTCCTATTTCCGCAATAGAGATTTTGGGAAGGCACAAAACTACTTGAGCCAGATGAAAACTGCGATGAAAGAAGAGCGGGGACGGTATGTAGACCGCTTTTGCGAAAACGCACTTCTACTAAAAACACTTCTAGACAACTACACAGGTAATTCAAGTAAAGCCACAGCTACTTTACAATCCCATTTTGAAAAAACCTCAAAAAAGAATGCCCCAAATCCCGACCTTGTTCTCGCTCTTACCGTATTCTACGTGCAACAAGCCGAACACAAAGCGGCACTTTCTACATTAAACAGATTAAAACACACAGACTCGTGGTACCTAGAGAAAGCTGGCGAAGACTGGCTCATAAAAAGAGACCTCGTAGAACTTATTGTTCACATAGAACTTGAAAATATAGACCTTGTAGAATCATTGCTCAAAAGATTTCGGCGTAAATATAAATCTCAGATTAAAAACGATCAGAGACTGGAACAGTTTTTAAAGTTTGCTACGACAATGTATCGTGGGGATATGGATACGGTCGCGGCACGCTTTCGCGAAAGCGTAAAAAGTCAACTCAAAACCTCAAGCATTCTAAAAGAAGATATCTTTATGTTGAGTTTTTATGCGTGGGTAAAATCAAAAATGACAGGGCAACCGCTATACAAAACCACATTAGCGTTGTTATGATTTTCTTAACAACCTACTCTAGGCGCAATCCCTATCTTGAAGCCTTCCAAAAAAAAATAATATGCGATTAAAATTACCCACACTTACGGCAAGTCTTCTAGCCGTACTCGTAGTAGGCTGTAGTTCCTTAAAAACAACAAAAAAAGGCGCCACCGCGAGCAAAGACAAGGACAAAGACAAAAAAGAAAAAATCAAACCTTACAACAAGGTAATTACGGATGAAGCAAAAAGTGACGAAGGTCTTTTTACCGTGCACCATCTGGATGATAAGTATTTTTACGAGATTCCAGATTCACTCTTTGAGCGGGAGATGCTAATGGTTACTCGCATTGCAAAGACCGCTACAGGACTAGGTTTTGGCGGCGGTAAGCAAAACACCTCCGTGCTTAGGTGGCAAGTAAAGGACAAAAAAGTCCTACTCCGTGTAGTTTCACACGAGATATTTGCTGCCGATTCGCTTCCCATTTCTGAAGCCGTAAAAAATAGCAATTTTGAGCCTATACTGTATGCTTTTGATGTGGCGGCATATCACAAAGATTCCATTTCTGACAACAGAAACACAGTCATAGATGTTACAAAACTCTATACAGACGATGTCGCTCCTCTCGGACTTCCAGATAGACGAAGAAAAGGCTATAAAGTAAAAAACCTGGACAAAGACCGCAGTTACATAGACACTATACGTAGTTACCCACACAATATTGAGGTGCGTACGGTAAAAACCTATAATGCCTCAGAGCCACCCTCTAATGCTGCTACAGGATCCATCTCGCTTATGATGAGCAACTCGATGATTTTGCTACCTAAAGAACCTATGAAGCGTCGCTATTTTGACGAGCGTGTGGGCTGGTTTGGACGTGGACAAACAGATTACGGACTCGAAAATCAAAAAAGTAAAACCGTACGTTACCTAGACAGATGGCGACTAGAAGTAAAAGATGAAGATCTGGAAAAATTCAACCGTGGTGAACTCGTTGAGCCCAAAAAGCAGATCGTATACTACGTGGACCGCGCGACTCCTAAAAAATGGATTCCTTATATCAAACAGGGAATAGAAGACTGGCAAGTAGCCTTTGAAGAAGCAGGCTTTAAAAATGCCATCATTGCAAAAGACCCGCCTACTGTAGAGGAGGATCCAGAGTGGTCACCAGAAGATGTAAGATATAGTGTCGTACGTTATCTTGCCTCACCTATCCCAAATGCAAATGGACCTCACGTAAGTGACCCGCGTAGCGGAGAAATACTGGAAAGTGATATAAACTGGTATCATAATGTAATGACCTTATTACACAACTGGTACTTTGTGCAAACCGCAGCGATAAATCCTGAGGCGCGCAATAACGAATTTAAGGATGAAATTATGGGACGATTAATTCGTTTTGTGAGTTCGCACGAAGTTGGACATACCCTAGGATTACCCCACAATATGGGAAGTAGTGTTGCTTATCCTGTAGAAAAATTGCGTGACCCAGCTTTTACAAAAAAATATGGAACCGCCCCATCTATAATGGACTATGCACGTTTTAACTATGTTGCACAACCAGGTGATGGTGATGTTGCTTTAATGCCTAACATAGGAATATATGATAAATATGCTATTAAATGGGGATATCGTCCCATCCCAGATAAATCTGCAGTAGATGAAAAGAAAACACTTGATAGTTGGATTCTTGAGCACGCTGGGGATCCTATGTATCGTTTCGGACGTCAGCAATTTGGTGTCATCGACCCTAGTTCTCAAACCGAAGATTTAGGCGACGACGCAATACTGGCGAGTGCTTACGGCATTAAAAACCTAAAACGTATCGTCCCAAATCTTACAGAGTGGACTGCAGAAGATGGACAAAACTACGACGAACTAGACAAGATGTACGGGCAAGTATTATCTCAATACAACAGATATATGGGACACGTCACAGCAAACATAGGCGGCGTATATGAAATGTATAAAACCTATGATCAGGATGGAGCAGTATACACACACGTTAATTCCGCAAAGCAGAAAGAAGCAATGCAATTTCTACATGATCAACTTTTTGAAACACCAGAATGGCTTCTGGACAATTCCATTTTTGACAAGATTGAGAGCGCAGGAAGTGTAGAGCGTATACGTCGATTCCAGACTAGAACATTAAATAATATTCTTGATTTTGGAAGAATGGGACGTATTATAGAGAACGAGGCAAAAAATGGAGCTACTGCCTACCCGCTTCTAGAAATGATGGAAGATCTACGCGATGGACTATTTAGCGAACTGCAACGTGGATCCACTATAGATGTGTACCGTCGTAATCTCCAGAGGGCTTATGTAGAGCGCCTAGAACATTTAATGACAGAAGAGCAAGAAGGAAGTAACCGCTTTGGCTCCCGTACCGATGTTGACGTAAGCCAGAGTGACATTCGTCCCATTGTACGTGCAGAGTTAAAGCTACTTAAAGGCGCCTTACAACGCGGACAAAACAGGACTCGTGACCGTATGACTAAGTTCCACATAAGTGATTTAATAGAGCGCGTAGATATGATCCTTGAGCCTAATAAATAGGTTGTAAATTTTTGTTGTTACGCTTTCGCGAAAGCGTAATACTCGTTAAAAGTCGGCTGCAAACTGTGGCCGATTTTTTTGTTCCATAATATCAAATTTTAACTTTAAGGCAACTAGATTTTAAACCTTCTGAAAAAAAAAGCGTCCTAATAGCGTTCACAATTTAAAAAACAGAATACTTATGAAAAATGTAATGATTGCCATAATGCTACTTGTAACTGTAGCAATGACGGCACAGAGAAACCGAGGACAAAACGAGAGATTATCCGAAATGTCAGTAGAAGAAAAAGCGACGCTTGCCACAAAAAAGGCAACCCTAGCACTCGCTCTTGATGACGCTCAGAGTAAGAAGATGTATCCTATTATTTTAGCTCAAATCACAAAACGAGAAAATTTTAGAAAATCCAGAAAGGATGAAACAGAAAAACCATCTAAGGAAGATCGCATCAAAATGGGCAATGAGCGACTAGATGAGAAAATTGCGATGCAACGTCAGGTAAAAGCTATTCTCAACGATGAGCAGTTCCAAAAATGGCAAAAGCATATGCTACGTAACAAAAGAGATAGAGGAAAACACAAAAAAAGAGTCAAATAAGACCGAAGAATCTAAGACTTTTAGGTCAAATCTTAAATTTATAGTACATTGCAGTATTGTAATCTGAAAATCGATATTCAGAAATCTCATTAATCAAGCTTTTTGAGTAAACAATACCCTTACAAACACTTGAATTAAGATTACAATATAAAAGCATCCCTAGGGATGCTTTTTTTTTTATAGTGTCGAGGCTACTTTGCGTACGGCGTTAATGGTCGTATCAAGATCTTCATAGGTAAGCGCATCTGTTATAAACCAAGTTTCATAAGCACTAGGAGCTATATAAATACCTTCTTCCAGCAAGCCGTGAAAGAATTTCTTAAAGGTATCGTTATCGCCGTGAGCAGCCGTTTTAAAATTGACCACAGCATCTGGGGCAAAGTGTACAGAAATCATTGAGCCTACTCTATTTATGGTATGGACAATCCCATTATCTATTAATGCCTTTTGAATGCCTTTGTGAAGATATTCTGTCTTTTGAGCGAGTCTGTCAAATACTTCTGGATCGTCATTAAGAGCTTTTAACATCGCAAGTCCCGCTGCCATTGCAAGCGGATTCCCACTCAAGGTTCCCGCTTGATACACGGGCCCTAATGGCGCAAGATGATTCATAATTTCATTGCGAGCTGCAAAAGCACCCACAGGAAGGCCACCACCTATAACTTTTCCGAAGGTCACGATATCTGCAGCCACCCCGTATAATTCTTGTACACCTCCCTTTGCAAGTCTAAAACCGGTCATTACTTCGTCAAAAATGAGTAGGGTATTGTTTGCATCACATATTTCGCGCAAGCGGGATAAAAATCCTTCTGCAGGAGGGATGCAACCCATATTACCAGCAACAGGCTCTATGATAATGGCAGCGATCTCATTAGGATTTGCTTTGAAAAGCGCTTCTACATTTTCTGTGTCATTGTAATTTGCAAGCAAAGTATCTTTTGCCGTTCCTTCTGTAACTCCTGGACTATTAGGGCTTCCAAAGGTCACAGCACCACTTCCTGCCTGAATTAAGAATGAATCTGAATGGCCGTGGTAGCAGCCTGCAAACTTTATTATTTTCTCTCTTCTTGTAAAGCCGCGAGCGAGTCGCACAGCACTCATACAAGCTTCTGTACCACTATTTACAAAGCGTATTTTGTCTATGTTAGGAACCATAGAAACCGCAAGCGCAGCTATCTCTGTTTCTATCTCTGTGGGCATTCCAAATGAGGTGCCTTTTTGAGCCTTTTGCACAACAGCATCTACAACAGGAGGGTATGCGTGGCCCAATATCATAGGGCCCCAAGAGTTTATATAATCTATGAGTTTGCGACCATCTTCATCGTATAAATAGGCTCCTTTTGCACTTTTTACAAAAATAGGATCTCCTCCCACAGCCTTAAATGCGCGCACAGGACTATTTACTCCTCCTGGAATTACCTTTTGCGCTTCAGTAAAAAGCGCACTACTTCTTTTATAAATCATGTATTAATATCCTTTACTTAAAGGTTTGATATAAAGCACTTGTCCCTCAAAAATCTCGTTGCTCTCCAAACCGTTTATCTCTTTGAGCATCTCGACAGTAAGATTATATTTTTTTGACAAGCGATAGAGCGTCTCTCCCTTTTGCACCGTATGTTGATCCAGCTGGTCTGTCACTCTAGTATAGTCTGACTCAGACTTTCCTAAGACTTCGCCATCATAACGGTATAACTGATAACGTTCAATAAGGCTTATCAATTTTGCCGGATATTTTTTATCTGTTGCATAACCTGCTGCTCTTAAACCCTTTGCCCATCCTTTATAATCATCTTTGGGGAGTTTAAATAAGTCGGTATAGCGTTTTCTATTTGTGAGAAATAAGGAATGATCGCGATAGGAGAATTTTGCAAGACTATATTTCCTAAAGCATTCTCCTTTTGAATCATCATCGTGAGAAACCGTAGCCCCTTTCCAGTCGTGGCATTTTATGCCAAAATGATTATTTGCCTTGCGAACCAGTTCTCCTTTTCCTGCTCCCGACTCTAGAATTCCTTGAGCTAGGGTTATACTCGCTGGGATTCCGTATTGTAGCATTTCTTCTTTGGCAATTTCAGAATAGGTATCCACATAAACAGACACACCATCTTTAGGAATAGGATTAACACCATTATCCAGCGGATCTTTTGCTGGCGCGACTTCAACCTCCTTTTCCTTTCTTGAATCAGCCTTCCCCTTGGTCATCACTCTACGCTCTCTTTTTTCAGGCTTCTTATAATTACGAGAAGTTTTTTTTGAACTCCCACAAGAAGTAACGAGAAGTCCAACAAAAAGAATTAAAAAAATACGTCTATACATCATTATACTTCAATTAAAGGAAGTCCTTTCTTATTCAACAGCTTATTCATCCCGGCGATACCCTGAAGACCTCCAGTATGTATTGCTAAAATACGGGAATTCTGAGGAAAGTAACCTTGGGATATCAAATCAAAAATCCCGTACATCATCTTTCCTGTATAAATAGGATCTAAAGATATGCCTTGTTCTTTTTTAAAATCATTTATAAAACTAACGAGCTTTCTATTTATTTTGGCATATCCTCCAAAATGATAATCGGCTATTAATTTCCAGTCCGTATTACTCGACCATTGTTGTATTTCACCTTTTATCCATTCTCCCTTTAAAGCAGGAAAACCTAAAACGTTTTGGTGATCGCTCGCCGTATTTATTATCCCCGCAATGGTTCCGCCAGTACCCACGGCGCAACAGACATAATCAAAACGCTCATCTTCGGTACTTAAAATTTCTTCACATCCTTTTACGGCTAGGTCGTTCGTACCTCCTTCTGGGATAATGTAGGGGTTGTCAAATTTACTTATTACGCTTTCGCGAAAATATACCTCATTTTTATCCCGATAACTTTCTCTAGACACAAAATGTAATCTCATACCACAATGTCGAGCAAAGGCAAGTGTTGGATTTTGAGCCAAAGTTTTGTTTATATCATTTCCCAACTCCTCGCCTCTTATAATTCCTGTGGTATTAAATCCTTCCAATTGTCCAGCCGCTGCAACTGCAGCAATATGATTGGAATATGCTCCGCCAAAGGTTAGGATGGAAGTGTGCTGTTTTTCTTTCGCAAAAGCGATATTGTACTTAAGCTTTCTAAACTTATTTCCTGAGACGTATGGGTGTATTTCATCCTCCCGTTTCAACCAGATTTCTATATTATTTTCATTGGTATAATGTAAAATCTGATTGTGCATTGTAAGACATACATATTAATGGTCAAAATTATAGAATTATAGTCAACTCAGTTCATTTTACCAGTCTAAGATTTGATCAAACTATCAAGTTATGCAGCAGCCATTTGACGTTTTGCCACAAAATCTTAAGAACAAAAAAGCATCATAAAAACAAATATTT
Organism: Dokdonia sinensis; assembly: GCF_003688895.1. Classification (GTDB taxonomy): domain Bacteria; phylum Bacteroidota; class Bacteroidia; order Flavobacteriales; family Flavobacteriaceae; genus Dokdonia; species Dokdonia sinensis. The sequence continues at coordinate 228,377 of NZ_REFV01000003.1, forward strand.
TCAAAAGTGACTATCATGAGCTTTATTAAAGTATTGCTATCCAGTCTGTTATCTTTGTCTTTTACATTTTATCCGTTTTTATTTACACTTTAACGGTTTTTTAAGAAAATTTTTTAATTTGCGGCGATTATTTAAACCCCTAAATCATGAACTTCAGAATTTCAATTATGCAACTCATAAGTTGCATAATACTAATCGCTTTAAGTCAGAATACTATCGCCCAAGTAGGGATAGGAACCACAACCCCTGCAGAAGGTGTAATGCTCGATATAGAAAGTACAAATTCTGGAATACTCATTCCTAGAGTAGCGCTTACCAGTAAAGCAACACAAGCACCTATAACAACGGTGGGTGCGCTCCAAGTAGGGACACTTGTTTTTAATAATGCCACGGCCGGGACGGGCTCTAACGCCGTGAGCCCAGGATTCTATTATTGGAGTGGTTCTCTTTGGACTGCCATCACACCAGCTGCTCTAGACGCTTGGGAACTTGAAGGTAACGCGGGTACTACTCCTGGAACTGGACCGGGACAGAATTATTTAGGAACGTCTGACACCCAGAATTTAATCATTGCTACAGATGGAAGTCCTGTGTTAACTTTAACGACTGGAGGACAAATTCAGGCAAATAATCCTGGGACACTTGCAAACCCTTCATTCACTTGGAGTGCAGATACGGATACAGGACTTTTCAAAACTGGAGCAGATGTAGTGCAGCTTACCGCTGGTGGGCGAGAACTTGCCTCCTTTATAGAAGCAGGAAATAACTCCGAAGTAGTAATAAATGATTCGAGTGTTAGAACAAACTTTAGAGTCGAAGGAAATAATGACACAAACGCTCTGTTTGTTGAGTCTCAAACCGATGATGTAGGAATTGGAACTAATGACCCTGATGCACGATTAGAAATACGTCAGAATAGTGCAACCACAGAATCTGAAATCCTCAAACTCACCTCACAATCAGATAGAGGGTTATCCATCTTATCTCCAGATGCAGGTGATAACGATGATCCATTTACATATTCTACAAACAATGCACACCAATTTAGAGTAGATGCAAATGACGCGCTACTCATTGCTAGTGATGGTGATATAGGTGTAGGAACAACTAATCTACAAGGAGGTGCTCAATTAGAAATGGGGGCAACAGACAAAGGTATTCTTATTAATAGAGTAGCCCTCACGGGTACAGCCGATACGGGAACGGTTACTGTCAATGCAGGGGCTGCAGGTATGTTAGTATACAACACAGCATCTGCGGGTACTGGTGCAACTGCCGTAAGTCCAGGCTTCTATTATTGGAATGGTACTGCTTGGATTGCAATGGGCGGAACAAATGGCAATGACTGGGCGCTTGAAGGTAATTCAGGCACGACTCCAGGGACAGGACCAGGACAAAATTATCTAGGTACTTCGGACGTGACAAATCTTATAATCGCTACTAGCGATACAGAAAGAATGAGAATCTTAGCAAATGGAGAAATAGGAATAAACAGCGCCGGTAATGCAGCATTTCGCCTAGTCTCAGTTGGGACAGATGGAGAAATTGCTTTAGGTGGATTGTCATCTACAACTGGTTCGGGTGTGCAAGGTGGTAATACTGGAACTGGATTTGGGGTGATCGGATTTGGAGCTAATACAGGTGTTGGTGTACAAGGCCAAAACTCTGGAGCAGGTAATGCTGTTGTTGGAATTAATACCGGAACAGGTAGTGGAGGCTACTTTCAATCTGGAGATGTAAATTCGGCGCTAAGAAGCTTTGCTACTGGGACGGGTTATGGCCTTGCGGGTGTCAATTTAGGAACCGGTAACGCAATATACTCGCAGTCAACCGATGGTATTGGTATTGTAAACATTGTAGGAGGAAGTAATGTAGGATTATACACAGACCTTACCGACGCTGGAGGTATTGGGGAACAAATAGATTTAGACACAAATGATGGAACGGGCGTATTTGTCATAGCAGTAGATGATGCTACCACCCCTACTGCTGGAGGTAATGCTTATGGTTTTTTTGCAGAAGTAAGAACCCAGACTGCTACAATCGGAAATACTGTATCTGGAGCCGCCTTTGTGGGAAACCAAACAGGAGTTGGGCACGGTATACTGCTTAACCATTCTGGAATAGCGGGAAGAAATGCAGAGTTCAACATTGAAAATAACCTTAATACCGATCCTACGATTTTTGCAACGCATCAAGGAGAAGGCTCTACCTTACAAATCCAAAATCAAAAGAATAATGCTATTGGGACCTTGTCAGTTGCAGATATTTCCTATACCGGAATAGGTAACATAGATCATATCGCTGTAAATGCAAATTCAACCCCGGGAGTAGGATTTGGGGTCGGAGTACTTGGTACAGGAGGTTTTTACGGTGTATTTTCAAATGGAAATTTTGGGGCCACCGGAACTAAAACCTTTTTAATTGATCACCCTGAAGATCCGAGCAATAAGCTTCTGAGACACTATTCAGTAGAGTCGGACGAAGTTCTCAACATCTATAGAGGAACAGCAACATTCGATAGTTCAGGGAATGCTACAATAGATTTACCTTCTTATTATGATGACGTAAATAGAAATCCTTCCTACCAACTAACAGCAGTAGGAGCAGCAATGCCTAATATGTATGTTGCCCGAGAGATAGCAAACAACAGTTTTATAGTTTCAGGAGGAGTGGCTGGCGCAAAAGTATCCTGGCAGATTACAGCAGAACGTGACGACCCATATATGCAACAAAACCCTGAGCTAAGAAAACCAGAACTTATAAAAGAAGGTACCAGAGCAGGGAAATATCTTACTCCAGAACTTTATAACCAACCTAAAGAAAAAGGGATGTTCTATACTAATGGGAAATCCAAAAAAGAAGCCACATCAAAAGCTGCAATAAATCCTAAAGCAGCCTCAATAAGCCCACAACTTCTTGAGGAAGACAAGAACATAAAGATTGCTACTCCAATACAAGAAAATCAGAAAGAGCGGTAATTAAAAAATAATATTTTTTTCAATAAAGCCTCAAGAGTTCAATTCTTGAGGCTTTTTACTTTTAAAGGAATTTCAAAAAACTCCAGAAATTACGATCTTTTAAATAAATAAAATTAGTTTCCTGCGCATAAGCCTCACGCTCAAAGGAAATATTTCGGTAAGCCACATACCTATTTCTATACTGAACGCATCGCACTAAAAACTCGACGCCATACCATAAAAAGAATGGTAGTATCAACAATTCCCGTTGTTGCCTTAAATGAATTTTCTCGTGATTCATAAAAACTGCATCCTCTCGTAGGGTTGCATCGCGCATAATCACAAAGGGATAGAGCGTAACTCCTGCAAAACCCCTACGCAAGAGATATTTATTTACCACGTAAAACATAACCTTAAAAATATTGCATTATCAGACTCATACACTCCCTAAAGAACATCTTGCATCTACGTTCTTATGAACAACTTTAATACCATACTCACTATCTTTGTGTTATGTCCCATATAAAAAAACATATTCCTTTAGAAGAAGGGGATTACTACCTCACTCCAGAAGGCTACAAATGCTTTACAGAACAGTATCATCTTAAACGCGGATATTGCTGTGAGAGTGGCTGTAGGCATTGTCCTTACGGATTTGATAAGAAGACTGGCAAGCAATAAGTTTTGAGGATTTTACGCTTTTTCTAAGACAAGCTCTGGATAAATTGCAAAAGCGCACTTGATCTAATAATTAAATAATGACAAGCAATGACATTTCAAGAACAAATACGAGCAGGAATTCCTGATCAACTTCCTACGCAGAAAGTATATGATCCAGAGATGAATCACGCACCAAAACGTAAGGACATCCTCTCAAATACTGAAAAGAAACTCGCGTTACAAAATGCCTTACGCTATTTTGACCCAAAGCATCACGCTGCACTTTTGCCAGAATTTAAAGCCGAACTAGAAACCTACGGCCGGATTTACATGTACCGTTTCCGACCAGAATATAAAATGCACGCCCGCCCTATCGATGCCTATGCAGCTACCTCAACGCAGGCAGCTGGTATAATGCTTATGATTCAAAATAATCTGGATCCTGCCGTGGCACAACACCCACACGAGCTTATCACCTACGGTGGTAATGGAGGTGTTTTTTCAAACTGGGCACAATACCTACTCACAATGCAATACCTCGCTACGATGACAGACGAGCAAACGCTGGTAATGTATTCCGGACACCCTATGGGGCTTTTTCCCTCACATAAGGAAGCACCTCGAGTAGTAGTAACTAATGGGATGATGATTCCTAACTATTCGCAACCCGACGATTGGGAAAAATTTAATGCCCTCGGTGTAACTCAGTACGGACAAATGACCGCAGGAAGCTACATGTATATAGGGCCACAAGGGATCGTACACGGCACAACTATCACAGTACTAAATGCTTTCCGAAAAATAAATAAACCCACTGCTGGCGGCCTTTTTGTAACCTCTGGCCTAGGTGGGATGAGCGGCGCCCAACCTAAAGCAGGAAATATCGCAGGTTGTATTACCGTATGCGCAGAGGTTAATCCTAAGGCGGTCCACACCCGTCATTCACAAGGTTGGGTAGATGAAGTAATAAAAGATACCGATGCTCTCGTTGCCCGTGTCAGGGAAGCGCAGGAGAAAAAAGAAGTTGTTTCTATCGCGTTTCTGGGGAATATTGTTGCCGTTTGGGAAGCCTTTGACCAGCACAATATTCACATTGATATAGGTAGTGATCAGACCTCGCTCCATAATCCGTGGGCAGGAGGTTATTATCCCTTGGGAATGACTTTTGAGGAAGCAAATAAAATGATGGCAAGTGATGCAGACCGCTTTCGCGAAAGCGTACAAAGCACCCTTCGTCGCCATACCGCAGCGATAAACGCTCATACCGCAAAGGGTACTTACTTTTTTGACTATGGAAACGCCTTCTTGCTTGAAGCATCTCGTGCCGAAGCAGACATCCTTGCCGAAAATGGTATCGATTTTAAATATCCTTCATACGTCCAAGACATTATGGGGCCTATGTGCTTTGATTATGGTTTTGGCCCTTTTAGATGGGTGTGTGGTTCCGGAAAAGCGGAGGATCTACAAAAGACAGACGCAATTGCCTGTGATGTGCTAGAAAAACTTGCAAAAGATGCACCGTCAGAAATCCAGCAGCAAATGCAGGATAATATTAAATGGATTCAAGGCGCTCAAGAAAACAAGCTCGTCGTAGGCTCGCAGGCAAGAATTTTATATGCAGATGCAGAGGGTCGTTCCAAAATTGCACAAGCCTTTAATAATGCTATCGCTCGAGGAGAAATAGGACCTGTTATTTTAGGCCGTGATCATCACGATGTTTCGGGAACAGATTCTCCATATCGCGAGACCAGTAATATTTATGACGGAAGCCGCTTTACGGCAGATATGGCCATACAGAATGTGATAGGAGACAGCTTTAGAGGAGCAACTTGGGTAAGCATTCATAATGGTGGAGGCGTAGGCTGGGGAGAGGTTATAAACGGTGGTTTTGGTATGGTAATTGATGGTACTACAGATGCCGAAAGACGCTTAAAATCAATGCTTTTCTGGGATGTAAATAACGGAATTGCGAGGCGCAGTTGGGCAAGAAACGAGGGGGCAGTTTTTGCCATTAAAAGAGCGATGGAGCTGGAACCAAATTTAAAAGTCACATTACCTAACCTCGTAGACGACGCATTGTTCAATATTTAAAACTATAATTATGAAAGCATTAAAATTACTCCCGCTTTTAGGGCTACTTTTCCTACTAGCATCTTGCAGCACAGTACGTGTCGCAGCAGACTATGACCAGAGTGTAAACTTTGACCAATATAAGACCTATGCTTTTTATAAACCTGGCATCGACAAAGCTGAGGTTTCTGACCTTGACAAAAAGCGTATCCTACGTGCCATCGAAACCGAAATGAATGCAAAAGGCTTTACAAAATCCAAAAATCCTGCCGTACTCGTAAGCATTTTTACAAAAGCAAAAGAACGTGTAGACGTATACCAAAATAATTTTGGCTTTGCTGGAGGTTGGGGCTGGGGAGGCGGCTGGGGCTGGGGAGCTCCTGGTTTCTGGGGAGGTCCTTGGGGCGGCTGGGGCGCAGGCTTTAACAACAATGTTGTCTCGAGAAGTACAGAAGGAACGCTATACATAGACTTAATAGATACCAATAAAAATCAACTTATCTGGCAAGGACAAGGAACTGCGCCACTTGTATCTGGAGATGTAGCACGTCGCGAGGCTCGTATACAAGAAATTGTAAAAGAGATTATGATGGTGTATCCACCTAATGTGGCTAGCAACTAAAAGAGCTCTTTTAAATATAAAAGCGGATACCTGTGATAGGTGATCCGCTTTTATATTTAGGCCTTTATTATCCATCCTATTTTACCATTGATAAATCAGAGGTGCACCCTAAGCTGAACAGACAACACCCAAGTATCACTCTCCTAAACTTTCTGGGACGGGTTAAAATCAAAAGCCAAAACTCTGTCCAATTGGAATAAGTTGTTTTTAGTAAATTAAAATTCAGCGATCAAAGAAAAACCCCAAACTAATCGCTTGGGGGTTGTATAAATATATTATAGTATTGTGAATACGCTTTCGCGAAAGCGTATATTCCATAAACCTACTCTTTTATCACACGTTTTACAATCGAATTCTCTCCCTGGGCAATCTGTAAAAGATATACTCCAGAAGAAAGCGATGCCATACTTACGATCGCAGAAGTCTCTGTCACTACTTGGTTTTCAACCACTCTGCCTCTCAAATCATAGATTGTTATAGTATCAATTCCGTTTTTAGAAGTTATATTGATAATATCATTTGTAGGATTAGGATAAAGGATAATGCTATTATTAAAGGCTTCATCGTTTACACCTAGAGTCTCGTCTACCACTAGATTGAAGGCGCAGGTAGTCGTGTTACCAGCTTCATCTGTTGCTATAATCGTTACCTCTGTTGTGCTGGGATCAGTTACTACAGTTCCTGCTGCTGGCTCCTGTGTAATTACGAGGTCAGTTCCTGAAGAACAGTTATCTGTAGCTAAGTCTGTGTAGTCTTCAATGGTGTAATTTCCTTCATCATCACTACCCACAGTAACTTGTCCTGGACAAGCTATTACAGGTAACGTAGTGTCTGTTATAGTTACATCAAAACTATATGTCGTAACGTTACCATTATTATCTGTGAAACTAAACTCTTCAGAAGTTGTTCCAACTGGGAAGAAAGCTCCGCTACCAAGTCCCGCTGTCTGCTCAAAAACAATACTTGAATCGTCTCCACAGTTATTTTCTAACACAAAAGCTGCGATACCTACACCATAATTAACAATGGCTCCACACTCTCCAGCACTAGAACCTGTTCCGGTAAATATATCTAAAGGACCGTCTGTGATAATGACTCCCGTATTATCTTGAACGATCACATTAACATCTACAAGAGCGCGGTTTCCGTTTACATCACGCACTCTTACTCTGCGCACGTGGGGATTATTTGCAATATCATCACAGTCGAAAGTTCTGTTTTCTACTCCTGTCATTCCATTACCGCCTGTAATTCTTATATCTAAAATCTCACAGTTGTCTGTGGCTGTGATTGCCGGTGCTACATCTATATCATTGTCTAACCTGACTGTACCATCAGGACCTAAAACTGCAATGATATCCTGCACATCTGTCACAATAGGATCTAGATTATCTTCTACTATTACATTGATATCTACATCTGTGTCGTTTCCATTTACATCTCTTACTCGAACCGTGCGAACGTTAGGACTAGTTGCTATATCATCACAAGTGAAAGTTCTAGCCTCGTTACTGGTCCCTCCATTGATTCCACGAACAAAATAACTTTGGATACCACAATTATCTGTAGCCGTTACCGCATCTGCAACGTCCGAGTTATTGCCTATAGTCACTGTACCGTTTGCATCTAATTGTGCAATGATGTCTTGTACATCTGTCACGACTGGATTTTCGTTGTCGTTTATAGTTACAGTAAATGAACAATTTACGGTTTGACCGTTTCCATCATCTACTGTCCAAGTAATGAGTGTGTCACCAGCTGGCAATACTGCCCCGTCTAATGTCGTTGCATTGTTAAAATCGTTTGTTATTGTTGCGCTCGTGCAGTTATCGTCAAATGTTGCATCAAACTCAGCTCCCTGCACCGTGTACTCACAGACACCAGCATCTGCATCACGAGCATCATCAACTGGACAAGTGATGGTAGGATCAATATCATCAACCACGATAATATTGACATTTACAAACGTATTATTTCCATTTTCATCACGCACACGTACTTCACGCACGTTAGGGTTCGTTGCAATATCTGCACAAGAAAAAGTACGGTTCTCAACACCAATGATGCGGATATTCTGAATTCCACAATTATCCGTTGCTGTAACGGCTGGTTCCACATCGTTTATGTTGTTTACGATCACGGTTCCATCTGCTTCTAAAACAGCTGTAATATCCTGAACGTCTGTCACTACAGGAGCCGCATTATCTTCAACAGTTATAATAGTCGTACACATATCTGTTTGCCCGTTACCGTCATTAACAGTCCAAACTACCGTAGTGTCTCCTAAAGGAAGTACTGCTCCATCTAACGTAGCCGTCATATTAAAGTCATTTGTAATCGTTGCGCTAGAACAGTTATCGTCAAATGTAGGATCAAATTCCGTCCCTTGAACGGTGTAACTACAAGCAGTTGCATCTGCATCACGAGTATCGTCTCCAACACACATGATTGTAGGTGCGGTATCATCAACAACGTTCACATTTACATCTACAAATGCATCGTTTCCATTTACATCACGCACACGTACGTTGCGGACATTTGGATTTGTTGCTATATCATCACAATCAAAGGTTCTTGCCTCAAGACTTGTCCCTCCGTTTCCTCGAACAAAGTAACTATCTACTCCACAATTGTCCGTAGCAGTGATAGCATCTGCAACATCTGTATTATTACTTATTACGACTGTTCCGTCTGCTCCCAATACTGCTGTGATATCCATTACAGCAGAAATTACTGGAACTTCATTATCTGCTACGGTAATTACAGTCATACAATTCGTAGTCTGTCCATTCCCATCGTTTACTGTCCAAGTCACCGTTGTATCTCCCAGCGGAAGTACTTCCCCAGCGAGTGTGGCAGTCATATTCAAATCATTTGAAATCGTTGCACTTGAGCAATTATCGTCAAAGGTCGGGTCAAACTCAGTTCCTTGAATAGTGTAGTTACAAACTCCTGCATCTGTATCTCTTGTATCGTTTCCAACACAAGTGATCGTAGGCGCCATCGCATCCACAACATTTACATTTACGTCTACAAAAGTGTTGTTACCATTAACATCTCTTACTCTTATAGATCTTACATTAGGATTGGTTGCTATATCTGCACAGGAGAATGTACGGTTTGCAATCCCTATAATACTAATTACCTGAATACCGCAGTTATCCGTTGCCGTAACTGCTGGAGCCACGTCTGCATTATTATTTAATACAACTGTTCCATCTGCACCTAGGGTTGCTGTAATATCATTTACATTACTTACTACTGGTGCTGTATTGTCTGCTATGGTAACTACAGCCACACAAGTGTCAGAATTTCCGGCAGCATCCGTAACGGTAAGTGTTACGTTATTTGTTCCAACATTAGCGCAATTAAAAGAGGACGGCGACACACTTCTGCTCGCAATACCTACATTATCTGTAGACCCACCATCCACGTCAGATGCCATAATAGTTACGTTCCCAGAACTATCTAAGTTCCTTGTGATGTTCGTACAAACGGCATTAGGATCTGTGGTGTCTCCACCCGCCATTGTACCGCTTACGAGAATATTATCCATCCTACTTCCCCCAGCTCCACTTCCATTGAGATTCCTCCATCTCAAATAAACTGTAGGCTGGTTTTCCATCGCTACCGGTAACGCAACATTTGTGGCAGTATAAACTGGTGCACAAGCATCATTTGATGGTGGCGTATAATTTGTGGGCGCAGCAGCTACCCAAGTCATATTGTTAAAACTATATTCTACACTAAACTGTCCTCCTGGTCCTCCAGAGAAACGAGATTGAATAAAAGACAGCGTCAAGCCTGAAAAGCCCGTAGTATTAAAAGATCCTGTCGTCCAATAATCGTTTGCGCTCCATCCATTTGCAATAGCTTCCTGTGTACAGCCTACACCAGAGTTAAATGCGGCCATTGTTGTACCTACTGAAGCAAAAGAGACAGTTGTATTCCCAGCAGAGCCGCTAGATGAAGTAAGCGTTCCATTCTCAAAAGTATAATCGAGAACAGTAGTTTGACTACAGATTTCATTCTGTAAAAAAAACAAGAGCAAAAAAGAAAGTAGTAAAGTAATTTTTTTCATAATCAGTTATTAGATTTTAAAATATTAATTATGAACCTCATACAAAGAGGCTCACTAAGAATAGAAATCAATACTGAAGCAACGATAATAACTGGGGGATGTTGATGCGCGACCTGTACTGTGATTTGCCTTAAAAGATTTAATCTCTATACACTCGCAATATAGGAATTGCGCTTAGGAAAGGATTAAGGATTTTATATGTTTCACCCCTTATAATTGTCAATAAAGGTATAAAATAAGTCTACAATTCACTTAAACTGTTGATTCCTTAATATGTAGCCTCAAGCATTAAAAGTTAAACCTTTAAGATAAAAGATTAAGATCACTCTTTTTTTTAAGAATCGCGTCGACCTAACTCATTGTCTAATAATAAAAAGGTGGGGGAAAACCTTACATTGAATAAATAGACAGTTATCCATTAGGAGATTATTTATGTGAAAAAAGTCCTGAACAAAATACGCATAGCCTTATTGGTAATTACGCTTTCGCGAAAGCGTGGTTTGATTTAAAACTTTAAACAACCCAAAAAAAATTTAGTAGGAAAGAAGCCACAAAATTTTCTCCTTCACCTTCTCCGTACTAGGAATCATTGTCTCTTCAAGGACGCTATTAAGAGGGATGGCTGGCATATTTTCTGACCCGATGAGCATTACGGGCGCATCAAGCTCTTGGAAACACTCTTCCTGAATACGCCCTTGAAGTCCACGACTAAAGCCGTTGTCGGAAGGTTCTTCTGTAACGAGAAGACACTTACCACATTTTTTGACAGATTTAAATATCGTATCATAGTCTAAAGGGTGTAATGTCCTCAAATCTACGATCTCAATTTGATCTTGCATTCCGAGCTCGGCACTTGCATTCATAGCCCAATGCACACCCATTCCATAGGTAATAATTGAAATAGTCTCTACATCTTCTTTTTTCCAAATTTCTTGCAACACCCACGCTTTGCCAAAAGGAAGTACATAATCTTCAGAAGGCTCCAGAGAAGTAGCCCCTTTTGTACCTGGCACTTTACTCCAATACAATCCTTTATGTTCAAAAATAACCACAGGATTTGGGTCATAATATGCTGCTTTCATCAGACCTTTAAGGTCTGCGCCGTTTGATGGGTAGGCGATTTTTAGACCTCGTATGTTTGTGATAATACTTTCTACAGACGAAGAATGGTATGGACCACCAGAACCATAAGCGCCTATAGGGACACGCAATATCATTGAGACGGGCCATTTTCCGTTAGACAGGTAACAGCTCCGGCTCACTTCTGTAAATAATTGGTTAATTCCGGGAAATATATAATCTGCAAATTGGACTTCGACGATGGGTTTTAGTCCTACTGCGCTCATCCCCACGGTTGAACCGACGATAAAAGCTTCTTGTATGGGTGTATTAAATACCCGATTGTCCCCAAACTTTTGCGCCAGCGTTGCCGCTTCTCTAAAAACACCACCTAATCTGCCACCCACATCTTGTCCATACAGCAAGCATTCTGGATGTTTTTTCATTAATTCTTCGATGGCAAAAAGGGCGCAATCTACCATGACCACTTTTTCTGCACCAGTTGGTGAGCGCTCGCCTACTTCTTCGGTGATGGGCGTTGGGGCAAAGTCGTGTGTAAATAAATCTTCTGGTTTGGGATCATCAGCGGCGATGGCTTTATCAAGGGCTTTTTTGGTTTCCGCTTTCGCGAAAGCGGACATCTCATCAATCTCATTTTGAGAAATACCGTTATCCAGTAATAACTGAACCATTTTAGGATACGGATCTCTACTGCGTGCTTCTTCCAAATCATCCCGATACCACTCCATCCTCACGCCAGAAGTATGATGATTGAGCAAGGGCACTTTTGCGTGCACCAAAAATGGCCGGCGCTCCGTCCTGATGGTTTTTATGACCTTCTCAAGCGCACTGTAGCTCTCCTCAAAATCTGTTCCGTCTATAGACACAGCTTCTAGCCCGTGAAACCCTGCGGCATACTCATAAGCATTCTGTGCCCGCGTCTCTGCCTCATTTGCCGAAATATCCCAGCCATTGTCCTGTACCAAATATAAAATAGGCAATTGCTTGAGAGCCGCCATCTGGAAAGCCTCTGCAATCTCGCCTTCTGTAACTGATGCGTCACCTAGAGAGCAAACCACAAAAGGGGCTTCGGCTCCGCTCAGCCCGCTGTTTTGATTTATGACTGTGTCAGATACTAGATCTACATCAAGAGACTCCTTGTACCAGAACCCCATTGCAACTCCAGTAGCAGGAATAGCCTGCATCCCGGTTGCGCTGCTTTGGTGAGGGATTTTAGGTTTGTCTGGATCATTAAGACTCGGATGTGAATAATAAGTGCGCCCAGCAGAAAACGGATCGTCCTTTTTTGCTAAAACCTGTAGCATTAGTTCATAAGGTGTCATTCCAATAGCGAGCAGCATAGAATCATCTCGATAATAAGGAAACGCATAATCTTGAGGTTGCAGTTGCATCCCGATTGCAGTCTGAATAACCTCGTGACCACGGCTCGTAGCGTGCACGTATTTTGATACTGTTTTAAAGTTTGCCTCGTATAATTCTGTCATTGCCTTTGCGGTGCAAAGATTCTTGAAGGCTTTTATTAAAATATCTTTTTCCATCATCTTTTAGGGGTAAAAGGTTTGATTTTATATGCTACGAGTGGTATCAAATTGCTCAAAATAATCTGCAATGCGACGTAGGAAACTACCACCTAGGTAACCATCTACAATACGATGGTCAAAACTGAGCGAGAGATACATCATCTGGCGTATCTCAATAGTATCACCTTCTGGACGCTCCATCACTTCGGCGCGCTTTTTAATAATTCCTGTTGCAAGTATGGCGGCCTCTGGCTGATTGATAATGGGAGTTCCCATAACGCTACCAAAGGTTCCTACGTTACTAATGGTAAACGTGCTTCCTTTTATATCGTCACCTCCTAACTTATTTTCTCTGGCCAGAGCCGAAAGGCGATTAACCTCGGCTGCTATTTCTACAAGGTTCTTCTGATCTGCATTTTTAACCACGGGAACAATTAAATTTCCTGATGGTAATGCTGTCGCCATTCCAATATTGATATGTTCTTTGACAATTATATTCTTTCCGTCTACCGAGACGTTTATCATTGGGAAGTCTTTTACAGCTTTTGCAACCGCCTCGACAAAAAGCGGTGTAAATGTAAGTCGCTCTCCGTGCTTCTCTTGAAAGGCCACCTTATTTGCATTGCGCCATTGTACCATTTCGGTCAAATCTGCCTCTACATAAGCGGTCACGTGCGGGCTGGTATGCTTGCTGTATACCATATGGTCTGCAATCATCTGGCGCATACGATCCATCTCCACAATTTTACCCGTTCCTTTGTCTAAATTAAGTTTAGGGATTTTATATGCGTCTGGATCTGGAACTGCAACGGGTTGAGCAAACTGGAACGGTCTTCCCTCTTCCAAATAATGAGTAATATCACTCTTACGCAATCTACCATTATTTCCAGTTCCAGAAATACGTGCCAGTTCTTCATAAGAAATATGATGCTCACGAGCCATAGCATCCACCAGCGGACTGATAAAAACATTTTTATTTGGCATTGCAAATGCCTGTTTTGATTCCGTTAGTGATTGAGGCTGCTTTTTTGACGATAACCTTTTAACTTGCTTGAGCCCAACTTTACTTTCTGCCAGAGTGTTACCTTTTTTACTGCTTTCTGTACCGCTCTCTTCGTAACGAGCAATTGCGACTCCTACACCAACAACGCTATTGGGTTCAAACAAATGTTCTGACATTACGCCAGCACTTGGAGCAGGGACTTCATTATCTACTTTATCTGTCGCTACCTCTACAAGAATATCACCTTCATCAAAAGATTCACCCTCAGCAACGAGCCAATTTAAGATAGTTCCTTCTGTAATAGACTCACCCATTTTGGGCATTAATAAATCTGTCATCTTCTTATTCATAGCCTATATTTTAAACGCATCTGTTAAATATAAATGTAACAATATCACAATAAGAATAATTATAAAACACCATTATCTAATCTATATTCAGCATATCATTCTTTATTTTTGATATTAATTTACATTTTATTCTTTCAAGACTCTTAAGAATAGGCATATACAGTAAAACATTATTTTATGAAGATTGATACCATCGACATTGAGATTTTAAAAATGCTCCAAGTAGATTCAAATCGCACCGTTAAAAGTATGTCCGAATTACTCGGTCTTTCTACAACTCCCGTGTTTGAACGTATTAAAAAGTTAGAAAAAGAAGGACTGATAACAAATTATGTCGCTCGAATAAATCATAAAAAACTTGGACTCAAACAGACCGTCTTTATTGCAATTTCAATCCAAGGACATACCAGAAGTTATTTGCAGAAGTTTGTAGACAGTATTAATAGCTTTCCTGAAGTGGTGGAGTGTCATCGTGTAAGTGGCAACTTTGACTACCTTCTAAAACTAGTTGTTGAAGATATTGAAGCTTACGAGACTTTTATAATTTCAAAACTAACACTCCTTCCTTATTTGGGTAATGTACAGAGCCATATTGTACTCTCCACGAGCAAAGAGACTAATGAAGTGGATATGTCCTTTCTAAACGGTTAGACGTTTAATTATGCTTTCGCGAAAGCGTAAAAAAGAAAAACCCCAACATCTTACGACATTGGAGTTTCTAAAATATGATATGGATTTTTAAACTATTCCTTTTCTTTTGGATTCATTTTAAAAGTATCCATAAATGCTGTGGTATAGTTTCCAGCTATATAATCGGGCTCATCCATAAGTTGTCTGTGAAAAGGTATGGTTGTTTTAATACCTTCGATCACAAACTCGTCAAGAGCTCTTTTCATTTTACTTATAGCCTCCTCACGTGTTTGCGCTGTTGTAATCAACTTTGCAATCATAGAGTCATAATTAGGAGGTATCATATACCCACTATACACATGTGTATCAATACGAACCCCGTGACCTCCTGGTGTATGTAAATTTGTAATACGCCCTGGTGAAGGTCTAAAGTCATTATAAGGATCTTCCGCATTTATACGACACTCAATAGAGTGAAGTTGTGGGTAATAATTCTTTCCAGATATTGTAACACCTGCTGCGACTAGAATTTGTTCTTGTATAAGATCGTGGTCTACCACTTGTTCTGTAATCGGGTGCTCTACTTGAATCCTTGTGTTCATCTCCATAAAATAGAAATTACGGTGCTTGTCTACAAGAAACTCGACGGTTCCCGCTCCTTCGTATTTTATATATTCAGCGGCTCGTACGGCTGCTTGCCCCATTTTTTCGCGCAATTCATCTGTCATAAATGGCGACGGGGTTTCTTCTGTCAGCTTCTGGTGGCGGCGTTGTACTGAGCAATCTCGCTCAGATAAATGACATGCCTTACCTTTACTATCTCCGACGATCTGAATCTCAATATGTCGTGGCTCCTCTATGAGTTTTTCCATATACATCCCGTCATTACCAAAGGCTGCCTTAGATTCCTGTCTTGCAGATTCCCAAGCTTTGTGTAAGTTTTCTTCTTTCCAAACGGCACGCATTCCTTTACCACCACCTCCGGCAGTAGCCTTAAGCATTACTGGGTAACCTGTTTCTTTTGCCAGTTTCTGACACTCTTCAAAATCCTTAATGATCCCGTCAGATCCTGGTACACAGGGCACACCTGCGGCTTTCATCGTGGCTTTTGCGGTCGCCTTATCTCCCATCTTGTTTATCATATCTGGAGAAGCACCGATAAACTTTATATCGTGCTCTTCGCAAATTTTAGAAAATTTTGCGTTTTCAGATAAAAAACCATATCCCGGGTGAATGGCATCTGCATTTGTAATTTCGGCAGCGGCGATAATATTTGCCATTTTGAGATAGGACTCACTACTCGGAGCTGGGCCTATACAAACGGCTTCGTCTGCAAATTTTACGTGGAGGCTCTCACGGTCTGCGGTAGAGTATACAGCAACTGTCTTTATGCCCATTTCTTTACACGTACGGATGACGCGCAAGGCAATTTCTCCTCTATTTGCTATAAGTATCTTCTTAAACATAGGTAGTCATTTTAAGGTAGCGGGTTGTAGGGATTACGCTTTTGCAAAAGCGTACCTAAAACCTATACTACTATTTATAGAACCTGTTAAAGGATTATATTATGATGGGTCAACCAAGAATAATGGCTGATCAAACTCTACAGGAGAAGAATCATCTACAAGAACTTTTACAATTGTTCCTGAAACCTCGCTTTCTATCTCATTAAAGAGCTTCATTGCTTCTATCACACAAAGCACATCACCTTCTGAAATACTCTTTCCTACCTCAACAAATGTAGGCTTATCTGGTGCAGGCTTGCGATAGAAAGTACCGATGATCGGCGACTTGATTGTGATGTATTTTGCATTCTCATCTTCTGCAGGAGAAGCGGGTGCTGCGGGTGCTGCTGGAGCCGCTGGGGCTGCTGGAGCTGCTGCCTGCACAGGTTGCTGCATTGCTGGCATTTGCTGCAAGATGGTAGTACCACCCTTTTCTTCATCTGCTCCTGTTTTAATTGTGATTTTTACGTCATCCATTTCAAGCTTTACTTCGCTTGCTCCAGACTTTGCTACAAATCTAATCAGGTTTTGAATTTCTTTTAAATCCATAAGTGTTTGAATTATTCAGTTAAGGTTAATTAGGAGTTATAGGCCCATTTTAGGAGGATGGAACCCCACGTGAATCCGCCACCAAATGCGGCAAAAACAATGTTATCTCCTTTTTTAAGTTGGTTTTCATAATCGCTCATCAACAATGGTAATGTTGCAGATGTCGTATTGCCATAGCGCTGTATGTTCATAAGTACTTTTTCTTCCTCAAGTCCCATACGTCTTGCTGTGGCGTCTATTATTCTCTTATTTGCCTGATGTGCAATAAGATAGCTTATATCATCATGAGACAAGTCATTGCGCATCATTATTTTCTCGCTTACATCTGCCATATTTGACACGGCAAACTTAAATACGGTTTTCCCATCTTGATATACATAATGCTGCTTATTTGCAACTGTCTCTGCGGATGGAGGCAATATAGAACCTCCAGCATCTATTTTTAGGAACTCACGACCTATACCGTCAGACCGCAAATATTCATCTTGCACGCCCAATCCTTCCTCGTTGGGTTCAAAAAGGACTGCACCGCCACCATCCCCAAAGATGATGCACGTAGTTCTGTCTGTATAATCTATGATGGAAGACATTTTATCTGCCCCTATAAGAAGTACTTTTTTGTAGCGCCCTGACTCTATATACTTTGCTGCAGTAGACATTCCATATAAGAAGCTAGAACAAGCGGCTACAAGGTCATAAGCAAATGCGTTTGTTGCCCCTATCTGCGTTGCTGTATATACTGCAGTAGATGCCACGGGCATATCTGGTGTAGCCGTAGCCACAATTACCATGTCTATTTCTTTAGGGTCGAGATTACGTTTTTCTAGAAGGTCTTGTGCTGCCTTTACAGCCAGAAATGACGACCCTTTATCAGGATCTTTGAGAATGCGTCGTTCCTTTATTCCGGTTCTAGTGGTAATCCACTCGTCGTTCGTGTCGACCATTGTTGCCAGAATCTGGTTGGTCAAGACGTATTCTGGAACATATGCCCCTACAGCTGTAATTGCCGCTGAGATTTTATTCATTAGTTTCAGTTAGGTTTCTAACTTTTATGCCTCAAAACAGCACAAAAAGTTACGAAAAGTAATAAAAATTGAGCAAAACACGCCCAGAATTAACTTTTTTTGCGCCAACTGTTCATAAAAAAAAACGCTCACAGCGTGAGCGTCTTTTATTTATGTTGTGACTTATGACCTAAGCCTCTGCTTCTGCCTCTGTTTTATCAATTACCACCTGCCCTCTATAGTACAATTTACCTTCGTGCCAATGAGCTCTGTGATAAAGGTGAGACTCACCCGTGGTTGGATCTGTAGCAATTTGAGGTATAGCAGCCTTGTAATGTGTTCTTCTCTTATCTCTTCTTGTTTTCGAGATTTTTCTCTTAGGATGTGCCATTATGTACTCTTATTTATCTGTTAATAGTTTTTTAAGTGAATCCCATCTAGGATCCGTCTCTGTTTTATCTATAGGTTCTTCTTCTTTCTGACTAGGAATACTCATTGCTTCTAGCTTGTCGAGTATTTCTGATTTTAAAGTCCCATCTGCAACACCTGGGTGCACTCGTTTATTAGGTAAAGAAAGCACAAGAAGTTCGTATATGTAATGACCCACATTTATTTCATACTCTCCGTAAGGAAGAATTAGAATATCTTCAAAATCATCATTGCGCTCTTGCCCAAACTTTACAACGAGCTCATAAGAAGCATCTATAGGCTCATCATAAGGCTCATTAGTCACATCACAGTCTAAATTTACAACACCAGTAGCTTTAAAATCAAGCTCCATAAGTGTAGATTTCTTGACAAAAGTCAAGACAACGTTAACGTCGATGTCGTTAAAATCTTCATAGTCAAAATGTTCAAAGAACGCACGATCAATTTTATAATCAAACCGATGCTCTCCCTCCTTTAAACCTACATACTGTATTGTAAATAGTTTCAAATCTTTCATCTCATCATCCGTTAGGAGCGTGCAAAGATACACAAAATTATATATTACAAAACTTCTTAAGTATTTTATTTTAGCGCTCTCCTAAAGCCTAAGGCGCAATATTATCCTTAGCTGTTTTTGTCATATTTACGCCCACCTTCATTTCTAGAACGCCCTCTTCCTCCAGGTTTTCTAGGGGACACTTTTAGCACATTTTCTGTGAGCACATCATACTCGCTGCGGTGTTTGTAAATATTAACTGCTGTAAACACGGCTTCTCTAAAGGAACTATGGTCTGCATCACCTTTTCCTGCGATGTCATATCCCGTACCGTGATCTGGCGAGGTCCTTATTTTATTGAGCCCCGCAGTATAGTTTACACCTTTACCAAAAGCAAGTGTCTTAAAAGGTATTAATCCCTGATCGTGATATGCGGCTAACACAGCATCAAAATTCTTATAATTCCCAGAACCAAAGAAACTATCTGCCGCATAAGGGCCGTAAACAACTTTTCCCGTTGCCCGTATTTTTTCTAATGTTGGAATAAGCACTTTATCATCTTCATCTCCTATCACCCCGTTGTCACCTACGTGTGGGTTTATACCAAGTAAAGCTATTTTAGGTTTACCTATACCAAAATCACGTTGCAATGTAACATAAAGGGTCTCTATTTTTTTTGTAATAAGCTCTGGAGTTATTTTTCCAGAAATCTCCTTAACGGCCACATGATCAGTAAGTAAGCCCACCTTGAGTGATTCCGAAACCATAAGCATCATGGCATCACCCGTAAGTTCCTGTGCGAGATAATCTGTATGGCCAGGAAATTTAAATGCTTCGGTCTGGATATTTGCTTTATTTATAGGCGCAGTCACAAGAGCATCTATTTCTTCATTTTTTAAAGCATCAACCCCAGTTAAGAATGACTCTAACGCATATTTGCCAGCTTCAGCCGTTTCGACACCAGGTTCTACTGAGATATTTTCTTTCCATATATTGAGAACATTCACTTTTCCTTCTAGCGCTTTCGCGAAAGCGTCAATCCCATGCAAGCTTAGTTCCACATCAAGTTCTTTACGTATCTGGTTGAGCACTTTTACAGAACCTATAATCACCGGGGTGCAGAAATCTAACATCATAGCCTCTGCAAATGTTTTTAGTACAACTTCTGGCCCGATACCATTAAGATCACCTAAGGAAATCCCAACTTTTATTTTCTGCTCTTTCTTCATTTTTGCTGTGTGAGGTTTCGTATTTTTACTAGACAAAAGTAACCAATTAAAAAGCATTTATGTTTACGGGTATCATTGAAGATTTAGGCAAGGTCAAAGAGATTATTACAGAGGGAGAAAATATTCATTTAACCATAAGTAGTGCCATTTCTCAGGAATTAAAAATAGATCAAAGCGTAGCCCATAATGGCGTGTGTCTCACCGTTGTTGCTTTAGAAAGTGACACATATACTGTCACAGCCATACAAGAAACCTTGGACAAAACCAATTTAGGACATCTTAAAGTAGGTGATATTGTAAATTTAGAGCGCGCGATGATTCTAGGTGCGCGGCTTGATGGACACATAGTTCAAGGCCACGTGGATCAGGTGGGCACCTGCATAGATATTATGGATGAAAATGGAAGTTGGAGATTTACATTTTCTTACGATGAGTCCCTAGGCAACGTAACTATCGAAAAAGGCTCCATAACTATAAATGGAGTAAGCCTTACTGTTGTAGACTCTAAACCAGGAATCTTAAGCGTTGCCATAATCCCATATACTTACGAGCACACAGGTTTCAATTCCTTTAAAAAAGGAACGATTGTAAATCTTGAATTTGATGTTATAGGAAAATATGTGAAGCGACTTACTTCTGGATATTAAGCCACTTTGCGGTTTCTTTTATTCTTAAGCACAAAAAAGACACCGAGAGCCGACCCAACAACTAATAAAAATACTACCCCATTATCTATAGGCATAGGCAACCCAGAAGGTGGAGTTCTTTGAGGTGGTGGTGGTACCTCCTGAGCAAAAAGCGTTAATTGCACAAATGCCAGCAGTACCGATAAGGCTATTTTTTTTAGTAAGGGGCTCATAATGTATGTAAATGTAACACCATTGTATTACTTAAAGTAACGCCTAGGCAAACATTATATTATAATATCATTTGCTGTAATTCAACGGCAATTATACGCTTTTTACCGATAAAATCACAATTTAAGCTTCCTTTTCTAAGTTTGAACTATAAAATAAAAATCTAACTCATTCATTTGAAATGAATTATTTCTGGATATAAGACAATTCAATCTAAAAAAAATCCTACTACTGCAATACAAAATAATACTGCAGAAATAGGATTGTTAAGAACTTAAAGTGGTCCCACTTGGGCTCGAACCAAGGACCCTCTGATTATGAGTCAGATGCTCTAACCAGCTGAGCTATGGGACCGAAAACGGGTGCAAATTTAATATAATTCTATTATTAACCAAAGGATTTAAAAACTATTACTTCCTTTCTTGACAAAGTTCTACCAGAACACCGCCTGCAGTCTTAGGATGAACAAAGGCAACCAGCTTATTATCAGCGCCTAACTTAGGCTCTTTGTTTAATAATTTAAAACCTTCAGATTCTAACCGTTTCATTTCTGCTACAATATCGTCTACCGCAAATGCAATATGGTGAATCCCTTCTCCTTTCTTATCCAAAAAGCCAGCGATAGGACTTTCGACACTTGTGGCTTCCAGTAATTCTATTTTATTTGGACCTACTTCAAAAAAAGAGGTGCGCACCCCTTCAGAAAGCACTTCCTCCATTTTGTAATGAGATTTCCCGAGGAGTTTTGCGTACAGGTCGTTCGACTTCTCAAGGTCTCTTACAGCTATTCCTATATGTTCAATTTTATCCATATCTCTTTTCTTAGATTTAGAGGTTGCTTTTTTTACGCTTTCGCGAAAGCGCAATAACCCCATAAACTACGTTAAACAAAAGTATCACAATTCTAAAAAACTGTACTTTTGCAGCTATGGAAAGTAATAGACAGAAAAAAGTAGCAGGAGTTTTACAAAAAGACCTCGCCGAAGTCCTTCAAGCCACCCTTAGAGACAATGGAACTACGGGCATTATTATTTCGGTTTCTAAGGTAAAAGTACCTACAGATTTGTCTATTGCCAAAGTTTACCTAAGCGTTTTTCCCAGCAGTAAAGGAGAACACATTCTTTCTGAAATTAAGGAGATTAATTCGCAAATTAGGCACGAAATTTCCCAACGCACCCGTCACCAGCTGCGTCGTATGCCTGAACTTAACTTTTACATAGATGACTCTCTGGAATATATCGAAAACATAGACAAGTCACTTAAAGGAGGTGAAAATCCTATCCAAGACCCAACCCTCCTCCCAAAAAGGAAGAAAAAATAGTGCGATTCCCGCTATACATCGCAAAGCGTTATCTTTTTTCAAAAAGTAGTACGAGTGCTGTAAATATAATTACGGCAATTTCTGTATTTCTTATTGTAATAGTAACAGCTGTACTCGTTGTGGTCGTTTCGGGATTTGCAGGAATAAAGGAATTTAACCTCTCTATAACCTCAGTCATTGATCCAGATCTAAAAGTAGTTCCTGCCCAAGGCAAAACATTTACTATCACCTCTGATGATGAAAAAGACTTATCTAACACAGAAGGGGTTGCACAATTCTCTAAAGTTATAGAAGAAAGAGCTTACCTCGAATTCAGAGGTAAAAGACACTTAGCGATTATGAAAGGTGTAGACGAACATTATCTGGATGTAAACCCCATAGACACAACAATTGCCTATGGTTTATGGCCTGAAGTAGGTGAGCCAGAATTTGCGATAGGTGCAGGAGTTGCAAGAAATCTAAGTATAGGCATAGGAGATTATCGTAATTTGATGAGTATTATGGTTCCTAAACCTGGCGCTGGCCAAATTACAGACCCAACCCAAGCCTTCAAAAAAAGTAGTGCGGTAGCAAGTGGGATCATAGATGCCGGTGAGATAAGTACAGATCATATTTTTGGCAATATTGATTTTGTAGGGCAACTTTTAGGTTATGACGTGGATACTGTGACTAGCATTGATTTGAAACTTGCTCCAGACGCAGATGAAAATGAAGTTCGAGATAAAATAGGTAAGCTTTTAGGGACGGACAAAGTCATCATTAAAAATCGCATTGAGCTGAATGATGCTTTACACAAAATGCTAAACACGGAGAATTTAATGCTATATTTTGTAAGCACACTTATACTTATTATCGCTCTTTTTAGCTTTGTAGGAAGTATGATAATGATAATCATCGATAAAAAAAGAAATATTAAAACCTTATCTGATCTAGGCGCATCGCTTAAGGAAATTAGAAAAACATTCTTCCTTCAAGGAGCGCTTATCATAATTTTAGGGGGATTTATAGGAATCATTTTAGGCTTACTGGTGGCCTTTTTACAAGAGCAATTTGCACTTAAAATGATAACACCTACACTCCCCTGGCCTATGATTGTAGAACCGCTGAATATCCTTATAGTTTACGTATTGATTTTAGTCTTAGGAATCATCGCAGCCAGACTTGCTGCAAGCAAAATAAATAAACGAATGATTGAGAATATAGAATAGCGTCTTTCTAAACAAACTCGTAGCCCGCAAATTCTTTTTCAATAACATCCATGGCGGCAAATACGTCCTCACTTTTATCTGAAGTCACAAGTTTCATTCGATACTCCTTAAAGTGCGGAATTCCCCTAAAGTAATTTGTATAGTGACGTCTAGTTTCAAAAACACCTAGAATCTCGCCTTTCCAGTCTATAGACATTTGTAAGTGACGGCGCGCAGCTTGCACCCGCTCTTCTAATGTAGGTGGCTTTTTATGGGTTCCCGTTGCTATAAAGTGTTTTACTTCATTAAAAAACCAAGGATAACCTATACTAGCTCGACCTATCATTGCTCCGTCTAGTCCATATTTATCACGCATCTCTACAGCGCGCTCCGGAGAGTTTACATCGCCATTCCCAAAGACAGGAATATGCATTCGTGGGTTATTCTTAACCTCTGCTATAGGAGCCCAATCTGCATCACCTTTATACATCTGTGCTCTGGTACGTCCGTGTATGGAAATTGCTGCGCAACCTACATCTTGCAACCTTTCGGCAACCTCGACTATTTTTATACTATCGTGATCCCAGCCTAGTCTCGTTTTTACGGTTACGGGTAACTTTGTATGGTTTACCATCGCTTTAGTGAGGCTTACCATTAAGTCTATGTCTTTTAGGATACCAGCCCCAGCTCCTTTTGAAACTACCTTTTTTACAGGACAACCAAAATTAATATCAATAATATCTGGCCCACTAGCCTCTACAATCTCTACACTACGGAGCATAGATTCTTCTACTGCACCAAAAATCTGAATACCCACCGGACGCTCCTTCTCATAAATATCCAGCTTCATCACACTTTTTGCAGCGTCACGTATCAGTCCTTCTGAGGATATAAATTCCGTATATACTACATCTGCGCCCTGTTCCTTGCACAATGCTCGGAACGGTGGATCACTCACATCTTCCATCGGTGCTAGTAGCAACGGGAAGTCCCCTACATCTATATTTCCTATTTTTGCCATAATCTCCCCTGCGCAGGCAGGGGTCTTTTTTGTGCTGCAACTGCAGATTATATATTTATTTACTCAAGGAACAGTTTATGCCGCTTTCCTTGAGTCAAGCTCAGGATAAATCGCGAAAGCGAACCCCTAATCCTTTACAAAAGTAACTTCTTTTTCTATTTCTTCACCTTCACGTTGTATAACAACCGTTGTGGTATCTCCTTGGTCAAAGGTAGAAAGCACACGCATATAACTCATCATATCTGTCACGGTACTATCACCCATTTTAATAACAATGTCGCCACGTTGTAGCTTTGCGTTTTGGGCTGCTTTCCCTTCACTCACGCCATCTATACGCATTCCAGAACCACTATATAAATAATCTGGAACTACGCCTAGGCCCACTTTAAAGCTGGGAACTGCCGCGCTTTCATCTTTTGTCTTAGTAAATTTTATTTTACCATTATCATCTAGCTCTAGGATGATGGCCTCGATGTACTTTTGGATAAGCGCCATCCCATCATAATTAAGCTTCTGGCTATCGTCTCCTGGTTTGTGATAATCCTCGTGTTGGCCAGTAAAAAAATGTAATACAGGGATATCATTCAGATAAAAAGAGGTATGGTCAGAAGGACCTACGCCACTCTTATGCTCTGCAATTTTAAAATCACTATTTGCCGAAAATACTGCTTGCGGAAAAATAGGAGAAGTTCCCGTACCATGAACAGCAAGTGCCTTGTCGTCATTTAATCGTCCCACCATATCCATATTAATCATATAGTTTACGGTCGACAAATCGATTGTAGCATTTTTAGTAAAGAAATTAGAACCTAGAAGGCCCATCTCTTCGCCAGAAAAAGCGATAAATAGGTAATTATTGCCTTTGTAATTTTCGGCTTTCAGCGTTTCGGCTAGTTGCAGCATTATGGCGACACCACTTGCATTATCGTCTGCACCATTGTGTATAGCGGCTCCTTCTCTATGTAATGATCCCTCTCCTCCCATTCCTAAATGGTCATAATGCGCGCCTATTACAATAGTATTTTTGGCTTTATGATTCAGGAAACCTATGACGTTTGTTCCTGTGATAAGGGAATCGTTTTTTCCGCTTTCGCGAAAGCGGACTTCCCCGTGAGGATCATTTTTTGGCGCAAATGTAAACGTCTGGAAATAAGTTCCTGCATTCCCCATTGCCTGCAATTCCATAGACTTAAAACGATCTTTTATATAATGGGCTGCTTTGATCTCCCCTTCAGTTCCTGTTTCTCGACCTGCAAGGTCATCTGAAGCAAGAAAAGCAACATCATCTTCAAAGGATATTTTCTTTTCCATTTTCTCCTGACAAGCAAACATTCCCAGAATAGCGATAACAGCAAAAACCTTTTTCATATAAATATGACTTATTTTTGTGCAAAATTAATCATTCTGTATGAGAAGTATTTATATAGCCCTACTCGTTCTAATCCTAGTGTCCTGTAAAAAAGAAAACACTAAAGTTCAAGCAGCACCTATAGATCCGGAAGAGGCCGTAAAATCTGTAGATAACCCGCTCATTTACCCTGAAGAGAAGCATTTTAAGAATATGCAACAGGTGACCTTTGGCGGTGATAACGCAGAGGCTTACTGGAGTTTTGACGACAAGCAACTTGTTTTTCAATCTAACAATAAAGCCTGGGGAATGGAATGTGACCAGATGTTCTTAATGAATGTGGGAGAAAGCTTCCCCTCGGCTCCGCTCGGGGAGCAGCCCAACAATCCCCCTATGATCTCTACAGGAATGGGGCGTACCACCTGTGCCTATTTCCTTCCAGACAATAAGCATTACGTTTACGGTTCTACCCACCTAGCCAATAAGGAATGTCCAGAAGTGCCATTACGTAAGAATGGAAACTATGTTTGGCCAGTATATGATAGTTTTGACATTTTTGTATCAGACTTAGAAGGAAATATCACAAAACAGCTCACAACTGAAGTAGGTTATGATGCCGAAGCTACCGTATCTCCTCAGGGTGATAAAATTGTGTTCACCTCAACCCGAAGCGGCGATCTGGAGTTATACACCATGAATCTAGATGGGACAGATGTACAACAAATTACGGATGAGCTGGGATATGATGGTGGAGCTTTTTTCTCTCCAGACGGGACAAAAATCATTTTTAGAGCCAGTCGCCCAAAAACCGAAGCAGAGGTTAAAAAGTATAAAGACCTCCTTGCAGATGGTCTCGTAGAACCTACAGAAATGGAACTCTTCATCTGTAATGCAGACGGCTCAGACTTAAAGCAACTCACACGATTAGGAAATGCAAACTGGAGTCCATTTTTTCACCCTAGTGGGAAAAAAATCCTTTTTTCGTCTAATTATGAAGCAGAGCGTGGATTTCCGTTTAATCTCTATATGATTGACATAGACGGGAAGAATCTGGAACGTGTGACACACGGGGAGACCTTTGACGCATTTCCTGTTTTTTCTAATGACGGTAAGAAACTTGCTTTTTCTTCTAACAGAAATAACGGTGGAGGCCGTGATACGAACCTGTTTATTGTAGACTGGATAGATTAACGGTCGAACAGGCCTTTTATCTTAGGATGGTCACGCAAGTCCGTCATCGGCTTTTCATAAATGCGGTACCAGAGGTAGGAAATAAGTATCGTGAGCAACAGATATATTCCTGCGAATAGGAGTCGCTCATTATTATTGAGTCCCTCGATAGGTTGCAACCAGCGCATTCCTTGCAATAGGATACCGTAATGCAATAGATAAACTGCGTAGGAAATAATGCTTAATGTAAAGATAGGTTTTCCTATGAATTTTGGAGCTTTTTTCCATTGGGATAAAAAAGGAAGGAAAAAGCAAAATGATATAGAAACAACAGGAAGGTATAGTACATTCCAAATGAAAGGCGCCTGCGCAATGGAAAGTTGATATTTTCCCAAAATCCATTGAAACCCCAAAAATAGCACTACGCCTGCAATACCCAGAAATCCACTATTCCGCTTCCAAAAATCAGGATGTTTTAATGACAAATAAGCTGCTAGGACTCCATAGTAAATAGCGTCCAGACGATATAACACGACCGCTTTAAGATTAATATTCCAGTAATCTAGAGAACTGTTTGCAACATGGAGATTATAGAAAACCTTGGTCATTAAAAAGGTTAAGATGATACTTAATGTTGTAAAGAGAAAAATAGTTTCTTTTTTTGCTTTCGCGAAAGCGGAAACTACAACATATAACAAAAACGGACCAACAACATAGGCAACCTCTTCTACCGGCAAACTCCAAGATTCTGTAAAGAAAATATCCATTCCGGAAGTCATATTCTGTAAAAAACCAAAATACAAAGGCAAACTATCTGGCAATGCCCTACCGATAGCCGAGACCAAAATGATATTAAGAATAAGAATTAAATAATAATTAGGCAATGTCCTAAACCAGCGCCTGACAAGGAAATATTTCAGATCAACAATTGTAAAATCGTCTTTCGTAAATATTTTAAAAAGAATGCGCCCTATGAGAAAACCGCTCAACACAAAGAACAGCTCTACACCCATCACTCCGCCAAACTTCAAAAGTGAAGGCAGTGTGCCGGTAGCCTCAGGAAATATCCATAAAGTGTGTGAGCCGAGAACAGCAAGGATTGCAATAGCTCTCATCAGGTCGAGACCAAAAATTCTTCGGTTCTGTATGTTTTGCTCCTTTAAGATAGAAACCATTTTTTTACTGAGGGCTTATCTCTAAGGTCTGTTGCAGGTTTTTCAACATAGCGGTACCATAAATGAGTTAAACCAAATACGATTCCCATATAGATAATCGCATAAACCATTAATGCTTCTCGAGACATTCCTTCTGTAGGATAAAGATAGAGCATCGTTTTTAATATTATTCCAAAATGAAGCAAGTACATCGTATAAGAACGAATACTAATGTAGGTTATGGGCCTCCTTATGTAAGCTGGCGCAGTTTTCATCTCGGAACACAATGGCATAATTAGAGCAAATGCTATCGAGATTAATGGGAGAGCAATTACATTCCAAAAGAATGGCGCCGTTTCTGGAGTCCACTTAAAAATGATGAGCATCATAACGATTCCTACCGCTATTACCAACCCTAAAATAGCCGCTTTTATTGCTTCTCTTTTCCAAAATTGTGGATATCGTAATGCGATGTAACTTGCTACCATTCCATAGAAAATACTGTCATAGCGATATATTACTACAGTACGTAAAGTATCATTCCATCGAGCTCCGCTTAAATCTGAAAGATTGAAATAATAGCATAGTTTTATGGCCATTGCAGAAGCTATTATTGTTAGAATGATATAAAGAAATAGTTTTTTTCGGTTTTTTTTGGGAAAACTTAGAGCTCCTAAAAATAATAGAATAGGTCCAAGCAAATACACAAATTCTTCCACAGTAAGACTCCAACTTTCTCCATAAAAACCTCCCATACCGGAAGAGAAATTTTGTAAAAAAATAAAGTAACTCCACAATTGTTCTGGCATTTCCCTTCCTAACAGGAATAGCAAAACGATATTAACTAAGAGCAATAAGTAATAATTAGGAAGGGTTCTAAACCATCTTCTCGCCAAAAAATATCGGAATTCCCCACGTATTATCTCATTTCTGGTCAAAAGATTATAAAGAATCCGACCAATAAGGAAACCACTTAAAACGAAAAACATCTCAACACCGAGGATTCCTAAAAAATTGATCCCCGCAGCAAGTGTATTTGTAGTATCCGGGAGGATATGTACTGAATGTCCCGCAACTACCGTAACCGTGGCACCACCCCTAAGAAGATCAAAGCCGAAAATCCTACGAGAATAATCTATACGCATAGCAAATATCTACATCGTTAAACGACAAATATAAAGTATATGGACTATTGCGATGATCCTAAACGTTCTCGCTCCTTTTTGTCTAAATCCCTATTGTTATCACTTAATCTAAAATTCCCAAAGTTATAAGTGAATGCGACACGTACGTATTGGGTTTCTGGGATGGGGAGATAACCATTGTCAAAAAAATTATAGATGATTTTCAATAATAAGGCTGCCTTTACAGACAGCCTTTCTATATATGTTCTATTGGTTTGGCGGAAGAGCCTTTATACAGCATTTAGGCCTTGGAACACCGTTAGGGAAATCCCCTTTACAGTAATCATTAGAACTCCCGTCACATCTTCTTATCATTGCTGGACTAATTGTCTCAAATTTAGTTTGCTCTATTAAAATCCGAACTTCTTCATCTGTAAAGGCTTTTTCAGATGCAATAATTTCAAAAAAATCTTGTTCCGAATATTTCTTTGTATCGCTTCTAAATGAACTAAGAGTTACAACAGCAGAAACAGCTGTCAGAATTAGTAATGTTAAAATTGATTTTTTTCATAAAAGTAAATGTTTAAAATTATATGTCAAGAACTATTCTCCTTGCTTCAATCTTTCCCTTTCCGAATTGTCAATAGCGCGATCATTATCTCTCAATCTAAAGTTGCCGAAATTATATCGGAACCCTACTCGGAAAAATTGCGTTTCAACTCTAGGGAAGTAACTATTGTCTTGATTGAGATAATCTGCACTTACGAGAGCCGTTGCTCTGTTAAAAACATCTCCAAAATTTACGGACAGTGACGCACGACGATCCCACAATCTTTTGCGCAGCCCTATATCTAAACGGAAGACGTCGTCTTGTATGTAAGCTCCCTGGATAAACTCTGATATATACTCTATGGTAGCCTCTGCAGTAAGGGTTTTTTTCTTATCAAGTGTAAAACTATTCCCTAAGTATACATACAGCCCATCAACGCTATTTGTAAACTCTACTCCACCACTTTGGGTGGCAACAAAAGTGTCCTCTTCGTGAAAAAGACTTATATACGTTGCAACGTAAAGCCAGTTGCCAATTTCCCTAGCGTGGTTCAAATCTATTCCCCAAGATTTACTTCCTACTGCATTCTGTCGTTCAGTGCGCAATATTTGATTTACATTGTCCTGCTGGGCAAGCGTCACGATATTCTCGCCATTATCCCTGTAATACACATCAAAAAAGTATTCATTCTTAAAAGTATAATTGAAATTAAAGCGATTACTAAATGATGGTTGTAATCCAGAATTACCTACGTTAAAATTATTCTCATTTAAAAAGATTGCAAAAGGATTAAGATCCTCATAACGTGGCCTGCTCAAACGTCTCGAATAATCCAGTCCTACCCTATGATTATCTGAAATAGTGTATTGTAAATAAGCTGTCGGAAAAAACTCTAGATAGTCTAATTCATTTTCTGCCTCTAGCACTATGGACGTTCCTTTGCTATTGGTCTGTTCGGCACGTAGACCAACTTTTGCACTCCATTTTTCCCAATCCCGACTTAATGAAAAGAAGCCAGCAAATACTTTTTCATCGTAAAGGAAATTATCACTCTGGGCTTGGTCAAGACCAGAATTTCCTTCATCATCTATGTTTAAAAAATCAATTCTAGATTGTGAATTAATAAAAGCTGCTTTTGCTCCTGTCTCAAATGCAAACTCGCCTATGGTCGCCTCATAATCTATTTGCGCCGTGTATATATCAATGTCCTGATCTGCATCACTCGTAAATCGTACGGTTCGGAATAAGTCATCATTCTCATTGCGATAATCAGAAGTGAGGCTTTGTAATTGCTCTCTCTCAAAAGTGGTAAAATGTACATTCGTACTTAACTGTCCGTTTTCTAGCGTGTATTTATACTGTAGATCCAGCGCAATGTTATTGCGGTCATTATCTATGTCGCTGGCAGTACTGATAAAAAATGCATCTGCGCTCGACGATATAACACTTGTAGTTGAAGCTGTTGATTGTTCTATATTAGGAGAAAGCAAGCCCACGGCAGAAAAATTGAGCTCGGATTTTTCCGATAACTGATAGTCTAAAATGAAATTTGCATTATGCGCTTGGGTTCTAGAGGTACGCTCAAAATCCTGATTCCAAGTGGTAGTGACCCCTTCATTTCTATAATTGATCAGATTATCACTTTGATTTGAAAATTTTGAAGGATTAAAGCTATAATTAAAAAATAGGTTGAGTTTGTCATTTTTGTAGTACTGACTCGTCCCGATATTATACTTAGGAAAAATCGAATAGGTTCCTCTTCCATTTATATTTCCTTTGTAGCCTGTTGCTACTGCTCTTGAGGTATTTATGTTGAGAACAGAACCACCTTCGGCATCGTATCGTGCGGGAGGATTTGTGATAACCTCAATGGATTTTATAGCGTTACCGTCTAGATTTTCAAGAAGGCTCGACAGTTCCGTAGGGCTCAGTTGTACTTTACGATCATTGAGATAAACAGTCACTGCTTCATTGCGCACTGTAATATTATCTTGACTAACGACTACGGCTGGAGTGCGCTTCAAAATATCCAGTGTATTCCCTGAGGACAAAATACTGTTCTCCACATTAAAAACAATCCTATCTGCTTTTCTTGTAATCGTAGGCTTACGCCCGACTACCGTGACTTCTTCCAGGCCTTCGGAAGATTCGTCCATTACTATTTGCGGGAAAGTTTCATCACCAAAAACTGTAAAGGCATCAGACAGATAATCTTTATATCCTAAAAAACTCACTTTTAATTGATACCCTGCGTCATCCAGCCCCGTGAGGGTGAATGTTCCATTATCTTCGGTAATGGTGCCTTGAATGATCTCTTGATCCGGATTAAGCAGTAGTACATTTGCAAATGGCACAGGAGTTCCATTACTATCGACCACGGAGCCTGAAAGGGTATATTCTTGCGCTTTCGCGAAAGCGGAAAAAAGAAGTAAAAAAATGAGTAGAAATCTTATATTCAAAATTGAGTAAGTCTTGAAGTACATATTGAGTTAGGTCGTCTAATTTATACTATAAGTTCAAACAAGAGAGTATATAATTAAAATTTTCGACCAAATACACAAATTCTATTTTGGTAAGAATTAAATGGCATCGATTAGCCGTATATTTGTAGCCTATTTGCTATGACTATGAAGAACATCCGGAATTTTTGCATTATTGCCCACATTGACCACGGTAAAAGTACGCTGGCAGACCGTCTTCTGGACGAAACTGCAACGGTAACAAAGCGGGAGGCGCAAGCACAATTATTGGACAGTATGGACCTAGAACGGGAGCGTGGTATTACGATAAAATCGCACGCCATCCAGATGGAATATATGTACAAAGGAGAGCTATACATTCTAAACCTAATAGACACTCCAGGCCACGTAGATTTCTCTTACGAGGTATCTCGAAGTATTGCTGCCTGCGAGGGAGCACTGCTCGTTGTAGATGCAGCCCAGAGCATACAGGCACAAACGATATCAAATTTATATCTAGCGCTAGAAAATGACCTAGAAATTATTCCGGTACTGAACAAAGTTGACCTCCCAAGCGCAAATCCCGAAGAAGTAACAGACGATATTGTAGATCTCTTGGGCTGTAAGGCTGAAGATGTGATTCCTGCAAGTGCAAAAACGGGTATCGGTATACAAGAAATACTCGCTGCAGTAATTGAACGTATACCTGCTCCTAAAGGAAATGTAGACGAGCCATTACAGGCTTTGATTTTTGATAGTGTTTATAATCCTTTTAGAGGTGTAGAAACATATTTTAGAGTTCTTAACGGGTCAATAAAGAAAAATCAACAGATAAAATTTGTCGCAACTGGTAATACTTACGGAGCAGATGAAGTAGGAACTCTGAAACTTACACAAGCACCAAAACAAGAAATAAAAGCCGGTGATGTAGGGTACCTCATTACTGGAATTAAAGATGCACGCGAGGTAAAAGTAGGAGATACAATTACCGATGCAAAGAACCCTACCAAAAATGCAATTGCAGGTTTTGAAGACGTAAAACCTATGGTTTTTGCTGGGATTTATCCAGTAGACACAGAGGATTATGAGGAACTACGTAACTCTATGGAGAAGCTGCAACTTAACGACGCTTCTTTAGTCTTTGAGCCCGAAAGTTCAGCGGCGCTTGGTTTTGGATTCCGATGTGGATTCCTTGGGATGCTGCATCTTGAGATTATACAAGAACGTCTGGAACGAGAGTTTGATATGACCGTAATTACTACGGTGCCTAACGTATCCTACCATGCCTTTACGCACAAAAATCCAGATGAGATTATTCTGGTAAATAACCCTTCTGATTTACCCGAGCCTTCATCACTTAACCGTGTTGAGGAACCATTTATTAAAGCAACAATCATTACTAAATCTGATTTTGTGGGACCTGTAATGTCCCTATGTATTGAAAAACGTGGGCAAATTGTAGCTCAAACATACCTTACTACAGAGCGTGTAGAGTTAAATTTTGATATGCCACTGGCAGAAATCGTTTTTGACTTTTATGATAGGTTAAAAACAGTTTCAAAAGGGTATGCTTCGTTTGACTACTCTCCTATTGGAATGCGTGCTTCAAAACTTGTAAAAGTAGATGTACTTCTAAACGCACAACCTGTAGATGCACTTAGTGCCTTATTGCACCAAGATAATGCATATGACATAGGTAAACGTATGTGTGAGAAGCTACGCGAACTCATACCTCGCCAGCAGTTTGACATTCCAATCCAAGCAGCGATTGGGGCAAAAATCATCTCTCGTGAGACTGTAAAGGCATTACGTAAAGATGTAACAGCTAAGTGTTATGGAGGAGATATTTCGCGAAAGCGCAAACTTCTTGAAAAGCAGAAAAAAGGTAAAAAACGTATGCGTGCCGTAGGAAACGTAGAGATTCCTCAAGAAGCGTTTATGGCTGTTTTAAAGCTTAATGATTAATTACATTTTTGAAATATAAATAGTAGAGACCTCCCGATTTTTCATTTTCGGGAGGTTTTTGTTTATAAAAATTTCAACAATCCTCTTATTTTTTCTACATCAGAAAATCTTAGCTTGTCTTTATCTAAATCTGCGGTATTATGCATTGGTATGTGATGTTTTAAGCTTTGACGAAAGCTGGATGCACTCGCGTGAACCTCAGTAAAACTGGCTTCTTTAAACCTCACAATATTTTCTGAATTTACACCACCTCCTGGCATTACTGAAAAATCTGACCCTGCGATATTTTTCATCTCAACTAACTTCTCAAAACCCGCATCTACATTTGTTTCTTGCCCAGAGGTTAGGATCCTGTTAATTCCCATTCCTTTTAATGTTTGGATAGCAACATTATAGTCCAGAGTCCAGTCAAAAGCGCGATGAAAGGTAAAGTCCATTCCAGAAGAAGCCGTCACTAACTTTTGAGTTCTTTCGACGTCTATCGTAAAATCCGAATTCAACATACCAGAAACAATTCCTCTACAACCTACTGCCTTTGCAAATGCGATATCTCGTAACATTATATCAAACTCGCTGTAAGAATACGTAAAATCTCCACTACGAGGGCGTATGAGTACAAAAACGGGAATCTCAAGTTCCTCCACTACTTTTTCTATAAGCCCGTGGCTGGGCGTGATGCCTCCTAGGGCTAACTCTTGACATAGCTCTATACGATGCGCCCCAGCTACCTGAGCCGCTTGAGCACTCTCAAAGGAATTTGCACAAATTTCTAGTTTCATATCCCTAATGTACGGAAATTGCATTATCCGTATCTTAGTCACAAACACAAAGCCAAAAATGCGATCTTACCTACTACTTTTAATCTCAACCACACTATTCTTAAGCTGTGACCGCATCATAGAAGTAACTCCAGCTCAAAAAGACCGACCTCTTATAAACTATGTAAATCCATTTATAGGAACAGGCGGTCACGGACATACGTATCCCGGGGCGACAATGCCTTTTGGGATGATGCAACTCAGTCCCGACACTAGACTAGACGGTTGGGATGGGTGCTCTGGGTATCACTATGATGACGAGTACATTTATGGCTTTAGCCACACACACTTGAGTGGCACCGGCGTTTCAGATTATGGTGATATTCTTTTAATGCCATCCACTACAATTAATTTTAATAATGGAGCAGACGGAAACGCTGGATACCGCGATCATTTTTCACACGATAATGAGATTGCACAACCAGGATATTATAAGGTACATCTGGACAGCACAAATATTGATGTTGAGCTCACGGTTGCAGAACGAAGTGGGGTTCACAAGTACGCTTTCGCGAAAGCGGACTCCCTAAGAAATTACCTCATCCTAGACCTAGACCATCGCGATGAAGTGTTAGATGCTAAGGTGGACACCCTTTCTACCACCGAACTTTCTGGCTATCGTCACTCTAAGGCCTGGGCTAATAAACAAATGTTATTTTATTATATCAAAACTTCGCATCCGTTTAAATTTATGAAGCAATCTTCGTCTTTGCTCATTAGTAAGAAAGGAGAAAAAGCAAATAAGGCCGCATTAAAATTTGACAACCCAAAAAATGAGCCCATCATCATAAAAATTGGTATTTCTGCGGTAGATGAATCAGGAGCAAAAAATAATCTAGAAACCGAAATAGGCGATAAAAGCTTTGAGGAAGTAAAACAAGAAGCGCAGGCCAAATGGGAAAAACAACTAGAAAAAATTATTGTTGAAAGTTCAAATACGGAATACAAAACGAACTTCTACACGTCATTATATCATACAATGCTCGCCCCAAACCTCTATCAAGATGTTGACGGGCGTTATAGAGGAATGGATCTGGAGGTACACCAAACAACAGATTTTAAATATTATACCGTCTTCTCACTATGGGATACGTACCGTGCTGCGCACCCATTATATACAATTATAGAAGAAAAACGTACAAACGATTTTATAAACACGATGCTTGCCAAATATGATGAAGGTGGTATCATCCCTATCTGGGATCTTTCTGGGAATTATACCGGCTGTATGATAGGTTATCACGGTATTCCCGTAATTGCAGATGCTTATATAAAAGGCATACGCGGTTATGATACCGAAAAAGCTTTTGAAGCAATGATTCATAGCGCAACAAGGGATAAGCTTGGATTAAAGGTGTATAAAGAATTTGGGTTTATTCCTGTAGAAGAAGAATCAGAGTCCGTCTCAAAGACCTTGGAATATGCGTATGACGATTGGACGATTGCGCAGGTCGCCAAAGAAATGGGTGACGGTGAAATGTATGAGACCTTTATTAAAAGAGCACAGTCCTACAAAAATGTTTTTGACCCGGAGACCGGCTTTATGCGTGGTCGTATGCGCAATAAATGGTTTGCACCCTTTGACCCTTTTGAAGTCAATTTTAATTATACAGAGGCAAACGCCTGGCAATATAGTTTTTACGTACCGCAAGATATAACAGGATTTACAAAACTTTTGGGCGGGAAGAAAATGCTAGAAAAAAAGTTAGATGAATTATTTACAGCAGAAAGCCAAACCTCTGGACGAGACCAAGCAGATATCACGGGGCTCATAGGTCAGTATGCTCACGGAAACGAACCCAGCCACCATATGGCATATCTCTATAATTTTATAAACAAGCCGTGGAAAACACAAGAACGCGTGCACGAGATTATGACCACAATGTACCACGATGCCCCAGACGGAATTTCGGGCAACGAGGATTGCGGCCAGATGAGCGCTTGGTATGTATTTAGTTCACTAGGGTTTTATCCCGTTACTCCCGGAACAAGCGAGTATGTGATAGGAAAACCATTATTTGATAAAGCAACAATTAATCTTGAGAATGGGAATCAATTTACGATTACAGCAGAAAATCTAAACGAGGAAAATAGATATATCGCTTCCGCAAAAATGAACGGTTCTGCACATCCTTATTCTTACCTTAAACATAGTGATATATTAGACGGTGGAGCGTTAACCTTTGAAATGTCTACGAGCCCATCACGTTGGGGAAAACATCCTGCCCATAGTCCTAAAACCGAAATTAAGGACCATCTTTTCACTCCCGCTCCTTTTATTGAGCAAGGCGATATTGCTTTTAAAGGAGAAACAACTATTGTTCTGGGGAGTGTTGAGAAGGATGCAGAGATATATTTTGCTTTAAGCAAAAAAGAACCTTTTAAAAGATACCGTAAGCCCATTACAATATCTCAACCCACAACACTACGCACTTATACCGACACGAGACACGGCCAGAGCACAGTCATCGAGACACAATTTTTTCAAATTAATGAAAATTTATCCATACAACTGGATGCCGAATATGCAAATGCCTACAATGCGGGTGGTAACGATGCTTTAATAGACGGAATACGTGGCACGGTAGATTTTAGAACAGGAACCTGGCAAGGTTACTCAGATCAAGATGTAATTGCGACCTTAGATTTAAGTAAAAATCAGACTATAAACTCAATAGAAGTAGGTTTCCTACAGGATCAGAGAAGCTGGATTTTTTACCCAACAGAGGTGTCTTATCTTATATCACAAGACGGTAAAACTTATACCGAAGTTTTTAAAGAAAATTATGAATCGAGCAAAAAAGATGATGCTATTGCTATCCGAAACATTACGGCCACCCCAAACACTAATGCGCGTTATATTAAAGTGGTAGCAAAAACTGTGGGCCCCGTTCCAGAATGGCATTTGGGATATGACTATGACGGGAAGGCCTGGCTCTTTTTAGATGAGATTGTAATACGATAGTGTAGTAATTATGACAAAGCAATTAGTATCTGTAGATTGGCTTAGAAACAACTTGTATAATGATCACCTTATCGTTCTGGATGCAAGTGCAGATTATGATGAGACGCAAACGATACATGGAGCCAGACATTTTGATATAAAAAACACCTTTAGCGACCTTAATAATCCTTTACCCAACAGTTTTCCAAGTCCAGAAATTTTTGAAAAAGGATGTCAGAACCTTGGCATCAACACCTCGTCACATATTGTAGTTTATGACAATAAAGGTATTTTTACGAGTCCTAGGGTTTGGTGGATGTTTAAGACCTTTGGTCACGATGCAGTATCTGTACTTGATGGCGGACTTCCTTCTTGGAGAGCATCTGGTTATTCTGTAATACAAGGCACCAATGAGTCTGTGGAAAGAGGAAATTTTAAAGCCCAATTAGACCCCAGAAGGATTGCAACTTTTGAAAATATACAAGCAAATATTCGTTCCCAAGACTCTATTTTAATTGACGCAAGGTCATCAGGTCGTTTTCGAGGCACGGCTCCCGAACCTAGACCACAGCTTAAAAGTGGACAAATTAAAAATTCAATTAACCTACCATATACGGAGGTGCTAGAAGATGGGAAATACAAATCTAACGCCCAACTTCAAGATATTTTTAGTGAGTTACCTATAGCGGGGAAATCACCTATCTTCAGTTGTGGTTCGGGGATTACGGCTTGTATTATTCTTTTAGCATACGATTTAATTTCAGAAGGCTCTAAGACTGTGTATGACGGTTCTTGGACGGAATGGGCAACGCGTAATCATTTAGTACAGTAATTAAATTTCTGCAATTGTGGGAAAAATTCAATTTTCTATGGATAGAAGAAAATTCATACATAATACAACTCTAGCTGGAACAGGTCTAGCAACGGGTGCTACTCTCTTGGGATGTAAAAATGAAAGTGGAAAGGTGGACGCTTTCGCGAAAGCGGAAAAACAATCTGCTTTTAAACCATCACCTATAGCCATTTGTACTTGGAACTTTTCTGGAGCTACTGCTCGAGCTGGCGAATTATTATCGCAAGGAAAGTCTGCTCTGGATGCTGTTATCGCAGGAGTTGCTGTAGAAGAAGAAAATGAAGAAAACTCGACTGTAGGAATAGGTGCGACTCCAGATCGTGAGGGTAACGTAACGCTAGATGCTTGCGTAATGAACCCAGCGGGAGATTGCGGTGCCGTACTGGCTGTCGAAAATATTGTGAATGTGGCTGCACTTGCCAGAAAAGTGATGGAAGACACTCCACATGTTATTTTAGCAGGTCGCGGTGCCGAAGAGTACGCCTATAAAGCGGGATTCAAAAAACAGCCGCTACTTACAGAACAGCGTAAACTAGAATGGGAAGAATGGTTGAAGACTAGTAATTACAAACCCGCAATTAATGTAGAAAACCATGATACTATAGGAATGCTCGCGATAGACGGTGATGGAGATATTGCGGGGGCGTGTACTACATCTGGATTAGGGTATAAAATGAAGGGTCGTGTGGGTGACTCTCCCATTATAGGTTCTGGATTATTTTTAGATAATGAAGTAGGTGGCGCCGTTGCGACGGGTATGGGCGAGGAGGTTCTAAAAACCGTAGGGAGTTTCCTTATTGTCGAACTAATGCGATCAGGAATGTCACCGCAAGAGGCTTGTGAAGAGGCCGTTTACCGTATTACTAGAAAAAACAATCGCTATAAAGATTTTCAAGTAGCGTACATCGCTATGAATAAGTCAGGTGATACTGGTAGTTTTTGCATTCATAAAGGATTCAATATGATGAAGTGGCAAGAGAACAAAAATGATGTTATTGAGTCAAAAGCCTTCATTTAAATAACGTTAGCAATCCAAAACTGTAAATGAATGTGTTAATAATTCGATGAAATTAATATATTCATCGGCAAAGAGTTAGCCTAAAAAAATAGCTTAAAATTGTTTGACAGTAAGCAATAATTCGACGTACATTTGTACTAATCTTACTAGAAAGACGTTATCTTTTTGTAAGATTTTTAGAAAATAGAAAAATACTGATTAACAGCTATTTGTAAAAAATTATTATATTATTGTAAGGTAGAAATCACCGAAAAATATTTAAGACTGTTGTAATTGACTTTAAATAATCAATTATGATTTGGGGTGAAAGCCAAGCAACTTGCTTGGCTTTCTTTATGTCCGAAACTTAAAAACGCTTGGCTTGAACCATAAATCAGAAGGGGTCGCGAGTAGCCAGAACCACAAATACAGCACTGACCGTGAACGAGCGGTTTTTCTTCTTTATCAACTTGCTTGGCTTTCTTTATGCCCGAAACTTAAAAACGCTTGGCTTGAACCACAAATCAGAAAGGGTTGCGAGTATCCTTAATGTTCAGTCAAGAACGAGTCTTAAACGAGTGATTTTACTTATACTCTCAACTTGCTTATTTTTTTTTATTTAAAAATTAAAAGTATCTACGTTTATACTCCTACAAGAGAAAAAAAAGCGAACCTAAGTTCGCTTATGTAATACCATTATTGCTTTACATTTTCCTCTTTCTCCTCGAGCAAAATAGGTGTCCCGTAGCCCAATTGCTCCAGTTTAATCATTTGTGTTTTCTTATCCCCTACGACGAGATAAATCATCTTGTCAGGATTGAGATACTCGCCAGCGAGTTTCTTTACATCTTCAACGGTCATTTTCGCAACGGTTGCTTGTCGCTGTTTTGCATAATCTACGGGCATTCCTAGATTAGAGATGTTATCTAGCATGTTGAGTTTTGCCCCTATAGTTTCAAAGGCTCTCGCTTGGCTTTTAGTCATAAAACTTTTAGTAACGTCAAGATCTTCTTGTGTAAAGTCTTTTCCGTAGTTCTGAACAATTTCTTTTACCAGAGCACTAGACTCATACGTAACATTAGAACGTACACCGCTAGAAATAGAAAATGGCC
Organism: Dokdonia sinensis; assembly: GCF_003688895.1. GTDB lineage: Bacteria > Bacteroidota > Bacteroidia > Flavobacteriales > Flavobacteriaceae > Dokdonia > Dokdonia sinensis. The sequence continues at coordinate 269,445 of NZ_REFV01000003.1, forward strand.
CAGGAATGGTAGTCCCGCTAAAACGCGAACCTATTCCATATGTATACCCTTTCCCCTCACGCAATTCCTGCGTAAGCTCTGAGGCAAAGCCTCCGCCACCAAGTCTATAATTCATCACCTGAGCAGGGTAGTAATCCTCATCTGTAGCTGACAGCGCAGGATAGCCAAAACGAAGTACAGACTGCTTTGCATCTGGCACATCATAAAAGTAAACGTTAGACTGCTCTGGAGCTTCAGGAACCACAGGTTTTGGGATGATTACTTCTTTTACTTCCCATTGCTCATTGATACCATTGAGAGAAGCTGTCGCTTGCCCCTTTCCTATAGCACCTACGATCTGCATTTTAGCAACCGAAGGTGATATGTAATTGGAATAATAACTCTTAAGGTCTGCAAGCGTTATTGCCTGTACAGACTTAGGTGTTCCTAGATTATTCTTCCCGAGAATACTGTCTTCCCCATAAATAAGCATATCAAAATAATTAGAAGCAATCGCATTAGGGTTAGCCTTTTGTTGTTCTAGATTACTTAAAGTGCTTTGCTTTATCAAGTCAAATTCCTTCTCGTCCCAGCGAGGTTGTAAGAGAATTTCCTCGACGAGCGCCATTGTCTTATCGTAATTTTTTGCCAGGGTGTTTCCTCCTATATAAACATTCTCTTTGTCTGAATAGGCGTAAATATTGGCTCCCAGTTTTTCAATAGCCTCTTCAAGTTGCGCTGTAGTTTTTGTGGCTGTTCCTTTAGTCATTAACTGCGCGAGCAGATTAGAAACACCTACTTTGTCCTTGTTTTCTAATAACAGTCCGCCTCTTATATTCATCTGAAACTGCACGAGCGGTACTTCGTCATTTTCTATTCCATAAACTTCTATACCAGAAGAGAGCGTCTCATTCCAAACTTCTGGGATGTTTAATTCTGGGCTTTCTCCATACGGTGGCTCTACAGAACGGTCAAAAGAAGAAGGCGTCTTTTCATAGTCAGCAACGATAGAGGCGTCAAATGTTTCCTCGGCACCTTCTACTATTTCTTCCTCTACCACTTCGGCGAGCTTTGAGTCTTCTAGAGCCAAGTCTTTTTGACCGATGGGCACAAAACTCGTGGACACATAATTTTCACCTTTAATGTATTTCTCATAAACGCGCATCACGTCTTCCTTAGTTACGGCAAGTATCTTATCTACATCTTTATTAATATATCCCGCATCTCCAGCAAAAATCTCATACTGAGCCAGTTGAAATCCTTTGCCCAGCACACTAGAAAGGCCATTGTAAAACTGTGTCTCTTGACCGGCTTTGATACGCTCAAGGTCATTTTCTGAAATTCCCTGTAATTCAAATTTTGTAAAGGCTTCGCTCACGGCTTTTGCAACTTCATCTAAATCCTTTCCCGCATAGGCATTAATAGAAAGTCCAAATTCCCCAGCAAGCTCCGACCCAAAATTGAACATACTCACACGGTTTGTAAGCTTTTTTTCATCAATCAATAACTGATTAAAAGGCGCTTTTTTTCCGTCAGAAAGGTAGGTAGCAAGAACATCTAGCGCATAAGAATCTTCCTCATAATTAGGCACCGTAGGCCACGTCATTGTGAGTTGTGGAAGGCGTGCAAAATTATCTTCATAGTACATTTTTTTTGTCTCCTCAAGTTGCACAGGCTGTTTTTCCAGAGGAGCAACTTCTTCCCCACGGGGAATCTCGCCAAAATATTTTTCCACCCACTCCTTAGTTTGCGCTACGTCAAAATCTCCGGCAATCGTAAGCACCGTATTATTTGGTGTGTACCAGCGATTGTAAAAATCCTTTACATCTTGCAAAGTTGCATTCTGTAAATCCTCCAGCGATCCTATCACTTGCCAGTTGTACGGATGATCCTTTGGGTACATATTTTTTCCGATTACATAGCGCGAGTGACCATAAGGACGGTTATCTACGCTCTGACGTTTTTCGTTTTTTACGACCTGTTTTTCTTTGGCGAGCACTGGGTCTGTCACCGTGTTTATAAAATACCCTAACTTATCTGCCTCTGCCCAAATCATTTTTTCCAGCGCATCTTTCGGCACCGTTTGGAAGTAGTTGGTACGGTCGCGACTGGTGGATCCATTTGCTCCCGAGCCACCTATGCGGGCGCTCATTGCGTCCAGTCCGCCTTTTCCCAGGTTTTCAGATTCTAAAAATAATAGGTGCTCAAACAAATGTGCAAATCCTGTTCTTCCCTCAATTTCACGAGCAGATCCTACGTGCGTGGTCAGCGCGACTGCGACTACTGGGTCAGATTTGTCCTCGTGCAAGATGACGGTAAGACCATTGTCCAGCGTAAACTTTTCAAAATTTACGTTAAATGTCGGGGTTTCCGCTTTCGCGAAAGCGGTATCCTCCCCACCCTCCTGCTTACAAGAAATGGTAGTGACTACAAGAAATGCAAGTACTAAATATTGAGTAAACTTCATCCAAAAATAGTGTTACGATTTGAAAAGTGAAGATAATACTGGTGTTTGTTAATTTGTGTTAAGAAAAGTCAATAGCTATACGTAAGAAGCCTGATTTATTAGCAGTTCCAATGTGTTGATAACTTAGTTGACTGACGTTAACATTAAATATAGGAATTATTCCATAATTTTGGATAATATCTTAACTATGCAACGCACGATAATACATTTTGATCTAGACACTTTCTTCGTTTCTTGTGAGAGGAGATTGGACAGTCGCCTTATAGGAAAGCCCGTTATCGTAGGTGGGACAGGTGACCGTGGCGTTGTGAGCGCTTCCAGTTATGAGGCGCGTACCTTTGGGGTACATAGCGCAATGCCTATGAAAATGGCACGCCAGTTATGTCCCGACGCCGTTTACATAAGAGGAAACGCAGGCACATATTCTAAAATGTCGCGCGAGGTCACAGAGATACTGCAAGAGTCACTTCCTGTGGTAGAAAAAGCGAGTGTAGATGAGTTTTACGGAGACCTTACGGGGATGGATAAATTTTTTGGGTGTTACCGTTTTTCTAAGGAATTGCGTCAGCGCATTATGAACGAGACTGGACTGCCTATTTCCTTTGGAATGTCTCCTAATAAAACGGTTTCTAAAGTCGCAACTGGAGAAGCAAAACCTAACAACGAAATCAAGGTAGATGCAGGGTATGAAAAGATATTTCTCGCACCACTATCTATAAAAAAGATTCCCTCTGTAGGTCAGAAAACGTTTGTACAGTTCTGCAACTTAGGTGTGCGCACCGTTGACCTTGTACAGCAAATGCCACTAGAAATGATGGAAGCGGTTTTTGGCAAAAGTGGGCGCATCATCTGGGAGCGATGTAACGGAATAGATAACAGCCCCATTGTGCCGTATCACGAGCGCAAGTCCATCTCCAGCGAGCGTACCTACGGCCAGGACACGACAGACATCACAAAACTGCGCACCACCATAAGCGCAATGGCCGAAAATCTTGCATTTCAATTGCGTCGTGGTAATAAGCTTACCTCTATAGTAACTGTAAAAGTACGCTACTCAGACTTCCAGACCTATTCTAAACAGATGCGTGTTCCTTACACTTCGGCAGATCATACACTTATCCCAAAAGTAATGGAACTCTTCCATAAACTCCATAACCGCAGGATGCTCATCAGGCTCGTGGGTGTACGCTACAGCGGTCTTACTGAAGGTCATTACCAGATAGACCTTTTTGAAAACACGAATAAAACCGTAAACCTATATAAAGCAATGGACATCATAAGAGATCGCTACGGCGACCACAGCATACGCCGGGCAAATACCATAGGAGAAGGCTCAAGAACTATCGGGAACCAGGGGAATCCCTTTAATGGAGAACCGCCTATTTTATTAGCACACAGACATCAGTAAATAAAGTAGAAAGTAGAAAAACGAGATTGCGAGATGACTTAGGATGGGGTCGCTTTGCACCCTGAGGTAGGACTTAGGACAAAATGATTCCGCTTTCGCGCCTGCCTGCCGGCAGGCAGGAAAGCAAAACTGTTACGCAACACTTTTAGTCTTATGTACTAAGTCAGCAAGCCGTAGGAGTGCAAGTCCTATGTCTTTTCAGATTCAGATTCAAATTCAAATTCAAATTCAAGTTCAAGTTCAAAATGTACCTAAACAATCACTCCTATTTCAGCCTACGCTACGGAACCATTTCCGAAGAAGAACTGCTTGCAATGGCAATAGCCGAAGGATGTAAGGAATTTGTGCTTACGGATATAAACAACACCTCTGCCTGCCTGAACTTTGTACGAAGAGCACAGGAAAACAACATAAAACCCATCATAGGCGTCGATTTCAGAAACGGGATTTATCAATGCTATATCACGCTTGCACAAAATAACGAGGGCTTTCTAGAAATCAACACCTTTCTTTCTAGACATCTGCATGACAAAACCTCCTTTCCTGAACTTGCTCCTGCATTTAAGAATGTTTCTGTTATCTATCCTTTTGAAAATGTACTGAAGTTGGAAAAAACTTCATTTTCGGCCAATGAATATATTGGGATTAGAATAAAAGATTTGAATAAGTTTCGGTTTTCCCCATTGCAGAAATTCAAAGACCGATTAGTGGTTTTGCACACGGTGAGCTTTCGCGATAAGCGGGATTATAACACACACCGCTTACTCAGGGCTATAGATAATTATGCATTACTAAGTATGCTCCCAGAATCTGAACAGGGAAGCCCAGATGACAAAATGCTTTCGAAAGAAACACTCAAAGCATATTTTAAAGAGTACTCGCACATCATTGAGAACACAAAACGCCTTTTAAGTGAATGTAAAATCCATTTCAATTTTGAAAAAATAAAACCCTCTCAAAATCTCTCTATTTTTTTGGATTCTCCAGAAGCAGATTATGAGATGCTTGTTGACCTCTGCCACAAAGGACTTCCAGAGCGATATGAAATTGTAGATGACACCATACGCCAACGCTTAAAAAAGGAGCTTGGCGTCATAAAAGAGCAGAGCTATGTGGCGTTTTTCCTCATAAACTGGCGCATTATTGAGTATGCCCGTAGCAAAGGCTATTTTTATGTAGGTCGCGGAAGTGGTGCAAACAGTATAGTGGCCTACCTACTTCGCATTACAAATGTAGATCCTATTGAGCTCGACCTTTATTTTGAGCGCTTTATGAACATTTACCGCGCGACTCCGCCAGATTTTGATATAGATTTTTCTACTTGGGATCGCGAGGATGTTACTGATTTTATATTCAAGGAATTTGGGGAAGATAATCGCGTCGCTTTGCTAGGCGCTTATGTATCTTTTAAACGTAGTGGCGCTGTGCGAGAACTGGGTAAGGTATTTGGCTTGCCTAAACACGAGATTGATAAGTTGAGTGATGGTAGATATAACATCGACAACTTAGATAATATAAAGACCTTAGTGCTCAAATATGCCTCAATACTTAACGGAAGGCCTAATTATATAAGTATACACGCTGCGGGAATTCTCATTTCAGAAAAATCCATTCATCACTTTTCGGCGACTAATATGCCACCTAAGGGTTTTGCCACCGTGCAGTTTGATATGCACATTGCTGAAGATGTAGGGCTGTATAAATTTGACATTTTGGGACAGAGAGGTTTAGGTAAAATAAAGGATGCGATAGCTATTATAAAGCAAAATCACCCTGAAATTAAGCTTCCTGACATTCACGATGCAAAACCATTTTTTAAGGATAAGAACATCAACGCGATGATTTCCCGCGCCGAGTGTATAGGTTGTTTTTACGTAGAATCTCCGGCGATGCGTATGTTACTACGGAAATTATCAGTAAATAATTATCCACTATTAGTTGCTGCAAGCTCCATAATACGCCCAGGAGTTGCAAAAAGCGGGATGATGCGCGAGTACATCTTGCGACATAAGGATCCCAGTCGGGCAAAGCGAGAAAGCCACCCGGTCCTACTAGATATTATGCCAGATACCTATGGTGTAATGGTGTATCAAGAAGATGTTATTAAAGTGGCACATTATTATGCAGACTTAAATTTAGGCGAGGCAGACGTACTACGTCGTGGGATGAGCGGCAAGTATCGTTCTAGAGAAGAATTTTTTAAAGTAAAAGAAAAGTTTAAGTCAAACTGTTTAGCCAAAGGAGAAGATGAGAAAAAGATAGATGAGGTATGGAGACAGGTGGAGAGCTTTGCGGGTTACGCTTTCGCAAAAGGGCACTCTGCGTCATATGCCGTTGAATCCTATCAAAGTCTTTATTTAAAATGCTACTACCCACTTGAGTATATGGTAGCCACCATAAATAACGGTGGCGGCTTCTACCGAACAGAAACCTATATACATGAAGCAAAAATGCACGGTGGCACTATACATCCTCCTTGTATCAACACGAGCGATATTCAAACAGTCATTAAAGGAAAAGAAATCTATCTAGGCTTCCAGCATATTCAAGGACTGGAAAAACAAATTATGATAGATATAATGAACGATAGGCACATTAACACATTTACCTCTCTAGACAATTTTAAAGAGCGTATTGAAATAAGCCTAGAACAGCTAGATCTCTTAGTACGAATAAACGCGTTTAGAACAATAAACAAAGACAAGCGCGCTTTGTTGTGGGAAGTATATTTCAAAGAGAGCAACGCTCCAAAAGACATAAACCAGCAAAAACTTTTTAAAACTTCAATTAAAGATTTCATACTTCCAAAATTTCCAATTACAGATCTTGAAAAAGCCTTTGACCAATTAGAATTGCTGGGTTTCCCATTATTTGATCCTTTCCTAATTCTTCAAGAAGAACCTTCACATCATCTCATTGCCTCTGAGCTATCAGGATACTTAAACAAACAAATTACTATCTATGGTTATCTCGTCACCGCAAAAAAAACGAGTACCTCCCGTGGAGACAGGATGTGCTTTGGCACATTTTTAGACCTTACTGGAAAGTGGTTAGATACGGTACACTTCCCTCCTTCACTCAAGAAATGGCCTTTTCAGGGTAAGGGTGTTTATCGAATTTCGGGCAAGGTGGTAACAGAGTTTGGGTTTCTTACCCTAGAGGTTCAGCGTTTAGAACGTATGCCTTATGTTCTAGATGCCCGATTTGCTGGAGACCAGAGGAAAACTAAGGAAGTAACACTTCAAGGAGAAGTACCACCATTCAAACTATTACGATAACAATTATGGTTTGTCAAGCAGTAATTTTGCTATGCGCTCATAGGATTTGGTTACTTGCACTAAGCTCTGGCAATCTGTGCGATTACATCCATTGTATCATTGTAGGGGAATAGCAACACTATAAAGGTCTCACCTTATGGTACCCGCTCTATCAGACATGTGTGTTGATGAGCAACGATCCGGGATCGCTCTTGTATTTATGTGGATTCCTTTGCTCCAGAGAACAGCTGCCCTTAGCAATGACTCCCCTTTGAACGTGCGGTATTTTGGTATCGGTCCAGAGAGCGTGTGGAGGGCAGTCTTGGCCTTATTTTTGGACATAAAAAAAGGTCCAACCGATTTCTCGATTGGACCTTAAACACTGAACAATTTTCAGTGTAAAAAG
>NZ_REFV01000030.1 GCF_003688895.1 Dokdonia sinensis
TCTCCGTTCTCATCTGCTTCATTGTATTCCACTCTGAACCAGTAATCGTTAGATGGCATTGGCTGTCCGTTAAAGGTACCGTTCCATCCCGGGCTTGTCGGGCTTAGCTGCTTTAGCAGTTTCCCGTATCTGTCAAATATAAAGATTTTTGCGTTGAGATTAGGTGGTGTTCCTATCCCTAGAATGTTCCATCTGTCGTGGAAGCCGTCATTGTTGGGCGTGAAGAACCTCGGGTAGTCTATGATTCCCACCTCCACCGGTGTCGCAGGGCAGTTCCCGTCCTTCCTTCTCCCAAACACGGTGTGCTCCCCGGGACGTACGTTTGTAAATACCGTACTGTCGCCAAAGGGCCCGTCATCTATCGCAAACTCATATTCCGCTGCACCAAACCCTGTGATACTTCCTTCCACTACTTGTACGGTGTAAGTCCCCCCAGCATTAAAGGCATCCTCGAGCACCTCCACCTGGAACAACGGTCCGCTTATGGCGGTAAATGTCGTCTCAGCCTCATAGCTACACTCGTGCACCATTCCTGTGAGTACATCCGTATATATGGCGGTCACCGTGACACTATAGGTGCCCACAGCCTCCACGCTCACCGTTGGGTCTATAGATATCAAGCTACCGTCTAGTCTCCAGGCGTAAGTATAGATCGCTCCCGCAATAATCGTCTCTGGCGTTGCATCCAGTATCACGGGCTCTAGGATCTCTCCCGTTGTAGGATCCACACAGATATCACCCCCGGTATCCGAAAGATCTGTATATGGCACCTCCTTCACATCGATGGCAAAGGATACCGGTGGGCTAGAAGGACAAGTTGTCGTGGTATCCTCCACTACCGCCCAGATCACCTGTGGATCGCTTGTATTTACAAACACCGTAGGATCAGCGATGGCATTGTCGTTCGCCTCGGCATCTGCTAAGCTGGTAAAATAGTTTACTTGATCTGTAGGACCTAGAGGTCCGCCAAATATGACTTCATCCTGCACCGTAAGGTCTATGGTCGCTGTTCCTGGCGTCGGGATGCCGTTTACCATATCTGGCACAATATCTTCACACACCATCAGATCCTCTGGCTGCTGTGCCACCGGTCTTGCCTCGACCACAATCTCTAAGAACTCTACTACAAAACACCCGGTCACGCGGTTTTCGATACGTATCCATAGCCCCGTGAGCACATTTTCATCAAAGTTGTACGGGCTGCTCAGCGCAAAGTCATCTGTGAGCGCCTGGGACTGGTCCTCGTGGTAGGTGATAAAAAAGTCACCCTCTACCTGGGGTGCCTGCAAGAGATCGATTTCACCAGCGATATTCTCTAAAATCAACATCCCCATCGAGTCGTCGCCATCTTCCTGCTCGCAGAACACGTAGGGATCCACACGGTCTGGGTTTACCACCGGCAGCGGATTTATCACCACCTCAAAAGGCACGATCACCGCACAGGTATTACCCATTACAACGGCCGGGTCGTGGTCCACTCTTGCGTAGAGCGTCTGACCGTTGGGCACAGAGTTCGTATACAGATATCCTGCTGCGGCATCAGTTGCTGGAGCTGGGGTATTCGTTACTGCGTCGTAGCTTTGCGCTTGCGCGAAAGACTCGAAGATACGGATCACCGTGGGCGCACTCGCTGGGTCTATCTCCCTTACCGTTGGGGTAAGGTCAAAGTCAAAGCGTCCGTCAAAATCATCGTCGCACACCACTACATCCTCTGGGTTTACATTATCTGGAGTGGGCAGAGGCAGCACGCGCAGGGTGCGGTCTGTCTGTACCTCACAGCCTGCCTGTGAGGTGACCACCACGATGATGACCTGTGGATTTGCAATGTTTGTGTATGCCGTGGGATCGACAATGACTGGGTTACCTGCGTCAAAGTCTGCCTGGCTGGCATAATAATCTACTTGTAAGAGCGGGTCTGTTGTGATCTCGTTTTGGTTCTGTGTGAGGTCAAATACAGCAAACTGGTCGTTGTCGTCATCACATACCTCCAGCGGGTTGGTGAGATAGTTTCCGATGGTCGGAAGCGGCTCTACCGAGATATCAAAGGTGGTTATGGTAGCGCAGTCACTACCATCGGTATACAGTATCCTCACATAGATGGTTAGAGGTGACATCGCTGTGTTCAGGTCATAGTCTGCCGCATTGGTGAGTCCCGGGTCTGTCACATCTTCGGCGCTGGCCTGTGTGTCGTGGTAGGACACGGTAAAGTCGGTTGCCGGTAACGGTAACTGTGCATCCAGCAAGGGCTGTGTGTATACGGTAAGGTCAAATTCTTCGGCGCTATCACCGTCGTCATCACAGGCTACGATGTCCTCAAGGGCCGTCGCAGGGAGTACCGGTGTGGGGTGTGATTGTAGGGTAAAGGGGAACACTTTCGCGCAAGCGGTAGCATTTACATTGTCCTGAGCCCGCACGTAGAGCACTTGGTTAGGGACGATGTTGTCATAGCTCACCGTGTTTGTGATGGCATCTGCAGGGTCACCGTTCTGAGCATCGGCCTGTAACTCGTAAAAGGAGAGGTCCAGGGTGGTCTGCCCGTTCAGGATGAGTGTTGCATAGGCATCCAGGTCAAAGCTGGAGAAGTCGTCGTTGTCCGGGTCGCAGGCGATGGCATCGGGCAGCGGGTCTGAGATGAGCACGGGAACGGGATCCACGCGCAGGTCGGTGGTTTGGATAATACTACACATCCCGGGATCGGTACTGGTGATCAGGATGGTGATGGTCTGCGGGTCTGCACCGGTGCCCTGGTAGGCGTCCTGTGGCTGTATGTCCATACCCGTGACAATGTCAACAGGATCGGCATAATAGGTTACCTCCAGGTTCGTGAGTGCACCATTGTTAGTGATATCGTCTGTGATCACGGTAAGATCAAAAGTGGCGATGCCGTCCATATCGTCACCGCTGTCCATACTGTCACAGGCAAAATATTCTGTCGCAGGGGTTGTGAATGTCGGGGTGTCGCCTACGTTTATGGTAAAGCTGGTCACCGCGGCGCAGGCGGTGTTTGCTTGTGTGGTGTCCTGCAGTCGCACCCATATGGTTGTAGTTGCCGGTGGTCCAAAATTATAGGCTGCAGGGGTGGCGATGGCATCGTGTCCGGGCTCCATCTCTGGGGTCTCGGCGCTGGCTTGTGTCTCGTGGTAAGTGATGCTGTAGTCTGCCGCGGGAAGGGTTCCTAGGACAAGGATGTCGTTCTGTGTGAGGTCAAAGGTGGCATTACCGTCCATCGTCCCGTCGGCATCATCACAGGCGGTGAGCTCCAGTGCTGCCGCTGTGGCGGTTATCTCTGGTGTATCGCGCACGACAAGGGTCACCTCGATAATGGTAAAACAGGCGGTGTTGGGAAGTGCGGGATCGTCCTCTGTGGAGCGTGCCCACAGGGTACGGCTACCACTCTGGTAAGCGGCCGTGGTCACGGGGCTCATAGCGTCTATAGCATTTTGTTCTGACTCATAAAAGGTAACTGTTACCAGTTCGCCGTTTGCAATGGCAAGGGCCTCATCGGTAAGGTCAAAGATGGCTTGATTGTCCAGCACCCCGTCGCTGCCGTCACACTCCTCGACATCGGGGATGGTGGTGGGGCTCGGGTTAGGCACTACCACAAGGGTGAGGCTCACCACAGCGTGGCAGTCTTCCATCGTGCTGGTGTCCACCACTCTTGCCCATACTGGGATGTTACCAGTAACCATACTTGTATAGGGATGTGAGGTGGGTGCGGCAATGAGCGCTGCAGGGTCTGCAGTATCTGCCCCAACCTGGGTCTGGTACCAAGTAACGCTCCAATCTGTGTTTGCGCCGATAATGATGCTCTCACGGCTGGTAAGATCAAAGAGGCTGGTCATATCGTCACGGGAACCGCTGGCTAGGTCATCGCAAAGCTCATAGGCCGCTGGTTGATTGGGGACTGGGATGTCCTCTACCACAAGGGTAAGGGTAACGATGGCCTGACAGAAGGTGGTCATACTCTGGGTCTCGTCCTGTACCACGGCATATACATCGCCGCCAGTACTGGAGTGGTTGGTCTCATCAGGGATATCTGTCGTGCCGTTCTGGGCATTGGTAAGGTCTGCATACCAGGTCACCGAGTAACGCAAGGGATCCAGCCCGCCAAGGACATCCATCTCACGGCTGGTAAGATCAAAAACCTCAAGACCATCCCCGTCAAAATCACAAAGAGCATAGTCGTCAGGAGTGTCATTGGGCATTGGGGTGTCTAGAACGATGAGCT
>NZ_REFV01000031.1 GCF_003688895.1 Dokdonia sinensis
CTCAAACGAGTCTTTTTAAGCGATATTAATTTAAGACTTGCATACTTCATAACTTAAAAAAGCACCTCTCAGAAAGGCGCTTTTAAAGTCAATTATTGTCGATTTAATGGGTTGTGCAACGGTTACCATTGTTGTAGCCAGTTATTTTATGTTTTCAAATCTATATTCAATGGTTTCCAATAGTACAAGCTCGATTTTTCAATTTTCCCATTATAACCAAGATTTCGAATTGTGGTTTTTATTTTATTAAATTCAGTTACAGTCAATCTTGGGTCAACTAGAATATCAATAATGAATTCATTTGGGTCGATATTAAAATATAGAATCTCGTTTTTCTTTCCATTTTCAAAGTCAGCTATGTAAATTACTCTAAACTCTTTTTCGTGAGTAAATTCAGTTCTTTTTACGAAATATGTAAAGGTGTGAAATTGGTCGGTTCTAAAATCTTGATGAGTTTTAAGTTTAGATATAAAATTCTCAAATTCATTTTTAGTTTTATATTCAACATCTCCTAACATACAATATAAGGAATCATCACTTTTAGTTTTTATCATTTGAAGCAATTTAGATGCTTTAGTTTTGATTCTGACACTATTTTTATTTGGTGAATATATTCTCCATAATGCATCTGTTTCAGAGTGTAGTGTCCAAGATTGCCCAAATGTAGAATTTGCAAAAACCTTGAAAATATCAGATTCTACTTTTTTTCCGTTGATTTTAAAATTAGATTTGAAAATAAAATTTTCAAAAGGGTCATCCCATTTATTGACTTTTAAGAAAGCTAGTTTTTTATCCTTAAAAATACTTGGCAGATATTTGAGGTCAATGAATTTGTAAACCTCTCTTTCTAAATCCTCTTTGTCTTGAGGTGTTATATTATCCCAACTTATTTTCTTTTCGTCCATTTTTTTGCCTTATGAGAGTTGAAATATGTCATTTCTCCAATGTTTGAAGTGAACACACTTAAAAATAGACCTCCAAAAATGAGGAATACGAAAATTTGTCCAATTACTAATAGTTTTCCATAATCAACAACGGAATTAATTTCACCAAATCCGATTGGTGAAAATGAAACAAAGCTGAAGTATATTATATCAATATCTTTTACAAGTTGTCCTGGGAAAATATTATAATTCAAGTTGAAAAATGAATAAAGAACTGCAAATTCCAGTATAACTTCAACATAGTTGACAAAAAGCAAAACGACTGACCTTTTGTAACTAATTGGTTGTGCATAAATATCAGAAAGAAATATTAAACTTGTGAGATAAATTACTGTTTCAACCAGCATATAACTTGTAATAATTGCAACAAGAAATTGGTCCGTTAAATCGTAGTAGAAAAATATTAAAGGAAGACAAAGTTTAACAAGAACATAAAGTTCAACAAAAATTTTTCTTTGTAGAAGTCCGAATAAACCCGAAATGTGTCTGATGTAAAGAGCAGGAAAAATAAATTGAATAGAAACAAGAAATAATCTTAAAATTCTTTCAATTCCAAAATCTTTATAAGTTTTATTATTCCATATTCTTCCTACGTTTTTAGCCTGATTCTTAATAGCTGGTTTCAGCTTGTGATTTGAATCATATTTTCCAAAAATCAGTTTCTTTAGCATTGATTGGTTTTAATTGGCTACAACGGCTCCGTATATGAAAAGTAGCGCTGAAAATAAGCGATAACTTTTCGGATTAAACACAAGCCGAATTTTTAAATTTTACTATTTATCTTTTTATTGGAAATCGTCAAATTTAAAAATTTGGCGACTTTCCAAAAATACCCAAACCTTAGTGTTAGCAAAGACTTGCGCTATTTTTTATATACAATGTTATCTCTCGTTTTTCTACGCAATTATTCTTCCACTAATGCAATTAAAGCATCTCTTGTTTGTTTTAATTCGCTGATTTGTTTTTCTATTAATTCCAGTTTTTTCTTAAATGCACTATTCTTATCAACACAATTGTTCGGACTCGCATCACGCTCATCTAACAGAACTTTACATTCGCTCAAAGTAAATGAAAATCGTTGTAAATATTTAATAATTTGAATTCGCTTTACATTGTTTTCTCCGTAATCTTTATAATTATTCCATTCGTATGGTCTGCTAATATCGGTCAGTAAATCCTTATTTTCATAGAAACGAATAGTATCTCTTGAGACTTTGGTTTGTTTAGAAAGTTCGCCAATTTTCATTTTTTCTAATTTTTTATTTGACCGTTGACTATAGTCCACGGTTTATCTTTGTCAAAAATAACTTAAATTTTAATAAGCGATGACAAATCAAGTAGTGAATAAAAGAAGCAAATTCCGTTTTATTTGGATAATTCCAATTTTACTTTTAATAGCCACAGCAATTCCGAAAATAATTGGGCTTGAATTTATGGTTGAAAATATGACGAATATTGGTCTTGGTCATATGATATTTTCGGTTGGGATTATTGAACTTTTGTGTGCTGTAGTTTTTCTTATTCCACAATCCAGAAAAATCGGCTTTTTTCTTTGTGTTGCATACATTGGTGGGATAATTACAGCTCAATGGACGACTGGCTCTTTTAATTTGGGCGTTATTATGCAAATCTTACTTTGGGTAGGAATGTATTTTGAGGATAAAGAATTATTTAGATTGAGAACAGGCGTTAAATTTTAGCAGAATGTTTCTCTAAATGAGAGATAACGTCCAATGTATAAAGCGTGCAGGGCGTTCTGCTGGCTTTCACTTGTTTTGGTGTTTGTATTATTTGTGTAAGGTATTAATTATTTTGGAGGTTTGCTGCCCTGCGTTGAGCTTTTGGAACGCCT
>NZ_REFV01000032.1 GCF_003688895.1 Dokdonia sinensis
TATTCGTTACGGTTGCATCGTTGTCGTCACAGTCTTCTGATGTCGGAACTCCATCACAATCGGCATCGTTGACATTGGTGTTCGTTACGGTAGCATCATTGTCATCACAGTCTTCCGAAGTTGGAACGCCATCACAATCTGCATCGTTGACGTTAGTGTTTGTTACAGTAGCATCGTTGTCGTCACAATCCTCAGATGTCGGGACTCCGTCACAATCGGCATCGTTTACATTGGTGTTCGTTACGGTTGCATCGTTGTCATTACAATCCTCAGACGTTGGAACGCCGTCACAATCTGCATCGTTTACGTTAGTGTTCGTTACGGTAGCATCATTGTCATCACAATCTTCACTTGTTGGAACGCCATCACAGTCTGCATCATTTACGTTAGTATTCGTTATGGTAGCATCATTGTCATCACAATCCTCAGATGTTGGAACGCCATCACAATCGGCATCGTTGACATTGGTATTCGTTATGGTAGCATCATTGTCGTCACAGTCTTCACTTGTTGGAACTCCATCACAATCGGCATCGTTGACGTTAGTGTTCGTTACAGTCGCGTCATTGTCATCACAATCTTCCGAAGTCGGGACTCCGTCACAATCGGCATCGTTAACATTGGTGTTCGTTACGGTTGCATCGTTATCATCACAATCTTCTGATGTTGGAACGCCATCACAATCGGCATCGTTAACATTAGAATTGGTGTTCGTTGCATCGTTATCATCACAATCCTCAGATGTTGGAACACCATCACAATCTGCATCGTTGACGTTAGTGTTTGTTACAGTCGCATCGTTGTCGTCACAATCCTCAGATGTCGGGACTCCGTCACAATCGGCATCGTTTACATTGGTATTCGTTATGGTAGCATCGTTGTCGTCACAGTCTTCACTTGTTGGAACTCCATCACAATCTGCATCGTTAACATTGGTATTCGTTACAGTTGCATCATTGTCATCACAGTCTTCACTTGTTGAAACTCCATCACAATCGGCATCGTTTACGTTAGTGTTCGTTACAGTCGCGTCATTGTCATCACAATCTTCCGAAGTCGGGACTCCGTCACAATCGGCATCGTTGACATTGGTATTCGTTACAGTTGCATCGTTGTCGTCACAGTCTTCTGATGTCGGAACTCCATCACAATCGGCATCGTTTACATTGGTGTTCGTTACGGTAGCATCGTTATCATCACAGTCTTCTGATGTCGGAACACCGTCACAATCGGCATCGTTAACATTAGTATTCGTTACGATAGCATCGTTGTCATCACAATCTTCAGATGTTGGAACACCATCACAATCTGCATCGTTTACATTGGTGTTCGTTACGGTCGCATCGTTGTCATTACAATCCTCAGACGTTGGAACGCCGTCACAATCTGCATCGTTTACGTTAGTGTTTGTTACAGTCGCATCGTTGTCGTCACAATCCTCAGATGTCGGGACTCCGTCACAATCGGCATCGTTTACATTAGAATTGGTGTTCGTTGCATCGTTATCATCACAATCTTCTGATGTTGGAACGCCATCACAATCCGCATCATTTACATTGCTGTTTGTGTTTGTTGCATCGTTGTCGTCACAGTCTTCACTTGTTGGAACTCCATCACAATCGGCATCGTTGACGTTAGTATTCGTTACGATAGCATCGTTGTCATCACAATCTTCAGATGTTGGAACACCATCACAATCTGTATCGTTGATATTGGTATTCGTTGCGGTTGCATCGTTGTCATCACAGTCTTCACTTGTTGGAACACCATCACAATCTGCATCGTTGACATTGGTATTCGTTACAGTTGCATCGCTGTCGTCACAGTCTTCACTTGTTGGAACGCCGTCACAATCGGCATCGTTAACATTGGTGTTCGTTACGGTCGCATCGTTGTCATTACAATCCTCAGACGTTGGAACGCCATCACAGTCTGCATCGTTTACATTGGTGTTCGTTACGGTAGCATCATTGTCATCACAATCCTCAGATGTTGGGACTCCGTCACAATCGGCATCGTTTACATTGGTGTTCGTTACGGTTGCATCGTTATCATCACAATCCTCAGATGTTGGGACTCCGTCACAATCGGCATCGTTTACATTGGTGTTCGTTACAGTTGCATCGTTATCATCACAATCCTCAGATGTGGGGACGCCATCACAATCTGCATCGTTGACATTGGTATTCGTTACGGTTGCATCGTTGTCGTCACAGTCTTCTGATGTCGGAACTCCATCACAATCGGCATCGTTGACATTGGTGTTCGTTACGGTAGCATCATTGTCATCACAGTCTTCCGAAGTTGGGACGCCATCACAATCTGCATCGTTGACGTTAGTGTTTGTTACAGTAGCATCGTTGTCGTCACAATCCTCAGATGTCGGGACTCCGTCACAATCGGCATCGTTTACATTGGTGTTCGTTACGGTTGCATCGTTGTCATTACAATCCTCAGACGTTGGAACGCCGTCACAATCTGCATCGTTTACGTTAGTGTTCGTTACGGTTGCATCGTTATCATCACAATCCTCAGATGTTGGAACTCCATCACAATCGGCATCGTTAACATTGGTATTCGTTACAGTTGCATCATTGTCATCACAGTCTTCACTTGTTGAAACTCCATCACAATCTGCATCGTTTACATTGGTGTTCGTTACGGTAGCATCATTGTCATCACAATCTTCCGAAGTCGGGACTCCGTCACAATCGGCATCGTTAACATTGGTGTTCGTTACGGTTGCATCGT
>NZ_REFV01000033.1 GCF_003688895.1 Dokdonia sinensis
CCTACACCGACGAGACGGGTGCGACCACTACAATTGACACCAATGCACTTTCTAATCCGTACGACAACACCGTATCGATGCTTACGGCAACAAACGTGCAGGATGCCATCGATGAGATCAATGCCTCGGCAGGGACAGTGAGCCTCGTACCGGGAGCAAACGATGGGGAGTTCATATTTACAGATGCAAGCGGAGCGACCACACTCATCTCAGATACGTCCATATCTACAATCGTGGACAATGGTGACGGCACTTATACCTACACCGACGAGACGGGTGCGACCACTACAATTGACACCAATGCGCTTTCAAATCCATACGACAACACCGTATCGATGCTCACGGCAACAAACGTGCAGGATGCCATCGATGAAATTAATGCAGCAGCTGGAACGGTAGCACTCGTGGACAATATGGACGGGACCTACCTCTTTACAGATTCTAATGGTTCAACGACACTCATATCCGATACTTCGATTTCTACTTTGGTAGATAATCTCGATGGAACGTATACCTATACTGATGAGACGGGGACAACTTCAGTAATCGATACAAACGCACTTTCTAATCCATATGACAATGCAGTCTCTGGACTTACAGCAACAAACGTACAGGATGCTATTGATGAAATCAATGCAGCAGCTGGAACGGTAGCACTCGTGGACAATATGGACGGGACCTACCTCTTTACAGATTCTAATGGAGCTACAACACTAATCTCAGATACTTCGATTTCTACGCTGGTAGATAATCTCGATGGAACGTATACCTATACCGACGAGACGGGGACAACTTCAACAATAGATACCAATGCACTTTCTAATCCGTATGACAATGCAGTCTCTGGACTTACAGCAACAAACGTGCAGGATGCTATTGATGAAATCAATGCGGCTGCGGGAACGGTAGCACTCGTAGACAATATGGACGGGACCTACCTCTTTACAGATTCTAATGGAGCTACAACACTAATTTCAGATACTTCGACTTCTACACTGGTAGATAATACGGATGGCACTTATACCTACACGGATGAGACGGGTGCAACTTCAACAATAGATACCAATGCCCTTTCTAATCCATATGACAATGCAGTCTCTGGACTTACAGCAACAAACGTACAGGATGCTATTGATGAAATCAATGCAGCAGCCGAAACGGTAGCACTCGTAGACAATATGGACGGGACCTACCTCTTTACAGATTCTAATGGAGCAACAACACTCATATCCGATACTTCGATTTCTACTTTGGTGGATAATCTCGATGGAACCTATACCTATACTGACGAGACGGGTGCAACTTCAGTTATCGATACCAATGCCCTTTCTAATCCGTATGACAATGCAGTCTCTGGACTTACAGCAACAAACGTACAGGATGCTATTGATGAAATCAATGCAGCAGCTGGAACAGTAGCACTCGTGGACAATATGGACGGGACCTACCTCTTTACAGATAGTAATGGTGCAACAACATTAATCTCAGATACTTCTATTTCTACACTCGTAGATAATCTCGATGGAACGTATACCTATACCGATGAGACGGGGACAACTTCAACAATAGATACCAATGCACTTTCTAATCCATATGACAATGCAGTCTCTGGATTGGTGGCGACAAACGTACAGGATGCTATTGATGAAATTAATGCAGCAGCTGGAACGGTAGCACTCGTGGACAATATGGACGGGACCTACCTCTTTACAGATTCTAATGGTTCAACGACACTCATATCCGATACTTCGATTTCTACTTTGGTAGATAATCTCGATGGAACGTATACCTATACTGATGAGACGGGGACAACTTCAGTAATCGATACAAACGCACTTTCTAATCCATATGACAATGCAGTCTCTGGACTTACAGCAACAAACGTACAGGATGCTATTGATGAAATCAATGCAGCAGCTGGAACGGTAGCACTCGTGGACAATATGGACGGGACCTACCTCTTTACAGATTCTAATGGAGCTACAACACTAATCTCAGATACTTCGATTTCTACGCTGGTAGATAATCTCGATGGAACGTATACCTATACCGACGAGACGGGGACAACTTCAACAATAGATACCAATGCACTTTCTAATCCGTATGACAATGCAGTCTCTGGACTTACAGCAACAAACGTGCAGGATGCTATTGATGAAATCAATGCGGCTGCGGGAACGGTAGCACTCGTAGACAATATGGACGGGACCTACCTCTTTACAGATTCTAATGGAGCTACAACACTAATTTCAGATACTTCGACTTCTACACTGGTAGATAATACGGATGGCACTTATACCTACACGGATGAGACGGGTGCAACTTCAACAATAGATACCAATGCCCTTTCTAATCCATATGACAATGCAGTCTCTGGACTTACAGCAACAAACGTACAGGATGCTATTGATGAAATCAATGCAGCAGCCGAAACGGTAGCACTCGTACCGGGAGCAAACGATGGGGAGTTCATATTTACAGATGCAAGCGGAGCGACCACACTCATCTCAGATACGTCCATATCTACAATCGTGGACAACGGTGACGGGACTTATACTTACACCGACGAGACGGGTGCGACCACTACAATTGACACCAATGCGCTTTC
>NZ_REFV01000034.1 GCF_003688895.1 Dokdonia sinensis
TTGATCTAAATGATGCAAGCGGAGAGTACTTCAAAACTTTGATTTGCTAAATTCCCCAACCTCTCGATTGAGCCCTAATTTTCTTATTTTATGGAGCATTGCGGCCGAAGGTAATTGACCATCAACGGTCTCGTATAAGCGCAGTAGCGGGCTTTATGCTACTGCTTTTCGGTTAGTAATATACTTAAATCAAAACAAAAACGGTGCGGGTTTGCACCTAAACCGCTATTGCGTTTATACAATGTTAGGCACTGGCTTATTCTTGATAGTTTTTATCATTTTCTTTAACCCTATCAGTTGGCGCATAGCAAATATTTCGAGCAAGAGAACTTGGGGTACCAAAACTAAAGGGATTAATGTCAATGGTATTCTGCCCATTTCTTCTGGAACGTTGCCATTTAGAATACTTATTGCTGTTGAGGCAGGCGCCAGAATAAAGTCAAGTATTCCAAAAGCAACAAACGCGATTGCTATATTTAGGTTTTTATTCATTTTGGCAATCTGCAAATTCAGATTTTGCTTACTGAGATTATTTTTAAAATCATCAATTGACCAATGTTTGGATGTTAATCCTGCCGTTTTTTTGAAAATCCGAAGTCTTTTTACAGCATAAAACGCGATAAATCCTGCTATCCAATCCCCAGGTCCAGCTACCCAAGCCACTATTCCAGGCAAGCGACCAGCAAAAAACCAAAATAGAAATATGATTCCGACTATCATTCGGGCTGGTCCTTCAACGCTTTGAATTGTCCATCTTAATGAAGTTTGGTCTATAAATTTTCTGAACTTTTTTGAAACACCGATTAGTATTAAGCAAATTAATGATGGCAGATAAAGTCCGCACAAAACATATGGAACAGCATCGGCGTATGAATTAATGTTTGTTACGGTTATTACAAAATAAGTCCCATAGACTATCCAGAAGATGGCTACGAAAATTGTTTTCGCTATTCTAAACTTATCATTTTTCCAAAATTTCCAACCTGCAACTGTAAAATGCGATAATTGAAAAATGATTAGTCCACCAAGAATGATTATTGACAAATATTCTAAAGTGAGCTGTATGTTTTCTTGGTCATTCATTGTTCTTCTTTTAATTAACGCCAATAAATCGGAAGAGCTGTGATTTATTGGTCAGTTTAAAGGTTTCAATTAATCAACTTTGCTATCTATAAAAGTTTGCAATCTGGGTCCAAGAATTAATATAAACGGCACTACAACAATGTAGGCTACAAACCAAGATTTTAGCCAGATAGCTACGAACTCTTTATTAAAACCAACATTTATTACAATCAAGGTAAATGATACTATTGCCGTGGTTATGATGCCCATACTAAGGGCAAAGGCTATTTTTCTTTTTAGTTCTTTTTTCATTGTATTTCAGTTTGTGCCTATCTGTATTCTTCGTGCGTTGGTCATTGCTTAATATTATTCATAATTACTTCAAGGGCAATCTTGCCGTCATTTTGTAATAGTTTTTCACTTTCAACCATTGCCTTCTTCCATTCTGGGGTAATTCTTAAAACCAAATCTCTACCGTTATCGGTAATATTGATATAGGGGAAATCATTCTTAGAAATTAAATTGGCATTCTCTAGTCTTGATAGGTTTCTGTTTAGTGAAGATTTTTCTAGCACGACTAATTCCGAAAGCTTCTTTTGATTTAGGTCAGATTTTTTTGCTAACACGAATAAGATTGATAATTGGCTATCGGTTATGCCAAATGGCTTTAGATACTTCCTAAAGATATTAGCAATTATCCTATTGAGCTGCATTACTTTATTCGATATGCAATCCTGATAACTAAAGTTTGATTCACTTTCCATAGAACAAAGATAATGAAATAAGTTGTATATACAACTTTATGCTTAAAATTTACCGTTTCTTTACATTTTTGTCAATTGTCGAAAGTGGTGTTTTAGCTTGTGCCTAACGTCCAATGTATAAAGCGTGCAGGGCGTTCTGCTGGCTTTCACTTGTTTTGGTGTTTGTATTATTTGTGTAAGGTATTAATTATTTTGGAGGTTTGCTGCCCTGCGTTGAGCTTTTGGAACGCC
>NZ_REFV01000035.1 GCF_003688895.1 Dokdonia sinensis
CTCAAACGAGTCTTTTTAAGCGATATTAATTTAAGACTTGCATACTTCATAACTTAAAAAAGCACCTCTCAGAAAGGCGCTTTTAAAGTCAATTATTGTCGATTTAATGGGTTGTGCAACGGTTACCGTTGTTGTGGGCAGTTTATCCTCCAATTCTTTTTTCAAATAACTTTCTCCCGTTATGGTACTGTTTGTAAACTGACCAACATTCGCCCATTCCACATCCACTATCTATTTGAGTTTTTGATATTGAAGAATAATTTTTTGATATTATAATTTTATTCGAATTTTGACCCATTTGTGAATCATAAATAAATTCGAAATTATTACTTCCGTAGTCAATTAAAATTGCTTTATCGTAATTGTCAGAACTATTAAAATTAACTTGATAAATTTTTTGATTTTCACTCTCACTAATTAAGGTTGTATTTTGGTTTGTGGTTAAAACTCCTTGGGTTTTTAAAACTTGATAGATTTCGATATCAATCTGTTGAGCATTCACAGTAACAAAAGTTAATAGTAAAATTCCGATTGTGGTAAATAATTTCATTTGTAATAATTTAAATTAGTCCTACTTCCTTTTTCAGTTGGCTTTTCGGTTAATTCCCAACATTATATTCAAGTCAAATTCAGTGGTTCGATTTAACAGTCAATAATCGTAATTCTTTAGTTGTTTAGCAATTCAAAATGAAAATCCATTGATTTCTGATGAAAGTTGGTTTTAAGCCCAAATGTTGGTTTTAATTGCCCACAACGGCTACGTATATGAAAAGTAGCGCTGAAAATAAGCTGTTACTTTTCGGATTAAACACAAGCCAAATTTTTAAATTTTACTATTTATCTTTTTACTTGAAAATCGTCAAATTTAAAAATTTGGCGACTTTCCAAAAATGCCCAAACCTTAGTGTTAGCAATGACTTGCGCTATTTTTTATATACATTGTTCTACACCGTTTTTTATCCGCTGTTATTCGATTTAAACTTTTTCAAACATTGGATTAATATAGCCATATTTTTCTTTAAGTCATCAGTTTGAGATGCTGAAGCAGTCAAATTGTAAAACACTCCTTTAGTTTCACTTTCTACAACGAAACTTATGGTTTCAATTTCGCCGTAAGTTCCTGTATCCGATTTTGTGTGTAGAAAATAAGCTTCTTGATTTAACAAATCAGTTTTGCCTGTTTCAACAACTTCCGCATCCCAATTCGTTTCCAGCAATTCGATATAATATTCAAATTCAGATTTTAAATCCGTTTTGTTTCCGAAACTTTTTATTTTCTGAACAGAAAGCAAATCCACAAAACCGTCTTTGTCAGGCTTTGAACTAGCATCTATTCCCGACAAGATATTTTCGTATTCATAGTTTTCTACTTTCCATTCCCAATTAATTGGAATAGAGAATGAAAAGTCGCCATTTGGATATTCGATTTTTTGTTTAGCTATTTTAACCGGATAATTGGCGTAATTATCCAGCGTGTATTGTCGATTTGAGCAGGAAGCTGTCAAAATCAAAAATATTAATGCTATGACGAATGTTTTTTTCAAATGGTGTAGAACGTCCAATGTATAAAGCGTGCAGGGCGTTCTGCTGGCTTTCACTTGTTTTGGTGTTTGTATTATTTGTGTAAGGTATTAATTATTTTGGAGGTTTGCTGCCCTGCGTTGAGCTTTTGGAACGCCT
>NZ_REFV01000036.1 GCF_003688895.1 Dokdonia sinensis
GATCAAATCGATATCAGCTCCATCGAGAGAACCTACAAAGGTGGCGGTACTTCCAGCTACCATCCACGTGACCTTTTGAAGATTTTGGTCTATGCCTATCTGCGTAATCTCTACTCTTCCCGTAAGATAGAACAGGCATTAGGTGAGAATGTACACTTTATGTGGCTCAGTGGCTGCATACGACCTGACCATAATACCATCAGCACCTTTCGCTCTGGCAGACTAAAGGGGAATTTTAAAAAGATCTTCAATCAGGTGGTCATCCTTCTTGCAGAGCAGGGATATCTCAGTATAAAAGATATCTATGTAGATGGTACCAAGATCGAGGCAAATGCAAATCGCTACACCTTTGTCTGGGCAAAGAGCATCAAGAACTCGCGTGAGCGTATCAAGAAACAGCTCAAGGAACTCTGGCGCTACGTGGAGACTATCTATGCAGACGAAGCGCAACAACCTAATGAGCCTGATAATTTTGAAGCTGTAAATCCTGAAGAGGTGGCTAAAACCATAAATGAAATAAATCAGGCACTTGAGGGTAAGACTATAGATAAGAAGGTGAAACAAAAGCTTAACTACGCCAAGAATAACTGGCCAACAAATGTTGCAAAATACAATAGGCAAGAAGAGCAGATGAGCGGGAGAAACTCGATGAGTAAGACAGATCCCGATGCGACTTTTATGCGTATGAAAGACGATCATATGCAAAATGGACAACTTAAACCTGGCTATAACCTACAGGCATCTTCCAATAATCAGTTTGTAGTTAATTATACTCTTGCGCAGACAACCGCAGATACCACTACACTGATAGACCACCTAGAAGAACATCAGGACAGTTTTCAAGAAAATCCAGAAATCGTTACAGCAGATGCAGGCTATGGCAGTGAGCAGAACTACACCTATCTTGAAGATAATGATATAGAGGCATTTGTAAAATATAACTACTTCCACAAGGAACAAAAACAACAAAAGAAGCTACCTAACCCTTTCCATCCAGACCAGTTTCATTACAATATGGAACAGGACTGTTATTACTGCCCTATGGGACAGCAAATGCATAAGATAGGAACTTCAAAACAGAAAACTAAAAATGGACATCTTCAAACTTATACCCGCTATCAAGCTGCCAACTGCGGCGGATGTCCACTCAGAGGATCCTGCTTTAGAGCTAAGGGGGATAGAATTATAGAACGGAACTATAATCTTATAAGGCATAAAGCAAAAGCAAAACAAAATTTACTCAGTGAAAGAGGCGTAGCACATCGCAAGCAAAGATGCTGGGATATAGAAGCTATTTTTGGAAATATTAAACACAATATGGGCTTTAAACGCTTTATGTTGAGAGGAATCGAGAAAGTAAATACCGAAATAGGCCTTATAGCAATGGCACATAACCTGAAAAAGGTAAGTTTAGCTATCTAAAAGCAGACTGATAACTACTAACTGATAACAAATAGCACTTGTAAAACATTTACGATTGAATAATAGAAATAGCCCTTAATAAAAAAAGACTGTCCGAATAGTTTTCAGACAGCCTC
>NZ_REFV01000037.1 GCF_003688895.1 Dokdonia sinensis
TGTCCCGTCCTGAAATAGCGATACACTAAATTCTTAGTGTAATGAAAACACCAGTAACCACTGGGTATGTTAAACGTACCCAAAAAGACTACTCGCTTTCTTTTAAGCTTCAAGTAGTAGAAGAAATAGAATCAGGTCAATTAGATCGGTTAGCAGCTCATCTTAAATATGGTATACAAGCTAGATCTACAATTACGACTTGGTTGCGCAAATATGGTACCTTTGATTGGGAAAACCTATCCGTTGTAACAGTGGCAAAGACACCAGAACAAAAGATCATCGAGCTAGAGGCAAAAGTAAAGCTACTAGAAAAACAAAAAGCTAGAGCAGAGTATCTGGCCGAGCGTGCTGACAAGAAAGCAATCATCTTTGATATGCTTGTAGATATGGCCGAGAAGGAATATGATATCCAGATCAGAAAAAATTACACGCCCGAGTTATTGAAGTCTTCAAAGAAGAACAAGAAGAAACCATAGTTTCCACCTGTAACTTACTCGGGCTTGACAGACAGGTATATTATCGCTCCATTAAGTCTAGAAGCCATAAACAATCTATATCAAAACAAGTAATAGCTTTAGTTAGGGCTAAACGTAATGTAATGCCCAAACTAGGTACTAGAAAATTATATCATATTTTGAAACGAGAACTTACTGATTTAAAAGTAGGTCGGGATAAGCTTTTTAGAATACTTAAAGCAAATCACATGTTGATAAAACCTAAAAGAAGCTATCACATAACTACAGACTCACATCATCGATTTAGAAAACACAGGAACATCGTTAGCAATGTTGATATCATAAGACCAGAACAAATCTGGGTCAGTGATATCACCTACGTAGGTGACAGAAGCAACCCGTCCTATCTAGCCTTAATCACAGATGCCTATTCTAAAAAGATAATGGGCTATAATGTATCCAATACTCTAGCGGTAGATGGTTCCCTGCAAGCTCTTGAGATGGCCTTAAAGAACAGAATCAATAAAGATCAACCATTGATCCATCACTCTGATAGAGGTTTGCAATATTGCTCAAACGATTATCAACAACTGTTGAATCAGAACAATATTAAAGCCAGTATGACAGAGAAGTATGATCCTTACGAGAATGCAATAGCAGAAAGAATAAATGGAATACTAAAGCAAGAATTTAAAGTCGCTAAAAGTATCAATGATATAGAAGTGAAAAAACAGCTAATCAAAAATGCAATCCAAATTTATAACAATCAGAGACCGCACTTATCCAATCACCTGCTAACACCACAGCAAATGCATCAACAAAACAAACTAAGTAGAAAACAGTACAAATCAAAAAAGCTTAACGATGCTAGAATCGTTAAGCTTTAAATATTAATTTTAATCCTTTAATAATCTGTATCGGTTATTTAGGACTAGACA
>NZ_REFV01000038.1 GCF_003688895.1 Dokdonia sinensis
TGATCTAAATGATGCAAGCGGAGAGTACTTCAAAACTTTGATTTGCTAAATTCCCCAACCTCTCGATTGAGCCCTAATTTTCTTATTTTATGGAGCATTGCGGCCGAAGGTAATTGACCATCAACGTATTTGTATAAGAATAGTTGCGGGTTTGTATGCGAGGATTTTCCGAAGGAAAATCAGATGTTGCAAACACGCAACGACCTTTGATTAAGCACTAAACCGCAATTATTTTTATACGGTGTTGTGCATAGTGTTTATTCCGCTTTTCGATAATTCAGTCCCGTTTTAAATCCGCTATATGCTATCAAGATAACTATTATTATTAAAATCAGATATAGCAATTTAGAAACATTGTCAAACATAGTATTCGTTACAGGAAGATTATACTCAGTAGTTTCTGTTACTCCAATATAAGAACTGACAATTGAAATAATTCCAGTCAGAACCCAAATACTCAATATTCCGCAAATCATAAAAATCAGATTCACAGTAAGGTTTTTGAAATTCCGCCTTAACATTCGTAAAAGATAAACGCTGAAAAAAATCAAAACAGATAATAGCAGAATAAAATGAAAATTTGCAATTACAAAATATGTATCGTGAATATTAATATCAGTAACAGATTCAGCTTTGAATCCGTTTACACCAAACAACGAAAAATTCAAAATCAGCACAAAAATTGCTGTTCCAATTAGCCAAAATATTTCTTTGCGTTTCAATTCAGTCGTTAGTTTTTCAGTTTTTGCGTTAGTTGCTCACATTATGCACAACGTCCAATGTATAAAGCGTGCAGGGCGTTCTGCTGGCTTTCACTTGTTTTGGTGTTTGTATTATTTGTGTAAGGTATTAATTATTTTGGAGGTTTGCTGCCCTGCGTTGAGCTTTTGGAACGCCTTGTGTGCTTTATACTCGGTTGTTGTCTGTTGCCTTCGGACAGCGATGTTTTAGGTGGTAGGCAATGTTTTGTGATTAGGCGTTTCACACATTGGACGTTGATGGTCAATTAGCAATGTGGGAATAAAATTGACGCTCAGTCCTAATCTGAATGGGTCAGTATGCTTGCTCTTGGATTGATCTAAATGATGCAAGCGGAGAATACTTCAAAACTTTGATTTGCTAAATTCCCCAACCTCTCGATTGAGCCCTAATTTCCTTATTTTATGGAGCATTGCGGCCGAAGGTAATTGACCATCAACGGTTTATGTATATGATTCGTTCAAGGTTTTGTAAAACGACCTAAGACGTTTTATTTGAAGTTGTATCACAATGTGTTTTTTAAATTTAAGTATAAAAACTAAATTGAGATACAACTGGTGTTG
>NZ_REFV01000039.1 GCF_003688895.1 Dokdonia sinensis
CCGTTCGCAGGATCAGTCACATCGGTGATCGTAGTCGGTTCTGTACCCAGATCGTCATTGTCAAGGACAGCGATGTCCACAGGGGTATCCTCATTCGTGCTCGCAGTATCATCCACAGCATCAGGAGCCGATACAACAACAACTGTTACTGTAGCAGTGCTTGTGTTACCATCGTCATCCGTGATCGTGTACTCAAAGGTATCGGTACCACTGAAGTCTGGGTCCGGAGTATAGGTCACCGTTCCGTCACCATTGATCGTTACGGTTCCATTGGCTGGATCAGTCACATCCGTGATCGTTGTTGGCTCTGTACCAAGATCGTCATTGTCCAATACGGGAATGTCTACAGGAGTGTCTTCATCCGTAGTCGCCGTATCATCCTCAGTATCAGGTGTAGCAATGATCGTTACATCTACCGTAGCAGTGCTCGTATTCCCGTTGTCATCCGTGATCGTGTACTCAAAAGTATCGGTACCACTGAAGTCTGCATCTGGAGTATAGGTCACCGTGCCGTCACCGTTGATCGTTACCGTTCCATTCGCTGGATCCGTAACAGCAGTGATCGTTGTTGGCTCTGTACCAAGATCGTCATTGTCCAATACGGAAATGTCTACTGGAGTGTCTTCATCCGTAGTCGCAGTATCATCCTCAGCATCAGGTGTAGCAGTGATCGTTACATCTACCGTAGCCGTGCTCGTATTCCCGTTGTCATCCGTGATCGTGTACTCAAAGGTATCGGTACCACTGAAGTCTGGGTCCGGAGTATAGGTCACCGTTCCGTCACCGTTGATCGTTACGGTTCCATTGGCTGGATCAGTCACATCCGTGATCGTAGTTGGCTCTGTACCAAGATCGTCATTGTCCAATACGGAAATGTCTACAGGAGTGTCTTCATCCGTAGTCGCCGTATCATCAACAGCATCTGGAGTGGCAGTGATCGTTACATCTACCGTAGCTGTGCTCGTATTCCCGTTGTCATCCGTGATGGTGTACTCAAAGGTATCGGTACCACTGAAGTCTGGGTCTGGAGTGTAGGTCACCGTGCCGTCACCGTTGATCGTTACGGTTCCATTGGCTGGATCTGTGACATCCGTGATCGTTGTTGGCTCTGTACCTAAATCGTCATTGTCTAATACGGAAATATCCACAGGAGTGTCTTCATCCGTAGTCGCAGTATCATCCTCAGCATCTGGAGTGGCAGTGATCGTTACATCTACCGTAGCAGTGCTCGTATTCCCGTTGTCATCCGTGATGGTGT